>NZ_JAKEUO010000009.1 GCF_022397915.1 Vibrio sp. Isolate34 | reverse complement strand
GCAGTGACGCTCGCATCACCACCAACGGTTAAGTTAGCCGCTGTTAAGTCATCGCCGTCAACATCGCTCGCTTGAGCAAGTAATTGCTCTTGGCTCAACGTAATTGAACCATCTTCGTCCACGCTGTACGCCAAGTCGCCCGATACCGGAGCATCGTTCACAGGCAGAACATCAATGTTTGCTGTAGTGGTTGCGGTTGCGCCGTCTTCATCGGTCACTACTACATCAAGGCTAACATCACCGTCGAAGTTTGCGTTTGGTGCGAAGCTGAACGTACCGTCACCATTATCAGTAAAGATACCGTCTGAACCGGTGTAGTTAACGCTATCAATCGCCACTTCACCTTCGATATCTGAAGCATTCGCCAACAGTTGCTCAGAACTGATGGTAATCACTTCATCTTCGTTCACGGAGTAACTTGTTACACCTACAATTGGCGGATCGTTCACCTCAAGTACAGTAATACCCGCGGTGGTTGCTTCAGTCGCGCCATCTTCATCCGCTACAACAACATCTAGGCTCACTTCGCCGTTGAAGTTTTCGTTTGGTAAGAAGGTGTAAGTACCATCGCCGTTGTCTTCAAATACACCATCCGTACCAGAGTAAGTCACGCTATCGACGGCAACCTCACCTTCGATATCCGAAGAGTTCGCTAGGTTCGGTGTAACTTGTTACACCTACAATTGGCGGATCGTTCACCTCAAGTACAGTAATACCCGCGGTGGTTGCTTCAGTCGCGCCATCTTCATCCGCTACAACAACATCTAGGCTCACTTCGCCGTTGAAGTTTTCGTTTGGTAAGAAGGTGTAAGTACCATCGCCGTTGTCTTCAAATACACCATCCGTACCAGAGTAAGTCACGCTATCGACGGCAACCTCACCTTCGATATCCGAAGAGTTCGCTAGAAGCTGCTCATCGCTGATGGTAATTGAGTTGTCTTCATGAACGGTGTAAGACGTGCTACCTGCAACCGGTGGATCGTTCTCTGGTGTCACACTGACATCAATGTTGGCTTGAACCGTATCTGTGCCATCTGACACATCAAAGCTAAAGTTCACGTCACCATTGAAGTTCTCATTTGGTGCGAAGCTGTAACTGCCATCGCCATTATCAGTTAGGACACCGTCTGTTCCAGTGTACGTTACACCTTCAACACTTAGGTCGTCTCCCTCAATGTCCGTCGCACCTGTTAATAGGTCTTCGTCATTGAACGTTACCACGCCATCTTCGCCGACTGTGAATGTCTGGTCTTGTGCTTCTGGACCATCATTCACTGGTGAAACGGTTAACTCTAAGTTAGTAGAGACAACATCATCACCATCCGACACATCGAAGGTGAAGTTAACATCCCCGTTGAAGTCAGCGTCTGGCGTTAATGTGTAAGTACCATCCCCGTTATCTGTGATAGTTATGCTGTCGTCATCAGTCGCTAAGTTAAGCGCTGTAAGTTGGTCGCCATCTAAATCGCGAGCGTTAGCCAACAAGTCTTCTTGCGTGATGATAATTGAACCATCTTCTTCCACTGTTGCGGCAACAGGGAGTGCTTCAGGTGCGTGTTCAATGTGCGCGCCTGTCGCATTAATGTAGATGGTTTGAGAGACCGTTTCAGAATCATCATTCGATAGCTCTGTTGCGGTTGCAGTTACATGAACTTCAAGCTGTTCATTAAAGTCTTCCGGTAGCTGGATTTGCAGCTCTTGTGCGATAGCCGTTGTTGGTAGCGTTACAGAACCATCCGGGCCAACCGTTACCTCACCGCTATAGATTTGGCTGTTCACCTCACCCACATCAATGGTGAAATTGAAATCGGTATAGTCAGCGTCACCGCCGCCATACAAATCTTCAAACCCGTAAACCAGCTCGCCGTCTTCATTAACCGTGGTGCGAGTATGTTCGATACCATCTTGGTTTAGTTGAGCACTTGAACCACCGTGGAAGATCGCGTCACCATTCTGGCCTTGAATCACTGTTTCAGTGCCATCGGCAGCAACAAACACAAGTTGAGGATCAACCGTGTCCATATTTGCAGGCGAACCATCTTCAGCACGGAACTCATACTGACCTTCTTGCATCGCGTCAAAGTCGTTGTGCTGATGTCCGTTTGGAATCAAGAACAGGTTGAAGCTTTCACCTTCTGCAACTTGGAAGCTGAATTGATCTTGCCCTGGGACAAGGTCACCGCCACCACCAACTTGTGATGCGTTTTCGTAAACAACTTCAACACCTGTGATGTTACCGTCTTCGTCAACTTTGTAGTAACCCGCTGCGTTTTGGTAGCCCGCGGTTTCGCCTTCAAACGTTACTGTGATTTCAGTATCGTTGTAACTGGTGATACCGTTCTTTTGATCATTCAGAACGCCTTCGTTATCGTATTGGATAACCGAACCTTCTGGCACACCATCTACCGTTACGGTGAGTGTTTCAGACAAGTCTTGGTCGACAAGTGCCGCAGCAATGTTCAGTTCAACAATGCCTCCTGGCTCAACCAAAATAGCTTGGTCATCAACGTTAACGCCATCGCCATCGGTAATCACAAGATCCGGCGCATCCGCGACCGCTTCAATGTGAACATTAAGGTCTTGCTCGACTTCAGTTGTGCCGTCGGTCACGGTAAAGCTGAACTGTAGATCACCACTAAAGTGCTCTTCAGGAACGAAGCTGAACGTGCCGTCACCATTGTCGGTGACTGTGCCTTCATCGCCAGAGTAATTAATGCTAGTAACGCTTAGGTCGTCGCCATCAATATCAATCGCACCACTCAACAGATCTTCTTGAGTGAACAGGATGCTGCCATCCTCTTCAATGTGGTACAGGCCTGGAGCAACAATTGGAGTGTCATTCACCGGATTAACGGTCAATGTCATATCATTAGACGTGCTCAGCTCACCGTCACTCACCTCATAAGTGAATGCGATATCACCGTTGAAGTTCTCCGAAGGTGTCACCGTGTAAGTGCCATCGCCATTGTCTACGATACTTGCATTTGGATCGTTAGTTTCAAGCGAAGTAGCAAACAGCTCATCGCCATCTTGGTCACTCGCGTTCTCCAACAGCATCTCTTGTGTAACCAGAATTGAACCATCTTCGTCAACATCCGCAACCATTGGCGTTGCTTCTGGTGCGTCGTTGACGAATTCAACTTTCAGGTCGATGTTTGCCGCGACCACATCAGTGCCGTCGCTCACATCAAACGCGAGATCAACATTGCCGAAGAAGCCCTGTTCTGGCGTTAATGTGTATGTTCCATCACCGTTATCCGTGACTTCTACTGTGTCGCTCGCGCTAGTCACATTCACCACAGACAGCTCATCGCCTTCAATGTCTGTCGCTTGTGCCAGTAGCTCAGCTTCGGTAATGGTAATGGCTTGACCGTCTTCCGTGGTGAAAGACATGTCCGGCACATCTGGCGCATCGTTGATAGGATTTACGGTTAAGTTAAGGTCAGCTGCAACTGTCTCAATCGCATCTGTCACATCGTAAGTGAACTCAATCTCACCAAAGAAGTCGGCGCTTGGTGTGATAGTGAAACTACCGTCGGAGTTTTCTACGATAACCGCATTTGGATCATTGGTCGCTAAGTTAACCGCTTCAAGATTGTCGCCATCGACATCTGTCGCGTTCGCTAACAAGTCCTCTTGCGTAATGGTGATTGAACCATCTTCATCAACCGCCGCTTCTATTGGACCGCTCACTTCAGGGCCTTCGTTGACAATCTCAACGTCAACTCTTGCCGTGCTTGGTGCGCTTGCTTGACCATCACTGATATCGAAGGTCAGGTTCACTTCACCATAGAAGTTCTCAGCAGGTTCGAAGGTGAATGTGTTGTCGCCATTGTCTGTTAGCGTACCTTGCGTTTGGTCTGCAAGCAGTAGGTTTTCGACATGGAGAATGTCACCATCGACATCCGTCGCGCCAGATAGAAGGTCTTTCGCTTCAATGACAATCGAGCCATTTTCTAGCATTTGGGTGTGTAGCGGCTCACCTGGAACTGGAACATCGTTAACAGGCACAACCGTTAGGTCTAAGTGCGTTGCCACTTCATCAGTACCATCGAACACCTTGTAGTCGATGTCAATTTCACCGTTGAAGTTTTCATTCGGCATGAAGGTAAATGTACCATCGCCATTGTCGACTAAATCACCGTCATCACCACCGTAAGTGATGTCAGAAATCGACAGCGTATCGCCTTCTACATCTGTGGTATTCGCCAACAAATCATCTGCGCTAAACGTGATTCCTTGGTCTTCATCTGTCGATAGAACAATTGGGCCAGAAACGATTGGCGCATCATTCACCGATTCGAAGTTGATGTTAATGATGTTGTCGTCAGTTAGCTCACCATCACTAACTTGGTAACCGAGCTCAATTTCACCGTAGAAGTTTTCATCCGGTGTTACTGTCCAAGTGCCATCACCGTTATCTGTTAGTGTTGCATGCTCTGAGTTTTCACCCACCAGCTCTAGATTTTGAATATCAAGATCATCGCCATCAATGTCTGATGCTTGAGCTAGCAGTTGTTCTTCAGTAATCACAACAGAAGCAACCTGAGCTGAACCTTCAGTATCGATAGTGATATTAGGAAGATCTGCAGTTAGTTCGATTTCGTTGTCACCCGCATGGATGTTCAATTCAACCGTTTCAGTGATTTCAGAACCGTCTACACCGATCGATGTGAACACGGCTTCATCATGACAAGTTTGTGACACTGTCATGTTTTGAACAACATAAGTACCGTTACCTTGCACTGTGCCTAGTTCAAAGTAAGACACAGGTTGGTCAACAGTCAGTGTGTAATCGGTCTCGAACGTACCACGGTCTTCTTTGTGGTAAGTCATCGAGTCGATCATGTCTCCGTCTTCATTGAAGGCGCGAATTTCTACTTCTGTAAAGTGACGCGACTCTTCCATGAACCAACCACCCAAACCATCTAGGTGGAAGCTAATTTCGTTGATGTCTTGGCCTTCAACAGAAATGGTCAGTTTCTCATCACCACTCAAGCCTTGACGGTCAGTATCACCGATACCATGACCAATATGAGTATTACCATTCCATGCACCCAGCGGATCATCGTTACTTTGAACCGTAACCGTTAAGTCACCATCCGAGAATTCACGAGTATATGGGTCAACTTCTGTTCCCCAGTCATCCACGCTCGCATTATCATCGAAGGTACCAATTTGCGTTGTATGAGTACCGTTTGCTAGAGCATCTTCACTTGGCACGAAACGTACTTCCGTGTCAGCTGGTACTTCTTGACCAACTTCCAGTACTACCCACTCATTATCAAGATTAGCTTCAATAATGCCGTTTTCTGGTGCTTGATCTAAACGTAATGCAGCCTCTTCACGAAGCGTTACACCAACTGTTTGGTCTTCTTGTGCTTGGATGAAGATCTCTTCACCCGCTTCTGGTGCGTCATTGACTGGGTTAACGGTTAAATCCAGTGTGGTCAGGACTTCATTTTCACCATCGCTGATGCTGTATGTGAAATCTAACTCGCCATTGAAGTTTTCTGTGTGCGTGATAGTGAATGAGCCATCGTCATTCGCAACGATCGTCGCGTCAGGATCGTTGGTTTGTAGGTTAGTTGCCGTTAACTCATCACCTTCAACGTCGGTCGCATTCGCAAGTAACTGATCTTGAGTAATAGTGATTGAATTATCTTCGTCAACTTCAGCCTGAATGCCCGAAGTTTCAGGGCCGTCATTCACAGCAATAACATCAATTCCTGCTGTGGTAGTTGCCGTAGTGCCATCTTCGTCAACGACCACAACATCCAATGAGAGGTCACCGTCGAAGTTTTCGTTTGGCGTAAAGGTAAATGTGCCATTACCGTTATCGACGAATGAGCCATCATCACCGCCATAACTCACACTTGATAGTGAAACATCGCCTTCAACATCTGACGAATTCGCTAATAGCTGCTCATCACTAATAGTGATTTGGCCATCTTCTTGCATTGTGTAAGACGTTGAGCCCGCAACTGGCGGATCATTCTCTGGCGTTACGCTAACATCAATAACGGCAGGTGTTGAACCTGTGCCATCAGAAACATCGAATGAGAATTGAACATCACCATTGAAGTTTTCGTTTGGTGCAAAGCTGTAAGTACCATCACCGTTGTCACTCAGAACACCGTCTGCACCTGTGTAAAGTACATTTTCAATCGACAGCTCATCACCATCAATATCCGATGCTCCAGCAAGTAGGTCTTCATCGGTAAACAGTAATGTGCCGTCTTCTTCAATTGTGAACTGTTGATCTTGCGCTTGTGGCAAGTCATTCAGTGGATTAACAGTAATATCGAGACCAACTTGAACCTCACCACCATCGTTATCGATGATATCGAAGCTTAGGTCTAGGTCGCCGTTGTAATCAGCGTCTGGTGTAATGGTGTAGCTGCCATCCTCGTTTTGTTGAATGGTCGCGTTTTCATCCGTCGATAGGTTAATCGCTTCTAGATTATCGCTATCGATATCGCCCGCTCGTGCTAACAATTGATCTTGTGTCAGCGTGATTGAACTGTCTTCGTTAATCGTGTAAGCCAGATCACCAGATACCGGTGGATCGTTGATTGGCAGTACATCAACGTTGATGTGCGTTTCAACCGTAGCGCCACTTTCATCTTGAATAGTCACATCCAGTTGAACCTGACCATTAAAGTTTTCATTTGGCGCGAAGCTGCATGTACCATCACCATTGACGGTAAAGATGCCGTCTGACCCGTCGTAGTTGATACCGACAAGCTCGACGTCACCTTCAACGTCTGAAGCATTCACAAGAATCTGTGATTCGCTGAACGTTAGAACCGAATCTTCATCAATGGTGTAAGACGTTGGCCCTGCAACAGGTGGATCGTTCACTTCAAGAACGGTAATACCTGCTGTGGTTTCATCAATTGCACCCTCTTCATCTGCGACAATCACATCAAGGCTAATGTCACCGCTGAAGTTTTCATTAGGAAGGAAGGTGTAACTGCCGTCGCCGTTATCTTGGAACACACCATCGGTGCCGCTGTAGGTCACGCTATCGACCGACACCGCACCTTCAATATCCGAAGAGTTAGCTAATAATTGCTCATCAGAAATGGTAATCGCATTGTCTTCGTTCACCATGTACGAAGTAGAACCTGCAACGGGCGGATCGTTTTCAGGCGTCACACTCACATCAATGTTTGCGCTGACCGTTTCTGTGCCATCAGAGACATCGAAACTGAAGTTCACATCACCATTGAAGTTCCCATTTGGTGCAAAGGTATAAGTACCATCACCATGGTCTGTTAATACACCGTCACCACCAGTGTAGCTGATGCCTTCTACGGTGAGGTCATCGCCATCAATATCGGTGGCACCTGCAAGCAGGTCAGCGTCAGTGAATTGCAGCATACCGTCTTCTTCAATGCTGAATTGTTGGTCTTGAGGAACCGGTAAGTCATTAGCAGGATTAACGGTTAAATCCGCAGTAGCTTGAACCGTGTCAGTGCCATCTGTGATGTTGAATTGGATATCAACGTCACCGTTAAAGTTCGCATCCGGAACAATGGTGAAGCTGCCGTCATCATTAGCGGTTACTGTCGCGTTGCCATCAACCGTTAGGTCGCTCGCAGTGAGGTCATCGCCCTCAACGTCAGATGCTTGAGACAGCAATTGTTCTTGGCTCAAGGTAATTGAACCGTCTTCGTTAACGTTGTACGCCAAATCACCCGATACTGGTACATCGTTAATTGGCAGAACATCCACGTTGATGACCGTATCAACTTCTGCGCCGTCTTCATCACGAATGGTCACATCAAGTTGAACTTGGCCATTAAAGTTCTCATTCGGTGCAAAGCTACAAGTGCCGTCACCATTGACTGAGAAGATGCCATCTGGACCGTCGTAGCTAATGCCGACAAGCTCAACATCACCTTCAACATCAGAAGCGTTAAGTAGCACTTGTGACTCACTGAATGTAAGCACTGAATCTTCATCAATGGTGTAAGACGTTGGGCCAGCAACTGGCGGATCGTTCACTTCTAGTACGGTGATACCCGCAGTTGTCGCATCGGTCGCGCCCTCTTCATCGGCAACCACTACATCAAGTGCAATTTCGCCGTTGAAGTTCTCGTTTGGCGAGAAGGTATAAGTACCGTTACCGTTGATTTCAAGAACACCGTCACTACCCGAGTAAGTCACGCTATCTATTGATACATCCCCTTCGATATCTGAAGAAGTTGACAATAGTTGTGCATCAGAAATGGTAATAGAATTGTCTTCATTCACCGTGTAAGACGTCGAGCCCGCAACAGGTGGATCGTTCTCTGGAGTTACACTTACATCGATGTTTGCAGATACGGTATCGGTACCATCAGACACATCGAAGCTAAAGTTAACCTCGCCATTGAAGTTTTCATTTGGTGCAAAGCTGTATGAGCCGTCACCATGGTCCGTCAGTACCCCATCAGTCCCTTCATAGCTGATGCCTTCAACCGTTAAATCATCACCTTCAATATCGGTTGCACCTGTTAGCAGATCTGCATCTGTAAAGATGAGCGTACCGTCTTCCTCAACACTGAATTGTTGATCTTGAGGAACTGGCAAGTCGTTGATTGGATTAACTGTTAGGTCAGCAGATGCTTGAACCGTATTGGTGCCATCGGAGATATCGAAGCTGATATCGATGTCACCATTGAAGTTCTCATCTGGCGTGATGGTAAAGCTGCCATCTTCGTTCTGAGTAACTGTTGCATCACCATCAACCGTTAGGCTACTAACTGTTAGGTCATCGCCTTCCACATCGGATGCTTGCGACAGCAGCTGCTCTTGGCTTAGATGGATAGAACCATCTTCATCTACCGAGTAAGCTAAGTCACCCGACACTGGCGCATCATCCACTGCAGTTACGCTGACATCGATGTTTGCTGAAACCGTATCAGTACCGTCAGACACATCAAAGCTGAAGTTGACGTCGCCATTAAAGTTTTCATTCGGCGCAAAGATGTACGTACCATTTCCGTTGTCGGTCAGGATACCGTCGCCACCATCGTAGGTCACACCTTCAACCGTTAGGTTGTCACCTTCGATGTCCGTGGCACCGGTTAACAGGTCGGCATCAGTGAAGATGAGCGTGCCGTCTTCTTCCACGCTGAACTGTTGGTCTTGAGGGACTGGCAGGTCATTAACTGGGTTAACAGTAAGGTCTGCAGAGGCTTGAACCGTATTGGTGCCATCAGAGATATCGAAGCTGATATCGATGTCACCRTTGAAGTTCTCATCTGGTGTGATCGTGAAGCTGCCGTCTTCGTTTTGAGTAACGGTTGCATTACCGCCCACCGTTAGGCCGCTGGCTGTAAGGTCATCGCCTTCCACATCGGATGCTTGCGACAGCAGCTGCTCTTGGCTTAGACGAATTGAACCGTCTTCGTTGATTGAGTACGCGAGGTCGCCCGAAACTGGCGCATCATCCACCGCAGTTACGCTGACATCGATGTTCGCAGACACCGTATCGGTGCCGTCAGACACATCAAAGCTGAAGTTGACGTCGCCATTAAAGTTTTCATTCGGCGCGAAGGTGTACGTACCATTGCCGTTGTCGGTCAGGATACCGTCGCCACCATCGTAGGTCACACCTTCAACCGTTAGATTGTCGCCTTCAATGTCCGTGGCACCGGTTAATAGGTCTGCATCAGTGAAGATGAGTGTGCCATCTTCTTCAATTTCAAAGGTTTTATCTTCTGGCACAGGCGCGTCATTGATCGGACGAACTGTTAGAACGATGGCGCTGCTTATGGTTTCTTGTCCGTCACTGATGTCGAAAGTAAGGTCCAATTCGCCATTAAAGTCAGCTGAAGGAACGACGGTGAAAGTACCATCACCATTGTCTTGAACTGTTGCATCAGCACCAACTTGAACGTTAGAAGCAACAAGCTCGTCCCCATCTACATCACTTGCGTATTCGAGTAATTGTTCTTGAGTGAATGTTATGGAGCCATCTTCATCCATGATGTAAGCCAGATCTTGTTCAGCTTCTGGCGAATCATTTTCGCTTTCTACTTTGATTTTGAACGTTTCACTTACCGTTTCAGAATCAAAGTCATCTTCTACTTCACTGATGGTCTCTTCGTCCGAAGCTTGAACATCAACGGCGAATGTCTCTTCTACCGTTTGTGAATCTAAATCATCGCCCACGGGTTGTTCGTCAGAGCCAGAAGAATCCGCACTAGGCGCAGCTGACGTTCTCGCGGCTTGGCCCTGTTCTTCATTGCCTTCAGCATCTGAACCACCTTCAGAAGCGGTACTCTCGCCACCACCTACTGCTTGAGCACCGGCTCCTGAACCGCCGCCACTGCCTGCTGCATCACCTGCACCGGCGTCCGAAGCGGCACTGTCTACAACGTTTGATTGAGCAGCATCTGAATCACCACCACTTTCTGGTGTGTCCTCTTGAACCGCACCACCTGAAGCCGCTGCTTCTTCTGAATTACCAGCGCCACTTGGGTTGTCTTCTAACGCTTGGTTAATTTCGTCTGCTGCGTCGGTGTTTTCAGCACCCGTCGCTATAGTAGACGCAATTGTATTCTGTTGGTTTTGTTGATTCTGCTGCTGGGAGGGTGTACCCGCGTCGTTCGTGTCCGTTTGTTCTACCGCGTCATTTAGATCTTCGTTTTGGTTATTTTCGCCTGCCATTACAGCCTCCGTTGCTACTAGCTAACTGATCGTATTTAGAAGCATTAAAGGACATCATTTTGAAAAACCAATTTTTTATACAACATTTTTCAAAATTACTTTTTAAAGAGAAAGAATCAAAAAAAATTTGAAAACTGCCTTTAAAGATCCTTAGTTATTGTGATTAAAGCAATTAAGGCAGTGGAGCGATGATTGACATGACAAATTTGTTGCGCTCGGTCGACAACAACCACAAAGGGCTGCAATTGCTATTAGGCGACTTTTACAATGACTTTTCTGACGCAGCCCTAAATATAGAAGAGCTTCATAAAGGTAATCGTTTTGATGAACTCAACAGCTACTCAAAAAAATTAAAGGCCATCTTAACTTTGCTTTGCGATCAAGACCTTCCGCCCAAAATGGCTAAATTGGAACACTTGAGTAGACACGGTTTCCATGCGCCGCAAGAGCTTATAGAGGATGTAAAAACTGAACTACAAAACGTCAATCGACAAATCAACCACTTGTTGGATATTAAGGAAGTAATAGATGGCAAGTAACCGAGGTTAGTCATGAGCAATAACCAAATAGAACATCACCTCAGAAAAGCTATTGTTTCCAATAACGAGGCTTCTAAGGTCACAGCGGATGACACTATTGTGCTTGCTAGTGCCATGACCAGCGTTCACAAAACGTTGCTCATTATATTCTTGCTCGCTTTAGTCGCTATCGCCGTGGCGTCACAGGCACGTATCGACATTGTTGTTTCTGTGCGTGGAGAGTTGTTATTAGAGTCTGATGTAGAGAAGGTTCAACACCTAGAAGGTGGGATATTAGAAGAGTTATTGGTGAGAAAAGGTGAAGTCGTATACGAAGGCCAACCTATCGCGCGAATCCGTTCACTCGACCGCAACACTCAGCTCGACACCGTGAACACGGAGATCGTTCAGCTTGAGCTCGACAAGATTCGTTATGAAAGTTTGCGTGACATGGTGGAACCCAATTTCGCCAACTTCATTGAACAGTATCCAGAACAAGTACAGACCAACATGAACACGTGGCGACAAGAGTTCTCAAAGAACCGTTCAAATGAAGAACTCATCACACACGATATTAAGCACAAGAATTCGTTAATCAGTTCAATGTTAAAGCGTCGCAAAAGTTCTGAGAATCAACTCTCTCTGATACGTAAGCAGCTCAACATCAAAAACACCCTCTATAAAGAAGAGATGGCGTCATATGTCGACGTTCTTAACATGAAAGTACAAGAATCCAATATGGTTCGTGAGATTGAGAACCTTGATGAGTCTGTGATGAATGAACGATTTCAACTCGACAAACTGGAAAAACAACATCGAGATTTGGTTGAGAATCGTAACTCTGAATATCAAGCGCAAATCATTCAAGCGAATAAAGACCTCAAGCTGAAGCGAATCCTACAACCGCAGCATTCTGACAAGGTTGACCGCCTCATTGTCTACTCACCAGTCGATGGTGTGGTCGACAAACTACACTTCAACTTCCGCTCTGCGGTTATACCACCTGGCGAAAGTATCGCTGATATTGCACCAATCAATAACTCGTTACACGGTGAAGCAAAGATCCCGCGTAAAGACATGGGTTTTGTTGAAATTGGCCAAGCAGTGAAAGTAAAAATGGACACTTATAACTTCGCCAAATATGGATTTGTTGAGGGGACCATCGCCTCAATAAGCCGTTCGTCTTATGAAGAAGAAGATGCCGAGTTCTATTTAGCAGAGATTGAAATTGACCAAAACTTTCTTGAGCGAGGAGGCACTCAATACAAGTTATCGCCTTATATGGAGTTTACTGCCGACGTTAAAACGGGCTCACGCCGTGTAATCGAATACGCAGCAAAACCAGTGATGTCTGCCATCGAAGATGCATTCGATGAGAGGTAATTAATGAGCGGAAAACCTTCTTACAACATTTCCGTACCGGCCTTGCGACTCAGCATCTTGCTTAGCGTCGTACTGGCCGCTCTCGCTTTCTATTTATACTTTTCTTGGTCGAAAGTAGATTCTATTGCACAAGTGCAAAGTGCCCCACTTCTAATACAAGCTCAAGAACTCAACCAGACCATAGAACTTGATATCCAAACCTTGCAGCATTGCTTAAAAGCGAACAACTGCAGCAGCAATGAGTTGAACCTATCAACGCTGAAAAGTGAAATCGACGAGTTTCGCTCATTGGCCTCATTGAACAAAACCGATTTCAGTCTGGTTGGCGCAACCGAATACACACAACTAGAATTGGCTATTAATCGCTTTTCCGGCAGCGCAAAAACACGCAACGACGTGCTCGATTTATACCTGTCGCTGACGAACAACTACCTGCAGATGGACGACAACTATCGCACCATATTTAACAACCATGCCAGCGACCTGATGTCTGAGAAAAACGAGTTCTTTGTCTGGTTGTTTATGGTGGTCGTGATATTGGCTGTGATTGCTGCGCTGTCGAACCTAGTGGCCATATTGAAGCTGAAGAAATCCAGCTCTAACGAGCGTCAAATTGATTATGAGTTTGATGCCTTGTATCAAGAGTTGAAACAGCTGGATTTACAGAGACTTGAAGAGCTTCTCAATGAAGTGAGTATCAATCCTAAACAGCGCCAGATCTACTCTCACCTCAAGCTGATCTTCAGTAAATTGGAAGACCAAAAACGCAATAACGATCTGTATAAACAACTATACGCACTGATTGGCTATGAGATTCGCGGTATCACCAACACCATCAACGGCGGTGTTCAGTATCTGGTTCAAGAAACCGATGAAAGCGGTGTGTTAATGGCGAAGGACATTACCTCTGCTTCTAATACCCTATCGGAACTTGCAGAAAACTATAACCGACTGATTTCTCAAGGAACGGAAAGCAAATCGAAAGAGTTCTCGCTGCTCAGTGTATTATCAGAATTGATGATTCACATTAGCGCTAAAGTTCAGCGAAATGAAGGCGAACTCGACTGTTTTATCTCTGATAATTTACCAAACCGTGTTGCAGGCCAATCCACCAGCCTATTCTGGATTTTGTTTCTGCAGCTTTCGAATGCTATTCAACTCAAGTCGAATAAGAAGCTATTTGTCACGATTGAATCAGGTGCAGCTTCAGATATGGAAAACACCCGTGTCACCATCAACCTCAACTTCTTATCAACACTGGATGTCTCTGTTGCCAAGCTCAATAAACTTCACTGGAGCACACATAAAGATCACACGGCTAACACAGACGATTTAGCGAAAAGCGTTTTGAAAGATTACGGCTATTACGAAAGCCATTGGTTCCAATCGGGAGCGCAGGAACGCTTTCAGATTGAGCTCGACCTAAAAGCGAAGAACTTCCACACAGAAAAAACACGCTTCGATGGCAAGCGATTACTGCTGTGCGCGAATACTCAAGTTCGTATCGATGTGATGAAGAAAATGCTCAGCAATTTGGGGCTGGATATCACCGAAATTCGCACTGCCAATGAGTTGTTCTCAGCTGCGAAAACATTTGGTGAATACGATGCAATTATGTTGACCGATACCTTTGAACCCAACAAATTGCCTTCACTCAGCAAAACGGTCAAATCCCAGCTTAAAAATCACCCTAATACCAAGCTATTGCTGTCGGTGACCAATACGCAGCAAGCGCAAGAGTGTCATAGCTTCGTCGATAAGATCATTAACTCCCCTGCGATTCCTTATGAGTTCATTCCAAACCTACTCACCATTATGGAAGCGGAAGCATCAGAAGAGCAGATGGAGAACAGCTCATTCCTAATCGTAGAGGATGACCGAGTTCAGCAAATCTTACTCAAACGAATTTTGACCAAACAAGAGTACGAACCAGACACGGTCGGCGACGGTGCCGACGCAGTGAAGCACTTCATGAATCAACGTTCTGACATCATCTTCATGGACTGCATCATGCCGGGTATGGGTGGCATTGAGGCGACAAAACGCATTCGCCAGTTTGAACAAGAAAACGAGAAAAACCCTTGTACCATCATAGGTGCAACCGCATTGACCAGCAGTAACGAACACCAGGCTTGTATTGAAGCCGGAATGGATTACGTGATCAGCAAACCTTATAAAAGCGACGAAATCATCAAGGTGATCAACAAGTATGTGGCGGTACAGAAACTTAACTAGCAGCATCATAGCTGCGCTTACATTAAGCACGACACCTTCAGCATCGGCGACTACCCTGCTTGAGGCGGTAGAACTCGGCCTGCAAAACAGTCTCTCTCTTCGCGCGAGTGATAAAGGAGTCGAAGAGAACAAGTACAACATTGGTATCAGCCGCTCTAAATTTCTTCCTTCCCTCAATGGTGCTGCCGATACCACATGGAATGAAAATAAAACCTTGCTATCAAGTGTGCCTGATGAAACTTCAAGCTATAACTCGAACAGCTACAGCCTCTCCCTGTCCCAATCGATATTCAATCTCGGCGATATTTTCAAATATGGAACAGCAAAACTCGACTTCAATATCGAAGAGATTAAACACGAGAACAAAATCCAAAGTACTATTTCGGAAATCGGCTCTCAGTACTTTGAGTACTTGAAAAACAATGCACAAATCAAAGCGACCAAGGTAGAGCTTAAGTCGTCTGAAACACGTGAGCATCAGATGCGACGCAATGTGGAGCTCGGCAATACAGCCGCCAGTGAGCTTTATGAAGTGATTGCTCAAAAAGAAGGTGTGTCGAATCGATTGAGAACCTTGCAAAAAGATCGACGTGTTATTCTCAACGGGCTATCGATTCAGATTCAATACCCTATTACTCCGTCGCAAGACATATACGAAAGTGTACCTCTTAAAGAGATAAACGAGACCGAGCAACGCTCAATCATGGATCAAGCATTAAAGCTCAACAACGACTTACTAGTAGCCAAGAAAAACGTCGAGAGAAGCCGACGAAGCTTAAAAGAGAGCGGTTCGAACTTCTTACCTACTGTATCGCTTTCAGCCAGTTATCGTCACGATGACGCCAATAACTACGACAAAACCGACATCACAGCGACAGGTGAAAGTAACTCAACCAGCGTTGGCTTAAACCTAGCCGTGCCTATCTTATCTGGTGGCTCTGATTACTACGGTTATCAAAAATCATCGACCGCCATCGAGCGTACCGAACTGCTTTACCAAGACTCTCTTTATACAACACGTAACAGCGTCAATACCGCAGTCCTCAACATTAATGATTTCTCGCAATCTATTAGCAGTTACGAAAACATCATTCGTGCCAACTATGCGTCTTACAAAGGGATCCAAAGAGCTTACCAGTTAGGTACACGTACCATAACCGACCTGCTTGCCGCTGAAAGTAAACTGTTTAGCGCCTTAAGAGACTACGAAAGCGCACGATACGACTACATCATAGAGACCATTAAGCTTGAACAAACAAAAGGCGTACTCTCGATTAAATCTATCGAAAGCATCATGCAATTAATGAGCGATATCGAAGGTCGCGATAATCAAGAACTCGTGCCTAAACACCTTCTTTCAACGGATTCATTGAAGAAAGGAGGCCGTAATGCAAACTGAGCAGTTTTCTCAAAAGATCAATATGGCAGATAAGTGTTATCTGACTTTCTCTACGATAATTTCTACCTTATTTGGCTTGGTATTGCCCTTCTCTATTCTGATCATTTTTGATCGAGTATTACCCAACCAAGCTCAAGACACCTTGTTCTTATTGTTCGCGATTATCTTGATTTCTATCTTCCTCGACTACCACCTTAAAAGTCAGGAAGAGAAGATATCTTCCGTCATCATGAGGCAGTTTGAGACCAACTTAACCAACAAAGTATTCCAATCCATCTGTTTGGCTGAAATCTCTAAATTTCGTCGCTTAGAACCGGGCGAATACCTAGAACGAATCTCAACCATTCCAGAGCTTAAAACCTTCTTTGGTGGCGAATCGGTTCGAGCGCTGATTAACCTAGCCGTCAGTGTGATTACCATCCTCATTATTGGCCTAATTAACATATGGGCTGGTGTGACACTTCTTATTGCCTCGCTGATTTTAGCCATTTTCGCTTGGAGTCTTTCTAAACAGAAGATTGGCAGCTTACAGAATAAGTCAGATATCGAAGGCTTAACCACATCCAAAATCATTGAGATCATCTCGAGCCCATTGGATATCAAAGCTCGAAACATGGAATATCGCGTTGAAAGCTTAATGACTCAAATGGTTGAAGAGCGTGAAGTAGAGAACATCAAGTATGAGCAAATTGAATCGAACTTCGGCCTTATATTGGCGCTGATTCAACAACTTTCTATTGCTTGTGTGGTTGTCGTTTTGGCGACAGCGGTAATCAATATGGAATCTAGCCAAGGCATCATGGCTGCAATCATCATGCTGACCAATCGTTACTTCGCGCCCTACCAACAAGTGATGCGTACTGCGAGCCGTTGGGAGCTAAACAAGCTCCACATACAACGTATTGCCGAACTTCTTGAACTGGCAGCCTCTGTTGAACACCAACATGAGACAACAGAGGTAGAACGTATTTCTGTTAAGTATTCGGAAAAACAGCGCATCGAGTTCGAACTCGGCCAAGCCTATTTACTGACAGGGAAAAGTGGCTCAGGCAAAACCCACCTCGCCAACTGCATTACAAGGCAGAATAGTGATAGCAAGTTGGACATCATGATTAACGACACGCCTCTCGATGACGTTAACTATAACGTTTGGCGTAACAGTGTGTTGATGGTCGATAAGACAAGCTCGTTCGTCGAAGGAACCATTATCGATAACCTCACCTGTTTCCGCCCGAGCTTGAATAATACGGCTTTCGCCTTATGTGAAACCATGAACATCAAGGCACAAATCGATGGGTTGCCTGCAGGTTTCTATACCGAACTCAAAGGTCACATACGTAACCCATTCTCACGCCAAGTTGGTTACGCGCTGTTATTAGTACGAGCCCTACTCGCAAGTAAACGTGTATTGATATTCGATGACATTGATTGTGTGTTTGATGAAGAGTTTGCACGTGTTGTACTCACCAGCACCGCCTATCGTGCTAATGACAAGATCTTAATCATCGCCAGTAACAAGATGGATAAACTTAACCACCGCCTCAAACGTGTCAAACTTACGGGAGGTGACCAATGAGTATCCTAGTTGACTTCAACAACGTCCCGCAGCGTGTCTTAGATTTCGAAGCGAGCGGTTATGATGAACGCTACAGTCAATCGCCACTTATTCGTGGTTTGGCCTACACCTTGATAGCTCTCGAATGGGAAGGCACGCCCGCTATACTCAGCGATGCTTTTATTCCAAAACCCAAAGACGGCGATAGCTTTACTGCAACCATAGAGCGCCTTGGGTACCGTTGTGATGTAACCAAGTTAAAAACACTCGAAAATATCGATAAGCACCCTCACCCATGCTTTATCGAGATAGAAAACCTTAGTGCTATCTTCTTGGGTACCAAAGACGGAAAACTGCTTCTGTTTGATTACACAAACAACAACACCATTGAGTATCCAATGTGTAAGAAGCCTTGCTTATTGATTGCAATCAGCGAATATTCTCGTTTATTCCGCGAACCACCGCCGGAATCGCAAGACCGCAGTAATTGGATTAAATACGCTTTCTACCGTTACAACAATGAACTTAAAAGTCTGATGATTCTCAGCTTCGTCATCAGTATTCTCGGTGCATTACAGCCCTTCTTTATTATGAGTGTATATAACTTTGCACTGACTTCGAGCTCTCAAGCCACACTCTATTGGTTAACCTTATTTGCCATTATTGTTGGCTTCTCGGAGTATTTCTTTAAAAAGATGCGGGTCAACATCATTGCCACGTCCGGTAAAGATCTCGCCGTGCACATCTCGCAAGCCGTAATATCGAAACTACTGTGGCTGCCCTACGCAATGACATCTACAGCTGGGGTCTCTTCTCAGTTAGCACGTTTGAAAGATATCGATACCTTCCGACGCTTGGTGACTGCCGAATCGACGCTCAGCTATTTTGACATGCCGTTTGTGATCGTATTTATCATCGCCATTGCTCTGATGTCTGGTACAGCAGCATTGGTGGTGATGGGTGGTTTAATCCTGATGTTAGTGTTCTGTATTTACTCGCGCTATATCTACTCGCAAGCCACGTCCAAAAGCTCACGCGCAAATGCGATGGTCTCGTATCAATGGAACGAAATCCTTCGTGGTATCAAAACTATCCAAGGCCTGCCTTTACTTCGTGTCGTTCAATCTCGATTCAGTGCATCGCATATGCAAAGTACCAGTGATGCCGAGAACGTTGCCGTGACTAACAGTAAGATTCAGGCCGCCGGTGGCAGTTTGATTCAAGTGATTGGTACAGCAAGTATCGTGACCGCAGTTATTGGCGTGATGGAAGGTACTTCTGATGCGGGAGCAATGCTCGCGACCGTTATTTTAGTTTGGAAAGCGTTAGGCCCGATTATGGGCATCTATAACTCAATTTCTAAGTTCCAGTCGATCAAAGCTTCATCAGCACAGATCAATAATTTGATGTCGATGAATGATGACAAATTGACCTTAGAGAAAAGCCCACCGATTCGTCTATTCCAAGGCAGCATTGTGGGAAGTGGTGTCAGCCATCGTTACACAGGCGCAGCGACTGGATTAACCAACCTTGGTTTCAAGATACCTCCTAGTGCAAAAGTCGTTATTTGTGGTCCAACTGGCTGCGGAAAAACCACACTCATATCGATCATTGCTGGTTTAGAAGACCGCTATCAGGGAGCTGTGTCTGTCGATGGCTATAACATCAAGCAGTTCAACAGTTACCGTTATCGAACTTCGATTAACTACATCCCTTTCAATCTGCACATTTTTGAAGGCTCTTTGGAGACTAACTTCATTCTGCACAATGGGTTAATCCCTACTGAAAAGATGCAAGAGATCGTGAGTTTCTTCGAATTAGATGAATGGCTCCCAGAGGGCTTAGCGACTCAATTGAGTGTCGATAAATGCAAGAGCCTTCCCAATGGCATTCAGCAAAAGCTGCGTCTAGCGCTTGGCTTAGGTAACTGTGAGCAATCTCTGATAATCATTGATGAACCATTCAACGGGGCTGAAAATGAAAATGCTCAGTACTTCAACCGTTTATTCAGCGATAAGTTGCTGAATAAAACCGTCATTTTTTCGACCAATGATCCCGGTTTGATCGCGACTTCTAACATGAGTTTGGTTCTCGAACCCGATGGGAATTTGAAATATTTTGGCTTAACAGATAAATACTTAAACAGTTTAAGTTAAACACGACAACGCTTATTCACAAATTACTCGTTAGATAAATGGATGTAATTGACAAAAACATAAGTGGGAGAGATGATTCGATCTAAAATCACCAATAACAAGGAAGCCAATGTACACATTCGTTGCAGACAAGCTTGATGTAACTTACTTATCCGCAATTCCTGAAAATCACATATTTCAGGGCTGTGACGTGCCTGAAGAAGAGATAGAACTTCGAGAAATCGTTGAGGTTTGGTATGAGTGTGCCTTCCTGCCCGCTTTCAATCTTCAAAAAATTAATATAGAGAACAAAGCAGAACTGACCGTTGTGCAAATGCATGTATTAAGCAATGACACAAGCACGCTTGCCTTCCTACTCAAAAACAGAGTGTATCGAGCCGCGCTAAACAGAATGCTTGGTGTTTGGACGTTAGAGCCCTCTGCAAAAACCGTGTTAGAACAACTTCTGTTTGAATTAAGCCTCGATAAAAAACGCCCTCATTAATTCGCTGTATAAGATATTCATCAATAAACATAAAATTAAACAAACCATCAAACGCTATAAATTACTAATAAAAGAACGAATTTCAAAATAAGCTCTTAAATCACAAGAACTTATATCCCTCTCACACTTCTACTAAATTTGCGATTTCAAAGTTTCCATATCGGCATTTTTATTCTACTGTTTTTATATAACGACAGTTGGATGGATCCTTATATGGCGATTACGGTCTGGAATAACCTTTCAGTCAAACATAAACTCTTTGGCTTAGTTCTACTTCCCATTTCATTATTACTCTTCCTTGCTGGCAGACAAGCTTATATCTTAACGACTCAATTAAACGATTTTGAGCGAACTCATCAACTATCTGCCTATCTCGAAGATATTTCGGTCTTATATCGCAATGCGTTGGCTTCTAGCCCTGAAGAGTTTGTGAGGCAGAGCAGCGAAGCGAAAGCTGAACTCAAAACTCTTTCTCCAATCATCTTCTTAAGTGCTTCTGATGAGATAGATGAGCTTGTAGCCGATTTCAGTGAGGCCACCTTATCCACAATCCAAGCCACCGATAGCTTCGATAAATTAGATGCCCTTGAGTGGCAGAGTGATTTGTACAAACAGTTGTTACTCGAAATTGAAAAAGTTCCATTCGAAAACACCAAGCGTGGTATTCAGCAACACCTCACTGCATTACAACAATTGGAATGGTTGATGTTCTGGTCGAATGAGGAGTTCAAATTAAGTACGTCTCTCATTGAAATATTTCAAAATTACCAAGAGTACGCCCCAGAACTCGCGGAACAAATCAAAACCCTCAGTGAAAGACAGCAACTGTTTCTAGAGCGCTTCGTTTTGCTAAATGCCAACGAACATCAAGTATCACTGATGGTAGAGGTATTTAGAAACGATGTGTTTGCTCAAAGCCAAGAGATCAGAAACGCACTGCTTGATCTAAACGCCATTAGCCAACTGACAGCTCAAGAGGTTTCTGTTGGGTTAGAAGCGATGAGCGCACGACTAAGCCTGTTACAAAGCCTTGGCGGCGTAATCAAGCAAGAGTTCCAACAAGAAGTTGAGCAAGCCATCTATGACGCGCAAATACAGCGAACCCTGTTTATTTCAATCGTCGCTTTGTTGGCAGCGATTGTTATGGGTTTAACCCTTAGCTTAGCGAGACAAGTCACTAACAACCTGAATTTGGTGTTAGCCTTCTTAAAAAGCGAAAATGATGGCACGCGCCCTTCTCTAGATAAATTAATCCAAGGTAAAGATGAACTCAGTCTGTTTGCTCAGCAAGTTGAACGATTGACCATCGAACGAGAGCTCGCGAAAGAGAGATTGACGGTAGCAAAAGAAGACGCAGAGAGAGCCAAAGAGGACGCCGAACACGCGAAAGACCACGCAATACAGGCCAGCAAAGCGAAAAGTAGCTTCTTGGCCAACATGTCTCATGAAATTCGAACCCCGCTCAATGGAGTGATTGGTATTTCGGAAATCCTCGCAGACACGCCGCTTACACCGACACAACGTGACTATGTTGATACGATCGAAACTTCATCCCAACTGCTCCTTAGCTTAATCAACGATATCTTAGACTTCTCCAAGATTGAATCTGGCATGCTATTAATCAGCCCGCACTCTGCATCAATTAGAGAGTCGATATACGACATTGCATCCATTGTTGCACCAAAAGCGAAAGAACAAAGAATATCGATTAACGTTGATATCAGCCCAGACACACCGGCACGCGTAATGATAGACGATCACCGTTTAAGACAGATTTTGATGAACTTCATGTCGAATGCGGTGAAGTTCACGGCTGAAGGTGGCGTCACATTATCAATCCAAACGCTCAACAAAGCAGATAACAATGCCACCATTCGATTTGCTGTACGAGATACGGGTATTGGTATCGATTCACAGCAACAAAAACAAATATTTGAACCCTTCGCTCAAGAAGACGATTCAACCACACGCCAATTTGGTGGTACTGGTCTTGGCCTAGCCATCAGTACACAGTTGGTTGAACTGATGGGTGGTCAAATTCAACTCGACTCAGTTAAAGGTGAAGGGAGTTGTTTCTATTTCGACTTGGAATTGCCTGTTGACTTGATACTGCCAAAACCAAGTGCAGCAACGACTGAGATTTATGTGCTGGGTAACGAAAACATGCTCTCCGAGCGAATCGAGTCCGACCTTAACCTTTATGGTTTGAAGGTTACCGATAAAACGAATGACATAACGGCAATTACAGAGCAGCTCTCTACTCAAAAACACACTAAACCTATCACTGTCGTTTTCGCTGAAGATGACGCATTCCTAGCTAATAGCCACGCAGATAAGTTAGCTAAGCTGCACCAAAACGGCATCACTATCTGTTTGGTACGTTCCTTCTTAAGTGAGCCAGCGGATCTTGGTGACAGCGTTACAGCACAAGTCGCACAGCCCCTACTCGGCTTACGTTTAGTTAAAGCTATTGAACTTTGTGATACACGAGGTTTGGTGGAACTATCAGAGGCAAGCCAGCCACAAGCTGAGATCCAACACAAAATCCTCATCGTGGAAGACAACAAGATCAACCAAAAGATTGCGGGTCTTCATGTAGGAAAGAGTGGTTTTGAATTCGAGTTTGCGAATAACGGTCAAGAAGCCATCGACATGTTTGCCGCTAACCCTCATTACGCGGCGATACTCATGGATTGCATGATGCCTGTTATGGATGGCTTTGATGCGACAAGTCACATCCGAAGAATTGAAAAAGAAACGGAAGCGACGCGACGCATCCCTATCATTGCATTGACCGCCAGTGTCATCGATGACGATATTCAGAAGTGTTTCGACGTTGGTATGGATGACTATGTACCAAAACCATTCAAGTTCGAAATGCTTAAAGAGAAAGTGCTCACCGCGGTCGAAGCTATGCCACTACCAGCTTCCTATAAAGCTCAACCGAATAAACAACCTGCAACTGTCACTCCGATTATCGACGGGACTGCGACAAAACGTACTTTGCCTGAAGAAGCGGAACCAAGCGCAATTCAGAGCAAATCAGAGAGAATATTGCTAGTCGAAGACAACCGCGTCAATCAAAAAGTAGCTTCTATTATGCTGAAGAAAGCCGGATATGCCTTTGAAATTGCAGACAACGGACAAATTGCCGTTGATATGTACCAGAACGACAGTAGCTTCGACATTATTTTGATGGATTGCATGATGCCTGTTATGGACGGTTTCACCGCAACTAAGGAGATTCGAGAACACGAGAAAAACCAAGGCTTAAGCAAAACTCCTATCATCGCGTTAACCGCCAGTGTTATCGACGATGATATTCAAAAGTGCTTTGATTCCGGTATGGATGGGTATGTGGCGAAGCCCGTTAGAAAAGAAAAACTCTTCCATCAAATAGAAAATGCGACTTGCTAAGGGAAACCAATGGACTGGATAAAAATAATGAAAATACTCCATCAAAGAACGCTTTGTTCAGCAGCAATAGGGCTATTAGGAATCATGTTACTGGTCAGCCCTGTTCAAGCGACTGAAAATTACGCCATATTCTCTCTAGATTCAGGCTTTGAGAAAATAACGCTCAACCAAGCGAGAAAGCTTTACAGAGGGAAAACAAAACGCCTGAATGGTAAACGTGTTGAATTATCTGATTGGCCTGAAAATAGCGCTGAAAGAGAGAACTTCTATCAGCTTTTACTCGGGAAAAATACCGCTCAAATGAATGCACATTGGGCTGGTTTAGCCTTTTCTGGAAAATCTCGTTACCCAAGAGAAATTGAAATGGCTTCTACCGACAGTTTAGTCGACTGGCTAGACGACAAGCCGAGCCGTATTGGCTACTCCCCACTATCTAAAGTTCCCACAAATGCCTACGTTCTCTACGTTATAAGTTCGGAGAAATAATATGAAAAAGATTATTACGTCAGTACTATGCGCTTCAATAGCCTCTCCGGCCTTTGCGATTATTGAGCTTACAGACAACCTGTTGTTAAGCGGCTTTGGTTCAACCTCTTGGGCAAAATCAGACAACGAAAATCCTTTAATCGTCAATCGTGGCATTACAGACGAAAGCTGTTACGACTGTGATACCACGTTTGGAGTTCAGCTTGACTATTTTTACAAGTCATTCAAAGCCTCCGTCCAAGTTGTAAAACCTCCCCAATATGATTGGAGTGAACCACAATTAGAATGGGCTTACCTTGGGTATGAGTTTGATAAGGTTGATGTAAGCATAGGCCGCTTAAGACTGCCCATTTTCCTTGCATCTGAATACTATCATGTTAGTCAAGCTTACATGATGGCGAGACCACCCACAGAAGTTTATAATAGCATGCTGGGTATCACCGCTTTTAATGGTATTAAAATTAGCTGGGCTCATGATATCGGCGATGAATCGACTCTATTATTATCTCCTTTTTACGGGACTAAAGACACAAATGAAGCTGAGTTGAATTCAACCACCTCATTAGAGTTTGAAACAAACCGAACGATCGGTGCAAATATACAACTTACAGGTGTGAATTATCGTTGGAATTTTGCTTTCCTCGATTCAAACTATGATCAAACAGTCACGATTGATGGCTATGGAACTCGCCCTACAGATAAAAACCAGCATATCCAACTTTGGTCACTGGGTTTTGAGTATGAATATGAACAGGCCGTCTTCGCTAGTGAAGGCCAAATAAGTGATCGTTCTTCATCAATGTACGCAAGCCTCGGTTATCACTTAGATTCATTTACACCCTACGTCGTTTATGGCGCAGAGTTTGACTCTAATGAGCATCTAACAGGTAACAGCTATTTGATTGGTGTTGATTACGATGTACTACCGAACGTCTCCATCAATGGTGAAGTGCAGTACTTTGAAGCGCGAAAGACAAACGGCGCCTTTGTTGAAGATTTTAACGTTCAGACAGGCTTTGATGATAAAGACGCAGTTCTCTACACTATCATGCTGAGTTTCGTTTTCTAACCTAAATTAGAATGCCTCTATTAAAAACAAAGCCCAAGATAGTCGCTCTACCTTGGGCTTTTTTATCGCTGTGAATTTTCAGTCCACCCTATTGAAACATAAACTGTAACTATCGTTTCAACAGTGCATATTGAGGTGATTTTATCCCAATGTCAGAGCCGTCAACGTTGTGTCAAAAGGCTGTAAACCCAAGAACTTCACCACCTCAATTCGGTCCATCTTAGAGCGAAGAAACAGATACCTTAAACGGAGAACGCATGCGAATAGCTACTTTATCTTTAAGCTTGGTTTCAGCGGTCGGTTTCGCGGCCGAGCCAAATCCTTTTCCAATTACGCCCGATGAAAGTGGCGAGAAGTTTATGGTAAGTGCAACAAATCCCTACGTAAGCAGCACTGGGTATTCGATACTCAAGCAAGGGGGTAACGCCATTGATGCGATGGTTGCAATGCAAATGACCATGTCGGTTGTCGAACCGGATATGACGGGGATTGGTGGCGGCACTTTCGCGCTCTTTTATCAACGAGACAAAGACCAATTTCTCGCACTCGATGGACGCGATGAAGCGCCCTCTAGCGCAACTCCAGACATGTTTATGGAAGATGGTAAAGCGCTCAGCCGAAATGAGATTTTAGGGCCACGATCCGTCGCAATACCAGGTACACTTCGTTTGCTCTATAGCGCCCATCAAGAATATGGAAAGCTGCCTTGGTCTGAGTTAGTTCAGCCTGCGATTGAACTGGCGAGCAAAGGCTATGCGATGAACAGCTACACCTACGACATTGTGGTTCGTGAGCAAACTCGTTTGATTGAAGACCCAGAAATCAAAGCACTCTACTGGAATAACGATGAGATCAAACCAACAGGCACTTTGATGACCAACCCAAAGCTTGCCGACACACTGAGCAACATTGCTCAACAAGGTGACAAATACCTTTATGGTGGCAAGTTCGGTAAACACATCGTTGAAACGGTCAAAAGCCGTATCGATTCAGACCACGCTAAACTCTCCATTGAAGATTTTGAGCAATACCAAATGAAACAGCGTGACGTGATAGAGAGCGATTACCGCGGAAATAAGATTGTGTCTTTTGGCTACCCAGCCTCCGGAGGTGTGATGGTGGCTCAAAGCTTGGAAATGCTTGAAGCCTATGACTTGGCAGACATGTCTAAAACCGATGCAGAGCCATGGCGATTAATGACGGAAGCGATGCGAATCGCAAAAGCCGATCGTATCGCTTATGCAGGTGACCCAGATTTTGTTGAAACCCCAGTGAACGCCCTACTCGACAAATCTTACATTGATAAACGTCGTCAGTTGATTCCAGAAAATGGTATTGCTCAGACTAACCCGAAGGCAGGCAAGCTTTCCGATACCGATTACGCACAATATCAAGGCTTTGAAAGTCAGGATACCGGTCACATCTCTATCATCGATAAGGATGGCAATGCGATTGCTATGACGAGCACAGTCGGAACGGGCATGGGCTCTGGAGTCATGGTCGATGGTGTGATTCTTAATGCCCAAATGGCGAACTTCTCGACTAAACCAACCATTAATGGCAAACCGACTCAAAACGCCATCGAAGCTGGTAAGCGCCCTCGTTCCGCCATCACACCATTAATGGTAATGGACAAAAAAGACGACCTGCGTTTAGTCGTTGGCTCTCCAGGTAGCTCGCAAATCCCAGGTTACGTGCTGAAAACCGTGGTTGGTGTTCTCGATTGGGATCTGTCGGCTCAAGAAGCGATTGATCTGCCTAACATTCAATACGGCACTAAGATAGACCGAACTAAACCTTATGATCCAACAGGCTTGTTGGTTGAAAAGAAAACCTATGCTGAAATGTTGGTTCCTGAGTTCATGCAGCTCGGTTATCCAGTGCATGTCATTCCGGTGGTGAGTGGCTTGAACGCAATTGAAGTCAGAGATGGCAAGATCTACGGTGCTACAGATCGGCGTCGTGCATCCAGCTCAATGGGCGAATAATTGGTTTACGGGTGAGCAGCTAAGCTCACCCATTTTAACGCCTCTGGCTTGTGTCTTGTTCTAACGATATATTTAAAACAAAATTCTAAATACAAGAAAGCCAGTCGAATGTTTCGACTGGCTTTTCAATAACTACTTTCCGTTTATCGACTCACTCAAATATTATGAGTTTGGCGCTACTCGCTTCTCTTTGAGCTGGTCAATCACATAGCTCGGCGCCACTTTTGAAAGCTCAACTAAGCATTCGTCTGTTTTCTCATTACCGTAGCGTACATAAATGTCGCAGACTGCGTACAACTGCTCTGGTGAACCCGAAATCAGATACGCTTTTTCGAATGACTTAGTCGATTTATCGATGTCTAATTCTTCTTGTAATACCCCATTAAGGTACCAGTAATAGCTGTTATCTTTCGCTAACTTAGCTGCTACTTCAATCTCATTGGCCGCTGCGCTCTTATCTTCAAGACGAACCAAAGTTAGAGATTTAGAGTAATGCAGAGCTGCATTGTTGGGTACATGTTTCAAACCGCGATCCAATACATCGACCGCTTGTTGGTCCTTTTTCTGCGCTCGAAAATTATCAGCGTAGCTTAACCAAACTTGTGGCTCTTTTTGATGCGTTTTGATGAGTTCTAGATAAACCGTTTCCGCCTTATCCCACTCGTTGTGCCAGCGAAGTACATCAGCAAACAGCAGTTGGTACTTTTCTGATTCTTGCGTTTCTAGGAAACTGATCAGCTCTTTTGCTGATGGTTCGATTTGTGCTTTTTGTTGTGCATCTAAGGCATTAAAGTCACGAATTAGATTTGATGTTGCCGTGTGGCGAACCATGGTATCGCTGTCTTTAAGCAACGGAGATACCAATGCCCAACGATGTTCGAGTTGATAAGGTTCAGAGCCAATAACCGACGCTTCGCGAACTTCAGGGTTTTGATCTTTCAAGCCTCTAGCCACAGCCACCAACGCATTTTGGCTTGGGTAAACTGCCAATTCTTGCAGCGCACCAGTACGGTTTTCAATAGACTGATTCTGATCTTGCGCCATGTAAGACAATTGTTGAATGCGGGTTTGAGTGTCCGCCATTTCAAGCACTTGATTGATATTTTGTGCTGGTGCATCAACGGTTTGTTGAACGCTATTAGCTGCCATCGCTGACGTTGAAATCAATGCGGACGTTGAAATAAATAAAGCAACCGCCGTCGCTAAACTCTTCTTGATCATAGTATTACCTTAAGCTGGAGAACTTAGCCTGTCCCTAGACTCATATCTGATTAAATTTCGTTAGAATCGATAGACCTAGACACTGAGTTAAAACTTAGTCTCAAACGTCGTTTGTTTTGCCAGTTCTGCGCGACGCGCCATCATCACAGAATCACTGTACTTACCATGAGCAACAGGGTGTCTCATCGCACGCGCGATATACGCCATCGATTTATCAACATGAGAGAAGAACTTGTGCCAGCCCGCGCATAGATAGTTCAAGCCCGGCTCACCCGCACGAGTTTTGATAAAGCGGTTTTTAGGACATTCACCATGACAAGCAAACTTGTAGTCACATTGCTGACATTGGCTCGTCAGCGTACGTGATTTAGCGAAACCAAACTTCTGTTGTGAAGCGCTGTACGCCAAATCATCCAACTTCTCGTGGTGGATATTGCCGATTTTATATTCTTGATAAACATAGTGGTCACATGAGAAAACGTCACCATTAGGCTCCATAGCAAGGCCTTTTCCGCAAATCTCGTTCAAGGTGCAAAGTGGATTAGGACGACCAATCCACGTTTCTAAACTTGCTTCGAAATATTGAACGAACACTTTGCCGATATCGTGTTTCGCCCACTCATCAAACACGGTAATCAGGAAGTTACCCCACGCCAGATCTGACACACACCATGATTCCATGATTGAATCTTTATGGCCAGGGATCAGGCGCTTGTCACCCTGCTTCAATTGCTCGCTCACTTGGGAGGTTTGCGGTGCAACCGTTCTAAAGGTTTTTTGCTCAACGATAGGGATAAACTGCATTTGTGGCGACTTCACCACATCACGTAAGAATCGGTACACTTCTAGTGCATTTTGACTGGTCAGGTTGTTCACGCAGGTTAACGTCGCGAATTTCACTTGGTACTTGTGCAACAGCTCAACAGCCGCCATCACTTGCTTGAACGTACCGCGACCGGCTCGGTTAGTTCGGTAGGCGTTATGCAGCATCTCTGGGCCATCAATACTTAAGCCTACCAAGAAGTTATTCTTTGCTAAGAACTGTCCCCAATCGTCATTCAGTAATGTGCCATTGGTTTGTAGGTCATTGGAAATCAATACACCTTCAGGTTGGTACTTCTTCTGTAGCTCAACCACACGCTCAAAATAAGCCAAACCTAACATAGTCGGTTCACCGCCCTGCCATGAGAAGATAATTTCTGGCGTATTCTGGCCTTCGATGTATTGTCGGATATACGCCTCTAACGTTTCATCATCCATTCTTGGAGAACTGCCTTTCTTGTACTCCAACAAATCTTGCTTACTTAGGTAATAACAATATTTACAGTCAATGTTACACGCTGCGCCAATCGGCTTCGCCATAACATGTAAGCGCTTAGACGCTTTACCATTATATTGAGGACCTTGAGTAATATGCATGATTTACCTACCTATCTTAGTGTCTTGTTCCCATCATAATTCCGAATTAAGTCAGTGGCATGTTATACCCTTTATAACCAATAGGAATGACCAAAAGCGTTAGAATTACGCCCTATTTCGAACATTTGAGGCACGTGATGAAACTTATCAATTACAAACATTTAGCAGCAGTCAGTGGCGTCACCATGACTATTCTTCTCAGCGGCTGTTCAAGCGTGCCAACACACCCTATTGCCCAACAAATTGACCAAGATATGGTTCTCGTTGAAGGCGGCACATTCACCATGGGTTCAAACAGCCCAGGAGCAAGTAAAGCCGAGCGCCCAGCACGTAGTGTTACTGTAGATAGTTTCTACATTGCGAAGTTTGAGGTGACTCAAGAATTGTTCGAATCGGTGATGGGCTCATCTCTCAGTTATTTCCAAAACCCACAAGTTCCCGTTAACAACCTAAGCTGGCAGCAAGCGAACTATTTCGTAGAGCAATTGAATGAGTTAACTGGCGAAGATTACCGTCTACCAACCGAAGCAGAATGGGAATTTGCAGCGAAGGGTGGTAACAAAAGCAAAGGCTATACTTATAGTGGTTCCAACAACTTAGATGATGTTGCGTGGTACTCAGCAAATTCGAAAAATAGCGCGCATCCCGTCGGATTAAAAAAGCCAAATGAACTAGGCTTATATGACATGACGGGAAACGTTGGTGAATTTGTCATTGATGCTTTCGATGACACCTTCTACAGATTCGGTCCAACTGACAACCCAAACAATGCGAACCACAGTGACGTAGGTTTATCACACAAATCGGTACGCGGTGGCAGCTTTGCTTATGACGAAAATGAATCTGAAAGTTACCGTCGTGATTTCGCTAGTCAGTCAATCACCATGTCGGACATGGGTCTGCGCCTAGTTAAAGATGCTGACTAGTGGGAAGCGCGAACTAGCGAACTTGCACCACTCATTGGTTATCGAGAACCGATACTAAAAACATGATTTGCGCTATCCAAACGTCTGAACTCGGATCAACGGTAACTCGCTGACCAAGCATTAACTCACTGACCAAGTATTAGAACCATGCGGCCACACTGAATAAGGACACCCTATGCAATACACCAAGCTTTCAGGACTTACTCTCGCGTTACTCTGTGCTCTTCCTGCATCGGCTGCAGAAAAGCCAGACCTTGTCCTTCAAATCACTGTCGATGGGCTGCGCGCTGACCTCATCGAACGATACAAGCATAACTTCGGTGAAGGTGGCTTTCGCTACTTAATGGATGACGGTACCTACTACACCAATGCGAACTACCAACACGGCAACACAGAAACCATTGTTGGCCATGTGTCGCTTGCAACAGGCGCTCCACCAAGTGTACATGGCATGGTTGGTAACGTTTGGTACGACCGCAGTGAAGAGCGTTTAGTGTATAACGTAGAGGACGGCAACTACACCATGCTCACTTCCGGCGCGGGTGTCGATAAGGCTACTGAGATAGATCCAACACAAAAGACGGCACAAGGCGATGGCCGCTCTCCAGAGCCAATCCTTGCGACCACCTTTGGTGATGAGCTCACTATTTCCAACAGCGGAAAATCAAAGGTTTTTGGTGTGTCAGTGAAAGACCGTGGTGCTATCTCTCTTGCAGGACACAGTGGAAAAGCGTTTTGGTTCTCGAAAGCACAATCTGAGTTTGTCACCAGTAATTATTACTATGATGAATATCCAGATTGGGTATCTCGTTGGAATGAAAAAAAAGTTGCAGCGCAATACTCCAAACAGAAATGGGAACTCTCGTTACCGCGCGACCAATATACCCTTCAAGAGCACAATACTGATTACAAGGTTAAGCTAGGTGATTTCCAAAGGACTTTCCCTCACCCTTATGGCCCAGCGAGTTATAAATATTACAGCACCACGTTGACCGTGAGCCCCGCTGGTGATGAGATTACAGAGAACTTTGCCAGCACACTATTGATGCAAGAAAAGCTTGGGCAAGGCGATGCCACCGACTACCTATCGGTTAGCTTCTCATCGAACGATTATGTGGTCCATCTATACGGCCCAGAAAGCTTAGAAACGGAAGACAACTTAATCCGCCTGGATAAGACGCTTGCGAAACTTTTAAAAACCGTCGATGACCAAGTAGGTTTAGAAAACACACTCATTGTTTTGTCCGCCGACCATGGCGTACCAGAAGCGTCGCCTGCGGCAAATGCGCTAGGTTTCAGTCAAGCTCAGTACTTCGACAAAGACGCCCTACTATCGAGTGGTGTAGAGAAACGATTAAAAGATGATTTTGGGTTAACCAAAGACGCAATTCGCTTGTATGCTCAGCCTTATATCTATCTGAATCACGACTTAATCGCCGAGAAGAAACTGGACTTGGCTAAGGTACAAGAAGCCATTGCCGATGAGATCGCGAAAGTGAAAGGCGTTGCATTTGCTGTATCAAGCAGTGATATCGCTAAGAACAGAGTACCTGATACACACGTCATGCAGCTGGTTAAAAACAACTATCACCCAGCGCGCTCTGGTGACGTTTATGTCGTATTTGCACCGCGTAGCTACATTAATGATATGGAAGGGCTACAAATTGCCTCGACTCATGGTTCTCCTTGGAAATACGACACGCACGTACCGGTGATTTTCGCTGGCTATGATGTGGATGCTAAGAAGGTTTCACGCCCAATCACACCATACGATATTGCACCAACGCTTTCGAACAAACTTGGCATTACTCAACCAAGTGGTTCGATTGGGCAAGTGTTAGAAGAGATTACTGACTAACCACAATTATTAGGTTGTGGGCCAAACATGCTCGCAGAATCTCTAGCATAAAAGAGCCGCTTATCCCGTTCCATACGAATAAGCGGCTCTTTTCATCATGTAGGATAGATTGAATCGTGCTCAATTCTTACCTGAGTAACGAAACGCTTCTCTGGTGAGTTGATTCAGTTGGTCGTCGTCCATCTTATTGTGCACCACGGTGATACGGCCTAAATAAACCAACGGGACTTCGGCTTCTCTCTCTTCTAAGTGAAACTTAATCGCTTCAGCCGTTGCTACGCCAAGGTCATCACTCATGCGCATTGGTGTTGCATCTAACTCATCAGAACGAATCTTCTCGATCTCTATTGCTGTGCCGCCCCAACCCGTGACATAAACTTCAGACAGCATGTCAGCTTGGTTCAACGCATCAACCGCGCCCATAGTCATTGCTGTATTAGCATTGTGAACCATGGTCACCTCAGGGAAATTACCCAGCACTAAGCGAATCCCATCAGCACCGCGCCCATTGCACTTGAGAAGTCAAACCAACTGTCTGGTTGATGTGTCCATTGTTCATTGGGTGTGTGGAATGCCCAAATAAAGGTTTTGAATTCTGTCGAAGCCGATAGCTTTTGAATGTTCTCAGCTTGTATTCCCAGTTCAGAAGGACCAAAAATCACGAAGTCATAAGGTGTGTCAGCATTCAACACTTGATCCGTGTATTGAGTCTGCAAAGAGTGCTCAATTTGTCTTGAAGTAAACTCGCTGATCTCGAATGGCAACTCTAAAGCGATCAACCTTTCCTTCAATGCGGTGTAATTTCTTGTCCAAAAGTCAGAAATATCTGCACTTGGATAAATTAGGGCAATTCTGACCGGTTTCTCTACCGACATTGGTGCCAACGAAATCGGCTCGCAACACTGAAAGACCTTAATAACAAGTACGACGATAAAATCACTAACATATTGGCCATCAACGACTTGTATATCGACTATGCGATCCCCTCTTTGGAGTCGAGTCTTGAAGAGCTAAAAATGATCCCGCAGAACATCTCTGCAGGTGATGGCAGTAAAGCGGCCTATAAAAGAATCTATAACGGACAATTCCAACTGGCAACCGTTCCTGAGCCCTTATATTTACAAGGTTGGCAGATTGTCGACGAGCTTAACCGAGCCTTCAATCATATGCCTCCTAGCGGTTACTCTGCCCCTGTTCATTTAGTCACACCCGATAATGTTGAAGAGCTCTTCAGCGAATCAGACAAGGGCATCTACGATCCTAAAAATGGTTACCGTGAAGCGAATCTGAGAATTTGGAAGCCACAATGAAATTACGTCAGATAAACATCACCCAGCGACTCATCATGTCGAACTTGCTCTCACTATTGATCGTGAGCCTTGCGGTGATCATGGTGATTCGGTCTTTGTATTATGTTGAGTCGACGCTCAAAACTGAAACCTCAACGCACGTGTCTGATTTGATTATCAACTCTGAGATCAGCCGCCGCGTTTTTACATTAACTTCTCGAGTTAAGTTGCTGGAGCAAACCTTTCTGTTCAGTGAAACCACCTTGTCTGAAGAAGCGTTCAACGTGGATTTTCTGCTCCAACGCTTGAGAGACTTGTCGACCAATGAAGGCTTCTCACAAAAGATCGACGCCTTTATCGATAACTTCCACCGCTTCTTAGGCAGTTCATTGGCTCTAAACCGAATTCTAAAACAGACCAACCAGATCGACGCGACACTAGCCGAGCAACTCGAACTAGCGATAGCCGACAGTAAACTTAAACATTTAAACCAACCTAACTTCATTCGTTATAACAATGAATTAGACCTGATCAACATGTTGCGAGAGTCCTTCCTCGCCTCTGGAAAAATGGTGGGTGATATTCACAGCCGTATCACACCAGAAACAGAAAAAGTGTTGCTTATCGAGGTAGAAAAAGAGCTCGATATCTTCTTACTTCACTTAGAAAACGTTGATATAGGAACAGCTGCGGTTATCGCAGAGAAGAAACGTATCCACCGCACCGTAAAACGATACAACGCCGCTTTAAAACGAATTCGCGCTAATCTGGAACAACGTTGGTTGGTAATGGCTTCGCTGTTAGAAGCACAAAGCGATTTGTTGGAGATGGTGGAGAACACCGAATCATGCGTACAGAACCAAGCTCTAGAACTAACCGACCAACTTGAAGAAGAGATCGGTTTATCTCGATTGAACGCCATCATCATGGCTTTTCGGCTTTCGTTTTATCGATGCTGCTTGTTAACCATGTGGTGAGACACCACATTCGACAACCACTCAATGCACTATGACATGGTTTCGACCGTTTAGAATCCGATAGCCTCAAAAACCCAATCAATTTGGGCAGAAGTGACGAGTGGTCTCACTTAGAGAAAGCCTATAACAACATGGCTTCAAGGCTATCTGAGGCCTATCTCGACCTCACTGAAGAAAAGAAGAACTTCGACTTTCTTGCTCACCACGATCCGTTGACCAACTTGGCGAATAGATTGTTAGCCACCAAACAGTTAGATAAAGAAATTAAGCTTTCGAGCGAGAACAATGCGCCCTTTTTACTGTTTTATCTCGATATTGATGAGTTCAAAACAATCAATGACTCGTTAGGTCATGCTCCCGGTGACAGCTTACTGGTTAACGTCTCTGACATCCTGAATAACTTCGTCGGCGAACAAGGTTTTGTTGCACGAATGGGCGGAGACGAATTCTTGGTTGTGTACTCGAACATAGGGTTAGAGGAAGGCGAACAGATCGCCGAGGGCTTAAACCAAGCATTGAGAAAGCCCTACTACATTGATGATAGCTCTATATTCGTTTCAGCCAGTATTGGGGTGTGTGAATACCCGACTCATGGCGAGGATCGTGAAACCTTGATTCGAAATGCAGATACCGTTATGTATCACGCCAAGCGAAATGGCAGAGATCAATACAGAGTTTACGCAGACGAAATGACCCATGAGGTTAACGACCTAATTGAAACTAACATTGGACTTCATAAAGCGGTTACTAACGACGAGTTGGAAGTGTTCTTCCAACCCAAAATCGACTTAGACTCGCAAGGCATCATCGGTGCCGAGGCCCTAATTCGCTGGAGGCACCCAAAACTAGGGTTGCTCCCACCTATCGATTTTCTTGAAGTCGCAGAAAAAAGTGACCTTATTATTGACATCGACAAATGGGTATTTAAGAAAGTGGCGAAGCTGATCACTGAATGGCAACGCTCAGGTATCGACCTACAAGGTGTGATGTTCTCTATCAACTTCTCAGCAAGAATGTTCTATATGACTGACCTCGCAGAGCAGCTGCAAGTGATACTGGATGAGACGGATTGCCTGCCACATCAGCTGCTTCTCGAAATCACAGAAAGAGACATGATACGAGATTTCGAAACCTGCTCAAGAACCATTGAAGTACTTCACTCGAAGGGCTATAAGATTGCGATTGATGACTTTGGTACAGGCTATTCTTCATTGTCGGTGCTGAAGAATCTGCCTGCTGATTGCGTCAAACTCGACCGAAGCTTTATTGAAGACATTAACTCATCTAAGGTCGACTACGAGATCACGTGTGCTGTATTGAAGTTGGCACAAATACTGAATTTCTCGGTGATTGCTGAAGGGCTTGAAACGCAGAACCACTTAAATACTCTGCGCCAAATAGGTTGTAAATACGCGCAAGGCTACTTCTTCTCAAGGCCGTTGCCGACTGATGATTGGGTGTCTTACTTCTTGCTCAACTCAGAACAAACGCAAAAAGAGGCATAACGAATCTTAAAGGAGTAAATGACCCTATCGGTCGGTCACTCCGTTTACCTGACTGAAGCGGCTTACTGATTGTTTACCAGACAAGGGCTATCATCAGGCAGCACTAAACTGATGCTCGAAGGCATAACCTCAAAGCGAATCTGGTTTGAACGATAAGGTTCGCCGTCTAAGTTAATCGGCAATGATTGCGGGAAATCTATCTCTAACCAACGTGCTTGAGTGTGAACAATGTATTTACCGTCGTCAGCAGGATGTTTGAGCTCTTCGATGACTTTTGGCAAGTCAGACGCTACAAAGGCTTTGACCAAAGTCAGATCCATCAAACCATCATCAATAAGTGCATTGGGCGCAAGCTCTTGCCCACCACCCGCGAGGCGGCCATTACAAAACGCCCCGACCAGGATTTCGCCAGTAAAGGTGCCTTTGTCTATGGTCAAGGTACCGCTGTATGGTTTAAACCCTAAAGCTTTCACCACACCTGTTAGCGTATATGCACCGCCACCAAGAAAGTCTTTAAGTTCAACGGGCGTTTCGGCCGTCACTTCCGCACCAAAGCCGGCAGCAGCAACGTTCATGAAATAGCGATCATTAGCACGAACACTGTCGACCCCGAATGCCTTCCCTTCTAAAGCAAGCCTAAACGCCTGAGCAATATCACTAGGGATTCCAGTCGCGGTAGCAAAGTCATTCGCTGTTCCCATTGGAATAACCGCCAGCTGCGGCCTCTCGCTCGCACGAAACTGGTTAAGCGCATTCACCGCTTCATTTACCGTTCCATCACCACCAGCCACAATCAGTCGCTTCACACCATCGCATATCGCCTCACTGACTAAACGAAACATATCCGACGATTCCCAAGTAACTCTCACTTGTAGGTCGATATCCCTATCCCTTGCCGCAAAGACTGCTTGTCTTAACTCGGGGATATTGGCTTTCTTTCCATTTAAAATCGCGCGAATACTGTCCATTGTTATGTCCTTTTGGAGCTAACTTGATGTGTCTTTGGCTGCCGCTTTGATCTTAGCGCGCAACCACTTGTGGCTCGGTTCGTTAGTACGACTTGGATGCCAGATCATACACATATCGAGGTCTTCTAACTCGAAAGGCAGTGGCAGTGTTCTGACATTGTACTTTTCAGAGAAACAACGCACCGATGAAATAGGTAACACGCCGATGTAATCAGAACCTTCAATTACAGGTAGCATCTCAACGACCCCCGCAGCACGATAGACTATTCTGCGTTTCTCTAGGTCACTATAGTGTTCAGAGCTCAATAAGCTTTTACGTGCATGCCAACGAGAAACAACCACATGTTCAAGTGACAAGAACTGTTCCATGTCGATAGTATCGCCAAGGACAGGATGGTCTTTGCGGCACACCACCACCAACTCCTCTGTAGAAATCACCTCATGCTTAAGCATGGTTCTTCCTTTTGGTGTCATATCGACGATCACATCGTGTCTTTGGAGCCTTAAATCAGACTCGTAGTCTTCCGTAAACAGAGGGTGAACTTCGAGTGCTATACCGGGGGCAACCTGGCTGATTAGCTGCATCACTCTTGGCATCATTTCATAGCTCGCCGCCGAGACGCAGGCAATAGAAAACACGCGGCCTGAAGTTTTAGGATCGAAGTCTCTTGATGCGGATAAGGTAGACGTAAAGTTTTTAAGTGCCGCGGCCATTGCAGGATAGATATCAATAGCAAATGTGGTCGGCTCTACGCCTGAAGTGGTTCGGTGAAACAGTGGTTCGTCATAGATATCTCTCAACCTTGCAAGCGCCTTGCTCACCGCCGGTTGGCTTATATCCATGCGATTAGCAGCTCTAGATAAGTTCTGCTCTTCATAGATAGCAACAAATATAGGAATTAAATTGAGTTCGGTACTTTTCATACAGTTCCATATTAAAGAAGCAGGTCCCCTATAGTAGAGAACCTGCCGATGATGTTCGATGCGAATAACTAAAGTTTGCTACTTAGTTCTCTCTTTTAAGTCTGGCAAGGCTTTAGGGATTTTCAAGCGGGCGAAAATTGAACGAGAATGGCTTGAGTTTGATTGGTCACTAAGCAGGTTGCCTAACCCTCTCCACAAACGAGCAAATACGTTTTTATCTTCACGCCCTTGTTGAAGTGCTTCGCTGTCTTCCACCCAACGTTTTTGTCCATTCAATTTACCAAGTTGCGCTTTACCCAGTTCTAACTCAGTCGTTTCAGTTCGTAACTCACGGTAGATAAAGGTTCTCAATGCAGACCAATTACCTTGCTTAAGCAAACGACGGAATATCAACCAACGCGGTATTGGTCGGTTCTTGTAATAACGCTTCAAAGAAACACACAACGCAATACACAACACCAGAGCCAAACCAACGCTAATAAAGACAGACATGTAAGCTTTGATAAAGGATTGGAGTGTGTGTTTTGCTTCAAACACTTCGCCTTTTATCACCACGCTTTCAAGACGTTGGTTCTTGCTGTCCCACCATTGGAATGAGAAATCCGGCAAGGTAAACTCGCCACCTTGTTGAATCACATAAACCGTTTCTTCCACTCGGCTAGAACGGTAATTACCACGTTCTTGTGTATCGTCTAAACGATTTGGCTGTGGGTAGGCTTGATATTGCTGAGTCGAATCATTGGACAGCACATCTGGCAGTAACACAGACAAGCTGTCTTTTGCTTTGATCGTCACGGTACGAGTAACCGCATCGCCAACTTTCAAGTTTTCATTCGAACGTTGCCATTGCTGTTCAACATCCACATCTGTTGCAGAAAACCAAGGCGATTCATCACTTAATAAACCTGAAGGTAATGAAGCTTCAAACTTAATGGGTTGCGTATAAAGCGTGCCACCAACGTTTGAACCATCAGGAGCTGACACTTTAATACGAACAGGCACGGTAGGAATCACGAATTCGCCCGAAGTCATCGGATAAAGCGTCACTTCCCAGCGTTGGCGTGACCATGTTGCCCCACCTACTCGCTCTGTGTAGTTCGTCGCGAGTTGATTTCGCTGCTTAGCAATAACATTCGGGATTTCGATGCTGCCAATTCGAGTCCCCCCGGTTAGCCAACGTGGTGTCGCCACCTCAATGGTCAGGATCACTTGCTCATTGACGCTAACTTTCGTAGGCTTAATTTTGTCGTCAGACTTCGGTTTTTCACCTACCCAAGCGACTAATTCGACATCACCACTCCGCTGCAGGTCATAGATATCAGCCGCAGAAACAAGTGTTGAAAAAGCAGCGCTAAACAGCAGAACCATCGAAACAAGCAAGGTCTTGGTTAGTTTAAATAACTCTAAGCGCCCTGCCTTTGTTTGAAGCGCTGCAAGAGCTAAATCATATCGACTCATTGTGTTTGCTCCTGTTTTGGCGCCTGTTCTTGTTTTGACGACGGCTCCTGTTGCGATGTCTGTTCGAGCGAAGGTGCAGAATCTCTTAACTGAATTTGAAATTTCGATTTCAAGAAGAACTTAGGATCGGCTTCTACGCGTTTCAACCACTTGTCGGCAAGCTCTTGGCTACCCAAAATCTCATTGGCGTTAAGTGTTTCTTTCAACATAACTTCGGCTACCGTTTGTTCTTCTGCGCCGTCCCCCGTACGTGGTTGGTCATCAGCTAATTCTATGGATTCCTCAAGCCCATCTGATACCGAAGAAGATGCTTGGCTTTCACTGGTGCGATTAACCTCTTCAATAATGCCACTCAGCACCGCTAAATTGTTTTCTATATCGGCTTTCAGTTCTGGTGACAGATCGGGCTTTTCACTCAGTGATTTGAGTAAATCGCGCGCAGCAAGGTATTCACGTTGTCGAGCTAAAGCACTTGCTGCGTTATACAAACCATAATCGGTTTTTGTCTGTAAAAAGGCACTGTGAGCTAACTTAAAATCACGAGCATAGTAATAAGCTGCACCCTTTCTCATTGGATCCTTAAAGTGCTTTGCCGCTTCAAGGTATTCCTTTTGATTCAATAAACGTTGTCCTTGCTGATCAGGCGTTAGCCATAAATCCCACCACCATTGGGCTGTTTTATCCCAAACCGTCAGCGACTCTTCAACTACGGGTTTATCGGCGGTTAAGCTGACCGTTTTCGCCAAAGTGTGCGGAGAATACACACTGCCTATAATCAAAACGCCAACCACACACCACTGAACCAACCACCCTTTTCTAAACCACAACAACATAATGATCGCCATAGGAATAAGAAGACCGTATCCCATGTCTTTCCAAGGCATTGAAGACTCACCGTTAAGTTGCATGTTTCTTTCAACCGCTTTGTTGAGTTGTTGGATATCAGAATTATCAACGGTCACTTCGATCAGCCTTCCGCCCGTCTTGCTCGCTAAGCTACGTAATGAATCGAGATCAACAGGGCTGTCACTCACCACATTGCTATTTCCTGCCGCTAGAATGAGCAGCTGATATGGATTGTCGTTAAAGAAGGTTTCGAACGCCCTGATGGTACTTGGGTTAACGCCATCTGATACCAACAACACTGACGAACCTAGCTCACCAGACAATTGTTGATTGATGAGTGGCAATGCCTCCTCCGCAGACTTACCTGATACTGGCATGATGTCAGGGGTGATAGCCGCCAGAAACGGTTCAAATACCTTGCTGTCTTGAGTAACAGGCATCGCGACATGCGCGCTACCTGCATACACAACCAAACCCGTGTTACCGCCCTTGCGTGCTGCGAGTAAGTCTCTAATTTTCTGTTTAGAGCGTTCCAAGCGACTTGGTGGTAAGTCTTTAGCCAGCATCGACTCACTGTTATCGAGTACCACTAACATCGAGGCTTTGTCTTCACCAAAAGGCGAAGCTTCACGCTGCCATGTTGGGCCTGAACAGATAATAATGGCAATCGTCACTATCACCATTAATAGCTTTAGTGGTAACTGTTTGCGCCAGCCAGTTTCCCCAATAGTCAATGCATTGCGTAAATGAGCAGGAAGAATGTCTTTCCACGTTGGCTTAGTCTCTTCTCTCCAACGAACCCATAGCAAGAAGAACATCGGAATAAAGGCCAACAACCACAATGGTCGAATAAAGTGAAACTGAGTAAAGAACTGTTGCAACATGAGAGAATCAGGCATCGTTCTCTCCTTTCAAATTTTTCATTGAAGAAGCCAAAAGCGAGCGTCGGCGGATTGTTGCGAAACTAAACGCAGTCAAATACATCACAACAACAATGGCCATCAAGTAATGGTGTAATCCCTGTTTAGGACGATAAGTCGTACTCTCATACAACTGAGGCTCTAGCTCACCAATTTGAGCATAAGCTTTAGTCAGCTCATCGCGGTTAAGCGCTTCAAAAGATTCACCACCAGACTCTTGAGCCACACGGTTGATAGTTTCCATATCCAAAGCCACCTCGCCGACGGTTTGCGGATCACCTATGGCGATAACGTGAATACGAACACCTTTCGCCTTAGCCACTTTGGCCGCATCGATAGGTTCAACAAAGCTGCCAGTGTCATTGCCATCGGTTAGCACAATCACTACTTTCTCTTTTTCTTTGGCATCAATACTTGAATCTTGGACTGCAGCACCCTGCTTCTCACTCTGTTCAAACACCTTAATCGCTAAGCCAATGGCATCACCTAAATTTGTGCTTTGCCCTGCCATTGCCACGTCCGTTTGATTGAGTAGCTCAAGCCACACATCTTGGTCGGCCGTAAATGGCGTTTGTACAAATGCTGCATCACCAAACAGAATCAAACCAAGTCGGTCACCCTTTCGAGTTTTAGCAAAGTCAGCTAACACCTCTTTAGTCGCATCTAAACGTGAGATTTTATCCCCTTGTTTAGACGTAAAATCTTGTTCAGCCATTGAGCCCGACAAATCGACCACCACCATGACATCGCGGCCCAATTGTTCACGAACTTGTGGCTCACCTAAGATGGTTGGCTTAGCTAACGCACAAACCACTAATACCCAAGTAATAATCAATGTGGTGCGTTGCCACCAGCTTGGTGTTAACTGGCTTGCGCCCTCAGATGGCGCCTCGCCTATTGCTTCTACCAACTCACTGAAAAATGGCACCTTAATGGCCATTTGTTTAGTGCGATAAGCAGGCACAGCTAAGTAGACCAACAAAGGCAATGGTAACGCGATAAACCACAATGGATGTGCGAACTCAAAGCTGGCAGATAAGCTATCAAACATTATCTTGGCCCTCTGTTGTCGCTTGTACATCGGGTTTATGAAGTTTTAGCCACATCATCGCGGTTTGAATTACCTCTAAACGCTGTTCAAAGGTCAAACTTACCTTTGGGTCGATTAAGCTTTGCATCCACAGTCCTGAGACTTCATCGGTAAAGAAAGCATTACTCTTTGTACTCGTGCCAGCGTTAACAGGAAGATAAGCGTGCAAGCGGTTTACATAGGCTTGACCAAACAACTTGGCATTACCGCTGTCTAGATAACGAAGCACCACTTTGAGTATCTTGAAGGTTCGCTCGGTTGAGTTTTTGTCTCGAGCATCCAATACCATCAGCTCTTTAAGTGCTTCTTTACGATAACGATTATTCCACCACCTTAACGCCAAGCGATAAGCCAGATAGAACGCGACCAATAACAAGGCAACGCCAAGGATCTTCCAACCGATCGTTTGAGGAAACCAGCTCACGCTGTCGGGAATCGTTACATCGCGCAGTTCGCGAAGGATATAAGTACTAGGAGGCGTATGTTCAACGGCCATTTAGCGCCCTCCTACTAGCTTTTGAAGCTGTGAAATATGAGCACCCGACGTATCTAATTCGATATAAGGCAGGTTTTTCATCGCCATTAATTTAGCAAGAGATTGTTTTTGAAGTGCCGCTTTTTGAGCAAGGCTCTCGCTCGCAAGGTTAACCTTAGATTGGCTATCAAGATTGAGCTGAAAACGACCATCGCCCACCACCCAGTTCGCGCTAGCAAGATCATGAGGCAGTGATTGTTCTAACGGATCGGTCACCATAATGGCAAGGATGTCATTGTGCTGCTGTAGCTGCTTGAGTCGATCAAGGTGTTGTTCTTGGCAATCACGCCAGTCGCTAATAAAGATTAAGGTCGATTGTTTTAGCCTCATACGCTTGATCAGTTCAATCCATTGACTGAACCCGACACCCTCGCTGTCACTCACACTCACACCTAAACTTTGATTCGCCTTGGTTAGGTGTTTAAGTTGAGCGAGCAAATCAGATTGTGAGCGCTGTGCTTTGGTATGAAAGAGTTTTTGATGTGAAGCTAAAACAAAGCCAACACGGTCGCCATCTTTCAGCACTCGCCATCCACACAATGCCGCAACTTCGGCAGCCACAACGGATTTCATGGTGTTTTGAGAGGCAAAAAACATCGAGCTGCGCTGATCGACACAGATCATCACATTACGGTCTTTTTCTTCGGTATAGCTGCGAACATGAGGCTTACCTGTGCGCATGGTGACTTTCCAATCAAGATTGCGAATATCGTCACCCAGTTGGTAATGACGCAACTCTTCGAAGTTCAACCCACGACCACGAAATAGAGAATTATGTCGACCCGACAATACACTGCCAGCCTTTAGATGAGGCAACAGAGAAAACGACTCAGCTTGAGCCTGTATTCGCACTAACCTTGAATAATCACAGTATAAGCGTGGGTCAAGGCCTTGCGATTTGGGAGCTTGTGTAGGCTTCGCCATGACGCCCCCTAATTATCCGATCTCAACATTATCAAGCAGCTCTTCAACCACTCTTTGATGGTCAACACCATCGGCCAATGCGTCGTAAGAGAGTGAGAATCTATGACCTAATACCGTAGGCAGCATCGCACGTACATCATCTAACGTGACATGGTCACGCCCTTGTAACCATGCATATGCGCGAGCACATTTGTCTAATGCGATTGAAGCACGTGGGCTTGAGCCAATTTCAATCCACTTTGATAGATTCGATTCTGGGTAACGCTCTGGCTTACGTGTCGCCATCACCAAGGCAACAATGTAGTTTTCGACTAAATCAGAAACCGCTATTTCAGGCAGTTGACGACGCGCTTCAAGTACCAATTCAGGTTCAATGTGTTGCGGTGTGACTAGCTCTGAGCTCGTTTCGCTGCCTAGCTCTTCGCTACGCACCAATCGAATAATGTCGCGTTCCGCATCGTCTTCTGGATAATCGACCGTCACTTTCATGATGAAACGGTCCATCTGCGCCTCAGGTAGCGGATACGTACCTTCTTGTTCAACTGGGTTTTGAGTCGCCAAGACCATGAACAAGTCAGGAAGGATGTGAGTTTGACCACCTACAGTTATTGTACCTTCCGCCATCGCTTCAAGCAGTGCTGCTTGTACCTTTGCAGGCGCACGGTTCACTTCATCGGCTAGAACAATGCTGTTGAAAATAGGACCCGGTTGGAAATGCAGTTGCGGCTTGCCATCCAGTTCTTGATACACCTCGGTGCCCGTCACATCTGATGGCAATAAGTCAGGCGTGAACTGAATGCGGCCAAAGCTTGTGTTCAATAAATTCGCCAAAGACTTGACCGAACGTGTTTTCGCTGTGCCGGGAAGCCCTTCTAGAAGCACATGGCCATTGGTCAATAATCCGATTACCAGAGCCCGAACGACGTGACTCTGACCGATAACACTTTTCTCTGTCTGTTCAATCAGTTGGTTTATTGCTTGTTGCGCATGGTTCATAGTCTACCTATACAATTTTCAGGAGCCTGAGCATTAAAGTTTAAGTATAAAGTCGAAGGTAATAACTAAAGGTTATATTGGCTATATTCACTTGAGTTAGAAGACTTTAGTAGCGTCGATATACCGACTAAGATTGGCAATGCATGTTCGAAGAACATTTTTATCCCTGGACACAAATAGTTTAGACCAGACTCACCATTCGGTGCTGTAAGTAGCCGATTTTTTGGACATTCTCCCCAGCAGTACTTTAAATAGTCACAATTTAGACAGTATTGAGGGAGAGACGACTTTTTAGCCATACCAAAACTGTACTGACGAGTCGAAATAGCGATCTCATTTAGTGGACGCTCATTGATATTGGCTAGTCGATATTCGGGATACACATAATGGTCACAACTAAACACATCGCCATTATGTTCAATCGCTAAACCTTTTCCGCAGAATTCAGCCGTCACACACAACTGCGCAGGCATTCCCATGACTTGCGCCACTGCGGTTTCAAACAAGTTAACTAATACTCGGCCAAAATCGTTGTTTACCCATTCATTGAACACTGCGACAAGGAATTTCCCCCACTCTGATGCATCAACCGACCAATCGGTAACGACCGACATTAAGTGTCCTGGTTTAGCGAGTTCTGAACCAACTTCAGGTTGCATGTTCTCTTTCCAAAAGTGCGGAGCAATTTTCTCAAAAGAACGAGACTCAACACACGGAGAAAACTGTATATAAGTTACGCCAAGTTCTCGAGTTAGAAACCGATATACTTCTAATGGATATTGCGAGTTAAAACGGTTCACGGTGACTAGCGCGTTAAAAGGCACCTTATATTCTTTCATCAGATTAACGGCTTGTATGACACGTTTAAATGTCGGTTTTCCACTTCGTGTCTTGCGGTATTTATCATGAATAAATTCGGGGCCATCAATCGAAAGACCCACTAGAAAGCTATGTTCGACCAAAAACTCACACCAATCTTTATTCAACAATAGTCCATTGGTTTGTAAATCGTTTTCGATCCTCATTCCCGTTTTCGCGTACTTTCTTTGGAGTTCAACGATCTTTTTAAAGTAACCCAAGCCCAATAACGTTGGTTCTCCGCCTTGCCATGAAAACACCACTTCTTCGCCATCGTGGCTTTCGATATAACTCTTTATAAATGCCTCAAGTGTCGCATCATCCATCTGTGGCTGTTTACTCTGGTTGAGCAATTCATCTTTATGCAAATAGAAACAGTATTGGCAATCTATATTGCACTTTGCACCACCCGGTTTGGCCATAACATGAAAGCGTCTATCGACATGGTTATTGCCGTCGGTTGCGAATGCGGTCTTTAATGGCGTCAGATCCATTTGAGTCGTGTGGATGTGGGTTTGTTTTTTCATAGAGAACTATCTCGAAAGCAGATAAAGAACCAGCGCCCTAATAACCTTATTTGAACGAATTAAGGCGCTGTTAATAAGTGAATTATTTAGGGACGAACGAACCTGGAGCCATTCGCGGCGGGTAATCTTCAAATGTGTCCATAACCTGCTTCACTTTTTCTACCGCAGGCATGACCAAGAAACTACGTTCGTACATCCAGCGGTCGTAGCCCATTCCCGTGTCACCACGTTCAAATGGGTCAATGCTCAGGTCGTAAAATTGAGGAACACGAAGCTTAGTGAACGGTTTTTTCCAAATATCTAATCCAGTTTCATTTTCTTGAATAGCGAAGTGATATTTGTACTTACCATAACGAAGTGCGAGTAAATCACCGTCGTCGCTCCAATAGACAAATTCGTTGCGTGCAGACTCATCTGTTTTTCCAGTTAGATAAGGGAGTTGGTTATACCCATCAAGGTGAACGTTGTAGGTCATATCTCCGACTTTCTTACCTTCAAGCAACTCTTCTTTCACATTGCTGTTGCCCGCAGCAGCAACTAACGTTGGTAGGAAATCTTCTAGAGAAACGATGCCGTTAAATGTACTGCCTTTTTCGATCTGTTCTGGCCACTTTATCAATGCAGGAACACGGAATCCGCCTTCCCAACCCGTATTTTTCTCACTTCGGAATGGAGTCATACCAGCATCTGGCCATAGGTTAATCATCGGCCCGTTATCGGTGGTGTAAACAACAATCGTATTGTCGTCGACTCCAAGCTCTTTGACTTTATCCAACAGATGACCAATTTGGTCATCGTGCTGCTTCACTCCATCAGCATAAAAGCCCGCACCAGTTTTACCTTTGTACTCTTCAGGAACGTGAGTAAAGTTGTGCATACGAGTGGTATTAAACCAAGTGAAGAACGGTTTATCAGCTTTAACTTGCTTCTCGATAAACTGCTCTGCTGCTTCTAAAAATTCATCGTCTATGGTTTCCATGCGCTTACGTGTCAAAGGCCCAGTATCTTCTACCTTGCCGTCTGCATAAGAATGAATTACGCCGCGAGGCCCAAACTTCTTCTTGAATTCGGGGTCTTGAGGATAATCATCATTCTCCGGCTCTTCCTCTGCATTCAAGTGATAGAGGTTACCAAAGAACTCTTCAAAACCATGTTTCGTTGGCAAGTGAGCATCTCGGTCGCCTAGGTGGTTTTTGCCAAACTGGCCTGTTGCATAACCTAGGTCTCGCAATAACGTCGCAATAGTAGGATCTTTCTCTGAAATCCCTTCTTTGGCCCCCGGTAACCCAACTTTAGTAAGGCCTGTTCGTTTCGGCATTTGGCCAGTAATGAATGCAGAACGCCCAGCCGTAGAGCTTTGCTGTGCATAGAAATTGGTAAATTTAGCTCCGTCTTTTGCGATGCTATCGATATTCGGAGTGCTGTAAGCCAACATTCCACCGTTGTATGTACTTAAATTCCAATAACCTACATCATCACCAAATATGACGAGGATATTGGGCTGTTCTGCAGAATAGGCCGTGACTGAAGCTGCACCAAGTGTGAGCGTACAGGCGTTTAGAATAAGTTTCTTGCGAGTTTTTTTATCGTTTTTTTGCATTATAGGCTCCATAAAAACGTAGGGCTAAAGTTCGGTTTGGATCAAAATACCAAGACTCAATTACGATAAACTTTGCTAAAAAACGGATAAATAGAGTTAAAATACATTGAAGTATAAATCTAGTTTATGAGTTGATGAATGGATCTAAATCTAATTCAGACATTTTTAGTCGTCGCGGAATACCACTCTTACACCAAAGCAGCCAATTATTTAGGTCTGACGCAACCCGCTGTCAGCGCCTCGATAAAACGGTTAGAACAAGTGGTAGGAAAACAGCTATTCATTAAAAAAGGACGCGGAATACAGCCAACTTCAACGGCGTACCAGTTAATACCTCAATTTCGCCAAGCCGTAAGCATTGTCGATAACGCAATCAGTGAACGTACCTCCTTTCAGGTCGGCTGTTCAGAGACTTTGCTTCATAGCTTGAGTCCCATAAGCAACGTGACATTTCATGAATCACCACCAGAAAAATATGTACTTTTTGAGCAAATTCGCCAACAAAAAATGGACCTGATTATTGATACCATCATTACTAAAGATTCATCATTTGTTATCGAAGATGCATACGACGAACCTGCTATGATCATTTGTCGCCAAGACCACCCTAGAATCCAAGGTTCGTTAAATAAAGATGAGTTTTACAAAGAGAGTCACTGTATTTTTTCAGGTAAATGGAATAACACCACAGGTTTCGAGCAACTGGCAAAAGAACCATTACAAGAACGGCATGTAGAGCTCGTTACCTCTTCTCTTGCTGGAATGGCAATGTATGTAGCGCAAAGGGATTGTTTAGGGGTGGTGGCTCGCTCGTTTGCGATGAAGTGGAGTAAGACACTCAAGTTACAAGTTCTTGAGTGCCCTGTTGCTGTTGATCGTATCCCGTATAAGTTTGTTTATCATAAGCGAGATGAGAAAAATCCAGCCCACCAGCAATTACGAGAGCAAATCAAGAATCAACTTGAATTTGCTCACGCTACACCTATCAATTTATAGAGGCTTTTAATTGCGCTATTGCCTCCGGTGGCGCTACTTTGCTCAATGATGAAACACATTGTTCAAACGCTTTAGGTACACCGGGTTGTTGGTAATTTCGCGCTAAGATTTCACACTGCGCATACAAGTGTTGTGGATTACGGCTGAATTGGTACGCCTTGTGCAATGACTTACTTGCCGCAAGTACATCCGACTTCTCTAAAGCCAAGCCGTACACATACCAATATTGCGGGTCGGTTTGTGCGGTTTCTGCCGCTTGTTTTAGGTAGTTGGTTGCTTGTTTGTAATCTTTAACTCGCAGCATTGATAACCCTGCGCTGTATGGCAACACACTCGATTTAGGTTGTGCTTGAATGCCTTGTTTCAATGTCGCTAACGCTTTTGGCTCGTCGCCCTGTGCACGATATAAATCAGCCAAGTTGGCGTAGCTGTTCTCGAAGTAAGGTTCAATCTCGATCGCGCCTTGATAAAACTCAATCGCTTTGGCGTGCTGACCTAAATCTCGGTAAACGTTACCTAAATTGGTGCGGCCAAACCCTCTGTCTGCATTGAATTGTTGTATCTCTATGTACTCTTCCAGTGCCGGCTTGATTTGGTCTTTCTGCAGCGGGTTCATTTCTCCCCAGTAACGTACTAGCGCACCTGCAGTTTCTGAACGAATCGACAATACAGTGTCCTTCAATAATGGCTCTAGGATCTGCCAGCGATCAGTAAACGGAAAGCCAGACGAGCCTTGCACAACACCCAATCGGATCATTTCATCATCGTGCTTCACCGCTCTCGCCAATGAGATAAGCGTATTCTTACCCGTATTACCACCCAAGCGCTCTAAGCTTGAAGCGCGAATGATATTGCTTAAACTTGAATCCTGAGCCGAATATGCCAACGCATCCTCTGCACCTCTGTGCCCTATTGAATCCGCATAAAAGGCAACGGCAAAGTGTTGTTGGTTACGATACTTAGAATCTGGGAACCATTTACCGATTTGTTGATCGGCCCATTGATCAGTTTGGTCTTCATGACAGCTAGTACACACGTTCGGTGTTTGAATATGTTGGCTAATATCAGGACGTGGGATATGCCAGCTATGGTCACGCCTTGGATCGACTTCCATGTACGTCGTTTCTGGCATGTGGCAGGTGGTACATTGTGAAGCTTCAGTATTTGCTTCATGAAATGTGTGTTTTTCAGGTGTGTATTCAGAGGCAATGTGACACTGGCTACACACGGCTTCTTCGGCAATTTTCAGTTCTGCAGTATGGGGATCGTGACAGTTAGTACAAGTGACGCCTTTCTCTGCCATCACTGATTGTAAGAAAGATCCGTAAACGTAATCTTCATCGTAGATTTGACCATCGTTATGGTAAAGCTCAGGGGTAATCAGACTCAGACGATATTTATCAAAGAATGATCCATTAACGTGGTCGCCTGTTTCATTCAACTGTGTGCGTCGGCTGTGGCACTGAGCACAAGTCTGAACTTGATTGGTATGAATGATGTCTTTTGGTTGCAGGGTTGAGTTACCCTCTTGATAGATCCACTCTTTCACCGATTTAGACAAGTCACGGTCAAAGCCGTAATGCGCCGAGACATGGACATCTTTTCCACCTTTGGCTGCGGCTTGCTGATTATTTGTTTGCTGGGCTTGCTCAACGTGCTCACTCGCAGGGCCATGACACGCCTCACAACCGACATTAATCTCAGACCAAGTGGTGTTGTAGGTATTACTTGCGCTGTCGTAGTTCTTTTCTAGGTTCGTTGAGTGGCAGTCTGCACACATGAAGTTCCAGTTCTGGCCACTGTTGGTCCAGTAAAACTCATCGGTATTGGTGGTATCCGGATAGAGGTGAAACCAGCGTTGGCCGCCTTCGCCCTCACTGCGAGAATCCCAAGCGAAAGGAATCAACTGTACGCGCCCGTCTTCAAACTCAACCATGTACTGTTGTAGAGGTTCAAAGGCGAAGGTATAGCTGATTTTGTAGTCTTTGAATTGGCCGTCTGGCCCTTCGATATTGACCCAAAACTCATCACCTTTGCGAAAAAAACGGTTGGGCTTTCCTTTATGAGTCACTGTTTGATCGTCGAAGTTGCCCAACACAGATTCATCGTCGGCGTGCTTCATCGCCATATCATGATGAGAACCTTGCCACGCTTCCACTTCTGCGCTGTGACAGTCGATACAAGCTTCAGAACCAATATACGTCGCTTGAGAGCTCGCATGCGAAGTTTCCGATCCAACGGATAAAGCTTGTTCATTAGCATGCGTATTGAAACTAAGCATCGACAACATAGGTAAAGACAACATTGCGGATAATACTGCAACTCGCTGGTATTTCAATCCGTTCACTAGCAAGCACAACCATGCAGACATAACATTCCTTGTTTTTATACATCCTCATGCTTAATAAGGTAGACGCAAAAACAACTAATTTACAATTATTTAGTGGCAGTGAGCTTGATTGTTGTGACTCATATTCACGACTGGTGCTTACTCATCGATATGCGCATAAAAAAAGAGCTCCGAAGAGCTCTTTCGTATTACCAGTTTCATTAAACTATCAGTTTCAATAAACCAAAGCTTACTTGTTATGGTTCTCTTGAAGTTTTTCCATAACCTGATCCAAGCTAAAGCTTGCTGCTTTTTGGCGTGGTGGGTATTCAGCAAATGTTTCTAAGAATTTGCCAACATACGCTTGAGCAGGAACAAACATATAAGCGTGCTCTAACAACCAATCGTAGTATGTGTTCGACGTAATATCTGCATTTTCGTATGGGTCCATACGCAGGTTAAACAGCTTAGGAACACGTAACGTCACGAACGGTTCTGACCAAATCTGCATGGTACCCGTTGCACGCTGCTCCATGAACACCGCTTTCCATTGGTTGTAACGAAGCGCCGCTAAATCACCATCGTCGGTAAAGTAGAAGACCTCATGACGACGCCCCTTGTCTTCTTCGCCTGTTAGGTAAGGAAGGAAGTTATAACCATCTAGGTGAACCTTAAACGTTTTGTCACCCGCCGTATGACCTTTTAGCAGTTTCTCTTTGATTTGATCATCACCAGCGGCTGCAACGAAGGTTGGCATCCAGTCCATGTGGTGCATAATTTCGTTAGAAACACTGCCTGGTTCAATCTTACCTGGCCAACGAACCATTGCTGGTACACGGTATGCACCTTCCCAGTTGGTGTTTTTCTCACCACGGAACGGTGTTGTACCCGCATCAGGCCAAGAGTTCATGTGTGGACCATTATCCGTTGAGTAGAAAACAATCGTGTTGTCTTTGATACCCAATTCGTCGACTTGTTTCAGTAATTGTCCAACGTGGCGATCGTGCTCCACCATACCATCAGCGTAGTTACCAACGCCTGTCACACCCTTACTGTCCGCTTTCACGTGCGTTCTGAAATGCATACGTGTTGCGTTCCACCAAACGAAGAATGGTTTGTCGGCTTTTACAGCGCGATCCATGAAATCAAGTGCGGCATCGAGCGTTTCTTCATCGACCGTTTCCATACGCTTACGTGTTAATGGACCCGTATCTTCAATCTTGCCGTCAGCAAATGATTTGATAACACCACGCGGACCAAATTTCTTACGAAACTCAGGGTCGGTTGGGTAATCTTCATTTTCTGGTTCTTCTTCAGCATTTAGGTGATAAAGGTTGCCAAAAAATTCGTCAAACCCATGCGCTGTTGGAAGGAATTCATCTTTATCGCCAAGGTGGTTTTTACCAAATTGACCTGTCATGTAACCCATAGGTTTAAGCAGTTCAGCAATGGTTGCATCTTCTGCTTGAAGACCAATATCGGCACCCGGCAAGCCTACTTTACTTAAGCCTGTTCTCAGTACACTTTGACCTGTAATGAACGTAGAGCGACCTGCGGTACAAGATTGCTCTGCGTAGTAATCTGTAAACATCATGCCTTCTTTGGCGATGCTATCAATGTTCGGAGTTTGATACCCCATTAAGCCAAAGGTGTACGCACTGACATTAGATTGACCAATGTCGTCACCCCAAATGACGAGAATATTCGGTTTTTCTGCCGCGAATGTGGTGGTGGAAGCCGCCATCATCGCAGTACCCAAAATTGCTAATCGACGTTTGACGCCATATTTCGCTATCATAGAAACCTCTTCGTTAGTTATTTGCATCCTGCCCTACAACGTATAGTCCATTTTTTGAACGATCGCGAGATTAGCTAAACTATTAATCTATTTGTCATTTTCTGAACGGCGACACGCACAACTGCACGATAGAAATTACGTATATAAACATGATAAGGATCACACATGACGTTAGAGGGTAAATAGAGCAAAACAGACCAAAACCCTAAAAATCAAAAGGTTACAATAACCCCATAACAATTAGTTATAACCACTATAAAAAGACACGACCGATTTTAGAGATTAAGGTTTGCCCAACGATGTGTTGCTCTAACGCATTAATCTTTAAAGTGAATCGGAGTCCTTATGGGTACTAAAATTAATAAACTAGCATTAGGTGTTGGCTTATTAGCAGCTTCTTCAGCGGCAACAGCAGCAGAAAAACCAAACATTCTTGCTATCTGGGGTGATGACATTGGTGTATTCAACATCAGTGCATACAACAACGGTATGATGGGTTATGAAACACCTAACATCGACCGTATTGCTAACGAAGGCGCACTATTTACTGACCACTACGGTCAGCAATCGTGTACTGCTGGTCGTGCTGCATTCCTAACGGGTCAAGAACCTTTCCGTACGGGTCTATTAACTATCGGCATGCCAGGCTCTGATCACGGCATCCCAGATTGGGCTCCAACTATCGCTGACCTTCTTAAAGAACAGGGCTACATGACTGCTCAGTTCGGTAAGAACCACATGGGTGACCAAGATAAGCACCTCCCAACAGCACACGGTTTTGACGAATTTTTCGGTAACCTTTACCACCTAAATGCTGAAGAAGAGCCTGAAACATACTACTACCCTAAAGACCCTGAGTTCCGCGCTAAATACGCGCCTCGTGGTGTAATCAAATCGACTGCTGATGGAAAGATTGAAGATACGGGCCCTATGACGCGTAAGCGTATGGAGCACGCTGATGAAGAGTTCCTAGAAGAATCTCTAGCGTTCATGGAAAAAGCGGTGAAAGCTGACAAGCCTTTCTTCATTTGGCACAACACCACCCGTATGCACGTTTGGACTCGTCTACAAGAGAAATACCAAGGTGTTTCTGGTGTGAGTATCTATGCGGACGGCATGATGGAACATGACGACCATGTTGGTGTTCTATTAGATAAACTTGATGAGCTTAAAATCGCTGACAACACCATCGTTATCTACTCGACCGATAATGGCGCTGAGACGGGAACATGGCCTGATGGCGGTGCGACTTTCTTCCATGGCGAAAAGGGCACAACTTGGGAAGGTGGCTTCCGTGTACCACAGCTTGTTAGATGGCCGGGCACTATTGAACCGGGTACCAAAATCAATGACATGATGAGCCACAAAGACTGGATCCCAACACTTCTTGCTGCCGCTGGTGATGATAAAGTGGTTGATAAACTGGCTTCTGACAAAGGCGCTCGTTATAATGGTAAAAATTGGCGTGTTCACTTAGATGGCCACAACTTCCTACCTTTCTTCCAAGGTAAAGAAGAGCAAGGCCCGCGTGACTCTCTGATGTACTTCTCTGCAAATGCTGAGCTAGACGCAGTTCGTACTGGCGACTTTAAAGTTCAGTTTGCCCACATGGAAGGTAACATTTCTGATGGTGTTCGCTTCCAAACAAACTGGCCTTCAATTGTTCACCTTCGCGCAGACCCATTCGAAAAAGCACCACACGAATCTGGTATGTACATGCGTTGGATGGCAGACAACATGTGGCTATTTGTACCTGTAGGCAATGAAGTTCAATCTTTCTTGTCAACGATTCCTGGCTACCCAATGCAGCAAAGCCAAGTATTGAACCCTGGTAATTTCAACCAGAATGTTCTAATGCTGCAAGGTAGACTTCAGCGACTAGAAGCGGCAGCAGCGCAAGCTAAATAAGCCCCTCTAGACTAGACATGTAATACCGAAGCCGTGGTGACTGAATACAGTAACCGCGGCTTTTCTGTATCTTCAACCTACCGATTCCACCTAAACTCTTCACTATCTAGCCTACCCTGTCAGCCCCAAACGACTGTCAATTCATCCAAACCTCTGTCTATTCATCTTAAACTCTTCAACACTAATACCACCAGCAATCTAAAACGACAAGAAGTGAGGCATCGAATTAACTAGGCTCGTTACAACGCATACAACCTTATCGTTTACGTGAATAAGCACCAATTACGCTTTCAAAATTTGGCCTTACGTTAAGTTTCGGTGAATTTTACCAAATCGAGACAAGGTAACTTGAAATACTGTTTTATGCATGCGAGTGTAGAACAACTCACCTAAATAACTGTATGACTATGAAAACATTACACTCCATTGCGCTGCTTTCCACAATTATCGCAGCACCACACGTGTTAGCTGACGTAACCATTGAAGTTCCTTCTAACGTAGATGTCTTAGCGGTTAATGAAGCTAAGCCAGATCTTGACGGTAGTCTTTTCTCTTCTCATAAAACGCTAACCGTTCCAGACGGTCAGAACCAGATCGTATTCCAATATCAACTGGCTTTTGATAAAGGTAACGACCGCGAATTCGTTGATAGCGACGCGATCATTGCTACTTTTAACGCAACGGACGCCGCATTGACGTTCGATATGCCGAAATACCGCAATACCGCTGAAGCGAAGAAAGGTTTTGAGAACCTTGATTGGAAATTGGTTGATGAAGACCAAAACTCAATCAGCGTTAAGCAAGACAAGCTAGTGAAAGATGGTATGCAGATTGGTCGTAAATACCATCAAGAAGCGAAAGAGTACAACAAGAAAGGTGGCATTGCAGCTATAGCAATGGGTACAGCAGCAGGCGCTACAGCGGCCGTTGTTCAACCAGTAACGCTACCAGCAAAAATCGACGCTAACGCATCGAATACTGCAGAAGAAATGCTTTATTTCTGGTACGAGAAAGCTGACGCTGAAACCAAGCAGAAATTCAAAGAATACGTGAACAAGTAGATCCGATTTATCACTTGTTCAAACGAAAAACGACCAGCAATGGTTGGTCGTTTATATTTTTTGCGAGGGATGAATTGCAAATATCGTAGGCTACAAGCTACCTATTAATAAGCTATCCGTTAATAGGCTACCTGTTAATAAACTATCTGTTAATAAACTACGCACTAGCAAACCTCATCTATTAAAGCTAACAAACTACAGTTCAGCTGCTTTTATGAGATACGCTTGAACGGCATCTCGATATTGCTGCTTCAATGACTCTTCAATAAAGCTCGCTTCGATGGCATTCAAAGTAAACTGCACCAACTCTTGCTGCGTCATCTCATGAGCTTGGCTCACTGCGTTGAAGTTATCCGACATGTAGCCACCAAAGTAAGCCGGATCATCAGAGTTAATGGTCACAGCGACGCCCTTTCTCAACAGTTCGACAATGTTGTGGTCTTCCATTACATCAAATACGCGTAATTTGATGTTAGATAATGGACACACGGTCAGCGGCATTTTGGTCTCAATCAATTCGGCGATCAAAGCATCATCGGTCATGCACTGCACACCATGATCAACACGACTCACACTCAGCATCTCAATCGCATCCACGATGTTTTGAGCTGGCCCTTCTTCACCAGCATGAGCCACAGTCAAAAATCCCGCTTGTTTAGCCTGTTGGAATACGCGTTTAAACTTCTCTGGTGGGTGTCCTAGCTCTGAAGAATCTAATCCAACACCGATGATTTTGTCTTTGTGTTTTAGCACATCGGCGAACGTTTTAATGGCGCTCTCTTCAGACAGGTGACGCAAGAAGCAGGCAATAATTTGAGAGGTAATACCAAGCTCTTTTTGACCCTGTTCAAGCGCATGGTGAATACCGTTAATCACCGTGTCGAATGCAATACCACGATCAGTATGTGTCTGAGGATCAAAGAAGATTTCGGTATGAATAACGTTATCGGCTTTACAGCGCTCTAAGTAAGCCCATGTTAGGTCATAGAAGTCTTGTTCGGTACGCAGCGCATCAGCACCTTGATAATAAATATCGAGAAACGACTGCAAGTCATCAAATTCGTATGCGCGCCTTAACTGCTCAGGAGATGAGTAAGGCAGTTCAATACCGTTGCGTTGAGCAAGTTGAAAAAGCAACTCAGGTTCGAGAGAGCCTTCAATGTGTAAATGCAGTTCTACTTTTGGAAGACCTTGAATAAATGCTTTCATATTTAACCTACTATGGATTTTAGGTGTGCACTTACTCTAAATAATAGACAGGATGTTTTTGAACGCCATTACAAAGAGTAAGAACACAATTGTGATCTAAACCCTTCGTAATCAGCACTTTTCGGGAGCTGGTAGAGACCCCCAAACCATATCATTGGGGTTATACGAAGCAAACGGTTGCCACTATACACAATTCACTATGAATTTCACTAACCAATTACTCAGTAATATAGCAAAAACCGATTTAGCTAGCGATCAAAGGTAGTCAGGTCTGATTCTCGACATCAGCAGCATATCAATGTATTTGCCGCCTTTGAATGTGCTCAGCCTTTTGGTGCCTTCTAATTGAAAACCGACGCCTTCATATAAAGCAATCGCACCGTGATTATCTGCATGAACCTCTAACTCAAGCCTAACGAGGTTAAGCCAGTTATCGGCCTGATTGATCGCTTCTTGCATTAACGCCTTACCTACCCCTTGACCGTGGTTGTCTGGGTGAATCGCAATCCCGAGGCCAGCAGAGTGTCTATCTCGAACCTTGGTCGTCATAAATAAAGTAATGTGCCCAACGACTTTACCTGACACTTCAGCGACTAAAGTGAAATGGTCTGAGTGACCAAACAGTCGCTCCACTTGATCAGAGCTGAGGAAAGGCTTTTGTGAGGTGTTTTCTGATACTGATGGATGACGATAAATATCAAAAATATCTTGGTTGTCTGTGAGTTCTAGGTGTCTAATTTGTACTTCCAAAGCGCTTCCTTACTATCTGATCTTTTTAACTGAACGACTTTCATACTACGGATAGCAACGAGCACCTACAACCTTAAAGATTATAAGTGCTCGAAATAATTAAACAGATAATAAACTCAACGAAATCTTAGCGTTATACAACGCTTCGGAATAGCTAACCCTTAGAACTTATAGTCGACACCGACGCTCGCAAGTACCTGTTCAGAATTATAGAAGTCGATATTGGAATCAATCGTTCTTAGACCAAGTAAGCTGATAAACGCCCAATCTTCATAACCCATCAATCCGACAAATTCATACGCTAAGAAGCCGCCGTATTCGTTCTCTTCACGAGCTTTTCCATAAATCGGATTCGCTTCATCATACTGTCGGTCATTAGCATCTAATGTGATAACAAAACCATGACGACCAATTCTCTTCGCGTAATTTAATTCGATACCGTAGGTGTCAAAGATCAGTGCGCCGCCTTCTGCATTTGAACTGAAATACACCATAGAAGGTACGAAAATACCTGCTTGGTTTGGCAATATAAAGCGATAACCTGCTTTGGCATACAAATAGGTTGTTTCTCTATCTAACAACGCTGCGTCTTGTGCCGATAAGGATTGAGTGCCTGATAACTCGTCATCAACATCAGATTCGCCAATCGCGAAATCCGTTTGGAAGGCAGTTCCACCAATGTTGCTCAATCGTAGTCGTCCTACATTACCTTTCACATCGGTTTCGTTGCGATTGACACCAACGGCGTAAGGATCCGACCAAGCCTTACCAGAGATAAGTGTCGGCAACACAGAGACATCTAATATAGTGCCACCAGACAGTTGATGTCGGTAACCGATCTCAAACGCAATGGTACCTGTCGCGATATCCTCTCGGGTAGTACCGGCATACACTTGGTGAGTTAGAGATTCACCAAAGGTGTATTGAACGATTCCGAGAAAGCCAAGTAACCCTTGGTTTTCGCTGTCTCCTTCCATGTTATTGCTTGTTTAATTCGAGTCTTGCTCGGTACTCAGGTTACTACTGTCTGAATAGGAACCGACCAAAACACTGAAGTTACCGTTGAAACCTTCACTTGGGGCAAGGCCACTATAAGCAGGCATTGAAGCAACTGCCGAAAACACAACTGGTAAAACAAATCTCATATTCACATCCGCTATTTGAATAACCACCCAGTAACTATAAGTACCAAAATGGAATTACAACAAGCATTTAACATGGACTTTTTATCCATCTGATGACTCTGGTTGTTGAAATAAGCGTTACGAGGGTGCAATAAATTGATCTATCGCTTTAAAGCTTTCGTAATACCTCTCGGAAATCACGGACAAACTCAAAGGACTACAATATGTTTAATTATTTAAGCAAGACTCTGTCAGTACTATTTGCATCGCTTCTTTTCACAGCTTTTGCTCATGCGGATCATCATGGTATGAAGAAAGACATCGTTGATGTGGCTGCAGAAAATGGCTCGTTCACAACCTTAGTCGCGGCGGTAAAAGCAGCAGGCTTAGTGGATACATTGAAAGGCGACGGACCATTTACCGTATTCGCCCCAACCGATGAGGCATTTGCTGCATTGCCAAAGGGAACGGTCGATATGCTGTTGAAACCAGAGAATAAAGACAAGTTAGTCGCAGTGCTGACTTATCATGTCGTACCTGGGAAAATTATGGCGGCTGAAGTAATGAAACTGAACAGTGCAGTCACAGTCCAAGGTGAAGCTGTAATGGTAGGGATTGATCATGGCAGTGTGATGATTAACAAAGCCAAAGTCGTGATGCCAGACGTTGAAGCAAGCAACGGCGTCATCCATGTGATTGATGCGGTACTATTACCAAAATAATCAATGGTTAAAGTGAGTAATAAGCCTTCAAAAATTCTTTAAAGGGTGTGACTGGTTCACACCCTTTTCGTGTTTAGAGCTAACTGAGTTTCGTCATCAAAGAAGGCGAACTTTCTTTTGCATGTACAACTAGACAAACAAACGTCCGAATATCAAAAAAGCCGCCATCGACACGACCTTGGTAAACACCACTACCCAAATACAGTCACCAATACTCGCGTGCGTTGCCTTCCCGAGAAGGAATACGAAAAGGATCAACCCTAAAACCCACCCTACAGTTGGAATCAACGACACTAAAGCAACGATAACAGCGATGGTCAGAAGGGATTTAAAATCGGCAACAACAAAAGACATTTTCGAGGCAACGTACATACAACATGCCGTGATTAAAGCGTCCATTACAAACGCCAAAGCTTCTATTCCCACTTGGATTCCTCAATTAAACTAAATCAGCCTGCATACTATATGCAACCTGGAAAAATTCTTAAGAACATGGTAAAAAAAGCCACCAACAAATGTCGCAAATTTGAGAATCATAAGAAATAAAATCCGGTCATTCATGTCGATTATTTCTTATGTTTTTCAAACCCTTTGGTTAATGCTTCGGGACGAGCTGTATTAGCTTATTGATAGGAATCGGAGACATCTTTGCCTTCTCGACTGATACACAGTAAATACAGATTGATAACGACAGAAAAGAAAGAAATAACGACGACAAAGATCGGGAATAACCCTTCGAAGCCGAACTTCAAAGCCAATATCCCTGCCGCCAATGAGAGAGAGGAAATTAAAACGAGGATTTTATTACTAAGTACAATATTCATGAGCCACACTCCATGTAGTCTTATTAGTTTAGATTAGACCAATAAAGATGCACGTAACTCGAAATCGCCGACGCTATTGATGGTTAGCTCAGGCTACTAGGTCACTTTCTCCATCACGTAATTCGTCAGTTTTACGCCTCGCATATCGACTTCTTGTTCGTTCACAATCTTGAAGCCAAGATGCTCATAGAAAGGTCTGGCGGTAATACTCACCTCTGAGAAGTATCGAGAAACACCACGCACTCTGCCGACTGAAAATACGTGCTCCATCAAAGCTCTTCCTACGCCTTTACCTTGATATTCGTGATGACAGAAAAAATGGTCAATTAACCCACTTGGTTGAAGGTCAGTATACCCAACAACGCGCCCGTCTAATTCGGCCACAAAGGGCTGTATACGACGAAGACATTTTTCCCACAGTTCCGAAGCAAAGTCACTTGGCGCCCAAGCCTCTACTTGTTCTTGAGAGTAATCGCGAACGTTAATATTACGGACGGTATGAAAATAGATCTCCCATAGCGCTTTGCTATCACTAGGTTGGTAATTTCTAATTCTAACCACGACATACTCCTCTCATGTCTTTAGTGTTTTGGGTTTAGCCATCAAGACTAAAACTCTAAGCGATGGCATTCTTTTTGAAGTAAAAACGGTAATAGCCGACCAAGTTACTGCAAATAAACAGCGCTTCCATCAGCACCGCCGTTGGAGAGCCAACCAGGTAGTTATGGACCAACCAAAAGCTAGTTCCGATGATCATTAGCTCTCTTAATCGACGGTCATCCTTATTAAACGCAGCAAAGGTTTGAAACACAGAGGCAAAACAACTCAATATGCTGGTCAGCCCAGAGTACGTGACTGCTGTCGCAACTACAGACATCGAACAGAACAAATACTTAAACTTGGACGAAGTAGAGAACACACTCGTCAAATAACGAATCGTGGCAATCGTCATTAAGCTTGCCGCCGTCCACTGCTCTAATAAAATAAAGTGGCTTGAAATAAGCACGCCTGCAAAGAACAAACACGTGACGATTTTCTTCCTTTCTTTGAACTGGAATGACAGAAGATCGAAGCAAATAGCAATGGCGACTAAGACTTGAGATAGATAAAACGCTGACACAGTGATTCCTTCAATAATAACTTACGCCCTAGCCGTTTAATTCAATCATCAATAATCGAACGAACTCGCTTGATGAGCTCAAACAGATACAGCCAATAACGCCTTAAACTTTTAACACACCACTGATCACAGTTGTAGCAGAGCCAATCAGCTTTATGCGCCCATTATCCAATAATTCGGTCGACATGTACCCGCCACGACGTGATGCCTGATAGGCACTGAAACTGCATTTATTTAACTTATCTGCCCAATGCAGCGTGAGTGCGCAATGCGCCGAGCCAGTAACCGGATCCTCATTGACGCCCACCCAAGGTGCAAAGTAACGAGAAACAAAGTCAAGTTCAGAATTCGACGACAATGCCGTCACGACAACACCTCGCCCCTTCATACCTTTCAAGGCATCAAAGTTGGGTGCAAGAGCCAACAACACGTTTTCGTCAGTTACTTCAATCAGCTGTTTAGAATCAAACTCTCTAAACGAAACCACTTGATCCAGTGATAGCCCAAGGTGCTCTAACAATGCGAGGTTGAGTTCAGAATTCGAAGATAGCTGATTCGAAGATAGCTGGTTCGAAGATAATTGGGTACTAGGGAAATCAAGCTCAATTGACGATTCACCAACGGTGGCAGATAACTCTCCAGATAAGGTGTTAAACGCTACCATGTCACCTGTTTTTACCAAGCCTTGTTCTTTCATTACATGGACAGTCGCTAAGGTGCCGTGCCCACACAGCTTCACCTCGACTTCGGGAGTGAACCATTTAAGCGTCATGCTATTAAGCGAAAGAAAAGCCGTTTCGGATACCGCCATCTCTTCAGCGATTGAAAACATTAACGACTCATCCAAAGGCTCTTGGGAGATACAAACACCGGCAGGGCTCCCTTTAAATGCTTGATTTGTAAACGAATCCACTTGATATATCTCTAAACCCACAATGACTCCTGATGCCGACATAACTTAAACAATGAACAGATATTGCAGACAACAATAAGCACAATCACTCTGTGCTACAAGTAATTAACGATAACTTTGTCGATACTTATTCAAGAAGTAACAAAATGATAAACAAAGAATAATCTAGCTCCTTTCACAGAAAAAAGAACACGAAGCATGAGAACAAAGTCGCTCTCCCACCTTTCTTAACGCTAGCCCTAAGCAAAATGTGATGAATACGCCCACATACTGTGACATTTTAATTACAACACTATGACAGTTATTTTCTAAGCCATTAATTTTAAATAGATATGTATGAGACCATGCCTTTTTTCGCTTGTAACGTTCAGTTTCAAACTTAAGGACTCACATGCAATGCATTAGGTTGTACTAAAATAAGAGGCGTAAATTTGAAACATGTTGCAAATTTTGGGCTACGATTTTATTAAACACCGTGCGAAAGGAATCCGTCAGTGAAGGCTTATTACGTTTCAATTCTCGCATCATCATCCTTTTTTTCTGGTTTTGCTTTTAGCCAGCAGCATGATATTTACCTTTATAACTGGGATGAATTCTTATCTGAAAGTGTCATTACCACACTGAGCGACGCATACGGTATTACTTTGAAGCAGCAATACTTTTCTGATGAATCCATTCGAGACGAAGTGTTATTGAGCGAACGTCGTAGCGCATTTGAACTGGTTGTTATAGAAAGTATGAAGCTAAAAGCATTAGCCAAGCAGGGCCTGTTTCACGACCTGAGTGATTTACAAGAATCCCTCGCAAGTAACTTTGACTCGAGATGGGTCGATGGGTGCGGCGAGTATGGCATCCCTTACGCTTGGGGTACCTCTGGTATTCTTTACCGAAGCGACAAAATAGAAACACCGAGCTCTTGGAATGACATACTCGTGCCCGATATAAAAAATAGTGGCCGAATCAGTATGTATTATGAACCAACTGATTTGGTCAGCACAGCTTTACTGGTCAATCAATTCAATCCTTTTACCAACAATGAACAAGAACTGAGAATTGCTTATAAAACACTGCAGGAACAGAAGCCTCACCTCGAAAGCAATGAATATGTTGTTGATTACATCCATCATCCCGAAAAACTAGCCAACATTGATATTGCCTACGGTTACGCGGGTGATAGCTATGTATTAAACGATGTAGATCCTAATCCGGATTGGGCTTACATTGTTCCAGAAGAAGGCACAACGATATGGTTAGAGTGTATTGCCGCAATCAACAACGGGGAGTTATCTCAGCAAGCAACCACCATTCTATCCTTTTTATCACAACCTGATATTGCAGCAAAAAATGCAATGGATTCGGGGTTTGCTACGCCTAATTCCAAGGCAAAAGCACTAACCTCTCAAGAGTACCAAAATGATCCTGAGCTTTTTCCTAGCCAAGAGGTAATAGAACGAAGCTACCTATACCAAATGCTAGAACCCAACAGCATTCAAATTCGTAACCGTATCGTTGATAGTTTGAGATAGTAAATGCCAGTATTAAAGAAGCTCTATTTCGTACTCATACCCACGCTGATATTCGTTTTCACAATAGCAGGGCTAGTCACATACAACTTTGCCTCTAACCATGTTAAGCGTATGTATTTAGATGAAGTACAATCTGACGTAAATTCTGCTCTGGTTGCAGCGGAATACGAACAATTGGGGTTATCTTTACTGGCAAAAGACATCAGTTCTTCCCTCCAGTTCTTACGCTATATTCAAACCCCAAGTGATTACACCACTTTATCTTTGTTAGAAAAAAGAGTCCTTCAAGCGTTGAATCAAAGTAACGTCAATCAGTTTGGGCAGCGTAATATTTACATCATCGATCCCGACTTCAACTTAACACTTTCTACGTTACGCGCTGACCCTTTCGAGGGGCTAAAAATCCCAGATACCATTTATGAGCGTGTGTTTGATGTGTATACGGCATTAGTAAATCAAGACGAGTTATCTCAGCAAGGCTTCTCTTATGTATCCATAAGTGGTGAACTCCGATATGCTTATGTGGCTGCTATCGATCCCTATCTACTTCCACAAGACAAACGCGCAAACGGCAGCCTGAACCGATACATCTTGATTGCCGATGGACCATTAAAACAATTATCTAGCTTGTTGAACGCATACAATGATAACGACAACATGCAGCTATTGATTGAGCCATCAACCGACGCAAAACACATTGAAAGCAAACAATTTGTCATCGAGTCATTTGAACATGAGAACGACAGAATTAAAGTTCAAATGGCCAGTCGCAACCTCCTTGCTAAAGTTAATATCCGCGAGCAGAAGTTCGATCAAGAAAAGACTCGCATAATTCAACAAACCTTTCTTGGCTACTTTTCGACCCTTTTCATTATTATGTTGATCGTACACCTGGTCGTCCGCTACCAATTGGTTCGTCCACTCAAAGATCTTTTGCATGAAATCTCCATTGGTGGACTCAAACTTCGATATTTCAAACGTTCATCAGGACAAAGCGAAATTGATGGCCTTAAAAACGCCTACATCGACTCACTGACTGAATTAAAGTTTGAAGCCGAATTTGACCAATTGACCAAGCTTGCCAACCGACGCTCATTCATTCGACACCTTGATGTCCGTTTAAAAAGTTCGATGAACCCAAACTGTTATTTAGTCTGTTGGGACATCATCGACTTTCGAAAAATTAATGACCTTTATGGTGCCAAAGTCGGTGATAACGTCCTGATAAGTTTGGCCAAAGCGCTCAGAGAGACATTACAAAACCAGCAATCAACGTTGGGCTTTAGTTGGAGTGATTATTCTTTAGCAAGGCTTGGTGGCAACCAGTTTATTGCCATATTGGAAATAGGCCCTAATCAATCCATCAACGATGAGATTGAGAACATCAATAATGTGCTCACCGGTACTACCTTCCTCGATTACTACGGTTTTAGGCTCTCTATCGCCACAGGCGTACTGCCTGTCGATACTCCTAAATTTGAACAGATTTGGCACCGATGTATTGATGCGATGTTGGTTAACGCCAAGGCTCACAGTGATGGAGAAAGCCGCATCGTGTATGGAGAAGAGTTATTGCATACTCTAGAGCGACATGATGTGATTGAAAAAAGACTGTTGGAGTGTTGTGAAAGCGACAACTTCGAGTTGCGCTTTATGCCAATTTTTGATGCCAAAACACTTGAAGTCGACGGTGTCGAGTGTCTCATTCGCTGCCCTACTCTTACTAATATTAACGCAGGACCGGACGAGTTCATCCCAGTAGCAGAGAAGAGCAACTTAATATCAAAGATCGACATGTGGGTAATCAACACTGCCATTAAAAGCTATAAAGAACTTTCAGAGATCTATAAATACAAAGGCACTCTATCAATTAATGTATCGGCAATGGAGCTTTACAATCGTAACTTCGCCGACAACATTCGTAAGGTGCTCGAGCGATATCAAGTACCGGCTGGTAACATCATTATCGAGATAACTGAGACCAGTTATGTGAAGAGTACCAAGCTTACAGTCCAGACCATCGAAAGTATAAGAAGCTTGGGCTTAAAGGTATCACTGGATGACTTTGGTACCGGATACTCCGCGTTCAACCAATTGCTTCATTATCCCGTTGACGAGCTTAAAATTGATAAGAGCTTTATCGATAACATAACCAAAGATAAGGCCGACCGTAGGATGGTCGATTCCATGGTTAACTTAGGCCATTCCTGTGGTACCCAAGTCGTTGGAGAAGGTGTGGAATCTATAGAGCAATATCAGTACTTAAGGAAAGCCAACTGTAACCTCATACAAGGTTACTTATTCAGTAAACCGCTAACCTATATCCAGTTTATTGAGTTCATTCGAGAGCACACCCCACAGGCGATTTTAGAGCAGGCAACACCATCAAGTGACGGTGATTCTGACGAACGAATTGTGGCTCTAAACCAAAATAAATAAGCTCGTGGTTTTCTTCTTCTAGCCTTCAGCGTTCTCCATCCACTCTTCAACTAATACACATCCACTCTTCTACTAGTACACATCCAATCATAAGGTATTAAGGTCACAAGATATTAAAGTCATTAGGAAAACACACCATAAGCGATAGACCGAATTGTAGCTAGGACAGCTAGACGGGTAGAAGCGTAAAATATCAGGGCTTAACACTGACATTAGGGTGAACAAGAAGCGAAATGAGCTGCGTGAGTAAAGCTCGTGAATACAAGCTTTAACCTTGCATGGTAGTGACTAGCTCCAACATGTCTTTAGAGCTAATGTTTTTCTTATGCCTTACTACTGCGTCGATCATGAGTTCCAAATTACCCGCAGAAATGTAATCACTCAACACGTCATTAAATTGGTCTTGAATTTCGTCGCTTTCATACAAATGTTCTGGGACAAAGAATAAAAACTGACTACCACTACTACGAAAAGAAATCGTACTGTCTGGAATTTTTGATGTAAGAGATTTTGCCGTGGAACTCACTACCAGATCGCCATATTCAGGTCCATACTTTTGGTTGATTTCACTCAGATTTCTGATTCGAACGAAATACAAATCAAAATTGTTATCTTTGGGGTAATTGCTCTTAACAAATTTCATCAGAGAAACACGGTTACGGAAACCCGTAATGAAATCCGTAGAATAGAGTTTTCTTTTAGTAGAAGAATCGACATAGAAAATTACACCAGTCATCATCAGCAGCAACATCAGAAAAATACTGCTGACATAGTTCACCAAGACCCACTTGTCGACCATAGAGGTGTTATCTTCAATTACAGGACTCTGTAGGCGAAATTTTTCGTTAATAAAATCAACCAAGGTGTTGTAACAAATCTCTATTTTTTTTTGCAGAGAACCTTGAGGCAACTTACCTTGCTTAACCAGTTTAATTGAGGACTCTAACGACTTAAATTTGTCAAACTCAGCCGTAAAATAAGGTCTAAAGTTTGCTGAGCGAATAAAATCAGATGACTCAGTACTATTAATTAAAATATCAAAACGACTCCAGGTAATATCGTAGGCCAACCACAATTCGTCATAGTCAATCGTGTCTGACCGAGTAACCATCAAGAAATTGGCGTACTCTTTGACGAGCTGAAAGACAAACCAAGTCACTTCATTTTGACTACTAGAAAAACTCTTATTAATATCATTAATCCGCGTAACACTATAGATATTAACGGTTAAAACAATCACCGCCAAACTCAACACAGTGGTTTTAATCACAGCTAATGGCAGCAGTTTTTTCATAATGAGCCTCTACAAGTAGATATCGCGTATCTGCCAGATCATCTTGGCATGAAAGTCCGTGTTATCAATGTCTGGGCGAGTCGACAATGGGTAGATCAACCAATAAGGTCCCTTGTCTCTCACCGACATAAACTCACCATTTTGCTTTATCGCAATAATAGGCTGATAGTCATAAAAACCTTCCTTTGGCACTACAACTTTATAATCGTTCAACGCGACAAACGTGACCTGAGCTGACACAGGTAAATCCATGCTTTCAAGTACCGCGAGTAACGTGACCCCGCTATACACAGATTCTCCATCTACCCAAGGTAAGGTGGTGGAAATTTCTTGTTGAGGGAGCGACAACAATTGCTCTCGGCTGAACTCATGCTTTTGCCCTAAATGGTCGAATACCGTTAATTCTGACGCAGCAAAAATAGAAAATGAACAGAATGAAAATATCAAAAGAAGTGCAGTTCTCATTTTTAACTCCGTTTTAAAAAGGTCACTAACTTGAGTCTAGTCCATATTAGCCATTTGACTTGCTTAGACATTACCTAATTTTTAATTCATGCAACTCAGTCCAGTTAAAATAACGTTTTAACCTTGTAATCCAGCATGAAAACAACCTATGTTTCTTCCCAAATATTCATTGGTTAACATTTATGCCGTAAAAATCTCCGTTTTTAAACACCTTGATTAATCCAATTCCTCCTATGAATACGTAGTGACCAATAAAATTGACAATAAAAATGAGTCTGTAAGTAGCGAGAATGCCTGCCGCTGCATAACCTTTAATCGAACGTAAGCAGTTTTGAGCGCCTTTTAAACTAGTATTCATCGTTTTGAAGTCCACCAGCTTACATACGTTGCGCTCTAAGAAAGGTTTACTCACTTCACAATCAAGGGAATCGATAATGAGTTTAAATAAGCGAAGATTTAACCCCATGACGGCACTTTCTACCTTAGTAATGACGCTGGTCATGTTTCCTGTTTCTGCCGAAGTTAACAAAGAGCAATTCGAATTGGGTAAACAGAAAGCTAAGGTGTGTATGACTTGTCATGGCGTTGATGGTATCTCAACACAAGACCCCTACCCGAACCTTCGCGGTCAAAAGGTGGGATACCTGATCTCTTCACTGAAAGATTATCAGACACGTGAAAGAACCAGTGGCTTGGCGATACTCATGCAGCAGCAGGCCGACACGCTTTCAGACCAAGGTATCCGTGATATTTCCTATTTCTATTCAATGCTGGGCAATGACTCAAGCTCGCTCGGCGATTCAAACGAAGTCAGCGAATAAAATTCAGTCAGCGGTTCAAAACCTCTAGGCAAGGAGCCTTGTTATGGAACAAGTGACAACGCAATACAGCATTAAGGTCGTGAAGTACTTCATCGTCGCATCCTTAGTGTGGGCGATTGTAGGTATGATCATCGGCGTGATTCTCGCCGCGCAATTATATTGGCCAGTCTTAAACTTCGATTCCCAATATTTCCAATTTGGTCGACTGCGCCCGCTACATACCTCTGGTGTGATATACGGCTTCGTCGTGAATATTTTAATGGGTACTTCTTTGTACATAGCCCAGCGAACGGGCCATTGTGACCTATTCAACAAAAGCCTTTCATGGATGGTATTTTGGGGCTGGCAATTCATTCTTTTACTTGCAGTCATTTCGCTCCCCGCAGGCCACACAACCTCAAAAGAGTATGCAGAGCTTGAATGGCCAATCGACTTGATGATTGTGCTGGTTTGGGTGCTTTATGCAGTGTTGTTCTTTGGCACGCTTGCAAAGCGGAGGGTCAGTCATATCTTCGTGGCAAACTGGTTCTTTGCTGCTTTCATCATCGTCGTTGCCATGATTTTCATCGTCAACAACCTTGCGATACCAGTTTTAGCGATGAAATCCTACTCTGTATTTGCAGGCGCTCAAGATGCGATTGTTCAGTGGTGGTGGGGACACAATGCCGTCGGTTTCCTACTGACCGCGGGTATCATCGGTATGAATTACTATTTCATACCCAAAGCAGCCGATAGACCTATCTATTCGTACCGCTTGTCTGTGATCCACTTCTGGGGCTTGGTCGGCTTCTACACATGGGCCGGGACACACCATCTCGTTTACTCTTCCGTTCCCATCTGGATTCAAAATATCGGCATCGTGATGTCGCTGATCCTTTGGCTCCCTTCGTGGGCCGGTGCGTTCAATAGCGCAATGACCCTTCTGCAAAATAAAGAAAAGCTAAAGTCCGATTACATTCTTTTATTCTTCTTCTCAGCGATTCTTTACTACTGCTTGGCAACATTTGAAGGCCCACTGCTTGCCATTCGCTGGTTCAACATGGTGGCACACAACACCGAATGGATTATCGGTCACGTACATTCTGCAGCACTTGGGTGGGTTGGGATGTCAGGGATAGCCGTCTTTTACTACTTCATCCCACGCTTGTGGGGCCAAACCGATCTTTGGTCACCACGACTGATTAAGTGGCACTTCTGGCTCGCTCATGCCGGTGTCGCTCTTTATGCGATAGCACTTTGGGTCGCGGGCATCGGTGAAGGTTATATGTGGCTCGCTCAAAATGAAAATGGCGAACTGATTTACAGTTTTGTAGAGGCAATGGACTTCAAAGCACCTTGGTTGTTCTTACGATTCTTTGGTGGCGCGCTGTTCGTCCTTGGATTGTTCTTAATGGCATTCAACTTGTACAAAACGGTTCGTATGCCCGCCGTACATGATGCTAAACACACCGTTAATGAGGGGGCTTAAATGATGAGTAAAGACTTTACACACTCAATCGTCATTTTGATTTTGACGACCGTTGTTGTCGCCTCCTTCTCTTTATTGGTTTGGGTAGTGCCAAGCATCGTCCGTGGAGACGATATTGCCAAAGGCAGCTTAGCCATGCCGCTCACACCTATTGAGTTAGCAGGGCGAGACATATACATCAGTGAAGGCTGCCATGTTTGCCACACTCAGATGGTTCGTCCTCTCGAACCAGAAGTGAAACGTAATGGTCGCCCGAATAAAGAGGCAGACGACATTTATGAGTTTCCTAACTTGTGGGGTTCAAAACGTACCGGGCCTGACCTAACAAACTTAGGCCGAAAATATTCTGACCAATGGCATGTCATTCACCTCGTGAACCCTCGCAGAGTTGTTCCTACCTCTATCATGCCCTCTTACCCGTGGCTATTTGAGCAAACTCTAACTGGGGATGATATCAGCGCCAAAATGGAAGCCTTACGTACGTTAGGCGTGCCTTATACTGACCAAGAAATTGGCGATGCCAGACTGCAAGTAAGAGGAAAAACCAAAGGCGAAGCGCTGATCCGTTATCTACAAAGCCTTGGTAAAGATACGTCACAGGAGGTATCACAATGAGTGCATTTTGGAATCTATGGGCGGTAATATTAACCTTAATATTCTTTGTTCTGATGGTATCGGTTGTCGTTAAATACTGGCGAAGCAATCACCAAGCCGATCATGACCACACCATTGGCACCTTTGATGACATTGAAGAGAAGGACGCACCACCACCTAAACTGCTGTTTGTCAGTTATGCGGTCGCGTTCTTGCTCTCTGCCGGTTACTTGGTGCTCTACCCTGGACTTGGTGAATGGGAAGGCTTGGTCGATTGGGAGCAGAGCGACGATAAGCTCAGCTCACCATCCACCACTCTCAATGAACAATTTGCACAGACTAGCGAAACCACGTTAGAGGGATTAGCTGCCATTCCTGAGATCGTTAATAGCGGTCAGATCCTGTTCCAAACTCATTGCGCGGCTTGTCACCGAGACAATGCACAAGGTCAGAAGCACTTCCCTAACCTTATTGACCAAGATTGGTTGTACGGCGGCAGCGATGAGGCTGTGATCCATTCCATTGCCAAAGGGCGAAATGGTGCGATGCCGGGTTGGAGCGAAATCATGCGCCCCGATGAAGTGGCTAAGGTTTCTTACTACTTAGCCTCGCTCAATCAACGCCATACAGATGTTCCAGAGGTGAAAGTCAAAGTCGGCAAAGAGCTGTTTGCAAAATACTGTTCGTCTTGTCACGCCGATGGTTCTATCGCGAACCCGGCGATCGGCGTCCCTGATCTTTCCGACGATATTTGGTTGCATGGCGGCAGTATTGAAGAGATACAACATACTATTAATAAAGGCTTGAACAACCTGATGCCTGCGTTTGATAAACAGCTTTCGGAAAACGAGATACTCGCACTTGGGGCTTACATCCGACACGCTGGTGAAGTGGAGCAACAAAGGCTCGCGAGTTTGAAAGCATCATCTGTTGAGCGTGGAGAATACCTAGCGTATGCCGGTGACTGTGTGGCTTGTCATAGTGCAGAAGGTGGCGAACCCTTCGCTGGCGGCTTGCCGTTTGTGACCCCTTTCGGCACCGTGTATTCAACCAATATTACGCCTCATACTACCGAGGGTATTGGGACCTATGACTTTGATGCTTTCAGAGCCGCGCTAGTCGATGGTAAAGGTAAGGACGGTTATTTGTACCCTGCAATGCCCTACACCTCTTATCAATATCTGACTGACCAAGACATGGTCGACTTGTGGGAATACATGCAGTCGATTACCGCGGTCCCTCGTCGTAATGACGACAACAGTATGATGTTTCCATCCAACATTCGCTTAGGTTTGCTTGGCTGGAATATCGTTTTTATGGATACCGACCCTATTGATTATGAAGTGCCAGAGGAACTCAAAGACAAGATCGACAACGTTGAGAAATGGCAACAAGGCAAATATTGGGTCGCAGGACTTGGTCACTGTTCTGAGTGTCACACACCACGAAATATTGCCCAAGCTCTGATACCAGAACGTATTTTCCAAGGTAACTTGATTGATGGTTGGAATGCGCCTGATATCACAGCCAATGAGCTTTATATCGATGGTTGGGATGAAGCAACACTCACCGACTTCTTACACACAGGTCACTCAGATAAAGGTACCGCTTTTGCAGGGATGGCAGATGTAGTGAAAAACAGTCTGAGTTTGATGACACGTGAAGATATCGAGTCGATGTCCTACTACTTGCTAAGCGGTGACATCAACAACACCATTAGCAGCGATGCCGTACCTTTGCAGCCTAAAGGGTTTGATGAAGAGTCTTATGCGGCTGAAATCTACACCACCTATCGCCAAACCTGTGGAGCCTGTCATGGAGACGACGGTAAAGGACGCGATCCTATCGCCCCTACTTTGTTGAATAACGGCATCATCATGCACAGTGATCCATTCAACACCATTGCGGTAACGGTGCGCGGTCTACAACCGACCTATCTCGACAAGGATAGAAACTTCATGCCAATGGCAAGCTTTGAAGATGTCTTATCGGATCAGAGACTGGCTGAGTTGATCACCTTCGTGCGATTGCACCTTGGTGACAGGCAAGAGCCGGTAACCGCAGAGCATGTTCGAGAGGTAAGAGAAACACTTGAAGCGGCAGGTTATGCGGGTGGATTACACACCACACCTGAAATGTACGAAAATCGAGATAAGAACATTAACATACGATAGGCGCTGTAGCTGTGCGTAGCCGATTGGCTCAACAAGCAGCGATCAGCTCGTAACTTTTATCTTTGCCTAACAAGCCAGAAGGAGACCACTGTGTCTCCTTTTCTTTTGCCCAAACGCGAATTTTCGATGCTTTGCCGTACAACACAATGATAACTAACTGATTACACAATTAAGCAGATCTGCACATAATGCGATCAATCTCGCAGAACAAAGATGACACCAAGTGCATAATGTGCAAAATTTTTCAAAGATGTACGAAGGACAGATATGGATACAACTACACTCATCTACGATACGTTGGAAGGCCTGTCGAGCGCAAAGCCACAGCAACACGCTCAAATCCGCCAAAATCTATATAACCAATTAGATTTATCATTTGAGAAGCAGTTGGCTTTGTATTCATCCGTTCTTGGTCCAGCGAGTGCTGGTAGATTGACCGATTTGGATAGTGCAGTCATGTCTGCACGCAAGATTGTTGGTTTAGAAAACAGCTAATCTAGCTTCAACCTATCTCCATTTTAACGCTGCCATTGTGCAGCGTTTTTTTGTGCGAGCTATTTACGACAAGTACGAATATTAACGATAAATGCAGCTGTTTTCGATAAGCATGACTCTTTACGATAAGTGCAAGTCGCTGCAATTTTCAAGTTGCTCGCATTCTCATTTGGTTAATCTTATGTTCCATTTTTAACAGGTGTGTAACCTCAATAATGGCGCTAATGTTAGTAGCACGTTAACCACACATCGGATGGAAGAATCATGAGAGTACTTATTGAATATACACAGACAGGCAAATATCGTGACCATGCGTGGGAAGCACTAACGATTCGTTCAAAAGGCGAAATTCAAGCTGTGACTCCCTCTTATGCGGCCCAGCTTATCGAACAGAACCGCGCCAACTTATCGACCACTGAGAATCAAGATATCGTCATCCAACCTTAATGGCTTCAAGGGCTACCCCTCCTAGTTCCTTAAATCGAATAGTTCGATGACATAAAAAAAACGCTGCACGGATGCAGCGTTTTCTTGTTTCTGGCGTATCTTATTTCTAACCTAGATCGTTTCTAAAGTAGAAAGCTTCTAACGTATTTTGCTTCTAACACAATAGCTTGATTACTTTGGCAGATTTTCCAATGCTTCAACCATCGTCATCAATTTATCGACAATTCTCTCGCCGTCCACTCGCAAACCATTGTGTTCATATTCATTGGTGATCCACGCTTTCGAGTTTGGAATGTTCGCCAATGTTTCACGGCTGTAATCCAACTCAACGTACATGTCATCGGCGTAAACTGCACACGCCATTGGCACTGTATTCTTGCTCAACTGCTCTGCGTTGTACAAAGTGCCCCAGTCCGATTTTTCAGCCAACCTGTTCGCTGCTTCACGCAGTGGCTTCAGCGTTTCTAGTTGGTCGAACATCCATGGATAAACCATTTCGCCAGTAAACCAGAACTCATTGCCCGATTGGTAGTTGAAGTGCGGGTACTGCTCACGCACGCGATGTGCCGACCAGTTAGACGCTGTACCTTGGCAGTAAATCGATTCATGTAGAATCGCGTAGATAGGGTTTGTTAGGTAGCCCTGCTCTTGCTGCATTTGGTTTAGGAAGCTGTAGCTCAGCTGTTTGTTACCGTTCACTTCAACAAACGCACTCTCTAATGTGAAGTACATAGGAAGGGTTGCTTCACCGCCGCCAAGGTTAATACCAATCAACTGGAACTGTTCAACCGTAAACACCTGACCATTTGGCAGTCTCACGTCGTTGTTCAGTAGGTAATCAGAGATCTCACGACACATAGCTTGCGCTTGCGGGAACTGAGCAAAGAAGGCTTTGTTTTTGTCTTCTACACGCTTGTAGGTCGCACGATACACATCGTCAGCTTCACGTTCGATAGAAGGAATACCGCCCGTGACATAACAGCGCTGTAGGCTTTGTGGGAACAGCGACAAGTAGCTCAGAGTGCAGAAGCCACCAAAGCTCTGGCCAATCGTCGACCACTGCTTAACACCAAATTGCTCACGAATCGCTTCGGCATCACGAACAATGTTGTCGGCCCTGAAGTGCGTCAGATATTCAGCTTGTTGTTCAGGAGACAAATGAGCTAAGGTTTCATGGCTGATCACCGTGCTGTTGCCTGTACCACGTTGGTCAAGAAGCAGAACACGGTAGTTTTGCAATGCACGCTTTAGCCAACCTGATTGGCCGCTAACACGTGGAGAAGGAAAACCTGGGCCGCCTTGAAAGTAGATCAACCACGGCAGCTCTTGCGCATCTTTAGCGAGATCAACCAGCTCACGTGCGAAGACTTGGATCTGTTGTCCATCTTTTGCTTGGTAATCGAGTGGCAACTCAAAAGAGTGCTGACGATACAGGGTGGTTCCATCAATAAAGTTAGCTTGCACGCTTCATTCCTTTTTTATCTGATTCTAATGTCATCGGTACGAATAAAAACGGCGCCCGTTGGCACCTTTAGTTAGCAAGATACGCATAGTAGCTTGTAAAAGAAACCGTTTGTTTAACATGATTGTGAAGGTGCTTCATCTAATTGCTTAATTTACCTTCAACGCGTAACAACTTGTGTCAAAACAGAGAGTTTAAGGTGTGATCTATTGAGAGGAAGAATAAAAATGCGGCACAAATAAAAAGAGCTTAACGAGGTGAGGATACGTTAAGCTCTTTGGTTTTATCTGTTGTAGGTGATGCTTATAGGTTCAATAAGCTCAGGCTTTATAGGCTTGGTTTCTTTAAGCTAAATATCTATAAACTGAGTTTCTATAACTTACAGCTTTATAAAGTAAAGTTAAGAAGCTTCTAGCTCACCTGCACCTTGAATCGAACGTTGGCTGTTTTCAACAAGGATAGCCGTCGCCGTTTCTTTCAACGCGCCCCACTCTCCATCGTCAACTTCAATGCCCTCGTTCCACGCCTTCTCTTGAGTTTTAAAAAGCGCTTCCGATTCAATGTGTGTTTGGTAGCCATCTGACAAACGTTCGATATCGAAATCCTGGACGGAAAGCTCGATGGTCATATTGTGGATATGATCGTCCGATGCCAGAGGCAAATCTGATAAAAACAGTTCTGGTGCAACGCAACCACGGTTAAGCACATACAAAGTGCTCTTAGGGTTGGAGCCGTTGTCCCAACGTGCAGTACACGCGACGCCTTTCGCGGCAAGTTTCACAAGCTCGCTATACGCTAGCCAGCGGTTATGACAGTTGTTGAGCTCAATTTTCAGCGTCTTCTTGCCGACCATTTTTTCAATCGCGTAATCCATCACCACTGGAAGGTGACACGCCAAACTTGCCTTGTGAAGGTCCACTTCAACCGTGTTGTCACTAAGCACTTGAATGTCCACTGGGCAATCGTCTTCCAGCCCAATGAAGTTGCTCGCATTGTTAAAGTGACGAACACCATCCAAACCCACCATTTGTAAATCTGCCACCATGTTCGCTATCACATCGGCTTCACCACATGTACGACGCATACCCAGAAAGGCTTTATTTACGGCCGCTACCAGTTCATTGTGAGAAACGATCATAACGATTTACCTCCATGTTGAGCGTTGATATGTGTAGTCGTTTTTTGAGAGTCAGCGAGCTCCGCTTCACTTGGTAAGACTGGGAACACCCATTCGTCCTGATGAATTTCATCAAGCAGTGGCGCACCTTGGAAAAACGTCACTCGTACCCAGCGGTCTGAGCGAGGATCAAACTTAGTCGCGCCAAACATGGCAAGCTTACAGCGCAGTAAGTGCATTGGTGGCGAATCTTGATGCAACACATTCATTTGAATGTCGCCCATCGCTTTGTTGCCTAGCGTCCATACACGACGAGCTATCGCACGATGCTGTGGCTGCTTAACAAGGAATTCAGCCAATGAAAGCTCTGGCGTAAACTGCAATAAAGCATGGTACAAACGGTAAGCTTGACGGCCTATATCCAACGGCAGTTCACGCTCTTCACCTAGCTCCTCGCCTCGCACTCCGAGTCTTGGCTCTTCTTTGTCTTGAGAGCGATACCAGAACCAGTAGTTGTTCTCTGCTTTGGTAAAATCGGTCGTGATCGCCCAACGGTACTTTTCTTCTAATACAACCAACAGATCTTGAATCTTTTTGCCACTAGGAAGCGACAGTGTTTCGCTACAATTCATTTGCTCTTGATGGGCGTCCACTAATTCTGGGTACAATTCCATCAAGCATGAGATAAGGATTTCTTGGGCTTCCATACTCATGTGCTTAGATTGTTCAACTAACTGCGCCCAGGTATCACATTGGCTGACAGACTCTTCTAGCGATTGCTCTGCGTGTTTCAACTCATCCACAGCGGCTTTGTTCAGCTCTTGCTGGTTTTCATTGATGGTAACGACTTGTTCTAAATGACAAATCGCTTTTTTAACTAATGTACGTAATGGCTCAATCAATGCCGTATCCGTATGATTAGCTAATACGTCAGCTAATGCATGTTCACGAGTAGTCATCCATTGATCGACAATGCTTGGGTGGTTAATCAGATATGGCGCCATACCTAAACCTGTGGCATTACCCACACCTAGGTAGCGTTGTAAGCCTCTGTGCAAAGTAATCGCTTGTTCACCACCTTGTTGCTCCGCTAGGTAGTGAACCCAATCTAGGCTGAACTCACGAAGCATATAAACAGCACACATTTGAGCACTGAACGATTGATTAAAATCTGGATTCTTTTCTAAGATTTTAAAGTCAGCAATACCAAATTTACCATTACCATAAACCGCTGTGGTTCTCAGGATGTAGCCTACTTCCGCTAACTCTTTTGGCGTTGGTTGAACCCCTTCGGCCAAGTGGCTCACTATGTGTTCAAACACACGCACACTTTTGTTGGCACGCGCTAGAACAAGCACATTGTTAGGGTTACGACCTGCTTCTTGTAGCGGTACATTCGCACGAAGTCTCTCAAGTAGAGCGACATCCACATCGCCAAGAACCAAAGCAAATGTTACGTCCCACTTTTCAGCAATTACACGGTCATTTCGTTCGTCGTCTGCAATCTCATCGCAGAACACAACCAAATGATAAACATGGTTTGGCGTCTGTAGCTTATAGATAGCATGACCAAAACCTTGAGCGTCTAGTTGCCACTCATGCTTAGTCACTTTCCATTGCTGTCGCGCCATTTTACGAATCAGAGTTCTTACGAAGCTGATGCGTGTTTGGTGCATAGCACCCAGTCTTTCCGGTGCCATGACGACCGTTGCGTCACGTAGTGCTGATTCAGTGTAGGTAGAACGATGTGCATCCATTTTGCTCACCACCTTTGTAGTTATAAGGGTTTTGCTAGCCATTCAGAACCGATCGTTGCTGTCATTTGAAGCATTGTTGCGACAGTATGTTGGTTAGCTTTCACGTTTTTTGAGGCAAGCGAACTCGCCCCTTATTATTTGTCCTGACTAGGTCTCTTCACCTAAATAGTTGCCATCCGATGTATCTTCATCAGTACGGGTTTTCTCTTCCTTTCGGAATCTGGTATCAGCCTAATTTCAAAGGCTGATACCTTGTTTCTCTTTCATTTTTAGAGAGCGTTTTCTCACAAGTTCTTAAAGACCTGCTCTTTTACAAACTCTTCTCTTCTATAAACCCTGCTCTTTCGCCATCTTGATTGCGATTTGAGGCGCATTCCAAAGCGATGGCAGTAAGATTAAGGACACCGGAACCGCTGTAATTACGATGAAGGATTGCAGCGCTGAAATACCACCGGAGCCTAGAGAAATCAGAATCAACGCTGTTACGCCCATCATCACGCCCCAGAAAGTACGGATGATTGCATTTGGTTCTGTCTCACCACTGATTACAACACTGATGGTGTAAGTCATTGAGTCGCCAGTCGTTACGATGAAAATCGTGGTTAAGATCAAGAACAAAATAGAGATAAGCATCGGCATTGGAAGCTGCTGAGTTACTGCTAGTAGAGCGCCTGGTAAGTTAAAGCCTTCAAACGCTTTACTTACGCTGCCTGGATCTGCGATTTCGAACGCAAGACCAGAGCCACCAACAATCGTGAACCAGAAACAAGTAACAAACGGAGCCACTAAGCTGATGGTTGAAACCAATTGGCGAATGCTACGACCGCGAGAGATACGTGCGATGAAGATTGCCATCATTGGGCCGTAACCTAAGAACCAACCCCAGAAGAACACGGTCCACCAGCTCAACCACCCCTCGTCACCACGGTATGTCGCCATTGGGATGAAGTTGTCGATCATGCTGCCTACACCTTGAATGTAGCCGTTAAAGATAAAGTTTGTAGGGCCGAAGATCAGGATGTAGACCATCAATGCCATTGCAAGAATCACGTTGTAACGGCTTAGCATTTGCATTCCACGGTTAAGGCCGCTCAATGCCGATAATGTGTATAGAACGATAGCGAATAAGATGATGATCAGCTGCGTCGTGAAGCCATCTGGAATCTCAAACAGTGCGTTCAGTGCATAGCTCACTTGCAAGCCCAAGAACCCAATAGGGCCAATGGTGCCCGCCGCTACAGCGACAATACAACACGCATCAATCAGAGCGCCTGTATGACCTTTCAGTGCGCGTTCGCCCAATACTGGGTAAAGCAAAATACGAGGTTTAAGCGGTAAGCCTTTGTCATAGTGAAGATGCATAACCACAATAGACGTTAAGCTGCCGACGATTGCCCATGCTAGGAAACCCCAGTGCATGAAAGATTGCGATAGAGCGTTCACTGCACCTTGCTGTGCGTTTTCTTGTGCACCATACAATGGCGGTGGACTAACATAGTGAGCAATCGGCTCTGCTGCAGCCCAAAATACGCCGCCACCTGCAAGTAACGTACAGAAGATAATCGCCATCCAACGGAAGCCGTCCATTTCAGGTTTCGCGATGCCGCCAAGGATAACCTTACCTGTTCGCCCTGCCGCTAGGCCAAGACCAATAAGAAAGGTCAGAAGAAGAAGCATTTGCCAGTAAGGACCGAATACTTTTACCGACCACGCAAAGCCCGTGTTGACTAGGCTTGATAGTAGCTCGCCGTCAAATAAAGCAAGTGTCACGAACAGAGCGATAAAGCCGCCGCTGTACCAAAGTGCCGGGTTGGATAACCCTAATTTGTCTGACGTAGATTCAGACTGGTTTGTGTTGCTTTTTGCATTAATTGTTGTGTGTGTTTGACCCGCATTTAAGCTAGAAGATTTCACGCTATTGGTTAAATCAGACATACTCTGACTCCAGAGGTTTCTTTGCAGCTGTCATTTGAATGATGACTACAAGGGTGTATTTAACACCTGCCCTATTGTTTTTTGTGTTGGGCAGGCTAATCCATGTTTGGGTTACCGCGTTGCGAAATAGACCGTTGTTCCTTTTGAATAGTGAAATTGGTTTAAGCAGCACTTGCTTATTGAACGTTTGTTAGAAGGCTGCTAATTCGATGATGGCTCACGAGAAACCGTTAACCCTTGGTTTGAGGCTCTAAGCCATCTTTCAAGAAGTTAAACCAGTTTTCTCCCAAGACTTGCCCAGCTTCAGACTCGCTGAAACCATGACGCATCAATCCGTTATATATGTTTTCCATACCCGCACTACCACAGAACCAAGGCAACGCATCTGGCCAACCTGAGTTGTTCGCAGAGCCTTCGCCGTAGTCCATTGCTTTAGACCAACGACCATTTCTCATCCATTCAAGAACGGCTTGAGGTTGGTTTAAGCATAGGTCACTACCAATACCGAGGTGTTCGACGCCAACTATGTCAGCAGTGGTCGCAACCATCTGACAGAAGTCTTCCAACGTACATTGGCTGCCGTTTGGTAGGTGGAATGGGTATAAGCTGAATCCGATTAAGCCACCGCGTGCAGTTAGCGCTTTAATCACATCGTTTGATTTGTTGCGAAGTGCATCATGAGCAAACGTTGGGTTCGCATGGCTGATACAAATAGGACGAGAAGACAAATCAATTGCTTCAAGTGTTGAGCGCTCGGCACTGTGAGACATATCGATGATCATGCCCACTCGGTTCATCTCTTCGATGGCTTGTTTACCAAAGCGCGTAATACCGGTGTCGTTCTTCTCGTAGCAACCTGTCGCCAATAAGCTCTGGTTGTTGTAAGTCAGCTGCATGATCAAAAGACCTTGCTTACGCATCACTTCGATAAGACCAATCTCATCATCGATTGGAGAACAGTTCTGAGCGCCTAGGAAAATACCGACTTTGCCGGTCGCTTTTGCAGTCTCAACATCAGCCATTGAGTGAATCGGCATGATAAGGTCTGCATTCTGCTCGAATCTTAAGTTCCACTCTGCAAAGCGAGATAAGGTTTCACGAGCTGTCTCGTGATAAACCGCGGTAGCGTGAACTGCTGTAATGCCGCTCGCCTTTAGTGTTTGGAAATATTCTCTGTTCCAATTGCAGTATTGCAATCCATCTATAACAATCCGTTGCTGGTACATAACCACTCCTATTGAAAGCTCAGTGTTCTAGCTCGGTTTTGAAAACACGCTCAAATAACATGTTTTCAAAAATGGGTTAAATCACTTGTCTAAGTTCGTTTGCTACTTTGGTTTGAATGTTGGCCTGACTCTGTGAATCAGGCCAATTCGATAGCTGGATAGCTGGATAGCTAGGAAGTTAATATCTTCAGCTATCCAATTCTTATTTAGAAAGTGGATTAATAAGGACGCTGGTAAGCCGTCTTAACCACTGTGTAGAACTCTTTCGCGTATTGACCTTGCTCACGAGGACCGAAGCTAGACTCTTTACGACCGCCAAACGGTACGTGGTAATCCGTACCTGCGGTTGGTAGGTTCACCATCACACAACCAGTTTGAGCTTGTTGCTTGAACAGTGCGCTCGTACGTAGGCTTTGAGTGATGATGCCGCCAGTTAGGCCAAAGCGAGTATCGTTAGTTGTTGCAATCGCTTCGTCCAAGTCAGCCACTCGAATCACGCTTGCCATTGGTGCGAACACTTCTTCTTGGTTCACTTCCCAATCGTTCTTAGTGTTCAAGAACAACGTTGGAGACATGTAGAAACCTTCGTGCTTCATGTTCAAGCGTTCACCACCAAATGCCAGCTCACCGCCGCTTTGACGTGCTTTCTCAACCCAACCTAGGTTTGCTTCCAATTGGTTGCCGTCCACAACAGGGCCCATGAACACGCCCTCTTCCAGTGCGTGACCCACTTTCAGCTCGCTCATACGTTTGATTAGTGCTTCAACGTATTGGTCGTGAATGCTATCCATAACCACAAGGCGAGAAGACGCAGTACATTTTTGACCTGCACCAGAGAATGAACCGGCAATCGTTGCATCAACCGCAGTTTGGATATCAGCATCGTCTGCGATAACAAGTGCGTTTTTACTGCCCATTTCCAGTTGGCAACGAACGAAGTTTGGTGCGGTAGCAGCCGCAACCTTACGACCCGTATCAACAGAACCGGTAAAGCTCACACCGTTCACTTCTTTAGAGTTGATCAGTGCATCACCTACCGTTGAACCGCTACCTAGTACAAGGTTAAACGTACCTGCAGGGATACCTTGGCGGTGGATGATCTCAGTAAGTGCAACCGCACTTGCTGGTGTTAAGTTTGCTGGTTTCCAGATAACGCTGTTACCGAAAGCCAGTGCTGGAGCAATTTTCCAAGCAGCCGTTGCTGTCGGGAAATTCCAAGGAGAGATGATGCCGATAACGCCTACCGCTTCACGAGTCACTTCAACAGAAACACCAGGGCGTACTGAGTCTGCGTTGTCGCCAATTTGACGAAGCACCTCAGCCGCGAAGTATTGGAAGAACTGACCAGCACGGTAAATCTCACCACGACCTTCAGCAAAAGGCTTACCTTCTTCACGAGAAAGAAGCGTGCCTAGTTCATCACAACGTGCAATCAGCTCGTCACCAATCGCTTGAAGTACCGCTTGCTTGCGTTCAATTGGCGTTTTTTCCCACTCTGGTTGAGCGTGCTTCGCCGCTGAAATCGCTTGTTGAACTTGTTCAGCACTTGCTTGCGCAAAGTTACCGATGTTTTCAGAAATATCTGATGGGTTAATGTTCGCAACGGTACTTACACCCGCTTGCCATTCGCCGCCAATGTAAAGTGCGTTTTCTGCTTGAACATTCTGTAATTGAGTCATCATTCTGTCCTTGTAACGGTTAGGTTGCGGTTGAGTCTGGCAACCATCTGGTTAATTAATAAACTGTTAATATTCAGGTAATTAATTGCTAAAATAAGTCGTACATTTTGTATCTAAAGTGAACCCGATCGCTTGTATCAATAAACCGCTTTAATTCAAAAGAGTTTTGATCCGCAAAGAACCTTAGTTCACAGTCGAATTATTCAGGTTGAGACGCCGATGCATAAACCACGAACTCGACCAGCATCTCTTCTCTTGCTAACCCTGCAACGACGACCGCTGCACGGTTTGGATAAGGCGCATTGAAGTATTCTCCGTATACGCTGTTTACTGTTTTTAGGTATTCACGGTCTGTCACGTAAATCAGAACTTGCAGCACAGAATCCATCGATTCGCCTGCACACTCCAACGTATGAACAAGGTTGTTAAAAGTCTGACGCGTTTGCGCTTCGATACCGCCCTCTACGACTGCGCCCGTTTCATCAATTGGAATCTGCGCGGTGTATAGAGTGCCGTTATTTACGATTGCCCACTCTAGTGGTGCTTTTGAAGCAAAAAGAGCGGTTTTTACTGGGTGTTTTTTAGTTTGTGCGTTCACGATTCCATCCAACTTTGTAACAGCTATGTTTCAAGATGGTTAAATACTGCACCTTGACGACTGATAAATCTAACGGTAAATTTTGTGCATTTGATAAATAAAATCTATCACCTTTCAAAAAGTAAGATATAGCAAGGGCTAGAGAAGGATCAGTGCCATGAGTATTAAGCTACAACAGTTAAAACATTTTGTTTTAGTGGTCGAAGAAGGCGGATTTCGAGCAGCATCTCACCGAGCAAATCGCTCGCAAGCGGCACTTTCTACATCGATAAAAGAGTTGGAAAAAATACTCGGCCAACCACTGTTTGAAACGGGCAACAAATCCACGCTGACACCTTTCGGAGAAATATGCCTTCCAAAAATCATCCAGTTCCTTAATGTTTACAAAGCATTAGACAATGACTTACGTGCAGCCGCGGCAGGGCAACAAGGAAGAGTTCGAATAGCGAGCGTGCCATCGGTCGCCGCAAAATTAATCCCTAGTGTGTTAGGGGCCTTTTGTGAACAGTACCCGAATGTAGAAGTCAGCTTGATTGATGATAATGCGGCTGGTGTAGAGGCAAGGTTACTCTCTGGAGAAGTGGATGTTGCCCTCGGAAACAGCTCCCATTTAGAAGAAGAGAGCATCGATTTCACGCCGTTGTTGTCCGATCCTATTGGTGTGGTTTGCCTCAGAGACAACCCTATCGCTTCTCAGTTAGAGGGAATCGAGTGGCAAACATTGTTAAGACAGCCATTCATTCGCAACGGGACGTGTACCCTACTTGACCCAACACCTGCGCGAATGCTCAGCGAACAAGCGCTCTATTCAGTGGAGAACATCACCTCGCTGTTTTCAGTATTAGAACTTGGGATAGGCGTAACCACGTTACCTAAACTGGCCTTCCCTACCAATGAGACCCGCTTGGTGTGGATTCCGTTGATTGACCCGCCGTTACAGCGTCAGATCGGTATTTTTAGATTGTCTGATCGGACGATTTCGCCACAAGCTCAAGCCTTCCACGACTTGTGTATTCAGTACCTAAGTTATGAAGAAGAGGAATAGAGGGAATGTCACTGTGTTCTCTCTCTTATAAAGCCGTTAATAGAGTCGCTAACAGAACCGTTAACATAAGAGCACATCAATAAATTCCACCTCTAATCCCAATAATTTGACCTTATATTCAGGGCTTTTTGCCCTAACCTTCAGATTTTTCCAAGCCCTTCAGCTCTTTACATCCATGTTTAGGGCTGAGTTACGCCCATAATATTCATCTTAAGCGCTGATTTATTCGTTCTGTAACGCCTGAAAGGCGTCAAAAATGACATCGTGACAAACTATTTTTAAAAATAATTACTTTAAGATAGAGAACGCCGTATAGATAAATCACTCAACAAACGAATACCTGTATCGCCGGTTAAAAGTGCCTTTCTCTCCTTGTCGGATGGCGTTAAACAATTAGCTTAGAAATGAAGCTAAGTGTTTGAATAGTCTTAATTGATAAGATCGTAACTTGCCAAATTAACGTCTTTAATTTTTATAAACAGCGTCTCTTTTCACTGAAAATTAAGTATAAAAATTTTTCATGAATAAAGTTATTTAATTATTAGTTTCATAAATGAAAAGCATGCCTTTCAAAAATGGAATTATTGATGTCGATATTTGTCGTTTTGATCACATAATTTTAGGCGTAATTTATATTTTGTCGAAACGATAACGAATTAGTTTATGTCCGTTTCATTTCGTCAGGGAGATATAAAACCAGCAAGAGTTTTTCTTAAAAGCAAATCAAATGTTGTTAACAAGTGAAATGTAGTAACAAGTTAAACTTAAACTGTGTTTTATATTAACTTACACTGTTTAACATAGGGTTTTATTATGAGGCTTAATGAGATAAGTAGCGACATCCTTGTTGCCGCTAAAAGAGTTGTTCTCTGCCAAATAGTATTAGCCATCGGTGTAGTTTTATATGAAGTGTTTTTTGGTAATAAAGTAGATATGGAATCTTCAGCTTTGGGCATCGGGATTGCGATGCTACCTCCGCTGTTTGGATTTATATATGCAAGCCTAAAGGTGCGTAAGAATCCTAATTATAGTCTACGTGACTTAATGCAAATGAGTCGTGTCGTGAAAATAACTTATACGTTCTTAATGTTTATATTGGCATTCCAGTTTTTCAAATTGGATAACCCAGTAATACTATACGCGTACATTTTCACAATGATTGGGTACTTCTTAACACCATTTATTACTGCCTCTAATAGATCGGAGTACGCGTAGTATGGATCAAGTCACTACCGCTCACGAATACATAGAGCATCACTTAACCTTCTTAACTACTGGTGATGGTTTCTGGGCGTTCAACATTGACTCGATGTTGGTATCTTGGATTACAGGTTTACTGTTCATTGGGGCGTTTCGATATGTTGTGACCAAAGGCACCAGCGGTGTTCCAGGTCGTTTTCAATGTTTTATCGAACTCATCTTTGATTTTGTTAACAACCTAGTCAAAGAGATTTTTCAAGCGGAAGATAAATTAATAGGGCCACTGGCATTAACCACTTTTGTTTGGGTGTTGTTAATGAATGCGGTTGATTTATTACCTATTGATTTAATACCAGGGTTAACTCGAGTAATCGGCCTTGAACACTTTAGAGACCTACCGACAGCGGACGTAAATATCCCAATGTCGATGGCACTCGGTGTGTTTATTTTACTGTTAACCTATACGTTAAAAAATAAAGGTTTGAAAGGCTTTATCAAAGAGCTTACTACTCAGCCATTTGATAACCCTCTTTTATATCCTGTTAACTTTGTTCTTGAATTAATTACATTAATTTCAAAACCAATATCACTAGGCTTACGATTATTCGGAAACATGTATGCAGGCGAGATGATATTCATCCTTATTGCATTAATGCCATGGTGGATGCAATGGGCACTGAGTGTTCCATGGGCTTTATTCCACATATTAATCGTATTCTTACAAGCATTTATATTTATGGTACTGACCGTTGTTTATTTAGCAATGGCAACAGAAGAACACCATTAATTAATAACTAAAAAATTAACTAACAAATTATTTATCGGAGATACAAATGGATATCGTAAGCGCAGTTTTATATGTAGCAGGTGCATTACTGATCGGTTTAGGTGCAGCGGGTGCGGCATCTGGTATTGGTAACTTAGCAGGTAAATACCTTGAAGGTGTTGCTCGTCAACCGGATCTTACTCCAATGCTTCGTACTCAATTCTTCATCATGATGGGCCTTGTGGATGCAGTACCGATGATCGGTGTTGGTATCGGTCTATACATCATCTTTGCCGTGGCTTAATTAAATAGCTTTGAAAAGATCGATTTGTAAATAATCAAGATTTAGCGAGGAAGGTATGAACTTAAATGCAAGCATGTTTGGACAAGCAATATCCTTCGTGATTTTTGTTTGGCTGTGCATGAAATATGTATGGCCCCCTCTCACCGCAATGTTAGACGAGCGCCAAAAAGAGATCGCTGATGGTTTACGCCACTCAGAGAATGCTGCGAAAGAGCTAGAACTAGCGAAATCGAATGGCGCACAACTCGTCGAAGATGCAAAAAGAAACGTGACTGAACTGATTGAACAAGGCAAAAAACGCCGTAACGAAATCATCAGCTTAGCTCACGAAGAAGCCGAGCAAGAAAAGGCACGCATCTTAGAACAAGGTAGAGCTGAACTCGAAGGCGAACGTCAAAAGTTACGCCGTGAACTTCAGGCGGACATGGCAGACGCTGTTATTCAAAGTGCACAAAAACTGATTAGCAAAAACCTAGATTCTGAAACGAACCGAGCGTTAGTTGATCAATTGATTAGCGAACTCTAAACGGAGGCAATATGTCAGATTACACCAATATTGCTCATCCCTACGCCAAGGCATCGTTCGACTTTGCTTTAGGTGAAAACAAGTTACAAGAGTGGCACTCAATGCTGTCGATTCTTGTGACGGTAGCGGAAGAAGAAACGATCGCTAAGCAGATCTCTTCAGCAGAAGGTTCTCGCACTGACTCTGAAGAACTGGCCAATCTCTTCATTCATATTTGCCAAGGGCTCGTTGATGACCACGTCATTAATCTTGTTCGAGTCTTGGCTGAGAATGGCCGTCTTGCAGTGATAAGAGACCTGTTTAACTTGTTCAGCGATCTAAAGGACGAACATGAACGTGTAATTCCTGTCACTGTCACCAGTTCAGAATTGCTTACACAAGATCAGGTTATCTCCCTAACGGCTGCACTTGAGAAGAAATTAGAGCGTCAAGTTGAAATGGAACAGGTTATTGATGACACGCTGGTTGGCGGGATTGTTATCAAAGCGGGTGAAACCGTTATCGATGGTTCTTTAAATACATCAATTAACCGATTAGCTAATCAGCTTCACGCGAGATAGGTAACAATTATGCAATTAAATTCTAATGAAATCAGCGATCTAATCAAAAATCGCATCGCGAAGTTTAATGTGAGCACCGAAGCTCGCAATGAAGGCACCATCGTATCGGTTCGTGACGGTATCATCACCATTAATGGCCTAGCGGATGTGATGCAAGGTGAGATGATTGAGCTACCGGGTGCCAAGTATGCACTCGCACTTAACCTAGATACCCACTCAGTCGGCGCCGTTGTTATGGGCCCCTACACTGACCTATCTGAAGGTATGAAAGTAAAAGGTACGGGTCGTATCTTGGAAGTACCAGTAGGTAACGGCCTACTTGGCCGTGTTGTGAACACACTAGGCGAACCCATCGATGGTAAAGGCCCAGTAAGCTGTGACCGACTTGACCCAGTAGAAGTGATTGCACCGGGTGTAATCGAGCGTAAGTCAGTCGATCAGCCAATTCAAACCGGCTACAAAGCAGTGGACACCATGGTGCCTATCGGTCGTGGTCAACGTGAACTTATCATCGGTGACCGTCAGACAGGTAAAACAGCGCTCGCTATCGATGCCATCATCAACCAAAAAGATTCTGGCATTAAATGTGTTTATGTTGCGATTGGCCAAAAAGCGTCAACCATCGCTAACGTGGTTCGTAAACTTGAAGACCACGACGCACTTAAAAATACCATCGTTGTTGTGGCATCAGCTTCAGAGTCTGCCGCGCTTCAATACCTAGCCCCTTATGCCGGTTGCACCATGGGTGAATACTTCCGTGACCGCGGCGAAGACGCACTGATCATTTACGATGACCTATCAAAACAAGCGGTTGCTTACCGTCAAATCTCATTGCTACTGAAACGCCCACCGGGTCGTGAAGCCTTCCCTGGCGATGTATTTTACCTTCACTCACGCCTTCTAGAACGTGCAGCACGAGTGAACGCAGAGTATGTAGAGAAGTTCACTAACGGTGAAGTGAAAGGCCAAACAGGCTCTTTAACCGCGCTGCCTATCATTGAAACTCAAGCGGGTGACGTGTCTGCGTTTGTACCAACCAACGTAATCTCAATCACCGATGGTCAGGTTTTCCTTCAAACCCAACTATTCAACTCAGGCTTACGTCCTGCTGTTGACCCAGGTATCTCGGTATCTCGTGTGGGTGGTGCAGCACAATGCAAGATCATCAAGAAGTTGTCAGGTGGTATCCGTACTTCATTGGCTCAATACCGTGAGCTAGCTGCGTTTGCTCAGTTCTCTTCTGACCTAGATGAGATGACTCGTAAACAGCTTGACCATGGTGAGCGTGTAACTGAACTGATGAAGCAAAAACAATACTCTCCGATGTCTGTCGCTGAGCAAGCTACGGTTATCTACGCAGCAGAAAAAGGCTATTTGGCTGACGTTGAGTTGCACAAAGTGGCGCGTTTCGAAGAAGAGTTAATTGCTTACGCACAAGCTCAGAACCCAGAGTTGTTCGACACCATCAATGCGAACGGTGACTACAACGATGAGATCGACCGTGCACTTGCAAAACTGCTTGGTGACTTTGTAGCGTTGAAAGCTTGGTAAACGCTCCGGTTTGTTGGCTGGAAATCAAAACAAATTAGGAGCAGATAATGGCAAATACTAAAGAAATTCGCACCAAGATAGGCAGTGTTAGTAACACTCAGAAAATCACCAGTGCAATGGAGATGGTTGCGGCAAGTAAGATGCGTAAGGTTCAGGACAACATGACGTTAACGCGTCCCTATGCCGAGAACATGCGCAAAGTTATCTCTCACGTCGCATCGGGGTCACTGGAATACCAGCACCCCTATCTTCAACAGCGTGAACCAAAACGCGTTGCTTACATCATTATTTCGTCTGACAGAGGCTTATGTGGTGGCTTGAACTCAAACCTGTTCAAGAAAGTGTTGGAAGAAATGGAACAATGGCAGGCCAAGGGGGTTGAGGTAGAAACCACCCTAATTGGTTCGAAAGCTATCTCGTTTTTCCAACGCAGCGGCAATGTTATCGCGCAAACGTCAGGCCTTGGTGACGCGCCTAAATTAGAAGACATCTTAGGCACAGTAAATGCGATGCTGGAGCATTACGACGAAGAAAAGATCGACAGTTTATTTCTCGTTTATAACCAGTTCGTGAACACCATGGTTCAAGCACCAACGGCTTTGCAGTTGCTACCCCACCCTTCTGACACCGAGGCTGATGGTGAAGCAAGAAAAGCGCGTCGTTGGGACTACATCTATGAACAAGCGCCAAGAGACATCCTCTCTGAGCTGTTACATCGATACATTGAATCGCAAGTGTACCAAGGCATCGTAGAGAGCATTGCCTGTGAGCAAGCAGCCCGAATGGTAGCCATGAAAGCGGCGACCGATAACGCAGGCCAACTGATTGATGATTTGCAGTTGGTGTACAACAAAGCGAGACAGGCTGCCATTACCCAAGAACTGAGTGAAATAGTCTCAGGCGCTCAAGCTGTCTAAGGGCAGCAGAGAGTGGGTCAGAACAGAATTTGAGGATTTAGAGATGAGTGTTGGAAAAATAGTAAAAGTAATCGGCGCGGTAGTTGACGTCGAATTCAGCGGCGGCAACAGCCCTCGCGTTTATGATGCATTGAAAGTAACCAGCGACGAAGCAAGCTCGCTAGTATTGGAAGTTCAGCAACAACTTGGTGGCAACATCGTTCGTTGTATTGCAATGGGTACATCTGATGGCTTACGCCGCGGTCTAACCGTTGAAAATACAGGCTCTCCAATCACCGTTCCTGTGGGTGAAGAGACTCTAGGCCGTATCATGAACGTGCTCGGTCAACCTATCGATGAGTGTGGTGAGATCGGCCAGAAAGAGAGCTACGAAATTCACCGTGAAGCGCCCTCTTATGAAGAGCAAGCCAACAGCACTGAACTTCTAGAGACAGGTGTTAAGGTTATCGACCTTATTTGTCCGTTCGCTAAGGGTGGTAAAATCGGTCTGTTCGGTGGTGCGGGTGTAGGTAAAACCGTCAACATGATGGAGCTTATCAACAACATCGCTAAAGCTCACTCTGGTCTTTCTGTATTTACTGGTGTTGGTGAACGTACTCGTGAAGGTAACGATTTCTACTACGAGATGAAAGAAGCTGGCGTACTAGACAAAGTTGCCATGGTTTACGGCCAAATGAACGAGCCACCAGGAAACCGTCTTCGTGTTGCGCTGACAGGTCTTACTATGGCTGAACGCTTCCGTGATGAAGGTCGTGACGTACTGTTGTTCATTGATAACATCTACCGTTACACACTCGCGGGAACAGAAGTATCAGCACTGTTAGGTCGTATGCCGTCAGCAGTAGGTTACCAACCAACGCTTGCCGAAGAGATGGGGGTTCTGCAAGAACGTATCACATCAACCCGACAAGGTTCTATCACGTCTATTCAAGCGGTATACGTACCAGCGGATGACTTGACGGATCCATCGCCAGCAACAACGTTTGCTCACTTAGATGCGACCGTTGTACTGTCTCGTAACATCGCTGCATTGGGTCTATATCCTGCGATTGACCCGTTAGATTCGACATCTCGTCAACTGGATCCTCTCGTGGTTGGTCAAGAGCACTACGACATTGCACAAACGGTTCAAACCACGCTGCAACGTTACAAAGAGCTTAAAGACATCATCGCGATTCTTGGTATGGATGAGCTTTCAACGGAAGATAAGCAGATTGTATCTCGCGCTCGTAAGATTGAACGTTTCTTAACTCAACCTTACCACGTAGCAGAAGTATTTACTGGTCAGAAAGGTGTGTTTGTACCGCTAAGCGAAACGCTACGAGGCTTTAAAGGTCTGCTAAACGGCGAGTATGACGACATCCCAGAGCAAGCATTCTTGTACTGTGGCTCTATCGACGAAGTGCTTAACAAAGCGAAATCACTCTAAAAGGTAGGTGCATCATGGCTATTGGAGTTACAGACAATACATTTCAACTTAATATTGTAAGTGCGGAAGGTACACTGTTTTCAGGGCCGGCACATGCCCTAGCTATTTCTGGAGCAGACGGTGAGCTGGGGATTCGCCCCGGTCACTCCCCTCTTCTGAGTAAGATAAAACCGGGCGTGTCTGTGTTCGTTACCGACCTTAAAGCCGAGGAGCAAGTGCTGTACATCTCTGGTGGTATGGTCGAAGTGCAACCAGATGTAGTAACGGTTTTAGCCGATACGGCCTTGCATGGTAAAGATATTGACCGTGCTCGAGCAGAAGAAGCGAAATACGCTGCCCTAGAGAACATCAACAAGGGCAATGTCGACATCAACTTTGCACAAGCTCAGTTGGAACTGGCGAAAGCCGTCGCTCAGCTTCGTGCATCAGAACTGACGTCTTCTCGCACTCGTCACTGAGAATAGAGCTTAGTGCTTAGTGCTTAGTGTTTGATGTGTAAATAGTCTACCCACTTAAAAACAGTTTAAGTGGGTAGACTACATCAGGAACCCTCACTTCTCTTTCAACTTCCCCACCCTTTCAACCACTCCTAACACACCCTTTTCGCCAGAGCTTACAACATTACTTCTCTGCAAAACGCGCTTGGTGCGGGCCCAATTCATGACCTAGCGGTTGTGTGAGCGAATGATATAACTCCGGTTTACGACCACGAATCCAACGCCTTCCGGTACACATCTCTAGCTCTTGCGCTTTCAAATTCGCAATCACCATATCGTCATCAACGCTGTCCGTCTCGGTGATGATTTCCCCATAAGGGCTCAAAATCATCGCGTTGCCAGTTCTGACCTCATCCATGTCCACACCAACGCCATTGCTGAACACCACAAACATGCCGTTATCGTGTGCTCTTGCAGGCAACCAACGCATTAGCCATTCACGGCCGTTCTTGCCCTGCATTTCAGCGCGAATCGCTTCCGGGTTTTCATCTCGGTTAAACCATAACTCTGGGTCGATTCGTTTCATGGCATTTGGGCTACGAGACTGACAACCGCCCGTCTGATGTGGCGCAATCAGTATATCGGCACCTTTCAACGCCGTGATTCGCACATTCTCAACCAAGTTGTTGTCCCAGCAAATCAAGATTCCCACTTTGCAGCCATGAGGTGTATCGAACACTGTGTATTGGTCACCGCTACTCATGTGCGGGCTAACGAAGGTGTGAAGTTTGCGGTGCTTTCGTACCTCGCCATTGGGCATCGCGAAGACATACGTGTTGTATAACTCACCATCAGTCCCCTGCTCTATCAAGCCCGCACCAACACTCATTCCAAATTGCGTTGCCAACGAAGCGATCTTTTGAGTAGATTCGCCGCTCGGGACTGGTTCTGCGAGAGCTTCTATCTCGCCTCGTGATAATTCAGACACATGCCAATACCCTGTGATGCACACCTCTGGGAAGCTAATGATCTCCACGTCGCTCTCCGCAGCTTGTTGAACGTATTGCTCAATCACCGACAAGTTATGCGCCTTGTCGCCTGCATGGTGGTTGAATTGAACCGACGCTACTTTGATGTCTCTTTTCATTATTCGTCCTCAAATTCCGCTTTACTGATTTGGTATGAACTCAGTATAAAAAATCGAATCAATTCCATATAATGAAAGATATTCACAGTTCAATGAGTATTTGGAATGGAATTTGATTTGCTGAAGGCGTTTTGTCAGTTGTCTAAGTCGGGCAATTACCGTGTGGCATCAGAGCAGCTTTACATTACTCAATCGGCACTCACCAAAAAGATTCAGCGACTTGAATCCAATATTGGAGCGAGTCTGTTTTCTCGTGGAAGGAACGGCGCAGAGCTGACACATGCAGGCAAAACCTTACTACCTGAAGCCCAACGTTTGGTTCATTCAATGCAAGCGTTTGAGCAGCTTTCAGGCTCAGTAGTAAATGGAACTCAAGGGCATTTGAACATTGGCTTTGGCGTGTCTACATACCATGAAGCGCCCAAGCTAATTGCGGCTTACAAACAACAGTACCCAGACGTTCACATCACCTTAAATGACACTCCCTCAAAGCGGCAAACAGACGAGCTGTTGAGCCATGATCTCGATATCAGCTTCAATCGAATCCCAGATTCGTCAGATCTAAATAGCCTAACGCTTTTCGATGACTCCCTTGTGATTGCGGTACACAAAGATCTTCTCAAGCAAGCGGCAAATAAAGATCAGATTATCTCTGAGTTAGCGAAGTGGCCTTATCTAAAATTGGCTCAGCATCGTGGACCCGGACTAGACAAACAAATCCAGCAATATTGCATCGCCAATAATATCGACCTATCCAAGACACAAGAAGCCGACGACATTCTTACCCTGCTAGCATTAGTATCGGCCAATATCGGCTTCACCATAGTACCAAGCAGCGCACAGTACATTAGCAACACCAAGGTTGAGTTCATTGCGTTACAAGGCAAGCACACCACTTGGCCTGTCGGATTGATATGGAATGGAGAGAGTGAGAATCCACTCAGAGATAGGTTCGTAGAATTTGTGGCGAAACAGGTAGAAAGCAGCTTATAGATTAGCAATGGCTTTTAATGCTGAAGTAAAGTGGCAAGTGCAGTACTAGTGCAGTGACAAGGGCAATATAAAGCGCACTGCACTTTATATTGCATACTCGACATGAAAAGCGACTTCGGCAGATCACTATTAAAAATTACAGCTGACTGGTCTCAAACCAATTACGAATATGCTGCGCAACGATCTTAGGCTGCTCCATTGTCGATAAGTGTCCGCAATCAGGAATGACGTGAAGCGATACCTGCTTGATGTGTTTTGCCATTAGCAGGTGATTATCGATTGGACATAGCAGGTCATCTTTGCCAGTAATGATCAATGTAGGCACCTGAATGGCGGCCAGTAGTGGTCTTGCATCAGGACGAGTCGCCAAAGCTTGAGCGTGAGCCTCAAACCTTTCAACACCAACATTGTTCGCCATTTGCGTGATTCTTTGAGTCAACTCTTGATTCGCTAGCTGGTTCGGATGGATAAGCACTGGCATCAAGATATCAGGCGTTATTGACTCAAACTCCCCTGCTTTTGCTTTATCAACCAAGGCGTTTCTTTTCTCCGACACTTCCGGCTTTTCATCTGCAGAATTGGTGTCCATTAAGATCAAGCCTTTCACGCGTTGTGGCGCCTGTCGAAAGACTTCAAACGCAAGGATGCCGCCCATAGATAAACCACCAAGCACGAAACTTTCCGGAGCGTTATCTAGCACTTTACTTGCCAAGGCTTGCATGGATGTGTCGGCTCCCAAGTCACAAGTAAAAGGAGCCACCCAATCGGGCAGCTCTTTATTGACGTCTTGAAACAACGCTTCATCACATAACAAACCAGGTAACCATAGCAGTGGTACTTCTGGTTTCATCATTAATTGTCCTGCAGTGTTTGTGGTTGGTCAGAACCCAGCACCACGTAGGTGAAGCTGGTGCCTCTTAGGTTCTCAAGGCTGTACGATGCGCCTGTGGGTACACTAAATACGTCGCCAGTGGTCAGAACGACTTGCGCTTGCTCACCGTCTTGAACGATGTTTAATAATGTGTCGCCCTCGAAGTTAATCAACACCTGCTTTTCGTCACGTTGGTGAACAGGGATGCTCGCTCCTTCAGTTAACTCGTACGCCATGATACTTACATCATCCACGCTTTTAACTTGGAAATCATAGCTCGCAGATGGGTGACCCGTTAATGCAAACTGTTTAACGCCAGGCTTGTCAAAATCACCTGAGATTTCGCGGTAATCCTTTTTCAATGCAACGAAAGGCATCATCTGCTCAGCCGTGTACGTATCGAACTTGCTCAGCTCTTCTTCCGATAACAGTGGCATCAATTCAGACTCACTAGGCACTGCATCACCGTCAATCGTATCAACCAGCGTGCCGTCAGCTTTTAGGTATAAACCGTAACCTTGGCTGTCTGTAATCACACTCGGGTGCCAAACCACGCCACCACCGGAGTTATCGCCACCTAACACAGAGTACATAAAGCCGTAATCACGCCCTACAACTTCAAAACCTCGGAATAGGTTCGTAGGAATCGAGATAACATCACCGTGCGACAATACAGCTTCGTGTTCACCCTCGTTACCCCAATAGAATCTAAACTGACCTTTGAAGACCACGAATAGCTCAGCAGTATGGTGAGAGTGCAAAGAGTTCTTGATACCAGGAGGCTGACCAGCAGCACCAATGTTAAAGCCAGCAGTTTCACGGATATGAACATGTTGACGGCTACTTTCAGCCACACCAGCACCAATAATGCAGAAGTTGTCTTTTAGATCGCTTCCCGGCGTACGTGCATCAATGAAAGCACTCGTTCCGGGGATAAGCTCCATGTAACGAACGAGATTGTTATTTATTTTATTTTGTAGGGTCATTCTAAATTCCTTATTACCTAACCTAGCGGTCTTCCACCATCGACGGCGATGGTAGTTCCGGTTGAAAATGTCAGTAGCTCTGCGGCTGCATAAACGGCGTTGGCAACCTCTTCGTCACTCGCTAATCGTTTAAGCGGCGTCGACTGCTCTTGTGCATTGCGCCATTCATCATCTAACCCTTTAACAAATTCGGTATCCACTAAGCCAGGTGCTACAGCGAGCACTCGGATATCTGGAGACAAAGCACGTCCTAATGAACGTGTCATGTTTTCAACCGCCGACTTACTCGCACAGTACGCCACGTTACTACCCATTGCGGTTTGTGCTGCAATCGAAGTGATGTTCACTACGCAACCCTTAACGCTGCGAAGTAATGGCTCAAACGCGCGAACCATCGCAAATGGAGCTCGAACATTGACGCGGAAGATCTTGTCTATCAACTCATCATTCAGAGACGCTAAATCATTGTGCGCGACAAACTTTGTCATGCCTGCACAGTTCACTAGCAAGTCTAATGAATCCGATGACTCTTTAACTTGGTCTGCTAATGCGCCAATCGCAGAGCTATCTTCAACATTCAGTTGATACATGGCATGGCCTGAACCTTCCAAGCTGTCCAAGATCTGTTGAGCTGCAACCTCATTGCTGTTGTAGGTAAATACAACGCGATAGCCAGATTGCGCTAATTTGTGACATATGGCGGCACCGATGCCGCCACTGCCGCCTGTAACTAAGGCAAGTTTGGTCATGTTATGCCTCTACCGATTTTTCTTTGTAGCGACGAACGCGGATGTCTGCTTGCTCTTTGTGACCAGCGAAACCTTCTAGTGCACATAGACGTGAACAGTACTCACCGACTTTTAGCGAAGCCGCTTCAGTTACGCGCTGGTAAGTACATGTTTTAATGAATTTACCAACCCACAGACCACCGGTGTAGCGTGCTGCTTTGTTTGTTGGCAGTGTATGGTTAGTACCGATACATTTGTCACCGTAAGAAACATTTGTCTCACGACCTAAGAACAACGCGCCGTAGTTAGTCATGTTATCTAGGAAGTACTTAGGATCTTTTGTCATCACTTGAACGTGTTCTGACGCAATATCATCAGCTACTTCAACCATCTCCTCGTAGCTATCACATACAATAACCTGACCGTAGTTTTCCCAAGCCTTGCCAGCTACTTCAGCAGTAGGAAGAATCGTTAGCTGACGCTCAATTTCTTTTACTGTCTCTTCTGCAAAAGTTTCGCTATTGGTTAGCAGTACCGCTGGAGAGTTGTAACCGTGCTCAGCTTGACCAAGTAAGTCCGCTGCGGCTAATTCAGGATCACATCCCTCTTCATCAGCAATCACTAGCGTTTCTGTTGGGCCAGCAAACAAATCGATACCAACACGACCAAACAGCTGACGTTTTGCCTCTGCAACAAATGCGTTACCCGGGCCAACGATCATATCTACTGGAGCAATCGTTTCTGTACCAAGCGCCATTGCACCCACCGCTTGTACGCCACCAAAACAATAAATCTCATCCGCACCCGCCATCGCCATTGCCGCTACAATTGCCACATTTGGTTGACCGTTAAAAGGAGGAGCACAAGCAATAACACGCTTCACGCCAGCCACTTTTGCAGTAAGAACACTCATGTGCGCTGATGCAACCAATGGGTACTTACCACCTGGGATGTAACAACCAACACTGTTTACTGGCACGTTTTTGTGGCCTAGTACAACACCTGGCATGGTTTCTACTTCTACATCATGCATTGAGTCACGTTGGATCTGAGCGAAGTTGCGAACTTGTGTTTGTGCAAATTCAATATCGTGCTTAGTCGATTCGTCCAATGCGTCCACACATGCCTGAATTTGGTCATCTGTTAAGCGAAACTGCTCCGGAGACCAGTTATCAAATTTTTCTGAAAGCTCACGTACTGCACTGTCACCTTTCTTTTCGATGTCAGAAAGAATGTTCTCAACCGTTTGACGTACTTGCGCGTTGTTTGATGCTGATGCTTCTTCAGTGATGCCGTGTTTTAGAATGCGAGCCATGCTTAATTCTCCTTGTGGCGTATGCCTAGTGTTTGCTTATGTGTAGTTTTAACAGAGTTTATTTTTTGTTTTGTATGCTTTTGGATACGAATGCAAAATAAACATAAGCATTTTTTTAACACTTGGCAAATTCATTTCTCGACTTAAAAAATTAAATGCAACTTATTGTTTTAACGATAAAATTCATTTAAAAACGGCCAGATACGATACCTGTTGAATCAAAATACAATCAATTTATGTTGCATTGATCACATTGTTTTTACTCTTTTTTTACAACAACACATGTTAAGTTTTGCATACCTTTGCAAAAGTGAACGAAAAGTAATGGAGAACAAAAAGTAATGGATAACTTTAAGAACACACTGAACAACACCGAGCTACTTGGGACTTTTGTTAAAACCCCTCACCCACACATCATTGAAGTGCTGGCGTTGGCAGAACTCCCTTTCATTGTGCTAGACGCGGAACACGCCCCTTTTGATAGATCGACACTGGATAGCTGTATTCTTGCTGCGCGCGCTAATCAACTCCCTTGCGTGGTTCGAGTTCAAGATAGCCAGCCGTCGACCATTTTGAATGCGTTAGATTGCGGTGCGACAGGAATCCAGATCCCTCACGTATGCAGCGCCGAGCAAGCAGAAAAACTGGTGAAAATGTCCCATTATGGTGAAGGTGGCCGAGGCTATGCAGGCTCAAGCCGCGCAGCAAAATACGCAACCAAACCAATGGCACGTCACTTGAAAGACAGCCAGAACAACACGGTAGTGATCGCGCAAATTGAAGATCCAGAAGGTGTGGTAAATGCTGAATCAATCGCAAAAGTGGACGGCATCGATGCCCTGTTCATTGGCCAAGTAGACTTAGCCGTGTCTTACGGAGCTGAAAGTGTGAATGATGAATGCGTGCGAGAAGCGAGTATAAAAATAATCAAAGCAGCTCAACAGGTTAACAAGCCCGTTGGTATGTTTGTCGCGAATGCTCAAGCGGCTCGTCACTGGAAAGAGCTCGGCGTTAACTTCTTTTGCGTCGGTTCTGAACACAAAATGATCATTGATGGCTTTCGAAATGAGCAAGCCGTCATGAAATCATAATTTTTCTTTGTGATTTCAAATGTTACACGTATTGTAATTATCAAACCTTGCTCATTAGAGTCTGTTGACCTAATCAAGGTAGCGCTTGGATTTATCGCGATATAAGGAGATTCACCATAAAAGCGAAAGTTACCTCTATTGATGTTGCCAAAATGCTTGGCGTTTCTCAGTCTACTGTTTCTCGGGCATTCAGTCCGACAGCGAGCATTAGTGAGAAGAAGCGTAAAATGGTTATGGATGCGGCGACCAAGCTTGGCTACACGCCAAATGCGATCGCCCGCAGTCTTATTTCCAACCGTTCAGGGTTAGTGGCTATCGCACTTGATAGCGAATCAAACCCAATGTACGACTTGCAATCTCGAGCACTCGCGATGGAAATTCAAAAGCGCGGCGGTCAAGTTGTCCTTTGCCCTATCGACAAAGACGACTTGGATCTCGCCATTTCACGTGCAATTGAATATCAGGTTGATGGCTTGATCATCGCCACCAGCCGCCTGACCTCTCGTGCGTTTGCACAATGTGAAAAGTTTGGTGTTCACTTAAGCCTCATCAACCGATATACCGAAGGTGTCAATGCGAACAGCGCTGGCCTAGACAACCAGCAAGCTGGCACGCAAGCAGCAGATTATTTACTTGATAAAGGCTACAAACAGCTGGCTTATGTCAGTGGTGACGCAGGTTCCATGACCAGTGACAAGCGTTGGTTAGGCTTCTCTGAAACCGTAAAAACACGTGAAGCAGCTTCCCCTATCTTCATCAATGCAAAATACAGTTTTGAGGCTGGATTAGAGGCAGCGAAAGAGCTGATGGAACACACATCAAAACCTGACGCCGTGTTCTGTGCCAATGATATCCTTGCTATGGGTGTCATGGACGGCCTGCGAAAACTTGGTTGCCATATCCCGAAAGACTTTGCCGTCATGGGCGTGGATGATATCCCAATGGCCGCATGGCCGAGTTACGATCTTACGACTATTGCACAACCAGTAGACAAGATAGTACAGAGTGCTGTGGGAGATTTGATGCAACGTATCAATGAAAATACCGATGCCAAAGGGGCTTACCTATTGGAACCCGGAATTATAGTGGAACGAGGCAGTACATCACTAAGTTCATAAAAGGTTTGGCTAACTTGGTCCCATCTCCAACTTATTAAATCCGCTGCTTTTCCCATCAACAAAACGTCATTCAGTTTAGAGTAGAAGCCCTAATATCATGTTAGGCCTTCTTTCTGTGACCTCGCCTAAAATTTCGTCTATTCGAATTAACTTCTTTATCACTTTTATGGATTTGTTATTGACTTGTTAGTTGTGTGTTTATATTTTGGATTCGTATGCAAAAATAAGGATATGAAGTGCGGAATAAAAACCCACTGACCAACATGACTCTAATGAATGCACATAAAAAGTCATGTGATGAAAAAGGAAGAACAATGAAACGCGCAATCTTTACCTCGATAACTGCCCTCGGCTTAACCCTATCTAGCATGAATACGTTTGCAAGCAATGTCATTCGTCTTGCTCACGATAGCCAAGAAACTTCACCCGTACATAAAGCGATGCTTCACTTTGAAAAAGAACTTGAAGCTCGCTCTAATGGCGAACTTGAAGTGGAGATCTACCCAGCTCGACAGCTCGGTGATGTTCGTGAAACCACCGAACTTGTCCAGCAAGGCAACTTACAGATGACCTTTGGTGCATCGGTGTTGCTGTCACCTTACGTACCTGAGTTCAACGTACTTGATGTTTTCTACCTATTTGAAGATGAAGCGCAAGCACACAAAGCATTGGACAGCGACAAGATCGGCAAACCACTTCTTAATTCAATGGAGTCAAAAGGCTTTCATGGCTTAGGTTTCATGGAAGTTGGCTTCCGCAGCATCACCAATAACAAGCAACCGATTAACAGCATTGAAGATTTGAACAGCTTAAAGATTCGTTCAGCGTCTAACCCAACACAAATCAGTGCTTGGAAATCGGTAGGTACGGCACCGACACCGCTTTCTTGGGGTGAGATCTTCACTTCGTTACAACAAGGCTTAATCAATTCACAAGAAAGCGCGGTTTACTCTATTTACGCTGAGCGTTTTTATGAAGCACAAGAGTACCTATCGTTAACCAACCATATTTACACTAACTATGTGCTATTCATGAATAAAGAGTTCTGGGACTCTCTACCGAGTGATCAACAGGCACTTATCAACGAAGTAAGCCAAGAAACCATCGCGGTACAGCGTGATCTTGCAGCGAAACAGAATCAAGAAGTCATCAAAGAGCTTGAAGCGAAAGGCATGACAGTAAACGTCGTACCTACTGACGTTCGTGCTCAGATGAAAGAGAAGATGAATGCAGCGGTTTACCAAGAACTGCGCAGTAAAACCGGTGAAGCGCTATTCGACAGTGTGATCACAGAAATAGAGCAACTCTAATTCACTGATCACGATTGCTAGCCCTTCATGGGTGCCCGTTATTGACTCAGGCTTTGAGGCTTCGTTTTAAAGCAGCTTTATTGCTTTACAGACACACCGCTTTAAAGCCTGAGATGCTGTTCATTCATTGGCATTCAATGCCCTTTTCAACACTCTTTGGAGTTACGTATGAAATGGTTTCGCCTGTTCGACCGATACTTCGAACCAACACTGATCGTACTTTCTATCTCGTTGATGACCGCGCTACTCTGTTTACAGATAGCATTGCGCCTATTCGACGCTTCAATTGCTTGGGCAGAAGAACTTGCCCGCTACCTTTTCGTTTGGGCGATGTACTTAAGCATCAGCTACTGTATTCGTGATGATCGACATATTCGCATTCGCCTATTCATCGACAAACTACCGGGTAATCTAACCCACTACAGTTTAATTCTTTCAGACCTTATCTACTTAGCCTTCAGCTGTACCGTTGCCTGGTTTGGTTTCAAAGTGATTGGTCGAAGCCTGAAACTGGGCCAAATCGCTCCAGCAATGGAAATCCCGATTGCATGCTTATATGCCTCTGTACTTGTTTGTGCCGTGCTCAGTGCCATTCGCCTTGTCGTTAGCATCAATAAGCGCATTTCAATTATTGCTTACTCACCAAAGTCGGTTCGACTAACGCAACACCGTTACCGTCACTTGAAAGCAAAACACCGCACTTCTAACCGCTTGTTGGAGCTAAGCTTATGACCTCTGCTTTGTTATTTGGTAGTTTCGGATTACTGCTTCTTATTGGCGTTCCCGTAGGTATCGCACTCGCAAGTGCCAGCATGCTGGCAATCTTGAGCCTACCCTTCTTAAATATCGAATTTTTAGTTCAGGGCTTGGTGACAGGTCTAGACTCTTTCCCACTATTGGCGGTAGTACTCTTCACATTGGCCGGTAACCTAATGAGCCAAGGCGGTATATCAAAACGTCTTTTGCATGTTGCTGAAGTCTTCTTTGGTCACTTCACCGGTGGCTTGGGGATTGTAGCTATCGTTGCGTGTATGTTCTTTGCCTCCATCTCTGGTACAGGTTCAGCAACCGTTGCGGCTATTGGCTTAACCATGATTCCGTCTATGGTAAAAAAAGGCTACGACCGAAGCTTTGCTGGTGCATTGATTGCCTCATCCGGCGGTATCGGTGTAATTATTCCACCGTCTGTTGTAATGATCGTGTATGCCATTACTGCCGAAGTGTCCGTAACGAAAATGTTCATGGCAGGTATTCTCCCTGGGGTTGTCGTCGGACTCGTCCTTATCGGTTACTGTTTGATCGTATCTAAAATCCGCGGCTACAAAGGTAACGATAAGAAAGCAACATGGCCTGAGAGACTGGCAGCGCTTAAAGAAGCGATTTGGGCAATGCTATTACCCGTAATCATTCTTGGTGGCATCTACTCTGGTGTATTCACGCCAACTGAATCAGCGGCGATTGGTGTGTTATACGGCTTGTTTTTCGGCATGTTTGTTTATAAAGAGCTGGATTACAAAAAGGTCGTGAAGATCATTTTAGAATCTTCGTTATTGGTAGGTGCAGTACTTGTGATTGTAGGCGCTTCAGTTACCTTTGGTCGAATCCTAACGCTTGAGCGTCTACCAACTGAAATCGCACAGTTCATCCTCTCTATTACGGAAAACAAGCTGCTCATCTTGCTATGTATCACCGCATTACTACTAATCGTCGGTACATTCATGGAGACATTAGCGGCCATTGTTATCTTGACTCCAATCCTGCTGCCTATCGTGACCGCATTAGGAATGGACCCAATTCACTTCGGAATCGTGATGATAGTGAACCTAGCCATCGGGTTTGTTACTCCCCCACTCGGCGCCAACTTATTTATGGCCAGCCAAGTAGGTAATGTGCCGATTGAATCCTTATCTCGAGAGATTCTAGGCTGGATTGGTGCCATGCTCGTCGCTTTGATGATCATTACCTTTGTGCCAGCGATATCATTGTATCTTCCAAAATTATTGTCTTAAGCGTTTCCGTGAACAAAGCCACTCGATATTCATCTTTGAGTGGCTTTTTCAATCCAACCATCCCCAAAGTTATCGTTGCATGCGAATCCATTTTCAACCAAACAAATACAAACAAAAAATTAACAACCTGAGTAAAACCCCATCGTATAAGAATCATTACTCTAAATTTTCTCTCATCATGACTTCGATATAACAAATCGTCACAGAGCATTCTCCGATTTAATACCCACCTCCCCAAACCACCTGAAATACCTATAAATACAATTATTTACGCGAACTTCCACTACATTCAAACCTAATCATCTTGTTCATATACACTCGAAAAATACTGAACCATCACTCAATTATCTTACAGAGAACCGCATTTTAAGAGTTGTTAAAAAACAGATCAAACCCACAATAAAGAAACATATACAAAACACCTCATTGACACGTCGATAACAAAAGGCAATATTGGATACGTAACCAAAAACAATCCAATAACTAATTTTATGACGCATCAGGAGGTGATTAATGGCTATGGTTGGCTTTGATTCTAAATGGCAAGATTTTCCAGACTACATATTAGGTATCACTAAAGAAATTTGGGAAGATCGAGGTCTGAGTACCCTACATAACTATTACTCACCTGACATTATCGTCCGTACACCACTCTCCATCACCAAGGGAAACGAAAAGGTCATCAGCGCGACCATGGGCACACTAGCCGAGTTCCCGAACCGTACCTTATTGGGTGAAGACGTTATTTGGTCAGGGACTCCTGAACAAGGCATGCTTTCATCACATCGAATCATTTCAACAGCCACTCACACTAATGATGGTGTATTTGGTAAAGCAACGAACAAAACACTTAAGTTTCGAATTATCGCTGACTGCCATGCCATCAATAACCAAATCAATGACGAGTGGATGATCCGAGACATCGCTGCGATTGCAAACCAACTGGGTATGACGTCAGAAAAGTACGCCCGTCAACAAATCGAAATGGAAGGTGGCGTTGAGCAATGCCCCTTCCCTTTCACTCCCCAAGTCGACACACAAGGCCCTTACCTTGGCGTAGGTAACGACAATGAATACGGTCAGCGCTATGAAGACATACTGCGCCGTGTAATGAGCGCTGAGTTCTCAGTAATCCCAAAAGAATATGACCGAGCTTGTATCGGCGAATACACGGGTGGTCAAACTGCGCTCTCTCATAATGAGATCGACCAGTTTTGGATGTCACTGCGCTCTTCATTTCCGAACGCAGAATTCAAAATTCACCATCGTATTGGTCGCAATGACGAAATGATGTCACCACGTGCGGCTATTCGTTGGTCGCTACAAGGTAAGCATGAAGGCTACGGCATGTTCGGAAAGCCTACAGGAAAAGACGTTTACATCATGGGGATCAGCCATGCAGAGTTTGGACCTTGGGGTCTACGTAGAGAGTTTACGCTACTTGATGAAAGTGCGGTCTGGAAACAGATTTTAATCCAAATCGGTTAACTATATAAGGAAGTATTATTTTGAACAGCTTGATTGAGAATTTCTACAAAACGTATTTTAACGCTCACTCATCAGAACGTACTCAAGTAGTCCACGAGATGCTAAATGCTGATGTTAAATGGTGTGTCGCTCATCCGATTAATGACGTCTCTGGTGTCAAGGCAACCGAGCAAGCATTCCTATTGCCGCTAGTAAACTCGCTGCCTGATGTTGAACGACGTCCATCAATCGTTATGCAAGGTGAATACGAAGGCCGCACTTGGGTAAACTCTACGGGTTATTTCGTCGGCACATTTACACAACCGTTATTTGGTATTCCAGCAACGGGAAAAACGCTCTACTTGCGCTACACCGAAATGGTTTGCATCCAAGATGGTCAAATTATTGAATCCTATCTAATCCCTGATTTTATTGATGCAATGAACCAAGCTGACGTTAATCCGTTACGCAAAAGCCTAGGTCATGCTGGATTAGTCCCTGCCCCTGCGACTCAAGACGGGATACAGACAGGTAGCATCGCAGCTGAAAAGAGTCAGAAAAGCCAAAAGCTAGTCCTAGACATGTTGGCTTGCTTGGGTCGATTTGATGGTAAGCGCCTTGATTCAATGGATTTGGAAAACTACTGGCATAACGATTTTATGTGGTATGGACCTGCTGGGATCGGTACGACACGTGGAATTCAAGGTTTCCGAGACCACCATCAAGGACCATTTGTATTTGCCTTCCCTGATCGAAGTGTCGATATAGAGCTCAACATTTTGTCCAAAAATGACTACGTATCCACAGGTGGTTGGCCACACATGCACGGTACACATACTGGTAGCAGTGGCTGGTTAGGTTTAGCACCTACAGGCAAGCACATCGAACTTCGTGTTATGGATATCTGGCGACGCGAAGGAGAGTTACTCAAGGAAAACTGGGTCGCTATCGATATAGCACACATATTAAAACAGCTTGGTTACGATCTGTTTGAGCAAATGGATGAACAATTAAAAGGACGTGAGCATGTATGAGTTTGGAGCTTTAAACTGGACAATTCTTGGTACCTATATCGTCCTGACTTTAGTTATGGGTGCACTCGTTGGTAGACGTGTCACTTCCGCTAACCAATTTGCATTAGGCGATAAAAATATTCCATGGTGGGCCATCGGTATTTCTGTTGTGTGTACCTATGTCAGTGCTATGTCTTTCTTAGGAGGACCAGCTTGGTCTTACAAAGAAGGCTTGTCGGTAATAGCTATCCACCTAAACTACCCGTTAGTGATTTTCTTTATCGTTGCGGTGTTTATGCCGTTTTTCTACAACAACGGTCTAACTTCGATTTATGAATATCAAGAACGACGCTTTGGTAAAGCCTCACGTATCACTCTGTCTTTGATCTTCTTAATTAAACAGGCGATAAGCTCAGCTGCAGTCTTGTATGCAACCTCACTAATCCTCGAGTTCATTACTGGTATCGATGTGACTTACTGCATCGTCATTGTCACTGTTATCGCACTGATTTATACCGTAATGGGGGGAATTGCCGCCGTTATTTGGACAGATGTAATCCAAGCAGTCATTCTGTTTCTTGGAGCATTTATCATCATTGAAGCCGTCTGGAATGGCATGCCACAACCCATGACCGAAGTGATGCAAGATCTCAAGTCACAAGGCATGACGAATGCGTTACAAACGAATTTAGATTTAAGCCAAGTTACCACCGTATGGGCTGGCGTTATCGCAATGACAATGTTCCACACCACTGTTTATGGCGGTAACCAAATGATGGTTCAACGCTGTATGGCGGCTAAAAACATGGGTGATGCTAAAAAAGCGATGCTAATGATGGGTTACGTTGCTTTCTTCATCTACTTCGTATTCATTCTGTTAGGCGTGTTATTCAACGCTTATTACGATGGCAAAGAGTTCGAAAATGGCAACACCATCATCCTGCACTATGCCAGCGAATATGGTATGCCAGGGCTGATGGGAATAATCGCGGCCGCTATTCTTGCAGCAAGCATGTCTAGTCTAGATTCCGCTTTTAACTCTATGGCTACCGTCTCTGTTACTGACTTCTATAAACGCTTTTACAAGAAAAACGAGTCAGAGGAACATTACCTCAAAGCATCGCGTTTCTTCACGGTTATGTGGGCGCTATGTATCATCATCCCAGCCTTCATGTTTGCAACCAGTACAGGCTCAGTTTTAGAAATATTAAGTAAAGCGGGTTCCTATTTTGTAGGTGCAAACTTCTGTATGTTCGTACTTGGTTTCTACTCCAAACATATTACAGAAAAGGGACTATTAATTGGTGTCGCAGCAAGCTTCGTGGCGATTTGGTATGTTGCGGTTGCGACTGATATTGCTTGGCCTTGGTACTGTGTCATCGGTGTTTTCGTCAATGCGATTGTCGCCTACGCTGCAAGCTTGCTGCTAACAGGCAAACAGACAGAAATGCACCTTTATACAGTCAAAGGTCAGCAAGCAGAGTATGCACGCTTGAACAAGCCGATCAAAGAAGGTGGTTGGTATGTTGTACCAGGTAAAGTAGATGCGCCTTGTTGGGGACTACTCGTGATGTTTGTATTCTCACTCGTTCTACTTTGGGGGATTAACGAGTTCATTGAGAACGCACCAATGTTGATTAACTTTATCCGAATCTGCTCGGTTATTGTTGCGGCAAGTATCATCGGTTATATGATTTACTCATTCAAGCAATCTAAGACGTCAAATGAAGCAGAACAAACCTGTTAGAGTTATCCTCAAATTAAGCTAGCTACAACAAAAAAAGGCTCACTATCACAGTGAGCCTTTTGGTATCTAGCAAACGCTAACAATACATGTAGCGAAGCTATCGAAGAATCGTTTTAAAGCTGTAGTTTAGAAGAATTCGATAGAGTTACGGCCACTTTTATCATCACGTGTTGGCTTAGGCGTGTCCGCTTTCTTTTTCGGTTTGTTTTCTTTCTTCTTCTCTTTTTTCTGTTTCTTAGGTTCAGCTTTAGCGCTTAGCATATCTGCAGTGCTTCGCTGTGATTCTTTCTTGCTTGAACCCTTTTTAGATTGGCCTTTCTTCGCCTTGTTATTTTGTTTAGGCGCTTCTTTCTTTTTCGGCTTTTCTGATTCTTCTTGTACTGGCTGATCGCACACCACTACATAGTATTCTTGGTTGAATTCGAAAAAGTCACCATCGTACATCTTGCGGCGCTTACGCGTTTCTAGCTCACCATTTACCGCTACGTAGCCTTCCGAAATAATGTGCTTAGCTTCACCGCCACCGCTTACTAGGTTAGCAATCTTAAACACTTTGTAGAGCTCAATTGGCTGAGAAGAAACATCGATACCAATGGCTTCGATTTCAATCTCTTCGCCTTCTTCACCGTGCTCGTAACCTTCATAATCAGCGTCTTCGTAATGTTCTTGGTCCATGGTGACCTCTACCTAAATATGTACTTCTGAAATATTGGGCGCAGTGTAATAGTAAAACAAGCAAATGACCATGTTGAATTCAACCAGAGTCCATTTGTTTTAAATAAACTCTCTGCGTTATAAAGCCCCACCAACATTCGATAGGCTCACCAACTGTTTAGTGTATTCATGCTGCGGATTACCAAACAAAGTCTCAGTGTCGCCCTTCTCTATCACCTCTCCCGCTTTCATCACGATGGTGTAATGGCATAGGGATTTCACGACATTCAGGTCATGGCTGATGAAAAGATACGTCAGGTCATACTTTTCTTGGAGTGACTTCAGTAGATCCAACACTTGCGCTTGAACGGTTCTGTCTAACGAAGACGTTGGTTCATCGAGTAAGATAAACTCTGGCTTCAGAATAAGAGCTCGCGCTATCGCGATACGCTGCCTTTGTCCGCCAGAAAATTCGTTGGGGTAACGGTGACGAGTTTCAGGGTCTAGGTCGACTTCTTTCATTACGTCACAGATGCGTTGGTCGAGTTCGCTCTCGTCCAATTGTTGATGCACTAACAAACCTTCACCAATCACTTGCGCGACCGACATTCTTGGGTTTAATGCAGAGAAAGGGTCTTGAAAGACAACTTGCATACGACTTCGAAACGGTAGCATCTGTTGGCGGTTTAAGCCTTGAAGTTGTTCGCTCGAATAAGTGATCGAGCCTTCACTCTCCACCAGCTTCAAAATCGCCATACCGGTTGTTGATTTACCCGAACCACTCTCACCGACTAGGCCGATGGAATGCCCTTTCTTCAGGGTGAACTCCATATCGGTGACGGCTTTAACATGCGAAATGGTTCGCTTGAACAGACCGCCAGTAATCGGGAACCAAACACGCAGTTGGTTTACATCAAGCAGAGGTTTGCTTTCTGGTGATACGGGAACAGGTAAACCTTTTGGGTCGGAATTGATGAGCTTTTGAGTGTAGGGGTGAGCAGGCGCGTTAAACAGAGTTTTGCAGTCGTTGCTTTCAACAAGACGACCGTCTTTCATTACCGCGACTCTATCGGCAATTTTACGAACGATACTTAAATCATGGGTGATAAACAGCATCGCCATGCCGAGCTCTTGTTGCAGATCTTTTAGAAGATCAAGGATCTGCGCTTGTACCGATACATCTAGTGCAGTTGTCGGCTCATCAGCGATCAGTAACTCTGGCTCATTGATAAGTGCCATCGCAATCATCACACGCTGACGTTCACCACCAGATAACTCATGTGGGTATGCTGAAATCTTTTGCTCAGGGTAGCGAATACCCACCTTTGAAAGCCACTCTATCGCCAAGGCTTGCGCTTTGTTTGTTCGCATACCTCGGTGAATCGCGAGGGTTTCAACAAGCTGTTTGCCAATTCGATGAAGCGGATTCAGCGAAACCATAGGCTCTTGGAAGATCATTCCGATACGACCACCACGAATCCCACGTAGCTGTCTTTCTGAACAACTCAGAATATCGGTGCCAGAGAAATTGATCTTACCATTTAAGTAATGAGACGAGCCTTTCGGTAACAGCTTTAAAATCGAGTTAGCCGTAACCGATTTACCGGAACCACTCTCACCTACCAGCGCGAGCGTTTCGCCTTTGTATATTTCTAAAGAGACATCTTGTGTCACTTGTTCTATCGAGTTTTTGCGCCCGAAACCTACAGACAGTTTATCTATGGTCAAAACTGGAGAAGCAGGCGTTGTATTTGAAGTCATAACCTATCCTTACTTCTGTTGATGTGGGTCGAAGGCATCACGTACCGCTTCACCAACGAAGACAAGTAACGTAAGCATCAGTGAAAGCACGACGAAAGCAGAGATACCGAGCCAAGGCGCTTGTAAGTTTGCTTTACCTTGCGCCAACAGTTCACCTAACGAAGGCGAACCCGCAGGAAGACCAAAGCCCAAGAAGTCTAATGAGGTTAATGTGGTCACTGAGCCAGAAAGAATAAACGGCATCATGGTTAAAGATGCAACCATCGCGTTGGGCAGCATGTGACGAAGCATAATGCGTTTGTCATCAACCCCCATGGCTTGCGCGGCACGCACGTAATCAAAGTTTCGACAGCGTAAAAATTCCGCTCGCACGATGCCGACTAAACTCATCCAACTGAACAGCACCATAATCCCAAGCAACCACCAGAAATTCGGCTCAATAAAGCTCGACAAAATAATCAATAAGAACAGGGTCGGCATACCAGACCAGACTTCAATAAAGCGCTGTCCGAACAGATCAACCCAACCACCGTAGTAACCTTGCGTCGCCCCAACGACGACACCGATCACGCTCGATACAATCGTCAGAATAAAACCAAATAGAACGGAAATACGGAAGCCATAAATGATACGAGCTAATACATCTCGCCCTTTATCATCGGTTCCTAGCCAGTTCACCGAATCGGGTTCCGATGGCACAGCACCTGAAATATCGAAGTTTATCGTGTCGTAGCTAAACGGAATGATTGGCCACACGATGTAACCGCTGTCTTCAATGAGTTCAATAACATACGGATCTTTGTAGTCGGCTTCGGTTTCAAATTCGCCACCAAATTCCGTCTCGGCGTATTCATTGATAACAGGTACAAACCACTGATTATCATAAGAAACCAAGAGTGGCTTATCGTTGGCAATGATTTCAGCGAACAGACTCAATCCAAACAAGATGGTAAATATCCAAAGGGAGATAAAACCACGCTTGTTTGCTTTAAAACGTAACCAACGAGCTTCAGCTAAAGGGTTGTTAAACATTTATTATCAATACCTTGTTATTCGTTCGCCATTAACGCGCTTCAAAATCAATTCGAGGATCAACCCAGGTATAAGTCAGGTCGGAGATAATGCTCAGCACCAAGCCAAGCAAGGTCATGATATAGAGAGAGCTGAACACCACGGGATAGTCACGTTGAATGGTCGATTCAAAACCAAGCAGACCAATGCCTTCGAGTGAAAACATCACTTCGATCAACATAGAACCCGTGAAGAAAATACTAATAAATGCGCTTGGGAAACCCGCAATAATGATCAGCATGGCGTTACGGAAAACGTGCTTGTAGAGAATACTGCTCTCGTCCAAGCCTTTCGCTCTCGCAGTCACTACATATTGCTTATTGATTTCATCAAGGAAAGAGTTTTTGGTTAGCATGCTGAGTGTGGCAAAGCCGCCAATGACCATCGCAAAAATAGGCAACGCTAAGTGCCAGAAATAGTCGCCAATTTGCTGATACCAGTTGAGCTGGTCGAAGTTACTCGATACTAATCCACGCAATGGGAACCAACTGAAGTAGTTACCACTCGCGAACAAAATAATCAGGATGATCGCAAACAGGAAGCCCGGCACCGCGTAGCCGACAATCACCACCGCACTCGACCAAATATCGAAGCGAGAACCGTGGTGTATCGCCTTCATGATGCCCAGAGGTATCGAAATCACATAGATGATTAACGTACTCCACAACCCCAAGGAGATGGAGACAGGTAAACGCTCGATGATTAAATCAATCACGTTACCGCCCTTAAACAGGCTTTCACCAAAGTTAAAGGTCGCGTAATTTTTCAACATATCAAAATAGCGAACGTGAATCGGTTTATCAAAACCAAACTGCTTTTTGATCTCTTCAACCACTTCAGGATCAAGCCCGCGTGAGCCTTTATAACCACTGGCAGGTGCTTGATCACTTTCGCTTAAATCAACTTCTTGCCCGCCACCAGAAAAACGCTCCATGATGCCAGAATTGTGCCCTTCTAATTGGGCAACAGCTTGTTCTACTGGGCCACCAGGGGCGATCTGAATAATAAAAAAGTTGATGGTGATGATCGCCCACAGTGTGGGGATCACCAACAGTAAACGCCGAAATATATACGCGGCCATGCTAACTAACTCCTAGCGACGTTTTTCAGGAAGCAATGCCGCCTTCTCTTCTGAAATCCACCATGTATCGATACCTAAGTCATATTTAGGTAATACATCTGGACGCTCAAACTTGTCCCACATTGCCACGCGATATTCACCAACGTGCCATTGAGGGATGTTGTAGAAATTCCACTGTAATACTCGGTCTAATGAGCGACCTAAAGTCAGAAGCTTTTCTGGATTCTGTTGATTGCTCGCGATTTGTTCTGTTAACGCGTCAACCACTGGATCCATCACACCTGCAGTATTGTAAGTAGAATCAATGTAGTTAGAGTTCCAAACAATCATTAAGTTCGGGCTAGGATAAGGGTTTGCAGAAAATGACGAAGACACCATGTCGAAATCTCGGTCACGAAGACGCTTGATGTACTGAGTCGTATCGATGGTACGGATCTTCATCTCGATACCCATGCGCTTCAAGTTCTTCTGAACAGGCGTTGCAATACGCTCCGTGGTTGGGCTGTAAATCAACAACTCAAATGACAGCGGCTTGCCGGTCTTTTCATTGGTCATGACTTTGTCTTTCAGCACCCAACCCGCTTCCTTCAATAGTTTGAAAGCTGTACGCATTTGGCTACGAATACGACCGCTACCATCCGTGACTGGTGGTTGGAACTCTTCGGTAAACACTCGTGGTGGAATTTGATCTTTGTATTGAGACAGTAACTCAACTTCAGCTTCGCTTGGCAAGCCTTTCGCTTCATAGTCGGTGTTTTGAAAGTAACTGCGAGTGCGCTTGTACTGTCCATAGAACATGTTCTTATTCATCCACTCAAAGTCCATCGCGTAGGTTAACGCTTCACGAACCTTTGGATCTGAGAACACAGGAGATTGAATGTTAAAGACAAAACCTTGAGTCGTTTCTGGCTTCTCATGGTTGATCTCTTCTTTGATGATATAGCCTTTGTCGAAGTTTGCGCCTGTGTAAGAGTTGGCCCAGAACTTAGCTGAGTTTTCTGTTCGAAGATCGAACTCCCCTGCTTTGAAGGCTTCTAGCATTACTGTGTCGTCACGGTAGTAATCGTATTGCACTTCCTTGAAGTTATTACGACCGACGTTAACAGGCAGGTCGGCTGCCCAGTAATTTTCATCTAAACCGTAAGTGACACTTTGACCCGATTTATAGCTGATGATCTTATAGGGGCCACTGCCTACCGGCGGCTCACTTAAAGGTTCAGACAGCTTCTTATCTTTCCAATAATGCTCTGGCAATACGCGAGTGCTTTGGGCAAAGCTAAACAACTTCTCGCGATTTGGCTTCTCCATCTCAATACGAACCACTAAATCAGAAACCGCGGTGACTGACTTAATTTCTTTATAATAGACACGATATTGAGGCACACCCTCAGTTGAAAACTTATTGAAGGTGAATGCCACATCATGAGCCGTAATAGGCTCGCCATCATTAAACTTAGCTTTGGGGTTGATATCGATTTCCATCCAAGTGAAATCACTGGCGTAGCGAACCTTTGAGGCGATCAACGGATAATACGCATCAATCTCGTCGCTCGGAGAAAACATCAAGGTATCGTAAATCTCACCCGTGTAACTTGCAGCAACGCCGCGAGAACCGAATCGATTAAAGCTATCGTAGGTGCCAATGCTGCCATAGGTTACTTTACCTAGTTTTGGCGCATCGGGATTAACGTAATCAAAGTGAGTAAAATCGACTGGATATTTCGCTTCACCAAAACCGACCAGTTGAGTGGTTTCAATTACGGTGACGGCAGGTGTTTCGGTATCATAAGCGTGTGTAACGGAGGGATATAGAGCAATAAGCGGCAGCATGACTGCACATGACTTCAAATTAGACCTGAAAAACTGAGTGCGCTGCGAGGCTTTGCTTCGGAAAACTGTTCCCATTTGACTCTCCCTTCAAATGTTATGAATTCGATATTCAACTTGATTAATCGGCTTTGAATGCATGCCGTTAAATCAAGTATAGGTTCAAATCTAACATCATGTAATAACTAATAAAACCATCAGCACTCTATCTCTTACCGTTTATTTACAATTAACTCGTCGCCGCTAGAAGTTATTGGATGCAGTTAGCTTTGATTGCTTTGGTTCACTTCTAAAGTGAAATTTAGGATCTAAATAATCAACAAACTATACTTTTACTGGAGTATCCTTGCAGCTTAGGTCTAAATGGAATGACACTTTGAATAAACCAAACCAAATAACATTCTCAACGTTCAATCTTTTGAACTACCTCGAACCACCGAATGCTTATTATGATTTTGAGAACATCTACAGCTTCGAGGAGTGGCAAAAGAAACAAGGCTGGATAGCTGAAGCGATTGGTTCATTAGATTGTGATGTGATCGGCTTCCAAGAGATATTTAGCCCTAAATCTTTAGAGCAGTTAATGAATGATCTGGGTTATCCGTACTTTGCGGTTGTCGATTGCCCGCATGTTGAAGATGATTACCTATATACCTCGCCTGTCGTGGGTATCGCCTCTCGCTACCCGATTGAAAAAGTACAGCCTGTGACACCGGATTTAGAGCTACTTTCAGCCTTCAACCTTGGCGACAAATTCTCATTCAACCGAACACCTGTTCACGCGACGATTACTCTGCCTCACTTAGGCGCGACCGACTGTTATGTTGTGCACTTCAAATCTCAACGCCCAACCGAACCCAAAACTGAACCGCAAGAATCCAGTGACAGATCAGCAGATAACAAACCACAAAGCGACACCTTAGTTAAGCTTCATCAGGAACAACTAGGATCGTGGCTATCGAGTGTCCAACGTGGACTGGAAGCTCAAATGCTGCATCAATACATCACCAATCAACGCTACCAAACCGATCAACCAGTTGTGTTGATGGGCGACTTTAACAAGCCCCTATTCAACGATGAGTTCAAAGGGCTACTCAGCTATTCATTGAATCGAGATGAAGCGAGCAGACATTGGTTATCGCACTTCCGATTAAGAGACAGTTGGGATCTCTATCATCAGCTGCATGAAGAAGACTTGCTCGAACAACGTAAACCAACCCACTACTACGGTGCTTCTGGTTCTGTGCTGGATTACATATTGATGTCGAACGAGTTTGACTGTCAGAACTCATCAAGCTTGATGGACATCTCGAGCTACACAGTGTTAGATCATCATCTTATTAACCCAAGCTTCGAACACGACCAATTCAGTACTGATCATGCCGTAGTCTCTGTTACCGCGCATATTCGTGAAGTATAAAATCACCAAATTAACACATTCACCCTGCAAATAACTCGTGACTGAGATCACCAAAAAACACCCCATCGAAACGTTTCGATGATCGTCATCACATTCTAAGAAAGTGAATAGTGCAAATGATAAATCAGACACTATTATCACTATCGAAACGTTTCGATGGCTTTTTCTTGAGTTGTTCTCAACCCACCAAACGTTATTTTTCGATAGGTCGTGATATGAAAAAAAGTACTCTAATAAACTCTGAACTCTCTTACCTAGTGGCGACTCTTGGCCACACAGATGAAATCACGATTTGTGACGCAGGCTTGCCGATTCCGGATCATGTAACTCGTATTGATCTTGCTTTGACTCACGGTGTGCCGAGCTTCACCCAAACAGTGAAGACCATGCTTGATGAGTCTCAAATCGAAGGCGTTGTGATTGCAGAAGAATTCGCGAAAGTAAGTCCAGAACATCACGCAGCGCTAATTGATCAAATCAAAACGGAAGAAGCACGTTGTGGTAAATCACTTTCGATTACTTACATCACTCATGAAGAGTTTAAGCAGCGTACACATGATAGCCGCGCTGTGATTCGTACTGGCGAATGCACGCCTTACGCAAATGTTATTTTCCAAGCTGGCGTAACGTTTTAACTTAAGCAAAACGCGACGACAGCTCAGTGTCATCACTGAACCAGAACCATACATATACAGAATAATCAAATACAACTGGCCCCGAGTAAAGGAACCGACATGACTCAAGCCATTTTAGAACTTAGCTCAATTGAGAAAGCCTTCCCTGGTGTGAAAGCCCTGGATAAGGCAAGCCTCAACGTTTACCCAGGGCGCGTAATGGCGTTAATGGGTGAGAACGGTGCAGGTAAATCAACACTCATGAAAGTGCTGACAGGTATCTATCATTTGGATGGCGGTACTATCGCCTACCAAGGAAAGCCTGCTGCATTCAAAGGGCCGCGTGATTCTCAACAAGCAGGGATTAGTATCATTCACCAAGAATTGAACCTAATCCCTGAGTTAACCATCGCCGAGAACATCTTCTTAGGTCGTGAAATCACGGGCACCATGGGTCGTATCTTGTGGAACGAGATGTACCAAGAAGCAGACAAGCTACTTAAGCGCCTGAACGTAAAACACAGCTCGAAAACACCTTTAGGTCAGCTAAGCCTTGGTGAGCAACAAATGGTAGAGATCGCGAAAGCTCTATCGTTTGAATCTAAAGTCATCATCATGGATGAGCCGACGGATGCGCTAACCGATACTGAAACTGAGTCTCTGTTTAAGGTGATTAACGAACTGCGTGATGAAGGCTGCGGCATTGTTTACATCTCTCACCGTTTGAAAGAGATCTTCGAGATTTGTGATGACATCACAGTGCTGCGTGACGGTAAATTCATTGGTCAATGTGAAGTAAAAGATACCGATGAAGATGGTCTAATCGAAATGATGGTTGGTCGTAAACTGGATGAGCAATACCCAAGAATCCACTCAGGCTTTGGCGAAACCTGCCTAGAAGTGATTGGCTTGACTGGCTCTGGCGTTCATGACGTGAGCTTTACTCTAAAGCGTGGCGAAATCCTTGGTGTATCTGGCCTGATGGGCGCTGGTCGTACCGAACTGATGAAAGTGATTTACGGTGCCCTTCCAAGTGAACGCGGCGTCATCAACCTAGAAAACAAAACCATCAACCCGGTAAGTCCGAAAGATGGCCTTGCTAATGGCATTGCTTACATCTCTGAAGACCGTAAAGGCGATGGCTTAGTGCTTGGGCTTTCAGTGAAAGAGAACATGTCTCTTTGTTCACTGGATCTACTGACTAAGAGCGGCCAAATCCAACACAAAGACGAAGTGATCGCAGTGGATGACTTCATCAAGTTATTCAACATCAAAACCCCGACTCGCGAGCAGATCATCGGCAACCTTTCTGGTGGTAACCAACAGAAAGTAGCTATCGCTAAAGGTTTGATGACCAAACCAAAAGTACTGATTCTCGACGAGCCGACGCGTGGTGTCGATGTCGGTGCTAAGAAAGAAATTTACCAACTCATTAATAAATTTAAAGCCGACGGCATGAGCATTATTTTGGTCTCATCTGAAATGCCAGAAGTGTTAGGAATGAGTGACCGCATCATGGTGATGCATGAAGGCCGTGTAAGCGGTGAATTTGATGCTAAAGAAGCAAACCAAGAATTATTACTGGCGTGTGCGGTCGGTAAAAAGATCAACGAGGACGCAGCATGAGTACTAAAACCATGAGCAAAACAACTGAAACTGAAGCGCCAAAGAAGAAACCGTTAATCAGCAAAGAGTGGCTGATTGATCAAAAGTCATTGATTGCTTTGATCTTCCTGATTGTTGTCGTTTCTTTCTTAAACCCGAACTTCTTTACTGTCGACAACATCCTAAACATTCTGCGCCAAACCTCGGTTAACGCAATCATCGCTGTAGGTATGACGTTGGTTATCCTAACCGCGGGTATCGACTTGAGTGTTGGTTCTGTACTGGCGCTTTGTGGTGCATTCGCAGCCAGCATGATTGGTATGGAAATCCCAGTGATGATCGCAGTGCCAACCGCTCTAGTAGCAGGTGCGGCATTGGGTGCAATCAGTGGCGTGATTATCGCCAAGGGTAAGGTTCAAGCCTTCATCGCAACGCTTGTAACCATGACTCTTTTACGCGGCGTAACCATGGTTTACACAGATGGTCGTCCTATCTCAACTGGCTTCACCGACACAGCAGACGCATTCGCTTGGTTCGGTACAGGCTACGCAATGGGCATCCCTGTTCCAGTATGGATCATGGTCGTGGTATTCGCAGCGGTATGGTACCTACTTAACCACACACGCTTTGGTCGTTACGTTTACGCACTGGGTGGCAACGAATCAGCAACTCGCCTATCAGGCATCGACGTAGACAAAGTAAAAATCGGCGTTTACGCAATCTGTGGTCTGCTCGCAGCAGTGGCAGGCATCATCGTGGCATCGCGTTTGTCATCCGCTCAGCCAACCGCAGGTATGGGTTATGAGCTAGACGCTATCGCAGCCGTGGTTCTTGGTGGCACCAGCTTAGCCGGCGGTCGTGGTCGCATCATGGGCACATTGATTGGTGCACTGATTATCGGATTCCTAAACAACGCCCTAAACCTGTTAGACGTATCTTCTTACTACCAGATGATTGCAAAAGCAGTGGTTATTCTTCTGGCAGTATTGGTCGACAACAAAAACAAATAAAACCTATTCACACTCTAGGTTAATACAAGTAACACCCTGTTTTACCTTTAAATATTAGAATCTATAAATAATGTAACAACGAGCTAGGACTCACCTCCTAGCTCACCCTACACAAAGGACTTACACCATGAAAAAATTAGCGACTCTTATTTCTGCTGCTCTTCTTTCTACAACAGTATCTGTGTCTGCACAGGCGCAAGATACAATGGCAATCGTTCTGTCTACATTGAACAACCCATTCTTTGTAACCATGAAAGATGGCGCAGAAGCGAAAGCTGAAGAGCTAGGCTACAAGCTTATCGTTCTGGATTCTCAAAACGACCCAAGCAAAGAGCTGTCGAACATTGAAGATCTAACCATTCGTGGTGTTAAGGCTATCCTGATCAACCCAACAGATTCAGATGCTGTGTCTAACGCGATTCGCATGGCTAACCGCTCAAACATCCCAGTACTTACACTAGACCGTGGCGCAAGCCGTGGTGACGTAGTGAGCCACATCGCTTCTGATAACGTAATCGGTGGTGAAATGGCTGGTCACTTCATCATGGAAAAAGTAGGCGAAAAAGCGAAAGTAATCCAGCTTGAAGGTATTGCTGGTACTTCTGCAGCTCGTGAACGTGGTGAAGGCTTCATGAACGCAGTAAACGGCAGCGACCTTGAACTTCTTGCAAGCCAACCTGCTGATTTCGACCGTACTAAAGGTCTGAACGTAATGGAAAACTTGCTTGCAGCTAACCCAGATGTACAAGCAGTATTCGCTCAGAACGACGAAATGGCACTAGGTGCACTTCGCGCAGTTCAAGCTTCAGGTAAAGAAGTGATGATCGTTGGCTTTGATGGCACAGAAGACGGCATCGCAGCAGTTAACCGTGGCCTACTTGGCGCTACAGTTGCACAACAACCTGACCTAATCGGTTCTCTAGGTATCGAAATGGCAGACAAAGTACTGAAAGGCGAAACGGTAGACGAGTACGTACCAGTACCTCTAAAAATCATCGCTAAGTAATCGTTACTAGGTAATTGTTACTCGGTAACGCGATATAAAGCAGGGGTCCCCTATCCCCTGCTTTGCTTAACTCATTAGCTCACTGACTCAAAACAAAAAGCAAAAACCGACAGTGCATCGCTGTTTCTCATAAGCCGCTAACAAGGCGAGCAAATTACGTAACGAGAATTAACGTAATGAGAAAGACCCATGCATTTTCAAATACGATATATCATAAGGCTCGTATCATGACTCAACTGATTGTTTTAGGTAGCGTTAACGCTGACCACGTACTGCAAGTTCCTTCGTTCCCTCGTCCGGGTGAAACCTTGATTGGCGGTAACTATCAGGTCATCCCTGGCGGTAAAGGTGCAAACCAAGCGGTCGCTGCTGCGCGATTAAACGCAGATATCGGCTTTATCGCCTGTGTCGGTGACGACCCATTTGGTATCAACATTCGTCAAGATTTCGCTAAAGACGGCATCAACATCGACGGTGTTATCGTTGCAGACAACACTCCAACTGGCATCGCGATGATCCAAGTGTCCGCAACGGGCGAAAACAGCATTTGTCTTTCTGCAGAAGCTAATGACAAACTGACTTGCGATCAAATCGAACCACATCTAGAGAAGATTCGTGGTGCTAAATACCTGCTGACTCAACTTGAAACCCCGATTGAAGGCATTGAATACGCAGCAAAAACGGCAAAAGAGAGCGCAACTCGCGTAATTCTAAACCCTGCCCCTGCTCGCCCACTATCAGATACCTTACTAGCGTGTGTTGATGTGATCACACCAAACGAAACCGAAGCAGAAGTGCTGACAGGTGTTACCGTAACCGACAGCGCATCTGCTCATCAGGCGGCTTTGGCTCTGCACGCTAAAGGCATCGAGACGGTAATGATCACTCTTGGCGCAAAGGGGGTATGGGTAAGTAAAAACGGTGAAGGTGAGTTAATCGCAGGCTTCCGAGTTGAAGCAACAGACACAACCGCTGCGGGTGATACCTTCAACGGCGCATTAGTGACAGGCTTACTTGAAGATATGCCATTAGAACGCGCGATTAAGTTCGCTCACGCTGCGGCGGCAATTTCAGTGACTCGCTTTGGCGCTCAGACCTCTATTCCAAGCCGAGCTGAAACGGATGCGTTTTTAGCAGAGCAATTATCTGCTTAGCTTGATACCTACTTGAAGGCTTAACTCCTGAGCTAAACCGTAGTTAACGGATGTAAGCCTTCAAATTCGGTAACAACAAATAACAAGCATAAGCCCCTGTTTTCGGGCAGAATATCGCGCAACGTGGCAAGTGACTCCCACAAGGATTTTTTATGGCAACAATGAAAGACATCGCTCGGCTCGCCAAGGTTTCGACTTCTACCGTGAGCCATGTGATCAACAAGTCACGTTTTGTCAGTGAAGAGATAGCTGAGCGTGTTAACAATGCGGCTAAAGAATTGAACTACGCGCCGTCTGCATTGGCTCGTAGCTTGAAAATGAAGCAAACCAAAACCCTTGGAATGCTGGTGACCACCTCTACTAACCCATTCTTTGGAGAAGTAGTGAAAGGCGTAGAACGTCGTTGCTACGAAAAAGGCTACAACCTGATTTTGTGCAACACCGAGGGTGACAGCGAACGCATGAAATCATCCATCGATACTTTGCTGCAAAAGCGTGTCGATGGCTTGATGCTGATGTGTTCTACCCTTGAAGGCGAGCATATCGATGTGTTTGAACGTTACCCAGAACTGCCTGTTGTGGTTATGGACTGGGGCCCAATGTTGTTTGCGAGCGATAAGATCCAAGACAACTCGCATCAAGGCGGCTACATGGCGACCAAGCACTTGATAGATAACGGCCACTCTCAGATTGGTTGTATCACTGGCCCGCTTCATCGCAATCAAGCCTCGTCTCGTTACCAAGGTTTCAAGCAAGCGATGGAAGAAGCGAATTTAGAGATCAACCCAAACTGGATTGTAGAATCTAACTTCGAATGCGATGGCGGTTTTGATTCTTACCAAACACTGAAAGCACGTGGTGGAATGCCTAGTGCACTGTTTGTGAGTAATGACATGATGGCCATGGGCGTGATTCATGCAGCGGCTCAAGATGGTACTTCGATTCCCAACGACCTATCTATTATTGGCTACGATGACATCCACCTGTCGAAATACATGACACCAGCGCTAAGCACTGTCCACCAGCCAAAACACCGTTTAGGCAAAGCGGCAGTCGATACGCTTTTGAGCAGATTACAAACGCCAGACGCTTACCCGCAGGTGGTTGAGTTGGAGCCAACATTAGTTGAACGACGCAGCGTAAAAGCCATTTAAAGCGCTTCCTTACAGCTCTAATCAACAGTTAAAAGTAACAAAGGGCAAGGTTAAATAACCTTGCCCTTTTCGACCCTATAACATTTCGCTATAATGCAGACTGCTTGAAAACAAGCATAATGAAAGCACCTTTCCCCTTACTCTAGCTTGCCCGCCCACATAATACACCCACACCTAACAATCGAATTCTAATTCAACGCATGCTCATTGCTTATGAGTCGGAATAGCTTGATAAAACAGATCACAACTCATTAATTGGTAAATTTATTAGCCAATTGCCATAAGTTAATCGAGTGATTTTTTAAATCGAGTAGCGGAAAAAATAATACCAATCACAGTAAACACCGCTAACCAAATTGCATCGTATTGCATGTCGGTCAATTCCGCACCACGAACCACGACACCTCGTATAATTCGAATATAATGAGTGGCGGGCAAGGCTTCGGAGATCCATTGTGCTGCAATTGGCATCCCCTCGTAAGGAAACATGAAGCCAGATAACAAAATAGACGGTAACAAGATAAACATCGTCAATTGCATGGACTGCAATTGCGTTTTCGCAATGGTCGAAATGACCAAGCCTAGGGTCAAACTGGCCGCAATAAAAAGTAAACTCCCCAAAAATATTTGCATTAATGACCCGTTTATTGGCACCTTAAACAGTATGTGACCTAACCCTAATACAATCACCACTTGAATAAGACCAACAAAGATATAGGGAATAATTTTTGCAATCATTAACTCCATCGGTGTAACAGGCGTGGTTATAAGCAACTCTAGATTACCTTGCTCCCTCTCTCTAACAATGGCGATGCTGGTAAACAGCACCATGGTCATGCTTAGTATTACCCCCAGCAGACCCGGCACAATATTCACTGCGGATTTCCGGCTAGGGTTGTAAAAAACGGTTGCTTCAAAGGTTTTACTTGAACTATCACTTTTTACTTGATGATTCGCCAGTTTGTCGTAGGGGGTAAAAGGCATATTAAGTAGGCTGAGTATAGTGGCGCTCACCGTACTATCAGAACCGTCAACCAACCATTGACCTAGCTCCCTCCCCTGTTCGAAGCGCTGGTTGATATCTTTAGGAAGTATCAACGCGGCACGTATTTCTCCAGCCTGAATCGCATATTGCGCTTCTTCGGCCGTCAAATAACTTTGTTTGAAATTGACCACTTGTGAGGCGCGTACCGACTCCGTCACTAATCGCCCCATCTGACTTTGGCTTTGATCGACAATGCCAACATTGATGTTGCGAATGTCAGTGTTAATCGCATAACCAAAAAGCAGCAATTGAATGAGCGGGATCATCACAATCATGCCAAAGGTGAGGCGATCACGTGACAGTTGTTTGACTTCTTTAAACACAATCGCTTTTATTCGAAACAAGGTATTCATTGACGTCCCTCCCCGGTGACGCTAACAAATACGTCTTCCAATGTCGGTCGGACTAAATCCATTTCCGCATGTTGTAGCTCAGTAAACTGTCCACGAAGCCACGCAATCGGATCACCAATTTGCTGATAAACAAGTACCCGCAAGCGAATACCAAGCTGCGCCGCAGAGCGTATTTCCGCGCACTGCAACAGTTGGCTTTTTAGATGACGCAAATTATCAGCTTTGAGTTCAACAATGTTAACGCCCATTTGGCTCATCAGCGCTTTCGGCGTACCATCAGCTCTGAGTTGACCCGACTCCATAATGGCCAGGCGATGACAGCGTTCAGCTTCATCCATATAGTGAGTCGTCACCAATATCGTGGTACCCATGTCTGATAGATCAAACAGTTTTTCCCAAAAGTCACGACGGTTTTCGGGGTCAACGGCTGAGGTCGGCTCATCTAAAAACAGTAACTCGGGTTGATTTATAGTAGCAGCAGCCAAGGAAAGACGCTGCTTCTGACCTCCACTCATGCCTCTTACTAGCTGTCGACGTAATCTGTCTAACCCATAGGTTGACAACTGCGCTTGGCAACGCTGCTTGAGCTTAGCTCGATCCATGCCAAATACGTTGCCCATGAACACTAAATTTTCTTCAACAGTCAGATCTTCATAAAGTGAAAATTTTTGGGTCATATAACCAATTTTTAAACGCAGTTTTTCGGCATCTTTGGGGATACTGTGCTCCAAAACCTCTATCTCTCCGGCCGTCGGAGTCAACAAGCCGGTTAAGGTTCGGATCATGGTTGATTTCCCACAACCGTTTGGGCCTAAGAAGCCATATATGTTGCCCTTCTCGACTTCCAGCGAGATATCATCAATAGCCGTAAAATCACCGAATTTTTTAGTCACATGGTGTGCCTTTATCGCTAATTGGGACATACGATTACTCCATATCGACTTGCACCGGAATACCGGCGGCATATCGCTTAGTAGACTCCGGTAGATCAATTTCAGCTAAATAGACAAATCGTGAGCGATCATCCTCACTCATACTGGTATAAGGGGTAAAAGCGGGGTCAACGGAAATCCAACGCACCTGACCGGTTACTGGGTTTTCTACCCCATCAATGTGCACTGTTGCTAGGCTTCCGACAGAGAATTTGGCACGAAAAGGTTCAGGGATATACACTCGAGCGTAAGGGACTTGATTAGATTGTATAATGGCCACCACCGCATTCATCGGAACGCGCTCGCCTTGATTATAAGGCAACGAATCTAACACACCGTCTCGTGTCGCAATAACGGTTAGCTCATCTAACTGAACTTGTTGCAACTCTAATTGTGCATTCGCTGCTGCAAGGTTCGCTCTAGCCCCATCAATGTCCTCTTGACGAGATCCTTGGGTCATTTTTTTCAAACTTTGCTGCGCCGCTTCAAGTGACGAGCGTGCCGAATCTCGCTCAGCTTGCGCAGTATCTTTGCTGGATATGGGTGCGAGCTTCTGATTGGTCATGGCCGAAACACGTTCAAAATTCTTTTCCGCATCCGCCAGTTTTACACGCGCATTCACAACGTTGGCTTTGGCAAGATCGATATCTTCAATACGTTCACCATCGAGCAGTTTGTCTAAGTCAGCTTGAGCCTTGTCGCGTTGCGATAGCATTTGTTTTACTTGCGCTTGATTCTTATCATTTGAAAACACTACCAGCACATCGCCTTTCGCGACCCTCTCACCTTCTGCTACCGGTAATTCTTGAATGATTTCGTTGGCAGTGGCGGTCAGAGAAACCCGCTCTCGTTCGAGAATACCGGAAGCTTGTAAAGACGAGTCAGGACTACACCCTGTGATAGCAATGAAGGAAAGTATCAGCGCACAGTAGTGAGAAACACGAGATTTACTGACCATTACAGCCCCCTATTAAGCCACCTTTATTTTGAACTCTTAGTTTAAATCCAATTTAAACTAAACAACAGGATAAACAATATTTTAAGGTTCCAACCCACGCTTAAGCCCAACTCAGTATCAAGGGGGATAGTGAAGCTACCCGTCAGCGAATTTTAACCATAACGGGCAAGTTAATTACGATTCAAGATTTTGCCAATACCAAAAAGTAAAGCGGTCGCGAGCAAGGAAAACGTAGATGTGGCATCGATCAGCGATTACTTTAAATCTCGCGATAATTTATATAGATAGGTGTAGATTGCCGAGCATCGACAGATGCATAAAGCTAGAAGACTTACAAAACATTGAGCAGCAGAGAAAACATCCCGATGAGATATTTAGAGATTTTATCGAATACCGATTTGAGAACCGCTGGAACATTCATTCTTGGGCGTCAAAATATTAGCCAAAGAGATACTCTCACCCAGCGTCGATCTGGATCAACTCATCAAACTCGAAGTTCTTCCTTCCTAAGGTGCAAGTGATTAAAAAGCTGCTGAGTGGTGTCGCCGATATTCCTTCTGACTCACCCGCACTTTACCCACGCTCAAGTTCTTATGAACTCGAATGGGCTGCAAATCATATATTAAACATATACACAAAAAACCTATCATAACAAATTCAATTAAAACATTACGTTAGACGGCATTTAATCTGGGATTAATGCCTAAAATTCAGTCTATGGTTAGACATTACTGTGCATTTTAGGACAAACGTTTGACCATTTAAGACATGCCGTATTTTATAGAGCAACATCAAAAAAAATATTTTTGTATTGTTTAATACTACTGCCGAAACAATTTACCAAGTAACCCTACGTGAAATTCGAGGATTAAATGAAACATACCATTTTAGCAGCTACGTTAATTGCCAGCTCTCACTCTGTAGTATTCGCTGAAGAATTAGATCCATCAGATCTAACAAAAACTTTTACACAGTTGTCTATTGGTGGCTCAAATAAAGGTGATGCAAAATTAATGGGTTCAGTCTCCCACATATTGGAGAGTGGCACCGCGTTAATGGGTACACTAGAAGCGACAGTCGACCAAGAAGGGGAATATTCTGACAGCCGTTTTCAGTATTACCATGTTCTCAATGTTGATAACAGTATCACACCACGCTGGGCTGGCTCACTAGATATTATTGATAACAGTTTGTTCACTACAGCCAATATTGGTGCGGCTACTGTATTTAAAACAGGCCTTCAAGGCTTTGACATTTATGCACGTGCGGGTTACGTGCAAGGTGTGTATTCAGATGATTTCCAAAGCATGATGGGAATTAATGATGACTCTAACAATGGTTACATGGGCGGTATTTACTTTTCATATGCTGCATCAAACGGTATGTATGTTCAGTACTTCCCTGAATACATGAAGTTAAATGGCGATGCTGATTTTACAAACCAGAAAAATACTATTCAATTTGGCGCACCTATTAATGATAGTAAATCAGTTTGGATGACCTTTAAGTACGAAAATATCCAAAACACAATGGAAAGTACATCGCAGAAAATAGAAACAGATGATAACGCTGTTTGGGGCTTTGTTAAGTTCTACTTTTAATCCTAATCCTAATCCTAATCCTAATCCTAAGGTATAAAAATGAAGTTTAAAATAAAAAAACTTGCAGCATCAATCCTTGCTACTTCACTCTTAGCGTCAGCTGTGGCGGACGCATGCACGGGCATTCGTTTGGTCGCAGATAACGGCGATGTCGTTGCAGCCCGCACAATGGAGTTCAGCGATGAAATGATCGATTGGTCTTGGAAAGTCTACCCACGTGGGCATGAATTCCAAGGCTACACGCCAGATGGCGCTAACGGTAAAACCTGGAAAGCGAACTACGGCATGGTAACAACCGTTGCGCTGGGTGATGAATCGGATGTCGTCGCTGAAGGCTTGAATGAGCATGGTTTGCAGACAGGTATGTTTTTCTTCATGCCGTATGGACCAGCAAAGTTTAGTGAGTATGAAGCAGCTGAAGCAGCTGAGTCAATTGGCGGTTGGCAGATCGCAACCTATATACTATCACAAGCAAAAAATGTTGAAGAAGCGGTTGAACTGCTGAAAAATATTAATGTTGTTGATGCGAAAGTTGTGCCACACGCTGATGATTGGAATTTCTCGCCAACTATTCACTACAATATCAATGATGCTGATGGCAATTCAGTTGTGATTGAATACATTAATGGTGAATTAAAAGTTCACGATAACCCATTAGGTACGCTTACAAATAACCCACGTTTTGAATGGCACCAAGAAAACTTAAAACGTTATACAAATCTTCCACAAGAGCAAGCGCCTCTACAGAACAGTGAAGAAATAAAAGCGGGCGGTCTTGATGTTGGTAACGTGCAGTCGCTTGATGGTGAACCAACTGCTGCGAACCGATTCGTTCGTGCTGCTCGTTTCAGCCAAGAAATGCCTCGTTTCGATAGCGCTAAAGAGGGTATTCATGCTGCCATTAGCATTATGAATACGTTTGAAATCCCGAACGGTTACAAAAAATATCGTCATACTGATGGAAAGGATTACTCACAAACTGTGGCTTGGACAGTGGCAAGTGATTTAGAAAATAAGGTGATGTACGTTAAGTCATACCAGAGCCCTGAGTATGTAAAAGTAGAATTAGACAATATCGATTTTACAACTGGTAAAGTTTCATTCTTTGATATTCCAACAGAATTTAAAGCAGAGCCTGTTGAAATTAAGTAGTTAGCAATAAAACGCATGGATAAGTCACTGTAGTGGCTTATCCATGAATACAGAAGACATTCGGCTTCTGTTTGTGAAATTTTTTTAGGTGATGATTAGCTCCTCTCTTACGTAGTTCACCATATTATTATTTTGCACTTAAAATCAATTTGTTACTAATATACAAATAGGAATGAATAATGAAAATTAAAACACTTACGCTCGCTGTATTACTTGCTACTTCACTTACTGGGGTTGCTGATGCCTGTACTTCAGTTGCTTGGAATACGCACTTCGGGACGGTAACAACACGTACGATGGATTGGGTTGAATCTACTCATCCAGTATTAGGTAATATTAATAAAGGTGATATGCGTGCTATCCAAGGGAATGGCATCGGTGATAAGTACGAAGTAAAATACGACGTTGTTGCTATTTTTGCTTATGGTGAGCTTGTTGGCGATGGAATGAATAGTGAAGGTCTACAAGTTAACACTTTGTTCTACCCTAGAATGTCAATGGAACCGGTTACAAACACCTCTCAAATTACGCAATTTTCTTTTGGTGAATACCTACTGACTAATTATGCCTCTGTTGAAGAAGTTGTTAAAGCGCTGCCAACACTTGATTTTGGTCGATTAACGCTCGAAGGCATGCCAATGGAGATGAATTTGCATTGGTCTGTTACAGATAAGAGTGGCGATCGCTTGGTCGTGGAGATGGATGAAGGGAAAATCAGCACTTATCGCGGTGAAGATGCGATGGTAATGACCAACGATCCATCACAAAAAGAACAGATCGCGAAACGAAAAGAACTTTCTGCTTCATGGGAAGATGCTGATCGCGATACAGATTACGGCTCCATTGGCAATGGTAATGCGCAGAGTCGTTACCTGCATGCAAGTTACTTTAGCAGCAAGCTTAGCAAGCCAACCAGTGTACATAATGCAATGATGAAGCTTTCTACTGTCCCATTTAGAGTGCCTGCTGATGCGCCATACCTTGACTTTGGTAACGGTGCAGGCATGAGTGGTTATGCAACAGAATGGACAATGACGCAAAGCATAGAAACGGGTGATACCGTGTTTGAATACAATTTCAATGATAATTGGAACACGGTACAATTTAATGTTTATGAGATGATGGGTAAACAGTTCCGCATCCCGCTTGATAAGTCGGTGATGGCTCAGTATTAATGATACAAATGCTCTATTAATCAGAGATAAGCTTCTGCAAGTTGAAATCAGCTGATTGGTTAGAGAAATTGATGATTAAATATCTTGAGAACAACGCGATAATTAATTAAATCATAGTATTAAGAATTAGAGCATGTTGTCCTTTTCTGTAATGTTCATGTTCTGCAATACATCGACAACACATTAACACAAATGCCAGCGATAACTTGCTGGCATAATTCCTTTCTACCTTATTCTATCTACTTTATATAGCTCGATAACACAGCGCGAAATTACAACACCTTAGCAGAGCAGTGGTATGCTGACACTAAACTCGCCACCATCGCTGGAACTTACTCGTCAACCGAAAGTGAACTCAGGCAACATTAAGCCTATTCCCCTAACGGAAGGGGCGAATGCACTTTGTTACGCTGATATAAACAGGACTGATGCTCTGTAATCTTTATCCCATTCAGCTTTATTCATCTTCCTGGTGCCGACAAGTTCCCTTCGGATTTCCTAAACCAGTTCTGAACAAAACGTCTGCAACAAGCCAGATTCAGGCCGTTATCAACCACTTTATCCAGAGTTTCAACCTGACAATGCACAGCAGCAGCCGTAAACAAACATCTTTTTATATCTAAAGCATCTCACAGGTTTCTTATCGCAGTTAGCTTCATACCTTCACAGGTTTGGTGTGAGAGTCAAACCTTAGCCAACCTCGAATATCGAGACCATATTAAGGGGCATCTTGTTTGTTCGCTTTCGCACCTTTTAGTATTTCCCATCAACACTGATGATAGGCTAAGCGTGCCTCTACTTATGCTAATCAACCCATCATCACTTCTACCCACTATCGCTTCTAAGAGCTTTTCAGGTAAACAGTCTCATAATGGCTGCACGCCCTCCCCCTAAGGGTAAGGTTTACGCTGTTACTGTAATATTTGTTTGAATGGTCAAAATCTCGCACAAAAAAGCCTTCAATACAGGTTGAAGGCTTGAATCATTATCCTAATTTATTATCTTGGCCACCTAGATGGGGAGCTCAGCTCGAACTATTATGTAGCTCACTCCACTCTTTCTATAATCGTCGCAATACCTTGCCCCATACCAATACACATAGTCGCGAGCCCGTACTTGCCGCCACGTTGCTCCATGATATTTATAAGGCTTCCGACAATTCGAGCACCCGAACATCCCAATGGATGACCCAGTGAGATAGCGCCACCGTGCAGGTTCACTTTATCTTCACGCTGCTCCCATAAACCCAGATCTTTTAAGCATGGAATAGCTTGTGCTGCAAAGGCTTCATTCACTTCAGCAAAATCGATATCAGCTATCGTTAGATCAGTCTTTGCTAACGCTTTTTTAGTTGCAGGTACGGGTCCATAACCCATAAGCGCGGCTGGCACTCCCGCAGAGGCAGACGAGATAACCTTAGCTCTCGGTTTAATGCCGAGTTCAAGAGCTTTATCTTCACTCATCACCAGCAAACAAGATGCGCCGTCAGACAAGGCCGAAGACGTACCTGCCGTTACCGTTCCTCGAGGATCAAACGCAGGGCGAAGCTTAGACAAAGACTCAACGGTGGTTTCAGGACGAATCACCTCATCATGCTTGACCAAGATTGGCGCACCGCTTTCATCATGACCCATAGTTGGGACAATCTCGTTATCAAAGCGACCTTCAAGTGTCGCTTCGTGCGCGAGTCGGTGTGAACGAGCACCCAGCTCGTCTTGCTCTTGGCGTGATACCTTATGCAGTTGACCTAATGCTTCGGCCGTTAGACCCATCATTGCAGAAGCTTGTGCCATATTGCGGTTATATGGGTTTAGGTTAATGCCTTTTGTCATTGGGACATGCCCCATGTGTTCAACACCACCAACAAGGACAACATCGGCATCACCCGCTTTGATCGAGCGCGTGGCCATGTGCAAAGCATCCATCGAAGATCCACACAAACGGTTGACCGTTGTTGCAGGCACTTCTTCAGACAGCCCTGCTTGAAGTGCTGCAACCTTCGCAAGGTTCACGCCCTGCTCTTCTTGTTGCTGCACACACCCCCAGATCACATCATCAATCAGAGCAGATTCAACCTTTGGCTGACGCTTCAGCATTGCACTCATTAAGTGAGACGAAAGATCATCGGCTCGAACATGTCGAAATACACCATTTTTTGAACGCCCCATTGGAGTTCGAATCGCATCTACAATCACTACGTTTTTCATATTTTTTGCTCCAGGTTATGCGTAAAAATTACGGTTCAGTTCAACACGGTCACGAAGACCTTGAGGTATAGCATATAAAGAGCCTAAGTCTTCATATTGTTGGGCAATCTCTAGCAGCTTATCTAGACCCATGCTATCCATGTAGTAGAAGATTCCGCCACGGAATGCCGGGAACCCAGTGCCGTAAATAAACGCAATATCACCCTCGGCCGCTGAAGAAATAATACCGTCATCCAAACAGCGAATCGCTTCATACATCATCGGTAACATCATTCGTAGTGTGATGTCTTGAGGCTCCATTGAGGTTGGTGCATCGCAAAGGCTTTCAATAAGCGCAGTGGTTTCTGAATGGCTTTCTGGCTTTAAGCGACCTTTACGATCCGCTTTATACAGATAGAAACCCTCTTTGGTTTTTTGGCCTAAACGCCCTTTAGCAACAGATTCCGAGATCAGGTTAGCTTCAGGCTTGGCTAAACGCATCGGGAAGGCTTCACTCATCACATCAATACAGTGATCCGCGGTATCTAGTCCAATCACATCAAGCAGATGCGCTGGCCCCATTGGCCAACCAAACCCTTTGCTCATCACTTTATCGATTTGAGCAATATCACCGCCCGCAACCAACAATTGATTGAAAGCCAAGAAATAAGGCGTCAGGCAGCGATTAACCAAGAAACCAGCACAGTCGTTCACCACGATAGGCGTTTTGCCAAGTGCTAGGACGTAGTTGACTGCGGTTGCAATGGTTTCCGGTGACGTTTGCTCACCTTTAATCACTTCAACCAACGGCATGCGATGCACCGGGTTAAAGAAGTGAATACCACAGAAGTTCTCTGGGTTCTTTAATGAGTGCGCTAAACCACTGATCATTAAAGTAGATGTGTTCGATGCAATCATTGCATTTGGTGCCACCTGTTCAAGCTCAGCTAACACCTTTTCTTTAACGATTGGATTCTCAACGACCGCTTCTATCACTAAATCACAGCTGTCTAAGGCCGCATTGTGTAAAGTCGGTACGATACGATTGAGCACTTCACCCATCGCTTCAGGGGTCTTACGGCCACGAGTTACTTGCTTAGAAAGCAGTTGATTGGCTTCATTTAGCCCTAACGCTAAACCCTGTTTATTGATGTCTTTGAGTACCACATCCAGCTTTTTATCCGCAGTGACATAAGCGATGCCGCCGCCCATAATGCCCGCGCCGACGACACCCACTTCTTCGGTTTTCTTACCGCCTTTAGCGTGTTTTTTTGCTGTCGACTTTACTGCCATGTCGCTAAGGAAAACATTCACTAAAGCGTCTGCTACACCACTTGCGACACATTCAATGATTCCCACTTGCTCAAGCTTTAAGGCTTCATCGCGAGAGCAACGAGCGCTTTGAGAAATCGTGTTCAGAATAATGCCCGGTGCAGGATAATGCGAGCCAGCGGCTTTCGCGACCATACCTTTAGCGACATTAATCGACATCGCCAGTTCCGCGTCATTCAGAGTCAGTGGCGCTTGTTTTTCTGCATAACGCTGCTGCCAATCAAAGTCACCAGAGATGCACGATTCAAGCATAGTTAACGCGCTTTCAACTGGATCTGTCTTGCATGCATCGATCACACCATCAACAACGTGATGCTCTAATGCTTGTTGCGCCTTAAAGGTTTTACCCATAGTTAGCCATTGCAGCGCTGTATCCACACCTATGATGCGCGGTAATCGAGTCACACCACCCCATGCTGGCATAATGCCGAGCTTAACTTCAGGCAGGCTCATTTTCAGATCGGTCGTCGCAAGACGATACTCTGCAAGCAGTGAAAGCTCTACTCCACCGCCAGCAGCTACACCATTAACGATGGCTACTTTGGGAAGTTTTAGATCTTCGATTCGGTTATAGATGGAGTGCGCCCATGATAAATAATCGGTAATGGCCGCATCACCATCACTAAACAGAGAGCGAAAGGCTTTTACATCCGCACCCGCGCTAAATAACGCTTTGCCTGAACGGATGATCAGACCGGCAGCATCACTGTTTTCAAGTTGTTCGACACAGCTTTCAAGTTCAATTAGAGCTGATTTAGTGAGTGTGTTAACCGAATCAGTTTCTGCGTTGAAAACCAATTCAACTATACGGTTAGAATCTTCGATAAATGCGAGTTTGAAAAATTGTCCTGTAAACATAATTACCTCCTACTTCACTAAGCCATGTTGTTTTGCTTCCGCCAGTAACGACTCTCGGAAATCTGGGTGCGCGATATTCGCTAATGCATGCACGCGTTCAGAGACTGTCATACCACGCAGGTTTGCCGAGCCGTATTCCGTCGCCACAATATGTACATCGTTACGAGGCGTGGTAATCGGTGTTCCCACTGGCAATGACAAACGAATATTCGACTCTAAGCCATCTTTACCTTCACGCGTTGCTGCCAAGGCTAAGATGCTGACGCCATTTTTCGCCATGTTCGCTGCTCGTACGAAATCTAACTGGCCACCAGACCCTGAAATCTGGCTAAAACCCGCCCCTTCAGACGCAACTTGACCACCAAGGTCAACCATCAAACACGTATTGATTGAAGCAAAATTATCGTTCTTAGCAACTTCATATGGGTTAACAACTTCACTCATAGAGCCCATCTCTATGTCTGCATTGTTGTGCACAAAGTCGATGACCTCTTGCGGGCCAGCCGCGAATGCCGCGACGATTTTGTTTGGTATGTGGTTCTTTTTGGTACCAGTCACTGCGCCGGCTTTACACATCTCCATCAGAGATTCTGTAAACATTTCTGTGTGAACACCTAGATCTTTACGGTCACGAAGCGCCATACCCATCGCATTTGAGATGGTTCCAATGCCAATTTGCACTGTCATTCCATCCTTGATGTATGGGCTAACGTGTTTTGCAATTTCGGTCTCAAGCTCTGAAGGTAAACCAGCTTTAGGCATTGCAATACTGTGATGACCTTCAACCAGTACGTTAGCGCGGTCAACATGAACGATATTATCTTGATTCCCTATAAAAGGTTGCTGTTCATTGACAACAAAAATCACTTTAGAAGCATATTTCAGTGCAACCTTCGTTGCTACGCCGCCACACGCACCCAAACTAACAAAACCTTCTTCATTCGGTGGGGTTACTTCAACAACAACCGTATTCGGCTGCAGTTTTTCAAAAATACTTTCAAAATTCGAGAAATGAAAGTTCGTCACTTCTACGTTGCCTGTGCTTTGCAGCTTTCTTTCAATTGGCCCCATAAAAAGACTGATATGCTTGAAGTTATCTCGATATTGAGGCTTCAAAAATTCGAAGGGAGTCGTCATCAATCCCGTATAGATTTCACAACCGTTGAACAGATTTAGGTGCTTATCCAGCTCCTTAAGAAATACAACAGGAATGGACAACAAACCGCCTGCCCAGATCTTGTCACCTGATACGAGTTTGCCTACTGCAGACTCTAAAGAGACTAGTTTTTCACCATGGACTTCTTTCCAATTATTCATTATGTAGTTCTCATTATATTTTGCATAACAGACTAAATTTTGAAGATTACTTTTCCATTAAGACCAAAAATTGTATGCTATGCATGAACGTAGGGTGTAGGTAAATGTCCTTTTCACGTTATTCATAATACAATTTCCCCACACTTTAACTTTGCACCTTAGGACAAGAAATTCACTATTCCGGACAATTAATCACTTTGCGTTTTTGATCACATCTCCGGTTTATAAGGTCATAAAATGGCATTAGAACAACAATTTCATAACTCACTGTCGGTTCATTCAGGTTGGCAATCGCTTCTGGCATTAGCCGCAAAAGAACTTAACGTCGAAAGCCAACCTATTCTGTCAAAACGTAAAAATTCGGAAGGACGATTACACTTTCATGATCTTAGAGAAGAACTGGTAAAGTTGTGTGAATGTACTGACGATGAGCTCGTTCCAGTAAGGGCTGCGAAGCATGTCACTCCGTTAACGTTTGGCAGTTATTCTTTGGTGTTATGGACAGCACCCGATATCGAGACATTGCTAAAAACCGCAGCCGAATTCTCAATCGTAGTAGCGTCACCTATCCGTCTTCAATATCGCGAAAGCAAACAAGGAAATGCGGAACTATGGATACTCGATAATGAGCCCTACAATCAAGAGAGCCATGTCACCTACCTTGGTATAACCATGCTGATCGCCACCTTCATTTTTATACTCAAGCATGTGATCAACTTTGAAGACATTGACATCAACGTAAAACTGATTGAGCATAACTTTTGCGCAGAGAAGACTGAGCAACTTGAACAATTAACCGGAGCAAAAGTTACCGCGGGACACCCAATAAGAAAGATCTCAATTGATAAAAAGCACCTACATAAACCATTAGACAGTTATGATGAAGGGGTTTATTTTTCTGTATTGAACCTATTACGAAAAGACGCTGAATCCTTGAAAAGAGGCGACTTAATCCTGCAAATCTATAATGTTCTTAATCAGACCCAAAGCTTGGAAAGTATCTCTGGTGAGAGCCTTGCTCAGTCACTCAATATGAACATCAGGACTTTGAATAGAAGGCTTTCCGAACTGAATACCAGTTATCGAGGTGTCGTAGAAAAGTATAAGTTAGAGAAAGCACTTCACCTGTTAGAAGACCAACACATAAGCATGACCGAAATTGCCTACCAGCTAGGTTTTGCGGATTTGAGTACTTTCTCTCGGGCATTTAAGAGATGGACAGGGTTAAGCCCAATAAAATTAAGGCGAAATCAAACCATCGCTTAATCAAAGGCTGATCTAAATCAACAATATATTCGATGGCACATTAGGCAAAATCTTTGTCCTAAAATGCAAAGTTATAACATAATTCGCTTGCTTTAATATCCCCAGTTCTTGCTTTGGTTAAAACCAAATGCATTCAATTATTGGAGATTAAATTATGTTTAAACAAGAGCACTCCGTGCTTTTTGAGCCGATGCAGATCGGCTCATTAAAGTTAAAAAATCGGTATTCAATGGCTCCTATGGGCACATTAGGTTGTGTCGATGGTGATGGTGCGTATAACAGTCGTGGCATTGAATATTATGTCGCTCGCGCTCGCGGCGGTGTTGGCCTGATCATTACCGGTGTGCAAATGGTAGAGAATGAGCTTGAACAATTCCCTATGCCTTCACTTCCATGCCCAACAAACCACCCAACGGCTTATATCCGTAGCGCAAAAGAGATGACCGAGCGAGTTCATACTTACGGTACGAAGATATTTGCTCAGCTCACCGCTGGCTGGGGACGTTCTTGTATTCCAGGCTTCACACCTGAAGATAAATCCATCGCACCTTCTGAAGCACCAAACCGCTTCAACCCTGAAATTACTCACCGCGAACTGACGACTGAAGAAGTAAAATACTTTATCTCTAAGTTTGTTGAGTCCGCTGCCATTGCTCAAAAAGCAGGCTTTGACGGTGTTGAGATACATGCGGTTCATGAGGGCTACTTGCTCGACCAATTCACCATGGAATTCTTCAACCAACGCACCGACCAATACGGTGGAAGCTTTGAAAACCGCTATCGCTTTGCCGTAGAGATTGTAGAAGGCATCAAAGCCGTTTGTGGCAAAGACTTCCCTGTATCACTACGTTACTCAGTCAAAGGAAATATGAAAGGTTTTGGCCAAGGTATTCTTCCGGGTGAGCGAGCGGAAGAGGTGGGTAGAGATATGGAAGAAGGCCTTAGAGCCGCTGAATACCTGCAAAGTGCAGGATTCGATGCACTCAATGTTGATGCTGGTACCTATGACTCATGGTATTGGAATCACCCGCCAAACTACTTCCAACCAGGCATGTACAAACCATACTGCAAAGCCGTTTCAGAAGTGGTCGATATTCCTGTCTTGATGGCTGGTCGCATGGAAAATCCAGACCTCGCTTCGCATGCAGTTCAAAATGGCATTTGTGATGGCGTGTCACTGGGTAGGCCGCTACTTGCAGACTCTGATACAGTCAACAAAATCCGCAGAGGTCGCTTCGAAGAAGTTCGTCCTTGCTTGTCTTGTCACCTTGGCTGTCTTGGCCGTATGGCAGAAGTGGGCAACCTATCTTGCGCTGTTAACCCAAGCTGTGGACGAGAAGAAGAGTTCAGATTATTGCCAACTCACAAGACCAAAAAGGTTGTCGTTGTTGGTGGTGGTGTCGCAGGAATGGAAGCTGCAAGAATTGCTTCAGAACGCGGTCATAACGTTGTCCTTTTCGAGAAAGGTAGCGAGCTCGGTGGCAATGTAATCCCAGGAAGCCAACCTCCATTCAAGCATGATGATAAAACCTTGATTGAGTGGTTCAGCGGTGAAATGACTCGACACAATGTAGACGTCAAACTCAACACGGCAGCGGACAAAGCATCGATAGAAAATGAAAAGCCAGACAGTGTTATTTTCGCTACAGGTTCACGCCCTACTCAGCCGAACTGGTTGGAAGGGAGAGATAAAGCGCATGTTCTAGTAGCCGAAGATATGTTGATGAACCCTGAGCGTATAACTGGCGATAAGGTCTGTGTGGTTGGTGCTGGCTTAGTTGGCGCAGAAGCGGCTTTGTGGATGGCACAACAAGGCAAAGCGGTCACTTTAGTTGAAGCGTCTGACGATATCATTGGCGGCCCTCACGGAACCTGCTTCGCTAACTATCAAATGTTAAAAGAGCTTCTCGTCAAAGAACAAGTTAACGTTTTGACTTCAACCCGATTAGAAAGAATCACTGATAACGGTGTATGTCTAAATATTGAGAACAACAGTGTCGAAATGTTATCTGATCACGTTGTACTGGCACTTGGATACAAAGCTGAAGACCACTTGCATGAAGAACTCGCCAATCAGCTAGATGTTGAAGAAGTATTCAATATCGGTGATAGCCAAAAAGCGAGAACGATCATGACTGCAATCTGGGACGGCTTTGAAGTTGGACGTACATTGTAATTATGTGAGTTTTCTTTAGTCTTAATAGAGAGTCATTTGTTGTTCCGAAGGCACAACAATCGAGTAGGAGGAGGCCTCACGGCCTCCGTCCTCTCACACCACCCTACAAGCGTGGGTCGCATACGGCGGTTCCAAGGTATACCAAACATCTGTTGGCCTAGATCAACTGTCTAACTTCAACGCCATTGTGTCTTGTCTCTCTTCGTTAGTCGCAGATCCGTTTCCGACTTCTCCACCTATTCCTAACGTAGCTGTAGGGTTTCTACTCTTTACTGAGACTCCGCACACACTGAGAATTTGTTAACCGTTTATCTAAAACCTTGGTTCAGGCCTTCCCTACAACGTAAGTACTATGCCCTCTGCTGACTTCTTATCAATCTTCGTCTAGCATCACTGCTAGCCTAGTCACGAAGACAATTGATAAGATCTCCCGAGGTAAGATGCCACCCTTTCCCATAGCTCTGCCTGATTTACATAATCACACTTCTGTTCGAGACTTTGGGCTATTCTATCTGTTGCTAGGTTACCCAAGTTGATTATGCCTAATATCAGATTTCTGTTCGTCAAAGCTATGTTTTGCCATTTGCTTCCTTCAGATTCCACCTCACGATGAACACCCTTGCATAGGCTAACGCTTCCCGCTCGACAAGGCACGTAGAGGACTTTCACCTCTTAGGTTGACACCATGCTCGGCGCACAACAAAAACGCCGACGTAATTGTCGGCGCTTAGCTTAAGGTATTAATCGGTTAGAGGTAATCAGCTACTTTGCCATGGTACTCAAAAACTCGACTTCGAACTCTTCATCGGCTTCTCGGGTTAGGCATTCCACTAGCCAGTCGATGCTTTGATGGTCGAGCTTACTGTTCACCACAAAGGCTTGCTTTACGCCAAATTGATCCAGCTTGGCAGAACCATAGTTCTTGAATGATTTATTGCCGTGGTAATGGAGTGATTTAATCGCCTCTGCGTTGGGTTCTGGTAAAGCATCGAGTGTGTTGGCAAGTTGAATCACCAACTCCATTGGGTTCTTAGATGATGAAATGCGATACAGAAAACCGCCCTCCACTCTTTGGCGTACCCAGTAATCAAAACCACCGCAATCCATCACTTTGTCGCTGACCAATGCGGCTTCACTGCGATAACCACACGGCTCTACGACAACAGGTGTGTGTTTAAACTCTGGTTGGCCTGATGCCGCATCGGTATGAGGCAAAATCAGGTCACACGGCTTGCTGTCTTTGGCGGTTGGGGCATTCCAGTGGATAGGCATGAATACTTGTTCCCGGCGCATCTCTTTGGTTACCACTAAGCGGGCTTGGCACTCCCCTTGTGCACTGCGCACTTTTACCACTGGATTAATTGTGGCGTGATTGAAAGCATCTAGCCCAAACTCGTCTAAGCCAAGCTCAGCAATCGTATCTGGATGCATAGCGACAAAGGGTTCTGGTGTGTGTTCACCTAAACCTGCGGCTAAGCCAGTGCGACTCATGGTGTGCCATTGGTCTCGAATTCGACCTGTGTTCATGATAAGTGGAAATTCGACACTGGTATCGGCAATCGGCTTGTCGTGCTCAACCGCGATAAACTGCGCTTTGCCTGATTCAGTAAAGAACTCGCCATCGGTGAACATGCGCTGTTCAATGATCTCTGGTTGATATTCAAGTACTGGCCATTGTTGGGGAGTGAGTTCGCCATAGCCTTTCTCATCTAACTGAGTAAGACCGATTAAGCATAAATCACGCGCTTTACCTGTTTCATTACCAAGCGCGGTCATCTCGCAATACTCTTTGAAAATCTCGCCTTCGTGGCGGTAATCAAACTGATCTTTGAATCCCATCTTTTGCGCGACTTCTTTTAATATCCACCAATCGGGTTTGGCTTCGCCAGGGCTTGGTAATACGCGGCGTTGGCGTGAAATTCGACGCTCAGAGTTGGTCACAGTGCCGGACTTTTCACTCCACCCCTGCGCAGGCAACACCACATCAGCCAAACGTGTGGTTTCCGTATCGGCAATGCAGTCCGACACCACCACAAACGGACACATCTCTAATGCGGTTTTGATTTTCTCGCTGTCAGGCAAACTCACCACTGGATTGGTTGCCATGATCCACACAGCTTTTATCTTGCCCTCATTCATCGCATCAAATAGGTCGATGGCTTTTAAGCCTGCGCGAGTAGCCAAGCTGTCAGTTTGCCAAAACTCACTGACGGTTTGGTGTGATTGCGGATCGCCAAATTCAAAGTGCGCCGCTAAGGTATTGGCTAGGCCACCCACCTCTCGACCACCCATGGCGTTTGGCTGGCCTGTTACAGAGAAAGGCCCCATGCCGGCCTTACCGATTTTTCCGGTCGCTAAATGGCAATTAATAATGGCGTTTACCTTGTCGCACCCTTGTGTGGATTGGTTTACGCCTTGGGAATAGATGGTGAGCACTTTCTCATTCGAAGCAAACAGCTTGTAGAACTGTTCAAGTTGCTGCTCAGTAAGCCCTGTTAGGTCGGGAACACTTTTGTCTCCCCAGCCAGACTCGGTATAACGGTAATGAGTTGCGGATCGAATGGCTTCGGTAAAACCTTGGGTGTGGTGTTCAATGTAGTCAGTATCGAGATGGTCGTTGTCATCTAAGTAGGCTAGCAAACCATTGAACAGTGCGACATCTGAGCCTGACTCCAACGCCAAGTGCATGTCGGCAATTTCACAAGTATCGGTATAACGCGGGTCAATCACGATCACTTTCAATGCAGGGTTGGCTTGTTTGGCCGCTCTTAACCTTTGGAATAACACAGGGTGACACCAAGCGAGGTTTGAGCCAGTGATAACGACGACTTCTGCTTGTTCTAAATCTTCATAACAGACAGGAACGGTATCGGTGCCAAACGCGCGTTTATGCCCAACCACACTCGATGCCATACAAAGGCGAGAGTTACTGTCGATGTTGGCGCTACCAATAAAACCTTTCATCAGTTTGTTGGCGACATAGTAATCTTCAGTCAGCAATTGACCAGATACATAGAAGGCGACCGAATCTGGCCCATGCTCTTTAATCGCTTGGGCAAACTTATCTGCCACCAATTGTGAAGCCTCGCCCCAAGGCAATTGCTGTTGTTCGTTATCTACTCGCTGCATCGGCTGAGTTAAACGGCCAATTGGCGTTACGGTGTCGCCCAACGCTGCGCCCTTAGTACACAGCTTGCCATAATTCGATGGGTGGTCTTTATCGCCACGCACTTCCAGTTTCCCTGAAGAAGTGGGCCTCACTTCAATGCCACAACCTACGCCACAGTAAGCACACGTTGATTTAATCCAATCCTTGTTTGAACTCATCACTCTTCCCTCGTGCAATGTTCTTATGTTTCTCATCTAGCGAACAGAGCGTCGTTTATGACCCTTGCTCAGCTATGAAATTTTGTCTTTTTAATTACAGCAATTTGCACGCCACTATTTACCCCTTTCCACAACAAGAAAAATAACCATTATTTACAAAGACTTAAAATAAAATCACTTACAAAAAGCAATGTTAATTAAATGTAACTAGCGAAATATTGAGATTTTTGCACCATGTTGATCAATTTTGCACCACAAAGGCTCATTTTCATAAATATTCTCTTTTTTAAATCTACCACTTTAGGGGTAATTGAGCTGTTTATCATTTAATTAAACCACTGATTTTAATTGTTATTTTTACTTTTCTCGATATCTATTTTTATCTGGCATCCTACTTGCTGCCCTATTTGCCAACAACTCAAAATTTACAGTTTTCAGTTCATTGGAAGAACAGCACATTATCCACCAGAGAGTGGGCAGTTTTAGAAACGCTAGGAAGCCAGAAAAAAAGGAATTTACTATGAGCAAACAAAAGATTGTCGTCGTTGGTAATGGCATGGTTGGCCACAAATTTATCGACAACATCATTCAAGCTGATTCAGACCAATATGAAGTTATTACCTTCAGTGAGGAATCGCGCCTTGCCTACGACCGTGTTCAACTTACGGCCTACTTCAACGGTAAGACAGCCGACGATTTGGCTTTAACAAGCGAAGCTTATTACCAAGAAAACGGCGTTAAGTATCTGATTAACGCACAAGTCACTGAGCTTGATACAGCAAATCAAACGGTTATTACCGACAGCGGCCACGTTGAAAGCTACGACAAGCTGATTCTTGCAACGGGTTCATTCCCGTTTGTGCCTCCGATTCCGGGTAACGATCAGGAACACTGTCATGTGTACCGTACGATTGAAGATCTCGATGCGATTGAGCTATCGGGTAAACAGAGCAAATCGGGCGTGGTCATTGGTGGTGGTTTGCTCGGTTTAGAAGCGGCGAACGCGGTGAAGAACCTTGGTTTAGAAACGCATGTGGTTGAGTTTGCTCCTCGCCTTATGGCCGTTCAACTGGATGATGGTGGCGGTGCCCTACTAAGACGAAAAATTGAAGACTTGGGTGTGCAAGTTCACACCGAGAAAGCGACCTCTGAAATTGTGGYGGGTGAAACGTCTCGCTACCGCATGAACTTTGCTGACGGCACACACCTAGAAACCGATATGATCGTATTCTCGGCAGGTATTCGCCCACAGGATGCGCTGGCTCGTAGCTCTGACATCGCCATTGGCGAACGTGGCGGCATTGTGATTGACGACAACTGCCAAACCAACATCGACAACGTGTACGCCATTGGTGAATGTGCCCTATGGGACAACAAGATCTTTGGCTTAGTGGCTCCCGGCTATTCAATGGCGAAAGTGGCGGCCAGCCATATCCTTTCTAATGGTGAAGATGAGAGCAGCTTTACCGGTGCCGACATGAGCACCAAGCTCAAGCTTCTGGGTGTAGACGTAGCCAGTATTGGTGAAGTGCACGGCAAAACCGAAGGCGCGCAGTCTTATACCTACAACGATGAAATTGAACAGGTTTATAAGCGTTTGATTGTTTCTGCTGATGGTAAAAAGATCGTCGGTGCCGTATTAGTCGGCGATGCAGACGCGTACGGTTCACTGCTGCAAATCAAGCAAAATGATATGCCTCTGCCAGAGAATCCATCGGTACTGATTCTTCCAAACCTTGCTGACGACTCAGGCAGCGCAATGGGTGTCGAAGCCCTACCAGACAGCGCGGTTATCTGTTCATGTTTCGATGTGACCAAAGGCGATATCAAAGAAGCGGTGTCAGCGGGTTGTACAACCATGTCTGCATTGAAAGAGACAACCAATGCCTCTACTGGTTGTGGTGGTTGTTCTGCCCTTGCAAAACAAGTGCTCGACAGCGAACTGAGCAACCTAGGTGTGGAAGTCTCTAACGATATCTGTGAGCACTTTGCTTACTCTCGCCAAGAACTGACCGACATTATCCGCGTCAACAAAATCAAAACGTTCGACGAGCTGCTTGAATCTCATGGTCAAGGCTTAGGTTGTACCGTGTGTAAGCCTGCGGTGGGTTCTATTCTCGCCTCTTACTGGAACGACTATATCCTGAAAGATGAGCACATCGAACTGCAAGACACCAACGACATCTACCTTGGCAACATGCAAAAAGATGGCACCTACTCAGTTGTTCCGCGTATTGCAGGCGGTGAAATTACACCAGACAAACTGATCGTGCTGGGTGAAGTGGCAAAGGAATACGACCTTTACACCAAGATCACTGGCGGTCAGCGTGTCGACTTGTTTGGTGCTCAACTTAATGAACTGCCAGCCATCTGGAAAAAACTGATTGATGCAGGCTTTGAAACGGGCCACGCCTACGGTAAATCGGTTCGTACGGTGAAGTCTTGTGTTGGCAGCACTTGGTGTCGCTACGGTGTCAACGACAGTGTTGGCCTCGCGATTAAACTAGAGAACCGTTACAAGGGCCTGCGTTCACCACACAAGATCAAATTCGCAGTATCGGGCTGTACGCGTGAGTGTGCCGAAGCGCAATCAAAAGACATCGGCGTTATCGCTACTGACAAAGGTTGGAACCTATACGTCTGTGGTAATGGCGGCATGCGCCCACGTCACGCCGACCTATTCGCGACCGACCTAGACGAGCAAACTCTCATTCAATACATCGACCGCGTGTTGATGTTCTACACACGTACCGCTGACCGCCTGCAACGTACTTCGGTTTGGATGGAAAACTTAGAAGGTGGCTTGGAGTATCTCAAAGAGGTGGTGATTGAAGACAAACTCAATGTCGCTGCTGAGCTAGAAGCAGACATCGCACTCAATATCGAAAACTATCAGTGTGAGTGGAAAACCACTATCGAGAACCCAGTGAAGATGAAGCGCTTCCAACACTACATCAACAGTGAAGAGATGGACTCTAGCCTTTCGTTCATCAAAGAGCGTGAACAACGCTTCCCGAAACCTTCGGTCAATACCGACCAAGAAGCGGAACGTAACCAAGCTTTAAACAACACTGAACAAATTGAAATTACGGAAGTCTCGTAGCCAGTTTGGTCGTTAGCAGCCCCTTCGATCTCGGCAACATGCTGCTAGCGACCTTCTTTCTTTACGACCTTCTTTTTTAGGAAATGGGAACAAAATCAAAGACTCAACAAATTGACAAGGAGACTGTCATGGAAAACTGGACCACTGTTTGCTCGCAAGAGGAACTGTCACCCAATGCGGGTGTGTGCGCCAAAGTAGCTGATCATCAAGTCGCCATTTTTTACTGCAAACGCAGCGACAAGCTTTATGGCCTATCGAATTTCGACCCTGTGGGGAAAGCCAACGTTATGTCTCGCGGCATTATCGGCTCGTTAAGTGGAGAACCCTATGTGGCCTCTCCGCTCTACAAGCAGCATTACCATCTAGAGACTGGCGCTTGTTTGGAAGAGCCTGAACATGCCCTAACCCGCTTTGAAGTGCGCCGACAAGGCAATCAGATTCAAGTACTGGCACCCGAAGCGTTGGCAAGTTGATTATCTGACGACAAGTTAGCAATTAGCAACAAATGTTCAACTAACAACAAGTTATCGCCTAACTAAAAGGTTGTACTTTCAAATTCACCCATTAACATGCCTTAGCCGCCTATAATTAACAGTCTAGGCAAGCTACGGAGTTGGCATGTGGACGGCTAGATAACTCTAGACTCTTTCCATATTTAAAGGATTTAAAACATGGATAACTCAAAATTTTCGCTGTTTTCGTTTACAGGTAAGATGAAGGTCTTACACCTCAGCTGGATGGCCTTTTTTATCACGTTTGTAGTGTGGTTTAACTTCGCACCCCTGCTACAAATGGTAAAAACCAGCCTAGGATTGACCACTGAAGAGATCAAAACCCTTCTTATCTTGAACGTTGCCTTAACCATTCCGGCGCGTGTCGCCATTGGTATGCTCACCGACCGCTATGGTCCAAGGCTCGTTTACTCTTTGCTACTCGCGATCTGTTCGATCCCGTGTTTCATGTTCGCACTGGCTGATTCTTTCATTCAAGCCGCTATCGCTCGTTTCCTACTGGGCTTCATCGGTGCAGGTTTCGTAGTTGGTATTCGTCTTGTTTCTGAATGGTTCCCACACAATGAATTAGGCACTGCAGAAGGTATCTACGGCGGTTGGGGTAACTTTGGTTCAGCGGCTGCAGCATTCACACTTCCTACCCTAGCATTAGTATTTGGTGGCGATGAAGGTTGGCGTTATGCGGTCGGTATTACGGGTGCAATGAGCTTACTGTTCTCAGTGGTGTTCTACAAAAACGTATCCGATACACCAAAAGGTTCTACTTACTTCAAGCCTGCTCAAGTAACAGCAATGGAAGTGACGTCTAAGGGTGACTTTTTCTTTCTACTCTTCATGAAGATCCCTATGTACGCGGCACTGGCTCTACTGGCTTGGAAACTGTCTCCATCAGGTATTGGCATGCTTTCAGACACAGCGGTTTACGGTGTGTATGCAGTGCTTGCTGCTCTGTATGTTTACGAAGTGTCTCAGGTTTGGAAAGTAAACAAGAACGTATTTAAAGAAGAAGTGCCAGAGATTCACCAGTACAAATTTAAGCAAGTTGCGGTACTGAACGTTCTGTACTTCGCTACCTTTGGTTCTGAGCTAGCGGTAGTCTCTATGTTGCCTCTGTTCTTCTCTGAAACCTTTGAACTAACACCCGTTCTTGCAGGTATGGTGGCTTCGGCATACGCCTTCATGAACTTGATGTCTCGCCCAGGTGGCGGTTGGATTTCAGATAAATTCGGTCGTAAACCAACGCTTCTTATCTTAACTGCAGGTTTGGCTGTAGGTTACTTCGCAATGGGTCAAGTAGACAGCACATGGCCTGTATGGCTAGCGGTTGTTGCTGCAATGGCGTGTTCATTCTTCGTACAAGCAGGTGAAGGTGCGGTATTCGCGACAGTGCCACTGATTAAGCGTCGTATGACAGGTCAGATTGCGGGTATGACAGGTGCTTACGGTAATGTGGGTGCGGTGGTTTACCTAACGGTGCTTTCATTCGTAAGTTACCAAACTTTCTTCTTAGTGATTGCTGCAACAGCAGTGCTTGGTTTCGTTACTCTGATGTTCATGGAAGAGCCCAACGGTCAAATTGCCGAAGTAAACGACGACGGTAGCGTGACGTTAATCAACGTCTCGAGCTAACCACTCATTGAATCGGGAGAAGTAACCGGGCTTGCGACACTCGGTTACTTCGTTCAAAGGCTCTGCATTCGCTAGAGCTTTTGTTCTTTCTCAGATGTGCTCTCAAGCAGATGAGAAAACGGCCAGTTAAGAAGAAGAGCAGTTATGACGATTTCATTCAGCCAAGGGCAAGTCATCAAGCCAGAAACCAATAACCAACTGACTTTGAAGTTTGGTGGTTATTCGAATAAAGGCGTACGTGATGAAAACCAAGACGCCATCATTGTAAAACACCCGAAGACTCGCGTAGAACAAGAGCTAAAAGGCAGTGTTGCTTGCATAGCCGACGGTGCCAGTTGCAGTGAACACGGCCAGAAAGCCAGTCACACCAGTGTGATGCAGTTTATTGACGACTATTACGCGACCCCACAAAGTTGGAGTATTCAGCGTTCGGCGCAGAAAGTCCTAACCTCACTCAATTCTTGGCTCTTCAATACCTCGGTTTCTCACATTCACCCCGCGCAGCAAGTTAACCACAATGCCCTAGTATCGACTTTCAGCAGTGTGATTCTAAAATCTAACACCGCCCATCTATTCCATGTGGGTGACAGTCGTATTTACTTGCTAAGAGATGGGGAGTTACGCCAACTGACCCGTGATCACACTCGTAAGAACATGGGACAGAAGCATTACTTAACTAGAGCGCTAGGCATGGATAATCAGCTCAATGTTGACTATCAAACCTTACCCATCAAGAAGAATGATCGCTTTATCCTAACTTCGGATGGTGTGCATGAGTTCGTTTCCCCAAATACGTTTAAAGAACACATCGATAAACCCGATGCAGATTTCGAATACGCCGCTCAAACCATCTGTAACACAGCGTTAAGCCACAATAGTGCAGACAATGTGAGCTGCTTGATTGTCGAAGTGACTCACTTACCCACGCCCTCATTAATCGAATTTCACGAAAAGCTCTCTAAGCGCGCGATTCCACCAGCGCTAAAGCTTGGCCAAAGCATCGACAACTTTATGGTGCTTGAGGTGTTGTATGCGGGCACTCGAAGTCATGTGTATCGTGTGATGCAGAAAGAGACACAAACCGAGTTCGTCCTCAAAGTACCTTCGGTTCAATACCATGACGACCTAGCTCAGCTAAGAGCTTTCTTTAATGAACAATGGGCTGGCATTTTGTTGAACAACAAGAAAGTCATGAAGGTCTACCCAACGCCAGAACACTCTCAATTCCTATATCAAATTTGCGAATTGGTTGAAGGTGTCACGCTAAGGCAATGGATGTACGACAACCCTAAGCCCTCGCTCGAACAAGTGCGTGAGATACTCGAAAAGATCACACAAGGCATTCGTGTATTGCAACGAGCCGACATGGTTCACAGAGACTTAAAGCCTGAAAACATCATGGTTCAACGTAATGGGGACATCAAGATCATCGACCTTGGTGCGGTGTTAGTGAGAGGAATTGAAGAGGGAGAACAAACAGACAAAGACCCAACACCACTCGGTGCGGTGAATTACATCGCACCAGAGAGTATTAAGTACAACACAGCTACGACAAGCTCCGATTTGTTCTCTATCGCGGTGATCGGTTATGAAATGCTGACGGGAGAATTGCCCTACTCTGAGATGAGCGCGCAATCTCTCAAGCAATCACGCCATCATCAATGGGAATACCGACCGCTGACGCAAAAACGAACGGATCTACCGGCTTGGATTGATTTAGTTTTACAAAAGGCGTGTGCAGAATCTCCTACCGAGCGATATCAGGTTTTAGGCGATTTTGTAGCAGACCTCTACACACCCAATCAAAACCTAATGAAGCACAAAGCCAAGCAACCTTTGATAAACCGTCACCCTATTCAGTTCTGGAAGGTGTTGGCTCTATTACTCGGCGTTGTCGCTATCGTAGAGTTAGTCTTATTACTTGGTTCTAGCTAACGGTTAAGCTCTGGCTAACTACTAAACAAAAGCTAGCCGTTAAGCTCTGAATAACTGTTAAACGAAGGCTAGCCTCGTTTGACTAAGCTTCTTGGCACTAGCTCAATACCGGCTTGGTAACGCTTAGCTGACGCATTTAATGCCAAAGCAAAAGCACTATCGGCAATCACTTCGAATTGCTGTGGCAGTGAATGGACTTTGAAAGGTAAGAAATCCAATAAGCGATTATCACCAAAGGTTGCCAGTTTCACTTGATTGATCAGCTCTGGCTTTTCGACCATCACATCCAATACACCTTCTAGCAAGGTGTAAGACATAGTCACAATCGCATCAGGCACTGTGCCCTTGGCAATCCAACCCTCAAAAATCTCACGCCCTGATTCTCGATCAAAGTGTTCGCCATACCCCACAACCATCGGCTTATTTTCTGTTAGCCCTGTTTGTTGAGTATGCGCTTTATTTGCCGCTTCAAAACCTAGCTGGCGTTCGCGTGAGATATTTAAATCTGGCAGTGCACCTATCAAACCAACACTATGAATGCTGTCATCAAGAATAGAATGCGTCAGTTCAAACGCGGCTTCAAAATCTTCACTGATCACGCAGGCAAAGTGTTCATCGTCTAACGGACGGTCAATCGCAATTACAGGCGTGCCCGAGCTTTGCAGCTTCAAGTAAAACTCGTTGGCGTCTGGCATTGAGCTTGCCACCAGCAAAGCATCAATACGACGGCTCACCAACGCTTCTGCTACTTTACGTTCGGTTTCAGCGTCATCATCAGAGCAACCGATCAAGATTTGATAACCCACTTTACGTGAGTTCTGCTCTATCAGTTTTGCTAAACGCGCGTAACTGCTGTTTTCCAGATCAGGAATAATCAAACCAAATGAACGGCTATTACCAGCACGCAGCGACGAAGCAGCATGGTCTGGACGGTAGTTATACTCTTCCACCACCGCCATCACTTTTTGCTGCGTCTTCTCACTAATTCTGTATTTCTGCGCCTTGCCATTAATCACATAGCTGGCTGTGGTTTTCGACACACCGGCTAGTTTGGCAATCTCATCTAGTGTCATATGGGTGACCTGTATTTTGTGCGTAGGATCATATAACCAATCTTCTGATCCTTGGATTAGTTGAATTATATGCTGAATCGATTCAGTATAAAAGCTGAAAGGATTCAGCAAAATCTGAAAAGTGACTTCAATCATCCTTTTGTATGGATTGAGCGTCATTTGTCGTGATTCAACTTCTCGTTATTAACGAAACTGAAATTACGACACGCAGCAAAACTATTTTGAAAACCAAAATCGGCTTTGCTGAATTTTTTTACACTGAATGCTGAACCGATTCAGCAAGCATAAAGCAAAGAGCAAGCAACGAGTAAAGCTCCATGAATCTTGCTCTAGACTGAATCGGAGCGATACACAAATTCTCAAGCGATACGCTAAAGAGGCACCATGCTTAAATTATCAAAATCTGACATCACTCTTGGTCAAACGGCCAATGACAAATTCAAAGCTATCCAGAACATTGCTGGCGACCTAACTGCTAAAGGCCTAGTGGATTCTGGCTACGTTGAAGGAATGCTGAACCGTGAAAACCAGAACTCAACGTTCCTAGGTAACGGCATCGCGATTCCTCACGGCACCACTGACACGCGTGGCCTAGTAAAAGAGACAGGCGTAGCCGTTCACCACTTCCCAGAAGGCATTGATTGGGCAGACGGCAACCGTGTTTACGTAGCAATTGGTATTGCAGCGAAATCTGACGAGCACTTAGGCATTCTTAAGCAGCTAACGAAAGTGCTAGCGGCAGACGGTGTTGAAGAGAAATTAAAGCAAGCGAAATCAGAAGACGAAATCATCGCCCTACTTAATGGCGAAGTTCAGTTAGAAGCAGACCTAGACGCTTCTTTGATTCAGCTACTATTCCCTGCAAGCGACATGGTTCAAATGTCTGCTGTTGCGGGCGGCCTACTTAAGAACACTGGCTGTACTGACAACGCATTCGTTGCTGACCTAGTAACAAAAACACCGACTCATCTAGGCCAAGGCCTGTGGTTGTTGGGCAGCGATAAAGGCGTAACTCGCACTGGCGTATCGTTTGTTTCAACAGCAAACCACTGTGAGTACGAAGGCACACCAGTGAAAGCATTGGTCGCATTCGCAGCTTGTAACAGCGCGCACCAATCTATTCTGGCAAACCTAAGCAAGATGGTTTTCGAGGGTAAACAGCAACAATTGTTAACAGCTGACATTGCGCAAGTCATCGGTCTTCTGAAAGGTGAAGCGGTTTCTACAGCGTCTCAAGACGATGACAACTGCGCAGTATTCAAAATCAAAAACGCACACGGCCTACATGCTCGCCCGGGTGCAATGCTGGTTGCTGAAGCGAAGAAATTCGAATCAACAATCCGCGTTTCAAACCTAGATGGCGACGGAAAAGAAGTGAACGCGAAGAGCTTGATGAAAGTCATCGCACTTGGCGTTAAACACGGCCACCAGCTTCAGTTTGTTGCTGAAGGTGACGATGCAGCACAAGCACTTGAATCGATTGGTAAAGCTATCGCTTCAGGCCTTGGCGAAGGTTAAGGAATCGATATGTCTGATAAACAAATCAAAGCCGTTACCGTTACGCTCAACCCTGCTCTCGACCTGACAGGTGCTATCGACGCACTAAATGTAGGTTCAGTTAGCCTAGTAAACAAAGGCTCTCTCCATGCAGCAGGCAAAGGCGTAAACGTAGCAAAAGTACTTTCAGAGCTGGGCGCTAAAGTCACCGTAACAGGCTTCCTTGGTCGCAATAACGAAGAAGCCTTCTGCCAACTGTTTGAACAGATGGGCGCAACTGATCGTTTCATCCGTGTTGATGGCGCAACTCGTATCAACGTGAAATTGGTAGAGAATTCAGGCCAAGTTAGCGACATCAACTTCCCAGGTGTTCCTGTTGATGCTGACGCTGTTAAAGCGTTTGAAGAAACCTTGTTAAAACTGGCTGAAGACCACGAATATTTCGTGATTGCAGGCAGCTTGCCACAAGGCGTATCGCCAGACCTTTGCGCTTCTTGGGTACAGCGCTTACGTGACCTAGGCAAAAAAGTGTTGTTCGACAGCAGCCGTGACGCACTAAAAGCCGGTATCAATGCTCAGCCTTGGTTGATTAAGCCAAACGACGAAGAGCTTTCTCAGCTGTTCAATGCAGAACTGACAACTCGCGACCAATGCCAACACGCAGGCCAAGCCCTAAGTGAAAAAGGCATCGATAACATCGTGGTATCACTTGGCGCAGAAGGCGTGATGTGGCTAAACCAAGGTGAATGGTTACATGCTCAACCGCCGCGTATGCAAGTGGTGAGCACAGTAGGCGCAGGCGACACCTTAGTTGCTGGCCTATGTTGGGGTCACATGCAACAGATGCCAAAACCAGAACTTATTAAATTCGCAACCGCCCTATCTGCTCTAGCAGTTTCACAGGTAGGCGTGGGCATCACCAGCCAACAAGAGCTGGATTCAGTACTACAAAATATCCAATTACAGGCGCTTAGTGCTCCAACTAGCCAGTTAGACACAAGCAAATAGGACAAAAGGTTTATTATGAATATTACCATTATCACAGCTTGCCCAAGTGGCGTAGCAAACAGCATCATCGCCGCGGGCTTGTTAGAGCAAGCGACAAAAGCACTGGGTTGGAACGCTGCTATTGAATGTCAATCAAGCGTACTACCTGAATCTCCAGTATCGCAAGACGCTATCGACAGCAGCGACGTTGTGGTTATCGCAGCTAACACCAACGTTGATAAAGCGCGCTTTGTCGGCAAGAAAGTGTACCAAGCGGCTATCTCTGAATGCACTGCAGATGCAAAAGTATTTCTAGAGAAAGCGGTAGCAGAAGCAACAGTATTAGACGCTTCTCAAATCTCTGACGAATTAGTTGAAGAAACGGTTGCAGTAACTGGTACGTCACCAGCGACAGGCAGCAAAAAGATCGTAGCGATTACCGCTTGCCCAACGGGTGTTGCACACACCTTCATGGCGGCTGAAGCACTTGAAGCAGAAGGCAAACGCCTAGGTCACCAAATCAAAGTGGAAACTCGCGGCTCTGTAGGTGCGAAAAACCAACTAACAGACCAAGAAATCGCAGACGCTGATCTTGTTATCATCGCAGCCGACATTGACGTTCCACTGGATCGTTTTAACGGCAAAGCGCTATACAAAACAACGACAAGCCCGGCTTTGAAGAAAACAAAGCAAGAAATGGAAAAAGCGTTCGCAGAAGCTAAACCATACCAACACACAGCTTCTTCAAATTCAGCGCCTGCTGACGAGAAGAAAGGCGTGTACAAGCACCTAATGACAGGTGTATCTCACATGCTTCCTGTGGTTGTTGCGGGTGGTTTGATCATCGCTCTTTCTTTCGTGTTCGGTATCGAAGCGTTTAAAGAAGAAGGCACACTGGCAGCAGCACTGATGACTATCGGTGGTGGTTCTGCATTCGCACTGATGATTCCTGTTCTTGCTGGTTTCATTGCATTCTCAATAGCTGACCGTCCAGGTCTAGCTCCGGGTCTAATCGGCGGTATGCTGGCTAGCTCAACGGGCGCAGGTTTCCTAGGTGGTATCGCAGCAGGTTTCATTGCCGGTTACGCAGCGAAATTCATTGCCGACAAGGTTCAACTTCCACAATCCATGGAAGCCCTCAAGCCAATCCTGATCATTCCGTTTATCGCGAGTTTGTTCACTGGCTTAGTGATGGTTTACATCGTAGGTGGTCCTGTTTCTGGCGTGATGAGCGCAATGACAACTTTCCTAAACAACATGGGAACGTCTAACGCAATTCTTCTAGGTGTAATTCTAGGCGCAATGATGTGTTTCGACCTTGGTGGCCCGGTAAACAAAGCGGCTTACACTTTTGGTGTTGGTCTACTGGCTTCGCAAACTTACGCACCAATGGCAGCAATCATGGCAGCAGGTATGGTTCCAGCTCTAGGTATGGGCCTTGCGACTTTCCTAGTGAAAGACAAGTTTGAAGCAGGCGAGCGTGAAGCAGGTAAAGCATCATTCGTTCTTGGCCTATGTTTCATCTCTGAAGGTGCAATCCCATTCGCAGCGAAAGATCCAATGCGTGTTATCCCAGCTTGTATGGCGGGTGGTGCACTAACTGGCGCTCTATCAATGATGTTTGGTGCTCAGCTAATGGCTCCACACGGCGGCTTATTCGTACTACTGATTCCTGGTGCTATCTCTCCAGTGCTTATGTACCTAGTGGCGATTGCAGCTGGTACGGCAGTAACTGGCTTTGGTTACGCAGCTCTTAAAAAGATGAGCAGCGATAAAGTGACAGCAGAGGCTTAATCCCCCTACTCTGTTTAGGTGACAAACAGAGACTCTTGATAAACTGTTCCTTGAAACAGAATACAGGCTCCTCAATTGAGGAGCCTTTTTATTATTCGTTGTCTTGTGTGGTTAAAACCGGGAGGTTCCACAAAGGATAATAAATGAACATCGGAGATGGTTTATGACTGAGAGAATAAAGTTTATCGAGGTGGGAACCTGCGATAATTCACCCGACAGCAGAAACATTGATTAACTTATGTTTATTCTAGACGCACTGTTTATTATGTACGCGTACTGTCGGGCGCGAATTAAATTAGCTAGTCAACGTTTCTTCAAATACACCTAGTTCACGACCAAGCCAAATCGCACGTACTGTGTGGTCTAGCGTTTCTTCACCGCCCGTTACTGGGTGAATCAGCACCGACATATCGCCGCGCTCTTTCTCAAGCCACTCAACAATGCCCGACTCTTTGTTAGCAAAGTGAATCTCAAACATCGGCATTTTATGCGGACCAACCAAACGCTGGATTAGCGGAAAAACCTCTAATACATCTTTACGTTCCGATAGAATTTTCTGACGCAGTGTTTCTGCTTGCTCTGCAAAACGCAGAGGGAAATAGATATGACCGTGGTACATGGCACCATCCTTTAGAATTATGATGTCGCAAGTTTATACCTAAACCGCATTCAATAGCTAAATCTTAATAGATGGACTTAAGCGGAGAGAGGCGATAAGAAAAAAACTAGAGCCTGTTATTCGAAATAATCAAAAACAAACTCTAGTTGTGTATAGCGAGTTGGTGTTTGAAGCGACTAAGGCTTGAGCTTCAATACCGAGTCGATATCTTCTGAAGAGTGGCGCTCGGGAAGTTGCTCCCACGCTTCGCCCCATGAGCGGTTGATAATGCGGCCACGCTGAACGCCTTCTCGTGCTTCTAATTGCTTCGCCCAGCGAACTACGTTGGTGTAAGACTCAACTTGTAAGAACTCAGCGGCATCATATAAGTTGCCCAATACAAGGTTGCCGTACCATGGCCAGATTGCCATATCAGCAATACTGAACTCTTCGCCCGCAACAAAAGTGCTGTTTGCAAGTTGCTTGTCTAACACATCTAGCTGGCGCTTAGCTTCCATTGCAAAGCGGTTAATTGGGTATTCTTGCTTTTCATCCGCATAAGCGTAGAAGTGACCGAAACCGCCGCCTAGGAATGGTGCTGAACCTTGCGCCCAGAACAACCAGTTGATGGTTTGCGTGCGTGCAGCCCCTTCTTTCGGCAAAAAGTGGCCAAATTTTTCAGCTAGATGCATCAAGATAGAAGCCGATTCGAATACATTCACATCTTCGTTGCCTGATTTATCAAGCAAAGCAGGGATCTTCGAGTTTGGGTTGACACCAACAAAGCCAGAAGAGAATTGGTCTGACTCACCAATATTGATCAAGTACGCGTCATATTCAGCTTCTTTAACACCCGCCGCTAACAGCTCTTCTAGCATGATAGTGACTTTCTGACCGTTAGGTGTACCAAGAGAATACAGTTGCAAGGCGTGGTCACCAACAGGAAGATCTTTATCAAATCGAGCGCCAGATTCAGGGCTATTAATGTTTGCCCACTTGTTACCACCAGCAGCATCGTTAACCCAAACTTTTGGCGGTGTGTATTGTTGTGACATGATATTTCCTTATTAATATAGGGTCTCACAAACTGATATTAGGTCACATGTCCTTGGTTAAAACCCCTGAATACGATTTATTTTCAAACTGTTAAGCATGGCTTATTCCAGAAAGACATAATCCGTTTGACGAGATGGTTCATATAAAAGGTAGGCATCTATTCGTGTTCTATTTCGAGCCTCATTCAATGTTGGTTAATCTACTGCACCATTTAGCAACGAGAGTCCTGCCCGTTCCAGAAAGCTGTGATAAAATCGGCGGATTACAATTGATAAGGAACTGGCAATGTCTTCTGATTACACAGGCTCGAGTGCAGCGTACGCTCGCCAAGAGAAAGGCTACCGCGAAAAGGCACTAAAACTGTATCCATGGGTTTGTGGTAAGTGTGCACGTGAATTCGTTTACTCGAACTTAAGAGAGCTGACCGTTCACCACGTGGATCACGACCATACAAACAACCCTGAAGACGGCAGTAACTGGGAACTATTATGCCTATACTGTCACGATCATGAGCACTCGAAATACACAGACCATGAGCGTTATGGTGTGGACGCAAAAGCACGTTTAGATGATCACCAAACGGCTACGCATAACCCGTTTGCTGATCTAGCGAAGATGATGAAGAAATAGAACGCTTTTCATAGAGAATCAAAAACAAGCAACCCCAGTATGTCGCCATACTGGGGTTTCTTTTATCTGAGGCCATGTAGGTTCTCGCAGGATCAAAAAAGCCTTCCGAAGAAGGCTTTTGAAAATCTGTTTTTAACTATGCGGCAGCTTGCTTGCGAGATTCTTCAATCTGTTTCTGACGTTTCTTTAGTGTCAGCTTATCGCGGTAAGAGAACCACACGTAAGACACAACCACTAAGAAGAATAGGTAAGACAATGAGAAGATGAATGGTGACTGGATAATATCGTTAGAAATACCCCAAGACACGCCTACCACTGTTACCGCTATTTTAGCAAAGAAGCCACACAGCAGAAGCACTAGAGCCAACTGAGGGAAACGTGTGCTGCGGAATGCAAGCCAGTAGCAACTACCCACTGCAAGTGCTGCAATGTAGAAACCGAATAAAAAAGAATGAATATGATCAGCGGCTGCTACACCACCAGTAATCGACATCAGTAGAATTAAAAATAGTTTCATAACATTTGCCTCTTAGTAGACTAGAAACGCATCCTTTCAAATTTGAAATCTCAGTTTGCATACTATTTTCCCACTTTTTACGGACAAAACAAGCCCAAAAAACGAACAAATTGTAACCAGCAAGAAACACGACGCACCACCTTAACAATCAATTAACATTTGTAAATTCAACAAACTAAGTCCCCTCTAGGGTTGTGGCGATTAATGTCTAATTTGATTTATTTTGTTACACAAAATTAACCACAGAAATAATTTAAAATTAATTGCAATGATGTGATGACAGCACGGTTTGTAGGGGCACTAGCAGGAAGAGATTGGGTAATAGCATGAATACTGGAGCCTAAACCAGCAAAGTGTACAAAAAAGAAAGGTGTTAACAACAACTGCAACACGCATAAAAAACAGTTCTTTAACAACTCAAGTTTAATTTTGATAAAAATGGAAAAAGAGATTCCAATCACATTTTTATTGGTTATAATCCGCGCTCTTTTGCGCTATCTGTTGATAAACGCAAACTAATTTTGAAGAAACAATCACAATAACCCGTCTTTAGTCCTGTGGCTCTCACTAGACCAAAGACAAAACTGAGAATAAAAATGAGCAAGATTGATAAAGCTACACGTATCCTGCTAGCAGGCTTCTGTATCAACCTTTGTCTTGGCATCCTGTATGCTTGGAGTGTATTTAACAAAGCCCTACAAGGTGAAGGCTGGTCTGCAGCTGAAGCATCAGCACCATACGCGACTGCAACAATCACATTCTCTATCTGTCTTCTTGTTGCTGGTATCCTACAAGACCGCATGGGTCCACGTAAGATCCTAATTCTTGGTACAGCTCTTACTGGCCTTGGCATGATCGCATCTGGTTTTGCGACTTCTCCACTAATGCTAAACATCACATTCGGTGTGATGGCAGGCGCTGGTATCGGCTTCGGTTACGCATGTCTTTCTCCTTCTGCAATGAAGTGGTTCCACCCTTCTAAGAAAGGTATGGTTAACGGTCTTATCGCAGCAGGCTTCGGTCTAGCGGCAATTTACCTTGCTCCAGTTACTGCTGCTCTTATCGAGAGCATGGGCATCCAAACAAGCTTCAAGATTCTTGGTGTTGGTGTACTAGCAATCGCTGTACCTCTAGCAGCAACAATCAACAACCCACCAGCGGGTTACTCTCCAGCTGAACCAAAAGTAAAAGCTGGCCAAGCTCCAAAAGCGGTTAAGAAGAGCGAAGACTTATCTTGGAAAGTAATGCTGAAGACTCCTCAGTTCTACTCTCTATGGATCATGTACGCATTCGCAGCTTCTGTTGGTCTGATGATCATCGGTAACATCACAAGTATCGCAAGCGCACAAGCAAACCTACCGAACGCGGTTTACCTTGCTTCTATCCTTGCTGTATTTAACTCAGGCGGCCGTGTTGCTGCTGGTATGCTTGCTGACAAAATCGGTGGCGTTCGTACTCTTCTACTTGCGTTCATTCTGCAAGGTGCAAACATGGCGCTATTCGCTACGTTTAACACTGAGTTCACGCTAATCATCGGTACTGCAGTAGCAGCGGTTGGTTACGGTACTCTACTAGCAGTATTCCCAACACTTACAGCTGAGTTCTACGGCCTTAAAAACTACGGTACTAACTACGGCGTGCTTTACACGGCATGGGGTATCGGTGGTGCAATCGGTACAGCGGTTGTTGGTTACTCTATGACTAACGGCGACAGCTACGGCCTTGCTTACACTATCTCTGCAGCAATGATGGCAGTATGTATTGTTCTAGCAATCATCACTAAGCCAATGTCTGAAGCAAAAGTTGCTGAGCTAAAAGCATCTCAAGCTTAATCTGATAAAAGATTGAATTTGAAAAGAAAGAGCTTAACCTTAGGGTTAGGCTCTTTTTGTATCAAGCGACGTATCAAGTGACATTAGAATCCACCCCTCAACTACACCCAACTTACTATCTCGACAACTTCAATCGACTGATTGAACACGCTCAAACGTACTACCCTGATCTTCTGAGTGAGGATGAGTGCCGTTGGCTGTCTGAATATAAGCGTCTTTCTGTTGCAAGCCAGTGTTTAATGGTTCGTTTGCTTTCGCGTAAAGGCTGTTGGTTTCGTAGTGACAAGCTCGCTTATGTTGAAATCCCAGATATCGACACTGCATTACAAGAGCTAAGCTCATCACGCTTCATTATGTTAAGTCACCCAACTGACCAGCATGACCTGGAAATTACTCAGCTCGAACTTGGATTGAACCTACTCACCAAGCCAGAACTGCTTAATGTATTCCCATCTCTTGAGAGCAACAAATCTGCTAAAAAAGACGAACTGTTAGCGTTGCTTGAACCGCAAGCTTTTGAACAGTTCCAGAGCCTATCGTTCGATTGCATTTACGTTGTCGAATCTCAGGTGATTGATGTATTGCTGTTGCTGTTTTTTGCCAACACTTACCAAGACCTAAGCCAGTTCGTATTGAGTGACCTTGGACTCAACACCTTTGAAAGTTACCCGTTAAGCAAACAACGTCGGTTCTTCACCTCTAGAGCGCAGATCAATCAATTACTTGAGATACGTGAAATTCAACACCAATATTACGAAGGTGATCGTAAAGACCCTGAGTTTATTGAGCACCTTCTACATTCGATACCCGAAGAATCAGAACACCGAAGCATTGCTAGAAAACGATCTCGATTGATCAACGACCTCGCACGCGATCTGGAAAGGCTTAATCAAAACGACCAAGCTGTCTTTTGGTTCAAGCAATCAGAACTTCCTCCCAGCAGAGAACGACTTGCGCGCATCTATGACAAACAAGACGAGTTAGACTTGATGTGTGACATTGTCACGCAAATAAAAGCGAATCCATCGGATGTATCAGAGCTAGAGGTCGCGATTAAGCTTGAACAGAGGTTATTACGCAAGCAGGGCAACAAGGTTCCCCGCCCTTCAAAGCCAAATTGTACGCAGATAAAGCTGGAGTTAGACCTTAGCCAAGCCAGAGTTGAACTTGCAGTAAAGCAGCACTTTGAAAGCCAAGGCTGGGATGTCTATTTCTCTGAGAACAGCTTTCTGTGTAGTTTGTTCGGTTTGGCTTTCTGGGATGTCATTTTCTCTGATGTCGAAGGCGCTTTTATCAATCGTTACCAACATCGGCCACTGAACTTGTACCACTCAGACTTCATAGACAAACGAGCCGAGCAAATTGAAGCTGTGTTCCAAACCCTATCCGAGCACGGGCTCAGCCACTTGCTTGATACTTACGATAACAAGCAAGGCATCGCTAATCCTTTTGTTCATTGGAATCATTTCCCTAAGGCACTTATTGAACACAGTATGGCTTCGATTCCAAACACTTTACTTGTTGATCTCTTCAAGGTGATATTGAGTGATCTAAAGCTGTTCCGAACTGGGATGCCAGATTTGATTGCTTTCAAGGGCGATGAGTTTCATTGGATTGAAGTCAAAGGGCCAGGAGACAAATTGCAAGACAACCAGTGGCGTTGGATCAAAGAGTTTGAACGCTTGTCTGTTCCTTTTTCGGTGTGTTACGTCAATCAATAAGCCTTAGCTAAGCTTTCCAAACCTTGTTTTAATTATAGGGCTGACGCGATAAGTGACTCAGTTCCATCAATATCTTGTCTACAAAATTGTTAGAACATGAGCATTTTCAATCATTTTCGATATAATTAGAGAAAATGCCTAATATCTAAATACGTATGAATTTGAAAAAACTCTTCATCTTAGCTTTTGTTAGCGTCTTCTCAGGTTGTGCCGTGTACGCGGGTTTAAACTTTGACGAGCTGTTTGGTGAACAACAAGTACGCGATCGCCAAGCCCCTATTCTTTCCGCTCAATCACAACACTTCATCAACGAAGTGAAGCCGATCATTGATAACCGATGTGTGGTTTGTCACGCTTGTTATGATGCGCCTTGCCAACTCAAAATGTCTTCAGTTGAAGGTATCGATCGTGGCGCAAGCAAAGAGCTCGTTTATCAAGGTACGCGTTTAACGGCATCTGCTCCTACTCGCCTATTTGAAGATGCATTGACCACTCAAGAGTGGCGTGAAGCCGACTTCCACCCCGTGCTTAACGAGCGTATGCAAAACTCAACCGCTAACCTTGATGCGGGTCTTGTATCTCGAATGCTGATTCAAAAAGAGAACCACCCGCTTCCAGATCAAAAGCAGTTAGAAGGTTTCGACTTCTCGATTGATCGCGACCAACAGTGTCCGACCATCGAAGAGTACGCTCAATACGAAAGAGATTACCCAACTTGGGGCATGCCTTATGGGATGCCTAACCTAGACAAGACCGAGTATGCGACGTTAATGAGCTGGTTGGAAAACGGCGCGTTAATGAATGAACATATTCCGTTGAGCGAAGCCGAGCAAGAGCTGGTTAATACTTACGAAAAATTCCTGAATAAGAGTTCGAGAAAGAGCCAGCTTTCTGCGCGTTACATCTATGAGCACCTGTTTCTATCGCACGTTTATTTTTCTGATTTAGGGCAACCAACACGCTTCTTCTCGATCGTTCGTTCTACAACACCACCAGGTGAAGCTGTGCAACGCATTACCACTCGTCGCCCTTACGACGATCCAAAAGTCTCTCGTGTTTACTACCGATTGATTCCAGAGCAAGGCACCATTGTCAACAAGACACACATGCCTTTCGCGCTCAATGAAGAGCGTCTACAAAAATGGAACACTTGGTTTGTTGATGCTGAATACGTGGTAAATAAGCTGCCGAGCTACGACGTTGATGTTGCCGCTAACCCAATGACTTCGTTTGAAGCTCTGCCAGTTAACTCTCGTTTTAACTTTATGTTGGATAACGCACAGAACACCATCATGGCGTACATTAAAGGGCCAGTTTGTCGTGGTCAGCTTGCGCTCAATGTGATTAATGACCGTTTCTGGGTGTTCTTTATCGATCCTGAGAAAGCTGATGTGCCTGAGATTAACGACTTCTATGCAAGCCAAAAGAAAAACTTAAAGCTGCCAAGCGAATTGGAAAGTAACACTGTCCCTGCAACTAATTGGGTGCGTTACTCTAAGCAACAAGCACGATACCTAAACGCGAAATCAGACTTCACCAACAAATGGTTTGAAAGTGGCGTAAACCTCGATACAGGCATCATTTGGGACGGTAATGGCACCAATCCGAATGCCGCTTTAACGATATTCAGACACTTTGACAGCGCTTCCGTTGTTCAAGGCTTAGTTGGGCCGCAGCCTAAAACGGCGTGGATTCTTGATTACGCCCTACTCGAGCGTATTCACTACCTGCTTGTTGCTGGCTTTGATGTATACGGCAACTTTGGGCATCAACTGATTACTCGCATGTTCATGGATTTTTTGCGTTTGGAAGGCGAAAGTAACTTCTTAGCCCTTCTTCCCAAAGACGTTCGCCACCTTGAGCACTCAAGCTGGTACCAAAACCAAAGCATACAACTCAGTGACTTTTTACAACGTAATGTCGAGCATTTCAATCAGCCAACAAGTGTCGTTTACAAAACAGCAGATCCTAAGCGTGAATTGCTCAATATGATCAAACAAAAGCTAGCTCCAGTCCTCAACAATCGATTTGAAATTGTAGATACAGGCTTTACTGAGAACAGCGAAGCACTACTCAAACAAGTCAACCTGATTAAAGGCAAAGGCCTGCAGCACGTCCCTCAACTAGTGATGATCATGATTGAAGGCGAAAACGGACAAGAGCAGTTGTTCACCATGATTAACAACAACGCTCACACCAACATTTCAAGCCTCTTCCATGAAGAAAGCAACCGAGATTACGCCAACGATGACTTAACACTCGTACGTGGCGTTGTAGGCAGCTACCCTGGAGCTTACCTTTCACTAACAGAAAGCGATATTCCAAACCTGGTTGTAATGTTACAACGTCTGAATACCGAGGAAGACTACGTAGCGTTGCTAGATAAGTATGCAATCCGTCGTAGCTCTAGCGAATTCTGGCCTTTCAGTGACCGAGTGCATCGTTGGTATCAACAAGATCAACCGATCGAGTTCGGCCTGTTGGATTACAACCGCTTTGAGAACCGCTAGTTTTCACGCATAACTTTTAAAAACAAAAAATCCTCTGTCTTGGCAGAGGATTTTTTGTATATGGGGAAAAGTATCTCAAGTGCTATTGAGAAGCGACAAGTGCTATTGAAATGCGAAAAGTGCTCTAGATTGAATCCGATGTTTCCGGTTGGTGTAGCTCATCAAAAAACGCACGAGCGGCCGGAGAAAGAGAGTCCAAAGGCTGCTTCAACACTAGATAAAACTGACTTTTCAGGCTCCACTTGTCCGGCTGTAGCGCGATCAAAGCTTGATCATAGTGACCACGGTCAATTAAGTGAGACGGCAAGAAACTCAAGTGTGTGCCTGCTAAGGTGAGAATCACACCCGACTCTACATGCCAGCCATCAAAAGGCTTTACGGAATCGAACTGCTCTATATTGAGCAATCGGAACATCTCATCTTTGGCATAGCCGCCCATGTTGATACGACAGCCATCAAGGGAAAAATCCTTATCCATGATCTTCTCAGCCAGATCTTTACGCGCATAAAGATAGCTGTGCTCTTCAAACAGTGGGTATTTATGTTGAAAGGCTGATTTTTGATGTGATCCGAGAACAACGATCATCATATCTATCTGGTTCTTTGCTAGCTTCTCATTCAACTGAGTGAAATCACCGACATCGACACTCACTTCAACACTGTTACTGCGTTGGTAAAATGTCTCTATCGCTTTTGGAAGTGGGTTATAGGGCAAAGTCACCGTGTTATCCAAACAACCAATTCGCACGTGTCCAGAAAGTTCTGTTTGAACGCCTCGAAGCTTATAAGCGAAGTCCGTTAAGGTCGATTTCAGTTGGTTCGCATATTTATACACTTGCTCACCTTCATGAGTGAGCTTAAAACCGCGCCGACCACGTTGGCATAATGTTAATTTTAAGCTTTTTTCCAAGGCAATAAGTTGATTACTGAGCACAGGCTGACTAATTCCGGTGCTCGCGACCGCCTGATTGATGCCTCCCTGCTCAACAATTTCACAAAAAAGTTCTAATCTTCGTAGGTCTCTTTTATCTAACTTATTGTTTGGGTTCACTTTGCCACTCACATTTGGTTTTTACTATGTTTACATCTGATTATATTCATTTATTAACAATAAATACATCAGTATGCTTTATTCACACTTATGGAATAACAATGCATGGATGGCACAATGGCGACAGAAGCTTACATGAATAAACCTGAAGCAACACACAGCCACAAAAAGATAGATGACTTCGAACTGGAACCCGTTCCAGAGAAAGCCAAACGTTCATGGTGGGTGATCAGCCTTATCTGGTTGGCTATCGGTATCGATATCTCAGGATTGTTTCTCGGCTCAATTTTGAGCAGCGGGATTGGTTTTGAAGACGCGTTGCTCGCAACGTTTATCGGCTCAAGCTTACTGGCAGTCATCGCGATGCTGTGTGCCAATATCGGTTTTCAAGCGGGTGTATCAACTCCACTCATGAGTAGTGCGGTGTTTGGTCGTAACGGCGGTAAAATACTTGGTTTCATCAATGGCATCTCGCTAGTCGGCTGGTTTGCTTTCCAAGCTGATTTCTTTGCGTTCATCATGGTAGACGCTCTCGCAAAATACGACATCGTGATTTCTCACCTAACCGCTCTGATTGGCGGCAGTGTATTAATGATGATGACGGCCATCTACGGCGTTCGTGCCCTAGGTAAACTCAGCACCTATTCAGTGCCTTTGATGGTGACGCTGATTACCATTGGCTTGTTCATGGCTGCCGACTACCAAGGTGGCGCTGCACCAACGATTGAAGATCCTCTAACACTTGGCCAAGCCATCTCTTTCGTTATGTCTATCTGGATTCTTGCAGCCGTCGCCGCGCCTGACATTGCTCGCTACGCTAAGACCCGTCGTGATGCGATTCTCGGAGCTGGCATCGGCTTTCTGGTTGGTAACAGTGCCATCATTCTTATCGCATTGATCCTGACCAAAATGACAGGTACCGACGACCTAGTAGAAGTCTTCTTCACGCTTGGTTTGGGTATGGCTGCCATCATCGTTCTGGTGTTTGCTCAATGGACGACCAACAGTAGCAACCTGACCTCTGGTGGCTTATGTATGTCTATGGTACTGCCGAAAATCCCTCGCCCTGTATTGATTGTGGTCATGACCATCGTAGGCATCGGTATTGCTCAGCTCGGCATGGTGAACAAGTTTACTGACTTCTTAATGTTACTGAGCGTGACCATCGCCCCTGCGGCTGGTGTCTACATCGTTCAATACTACGTTTTAGACTCTGCAAAAATGAGTTTTGAGAACATCCAACAAGTTCCAGCTTGGATGTTTAAAGGCCTCGCCTCTTGGGCATTTGGTACTGCATTCAGTGCTTGTACCGCACCAGAATTCTTCAACCTGTCTTCATTAACCAGCATCTCAGCGTTAGACGGCATTCTTGCAGCTGGTGTTATTTACCTAGCCCTAATGAAGCTTTCTCCTTCAAGTGATAAGGAATAGTAGTTGTGATTATTACTGAACAAATGATTGATGACATCGCGCTTGGTGCCACTGTATTAGGCACGGGCGGCGGTGGTGACCCATACAGCGGCGCATTGATGGCGAAAGTCGCTATCGCAACAGCAAAGCAACCTGTGCGTATGATTCCTTTGGAAGAGGTACAAGACGATTGGATGACTGTGCCCTCTTCAATGATTGGCGCACCAACCGTTGCAGTAGAAAAGCTCAACTCGAAAGATCAAATGCTGGTTGCATTCGAAGCGATGGAAAAGGCGCTTGGTACTGAGGTAGCAGCAACCTTCCCTATCGAGGTAGGCGGTTTCAACTCACTGATTCCAATTCTCGTTGCAGCACAAAAGAACATCCCTGTAATCGATTGTGATGCGATGGGACGTGCGTTTCCTGAAGCGCAGATGGTGACCTTCTTCCTCGACGATTTGCCTTCTGCACCTAACACATTGGCCGACGAGCGTGGCAATGTAGTAACGCTCTACCCGATAGACGGTATTTGGTCTGAAAAGTTTGCTAGGCCGATTACCGAACAAATGGGCGGCTCAGCAGCAATGTGTGATTACCCAATGAACGGTAAGAACCTAAAGCGCAGCGCACTGCCTGCAACACTGACTCAAGCGATGAAGATAGGTGAAGCTATTCGATTGGCGAACGACAACAACCAGAGCGGTACACAAGCTGTCTTAGACATTGTTGGTGGCCACACGATCATCAGCGGCAAGATTGTTGATATTCAGCGCGAAACCGATGGTGGTTTTGCAACTGGCGGCGTTGTGATCGAGAAACTGGCTCAGTTTGAAGATACCGGCGTAGACAACGTATTCGTTCAGTTCCAAAACGAATTACTTCTGGCACACAAAGGCACAAGCCGCACCGACATGAATCAAGACAATCTATTGGCTTCGACACCGGATCTTATTTCGATATTGGATCACGAAACCGGCAAGCCAATCACAACCGAGCAGCTTCGTTACGGACAACGCATCGACCTTATCGCCTACCCTTGTGACCCGAAATGGCGCACCGACAAAGGCATCGAAGTCGCGGGGCCGGGTTACTTTGGCTATACCGTCGAGTATCAAACCATTGAACAACTAAAGTCTGCATTGAAGAGGTAGTAGCATGACAAACATTACGCTTGATTACTGCCGTTTAGGCATTGACGTTGGGGGCACCAATACCGATGGCGTGTTGCTCGACGCAGACTTGAATGTGCTTGCTAAGGTGAAAACCGCAACCACACACGATATTTCGACTGGTATCGATAACGCGATTTCTGCACTACTAAGCCAAGCGAAGATTGATGGCAAGCAAGTCAAACACGCGATGCTCGGCACCACTCAATGCACTAACGCGATTGTAGAAAGAAAAGGTTTAGACAGAGTTGGCATGATTCGTTTAGCCCTTCCGAGTGGCGACAGCGTCCCGCCTCTTTGTGGTTGGAGTGAAGCGTGGCAAAACCTGCTTGGTGAACACTTCTATCAAGCACACGGCGGCTATGAATACGACGGCCAATTGATTGCCGACATTCAAGAGTCTGAGATCCGCGAGCTTTGCCAAAAAATGAAAGGCCACGTCGATTCAATCGCTATCTGCGGTGTGTTCTCTCCTGTTAATGGCGACCAAGAGCTTCAAGCCGCAGAGTGGATTCAGCAAGAACTTCCGGGCGTAAACCTATCGCTATCCCATAAAGTAGGTAGCTTAGGGCTTCTAGAGCGTGAGAACGCAACAATTCTCAATGCAGCCCTACAAGGCACAGCAAAACGATTCGTTGATGGTTTTTGTAATGCACTCATCAACCATGAGATTCATACCACACCCTATTTCGGCCAGAACGATGGTACATTAATGTCGCAACAGTTCGCCTTGATGTACCCGATTCTTACCGTGGCTTGTGGCCCAACAAACTCGATTCGCGGAGCAAGCCATCTAACCAAGCTTAAAGATGCGATTGTGGTCGATGTGGGCGGCACAACATCTGATATTGGCGTTCTTACTCACGGTTACCCAAGAGAATCGAGCTTAGCGGTAGAAATCGGTGAAGTCAGAACCAACTTCCGCATGCCTGATATTTTGGCGCTAGCTATTGGTGGCGGCACCAAGGTGCGTTTTGAGCAAGAACGCATCGAACTAGGCCCAGAAAGTGTTGGCCATACTCTCACGCAAACAGCGCGCAGCTTTGGCGGTGATGAACTCACGTTAACCGACATAGCACTCAAAACCGGTCACATGCAGTGGCAAGCGGAACATCAACTGAGTGATGAGATTGGTATATCAACCGAGCAAGCAAATCAGGTGTATCAACAGATGGTGACTGATGTTGAGGAAGGCATCGATAAGATGAAGACTTCCGCAGCAAGCGTACCCGTAATCATGGTTGGTGGCGGTAGTGCCCTATTCCCAGATCACTTTGAAGGTGTAAGCCAAGTGGTACGCCCTGAACACTTTGAAGTAGCGAATGCAATTGGTGTTGCGCTGGGTGAAATATCAGGTCAATTCGATAAGATTGTCCCGATTGATCCCGCTTCTCGTGAAGAAACCTTAAAAGGCTTGGAAGAACAATCAAAGCAACTGGCGATTGAGGCAGGCGCATGCAGCGAAAACGTGGCAATCATTGAACGTAGCGAGATTCCCTTAAGCTACCTACAAGGCAACATGGTTCACGTGAAGATCAAAGCCGCAGGTCACATCAAAATGGCTTGAGACAGATCTTCTTTGGTCTGGTTTTAAATTACATCCAAGACTAAAAAGCAGGTTATACCTTCATAGAAACCCGAAGATATAACCTGCTTTTTGATTTTTAAGCGATTTTGTTTAGCTATTGATTTATTTGCTATTGTTTTACTGGCTATTAGTTTACTAAATATGAGCGTCTTATTTACAGTTGTTCGCGCAGTGCCGCTAACGAGTCTCTCACCAATTCAGAGAGTGAATCGGCATGGTCACGATATTGGGTCAACGGCTCTTCACTCGCTTCAATGCTCTGACACAAAGCAAACAAGGCAGATAAACCCAAGCTTCCCGCCGAGCCTTTTAATTTATGAGCCAGCGACTTAATTTCACGAGCGTTCTCGGCCTCGTCCGCTACAACAAGTTCATCGAGAGTGGCTTGGCTGCTTTGATCAAACAGACCAACAATCTGCACTATTTTGTCGTGGCCTAAAATGGCTAAGTCATCTTTAATGATTTTCGGATCAATAATCTGCACGATCTGATCTCCTTGGTTATTTTCTGTATCTTGATTTGCCAGTTGTGCTGAACCTCCCAGTGCCAATGTAGATAAATCTAACTCGGCATCTTGAGGTTTCGAACTGACCTTACAACAAATAGCATCCGATGGATCGGGCTGAGGCAACAATAGAGTGTGACCATCTAATTGCTCTACAATCAGTTCTGACAAGGCTTCTTTCTCTAAAGGTTTAGGCAAGAAACCATCGAAGCCCGACGACAAGTAGCTTTCGACTTCTTCGTTAAACACGTGAGCCGATACAGCAACCATAGGTGGCAATTTACGTGTTGCGGCTTGTTCATGTTGGCGCGCATCATCTTTCAATTGTTGAATCAATTCAACGCCATCACAATCCGGTAAGTTGATGTCCACCAACGCAATATCGAACTCTTGTTCACTGAATATAACTCGTGCTTCTTGCCCTGTCGTCGCGATGACCACATCGTGGCCTAAGTTATTCAAGAAGCCTTCCGCAACTATGCAGTTCACTGGGTTGTCTTCAATCAGCAGTACCTTAGCGCGAATGCAGGCTTCAACAGCCGCAACTTTGTTTTCAATCTTCTCACCCACTTCAAGAGGCAGTGAGAACCAAAACTGGCTACCCTCACCTTCTTCGGAATGAACACCAATATCCCCATTCATGGCGTGCATCACGCTCTTACTGATCGCTAAGCCAAGCCCCGTGCCACCAGTTTTGTTACGACCACTTTCAGTTTGGCTAAACGCATCAAACAGACACTTCTGTTCACTGATATCGATACCAACACCAGTATCTGAAACCTCGAACATCACACGATTTTCATCTTCCAAATCAAGGCTGACAAAAATATCTACAGAGCCACTGTCGGTGAATTTGATGGCGTTACCCACCAAATTATTGAGGATCTGACTGATACGAGTCACATCCCCGCGCCAGTAACGCTGAACATCACTTTCAATGAAGTAGTGAAAGTCGAGCTTCTTCTCGGATGCTCGCCCTTCCATCAATTGATAGGTGTCTTGAACCATTTGATGCAGATCGAACGACGCGACACGCACTTCTAAATGCCCCGCTTCAATTTTGGAATAATCCAGCACGTCATTAAGGATCGCTAATAGGTTCTTACCACTGCGGTTGATAATATCGGCATAACCCGACTGCAACTGATTCAAACCCGTATCTTTCAGTAATCGGGCCGTACCCAATACCCCATTCATCGGCGTTCGGATTTCGTGGCTCATGGTCGCCAAGAATGCGGATTTCGCTCGGCTTGCTTGTTCTGCAGCACTGCGCGCTTTGGCGTGGTTGGTTACTTCGACATTAAGCTTTTCATTGGTTTGTTGAAGTTGATAGGTACGCTCGGTAATCAGTTCTTCTAGTTGTTCTTTATGTTCTTCAAGCTCGCGCTTGGCTTTGGCTTCACCTACCGCCACCACTTGCAGCGCTTGTGCGGTGTTTCTCGCGGTAATGATCGCCTCACCCATATGGGCAATTTCATCATTACCTTTCACCGAAATATCGATATTCAAACGCCCTTGAGCGATGGACATTAGTGCGGTCGAGTATTCAGCGAGGCGTTTCACCACAGAGATATACACCACGCGCCAGACAATAAAAGCGACGATGATAAGGCCAATAATCGAAATCACAGACAGTGACCACTGTGCAACACTCAGCGTTGAAGTCAGCTCGTCCACCGCCTTCTTGGTGCTCAGGTTTGAATCATCGACCAATTGGTTAACGGTTGTGTTCAATTTAGAGAAAAGTTGCAGAGTATTCTGCATCAAGAATTCAGATTTCTTTGTGTTCTCATACTGCTCAAGCGAGATATCAAACACCACTTGGCGCTTGCGAAGCTCATCAAGCAACAATGACATTTGCTCTGAACGAGTTGGATCTTCTACCGCTTTAACACGGCGATCCATGATTTTGAGGTTGGCTTCAAACTCTGATTGGATCTGATGAATGCGTTCAACGTTGGTAACGGTTTGCGTTTCTTCAATCTGGTTAAGGATTTTGAAAGCAAGAAGATGAAGTTCGTGTAAGCGCTCGGAAAGGTCTAAATCGACTTCAACTAATGCATCAAGGGCTTGATAGGCTCTGTCGGTTTGTTTGGTTTCTAGCAGATCGTAAATATGGGTTACGTTCGCAATCGCGATGGTTGCGGTGTTCAACACTTGAGTACGTGTGAGTTGTTCCAGCTCTTCAGCCAAAAATTTCATCTCTTCGACGCGTGCCGTCAGCTCTTTGTTGAGCCAAAGCTTACGTTCAACCGATACACCCAGCTCTGCCAGTGTATTGATGACACTTTCAACATGGGTTTCAAGTTCGTGCAGTAGTTGGGAATCAAAACTATCAACACCCAACTCTTTAATATGAGTAAGAAGCGCTTCAAGCTGGCCGAATAGCACAGTGCCCGCTTCTTTTCTCTCTTGCTCATTCTTAGCGTTTGAGAGAGTTTGAACGGAGGAAATAATGCGGTTACTGAGCTCAGAAACTTGTCGTGCTTCAATCATCGCAGGGAGCGCAGAATCTACGACGTTTCTTTCTGTTTTCGCCACAAAGCTAAATCCAGAGACACCGATCAATGCCGATACAAGAACCAAAAGCGCCATGACCAAAAACGAAGCAAGTAGCTTGCGTCCAATACTTGCTGTGGCTAACAACATATAACTTAAACCTTAAAACGATCTTCTTTACCCACCCAGAATACGCTATATTTTGTAGTGTTTCTTATCTAAAGCCAATAAAACACCAATTCATGCTATCTAAAACGCTCGCGACAACAATCATTTCCTCTTTACTTGGCTTATTTGCGAATTCGGCCTTTGCTGCGACTTCATCAGAAGAACAAATCGCGCCATTGAACTCACTGATGACGGAAAGCTCCGATGTCGTGCTCAGTTCAAAGAAAATACCCAAACCAACGGATCAAAGCCATGTTGAGCTGCTCCCTGTACCGAAGGCAGAAACCTCTGCGGGCGTAGAAAAGATCTGTGCGATCTACCCTCACCTAAAAGACTCTTACTGGCTGTCGGTAAACTACGGCATGATCTCCGAAGCGAAAAAGCAAAATGTAGAACTTCGCGTACTAGAAGCTGGCGGTTACCCAAACATTTCAAAGCAAGCCTCTCAAATGCAGCTTTGTGTTAAATGGGGCGCAGACGCGATCATTCTAGGCACGGTATCGCCAGATGCTTACTACGACACGCTAACCAACTGGGTAGGCTCTACGCCGGTTTTTGCAACGGTTAACGAACTGACCTTAAGTGAAAAACAACAAAAAGTACTAAAAGGCGTGGTAGGCGTTGATTGGTATCAGATGGGCTATGACTCAGGAAAATTCCTAAGCGAGTTGCACCCGAAAGGAACCGGTAAAACAGACGTTGCTTTGTTGTTAGGCCCTCAAGCAAGTGGTGGCACCAAACCAGTCGCACTTGGCTTCTACGACGCAATAAAATCAAGTGATATTAATATTGCTGTAAGTTACTGGGCAGATAATGACAAAGAGCTGCAAAGAAACTTAGTCCAACAGGTGATTGAACAACCTGAAATAAAATACATCGTTGGCAGTGCAGTCGCGATTGAAGCGGCGATCAGTGAGCTTAGAGCAGCCGATAAATTGGACGAGATTGGATTGGTTTCGGCTTACCTCAGCCATGGTGTATACCGCGGGTTGCTTCGCCACAAGGTACTGTTTTCACCAACAGACAAGATGGTTGAACAAGGACGCTTATCCGTAGAGCAAGCCACAAACTACTTGCGCTCAAAGCCTTACGATAAACATGCGGCGCCAGAAATTGAAATTCTGACGCCATCAACACTAAAAGATCAGGTTATTGCCGACTCGCTCTCACCTTCTGAGTTTCGACCTGTATTCAGTGTTCAACCTTAGTGATATATTCAAGAAAGAATTTAGAACAATAAGAATTAGACCAATAATTTAGGGAACATTCATGCAAAAAACAACACGTACAATGCCAACGCATAAGCATATCGCCTTAGTTGCTCACGACCACTTCAAACCTGAGCTACTAAGATGGGTAAAAGAAAATAAAGAAAAGCTACAAAGCCACTTCCTTTATGCGACAGGCACAACGGGTTCTCTACTAAGTAAAGAGACAGGCTTAGCAATCAAGAGCATGATCAGTGGTCCTATGGGCGGCGACCAACAACTTGGCGCACTTATCTCTGAAGGCAAAATTGATATGCTGATTTTCTTCTGGGATCCACTGAATGCCGTTCCTCACGACCCAGATGTGAAAGCACTGCTTCGTATCGCAAGTGTTTGGAACATTCCAGTGGCAACCAACCGCGCTACTGCAAACTTCCTGTTTAACTCTTCATTGCTAGAAGAAGAAGTGATTATCGAGATCCCAGATTACGAAGCGTACCTTGCTGAGCGTACGTAGAACTGTGTTAACCATTCATAACTAGACGGCTTCGCCCTAAATAGATGGCGAATTTTTGCAAGACAGTAACAATGGATGAACCGACGTCTGCACTCGACCACACACAACTTTATATTTCGGGTGACTTCGGTTCACCGAGCTTTCGAATATTAAGAGGCGTTAGCAAAAGATTCGATAACGAGAAACAAAAAGAGCTCCTGATGTAGGAGCTCTTTTCACTTGTGAGGTTCGATACTAATCAGTCTAAAGGCCCGAATAGTACATACAGATTCGAACGCCATCGAACTCACGAATCTCAAATGGGATCTCGTAGATCGATTCCATCACTGATTTTTCAACCACTTCCGAAACCTTACCCGATTTAACCACTTGGCCTTTTTTCATCGCGACAATGTTATCTGAGTAACAAGAAGCAAAGTTGATGTCGTGAATTACGATCACTACTGCTTTATTAAATTCATGCGCTAAACGACGTAGCGTCTGCATGATCTCTACAGAGTGCTTAATATCTAGATTGTTCAGAGGTTCATCTAAGAACACATAGTCAGTATCTTGTGCCACAACCATGGCGATGAATGCCATTTGACGCTGACCGCCACTCAGCTCATCAAGGTATTTGTTTTGAATATCAGTAATACCAAGATGCTCTAGCGCCGTATCAACGATCTTATGATCTTCGTCTTTCAAGCGACCTTGAGAATGCGGGAAACGACCAAAACAAACCAACTCACGAATCGTAAAGCGCATGTTGATGTTGTTCGACTGTCTTAACACCGCAAGGTGCTTGGCCAGTTCTTTGGTATCCCACTCTGCAAGAAGTTTGTCGCCTATGATCACTTCACCAGCATCACTGTCTGTTAAGCGACTCGCCATTGAAAGCAGTGTACTTTTACCCGCACCATTTGGGCCAATAATCGAAGTCACTTCCCCTTTCGGGAACATAGCGCTGGCATCATCCACCACGAGTGATTTACCATACTTCTTACTTAAACCTGTTAATTTAATCACTACTTACTACCTTTACTGAATTCTGGTGCGTAACAACAAGAACATAAAATACAAACCGCCGACCAAGTTAATGATCACACTCACTGTGGTTTCAAACGACATCACTTTTTCGATGAACCATTGACCAGAAACGAGCAACACCACTGCTAATAAACTGCTAGCGATGATCAGAGTACGGTGCTGATAAGAGCTGAATATCTGACGAGCCAAACTCACGGTAATTAAGCCGAAGAAAAGCACTGGGCCAACCAAAGCCGTAGATACTGCCACCATTACCGACACAATCACCAAAGTAATCTGAGTCAGTCGCTTAGTGTTCACGCCTAAGCTTGTCGCGTTATCGACACCAAGCCAAAGTACATCGAGTTTAGGTGCCAACACCCATAATCCCAACAAGCTCAAACCCAGTGGAATAAGACTGAGATAAACCAGGTCGCCTTTCACGTTATTGAAGCTTGCGAACATCACATTCTGCAGCACCGCAAACTCATTCGGATCAATCAACATCGCCAAGAAGTTAGACAAACTCGAGAATACGCTGCCACACACGATACCAATCAGCAGCAGTGTGAATACGTTGTTTCGCTTGCTCTTAAAATAGAAATGGAACAGAGCAAAAGAGAACAAGATCATCACAGTCACAGACATTGAAAAGTTTGCGATAGAATCAATGACCCAGAAGCTTGTACTGCCAAACACAAACAGAAGCACCGTTTGAACCAGCATGTATAAGCTATCAAAGCCCAAGATAGATGGGGTTAAAATTCGATTATTAGTGATGGTTTGGAAAACCAATGACGACGCAGAGATCGCCACCGCCGCCAATACAATCGACAACAGTTTTGGTAGTCGTAAAGACAGGAAGAACTCGTAGTTATCCCACGTCAGTCCCTGCCCCACAAAAACCGCGGTCATACCCAAAGACGCGATAGCCAGAATCGCAATTTTTACTGAATCACGCATTCGACTTGTCTCTCATGATTAGGTAGATAAAGATCAAACCACCAAAGATGCTGATTACCATTGAGATTGGAATCTCATAAGGGAAGATGACAATTCGCGCTAACAAGTCACAAGCCAATACCAAGATCACACCCCAGTAGGCCGTCCAAGGCAGAATTTTCTTCATGTTATCGCCCATCATCAGCGACACAACATTCGGCACGATAAGGCCAAGGAATGGAATAACACCAACAATCATCACCACAGAAGAAGCGCAGATAGCGACTAGAGCCACGCCGATGAACACGATCTTCTGGTAATTCAAACCGATGTTTTTCGCGAAGCTCTCACCGATGCTCGCCGCACTGAACTGGCTCGCAAAGTAATAAGCCAACACACAAGCAGGCACTGCGAGATAAAGGATTTCATAGCTACCTTGCAAGACACTCGCGAAGTTCGCCATCGTCCATGCTGACATGGTTTGTACTAAGTCGTGTTTGTAGGCGATAAATGTCGTTAGCGCGGAAACTACGTTGCCATACATGATGCCAATCAAAGGCACCAATACTGCGTTCTTGAACTTGAGGTGTTGTAGGAAGCGAACCAATAACATGGTGCCGAACACAGCAAACGCAAAGATGAAACCTAAGTAGCTCCATTGCGCAGCATTACCTAGCACTAGAATACCAACGATGTAACCCAACATGGCACAGTCGATCGTTCCCATCGTTGAAGGCGCGGCAAACTTGTTTTGAACGATTTGCTGCATGATCAAGCCAGAGACACTCAAACCGGCACCGGCCAGTACAATGGCGAGCAAACGAGGGATTCGACTAACAATATAAATAGAGTTCGCGTGTTGGTTGCCATTGAAGAAGTCACTAAAACTGATTTCAGCGACCCCAATCATCAATGACGCAACGCATAACACAACAAGAAATACAGCAGCTGCAATGGGTTTCAACATAGAAATAATACTAAAGGTAGGTCTCGGATAGCCCGTATGAAAAGTGAAAAAGGGCTTATAAGAACGTTCTTATAAGCCCGAAAATCTAATTATTGGTTACTGTTGAATGGTACGTTCAATGTCACCCAACATTCTGTGAATCGCTGTCACACCGCCACCAGCTAGGTACCAAGCACTTGAATCAAGGTAAACGATGTTGCCTTGCTGTGCTGCAGGTGTTGCTGCTACCAATGGGTTATCAAAGAGTTGTGGTGCACGACCTTCTGACTTACCAATCGCTTTCTCACGGTCTAGGATGTAAAGCACTTCAGGTTTTGCATCGGCAATGTATTCGAAAGAGATAAGGTTACCGTGCGTACCTTTGATTGGCGCTACTGTTGCACTCTTTGATTCAACGTAACCGAAGTCGTCAAAGATAATTGAGAAGCGGCTGCCTTTGTTGAACATCGCAATGTTGTTGCCGTTGTTCATCAGCATCATTGCTGTGGTTTCGCCAGAGGTTACTTTGTCGTTTACCGCTGCAATAGAATCTTGTGTTTCTGTGATGAGCGCTTCAACTTCAGCCTGCTTATCAAATAGCTGACCTAGTGCACGCCAGTTTTCTTGAGCGTCAGCCCAGTACTTGTCACCTTCAATAGAGAACATGATCGTCGGAGCAATTTGTGCCAACTTGTCGTAAACCTTAAGCATACGATTTTCAGCAATGATCACGTCAGGCTTCAACATGTAGATAGCTTCAAAATCAGGTTCGCTCAATGATCCAGTGTTTGCTGTTGTTTCTTTGTAAGACTCTAGGTAATCAGGCATTAGGCTATGAGGCGCGCCTACTGGCTTCACACCAATTTTGTCTAACACATCCAAGCTACCAAAACCCAAAACGACGACTCGTTGTGGCACTTCATCAAACTGCGCTGTGCCCTTTACGTGTTCAATAGTCACGGTTTCTGCTTGAGCAGTAATCATGAATGATGATGCAAGAACGATAGCAAGCCCGCTCAATAACTGGCGAACTGAATTGATTGTTTTCTTCATGTTTCTTCCTTTGCCATTGAGACAAACCACCACTCATGACAATGAAAGTCTGATTACTCATAGATGAGTATGGGGCCTACACAACTGCTAAATAACGATAATTTAAAGTCTGTCATTGATTTGACAACAAACTTGTAACGCAAGTGAGAATTATTATCAATTATATTTGCAGTAATTAAGGTACACAACAACTTTATTATTCAGAAACGTAAAAGTGATTATTCACATTTTGTTAGATAGTAACCAACATTAGGATTAGCGAAAGTGTTTGGGCGACAAACAGAGGCAAACTAGCTAACATTACGGAACACGATTTACAATGTAAAACTCTTTAATAATAACTACTTAACAATAGCCACTCAATAATAGAACCGGAAAAAAGAAATAGGTTATATTACGCAGAACTGTAGATTGGCATACCTCATCGGTAACACCGTAAAGAACTTGTTACTCAGACGCTTATTTACCCCTCAACAAGTGATGGTAAATCATTCGAATTTATTTGAAATTAATTTAAAAATAGGGTTGTAATTTATTAAACTAGGCGTATAGTTCAAATCTTGGCTCTAATCTACAGAGCTGTTAATGCTAAAGTAAGTCCAAGTTCCACATAGACAGTTCTCGATTCCTCGTTACACCATCTCTGCGTCAGCTTTCACCCAGATAGTCATTCAATAGCTTTTAAAATAGATCCCACTACTGTTCTATTCGTCATTTGCTTTCTTTTTAGCGAATTCAAAATAGATCGAAAACTTAAATATAAATGTAATAAACACAAGGCACAGTTATGTCACGCAGAACAACAAGACAAACCCATTGGTACCAACTATCACGCGAAAAAACAGTCAATAAACTAAAAGGTAATAAATGCTCAAGATCAAAATAGATTTACACAAAGAAGAACTTTCATGGGTCACCGAGATTCGACAGCTCAATAGCGATATACTCCACCGCCACATATTGCCCAAGCTACAACACAACAGTTATCTCATCGACTTTGAATTTAATGAAAGAGACAGCACCGGAACTATCGTTTCGCGCAACGGAAACACCCTAGGACATTTCACACTCCTATAGCATTTCCCAAAGGCGACAAAAAGAAACATCGCCTAGTTCCAAAGTATAAAAGATGTCACCCTCAATTCGCTCTAGCAGAACAAAATAGAGTAGAAGTAAAACAGATCTGAAACCTAGCCCTTTTGCATTTCACACGCGGCTAACGCTAGCTAGGTTATCGTGCTTCTATTGAAACCAACTTATATCAAACTCTGAATCACCACTGCGTCATTATCAGTGCATTCATGGACTAATAAGTTAACGGCATCAACCTTAACTTCTGATCCAGCGTATATAAGTGTTCTGCAGCTTGCATGTGTTGAGGGTAATCACTGAACTTCTCACGATTCTCCTCATTCATCTTACATGTCTCATCCACCAGCATTAACTTCCAATACAGCTTTGTTGTATGCAGCATTGCCAGTAAAGGTTTAAACACCTCTTTCTCATAAGCTTGAATCAACTCTTCGATCAATTCATCACGCTCGTCTTCACTTGCGATTGAACCATTGGTTGCAGCCAACACTTTCTGATATTTCGAGTTGAGTTGCAGTTTATCCATAACCGTTTGGTTATCTACCGCCAGTTCGACCAGCTTCGATTTAATAATACTCAGCCAATTTTCTTGGCTAAGAACCGACTCATCGACACTCGAAAAATCTTCGCGGATTTGACGTTCAACGTCTTTTTGAGCTTTCTTTAAAACAGCACGCACCTTTTGAAAAGGCAGCTGAAATTCCTTACTTAGCTCGATAATCAGTTTATAAAAACCACCATTTGGTAGGTGTAAGTTTTCTTTAAACGTCGCCATTGCGGCTTCTTGCTGTTCTGTAAGGTTGCTCATTCTTTTTCCTATTCTTTATAACTCGCGGTGCTGAACCCGAGATCATACCATTATTAGCCACGGTTTTTCGGTTACTTCAGGCGCTATCCCCAGGTAGGCGCTTAAATTCGCTCAACACATTCTCATTCGGCTAATTTTTAGACCACATGGCGCTAAATGGTAAAACTGACCATCGAATAAAAACCATACTACACCTGTTCCAACGAAACAGACTTCTAACTTATACAGGTACTAAAATGAAAAAGATTGCACTTAAAATTGTAGGACTAACGGTTTTGGCTTCTGCGCTGACTGGTTGTATCGGCAGTAACGCCGTAACAGGGAAAGTGATGAAATTTAACGTTGAAGTTGTCGATAACCGCTATGCTCGTGCAGGTGTAAACTTCTTATTAGCGCCTGTGTACGGTATTACTACCGCAGCCGACTACGTAGTATTCAACTCACTTGAATTCTGGACGGGTAAAAACCCAATCAGCGGCGCGCCACACGTGTTCGATACAAAAACAGACACACACTTCAAAGTGAACGATGAGCTAGACCCAAGCCTGAAAGAAGCACCTGTAGGACCAATTTCAAACAATCGCACCATTGAAACGGGTGAGATGATTAAGATCGACGAAAACACGATTCAAATGGACATTGTTTATACGTCTGGTGAAACAGCGACTCTAACGGGCATCAAAGACGGTCAAAACGTTACCTATTACATGGATGGTCAACTTGTATCGCAAACGACTATCGCTGAATTAGAGAGAATTCAAGGCACTGAAGCTTAAGGTTCTTAGCTCGCACTAAGATCTAAGATTCGTAGCTCATAGCGAGCTCAATCTCAAAGCTACGTTTGACTTTGAACAGCGTAAAACAGAAGAAGCCCGGCGATTGCCGGGCTTCTTTGTATTTGCTCGATTAGGACTGGGATTGAGCGAGTCGAATACTCACCAAGCTCGCCACCATAATCGCTAAGTAAAAACTGCCGATGATCGACTCCATAAACACAAAGAACTGAGCAATAGGCAAAGCCGGTGAAATGTCACCATAGCCCACCGTAGTCAAAGTGATGAAGCTGAAATACATCGCATTGAACAAATTAGTTAACCAAACTTGCTCTTCTAACCCATTAAATGCATTCGGAAAGATTTCTAAAATCAACAAGTAGATGGTCGACCAAGCAAACCCCAACAGCAGATAAATACAGATGGATCCTATGATGTGATTTGGCGTGACGGTTTTCGCTTGTATCACCTGCCTTAGCGCAGAGTAAATATGTGAAAACAGAAAGATGGCCAACGCAGTTAGCGTCACGATAGATAGGTTGTAGCCTTCTAAGAAAGAAAACACACCCGACACCGACGCCGTGATCAACAGCAACCCATACCAAGAGCGATACAAGGCTCGCTCTCTATGAATACCGACAATCGAAACCGCTAGAGTAATAATGATCAAAAATAGAATCGTTTTTTGGCCTTGCGGATAAAACTGCTGCATCACCGCGCAACCAAAAAACAACAACAACAGTGCATAGAATAAGAAGTAGAAGTTGTCGTCTTTCGAGACTGCCTTCATCTATTTCTCCTCTGTCTCTGCTTTGTTTGTTTCCGCTTCTTCTTGGTTTTTATCTTCAAGTCCAAGCCATGCCATCATCAGCTCATAGGTCAAACTCAGAATCACAGCACCAACAAACAAACCGACAATTCCTGACATCGCCATTCCGCCCAGTGCACCCAATAAAATAACCAGCATTGGAATATGAGAGCCTCGGCTTAGCAGTACAGGCTTCAAGATAGCGTCACTGCCGCTCACCAAAATACACCACACTAAGAACAAGCTCGCCGCCAGTGTCGATTCAACACTGAACATGTAGATGATCGCAGGTAATAGAGCAAGAATCGGTGGAAGTTGGATGATTGCAATTAGCAGCACAGCTAGCGCCCAAAACGCCGCAGCAGGAACGCCAGCAATCACTAAACCGATTGCCGACATCATGGATTGAATCACAGCAACACCAATCACACCTTGCACAACACTGCGCACAGTCGATTTAGAGAGCTGTACCAACTCTTCACCTTTGCCGCCCGTCAAACGCGCCACTAAGTGAGTCACACCGGTTTGACATTTATCTGCGTTACTCATAAATGCACCAGCAATGATGGTAGAGATGATGAACTGAATAAAGCCACCACCCAACGAGCCAAGAACAGAAGCAGCTTTCGTCGCGAACTGTTTAAGTTCATCAGCATACTTTATGAAAGTGCCTTCAATATTGTTGGAGGCGGCAACCAAGGTTGAATAAACCTTCTCACCTATGAATGGGATATCTTGTAAGGACGCTTTCGGTTTAGGCAATGACAATGTGCCATCTTGAAGCCCTGTCATCAGGTCAGTAGCGCTGGTGTAGATACCAGAAGAAAGCGCCGCCAAAGGAATAAACAGAAGAATGACACCAATAAAGCTCAGCAATGCACTGGCTTTACCTTTCGACATTCCCGTTTTATTTGAAATTGCGACTGCCACTGGGTAAAGCGCAGTCGCAATGATTGCGCCCCACACGACCAATAGAATGAATGGGCGTAGAATTGAAAAACACCAATAGACGAGCATGGCAATGGCTGCAATCTTAATTGCGGCATCAATCGCCTGTTTTGAAAAATCATCGGTTAACTTCATGAGACGTCCTTGTTAGGGCTGATTTTGTAGAAACTTCCAATTCCTGGTTTCAAGGAAGAGTGAAGCCAAAATCATATAAACTCCAATTAACACTAATTGGAATATACGTATGAATGTGTTGCTGTCGATATCGCCTGAGCTCATCAATGTGCTTCCTACGAGTACCAATAAAGTACTGAATGCAGTGGCGAAAATCGGTGCTTTTTCTGGAACGGTATAGATCTTAGTCGCCATGAGAATGGCAATAAGTCCTATAAATAAAGAATAGAAGACAATATTGGGAACAATAGAAAGGATTGAAAAAGCAGCAATCGCCAACAAGCCTCCAATACCATTACTGAACACAAGAAATGCGCTCAGTTTTACAGATTTTTCTGAGGTGATCATTAACGACAACAACGCGATAAACATCATAGTTAGTAGTGCTTCAGATATCTGAAAGATAAAGAAAAAGCACACCACAGGGTAAGAGATAATCATCGCCCTAAAGGCCGCATACCAACGTTGTTTCTTTTCGAGTGGCGCAGCCGCGAAACCTGAAAACTCCGATTTAGGTTCAGGAAAGAACACATGCACCAAAGCAAATATCATCACTGAAACTACACCCGATGTTGCCAAGCCAGATGCCAATAACACCGAAACACCCGGATTATCAATGGCCATGAATGGCAGTATCAACACGGCAATCAGCAGTATGGTGGCGAACAGATTCCACTTTGGATCGACAAACAAGTAGTAGCCCCACAGCATCATCAAGCCCACTAAAACCAGCAAAGGGATGGGATAATGTGTAATACCACGAGACAGCAACAAACCGAGCGCCATGGTGGCAACCACCGCCAACAACAGTTCGTAGACGGTTTCTTTGTGCAGATTAGGTTTATCGATTAAGAACTTAGCAGTGAACACTGGCGCTACAAACGCAAGTGGCCAGTTTATCCACGCCGCCAAGAAAACAGCCAACGTGACCCCGACGGTATACCGCAGGATCCGTTGCTGTGTTTGTTGGTCAGGAATCGGCTTATCGGACATAAGACAATACGCTAATCAAACGAATCCATACTTTGCCTATCGCGTTGAACACAAAGTTGTCGCCGCTATAAACAATCACATCCGCTTGGCCGCCAACTCGGAGCATGCCTTGCATCTCATCTCGTTCAAATTCGATGGTAATAGGAAGCATCTGTGTTTGACGCAACCAGCCCGTTTGTTGGCTAGCTTGAGCAAGCTTACCCGCTTGATCGTTCTGCCCCCAATCCACACCCCAATCGATGCTGCTGACACGGCCTTTGACAATTTGACCCGGAGCAAAATCAAGCGCGACTTCGACTTCATCACCCACCGCAACATTACCTAAGCTGTTTTCACGATAATAAGCTTCGATCCAGATGTCTTCCGTCGAGACAAACGTCATAATCGCTTGTCCTGCAGAAGCATAGAAGCCTTCAGAAAGGCTAAAGTTAGACACACCGCCTTGAGTCGGCGCTTTGATAACGGTACGTTCAAGGTTTAGCTGCGCCTGTTCCAACGCCAATAAGGCCGCCTTCACTTGGCTGTTCTCTTCACCCTCTTTACCCATCTGCTGCTTGGCACGTTCCAGATCCGCTTCAGCGTTAGTCACGCCAGCGCTAGAAGTTGCTAATGCCGCTCGAGCCTCATCAGCATCCGATTTAGACATCACGCCTTTTTCAGCCATTTCCAGCACACGTTTCGCTTGAAGCTGAGTGTTTTGTTTCTCGACCAAAGCAGAAGTTAATTTAGCTTGGGCAGAAGCGATGTTTGCAGTTTGAGCACCGACATTCTGCCCTGCAATCTCAAGATTTTGCTCGGCTTGTTGCACCGCAATTCGGTAATCAGATTCATCAAGAATCGCGAGTGTGTCACCTTGATTAACCAGTTGATTCGGCTTAACTAAGATATCAAGCACTTTGCCTGACACTTCAGGCTTAATAGGAACAATATACCCCTTCACGCGGGCATTATCGGTGATTGGAATAATTCGGTCGGCGACAATACTGAACACCAGCATGAATGACACAAACCCAAGTAAATAGTTGGTTACCTTTCTTACCTTATCCTTGCCATTCTCTAGTTGGCTACTGTCTTCATTGTCGTCTTGTTTATTCCCGTTGACTTCTGACATGGGACTCCCTCATAGATAACTAACATCAACAAAATTAATATCTTAAAAATAAACCTGACCATGGAAAACTCAAGTAAATAGGGTTAGATTTACTAAACAAAGTGTCGTAAATGATATGCACCTCCAATTATGTATCAATGCACAAGGATTGATTGATCATGGCCAACAGCTCTTATCAAGTACCCGTTATACAAACCAGTTACGCCAAGATCTTAGTCCAAATTTTTACTGACTATGGATTAGACCTACACAAACTTCTCGAAGACTCGGGTCTACCACCTGATCTTATTGAGTCAGAAAGTGACTTTGTGCCATCGGAATCCATCAAACGATTGATTTATCTGACCTCATCACAATTGGGCGTTTCCCGATTTACGGATGTACTTGGCCTTGCTTTTAGACGAAGAATCATCCCATACGTCTTGCATCAATTTACTGAGTTCGAAACCATTGGCGACTCGTTAAAACACATCAACACGATCTTCTCTTATGACTCGCCGGGCAGTAGTGTCGATTTCGTCGTTGAACACGGCCAAAGCTGGTTTTGCCGAACATCGCCTGATGAGCCTTCATCGATGTTCCAATGGGGCGAAGTATTTGCCATCACCTACATCATCGAACTGATCACGATTCTGTCTCACTCACCTTGGCAACCTACCAAGATACGTTTGCAAGGACATGACACCGACTTAAAGCGTTACCGCCAATGCGTGCATCGTAGCTCAAAACAACGAGAACTTTGGTTCACCTACGGGATTAGCTCAATGCTCTGGTATGCGAATAATCATAAAACCATCATCGAATTGGTCGAACAAAATGTTGGCTGGGCAAATGTGCCAGAAATGATGGTGATGGAAGGCAAACTAGCTGCACCTTATTCTTCAAAGCTCCCCTATTTTTCAAAACTCCTCTGCTCTTCAAAGCCTCTCTATTTTGAAAAAGTCATCAATTCAGAGATTCAATATCGGTAGTGCGTTTCTCCGTACTACCGCATTTCTACACGTTTCACCGATAAATATCTTTGTCGTCTGGACAAAACACCCTAGTTGATGTCCCAAAGTGACCTAACTACACTGCGATCCCAACGGGTTTGTGTTTTCAAAAGAATGTAGACAGACCCAAATCGCTCTTTAACACCACTGACCTAACTTCAAAACTCCCACATGAGTGTTCTGCATCGCAGCCGCTTGTGACAACTTCAAATAGATCACTTTTTGAATTTAATTCACCCCAGTTTATGAGCGCTCTTTGAGTGCTTTTCTATATCTAAATGAACCTTTTGGAAAATTTGTCGTGAACGTTTTAAGAAATATTTGCCCTGAGAAAATGGGGAAAGAGCGTAACAAACGAGAGTATGATTTACGCGTACTTAATTGTGTCAGTGAAAGCGAATATGAATCGCGTATGGCTGTTTGGAATAGCCTAGCGTTAACTGCTACTCCGTCTGCTTCGGAAACAAAAGGCTTCATCGATGAGTCTTTCAACAAGCTTCAGCAAGACCTGAAAGACGCTAGCCGTGAGTTATCGATTAACGACACCGACTTCATCGCAATGGCGCACGAAGAAATCAACTACATTAGGATTTTCGTTGCTGATAAAACTGCGCAATACGGCTGGTACGCTGCGATCGTTCTTATGATCATCGGCACCGTTGCTTTGTGCATTCAGTAAGTTAGACCGTACATTTTACTGGCTACTGCATCGAGCGCTTTAATGCGATCTAACTAGAAAACAAATGACCAGTCTCATTTGTTTTCTAGTCTATTCCCCCTTCACTCTCCCATTAGGGACAGCAAATCCTGCGTCGCTTGTTTCGGATCTTCTGCGTGACATATCGCTGATACCAATGCCAATCCATGAATGCCCGTTTCAGTCAGCTGTGGGATGTTCGATTCGTTAATACCGCCAATCCCAACAATCGGAAGCTTGGTCGCTTCTAACGCCATTTGAATGCCTTCGTAACCCCAGTGTTTCTTGAGGTTTGTCTTGGTCGGTGTCGCGAAAAGCGCGCTGAGGCCAATGTAATCAATCGGTAAGCTATCGGCTTCTTGTAACTGCTGCTCCGTCTCAATCGATAACCCAAGAATCTTATCAACTCCAATCAGCTTACGTGCTAACGCGGCAGGCATATCCGATTGCCCCAAGTGTAAACCATCGGCATCAACGGCTAATGCCACATCGACTCGATCATTAATGATCAAGGGCACACCCGTTCCAGCTAAAATCGATTTAACGGCTTGTGCACGCTCAATGAACGCTCTTACGTCCCCATGTTTTTCTCTTACTTGAACCATAGTGACACCACCAGCAACCGCTTGTTCAACCACGAACTTAAGCGTTTCTAAATCTTGTTGGTCGTCAGTCACCAGATAAAGTTTATAAGGGTTCATCGCATACCTTTGAAGTCGATTTCTAAAAATGGTTTTCTGCCATTTTACCGACAAATCACATCCTATGCATGGAAGTTAGCACTTAATTCCTTAAATTAGGCGGGCGAATTCAAATACGCAACTCGTTGAAAGCATATCGAAAAACCTGAGCTTTCTAACAAAAGCGTTACTTATTACACAAACTATTCGCTTTAGCATGCCTAGAATGCTGTTTTATGAAATACTCCCCTATGAAGGAATCAGGTAAATATAGGGATAGTTATGCGCCACCTTTCTATAGCGCTCAAGATCAAGCTGGGTTATGCCATCTGCTTGCTCTTTTTCGTCATTTCAGGCCTTGTGAGTTACAAAGGTATTCAAACCTTGTCGAACGGCTTTAGCCAATACAGTGAACTCAGCCACAAGGCGACATTGTCAGGCAACATTCAAGTGCACTTTCTTCAGATGCGTTTAGCCTCTGAACGTTACTTAGAGTCATTGGATGATCAATATGAAGCGAATTATCAATCGAGCAAATTGGCGATTGATGAACTGCTGAACAACTTAATCCAAACCACCACCAATACTGATAGCTTGTCGAGCCTGCAATTAGTGCAAGACAGCGTTGCGGCGTTTGATGCGGCTTATGGTTCAATGAAACAGAGCCAACTGCTCATTGACCAGTTAGTTAACGTAGAGATGGTCACACGAGAAACCAACGCACTAAAAGCTGCGCAGAGCTTGTTGTATGAGTCTTACAACAACAACGATCCAAACGCGAGCTTGTACGCCGGCATGTTGATGGAGAACTTCCTCGCCGCCAAGATCACTGTGCTGAGTTACTCCAACAACAACGACCTCAAAACCTATGAAGCCGGTAAAGACATCTTTGAATATGCTCTGCCAGGTATCGAAGGTGATATTGAATCTCTTAAATCATCTCCTTATCAAAGTGAACTGATTGAAGATTTCTCTAACCAACGTGAAGCGTACGCGAAAGGTTTTGAGCAAGTTCATCAGCAGATGATTGAGAACACCCAAAGAACCGCTACCCTCGCCTCTATTGGCGATAGCTTAGCGATTTCGGTGGCCGATGCTCAGAGTATTCTCGAACAACAGAAACAAGCGTTAACACCAGAGCTGCAAGCCAGTGAAAAGCGCTCGATTCAAATCATCATTTTACTAACGAGTGTCGCTCTGATTATCGGCACGACAAGTGCCGTGTTGGTCACTCGTTCTATCACCAAAGGCATCGCACAGGTTAAACAGATAACCAATGAGCTTTCGCAAGGTAACTTGAATGTTGAAGTGAACATTGAGAGCAAAAACGAGATTGGCGAGCTACTAACCAACATGGAGATCACCATTGAGTCTCTGCGCGATATCGTAGGCCAAGTGAACCGCTCTAGTGTACGTATTGGCGAGATGTCTGAATCACTTAACCAAGTGACGAATAACAGCTCGACCAACGCAACTCAGTTGAACAGCGAAATGATGAACATCTCATCCGCGGTTGACCAACTGGCTTCAAGTACATCTGAAATTGCCTCAAGTGCTAACCACGCTTCTCAAGTAGCGAACCAAGCGACCGAGAATGTGGCGATGGGTCTGAAAGAAGTAGATAAGACACTACACGAAATTGGCAGCGCCGATGAGAGCATGCAGGTCAGCAGCCAGAAGGTAACCGACCTCCACAAAGAGTCGATGAACATTGGCGCAATACTGGAAGTAATCAAAGGCGTTTCAGAGCAGACCAACCTTCTCGCGCTGAATGCCGCAATTGAAGCCGCTCGCGCAGGTGAACAAGGACGTGGATTTGCCGTCGTAGCCGATGAAGTAAGGACTCTCGCTAAGCGCACCCAAGACTCTGCTAGCCAGATTGATGAGCTCATCACCTCACTACAACGTGGCGCTAAAGATGCGTTAGAGTCAATTAAAGAGAGCCACAGCACAGTTTCAGATGCTTCAACTCAAGCACAGCAAGCTTCTCAGAACTTACATGTGATTAATCAACACATCCAAGATCTGAATCAGGCCAACAGCCAGATCGCAGTATCGGTTGATGAACAAGATCGTCTAACCAAATCTCTGGGTGAAAACGCACAAGGTGCAAACACTATTGCTCAAAGCAACCAAGAGTCGGTAAGCAGCATTTCAGGTGCAGCGAGCGACTTAACCGAGGTTGCTCATCACCTAGAGAGCCAAGTGAACCGATTTAGAACCTAGCCAGCCAGTCTATACACAGCTGACACAGTTCCAAACCAATAATAAAAAGCCCCCAACACATAAGTGTCGGGGGCTTTTCTATAACTAAGCGTTTTAAGTTAGGCTTCTAACTGATAGCTTAGAGCTAAATTAACTCTACTGAATCTTCAAACGTTGAATCAGAGTCTCTTCGTCTAACTGATATAGCTCATCAAGTAAGTTCATTTGCAAGCTACCCGGGCCGCGTGAGTTTTCAGCCGCGATTTCACCAACTACGCCCAATACCGCCGCTGCCGCTAAACCACTTTCATCTCCAATGGCAGCAAACGCACCTGTCAATGCCGTTAAGGTACAACCCATGCCCGTCACATACGGCATCATTGGATGTCCATTGTTTAACGTCACCACGCTGTCTTTAGTGACAACGTAATCCGTCTCACCAGAAATCACCACATTCGCGCCGTATTCAGCCACTAAGCACTGTGCAGCGCCTAATGCAGCATCACTGCTATCTAACGCATCAACGCCTTTGCTCTGCGCTTGTTCGCCCGCTAATGCGATAATCTCAGACGCATTACCACGAATGATTAACTTATCCGCTAAACGTGCGATTTGACGAGAAGTCTCAGTACGCAACGTACTTGCACCACAACCCACAGGGTCAAGAACCACAACCTTATTGTTCGCATTCGCTTGTTCAACAGCAAAACACATTCTTGGTGTCCAAACACTGTCGAGCGTGCCAATGTTGATCACTAAAGCGCCAGAGAAAGACATCATCTCTGCCAGCTCTTGTTGTGAGTGCGCCATGATAGGCGAAGCGCCAATCGCCAATAACGCATTGGCCGTGTTGTTCATCACTACATAGTTGGTGATGTTCACAACCAACGGTTTTTGCTCTCGTACTGCGCGCAGTGATTGGATGATTTGTTCAGTTAGCATCGATTAATCCTTATTCGTGAAAGCCGCTGTTGAGTCATTAAGTGCATTCAAACCTTGCTGCCAGAAAGCCACTTCCATACGAGTTGCGGTTTTGAAGATATGAACGATGTTCTGACCGCGCTCGCTGTTAATATCAATTTCAGCCAGTAGCTGATTGAAATACTCTGCGCCCGTTGCCACGCCAGACTGGAACTCTTCTCCGCCGTAAAGCTGCAGCCAGCTCGCGTATGGGTTGCCTTCTAAAACAGTATCGCTGCTTTCTAATAGCGCTTTACCAATCACGGCATAACCAATTGAACACGGAGCCAGTGCCGCATAAAGATCGACAAGATCCCCCGTCATACCTGCATCTAGAACGTAGCGCGTGTAAGCGACTGTGCCAAAATCTTCTGGTTCGTTTTCTAAATCCGATTCCGTTAAACCCCACTGACCACAGTAAGTCACGTGGTGTGAAATTTCAGAATCTAATAAAGCATGTACACTTGGCAGTGCGCGACGCATATCAGCCAAGGTTTTCGCCTTGTAAATGGCCAATGCATAAGCACGGGCATACTGTTTTAAGAACAGAAAGTCTTGCTTCAGGTAATGTAGAAAACACGGCTGAGCCAGAGTGCCGTTTGCCAGCGTTTTCACAAAATCATGCTCGGTGTAGTCTTGCCAATCTTGCTGGCAGGCTTGGATTAAGTCTTGATATTTCATGAGATTCCTTAGTCAAAAGCCGGTACGTAATCAGCAGCTATTGGTAGTGATTTGATAATGCCTTTGTCGAACATGAACTGCGCGTAATCATCGTAACGCTTCATATCTACTGCAGAAGGGCGAAGTGCAAAACGAGTCAGTGTGTCGTTCCACGCGCGTTGGTTAAGTTCGTTGTTCAACGTATCTGGTGAATACGCCACAAACTCACTCCATGAATCTTGTGGGTGGTTCACAATATAAGTCGTTGCTTGCTCTAGTGCTTTGTTGAAGGCTTTGATAGCTTCGTCGTCGTGTTTCTTCGCATTCGCAACAAAGATCAGCTCGTCGTAAACTGGCACACCGTGTTCTTCAGGGAAGAACGCTTTTGCTTTAAAGCCTTCAAGCGCTAGTTGGTTAGTTTCGAAGTTACGTAAGCCACCCCAGATTGCATCTACCTTGCCCGATGCCAGTGAAGACGATAGTGCCCAACCGACATTGATGGTTTGCACGTCAGTGAACTCAACGTTTTCCTGAGCTAACATGGTGCCGATCGTCGCTTCTTCGTTACCCGCAATCGCGATACCGATCTTCTTGCCTTTCAGATCTGCTAACGAATCGTTCTTGCCATTATCCAACACCATTAGTGTGTTCAGTGGTGTCGCGATAAGGGTTGATGCACGAACCAGAGGCAAACCTGCCGCCACATCCATGGTTAAACTTGGTTGGTAGGTGACGGCTAAGTCAACCTTCCCTGCCGCAACGAGTTTTGCTGGCGTGCTTGGGTCAGCTGGCTCTTGGATTTCAACCTCTAGGCCTTGGTCAGCAAAGTAACCACGCTCTTGAGCAATCACAATTGGGCCGTGGTTCGGATTGACAAACCAATCCAACATCAGTGTTAGTTTCTTTTGTTCAGAATCCGCTAATGCATGACCTGAAACTAGCGAAGCAAGCAGTGCCACTGCACCTACCAATTTGGTATTTTTCATAGTTAACCTTTCCTTTTGAATATTATTATTGTGTTTTTCAATCTAATTTCTAACGAGGTTTGTTTAGATAAAGAGCCTTGAGCGAAGCTTTATTAAACAAAGGGTTATTGAGCGAACCATCACTGATTCTCCCAAGGGATAGCTTTTTTGAGTAATTTGTCTGTGATGAAGTAGAGCGAGATAGAGAGCACCGCCAAGATAAACAAGGCAGCAAACATCTCATCAATGATCATTCGTGCATTGGCTTGCAGCATTAAGTAGCCTAGCCCTTCACTCGAACCCACCCACTCGCCGACAACCGCGCCAATCGGAGCGATAACCACAGCCACACGAATACCTGACGCCAATGTTGGCAGTGCAGCAGGAAGTTGAATGTGGCGTAGCAGTTGCCATTTCGATGCGCCCATCGTCTTGGCGAGGTCAAGATAACCCGTCGGTGTATTTCGCAGGCCGTCGTAGCAGCAAGTCGTCACTGGGAAGAAGATTATGATTGCCGCCATCACCACTTTTGAAGCTATGCCATAGCCAAGCCACAGCATCAGTACTGGCGCGATCGCAAATACAGGAATCGCTTGGCTAGCAATCAAGATAGGCAACAGCCAACGTTTCAACGGATCAAACATCAACATCTGCAAGGCGAAAAACAGCCCCATAGACAAACCTAGTAATAGCCCAAGTAAGATCTCTTGTGCGGTCACCCAAGTGTGTTTGAGTAACACATCGTAGCGTTCAATAAGCTTGAGAAAGACTTCTGCGGGGGCCGGAAGAATGAAGCTCGGCATTTCGAAAACAACGACCACAAGTTGCCATAAGCCAAGAATCACAACACTGCTGATAAGCAAACGCATAACGGGATTCATCTGACTTGAACGTTCAGTGCTAGACTGCACGTTCGTTGACTGAGTCACAGCTTCACTTCGCGTTAGATCATTCATAATCACGCTCCAACTGATCTAAGATCGCCTGTTGCAACTCGGCACACTCACCATCGAGCACTCGTGGCGTTGAGGTGTGAGGCACAGGTAAAGAGTGAGCACTCGCAGGCGAGCCTTGCAGCACATACAAGTTATCCGCCAAACGCACCGCTTCTTGTGGATCATGAGTAATCAACACAACGGTTTTATCTCTTAACAGTTCACACGCTAAGGTCTGTAACTTGTGTCTTGTTACCGCATCCAGCGCTGAGAAAGGTTCGTCCATCAACACGACAGGCTTGTCTTGCATTAAAGTGCGAGCCAAAGCAACACGTTGACGCATACCACCAGACAATTGATCCGGCATGGTATCTGCGTAATCAGCCAAACCAACAGAAGTCAGTAGCTCTAACGCCTGATTTTTATGCTCGATATTTTGATGCTTATCTACGGAATCTTGAAAGCGATGGCTCAGACACACATTGTCGATAACCGACAACCACGGCAGTAATAAATCTTGCTGCGCCATATATGCGATGCGATCGGTGAGAGGCAGTTCATCAGACGTTGCCAATGTGCCCTGCCATTCAACTTTGTCATCGAGTAAACCTGCTAGGTATCGCAATACCGTGGTTTTCCCGCAACCACTGCGACCAAGCAGCACAGTCCACTTACCTGCCTTTAAGTTCAATGACAGCCCCGACAAGGTCGCGTGCTCGCTATCTCGGTAGCGCAGAGTCGCATTACTGAGTTGAACGCCAATCGTATTAACGGACATTACCATGCCCAGCGAAGAAGTGATTTACCGGTCCATGCCCCTGACCAACTTGAAGTTCGTCAGCATGAGCAATCGCGCGTGAAATGTATTGTTTACCTAGGTCGACAGCCTCTGGAAGCGTGTTGCCTTGAGCCAAGAAAGAAGCGATCGCAGAAGAAAGCGTACAACCCGTACCATGGGTATTTTTGGTAGGAAAACGCTTCGCGCTAATCAAAGCAGATGTGGTTGGCAGAATCAGTAAGTCGCTACTGTTTTCATCTTTCTCCAAGTGACCGCCTTTTAGCAGGACGGCTTTAGCACCTAAAGCGCGCAGGTCTTCAATCATATCCTGCATTTCCGCTTGGCTTTCAGGCACAGCTTTACCTGTAAGTGCTGCACCTTCTGGCAAGTTAGGGGTAATGATGTCTGCGAGCGGAATCAGCTCCTGTTTTAGCGTGGTGATAGCCGAGTTTTCTAAAAGAAGGTCGCCACTTGTCGCCACCATGACAGGGTCAATCACTAGGTGTTTAGGCTGGTATTGTTTGATTTTGTCCGCGACAACTTTGATGATTTGCGAATCCGCCAACATGCCAACTTTTACCGCTACGATATTCAAATCGGTAAACACTGCATCTAGCTGGCTAGCGACATGCTCAAGCGGGATAGGGAAAATTGCTGACACGCCTTGGGTATTCTGAGATGTAATCGCGGTAATTACCGAACAAGCGAAACTACCCGTAGCAGACATGGCTTTAATATCAGCTTGAATGCCCGCGCCGCCGCCACTGTCAGAACCCGCAATGGTCAAAACAATCGGAGTATTGATCGAAGAAGATGGGTTTTCTGGTGTTTGAATGCTGCTAGGTGATGCTTGAGAATTGGAATGCTGTGTCATGGTCGCTCCTACTGTCTAAAAGACGTAAGAGAACCGAACTTTGGCCGCAAAGAGAGTGTGGAGGTGAAAGCAATGAGAGATCATTGTTGAACCACGTAGGCAAAGTAATCATAGTTCCCTACGCCAGTGTTAACTGAATCAGGTTCAACGGGTCTCGAATAACGATCTCAGCAAACACCAACTAAGGTATATGCCCCCCGACTATTGATAACGATAGTAACAGCACTCTCGCAACTGAGATACTCATTTTATTCAATTATAAGAATCACGCATGAATTTAATTCAATTAATCTCGCTTTAACAAATAGTTATAACGGCTTTTTAGTCGGCTGATATTGGATGAATAAACACATCACAATCAAGAACATACCTAGCCAGCCAACCAATGGAATAAGCTCACCCACAATACACACGGCCAACACGGCGGCAACGACCGGCTCAAGCAAGGTAATCAAGTTGGCACTGCTCGCGGTGACATGTCGCAGGCCAAAACTGAAGGCGATATAACCCATGCATTGAGGAATTAACGCCAAGTAACTCACGACCAATATATTGGTATTCGATGCGAACAGGTTATTCCCTGTAAACCAAAGCGTTGGCAGTAATAGCATTGCACCTAAACCAAATATGCTGCCCATCGCCGCTTGCGACTCAATGCCTTCGTCTATCAAAGCCTTCGTCGCCCATGAATAAATGGCGTAACACAGACCAGCAACCAAACCTAATCCAATACCCAAAAGCTTCAGTTCGTCGCCAGATTCACTCGCCGATGACGACTCTGAAAACACCAATAACCCAATACCCACCACACCAATCGCAAAGCTCGTTAACCAGCGTTTGTTGATATTATTGTTTTTGCTGATAAGACACTCTAAGAGAGCAGAAAAGAACGGTGCGGTAGCAATCGACACGACCGTACCAATTGCGACACCCGATAACTTCATAGATGAATAGAAAGCTAAGGGGTATACAGCCAAAGCCAAAGCGCTCACTGCCAACAGCTTCTTGTTCTGCAAAAGTTTGTCGAAAGCGAATAGGATTTTTCGATACGCCAAGCCCGCTTGCATTAGGCCGCCGACACCCATAGAGAAAGCACCAATCGCCAAGGGACTTAAATCAGGTGCGAAGCTTGCGGCGGTGCCTGTCGTGCCCCATAAAATAGAAGCAAACAAGATGGCTAAAGTGCCCGTTTGGAATTCGTTAACACGATTGATGGCAAGATTCATTTCTATTACCCAATTTTCAGCTCTGAAATAGATAATAGTGAAGATGCCTTAAAATTAGTTTGCAGAACGGACGCTATTGTTATTTCGAAAGACTCTCTTTCATCGAGCCTAGAAACGCCCTAGGGGACATCCCAAAGTGCTGAGAGAAGCGGCGACTGAACGCAGACACATCAGTATACCCAACATTTTCAGCGATCAATTGGACAGGCAGATCGGTATGGCTTAGCAAGGCTTGCGCTTTCTCCATACGATATCGAGTGATGTATTTAAGCACACTGATACCTAGGCACTCTTTGAAGCGTTTTTTGAATTGAGTAGGACTCAAACAGGCCGTTTCTGCAAGTTGAGATATAGAGAGAGGTCGGGCGTAATTATCCGCTATCAATCTTTGTACCGCACGGATTCTTGGGTCGATGCTCTTGCTTACTTGTTGTTGCTCTAACAGTAGTGAGAACACATCCAAGATTGACGATTCAATGCCACTGTCTACTTGATATTCCAGCTGCTTCTCAACGAACAGTAAGAAGCTCATCAAAGGCGGAGTAATCGCAAATACAGAGAGCTCATGCTCTAACAAGTGCTGCGGTAACTCTGCCATATCTGCGACAATAAACCGCGCTGCTTCATCCGCCTTAAAGGCATGCGCTGTGGTTACCGGAATCACCACGCATTCACCTACGGCCACTTTGCCGACATATCCAACCATCTCAAGGTTGATACTCCCTTGGATCGGCAATACCAGTTGATGATGGTCATCATGAGCATGGGTATTAAATTGCTTGGTGTAAGATCGAATGCTTAAGCTAGATTTCATGAGCAACGCCGGAGTACATTTCGCTAGGTTAAAGTAAGAGATACAACGTTACATTATCACTCCCCTAGAGTCACACTCAATGCTCATCAAATTCATGCTAGCTAGGCAACATGATCAAAAACGGCCTCCAAATGAGAGGCCGTTTTTATTAAAAAGCGTAATTCACACCAAGATTAGAATGATACTTGGCTGTCCTGACCCACGGTGACTTGCACGCCATTTTGAGCTTCGTATATTGCGAAGCCTGCGGCTAATGGCGCAGCATTGTCTTCATCACTGTCATGCTGCGCAGTACAGGTATAACCCAATGAGTAAGTACCTGGGTCAATGAAGCCCAGAGAGAACTCATAGTTTGTCTGTGCTTGATTCATTGTCACTGATGCTGAAGTGATCGGTTTCACTTCATCACTGCCGCCGATTGGTGCCATGTCAGCTTTGTCGACATCGCCTTCATACAGATAAACCGACTGAACGAACGTGTTATCGTCTGTAGGATTACAAGCTTCGAAAGTTGTGGTCGCTACAGTACCTTCAATGTTTCCTGTCTCAACCGTATTGATAAGGCTCACAGACGTTCTTTGAATGGTGTAATCAGGGAAAGTCGAACTGTTCTTTAGGCCACGTCGAAGATCGAACTCGACAACAAAATCGTTACTTTGTTGGTTCACATTAAATGAGTTATTAAAGTAAAGTACGCCAGCGTTATCTTCTTTACCCACACCTTGCGGACACGCACCTTCACCTTTCACCGTTAAGCTTTGTTCCACATTATTATCATCTACGACATATGATGGATCTGTTGGATGATCGCCATCATTCGCAAACACACACAACTTATAGCTGCCTACCGGAATGACCTCATTTTCAATCAAAGGAAGCGCATCGCTGCCTTGGTAATCCAGCAAATTCACACCTAATGGAATCGGATCCTCACCATCTGGCAATGGATCGCCATTTTCATCAACGTAATCGCCGTTTTCGTCCGTTTTATACACATCATATATCAGTGGCGAACCTCCCCCTTGAGGAAGTAAAGCAACCTTACTGAATGTCACGGTGACGTCTTTAACATCATCAATGGGCGCATCACTCACGCTCAAGGTAATGGGTGTCGTGCTGCTTGATGAACCTGAATCACCGCCACAACCAACAAGCCCAGCCAGCACAAGGCTCGCTAAAGCGGTTTCCTTTAAATACTTCATAACTAGCTTCCTATAAATCACTGCTCAATAAAGGGCTTAGTTTGTTGCCCTCTTATTCATTTCCTTAATGTGGCTCATAGATAAACCGCGCTTATGGCCAAAATCGGTTAGCCCTATTACTTAAGGCTTTCTTCATCCAAAAACTCTGCTCATCAAGATGCACATATCAGGTCGCACATAGGTTAATTAAGTCTAGTAAGTAAATTGTCAGTAGTCGCACATATTTGGCAAGATTGCTGTCAATTGTGTTGAAATAGTCGGTGTGTATGGAGTCAGATAAGATAATTGAAAGCAACTCAACCAAAGCCCCAAACTACTACCAAGATCAAAAAAGGCCGTCAAGACAGCCTATTGCTGAACTTAAACGACCTTTTCATTGAATGCGAATAAGCTAAGACGATATCAGCTCATTCAAACTCACTTATTTTTGAAGTTGCTCTTTAGCCGCTTCAACCTTAGAAAAATCTAGGCCAAGCTCTTCAACTGCTTCTTTGATTAGCGCAGGGTTTTGCATTACCTGACCCATCAGCATTTGAAGTTTGTCTTGAGGTAAACCAAGTTGGCTGATCGTCGCCATTGCTGCAAGAGGGTTCTCGGTCAACGTCTTGAATAGCTCGCTGATCTGCTCGTCGCTAATATTGTTCTCTTTCAACATTGCTAAAATCGGGTTCATTTTTTTGCCTTTGAAACACTAAATTAAGTAGGAGCACAGCATACCATCTAGCTGTGCTCGATTGTACTAGCAACTTATACTTTGCCTACTATGAAATAACCCTAAGCCTAGCGAGACTCTAATGGGTAAGAGCGGTAACTCCACATACCATACGTTCTAAGAGCGTCGCGGTAGATACCTAGCAGCTCACCACTGCTCGCCTTCTTAAGATCTGCGAGCGGCTTGTCTGGGTAAGAAACCGTATCAAAGGTGATGCCTTGAGGCCCCGTTTGCCAGCTCGCGATTTCAAACAGAGTTTGACCACGACGAACATGGCTTGCCGAGCTGATAATGGTCGCATGCTTAATATCATGACGAGCAAGCGCATAGCTACTGAATAAGGCATTGCCTACCGTGCTGGTCGCGTAGTTCTCTTCAATGATGCGATCTTTACTTACCCCTTTTGAGATAAGCCAATCCGCCATTAACTTGCCTTCAGTCTTATGGTTCTTCGGCACGCCACCCGTTAACACGATCATCGCATCTGGGTTCGCTTTAGCCATCGCTAATGTCGTTTCAAGACGTTCAATCAAGATTTCATGCATAGAGCCATCAGGGTTAAGCGCGTAGCCTAAAGTGACGATGGCACCGTGGTCGCTCAACAGTCCCTTATCTGCAGATTCTTTAAGAGGTGTTTCTAACACGCGGTCGACCGTTGCAAAAATACGTTTAATATCTTCTGCCTTACCTTTATTCAGGCTCTCTAGCTTCTCCATGTGCTTGTTGGATTCACTTTCATTGCCTTCAAAACGCTGCCAAACCGCAAGGTAAGCATGAAGATCGACATCGTCTGGTGCAACCGTCAACGCTTGTTCAAATAACTCAATCGCGCGCTCTGCGTTCTTGTTGTAGATCTGAGCATTCGCCGCCGAGATCAACAAATCAGTACGGTAAGGTTCTAGCTGGTACGCTTCTAACAATCGGTTAGTCACAATTTCCATGTTGCTTGGCATTTTAGCCGTGAAGCCCGCGTGAGAAATTCTTGCCGGAGACTTAAAGGCCTGCAACGCATCAAGAAGTAATTGGTCGACAACTTGTCGCTTAGTCACCAACTGCGCGTAATCCGCTGAAGCCTGTACTGCGCCATCGTTAGCGGCAAAAGAATAAGGTGTTGCGCCAAAAGCAAGCATGCCACCAAGAGCGAGGGCGATAATGTTCTTTTTCATGGAAAGATCCTGTGTCGTTAAGTGTTCACATCAGATTTGCTCACCAATGTAAGTCCCTAAGATTAAAAAACTGTGAACCACACCAGAATCTCCGAGGTTAATATTCATTTGTTGCATAAGGTGTGGCAACAGATCACGATTTTGAACTTACCAATAAGCCTGTATATCCAGATAATTCTGGTTTGAACCAGTGCTCAACGTTTTTGTTGGAATATCTGACTGCGGATTTAATACGCCCTATTCCACCGAAAACCACCCATCACAAACCCGAACTCCGCAGAAAACAACACGCCAAACAGCAACTTTAAGCTCATTTTTCAACAACTTAAAATTCAACACACTGAATCATTCGATTCCATTCTCGCTCTAATAACGAAGTTTTAAGCGCATAGATTTAAAACACGCATCAACCGGTTTTCAAATAAATTAAAATCAATCATTGAACGACCGTTCAAGAGGTGCTTTAATGAATTATCAATACAAGGAGTTACCCCATGCTTAAGTTCTATTTTCACCAAACACCCAACCCAATGAAGATCGCTCTGTTTCTAGAAGAGACAGGCCTAGATTTTGAACTCGTTCCTGTTGATACCTTAAAGGGCGAGCAACACACGCCGGAATATCGTTTGATTAACCCGAACGGTAAAACACCAGCCATTGAAGACGATGGACAGCGCGTGTTCGATTCTAACGCTATCCTTTTGTACCTATCAGAGAAGACTGGCGAGCTTGGGGGACAACCAGAAGACAGAGCTGAACTGCTCTCTTGGATGATGTTTATCGCCAGCGGCCTTGGCCCTTATTCAGGTCAATCGGTACACTTCCGTCATGCTGCGCCAGCAGGTCTAGACTACGCTGTGAACCGTTACCTACGTGAAGCACAACGTCATTACGAAGTGTTAGAGAAGCATATGGAAGGTCGTGAATTTATCGTCGGAAATGAGTACACCATTGTCGATGTCGCGGCATGGGGTTGGATTGATAAAGCACCTTTCGTGCTTGGTGAAGAAGGCCTAGAACCTTACCCGAACTTGAAGCGTTGGTTTAACGCAATCAACACCCGCCCTGCTGCACTGCGCGCTCGCGAGATTGGTAAAGGCATTGAATTTAAAACCGAACGTGATGAAGAAGCGAAACGAGCACTGTTTCCTTCGAATTATGCGAAGTAGAAGAATTGAAAGCTAATGCTCTACTAAGTGATAGCTAAAACTCAAACAGAAAGAGCCGCTAAAAAGCGGCTCTTTCTGTTCCAATCATATTGAAACGTCATGATTTTATAATCCACTTATCCAAAACACATTTCTGGACAAAAACGTGTCAGTGGTTATTCTAAATTAGCAATTTATGGATAACTACCCATATGGTAAATCAATCTATTTAGTGTTCTGTATTGATGGTTCAGCTCAGTTCGAAGCAACGCAAGCACACGATACAATCGAAAGTCGTTCGGTAATGGGTAAAATATTGTTGTTACCGTAAACGTAAAAGTTCCTCACCATCAAAAAAGGTCGCTATGATAGCGACCTTTTTTGATGGACTTCGTTATTCTGCAAGTAACTTCGGCCAGTTTTTATCTCAACTCTCAATCGTACCTCGTTCTCTACGGTCACTCCTTATTTACCAAATCTTCACGCGCTCTTCCGGTGGTAAGTAAAGATCATCGTTTTGTCCTATATCGAATGCTTCATACCACGCATCGATATTGCGAACCACACCATTTACGCGCCATTTGCTCGGAGCATGTGGGTTTGTCATTATCATCTCTTTGGTGAACTCGTCAGTCGTCTTCTCACGCCAAACATTAGCCCACGCTAAGAAGAATCTTTGCTCTCCCGTTAATCCATTAACGATAGGTGCAACCCCGTTAGGATACGTTTCACGGTTATATTGACGGTATGCCTCCAGCGCAACTGTTAAGCCCCCCAAGTCACCTATGTTCTCACCCAATGTTAGGAGTCCATTAATTTTCATCCCCGCCGATTCGTACTGGTTGTATTGTTTTATGAGTTGTGTGGTTTTTACTTTATACTTCTCGCTAGAGGTTCTACTCCACCAATCACGCATAACACCACGACCATCGAAGGCACTACCCTGATCATCAAATGCATGCCCAAGTTCGTGTCCGATAATCGCCCCAATGCTGCCAAAATTGTAAGCAGCATCTTTTGTTTTGTCATAGAACGGAGGTTGCAAGAATGCAGCAGGGAAGACGATTTCATTAGAGTTAGCAGTGTAGTAGGCATTCGCAGTTTGCGGCGTCATTGACCATTCCCAACCTCGATATGACTCATCGAGTTTCCCAATGGAATCAGCAGTCAACCAAACCTCTGCTTTATGCGCGTTCTCTAGTGGGTTGGTGCTTAAAAGATTAACCGATATGCCTTGTTCTCGGCTTGGATAACCGATTTTCACGCGCACTTGATGGAGCTTGTGGATAGCCTCATTTCTAGTTTGCTCATCCATCCATTCGGCAGCTTTGAAGCGTCTTTCAAATGTACTACTAATGTAGGCCACTAATTCTTCTATCTCTTTCTTCGACTCTTCAGGGAAGTATTCTTTTGCATAGATCATCCCAAGCGGCATACCGAGATACCCGTTTGTAAAAGACAAGGCGCGAGCCTCTAGTGGCATTTGTTCACTAATTCCTCGTTGGACTGTACTGTGAAACCAGAAGTGAGCTCCAACAAATTTCGACGAAAGCAAGGAAGCACTACGATCAAGAAGATGGGCATACATATAACTCTTAATAACTTCAATATCAGTTTTGCTAAATAGATCTGCTCCATCCTTTATCGCGCTATCCGTCACTAAAATGGCTTTTTTACCTTTCAGGCCTTTATCTGCACCACTGAAAGTAAAAAAGGTTTCCCAATCGTAACCTTTAGTGTACTCACTCAGCTCCGCTACTGTCATCGGGTGGTACGCAAGGGAAACATCACGCATTTTTGAACCATCCCAATGAGTCAAGGCTAGCTTAGATTCAAAATCCAGAACCTGTTTTGCGCGAGATTTTGCATCTTCGAATCCTGATAACACAAAGAGCTGAGTTGTGTAAGCAAGGAAAGCCTCTCGTGCTTCAGGTATGGTGTAGTAGTTTTTTTCATCCATTATCAAACCTCCCTGTGAGATGTGAGCGGCATAATGGCTTGGAGCTTTAGCGTCTTGAGACACCCCAACTTTGAAAATCGAGTCCTGCCCGATATGCGTCATCACTCGAACTGCCCCTGTATGGTCTTTAATTGCTTCAATCGACTCGAGAGAGCTAATCAAAGGCGCTAAACCCAAAGCTTCACGCTCCTTAATATTCGTGTAACTCATGTAAAGAGTTTTTATATTACGCTCGTCGTTCGTAAGCTTACGGTCATCACTTTCAATAATTTTATTTACAAGCTCTTGAAGCTGCGCTTGCGTTCGAAGGTGAACTTCAACAAAAGAGTTATTTGAAGGATAGCCTGTGGGTATCACCGCCGACTTCTGCCAGTCTTCGTTTACAAAATTGTAAAAGTCATTGCCTGCTGGATTAGCAAATGCAGAAGTAGCCGCCAAACTTAATAGTGCGAGTAGTTTTATCTTCATACGTTGTCCTTGTTGAGGCTAGTAAGGGGATGGGATAAAGGGAGTGAACCAATATATTTTTACTTATAGTCTGGCACATTCTCTTTGTTAATTCATATTGATTAAGCTATCAATATTAAAGCTTTTGGTTGACAACTAAGATTCCAGATTTGTTCGTTTAAACCGACCAGTTTAAATAGTACGCTTATTTTAATAAATTTAACTTTGGCTTAACTTAATGATCTCTAAGGTTGTTGTTCCAATCCTCTTAGGGCTCCCTCTGTGCGCATGCTCAGGTGTTTGCTCAAGTATTGAACCTATAGGCTCTGGTAGTCGTCCGATGGAGTTTGATGCGCCCAAAGCTACGCATCGTGTGGCAGCAAAAGAGGAGCCTCTTAGCTTTAGTGCAGGGCTTCGTTGCAACGTAACTAAGGTGCTTGGCTTGTCTGCCACAACAGGCGGCGAAATGGATACAGAGAAGTATACTATGAGCTTAGATTCAGGCGCACTAGGGGTTATATTTAGATTTTAAGGAGGAAACATGATCAAGGTAATGGCACTAACGGTTTCGTTAATACTGGTAGCCAATGTAAATGCTGCTGAGAAGGTTAGCGCGGAGAACGAGGGATTGAACGCCATAGTTAATGCGCTAGATTGCCACCCAGTAAAAACAATACAGCTAAACCTCAAAGAAGAAGAGAACCAGAACCAATACAGCCAATTTGCTAAGAGCGTATCAGATACTTGGGTTTGCAGCTTCCAACTTCTGAAGAACTCTATTCATAGCGAATGAGCAAATTTATACAAATAGATGAAGTTTTAGGCATTAGGATAAATAAATCAGGTTACCGAACTTGAAATTAAGCTCATTCCCGATCAGACAAACTTTGGGGCAGGAATAATTTAGGAAACAGGTTGTTTCCTAATTTGACAGCTTGATAAAACAGGCGGATTAAAATTGCATTTGCCTCCTATCCAAACTCATTTTGGTCGGGTGGACGACACTTGTTACCAAGTGCCGTCTCCCTAAGAACCGTACGTGCAACTTTCACTGCATACGGCTCAAGCCTCCACTAAGGCATCGTTTGACACCCAACAACTTATAAAGCAGTTAGAGCAGGATCAATCCACGAGTTGCGAGCTTGTCTTTTTGACTTCCGCTTTACCAAGTATTCTTGGTATTCAGGGTCAAAAGGAGTCGCTGAACTCCTGATTTTCACATGTCGCTCATGTCGCTC
>NZ_JAKEUO010000008.1 GCF_022397915.1 Vibrio sp. Isolate34 | reverse complement strand
CAGAGGGTAGATCCCGCCAAGGAATACCTGTTCTCATTCGATAAAGTATTCCTTCAAATGTCATTCGATGTTCAGTTTTATCGTAAATACGACCTGTACTTTTCATAACTTGGAGTAGCAGTTTCCAGCGAATATCAGTTAGCATTGTTCTTGGCATGGTATTGGTTATGGTTTTACTTTTGGCGAAGCAAATTATAACTCTTTACCATGCTGTTCAAAAAACACTCTCGAAAGATCAACATGCCCTAGGTATGAAAATTTAATGTAAATCTCATGATAACAATTACTATGAGTTAGAAATCACAAGGGACTGTATGGAAATCATATCTGAAATTGAAGTGTCCAAAGAACAACATCAAGCCATTGCTGCTCTGAGAAACGGTGCATTCCCTGATCATCAAGTCGAACGTTCCTATTACAAACAGCTGCCACATATGCGTGCTCTTCTATACAAGCAAGAAAAATTGGTTGGTTACAACGCATGATAATAAGACGCATTAGAAAGGTGATCCTCTCGGCAAACTGAGATTTGAAACAAGTCTATACTGAAGAAGGTTACGCCACGACGTTAAGATGGCGCGATAAACGTATGTTTAATTAGGTTAAATCTCAGAGGTAACAATGAAAAAACTACTACCCCTATGCGCCATTTTACTTTCGGCATCCTTTTCAGTCGCCGCTTCTGACGGTTTGATAAAGTACCAAAGTAATTATTCAGTGAAAGAGACAGCAGACCGCTTTGAAGAGATAGCAAAAAGCAAAGGCCTGACATTGTTTGCGAGAATCGACCATCAAAAAAACGCGAGTAACGTTGACCTCGAGCTTAAACCAACTGAAGTTATTATTTTCGGTAATCCAAAAGTAGGCACGCCATTGATGCAATGTGCTCAAGAGGTCGCTATTGATTTACCGCAGAAGGTGTTGGTAAGTGAAGACGCGAACAAGAAAGTGTGGCTGTCTTACAACGATCCTAATTACTTGTTAAACCGTCACGCAATTAACGGTTGTGATGAAGTGATTAAGAAAATTTCAGGTGTACTAAGCAAGCTATCAGAAGCAACAGTGGCGAAGGTTCAAAACTAAGGCCACCGAGATCACACTTGAGCATTTTGATGTTCGAACACCTTTATAAAATGTATCGATTTAATTCAACTTGTGGCATGTTTTCATGCGTTAAGTTTCTGTTATCGATAAGGTTTATAGCTATTATGTATGGGAGTGAGCAGACGAGAGCGTTTTGTTGTAATTGCAAAATACTGACACTGCATAAATATACAATGTTCAGCAATCAAGTGCAGCAAGCGCCTCAAGAAGAAAAGAAACCGGGTTTACTCCAGCAAATTTTTTCGTCACTCATCTCCAATAACACTACTGGAGACTACAAGTGCACAAAATGTGGAACGTACTTACGGACACCCGATAATCTTGACTAACGCTGCATTCTTTAAAGAATAACTCAGGGCATAAAAAACGGGCAGATCGTAGTGATCTGCCCGTTTAAATCAATCGTCTTAATCACACTATGAGTAGCGTGAATCAGAAACGCTTATGCGCAGCACTTCTTGTATTTCTTACCGCTACCACAAGAACATGGATCGTTACGGTTAGGCGTTTTTTCAAACGTCATCGTTTTTGGCTTGTTTAGTAGAGTATCAAGCTCGATGGTGTTCTCTTCTTTGTCCGCGTTTACTGTAACGGTAACGAAGATAGTATTTTCAGCAGCTAGTGCTTCGACTTCTGCTTTGCGTGCGTCAGTTTGAGCCATTACAGCAATTGGAGATTCTTCAGTACCCGCTTTCACATCGCGGTTTACGTTGTAGCCTGCAAGAACGTGGTTCTGTCTTGTTTCGATACGGCCTTTGAAAAATAGTTTCGACATTGGGTACTCATTAAAAATGTTGAAAGGCGCTATTTTTAATGGCGATAGCGCAATGGAGCGGGGATTATACGCATATATTGCAATTGATAAAGCAGTGATGTGAGTAAAGGCTGTTTGGTTTTTGCTCGCGAGCAACGGATTGTTATCTAGCTTTGCTCTGATTAGATAAATTTTGAAATTCAAGACAATAAGATTTCCCTTAATACGCTTTTGAATGATAAATTCAAATTGTTAATTTAAACAAAGAGATAGTGTATGAAATTAGATGCCATTCTATGGGATTATGATGGAACCTTAGTCAATTCTGTTCCCAAAAATATCGCGATTACCAAAGATATAATCTCTGCGGTTGCTCCACACTTGTCAGGTGATAATTTACCCAAATACTTGTTGAGTGAAGCGCTTTATCATGAAGCCAACCACGGCGCTAAAAACTGGCAAGCCTTATATGTCGATTATTACGGGTTATCACATGACGAAATGTTGATAGCGGGTGGAATGTGGGCCGAGCATCAAGAGAAAAATCAAACGCCAGTCGCGCTGTATGATGGAATGGAAGTGGTGATTAGCCAGTTCGCCCATCTTCCTCATGGTATTTGCTCTCAAAACTCTCAATTAAATATTCGTGGTGTACTCGACAGTTATGGCATTGGTGATTTGTTTAAATCGGTTGTCGGTTATGACGACGTATCAAATGGCAACCAAAAACCGCATCCATTCGGTGGTATCAAGTGTGTTGAAAATATCTTTGATAAAGCGCAAACCGATAAACTCTGTTTGATGTATATCGGCGATCATGAAGCGGACACACAGTTTGCACGCAATATCGAAGCTGCACTTGGCGATAAAGCAAAAGTCATTGCGGTAGCAGCGGGTTATAGCCGCTCTGAACCCGAAAACTGGCAAACCAAACCCGATTACATTGCTAATAATGTCGAAGATCTTTTAACGATCATTGGTAAATATGCTTAATCGCTTTTAACGGACTTGATAATTTAAGGAAGAATAATGACACCAAAACAAGTGGTATTAGGATATTGGGATGCAATGCGCACCAACGACTTTGCCAAAGCGGCCGAATGGCTAGCGGAAGATTTTCAAGGTTATTGGCCTCAGTCGTCTGAGTTGACGGTAGGGCGTGATAACTTCACAGCGATCAACTCTGAATACCCAGCGAATGGGATTTGGAAGTTTGAGCTGAACTCGATTGTTTGCGAAGGTGATACTGTCGTGACAGATGTATCAGTGACGGACAGCGTATTAAACGATCGCGTGATTACCTTTCACACGGTTGTTGATGGTTTAATCCAAAAACAAACCGAGTTTTGGCCTGATGGCTTTGCTGCACAAGAGTGGCGTGCAAAGTGGGTTCAGATAGCGAGCCCTGAATCACTCAAGTAGCAAGGCCAAATGCAAGAACTCGAAGCTCACAATAGAGTATGTGCATAACAACAATGAGATAAATTAAAAGTCAGCGAGTTAGGAGATGTCATGAACAAGGTCGTAATCGTTACAGGCGGAAGCCGAGGCATTGGTGCCGCTACATCGAAGCTATTAGCAAAACAAGGCTATGCGGTGTGTGTCAATTTCATACACAACGAATCAAGAGCTGATGAACTGGTGAATGAGATACGCGAACAGGGCGGTACTGCTATCTGTGTGCGTGCCGATGTGTCGGTAGAATCTGACGTAAAATCCCTGTTCGAGATTGCCCGTCATAAGCTTGGGCCGATTACCCATTTAGTGAATAACGCCGGGATCTTGTTTACCCAATCTGCACTAGAAGACATCGAGATTGATCGCTTTGAAAAGGTCATGAAATCGAATGTCTCAAGCTGTTTCTTATGCAGTAAAGCCTTTATCAAACAAGCCGATGGTGCAGGGTCGATTGTGAATGTATCGTCTGCCGCTTCTCGCACAGGTGCACCGTTTGAGTATGTGGATTACGCAGCATCGAAAGGTGCGATGGATTCACTGACCAAAGGACTATCACTTGAGCTTGCAGCGCGTAACATCCGAGTGAATGGCGTAAGGCCAGGTTGTATTTATACTGAGATGCACGCAGACGGCGGAGAACCTGATCGCGTAGACAGACTAGCTTCGCAGCTACCGTTACAACGAGGCGGCACACCAGAAGAGGTGGCTAACTCTATTGCATGGTTATTATCAGACGAAGCTTCGTATGTAACCGGCTCGTTTATTGATATTGCGGGCGGTCGATAGCACACGGAAGTCTTTACACTAAAGAAATCAATTAAAAGCATCATCACGCAACAAAAGTACCTAACTAAAAGAACGAAACTAAGAGTACAAACATGAAAAACTATTTTGAATATTCGTTATCGCTTTAGTGAAGCTCAGATTACTCAGCTATTAGAAATGAAATGGTGGGCATGGAATGAAGAGCAAATCAAAGGCGCCATGACCTTAATGTGCTCTTCAGACATTGGTGGTTTGTATCATTATTGGAAAGGATTCTCGAAGCCTTAAATTGTCTATCACAGAAGAAATGTGAATGGTGAAAACGAGATTAAATTTAACAAATCACTCAATAATCTGATGATCGCAATGTGATTGTGATACGAGTAACTTATTGATTATATGAATATTGCATAGTATGACGTGTCGCATTAGTGTGGTGGATAAATTGGAGGGGTATTATGATCAGTTGCAACGATTACGATTATATTGAGATTGTGTGTATGCACCGATACCCAATCAAATTAACGCTGAAGTCTGGCGAACAGATTGAATGTGTCGGATTAGATACTCAACGCAACGATAGCCGTGAAGAGTGCATTAAGGTCAGTATTCAAGGTGCAGAACAACTTGTCGTACTCACTGATCTTTCGACACTAGAAGTCTGTATCGACAATCCTCATTTTCAGCAGATTTCATTCAAAACGTCATAGGCTTTCAAATGAATAACACCATAGAACGATGCTATTGCGCCGCGTGCAGAGAAGAGACACAACATGTTGTTGTGTTGGTCAGAAAGACGAGTGCGTTTGCAGACAAACCTAACCAAAAGCGAAGCGAGTTTTGGGCAGGCATGATAAAAGGCTGGTTTCTTGGTCCATTTATCGCGTCAATGGACGAATTTTCTCGCCACCTTGTGTGTGAAAAGTGTGGTCATAAAGAGATACAAGATTAGAGTTGATCCAAAGCGATGACAGCGGTTTTGGTTAAGGAATTAAACAAATGAAAGTAGAAACGATTGAAGCCGTAAAGGCGTACGGCTTTTCGGTTAGAACCACTAACACTAACGAAGTTGACCCAGCAAAGGCAAAGATAGGCCAATTATGGCAAGGATTTTTCGATCAAGCTTTTCCCAAGCTGACACCTGATTCAAAGGTGTATGGCGTCTACACCAACTACGAGTCGGATTTTACCGGCGAGTTTGATGTTATCGCGTGTACCAATGCGCTTACCGATAACAATTTGGATGAGTTAGTCGAAACCAATATCGAAGCAGGTAAATACCTAACATTCTCAGCTGAAGGTGAACTACCACAAGCGGTTATCGATTTATGGGGAGAGGTGTGGGCTTATTTCAACGCGCCAGATTGTCCACATACGCGAACTTACAGAACTGATTTTGAGTTTTACAAAGGTGAAACGGCTGTCGAGATTTCGATAGCGATTAAGTGATTGGATGAAAGAGGACAAAAGGCTTAACTTAGACTGTGCTGTCTAACTAAGAGATGGGTTAAGGGTTTAGCCTTTGAATACCAGCCAATTACAAAGAAGATACAGTGTCACGTAATTACCTTGATTGCCACATGCTTTCTCTATCCTTGAATTACCCTTATCCACCAAAAAGACAATCTTGCTTAGTTTCATTCCACAAAGGGTATTGCTTCATTACTTGGGTGTAGAGTTTGCTGTCGAGGTGTGCTCTTAACCAACGTCCTACGCTTTGATATTCAGATTTCACAAACCACTTCTTTTCAACTCGTACAAACTGGCTAACAAATGGCATCACAGCAAAGTCGGCTAGGCTAGGTGTATCGCCAAACAGGTACTCGTGTTGAGCGAGTTTACTTTCCAGTTCTGAGATAAACCCTTCACACGTTTTTCTGCGTTGTTCAGTATCAATGTTTCGATAGCGAACAGATGCACGGTACTTTTCTAGGTGACCAATAAACTCATTGTCGTTACGAGCAATCAACTCAAGAATCTCTTGGTTTAGTTCTGGCTCACTTGAACGCATCAGATCTTGAGGATCGTTTTGTTCCAATGCCCAAATCATCACTTCTATGCTTTGTTCTATAATCGTACCTTGTGGCAACACCAGTACCGGTACTGTGCCTTTCGGCGAGCTGGCCAAGAGTTCGCTAGGCTTGTCTTTGGTGACGATTTCTCGAAGTAACACTTTTTGCTGTGATAGTGCGATGCCCATTCTTCCGCGCATTGCATAAGGGCAGCGGCGCAAAGAGTAGAGGATAGGTAGGTCGGATTCGTTCGGCATTATTGAGGTCATTTAGTTTGAAAAGTGTTGTACGGTGGTAAAGAGATCGTGATGTGGGTAGAATACGCGGCTTAAAAATTATAAGTAAGTGAGCGACTTCAAAAATGAGCAGAAAAATTGAGTTATTAGCCCCAGGTGGCGATGTAGAAGCGATAAAAGCAGCCATCGTAGCTGGTGCCAATGCGGTTTATTGTGGTTTAGACACCTTCAATGCTCGTAACAGAGCTTCTAACCTATCGTTAGATGAATTGAACGGTGTAATTCGCCTTGCTCATGAATACGGCTGTGAAGTGTTCCTGACTCTTAACGTTGTACTGCTTGAGCACGAAACGAAGAGCATCACTAAGCTACTTAACCAACTGGTGAACACCAAAGTCGACGGCATCATCGTTCAAGACTTGGGTTTGTTCAACCTAGTGAAGAAGCACTTCCCATCACTGGATGTTCACGCATCAACTCAGTTAACAACGCACAACGAAGGCCAGATTAAGTTCTTGTCTAAGATTGGCGCAACTCGCGTTAACTTGTCACGTGAGTTAAACCTTCCAGAAATTAAGATGCTGACAGAAGTGGCACACGATCACGATGTACTGACAGAAGTCTTCGTACACGGCGCGTTGTGTATTGCATTTTCTGGTCAATGCTACTCAAGCTCTGTAAGTGTGGGTAACTCGGGTAACCGTGGTCGTTGTAGCCAAGCGTGTCGTGATGAATACGAGATCACCAACGCGGGCAACAAGTTCCCACTTAACTTAAAAGATAACTCAGCTTACTACGATCTACCTGAATTGGTTGACGCGAAAGTTGACTCATTGAAAGTAGAAGGTCGTATTAAAGGCGCACACTACGTTTACACAGTGGTAGACACGTGGCGCAAACAGATTGATAGCTTTGTAGAGAGTGGTTTGCTGATCGAAGATGATTCGAACCTGCACAAAGTATTCAACCGTGATTTCACTAACTCTTTCTTAAAGGGCAACCTGACGAAAGACATGTTCATTGATAACCCGCGCGACAACAGCATGAACTACGCTGTTGAGAAAGCGACGGAGCAGAACAACGAAATCTCGGTAGTACAGATTCAAGAAGTGACGAACGAACTTCACCAAGCGAAAGACGTTCTTGGCAACGAGATGCGTGAAAAGATCGAGTTCCTTGATATTCGTAAAACGCCAGTTGTTCTGTCTTTCAGTGCGAAAGAAGGTCAGCCATTTACGGTGACTGTGAACACATCAAAAGAGAACTTTACCCTTCAATCTAAATCGCTACTTGTGGCGGTTGAAGAGAAGGCGATCACCCAAGAGCTGCTTGAGAAGCGTTTCAAGAACGTGAAGAGTGCGGTTCATACACTAGAAAGCCACGACTTCAGTGAAGTTGACGCTGGCCTTGTGATTCCATTGAAAGAAGTGTCTGACCTTAAAGACGAGATCGACTTCATTCTGAACGGCTCTGTGGAAGTGATTAAGCACGTTGAAGTGCCAGCACTGCCACAACATCCTAAAGTAAATGAACAGCCAACCATGTCGATGCTGATTGCTGATGTGGAAGACTTGCACCTGTGTGACGTAACTGATGCCGATGTGTACTTCAAACTGCCTGAAAGCTTCAAGAAGCGTTGCAACAAGTACATCGACATCTTGGCTGCAAACCCACGTTTGATTCCTTGGTTCCCAGCGGTATTGATCGGTAAAGATTACGACGAAGCGGTTCGTATTCTTGAAGAGATCAAACCTGCGCGCATCGTGACCAACAACACGGGTATTGCGTACAAGGCTTACGAAATGGGCATGGAGTGGGTTGCAGGTCCGTTCATGAACACAACCAACTCTCACGCATTAGTGACTCTGAAAGAAGAGCTTAACTGTGCGGGTGCATTCATTTCGAATGAGATCAACAAAGGTCAGATTCGTCATATTCGCCGCCCAGAGAACTTCAAACTGTTCTACAGCATCTACCACCCAATCTTGATGATGACCAGCCGTCAGTGTTTCTTCCAAAGAACGGTAGGTTGTAACAAGCCAAGCATTGAAGCAGGTTGTATGTTGAAGTGTGAGAAAGCGACCACGATTACTAATGTGAAAGGCATCTCTTTCGCGGTTGATAAACAGAAGGGTGGCTACCCAAGCATTTACAACCACGAGCAGTTCCTGAACCATGACGCTGTAACGGATTTCTCAGGCTTGTTCGACGAGTTCTTCATCGACCTAACCAACATTGGTGCGGGTTCGAAAGAAGTACAAGACAAAGTAGAGCTTATCAAGCACTTCGAAGCGCTACTGAACGGCGTAGAAGGTTCACAACAGAACCTAGAGCAGATGGTTGAGATTCGTACTAACGCTCAATACGTCCAAGGCTTATAGGGTTCAAGGTCTATAAGCTGTAAGGTTTATAGCTTTTAAGACAAAGAGCGTTCAAGGTCTATAAGCCTTAACTGCTTATGAGCACCCTGAACCAATAAACAAAAAGCCACTCAATCGAGTGGCTTTTTAGTGTCTGAGACTTACTGAGTCGGTCTTAATCAGTGCATACGTTATTCAGTCACAGCTTCTTGTTTGAAGCATGGGCTTTTCAACGTGTTCATCTTTTCGATTTCGTTTGTTAAGCGCAGTGAGAGCAGTGCTTTTTGGTTCGAAGCGAAATCAAACATCACAATGGTCGCAGTGCCAACCGTCGTCAGCTTCTGTTGAGCTTTACTGACGATCGCGTATTCCATAGTAAAGCGGTCGTCTTGAATGTCGGTGACTCGTGAACCCACCATCAAAGTATCAGGGTAGGTAACAGGTCGGAAATATTTACAATAAGTGTCGCCAAGAACAGGGCCAACTTTGGTGATAGCCATCTCTTCCATCAGTTCGACATGCTTGAAAAAGTCCAAGCGAGCCGTTTCGAAATAACGAAAATACACAGCGTTGTTAACGTGATTAAGTGCGTCCATTTCTCCCCAAGCGACAGGGATTTCTGTTACTACCGGGTAGTCAGATAATAGTGCTTCCATGCGAACTCTCTTATTGTTATTCGCTTATCCTTCATCGGAATAAGTTGTTATTGGAATAAAAACCCTACCGCCAAATTAACAAAACTGCAACACGTGTGATTCAAGTTTTTGAAGCTCGAAATCACACAATGTCAGTCACTTAGTTACACATGTACGCAATGGTTAGGCATTGAGGTGTTTGAATTGCAGCTCAACTAAGCGTTGGTACAATTCACAGCTATTGATGAGCGACTGGTGGTCGCCGATGTCTACCAGCTGTCCTTTATCAAGTACCGCAATTTGGTCTGCGTGTTTGATTGTTGATAATCGGTGGGCGATGATGATCGTCGTTCTGCCACGCATTAATTCTTCCAATGCCTGCTGAACATGATGCTCACTTTCACTGTCTAGCGCACTGGTTGCCTCATCCAATAACAGAATATTTGGGTCTTTCAAGATGGCACGTGCAATCGCAATTCGCTGACGTTGACCGCCAGACAACCTCACACCACGTTCACCAAGAAAGCTGTGATAGCCTTCAGGTAAGTTCTGAATGAACTCGTGCGCGTGCGCTTTCTTAGCCGCTTCGATAACTTGTTCATCGGTCGCATCTGGATTGCCGTAGCGAATGTTATGGAACACATCGTTACTGAACAGGGCGGGTTGCTGCGGAACTAACGCCATCTGCTTTCTGAGCTCGTTCGGATCAAACTGATTCAGCTCAATACCGCCTAACGTCACTTTACCTACTTGAGGGTCATAGAAACGTTGCAGCAATTCGAATAGGGTGGTTTTACCTGCACCAGACGGGCCAACCAATGCTAACACTTTACCTTCATGCGCAGTCAAAGAGAGGTTACTTGTTGCTGGTTGATCTGGTCTTGATGGGTAACAGAAGGTCACATCTTCAAACGCGACTTCTGGTGTTAAGTTATCTAGCGATGTTGGGTTTTCTACAGGCGCGACAATATGACTTTCAACTTGCAGAATCTCGATCAATCGTTCGGTTGCACCTGCCGCACGTTGCAGTTCACCCATCACTTCAGAAATCGTTCCTAGCGATGAAGCGACCATAATCGCGTAGAAGACAAACGCTGCCAGATCGCCCGCCGACATCGTGCCGTTAATCACATCACTACCGCCAACCCAAAGCATGCTAGCAATCGCGCTGAACACGATAACAATCACGCCTGATATAAGTATCGCGCGCTGTTTTACACGTTGACGACCAATCTCATAAGCCTTTTCTACTTCAATCGCGAACGATGCTTTCTCTTGTGCTTCTCGGCTGTAGCTTTGTACGGTTTTGATGTGTTCGATCGCTTCGCCTGCATAAGAGCCCACATCAGACATCGAATCTTGGCTCTGACGAGAAAGCGCTCTCACTCGACGTCCGTATACCAAAATCGGAATCAAGATAAACGGCACAGAGGCCAACACGATCAGCGTTAGCTTAATGTTGGTCGCGAATAGCATGATGATTGCACCAGCACACATCAGCGCGCTGCGCATCGCCATAGAGAACGATGAACCAATGATGCTTTGGAGCAGAGTTGTGTCTGTTGTGATACGCGACATGATGTCGCCACTGCCATTGGTTTCAAAGTAACTCGGGTGAAGTGTCACAACGTGATTGAATACCGATAAACGAATATCCGCACTCACACGTTCCCCAACAGAAGAGACCAAATAGAAGCGGAAGAAGGTACCAATCGAGATCAACACGACCACGACCATGATGAATTGAATCGCGCTGCCTAAGTCTGATAGTGATTGTTGGCTGAATCCTTGGTCGATAAGAAGACGGATACCGTGTCCAACCGAAAGCGTTAAGCTCGCTGTGAAGATCAGCGCAATCAACGCTGCTATCACACGACCTTTATAGGGCTGAATAAATTTACTCAGCTCTAGCAAAATACTGAGGCTTTTCTTCTCAGGTTTGGGTTCTGGTGCTTGTTGAGTTGATCGCTGAGTCTGTCGCTGAGTGGAGTCGAGCGTAGAAGAGACATCGTTTTGCATATTACTGCCTTAATGTGTTGTCGCTTTAAAAAATAGATGGCTTGTCGCTTGTAGTGCGTATTTTTCACGGGAAGCACTTGTTGAGAATAGAACCCATTAAAGCATTTATTACAGGTGGACGCTCCTATGGAAGCTCAATTTCCAAAATTTCATTAAGGCGAAATGAATCATAGAAGATTGGCTAAAAGGAAAATTAGTCATTCTGACTTTCGTGATTTGAAGGGCTATTGGATTGTTTAACCCTTATTTTTATGCAAGTAAATCGGCGGTAATAGGGAAGTGCGTTCATAGTTATCGCTGTACTTGTTGATTTATAAATCAGTGGTAAAACGTTTGCCTTTTATCTAGAAACTAGCTTTATCAATGACTTGTGTTTTAGAGATGTTAGACCAGTCATTGAGACTGTTTTTTGCGCAATGTTTGTTACAAAAATTCAACAAATTAATTTTTTATACATTTTTCTTGCATAAAAGTTCAGTTTAAATAGAATAACCAACAAATGACAATTAATGCAGTAATCCGGCATGAGTATTCAAGTAAAGAGCATCAACAAATCATATGGCGATATCCAAGTTCTTCACGACATCAGTTTTAACTGTGAGAGTGGCGAAACCTTGGTACTGCTTGGCCCGAGCGGCGCTGGTAAGAGTTCACTACTGCGTGTTTTGAACCTGCTAGAAATCGCGGACAACGGCGAATTAGACATTGCGGATGAGCAATTCGATTTTTCAAGCCAGATCCAAGAGAAGCAGGGGCTTAAACTTCGTCGTAAAGTCGGCATGGTGTTCCAGCAATACAACTTATGGCCACACATGACGGTGATGGAAAACTTGATTGAAGCACCAACCAAAGTTGCGGGTTTGGATAAGCAAGAAGCGATTAAGCAAGCGCAAGAAGTATTAACGACCTTACAGCTTGCAGACAAAGCAGACGCTTGGCCATTGCAACTGTCTGGTGGTCAGCAACAACGTGTTGCGATTGCTCGTGCTCTTATGATGAAGCCAGATGTATTGCTGTTCGACGAACCAACAGCAGCACTCGACCCAGAGATCACCAACCAAGTGGTTAGCATCATTAAAGAGCTAAGCGGCACAGGGATCACTCAGGTTGTGGTGACTCACGAAGTTGATTTCGCCAAGAAGATTGCAAGCCATGTTCTTTACCTTGAGAAGGGTTACATCGTTGAACACGGCACCAACGACGCATTTATTAATCCGCAGACTCCAGAGTTTGCTGAATATTTGACTCACTAAGTAAGTCGTTCACTAAACCTAAGCTGACTCACTAAGTCATTGACTAGATTTACCTAAACACAACATCGATTAAAACAATCAAATTATAAGAATGGCCACAGGCCACTATCACAATGTATTCGGAGTAACAAAATGAAAAAGATTCTACTAGCTTCACTTATCGGCCTTGCTTCTTTCAATGCAGCGGCTCAAGAAGAAATCAAATTCGCAATGGAAGCAACTTACGCACCGTTCGAATACATGGACGAGAACAACCAAATCCAAGGTTTTGACGTAGACCTAGCAAACGCACTTTGTGAAGAGATGAAAGCGACATGTACTTTCCACAACCAAGCGTTCGATAGCCTGATCCCAGCTCTTAAATTCAAACGTTACGATGCAGCTATCTCGGCAATGGACATCACTGAAGCACGTCTTCAACAAGTAAACTTCTCTGATGCTTACTACGACAACTCTGCAGCATTCATCTCTATTGAAGGCAAAGTAGCAGACCAAGCAGCACTTGAAGGTAAGCGTATCGGTGTTCAAAACGGTTCTACTCACCAAAGCTACCTACTTGAGCAACTGCCAGGTGTGACAGCTGTTCCTTACTCAAGCTACCAAGATGCATTCATCGATATGAAAAACGGTCGTATCGATTCTGTCTTTGGTGACACAGCAGTAGTAGCGGAATGGTTTAAGAAAGAAAACAACCTGACGTACGTTGGCGAGCAAGTAACAAACCAAGAATACTTCGGTAACGGTTTTGGCATCGCAGTAAACAAGAGCAACCCAGAGCTAGTTGCACAGCTGAATACAGCACTTGTTGCAGTTAAAGCGAACGGCGAATACGACAAGATCTTCAACAAGTACTTCGGTAAGTAATATGCAGTTAACGGGTTACTCTTTAGGGCTCGTCGAAGCAAGCTGGATGACTATTCAGCTTGCATTCGTAAGTCTATTGGTTGGATTAGTTTTAGCGGTATTGTTTGCTGGCGGTGAAATGTCTCGTCGCATTGCGATCAAATGGCCGACAACCGCGTTCGTGACAATCGTACGTGGTCTACCAGAAATCTTGGTAGTTTTGTTTATCTACTTTGGTTCAACACAAGTGCTCTTCATGATCACTGGTGATTTTATTGAAGTTAGCCCGTTCTTATCTGGTGTTGTTGCGTTGTCACTTATCTTCGCTTCTTACGCTTCACAAACCATTCGTGGTGCATTGAAAGCAGTAAGTAAAGGGCAGAGAGAAGCGGCGAGTGCATTGGGTATTCCTCAATCTCGCGCATTTTTCAGAATCGTATTGCCACAAGCAGTAAGACACGCACTACCAGGCTTAACGAACCAGTGGTTGGTTCTATTGAAAGATACAGCACTGGTTTCACTAATCGGCGTCACCGATCTACTGAAGCAAGCGCAGTTAACATCAGCCGCAACGCACGAAGCATTTACTTGGTACGCAACGGCGGCAGCTATTTATCTAATCATCACATTGATTACACAAAGAGCAGTAAAAGTGATTGATGGTAAGTTCTCTATTCAAGGTTTGGGTAACAAAGGGGCAATGGCATGAATCAACAATACCTCTCTCAAATGCTTGAAGGCTTAGCCACCAGTCTTCAACTGACCGGCGCTTCACTACTTGTTGGTTGTATCTTGTCTCTGTTGATGACGGTAACATTGATCTTAAGATTACCTGCAATTCACTGGGTAACACGTGGCATCATCACGTTGTTCACTGGTACGCCGTTATTGGTTCAAATCTTCTTGGTGTATTACGGCCCAGGTCAGTTCGATTGGATTCGTGAAAGCTTTATGTGGGCTTGGCTGAGCCAACCTTGGTTCTGCGCAATGTTAGCCTTGGCTTTGAACACTGCGGCATACAGCACGCTACTGTTCAGAGGGGCATTCAACGCGATTCCAGCAGGGCAGTGGGAAGCATGTCGTGCACTAGGCATGGACAAAATCGCAACACTTAAAGTGCTACTGCCATACGCACTGCGCCGCGCTGTTCCAGCTTACTCGAACGAAGTGATTTTAGTCTTCAAAGGCACATCACTAGCAAGCACCATCACCATCATGGATTTGATGGGCTACGCTCAGCGTATTAACGGCCAAACCTACGACACACTAACCGTGTTCGGTATTGCTGGCGCATTCTACCTAGCAGTAAACGGCATTCTAACGCTGATCTTCCGCCAAGTAGAGAAAAAAGCCCTAGCATTCGAAGCTGCGTAAGCTAGCAATTCACAAGTCTAACTAACGTATAAAGCCTGCCATTTATCTTCGCTAGATGGCAGGCTTTTTTGTGTTTGGGATATGTGTAGATGAACAGTGGTTATATAGCTCAGGACGATTTTCGTCGAACCATGCGCTGTGGAAATGCCACTTGCCCTGCTATTTAGCGAGCTTATCTTTGTTTTAAGTCACTGAAATTATGAAATTAATTATGGTAGAGTTTCGCCCATATGAAACTAGGTATAATAATTCTGTATTTGAATGCAGAATTTTTCTGTCTAAGAAATGTTGGACTAATGCGAATACGCTATTATGGCTTTTTAGCTAACGCGGTGCGGGTAAAAGCGATCGCGGAAATTAGGCATAGCTTACGAGAGCGAACCGCAGAGAAGTCGGAAGTGATGAAAGAGAAACCGTGTTGTCCGAACTGCCATCTGCCATAGCAACAGCATGGTACTCGTGTGCATCAATGTTAGACCTAGGATAGTCGTTTCAGAGCACCGACTGACCTAGTTGTCTGATTATAATGAATAAAATTATCGTTGTTTTATGGCGAGAGAGGGGTGTTGTTCGCTTGTAAAAAGATTATGCAACGGGTATAGTCGCTGTAGATAAATTGGCGGCTAGAAGTGGAAAATGGACGGCTGACGGGGTACTGGTCTTAATGACAATAGTGGAACGTGAGCCAGTCCTAAAAAGCAAATTCCATAGATAGAAGCGGCCAAGTCCAACAGGTATTTATCCATTGTGCTACGGCAACGGATAAATACTTAAGAGTTATGTGTTTTTTTCATCTAAACTCATTCTGCATGACTATCAAAAACATAAAAGAACGGAGGCCTAGAATGCGCCGATTAGCATTGATTCTTGGATTGTCTTGGTTATTAACGGGCTGCCCTTTAGAAGGTAATAACGGTAATACTGGTCCTGCTGGTCCTGCTGGTCCTGCTGGTCCTGCAGGAATAAATTGTTGGGATTTAAATGAAGATCGGGTAGATGATGCAAGTGAGGATATTAACGGTGACAACGTGTTCGATGTGAATGATTGTTCGCCAGTAGTTTCAAACAGCGCGAGCCAGAACTTGGCAGTTGAATTGAATCATCAGCACATATGCGAAGCTCTGGCAAATCTAGGGCAGTATCCAGAAGGTTGCCCTTCAGCGACTCATANTCAAACAGCGCGAGCCAGAACTTGGCAGTTGAATTGAATCATCAGCACATTGCGAAGCTCTGGCAAATCTAGGGCAGTATCCAGAAGGTTGCCCTTCAGCGACTCATACTATCCCGACTGGCACGCTTAAACAACTCACGGTCATGCTTGATGACGGCACAGGGCGCGGAGTGAGTTGTGATTTCGAACCGAACAATGGACCACTAACCCTTGAGCTAAACTCATTTGATCAGCTGTACTATTGGAGGCTTGAGAACAGCTTTGTAGCCAATAAGACAGTTATATCTCTCGAAGACGAACTTGTTAGTTCATCAGGTAATACTTGCTTGGATGTTTGTTCCAATGATCCAAAATGCATAGCGTCGCTCTCCGCATCTAGAGACGTTGTAATAGGTAACTCGCAACGAATTGTATACGACTGCGCTACATTCCACAGTTCAGACTCACTACCACCTTATGAACAAAAATGTGACGACAAATTTAACAATTGTATTGCATCGAACGGAGTGCTTTTGAACAGCCAGCGATGGGCTGTTCGTTGTCCTTAACACATAACAAGTTTCATCAGCGGACATTTTTTCCATTGCCCGTTTTACGCTTGGATAGCACAAAACGCTCAATTCCAAAAATGCCGCTGCGCAAGGCGTTGGTATGACTCCCCATGTCAAGTTGAGCGCCTAAACCCCTAGCTCGTGTGAACCATTGCTCTTTGCCTAAAGGGCGAGTTAATGCATGAGCTTGAAGCAAGTAAGTTCGTCAGTTCTCATGCTGATATACGTGGATTGCTCATCGTTTGATGAGTAGAGCCTACCTTACTTGTTCCGTCGTAGCACCTGTCTTCAATCTATGCTCGTGGTTCAATACAGCCGAAGCTATATTGCCGTCCTAACGCCGTCGGTGTTTGTGCCACTCCCGATGCTTTATCCAATGCGATAACACTAATTTTGTCTTCATGCCGGTAATCGAGCGATTCGAGTCTTAGGATCCACGTCGCTGATGACAACTTCACGAGCAATCGCCCAGATGTAGGCGATCATCTCTCTTGCGATGGCGACCACAACGACATTTCGGTGTTTACCTTTTTGTAGCAGCCGTTGGTAACGACGACATAACCTTTGCTGGGCTTGCCAAGCGATATCAACTATCTCTTTAGGCAGTCCTTCTTGCCTTAGTTGAAGCTCTACAGAGATGTTCGCTTTATGCTTATAGGTGTGTGCGCCTTCAACGAGTAACCGTCTGGCTCGACTGTTGCCACACTTTGTTAAGCTGCCACGACGAGTTTTACCTCCACTGGAGTTTTCTGTTGGAACAAGCCCAAGGTAAGCCATAAGCTTTCTTGGATGGTCGAACCGCCGTAAGTCACCCAGTTCAGCTATTGTGCCAAGAGCGACGAGTAACCTGACACCCCGCATAGCTTGTATGGCTTTCACAACAGGATAGTATCGCCAGTTTTTGACCTGATGGAGCAGTTCATTATCGAGTCGTTGAAGCCGCTGTATCCGCTCATTGATTGTAATGATCATCTCTTGCAAGACGATTTGTTGACTATGGTGAGGAAGAATGAGGTCGGTCAGCCACCGTAGATGCTTTTTAGACCAGTTATCATTCACCGTCGCTTGGATATTATTGCGAAGAAGAAAGCCTTTGAGTTGGAACTTTGCGTCTTGGAGATCTTTCATTGCCGTTTCTCTGGCACGCGAGAGATCTCGAATGGCTTCATCTTCGGCTTCTGGAACATAGATGGGTGTAAGCTCTTCGGCTTTTAACAGCTTGGCGAGCTTTGCTGCGTCTCGTTTGTCAGTTTTAACTCTATCGCCTGGCTTCTTAGGTATAAGTGATGGAGCGACGACATAGCAGCAGTGTCCAAGGCTCGTAATCAGGCGATAAGTCCAGTAACCACATGGTCCTGCTTCATAGACAAAGTGCAGAGTGGCTGTTGGATACTTGGATTGCAGTTGTCTGGCCAATTTAATAAGCGCGGACTTGTTAGATTTAATACGGCCAAGGTGTTGTGGGTTTGCCCCTCGATGTTCTTGTAAAACAGCGACTTGAATAAATGACTTATGCGCATCTAAGCCAATGAAAATTATGCTATCTTTACTCATGCTAGCCTCCAAATTTAGTTGTTTAACGCACTAATTATGGCTCTGGCTTAAAGCTAACCCACGATATTGGAGGCTAGCATCTTTCGTGGGGGTCATTATGTCTATGTGTTTAAGAGGTTTTATGATTGACGGTCGATTGAAAAGGTATTGGTTAGCTGAGCTAGAGCAATCAGCTAAATCTCTTGAAAAGCTTTACCGAAGTAATGATTGGAATGACGAGCTGGAGTTTTCGGTTGAAAAATCCATTTTTCTCGGCTTTTACGCTATCCGTAAATTGAAAGAAAGCGGTTTACTTCCCAATAATGTCATAAGCCTTAACTGGAAAATTACGACTTACCCCATAGCAGAAAAGTCTAAACAAAATAAGTTCATAAATGACTACCAGCTTCTTTCTGGCGGCTCAAAGCAACTTAGTTTGGAGGCTTTATGTAATCAATTTGTACATAGCAATCACTTTTCACCGTTTGTTCCTGATAATCATGTTTGCGCAGGGTTCTTTTTTGCTTCAGACAGAGAAAGTAAAAAGGAATTGTATTATATGCAGCTTGTAAGCGTGATTAACGTTTTTCTTAGCGTGGTTCATGAGAAGAGAATGTCGTTAGAATTAGTACAAAATGAAAGTGAATTCTCTGTCAAGCTACCCAACACATAACAAGCAATTTAAGAGGGATTCACAACGCTTGGCATTTTTGCTTCTGCTTCAGTTTTAGTGTTTACGGCACAATAGTTTAGGTCCGGTGGTCTGCGTTGCTCACTACTTAACGCGGCTATTGCTCAAAATGGCTAGTTGAACTATTATTTGTACACTAAATTGTACTGTTAGGAGTTCAACATGAGCCGCATCCACTTTGATCAAGATATTCAGCCTTTGTCTGAATTTCGTGCTGGCGTAACGTCATTTATTAAGCAGATTAACGAAACTCGCAGACCATTAGTAATCACACAACGTGGTAAGGGTGTTGCAGTTGTCCTTGATGTTGCGGAATATGAAGCAATGCAAGAGAAGATCGAGTTACTGGAAGAAATGCGTACTGCTGAAGCACAGCTAGCTTCAGGTTTAGGTGTTTCTAATGAAGCTGCTCGCGCTCAAGTGTTGGGGCGTATTAAGAAATGAAAGTAGTCTGGTCACCACTAGCATTACAAAAGTTAGGTGATGCAGCCGAGTTCATTTCACTGGATAACCCAGTGGCGGCAGAAAACTGGGTTAATGAGGTTTTCGATAAAACTGAACTACTCTCAAGTATGCCAGAAATGGGGCGAACGGTTCCTGAACTACCTCATACCAATTATCGCGAAATCTTGTTTGGTCACTATCGAATCATTTATAGCCTCAGCCATGAAATTCGTGTCCTCACTGTACGAAATTGTCGTCAAATGCTAACTGAAAGTGACGTGTAGCAATTGTGTTATAACAAGCGTTTAAGACAGGTTCCCAACACAAGGCATTTTTCATTCCATCGTTGGGTTTTGCGTTTACGGCGGTATGGTTAGGTTTTGTGGTGGCGTTGCTCACCACTTAATGCGGCCACATGGATTCCCCCGGTTGTCAAACATCCGCTAAACTTATGTTGATGGGTTTTGGACTGCCGCTCTACATTCGGCCTACTTATCGACGATTCGCATACGTCGTGGCCCTGATGACTTGCGCGACTGCGGTGCCTTATTCGTTAGATGACATCTAGTGTGTCCGCCGCATTAACAGGCTCTCCGCAAGTGGTCTTAACCTATCTCCATCATTAGCGTCTGCAATGACCCGGTGGGTTTAACTCTTTATGCTGCTTAGGTTTCTACTTAAGCAGCATAGTGCACACCAGTCATTAACAGATACAAGTTACTTGGAACTGTCGCTATTAGTATGCATGGATTTACAGCCTTACTGCATGTGTTGTGGAATGGGTTTATGTTTATCGATGTGCTTAATAAACGGGGTTTAGGGCCGGGCCAAGGCTATTCTGGTTTGATACTTTGGGTTGGCAGTATTAAGGCGATGTTACTTGGCTGGTTATTGGAATATGTCTGCATTACGTACCTCTGATATTTAGGAAGCTAACTGTAAGATAAGGTTAGCTCAACCATTAACGCCTTAATTGCCGTTCTGTTCTTCTCCATGACCATTGAACTCAAAAGCGACATACTGACTTGGTATTTCGGCTTTGGGTTCTTACGCAAAACTGTGAAGGTATCTGAAATCGTCGACACATCTTTTTACCAAACGAAGTGGTATCAAGGGTTTGGTATCCGAATGTTAAGTGATGGATGGCTGTATAATGCATCAATTGGCTCGGCGTTGAAGTTAAGCTTGAGTGATGGGAAACAGTTTTATGTTGGTTGTAAGGATGCGGACGGTTTAAAGCTGGCCTTGAAAACCGCTAAAGAACAGAAAACTCAAAAGTGATGTACGTGGCTTGGCACTTTTCGTTTAAAGTCGAACTAACGTTTAAGGTCATAGAGTTTAAGCCAGCTGCGCCTTAACATAGCACTAAGTGAATCGAAGGTTCAGTGAACAAAGCAATCACAACACATTTCGATGAGTATTTCTGTACCTTACTATAAGATCGCATAGCTGATTAGCTCGAACTGCAGTCTAGGAACTGACTATGACCTACAAGCTGTTAATCTATAATTCACTAACTTAAAACCGCGATTTGGTTAACGGCCGCGACCATCGACCATTACTACAATCGTCTTAGTGATAATGCTTAGGTCAGCGATAATCCAAGATTTCACAGAACATAGACTCAGTGCGTAACTGTGGTCGAAACCCACTTTACGACGTACATCATCAATACAGGTGTCATAACCTTGGTTAACTTGTGCTAGCCCAGTTATACCAGGCATTACGCCGTATGTACGGTCAGCAAAGTAAGGGATTTCGTTCTCTAGTTTGGTGTAAAAAGTAGGGCGTTCAGGGCGTGGGCCAATTAGAGACATTTCACCTCTCAATACATTTATCAGTTGTGGCAGTTCATCTAGGCGTGTCTTTCTCAAAAAGCGTCCAACGGGTGTGATTCGTGGGTCATTCGCGGTAGCCCAAACTGCACCAGAGCGAGTTTCTGCATCTTCGTACATGCTACGGAATTTCATGATCTCAAAGATTTCCATTTTCTCTGGTGTTGATTTACCCACACGAAGTTGACGATAAAAGATTGGGCCTCGAGACGTCAGAACAATAGCCAGCGCAATAAATGGAAACACCGGAGACAAGATAATCAGTGCTAGTAATGAGCTGACAAAGTCGAACGTACGTTTCGCACGTGAGATTTTATATTGGTATAGGTTTTGAGTAGATAGCTGTTCAATGTTTATCATGGTCAGTCCTTAACGATTAGCTCGAGTCCAAGGTGAGTTTTCTAGTCCAAGTAGGTAACGTAAGCCACCAATAAAGTTGGCATAATGACCAACGACTAAGTATGAGATTAACGAAATAGGTTTATTAATTTGGTTTTTCGGTAGAATGCACCCCAATAAACCGATGCTGTATACAAAAACTTGCGCCCAAAGCAGTACTTCAAATAACAGATAATCTTTAAGCAGAATTGAACACACCAAACACACGATCATAAGGTATGGCGTTAACAGTCGTAGGCCTTTGCCAGAGAAGAACGCAAAAGCGATGCCTTTAAACTTAGGGCTGAACAAGCCAAACAAACGTATCGCTTGCTGCATGTTGCCTGCTGAAATACGTAAGCGTCGGTTGAAATCGGTCTTTAAATTCGACTCTTCTAGTTCCAAAGCAATCATTTGTGTCTCGTACTCTGCGATATAACCTTGTTTAACGATCTGCATAGGTAAAATGAAATCATCGTTAATAGTATTAAGTGGCAGTGGTGTAAAAAGTGCAGTTCTGAATAGGTAAAATGCTCCGTGTGAACCTAGGCTAGACCCCAGTGATGCCTCACACTGTTTAACGGCTGTTTGATACTGCCAATAGGTGTTTTCTCCCTCGTTACCTGTTGGGCATAATTGGTATGTTGCATTTACTACACCCACCGCGTCACTTTCAAAGTGAGCAGCTGCAATTAGCAACGCATCCAATGAAATCAGCGCTGAAACGTCACTCAGCGCTGTAATGTCGCTAGTAATATTTGTCACTTCTTCGTTAACTACGGCCACTTTACCTCTGTTTTGTGTGTGGTCGTGTATCTCAAAATGGATGTCGCTACACATCGCTTCTTGGATGGTCATCTGAGCAATGTCGACGGTTTTATCGGTACAACCATCACAAGCAATGATCACTTCCAACTTCTTCTTTGGATAATCTAACGAAGCGAGATTACGAATCTTTTCAGCTATCCATTGTTCTTCATTAAAAGCGGGAACTAGAATAGTGATAGAGGGAAGAGTCGAGTCTCGTTGCTCCTCTTTATAACAACGAGAGCTTTCTGATACTTGACGCACTGGATTACGTTTTGCGTACCAACGCAACAAAATGGGGTAAGCGGCGTGATGGTAGACAATTAACATTCCAGAAAACAAACATAGACTTGCGAGTACCCAATCAATCATGCGTAAGCTCCTTCAGAAATGTCGTCATAAGACGCGACCATTTTAACGATGTCGAAGTGGTTCAGAATATAAGAACGAGGAGATAGAAATGGTGCGCGGTCGTTCTCTAACAAGGCATGGCTTAACCCTATAATGCTTCCACTTTTCACTAGCTTGCCGCTGATTGGGCATAAGGTTTCATCGACAGCGCCTACATCCATCGCTACAGTTGGGATATTGCATGCTTGAGCCTCAAGTGTTGAAAGCGGTAATCCTTCATGGCGAGAAGGTAGGCAGAAAGTATCGAGCGCACCGTAAAAAGTCGTCATGTCATCCACTAACCCAAGAAAGATGACGCGCTCCTTTAGGTTGAGAGTGGTAGCCAGTTGTTCTAATTGTTTGCGTTTAGAACCGTCGCCAGCAAAAGCGACGATGGTATTTTTAGGCAGCAGTGCAAGCGCTTGAATCAGTTGGTCTTGGCCCTTAACGTGCTCCAATCGACCTGCGCAACCAACGATGTTCTTATCTTGTGGTAGGCCTAATGCTGTTCGTGCTTTTATTTTCGACACTGGCTTAAACTTGCTACAGTCCACGCCATTCTTGATGGTAATGATGTTCTCATATGCGAAAGCAGAACGGAGTTGGTTGTAGACACGGGTAGCATCTGCCACCAAAGTAGGACGAGCGGCTTTGAGTGCTAATGCTTGTAAGCGTCGGCGCTTGTCGTCTTGAAGGTGCCAAGCATCATGTTCGGTATGAATTCGAGTAGGAACTCCTGATACACGAGCCGCGTAACCTGCGTAGAGCAGAGGACCTATGTGATGCGTGTGTACAACATCAGGACGAATTCCTCTAAATGCTTTAATGAGCTTTATGATGATGTTGAATTGAACACCAGACTCTTTGCCTAAAAACACGATTTGATTGTTGTAAGGCTTAAGTTTCGGCCAGTTCTTGATGGATTCTTCTTTTGTGCCTTCAAGACTGACGATTAACACTTGATCGTTTGGCTTAGCAAGGCGTAGTAAATCCAGAGTCAGCGTTTCCAAACCGCCCGGTGCAAGGTGCTGAACAACATGTATTATCTTTTTGCTATTTTTTGTGAGTTGCTTTCCCATAATTTCGCCTCTTACGCTAACGTTCTAATGTTTCTTTTTAGCTTGTAAAATCGTTCTGACGTTAACATTGCACGCAGCGTGCCAAATAATTAATTGCTATTTTTCATGGGGTTAAGATTATTATTCGTTAGGTGGTGATTAATTCTCAAAATGGGAATCAAAACAGAAGGTGTGTATGGATCTGCGGGGAAAAGGATGCAAAGTCTTAGGGGACTTACCTTAACGAGTCCATATCAAAAACGAAAACACCAACATGTTGTTGGTGTTTTCGCATACGTGATTAACAGCTTAACAAAGACCTTGCGACTTAACTCATTTTGGGAATAACGGTTATCACTGGAACGCCCAAAATATCTTCAATTTCGCTTTTGCGTTTGATTGAAGAGTCGAAAAGTTCGAACAGGATAGCTAAACCCGCACCTAAACCAATACCAGCAATTAAACCAGCAAGGATGAATACGAATGTCGGCATGTTAGATTTGATGCTCGGCGTAAAGGGTAAATCAATGATCTTCACACGTTTGTTTTCTTCAAATACACCAAGAGATCCCGTTAACTGTGCCATTTCGTAACGCTCAGTCAATTCATCATAAAGTTGGCGTTTGATATTCACATCACGTTGCAATCGGTACATCTCTTTGGCGTTTTCACCAAAGTTATTGGCTTTGTTTTCCAGTTCAAAAATCATAGTGCGAAGGCTTTTTGTTTCTTCATTTAGAGATTCGTATCGTGCTCGAACCAATTGCAGGCTGTGTAATTGCGTGACTAATAAAGGTTTTGTATCTGAAAGGTTATTCAATGTGGTACTACTTGCGATATCCCACAACTGGTCGTTATTCATGCTTGGTTGTTTTAGTTCTAATAACACCTTTCTTTCATTTTCAAGTCGTTCTAACTCGCGAACTTTTGCCTGCACTGCGCTGTGTTGGTCAGTGTATTTGGCTTGTAGCAAAGTCAAAGCGCTACGGATATCGATGATCTGATCTTCTAATCGTCCGATAACAGGGTTCGTTTTTGAAAGTTGTTGGTCTATTGAACCGAGACTTTTTTGTACGCCTGACAACTCAGCTTCTTTTTCAGCCAATGTTTGTTTCAAAGAGGCTAATCGATTCAAACTTTGACTCTGAACTTCTGGAGTTGAATGCACGTTTTCGTTCACATACAACGCGAGAGCCTCTTCTGCTTGAGCAAGTTCAGCGCTTCGTTCATCGATGTGAATTTTAAGGAAACTGCTGGAGTCTTGGATAGAAGAGCGTTCTGGTGCCAACAACTGCTCAATGAAATGTTCACTGACCGAACGCAGCGTTGCCTCCATGCCTACTGGCGTATCTGAACTTAAGCTTATCTTTAGGAAGTCTTTCCCCAGTTGTGTGACAGACAAGCGTTGAGATAAGTCTGTAATGATCTCTTCTTTTTCGATGCTCGGCATCTCTGGCGTTGTGAGTTCAAGTTCTTCAGCAACCGAATAGAGCACATGGCGACTGTGCAATAGGGTGCGAAGTGCACTCATACGGTCTTTCAGCATGGTGGATACCGCAATGTCTTCAAGAAAAGGGTTCATCTTAGCGGTCTCTTGAATCAACATACTGGTGTGCGCATCGTATTTGGTTGGGGCTAACTTACTCACACCAAACCCAATGAAAGGCAGAATAAGAATCGGCACCAAGATAACGTAACGTTGACGCCATGCCGCATTCAAAATAAACAACAGTCGCAATTTTAGGTTATTCATAACAGCTCCAACATCCAATGTACGAAGTTACCGCGGTTTTTCCAGCTATCTTTTTCAACGACAGATATGGGTGAATTGTTCAGGTGGCGCGCATGTTCAAGTGCCCAAATCATTTGGTTTGCACTGCCTACAGTGGTTACGTGCTCTTGATAGGGAACCAGTGCTGGAAACGGTGTAGCTACAATTGGCGTACCTGCTGCTAGGTATTCCATGAGCTTAAGTGGGCTACAAGCTCGAATCTGCTCGTTATCAACGAACGGTAATAAGCTCACATCCCAGTGCTGCGAATAGCTTGGCAGAGTGTGGTGTGGGCGAGGGCCTAAGTAATGCACATTACTCAACTTTGGTAGCATTAGCGTATCAAGCTCGTTTGGGCCAATGAATACAAAGTCCCATTCAGGCGCTGCACTGGCGACGCGTTCTATCATGTCGTAATCGAGCCACTTTGAAAGACTGCCATAGAAACCAGCAATAGGGCGATGGCTGCTTGGTAGATCTACTGCTCGAGGTGCGGGCGTTGAAAAAAGACTCACATCAACACCATGCGGCAAAAGCTGTGTTTTGTCTTCTGGGAACTTAGTCATCAACTTGTCGCTAGCTGCAAAGATGAGATCTGCTTTTTCTATCAGTTCCGATTCATGCTTGGATACCGTGTCATGATCGACACCCGCTAATGCACTAAAATCATCACCACAGTAATAAACTACTGATGACTCGCCTAAGTGCCCACACAAATCAACCGCTGTCGGAAGGGAGGTCCATAGAATTGGCGCTTCAAGTTTGAGTTCAGTAATGATCGGTTTTAACTGATGTAACATCATAAACTTGGCTAGCTTTCTTGAGATTGCGGAGTCTGGTGCGGGTATTGTTTTTAAGTTAACGACTGTAATGTTATCGTGCCCCTTAGAATCAAGCATGTTCTGCGTTACCGCTTTAGTCTTACCAAACAACTTGTTGAACGCTCGTGTTGCATCTTTTGCCGACAGCTTCGGTTGTCTTAAACCAATCGAGTTCACCCATAACACTTTATGACGTAGTGCCAAATGACGCACTAGATGTTGTGTTGATGATGGAAGGCCACCGAAGTCCTCTCCGAATACAATGAGATCACGCATGGTCACCTCCATGAGTTTCTAATGAATCGAATACGTCTGACTCTGTCACTTCTACCGATTTTATCTGTCCTACCACTCGCGCCGGGTTACCCGCAGCAATAGCAAAAGCAGGGATACTTTTCGTTACGACACTGCCTGCAGCAACCACAGCGCCTTCACCAATGGTGACTCCGCCTTTTACCGTAACATTCGTACCTAGCCATACATCTTGTTCAAGAATGATATCGCCGATTTGTTGTGGGTCGTCGCCTTCGCCTTGTGCTCTGCGTTTCGCATCGAGAGGGTGGCCAGAGTAACCAAACAGGAATGCGCCACCTGCAATACGAACGTTATCTGAGATGATTACGCGCTTACCGACTGCAATCGTTGACTGCCAGCCGATGTCGACATTGTTACCAATAGACAACAGTGGGTGCTCTAAACCTTCTAGTGGTTGGGTACATCCAGAAAATGTTGTGTGGCCAGACACTCGACAATCATCGCCGATAGAAATTTGTAGTGGGCCACTCACGAACGGAAGACCGCCATACAGATATAAACGTTTACCACATTGGGCGACTCGTCCTTTGAATGCTGGCGTCCAATAACAAAAGCGCGTAATCCCGCCGATGATGTTCACAATAAGTTTGTGTACTTGGTATAGAGCGCGATTGAAAGTTTGTGGGGTCGGTAATTCTGCGCTTCTGATGTTTTTCAAAATGAAAAACACATTCCGAATTCGAGAATTAGGATGAAACTTAAGCCAATGTTTGAATTGGTGGATAGATGCTGACGTCATAATGAAACTCCTTTTGTATTGTTATACAGGAGTACTTTCATATACTGTGCCATAAACTAATTCATTATTTTTCAATTAGTTAAAGTTTGGCTTTTAGCTTTTCTCATTTTGACAAGCAGTTTGGGATACGTTGGAAACACATACAGTGAGTGCAGCGAGGATGTAAATGGGCCAATTGAAGCCTTGAGTTAGGAAGGTGCCCGACACAATAGTACCGATAAGGCCAGCGTAAACCGCGTAAGCGACAGCGTTAAGTTCCGGTGGCACATGTGTCGTACAGTTTGAAAGCCTTGCGAGAGTGGCGCGAGAGGTTTTGATCAATGAGACAATCAGAATGACAAAAACAATCAGGCCGATGAAGCCCGTTTCGGCCAATACGCCAAACCAAGTACTGTGAACAGCGTGGTTCAGACCGTCCCAATGTGAACTGTAAAAGAAGTAGTTAGAGAAGAAGTTGTTTAGCCCAACGCCGGTTAGCGGGTTGTCTATCGCCATTTTTATCGCCGCTTCCCACGCGTAGATCCTACCCATGGCGGATTCATCGATGCCTTGCTCTGCTGCGCCGCCAGACGCTCGATCGGAGATTCCCGCAACCAAATAGAGCACAACGGCGGCAACTGAACCTAACGAAATCAACAAGACTTTAGAGCGAACTAACTTCCAGGCAAAGATACCAATTACAGCGATGCATCCCAATAATCCACCGCGGCTTTGAGTCGCTATAATTGCTGCAAGCAACAAAATACACACTAAAGCACTGATAATTCGTTTGAAATAGGAAATACCCGGCGTACTCGCTTGGCTGATTGTGAAGGCAAGTGGGAACATCAGCACGAGTGACAGATCGTTCGGGTCGCCGAGCATAGAACCAAAATCTCGTCCTATGGTGACCCTTGAACCTTCAACCAACCCAATACCGTTTATGGAGTTGTAGACCGCAATCGAACTGACTAAGGCTCCGGCGTAGATGATGGTCATCGCCGTTTTCGCCAAATTCTCTGTGGTATTCACGAGCCAAGCAATCGCGAGGGTCATGACAATGATCTTCCAATAAACGCCCGTGAATTCTGCTAATGCGATAGGTCTATTAGAGGCAAAAACAACCCCTATGGTGGTTAAAACCCAGAATATCGCAAGCCAATTGAATGAATGGTGCCAAAAGATCTTCAGTTCTCTACTGACCAGTGAATGCCATAAAAGGGCTGACAGAGCGCCCATCGATAACAGCAGAGGTATTTTAAGCGGATAAAGTTGTGGTAACGCCTCATGAATACGGAAGAAGGAAAACACGACAAACAAAAGTACAAACCAAAACGCTTTGTTGATAACGAAAAGAGCACCCAAAGGTATGAAAGCAAGGACAATCACTACTACTGGGTGAGGGACCAAATACCAAGCAACGCCAATAATCAGGCTCAGGAAAGAGAGCCCGACAATCAACGGTGTTCGATTCACTTGGTCTCGCATTTTATTTTCCTTCACCTAGCTAACTTCCGACTAAATAAAGTAATAGCAAGGTGAATGCCAGATATGTTTTTAATTTAACTAACTGTATTTAATGGCTATTTTAGGAAAGGAAATCGCCTGTTTGAGTGTGATTCAAAATGAGAATCAAATTGGCAGCGGTATGAGTCAAAGATTATTCACAGAGGCATGCGGAGTTTAAGTCGTTAGGTTACCGTAGCACGCCAAGATTTGTGGAATGACAGCTTGAGGGGAGTACTGTTCAATAATCGTGTTTCTTGCCTTTTGGCTCATGACGTTTTTTTCTTGATTAGAAAGGCCAAGCCATTCAATTAAGCATGTTTGCAGTTGTGTTTCGCTTTGTGCGATATAGCCGTTGGTTTGATGTTCAACCAACTGTGGGAGGTTGCCAACGTTTGTTGCAATAACGGGTATTCCACGCGCCATGGCTTCGAGCGCTGCCATGGGTAACCCTTCGTATCTGGATGGAATAACCAAAACATCAATAGTTTGCCATGCTCTGCTCATGTTGGTTTGGTGACCATGAAACGTGAGATTTTTCAAGTTACTGCTTTCTAACGCTTGTCTTTCCGGACCATCACCAAATAGATGAAAATGGTGATCAGGGTTAGCTTGAGCAAGCGTAACAAATCGGTTTGGTGCCTTTTCATGACTTAAGCGACCTACGAATCCAACGTGATAAGTCGAATCTGCAATCTGAGTCTCGTCAGAAACATGAGGTGAGCGTGGACGTTCAGGAATCGCGATGAAATTGTTGAGTAGGGTGGTTTTCGAAGGGAGCTTTTCTTTAATTTTATCGCTTACCACCAATGAATGATCAGAAATCACGCTCGTGTATCGATCTAAAAAGTCATAGAGCCACACTTTTCCAGTTGGAGTTTCGCCTGCGTGATAGGTTGATATTTGACGTGGTTTATCGGAACTACTCGTCGTTAACTTGGCCAGCTTAGCGACAATACTCGCTTTGTAGCCATGAGCATGGATGTGTGATGGTTGGAATTCAGTAATAGCCAGTTTCAGCTGTGACAATGCATTACCCTGACTTGGTGCGATGTCGCTGAGATGACAAAAAGGAAGTTTAAGTTGAGTCAAACGAGTGATGATAGGAGGAAGAGGTTCGAACTTGGTAAGCAGTATCACTCGTGCTTTACATTGATGTTCAATCAAGCCTGATGCTAACTCAATAACATGAGTTTCGATTCCTCCAAAGGTTTGGCTGTCGATTAACAGCCAAATCTCTTGTGGCTCAGGGGTTGTAACCTCCTGAGCTTGAACAGAATGGACTTGGTTAAGCCCTTCAAGGTTAGGCTTGATTGTACTCATCTTCCGATTCCCAAGCCTGTTTCTTACGATAAACCGTAGAAGGACTGAGTTCCAACAACACGGCTGCATTCAACACGTTACCATCGCAATGATTAATAGCATATTGAATGGCTTCACGTTCAATCTGCCACATTGGGCGAATAGCACCTTCGGTGGTTGTAAACGCAGGTGTCATTGGTTCGCTTTGTACTTGAGGTGTCTGTTCCAACTCTTCGGGTGTGATAGGCGGCAGTTTAGTTTCGGCTACAGGAGCAGGGGCATTGACAGCTACTGGCGCGACGTTTCGTATCGGTGTCACACTCTTTGGCTTTGTGCTTTCCGCTTTATTAATTGGCGGAGGCAACATGTCTTTGGTCACGCTTGTTTCATTGTTCAACACCACGATGTTACGGATGATGTTTTGCAATTGACGAACATTACCTGGCCACGTGTAGCGTTTAAGAAGCGCTTGAGTTTCTTTGTCGATAGATTTGAATTTCTTCTTGTCTTGTTTCGCGTACAGCTTCAAGAAGTGATTCGACAGAGTGATAATGTCACCTCCTCTTTCACGAAGCGGTGGCATCTCGATTGGCACAACGTGAACACGATAGTAAAGGTCTTCTCTAAAGCGTCCTTCTTCTACCTCAACCAGTGGATCGCGGTTTGTCGCACAGATAATTCTGACATCAACTTTAATCTCGCGGTTGCCACCGAGTGGAGTAAACGTACCGGTTTGCAAAAATCTAAGGAGCTTCTTTTGCATCTCCAGTTCCATTTCACAAAGCTCATCGAGAAATAGGGTACCGCCATGCGCTTGCATTGCTGCACCTTTACGGTCGGTTGTCGCACCAGTAAACGCTCCTTTGACGTGACCGAAGATTTCACTCTCCATTAGGTCACGAGGAATAGCGCCACAGTTAATGGCAACGAAGGGCTTACCGTTACGTTGACTCTCTTGGTGGATCGCTTCTGCACACACTTCTTTACCCGTACCACTCTCGCCGTTAATAAACACGCTGGCAGTGGTTGGCGCGACAGAATCAATGATCTTGTAGACGGCTTGCATTGGTAAGCACGAACCAATGAAGTTATGAAAACGGTCACGATCGAATTTGGTTTGAATGTCGTCAACAAGGTTTTCGAGCTTAGCTCTACGCAAGTGAAGATTAACCGACGTTTTCAGGCGATCAGCTTGAATGGGTTTTTCTAAAAAGTCTTCCGCACCGCGCTGAATGAGGTCTACGGCGATATTCACAGAGCCGTGCGCCGTTGCGATGATAACAGCTGTTGGAATATCGTTTTCGCTGATCCAGTCTAAAACTTCTTCTCCCGGCATATCGGGCAGTTTCAAATCTAGAATAACTAGCTGTGGAGAATGTCTTTCAATAAATGTTTTGGCCTCCGCACCTGTCTCGACATGAAATATGTCGTAGGGTTCGTCTTTAACGTACTGTTTGTACAGTACGGCGAGGGAGGTGGAGTCTTCAACTAACAATACTTTAGGGCGCATTGTGTATTCCTTTTGAAACTTTATCCTAACCAATCAATAACATAGTGACATGTAACCATCAATACGATTCGAATGTAATTGTTATCTACCGCATGCAATCTCTTAATATCACTTTGTGTTGTGGGAGTGCGCTGTGAATAGATACATGAGCTGTGAGAAAACGATCAGCTGAATCCCACTTCTTTTCGTTCAAGTAGGGCTTTGATTGAGCGGTCTGCAAGTTCGAGCAACTCATCAATTCGAAGAAACGCTTCGTCGTGTTGCTGTTCTAAACATTGTTGCTCTAAAGCACGTGATAACTCGCCCAATGGACGGTTACCTAACGAAAGCGCAGTGCTGCCGAGAGTATGTACTTCAAATTCGAGTGTTTGAGCGTCTCGATTGCTTGTTGCTTCTCTGATCGCCACTAAGCGAGTTTGTGATTCTGCCACGTAATGGTCGATTAATATGGGGATGATGTCCGCACTGGTGTCTCGAATCATTTGCTCCAGAACGCTTTCATCAACAAGCTCGAGGTCTACTTGGTTAGTTACATTTTGAGGTGTGTCTGACGTTAAAGTCGAATTCATCAAACGAAGTCCTTTTGTTAAGTCGTAATCCAATACGTCTGCTTGAGCTTAATATCCATAGGTACTATTAAGTTTTAGTCATTTTCTAGAATAATTTCAACTGCTTGCCTTAAAAACTATCGCATATAATCGTGTTGAGGGGCGTTGTATTACGCTCAAGCTATGGATGTAACGAGTTGATTTCATGTGTATTTACTTATGAAATATGCACTTAAGTGTCTAGCTGGCGACTTGTACAGAGGGCCGGTATAAGGTAAAGGTTGAACAAAACAAAAGGCCGCTGCATCAAATCAATACAGTGGCCTAGGTTAAGTTTGTGAGTAGTACCTTGTTAAGCTAAGAATTGAATCTAGGCTAATTAATTAACATAGCCTGTAAGCTAAGAAGCTTTACCAATCTTTGGCTTTGGGGAAGGTTCTACATCTTCCTCGCTATTTTCAGAGAAGATATCTGCTACAGCACTTCTCTCAAGTTCACCTTTAAGATTACCTTCCTCATCGACAACAGGAAGAGAGTAGTCACAAGACATGGTGTCTGGCAGTACCTCTTCAATCACCGCATCAGGCAGAACTGCTGGCACTTCTTCATATATCTCATCGCTGAAGTCGTGCACCGTTGAATCTTCTACCGCATCTTGCAGGCTCTCTTTGGTCACAAGCCCTTGATAACCATCATCAGTTACGTGGTATGCGTAATCGTGCTTAAGCATCTTCATTTGCGCTAGCGCGCCTTCAATGGTTTCTGATGTGATTCGGTATAGAGGAGGTTGCATCACTGTTTCTACAGTCAATGCTCGCGCACGGTTAACGTCTTTCACGAACGCTTCCACGTAATCATCGGCAGGGTTCAAAAGAATCTCATGTGGTGTGCCTTGTTGTACTAACTCACCGTCTTTAAGGATTGCGATTCGGTCACCTAAACGCAGAGCTTCGTCCAAGTCATGGGTGATAAAAACAATCGTCTTATGAAGCTTTTCTTGAAGCTCGATAAGTTGGTCCTGCATTTCGCTACGAATCAAAGGGTCGAGAGCCGAGAAGGCTTCATCCATCAGCAAGATTTCAGCGTTGGTACACAGAGCGCGTGATAAGCCGACACGTTGTTGTTGACCACCAGAAAGTTGAGCAGGGTACTGATTACCGTAACCTTTCAACCCCACAGTCTCTAACCACTCGTTGGCTTTCGCTAAACGCTCTTCTTTCTTGATGCCTTGAACTTCCAATCCGTATGCAACGTTTTCGACCACAGTTCGGTGAGGCATTAGGCCAAAGCGCTGGAATACCATCGACATTTTATGACGGCGGAACTCTTCCAGTTCTTTAGTGTTGAGGCTCATGACATCAATGCCTTCAACTGTGATCTTACCTTCAGTTGGGTCAATCAAACGGTTGAAGTGTCGAATCAAAGTCGACTTACCAGAACCTGAAAGGCCCATGATAACGAATATTTCACCACGATTGATTTCAAGGTTAATCTCTTTCAAGCCAACCGTATGGCCAGTATCTGCAAGAATCTCGTCTTTGTGTTCACCGTTCTTAACTCGGTTCATCACCGACTGTGGCTTAGGGCCAAACACTTTAAACAGGCCACTAATTTCGATTAATGGTTTAGTCATGTTTGAATCCTCCTAGGTGCGCATTGGTTCGTTGCGCATAAGCCTGTGAAGCTCGATCAAATAGGATCGCAAGTGCCACGATGGCAAAACCGTTCATCAAGCCCAAAGTGAAGTATTGGTTGGTTATGGACTTAAGAACCGGTTGGCCCAAGCCCTTAACACCAATCATAGATGCAATGACCACCATCGACAGTGCCATCATGATAGTTTGGTTGATGCCCGCCATAATCGTTGGCATGGCTAGCGGTAATTGAACACCCCACAAACGCTGTTTCTTGCTTGCACCGAATGCGGTTGCCGCTTCTAACACTTCTTTATCAACCAAGCGGATACCTAAGTTAGTTAGGCGAATTACAGGAGGGATTGCGTAGATGACTACCGCGATTAGGCCTGGGATTTTACCAATACCAAGCAGCATAACCACTGGGATCAAGTAAACGAATGCAGGCATGGTCTGCATGATATCGAGTAACGGGGTCACGACGGATTGCACACGATTAGAACGTGCCATCGCAATGCCAATCGGGATACCGAGGAAAATCGAGACTAAGGTACACACAGTGATGATACTCAGTGTCCGCATGGTATCTTCCCACATTCCAAAGTAACCAATGAGAAGTAGTGAAACGACACAACCTAATGCCAGTTTCCATGATCGGCTCGCGGCGTACACCAATGCGGTACACACACCAAGAACGATCAGCCATGGAGTAGAAATGAGGAGTTTTTCAAACCAAACAAGGAAAGAGAGAAGAGGGTCAAATAATGATTCAATCGTTTCGCCGTATTCACGGGAAAATTCACGGTAAGCACCATCTAGTGCTTTTTTTATTGCTCGTAAATCAGAGCGTTCCATCTCTGGAAAGCTTGATAACCAATTGCTGTCGGCCATTTTATATCCTTATAGTTCGGAGTAACCTGTCCTTACCATTCGTTGAATATGAGTAAGAACAAGGTTCCGAATTATGAATAACATCAAGTATAGCGACGTTATTTCCGTTTTAGTGAAGTCTAGTTTTTGCTGAAATATAGCTAGTTTTAAAATCTAGCAATTACAGCTCAGCTTCGATTTTCTTAGCGACTTCGTCTGAAACCCATGGGTGCCATACTTCTGGGTATTCGCTTAAGAAATGTATACTCGCTTCTTCACCATCGGCTTGGTTGTCTTCCATCCAAGCAAGCAGCGAGTTCATTTTGTCGTTGGTAAAACCACGTTTAGTAAAGTAGTCATACGCTTCAGGTGCACGTGACGCAAAGCTTTCAGTGGTAATAGTGTGAACCGGTGAAGGCGGGTACATGGTCGCTTTTGGTGATTCACAGCCTTCTTGAGTTGTACAGTTGATGAACTCTTCTTTATCAACGCCACTGCCAAAGTCAACTTTCACCATGTCGTACTTACCAAGAACCGCAGTCGGTGCCCAGTAGTAACCAAACCAAGCTTCTTCACGTTCGTAAGCTTTCGCGATAGAACCAGATAAACCGGCACTCGAGCCTGGGTCAACAATAGTAAAGCCACTGTCTTCTAGGTTAAGTGCGTCAAACAAGTTAGCGGCACTGATTTGACAGTTCCAACCTGCTGGGCAGCTGTAAAATGCGGATGTATCTGGGTCTTCAGGGTGCTTAAACAAAGATGCGTTTTTACGTACACCTTCAATAGTTGCCATTTCTGGGTTTTGTTTAACGAGGTAGGCTGGAACCCAAAAACCTTCTTCACCACCATTCACAAGTGCTTTACCTGCGTAGCGAAGACGTTTTTCTTCAACACCTTTATCAAGGGCATCTTTTAGGCTGTTACTCCAAAGTTCTGGTGCAACATCCGGTTGGCCTTTCTCAATCATCGACGTGCCGGTTGGCATTGTGTCGCCAGGGATAAGTTCAGCATCACAACCGTATCCGTGTTCTAGGATAAATTGGTCAATGTTGGCGATTAAAGTTGCAGAGTTCCAGTTCATGTCTGCGATTGTTACGCTGCCACATTCTCCAGCGTTAGCATGACCACTGGCTGCTGCAACTAACAAAAATACGGAGCTTAACTTGTATTTCATATTGAGTTTCCTTTCTCTTTAATAATACAACCAAGCTAATCAAGGTCTGTTGATTAACTAAATTGCTCGATGGTGATCCTTTCCGTGTATTTGAACCATTTGAGCAGAAGGAGGGACGACGGGAGTATGAGTAGCTAAACCAACAAAGCATAAAGTGTGATTTGCTTGATTTATCCACTGTGTTTCACAGCCATCGGATAACTTTGTCAAACTATTACAAATTCGTCAAAAACCACCTCTATTTATAATCTTAGGGAATAATCGTACGAATTCCATCTTTGATGCGATTTACATGGCGCTTTAACAGTCTGTGTCACATTACCGCGAAAGTTAGGCTTGGGCTGTTGATCTTTGAAGGGAGTTGAAGGTGGTAAGACCATAGTTGGCGTGTGTGAAATGCGTTGAATGTTCTTAAAAATCTTATTTTTAGCATTAATTTCGTCAAAAATAACAAACTAAGATTTATTCAGACAGAGCGGGAATTGCTTCTAAAGCCAATCAGAGTGGAGGCTGTCATTTTTAAAATGACAGCTGCCATACCTTATAGGGGATGCTACATAGGTAGATTCAAAAACTCATTTTGATAAAGCTTGTTGGCTAGGCGGTCACGAAGCTTAGACGGCAGAAACTTCATTCGATTAATTTGTCGAATCAGCTCTTGAGCGAAGCTTGGGTTGCTCTTCATGTTCATCACACAACCCATCAGTGAAATGCTTTGTGCATCGAGAAGCTTCTTAGCTTGCTCTAGGTGATGACTCGACGTTTCACCATAAGCAACGACAATTAACGCACAATCACACGCGCTCGCCACAGATTGAGCAGGAATATTACCTTTGTTGATATTAAGTAGTGGCGACGTATCAATGACGACACGGTCGTATTTACTTAACCACTGGGTCACCGCTTTTTTAAGCGTCGCTGGATCTTTGTAAGCTAACTGAGTTGATGTAACTTGTGGAGCAGGGACACCAATAAACGTTCGTTGAGATTCTACGTGCTCAATAAGCTGCGCTGTGTGTTCTTCTTCAAGCATATGCAAGTTCTTAAACGCAGAGTTGAAAAGGTTGAGGTCAACATACAAGGTAGAGTGACCCGCTAACAAGAAGCGTTCGGCTAATGCTGTTGCGATAGATGTTACGCCGTCACCTGAATGGCAAGCCGTCACACAGATTGAGCGTTGCCCATTCAGTTCAGAAGCTAAGTACAGTTGTTCAACTTCGGCATGCGTTGCTGAAATAGTCATCATAATGCTCCTATTAACACGATGGTGGTCGTAATACGCAGGATGTCATCTAAGCCTACGCGGGCTTTCTCTATAAAGCTTTCGCGACGGTCTGGGATGTAAATCGTATCACCTGCACGTAACACTGGTAGGTTGTAGATGTTCGCCGTTTTACTGAACTCTACAAGGTCGAAGGTTCGAGCTTGGCCTTGGCAACAAGACATGTTCACAATAGTAATTTTCTCTACGTAAGCATTGTCAGTAGGGCCTGCAGCCTCTGCCAAGATATCTAAGATGGTCATGTTGTCGTTAAACACGTAACGACCCGGGTTGTTGATTGCACCCAGTACTCGAACCGTTTCTTCTTTCGGTGTATCTAACCAGTTTTTGCCTTTCTCAGGAATGTAGATGGTGTCGCCAGTGGTAACGTTTGGCAGCAATGATTCATCACCCGTTTCGAAGTACAGTGATAGGTTTAGTTTACTGACTTGAGAGTAGGTTTTATCACGGTGTGTCACACGAACATTGTGTATGTCGGCATCTTTAGTTGGGCCATCGGCTGCTGACAAGATATCTAGAAAGTGCATATCTTTGGTGAAACGGTAGCGACCAGGTGCATTCACTTGTCCGAAGATGTAAATCGAAGCATCAGAGCTTTGACGAACCCATTGTGATTTATTGTCTGAAGGATCTTGTGGTAAGTCGTGAACACGCACAATAGAACCCGCGCGAATTTGAGGCATTTGGTCTCGTGGTGCACCATTACGGATAAAATCATCTAGGTTAAACACAACTAATTTTCTACCCGTCACAACTTCAATTTTCGAGGTGTCAGCACGTAGCGTAGGGCCACCAACGTGAGCCAATAGTCCCATGAAGTTCATTTCATCTGACCATTCAATACGGCCAGGTCGGTTTACCTCACCAATAACATTAACCGCTCTGTCTGGGGTAATCTTCAACCAAGACTTCTCATTCATGTCGGTTTTCTCAGGAACGAAAATCGCGTCACCCGCTTTTATGCTCGGTGGGTTAGAGTTCGGTAGGCCTTCTGTGTAAGCCGCTAAGTCAAACTTAAGCACTCTGCCATCCGCTTTAATTACTCGGATTTGTCGTGACTCTGCGAATCGAGTTGGGCCGCCTGCGTTCGCAAGGATGTCCATGAAGGTCGCATCGCGTTTGCCTTCGAAAGCGCCGGGAGCAGCAACTTCACCCATTACGTAAACCATGTTCGCCCCCGATTTAATCTCTTCTTCTTGTTTCGGAACAAAAATGGTTGAGCCGGGTTGCAGAGTTGGCAACAAGCTTTCATCGCCAGAATCCAGGTAGCGCTTAAGGTTGAACAGAGTGGGTGTGTTGTTCGAAATGACGCGAATTTGCTCGACACTGGCATAACGGGTTACGCCTCCAGAGCGCATCAGCACATCAACTAGGTCAGTGTTTTCTTTGTAAGTAAACGAGCCGGGTGCGTTCACCTCACCAAACACCTTGATGGCGTTGCGAGAATCGGCACTGTCACCAGAGTTAGCAAGTTTTGCTGCATCAAACTCTTGCTCGATGTTGCCTACTAGTGGAGACGCTGGAACAAACAGAGAGTCTAACGATTGCAGGGTCGGTAGGTTAGCTTCGTCACCGGAATCTAGAAAACGTTTGTAGTTGAACTCTTTTTTGTCGGCACCACGTTTTAAGATCAGCTTGTCGAGTTGTGCCCCCGGACGTAAACCGCCAGCCGCATACAACGCCATTTGGATACTAGAACCTAACGCAAGCGTGTATTCGCCTGGCTGTTGTACATAACCTTGAACATAAATGATGATTTGCTGCTCTTTCACATATACAGATGCACTCGACAGATCTTTATAAGCCGTAGCCAGAGCCTCTAGGACAACTTTGTTTAGCTGCTCAGTATCGTACCCCGCAACGAATACTGTCCCCACTTCTGGAAGAGTGATACGTCCACGTTTATCGACTTGAAAGCCAGTGTTTAGGCTGCTTTCGCCGGGTAAATTGACTTGTATAAGGTCACCGACTTGCACAGCATCTGAAAACTCATCATTAGCTTGAACGAAGTGCACGAAGAAAAGAGAGACTGTGATGAAAAAAGTAATTAGTGTTTTCATAGTGCACCTCCCATCTTCGCTGCGTTCTTAGGCGAGATAATTTCAATGCTCACTCGGCGGTTAGTTAGTAGGGTACCTGCGGTTTCACCTTCAAAAAGCGGTACTGTTTCACCCACAGACACAGCCTTGATTCGTTGTGGGCTAAGGCCAAAGATGGTTAGGTAACGTTCGACCTGCTTTGCTCGCCCAAGTGCTAGCTTATCGTTGTACTCTTCAGTGCCAGTCGCATCTGCGTGTCCGGTTACAATTAAGTCTAACGATTTGTTTTCTTTTAGAATGTAAGACGCTTCAGCCAGTTTCCCCATGTACTTAGGATTCACTTCGGTAGAGTCTTGCGCAAATTGGTTATCAACATTTAACAGGTCATACAGCTGTTCAATCACAGACAACTGCATACGGAATTGGTTTTCATTTTTTGGCGGTTCACAGCGTGCTTGCGACGTAACATAGTCGAGTTGGACTTCAAGTTCGTTAAGACGTTTTCTTTGGATAACAAGGTCGTTGGCTGCATCCAATAACAAACCGCCTTGCAGTTCTCGTGCGATTCGGTTTTGTTTTTGAATGGCTTGAACAACAGCAGCGGGGAAGCACCAGCGTGCTCCTTCTTGGATTAAGGCATCTAAATGCAGTTTTGCTAGTTGCCAATCAAAACGCAGTCCGTGTTCAGGACCAAGCGGCTCATCGGGCATGACAGGAGAGAAGTCTGAGTTTTGGTAGTTGATAGAATCGTAACTTTCAGCCATTCCCCCTGTACCTTGTTCCGGGTAACTCGTGCAACCTAGAACTAGGACAGACAGAGAAAGGGCTATATAGTTTTTAATTTTTTTCATGCCAACGTCCTTTGTTTTTCTTTTTATTATTATTTTTACTTACTTCTAGCTTAGTGGATCTTCATGAATTGGTAGGATTTTTTGAGTTAACAGGGATAGCGTGGCCAATACGCAGCAGATTCATAATCTCTAATGGCTGACCTGATACATTTTCCAAGCGCATGTTTCTTTCACGTTCAGTTAGGCGTTTGAACATATAAACAATGGCGCCTATGCCTGAAGAGTCTAAAAACTGCACTTTACGGAAGTCCACTTCAATCTCTTTGTGACCATAATTTGAAATCACATCATCAATATCTGTCTGTGCGTGGCGGCTGCCAGCTGCGTCTAAGTCACCGAAAATAGAAAGAGTCAGCGTTGTTGTGTTTAGCTCAATTTTGCGTAATTCCATAATGATATCTCCTTGAATGCATGATTTTACAATTGCACTGAATGTGCCAACTTTTATGTTGTTTATTTTCAATAAGTTAGAGTTTTAGCTTAGAAGGGTGTCATATTGAGAAACGCCACTTCTCAATATGAGAATTAAAAATGAATGAATTTTTGAGAGTCACAATTGATTGACATTGCGAATGAAACGTTAAGTTAAATAAGACTGAAGATTGGATCGCATCTCTAATGAAATCTCACGTACCTTAACGAGATACCACATAGGATAAAAATACTTTGAGGAAAAAGTACTCGAGTAAAGAGCAAATCTAGACAGTGAGCGAATAGGGAGCAGATGATGAGATTAACCAAATTGGCAGTTGCTACACTCTGGGCATTTTCATTGCCTTCTCACTCATCTTATTTACCACCTGAACAGTTAGTATTAGCCAATACCTATAAACAGGGAATAGACGTCTCTGAGTATTGGACGAGTGAGAAACTCGATGGTATCCGAGCCTTATGGGATGGAAAGCATCTTTATACAAGAAATGGTAATCGAATTTACGCACCAAAGTGGTTTACGGAGAGCTTGCCAGAAGTGCACTTAGAAGGAGAGTTGTGGGCTGGACGAGGGAAATTTCATCTTGTTCAATCAACAGTGTTAGACCACATACCTAGCGATACCGCTTGGCGACAGATCGACTTCATGCTCTTCGATATGCCAGGTGCTGCCGGAGATTACCAAAAGCGTTATTACAACATATTGCATTGGGTGAGCGTGATCGATGAGTCACACATCGGTTATGTTGAACACTCTCCCATTAAGAGTGAAGAAACGTTGTTTCACGAGCTTGACAATGTAGATGAGCGACACGGCGAGGGTTTGATGCTTCGCAAGATCACGAGCCGCTATCAAGCTGGTCGTAGCAATGACTTATTAAAACTCAAAAGGCACCATGATGCTGAAGCGACAGTGATTGGTTATAAAACCGGAACGGGCAAATACAAAGGAATGATGGGTTCCATCTTAGTTCGCAACGAACAGGGCGTAGAGTTTTACATTGGCAGCGGGTTCAGTGACAAAATGAGATTGTCGCCACCCGAGATTGGCAGCCGTATTACTTTTCGCTACAACGGCCTTACTCAAAACGGTAAACCAAAGTTCGCAAGGTTTGTTAGAGAGAAGAGTGACTATTGAGTCGCTAAATTATCTGATTTCAATAAGTTAGAAAGCAAAAGAGCCCTGAAAATCAGAGCTCTTTTTTGTTTTATGTCTTAGCGGGTTACACGAATGCTAGTTATAACAATTGTTGCTAGCTAGATTATCGAGAGCTGAACTCCAGTTGTACTTCATCACTTTGTTTATGCATCCAATGAAGGCGCATACCAAGCATAGTCGCTGCTGAAGATAGACCAATTATGAAGCCAACCCAGAAACCGTGTGCCCCCATAGGCTCAACAATCCAATCTGTCATACCTAAGATGTAGCCAATAGGAAGACCAAGCAACCAGTAAGCCACAAAGGTAATGTTGAAGATCGAACGCATGTCTTTGTAGCCCCGCAAAGCACCTGCGGCGATAACTTGGATGGCGTCGGTACATTGATAAACCGCCGCGAACAAAAGCAATTGCATTGCAACCGTGATTACCGCGGTATTCTCTGTGTACAGCAATGAAACCTGCTCTCTGAAAATTGCCGTCAACGCCGCTGTCATCAATGCAGTCACTAAACCAACAATGATACCCACGTGTGTCGCGATCTTCGCACCTTCGGTATTGTTTTCACCCAACTTATGGCCGACACGAATACTCACGGCGGCACCAATACTCATTGGAATCATAAAGACCAGTGAAGAGAAGTTGATCGCGACTTGGTGCGCGGCAACAATCAATGAGCCAAGTGGGGCAACCAACAAGGAAACAACCGCAAACAAGGTTACCTCGAAGAAGATAGCGGCTGCGACTGGGAAACCAAGTCTAAACAAGCGAATTTGAGCTTTAAGTTGCGGCTTATGGAACGTACCGAAGATGTTGATTTTCGCTAAACGTTTTGAAGTTAAAACGTAAGCGAACAGCAATGCAAACATCACCCAATATACGATAGCCGTTGCAACGCCACAGCCAACACCACCCAATGCAGGAGCACCAAGCTTTCCGTATACGAACATCCAGTTAAGCGGGATGTTTAATAGCAAGCCAATAAAACCAATCACCATTGCAGGCTTAGTTAGAGACATACCATCGGTAAAGCTTCTCAAGGTTTGGAACAGCAAGAAAGCGGGTACAGCAAACATCACCGCATTCATATAACCGATGGTTTTTTCTGCCATGAGTTGTTCAATGTCCATCCACTCCAATATCAATTGTGTCTGAAAAAGTACGCCAATGATTGGAAGGGAGATGACGAGCGCTAAAAATGCGCCTTGTTGAATTTCAAATGGAATTTTTACTTGTCGACCAGAACCATTCAGTTGTGCAACGACAGGAACCAACGCCATCAATAGGCCAACACCAAATAGGATTGATGGTAGCCAGATACTTGCTGCAATCGAAACCGCCGCCATATCGATAGCACTTACGCCACCGGCCATTACGGTATCAACAAAACCCATTCCAGTTTGTGCAACGGATGCGATCAATACTGGAGTCGCAAGCTTGATTAGATTCGAGGATTCTTCTTTGTAACGATGCACAAACAACTCCAAATAAGAGGGAAAATTAGAATAATAGTGTAGGAAAGGACATTCTGAAGGAATCAGAGACAATGATCTTAAGCTTCCACTGGACGAATCATAAAGAAATGTCACAATAACTGCTATGAAAAACTGTTATTAGAATGATAAATAGGAATCTTATGTTTACAGGTATCGTTCAAGGCATGGCAACACTCGTTGCTATCAACAAAAAAGAGTCGTTTCAAACGCATACCATTGAGTTAAGTGACGAAATGGTTGAAGGATTAGCCATTGGTGCTTCAGTAGCTCATAACGGTTGTTGCTTAACGGTAACGGAAATTTCAGGTAACCAGATTGCTTTTGATTTAATGCAAGCGACATTGCGATTGACGAACTTAGGCCAATTGAATGTTGGTGACAAAGTGAATGTTGAGCGTGCAGCAAAGTTTGGTGACGAAATTGGCGGGCACAGCATGTCGGGCCACATTACTTTGATGGCTAACCTAGTCGATGTGATTAAAACAGAAAACAACCGTACACTTTGGTTCGAACTACCAGAAGAATCGATGAAGTACGTGTTGAGCAAAGGTTATATTGGCGTGGATGGTTGTTCATTGACGATTGGCGAAGTGGAAGATAACCGTTTCTCTGTTCACCTGATCCCAGAAACGCTGAATCGTACTCTGTTTGGCGGCCGTGAAGTCGGCGATCAAGTAAACATTGAGTTCGATCCTCAAACACAGGCAATTGTTGATACTGTAGAGCGAGTATTAGCGAGCCAAAAAAGCCAGTAAGTCATTGAATTTGTATCGATAATATCACACCGATGACCAAATTAAAAAAGAGCACATGAAGTGCTCTTCTTTGATCGTGGTTTAAACGAGAAACTGATTGTCAGAATACTTGTTCGTCATCGGCATCAATCGAAAGGTTGATTCTGTCTCTTACCTCGTCGACCTGCATATCCAAATGAATGGCATTGCAACACGCTGGACAATCGTCATAAAAGTCTTGGCTACCATTAGATGCATCAAGCGTGATGTTGATACCGTGTCCACAATGCGGACAGGAGACATGTTTCTCTGTGTATTTATGCATTGCAAATTCTCCTCACTGTAACTGATACCAATCGTATTCGCTTATAAACAGCTGTAATTGGTATTAAACGGCTTGAATCTTCTGAATACACGCTTCGGTTTGTGCCAAGTAATGACCGCCAAATTGATTACAGTGATTGAGAAGATGGTACAAGTTATAAATATCTTTTCGATCAGTATAGCCAACGTCGAGCGGCATGATGCTTTGGTAACCTTCATAAAACTCTTTAGGGAAACCTTCGAACAATTCGGTTAACGCCAAATCACACTCATGGTCACCCCAGTAACAAGCAGGGTCGTAACAAATTGGGCCAAACGCAGAGTTAGCAACGTTACCATTCCAAAGATCACCATGAAGCAAAGAAGGGCGAGGGTTGTGGCCTGCAAGTCGCATATTCACCACATCGACAATATCGTCGATGTCACCAAACTCAATGCCTTTCTCTTTCAACAATTGAAGTTGGAAACCGATGCGTTGCTCTGAGAAAAAGCGTCCCCATTTTTTATGCCACGGATTAGGCTGAAGGGTACTGCCGATGTAGTTGTCTTGATCGCAACCAAACTCTTTTTGCTCTCCCCATTGGTGCAGCTGGGCGAGTTGAACACCAAAATCGAAACTGTTGTTGCCGGTTTCTAGTGGTTTAGTTGGTAAGTAATTGAGGATAATGAACGAGCATTCTTTGGTTTTCCCAATAAGAACAAGCTCGGGCACATACACGGTGGAAGTATTTCTTAATAAACGCAGATTCTCAGCTTCAATTTCAAACTTGGGTAGAAATTCACGCTGATTCACTTTAACAAAGTAACGTTCATTACCATCACTGATCATATAGCAATCGTTAATGTCACCACCAGAGACTTTCGTGCGTTCAGTAATCTGAAAGTTGAACAAAAGCGTATCTGAAAGCTGTTGAGAAATGGCCTGCCACATAGGAAATCCTCACAGAACTGTTGATTTGAAATACTATCGCTTAATAGCAATAGTTTAGGATAAATCTGAGTAATTTATAGACGTACTGGTCAATGTTCTCAGCTCTAATTCATATCAATATGAATCAATTAGCGGATTTGTGAACTGACACTGATTCAATGCCTTTGATTAATCGACAAAAAATGTTGCATGGCAATGAGTATCAGTTTGGAACTAGCTTCACATTCGACATCGAATTAGAGGTCGTTCACTAGAAAATCACAGGTGGGTTGCTATTGTCTACGCTTAAATTTTAGCTATTACTAGGGCGTGTTGACCTTTCGTGGTTAAATTTTGTTCGAGATAAAAGCGTATTAATCGCGGCGAGGGGGAAGTAGCCTAGTCATTCTAAGCAAATCTCCCTCAACAAAGAGTAAAACGCTTTTAGCCGAACCCTTTGGGCAGCGTTTGCTGGTCATTTCTACTACGTTATCGGCTTCTCATGTAGGCTAGCTACACATCGAAGCCTCTGCCTTGCATAAATACCCAGCAACTCGCTGCAAAAATCAGCTCGAAAGATCAACACGCCCTAATAGTCCAGAAATTGCGTCGTGTGAAACGCGGGGTGAGTGCCCATCAAGATGGCACTTGAAACCGTTGTTAAGTCTTATTTCTCTGCTTTGTTTGTAGATTGATTCAATTTTGAGCTTAAATGCTAGCAAAGATTATTTTAATATTACTTTTAGCAATAAAATGATGACAAATGACTTCATTTACATAGTATTAGCTTAGAACGTGTTAATCTGCTTAAGAGCTTAAAACGGAGATTTATTGTGGTTGTAGAAACCGATGGCTATCTAGCTTTAATCGAGCACCTATCATTCAACCTAGATGTATTTACCAATGGTAATGGTGATACAGGAAATGAAAGTGTCGAAGACATTATTACAGACATGATTTCAACGAACATCATGGCTATCTTCGAACAAAACCCTGAACTGCACGCCAGTGTACGTTTTCAACTGCTGAAAGAAGCAGACGCCGTTGTTGCAGATTTAGGTGAAGTATTAGCCGGTGTGTGGGCTAAGAAGGCGACTAACGAACAGATCGTATTCCTAGACGAGTACATCGCGTTAGTGAAAAACTTGTTTGATACGGCTGTCGCTAAATACGACTAACTATTCGCGTATCAATCTAAAATAGTAAAGGGCGTTTAAGCCGTAACATTTGATGTTATGTCGTTCAGCGGTGAATCTCTTGAACTGCTATAAACGCCTGAAGTGCCAAAACTTGGAAGCCCAATAAGGGTTGTCCAGCCTCGATATAATCACCCCTTTCGATGTAGAAGCATGTAGGAATTGATTATTTCCTAGGTAAACTCCCACGTGTCGCACTGTCATCGATGTCTTAAAAAACACTAAGTCACCACTCGTTGCCTGTTCATACGCAATTTCTTTTCCCTTTTGGCTCTGGTCTTTTGTGGTTCTTGGTAGGGCTTGTTGGGTCGCATTTTGGACGGCAATCTGCACAAAAGCAGAGCAATCTACACCTCTAAATGAGGTTCCACCGAAATGGTAGGGCACGCCTTTCCACTGCTCATACACGCTCATATAAGCATTTTTAGTCAATTGTTCTGACTTTGATAAAGGTTTCTGTGCGGTTTGACTAAGCTGAGAAGGAGACGGGGTCGAGCTACATGCGGCTAATGTTGCGAAAGTTATTGTAACTGCAAGCATTTTTCTGAATTTCATATGTAACTCTTCTGAAAAAAAAATGAAATAAAAACGTCATCAAGGACTTCTAGTATACGGACTAACTTAAGGATATCTCTTTTCGTAGTCAAACTGGATTTCACATGCCCGACACAAATTTATCAATAAAACCCTCACGTTATACATTCTCGCTCATTCAAACCGTTAGTGCGGTCTTTATTTCCATTCTGTTACTTGTCAGCTTTTTATCTATGGTCAGTATAAGAGGGGTTGAGCGAGTAGGAGGGTATTTCGATACGCTATCGGAACAGGCGTTACCACTCGCACTTCACAACGCAGAATTAACGCAAAGCGTATTAGAACAAGTCAAACTTCTCACTTACAGCACCCAATCAACCGATTTAGACACGCTTAACGCAACAAGAGGCTCCGTTGATCAACTCGCTTCCGAGAGTAACGCAATCCTAGAGGAACTCCTTTTTATCTCTCAGTCTTTTCCTGATGCGATCTCTTTAGAACAGCAACAAATCCTTATTGATGATATGGCGCAGCTGCAACAGATGACCAATACGGTTCTGTTGGCGCAAATTGATATTCAAAGTAAACAGAATCTGATCGACAGTAAAATGGGCGAGTTTCGTTATGGTGTCGGCTCTATCGGACCGGAAATGAACCGTATCAGTTCGTTTTTAGTCGAAGACAATCCAGAAGCCAGTGACGCTGCGAACCGGTTTACATCAAGCGCGTCAGCAATGGCCAATACATTCTTGATGTTAATGATGCAATCTGACATCGATAAAGCCCAAGACGAGTACCGTCAACTGAGAAACCGAATCGCTGGCCTTAACTTAGCTTACAGTGACTTTGCTGATTGGCATCCAGACATCGCGGAGTTCGCAAGCCTTACTGCACCTTATGAGATGGTAAAAGAAGGCTTTACAGAAGAAGGTGTGATTAGACAAATACTGCTTAAATTGGAACTGGTTAAGCAGCAAGAGCAGAACCTAGCCCAAGTGATTACCTTGGCGAATACCGTTATTAATACATTGAACCAGCTATCTTCGACCGCTGCGCACCTGATTGACGAAAGCGAACTGGTCGTCACCCAAACCATCACCAACATTGATCGTGTGTTGTTTATTAGTGGCCTAGTGATTGCCGTGATCATTGTGATCTCATGGTTAGTACTGCGCCGCTGGGTAAACAAAGGATTGAAAAACATTACTCAGCAATTAAGCTTGCTCGCAAACCACGATTTCTCGAAGCACAGTGCATTGGTGGGGCCATTAGAGTTACAAGTGATTGCCTCGAAACTGAATACCGTTGTCGATTCAACCGCTGACTCGGTTCGCTTGGTGACTCGTAACTGTGAAACGCTTTACCAAACGGCTGAGGTAAGCCACGACGCTGCAGAGCAAACTAATTCTAGCTTGAACGAGCAAAACGAATCGCTACAGAATATGATCACTACGATCACTGAACTTGAAGCGTCAATCGGTGAAATTGCACGTATTTCAAATGCATCCAATGACGATGCACAAGTTGCAGAAGACGAGTCAGTCAATGGTAGTCAGGTGGTTGGGCTGAACCAGCAACGTTTGCAAGCGTTAGAACATTCACTAAGCATGAACGAAGAATCAATGGCCGACCTTGATGGCCGCGTGAAACAGATTCGTGAAATGGTCGATATGATCAGCGGTATTGCAGAAAACACTAACTTGTTAGCACTGAATGCGGCCATTGAAGCAGCACGAGCAGGAGAGCAAGGTCGCGGCTTTGCTGTCGTTGCCGACGAAGTACGCAAATTGGCGAGTGGCACATCTCAACAAACCACCAATATTCGCAATATGATGAATGAGCTGGTGGCTGCGGCTGATCGCTCTCGAACGTCTGTGACTGAATCTCGAAGTGAAATGGCCAATGCACTGCAAACCAGTGGCGATGTGAAACAAGCTTTTGAAAAAATAGAGGTTGCAGTTAGCCAGATTAAAGGACGTGTTGAACAAATCATGGTGGCAACAGAGCAACAAGCACGTGCAACGGTTGATGTAACACATTCGATCACCCGTGTTTCTGAACAGGGTGAGAATACTAAGTTACAACTTGAATCCATGATTGAAAGCTCAGAGCAGGTGGCAGAAATCGCGGGCCACCAACAAGCTATGCTTCATAAGTACCAGTTTGATGCAGAAAAATAGCGAATATTGCTAGTGCCTTAAGAACTTAAAAACTGAACCACAATAATAAAGCAAAACTTTCGGATAGCTTGTTAGTTCTTATTTTCCTGATTATATCTAAATGGCTGGGTAATCAACTTATCTAGCCTTTGTTCTTTTCCATCGCGTATTTCTGGAACGCCAATGCTTACCTTGTCGTGACCAAGCTTAGGTTGAGCGCGATAGGTTTTGAACCAAATGTCCCACACTGATAAGAAGAAACCAAAATTCGAATGCGTTTCTTTGACGATCACAGAGTGATGAACTCGATGCATGTCAGGCGTGACAATCACTTTGCGTAATTGCTTATCGAACCATAACGGCAAACGACCATTACTATGGTTGAACATCGCACTCACATTCAACACCACTTCAAATATCACCACCGCTAAAGCCGGTACGCCGAGTACGAAAATCAATGCGACTTTAATCAGCATCGATAAGATCATCTCAATCGGGTGAAAGCGTGTGCCTGTCGTTACGTCAATATCCAGATCTGCGTGATGAACACGATGAAGTTTCCAAAGCAGGGGAATACGGTGGAAGACGAGATGCTGAGTGTAAATGGCAAGGTCTAACAACACGACACAGAGAAACACGGTGATTTCAAAAGGAAGCGTAATGTTATTAAACAAGCCCCATTGGTTTTGCTCAGCAATCAAAGCCGCTTGAAACGCTGCTACGGGGATCAATGTTGCCAACAATACGCTGTTAACCGCCATCAATGAGAAGTTGTTGCCCCAACGAAACCACTTGTTTTGAGTCAGTGTTTTTCTAGGAGCACGGTACTCCCACAACGCACACAAGATGAAAGCGGTGATAAAACAGACAAGGCGAAGTAGCGATGGGTCCTGCATAAGAATTCCTTCTATCATTATCAAGCCACTGTAAGTACAATCGTGCCACTTTTCTAGTTCTATCTGTCGTTATTATCCATGAGAATCCACGCTTTCCACCGTTTGTACCAACACCGTTTATCTCTTTCTACCAAACCGTTTAACGCGCGCGGATGTAAAGTTGTGCGATGTGAGTATTGCAAAATCAAACAAGACAGTTGTATCTGTGAACATCAACCAAACATAGATACGAACGTCGCGACCATGTTGATCTTGTCAGACAACGAAATCTTAAAGCCAAGTAACACCGGCCGATTGATTGTGGATACCGTAAAAGACAGCCATGTTTACCTTTGGCATCGAACTGAACCCAACGCAGAGATGTTGGATGTACTGAAAGACGACAAGTATCAGCCTATCATTGTGTTCCCTGAAGACTACACCGATGACAAAACGCGAGTGGTGCAAGACTTACCACAAATGCGTGACCCAAATAAAAAGCTGCTGCTGATTTTCATCGATGGTAGCTGGCGTGAAGCAAGACGCATCTTTAGACGTTCTGAGTACCTTCAAGATTTACCTGTGTTATCGATTGAGCCTGAGTCGGTTTCTCAATACATGATGCGTAAGTCAGACAACGACCAACATCTATCTACAGCAGAAGTGGCGAGCTTGGTATTAAAACAAGCAGGTGAAGAGCAGGGCGCGAAGACTTTACAACTTTGGTTTGAAGCATTTCGCGAAAGCTACATGCTAAGTAAGACGCGTTATAAATCAGATCCGACCAAACCTAGCCTGAACGCTTTCATAGAGCACAGTAAAAGTGAGACGTCACTCTAACCTTTAACCGCTTTGTGCTGACTTGTTGTTCAAACAGACTCGAACACGAGATAAGTTTGTTATCTATCACGGTTTGTAGGGGGAGTGTTATGGATAATGCTCCTTAGTTGTTTAATTTAAAAATTTTATTTGCCCGAATTTAGGGAAAAATTGGAGAGATTTCATGTATTACGGCTTCGATGTTGGCGGCACAAAAATTGAGTTTGGTGCATTCAATGAAAAACTCGAACGAGTAGCAACAGAGCGTGTTCCAACACCAACAGACGATTATCAATTACTGCTTGATACGATTGCTGGCTTGGTTAAAAAATACGATAGCGAATTCTCTTGCGAAGGCAAAATTGGCCTTGGTCTTCCTGGCATGGAAAACGCAGACGACGGCACAATGCTGGTTGTTAACGTACCGGCTTCAACAGGCAAGCCACTACGTAAAGACTTAGAAGTGCTTATTGGTCGTAGTGTAAAAATTGAGAACGATGCGAACTGTTTTGCACTTTCAGAAGCATGGGATGATGAACTTAAAGATGAACCATCAGTGGCTGGCCTAATTCTAGGTACAGGCTTCGGTGGTGGTTTAGTTTATGAAGGTAAAGTTTTCTCTGGACGTAACCACGTTGCAGGCGAGCTAGGCCATATGCGTCTTCCTATTGATGCATGGTTCCACCTTGGCGACAACGCGCCACTACTAGGCTGTGGTTGTGGTAAGAAAGGTTGTCTAGACAGCTACCTATCTGGTCGTGGCTTTGAGTTGATTTACGAGCACTACTACGGCGAGAAGAAGAAAGCGATTGAGATCATTCAAGCATACAACGAAGGCGAAGCAAAAGCGGCTGAGCACGTTGATCGCTTCATGGAACTATTGGCTATCTGTTTCGCGAACCTGTTTACTGGTCTTGACCCACATGTTGTTGCACTGGGTGGCGGTCTTTCAAACTTCGAGCTTATCTACGAAGAGATGCCAAAGCGTGTACCTAAGTACCTTCTGTCTGTAGCGAAGTGTCCTAAGATCATCAAAGCGAAACACGGTGATTCAGGCGGCGTTCGTGGTGCTGCATTCCTTAACATTAAGTAATCGCGACTTAACGTTGAACTAGTTGAAAAGCATAAATAAAAATGCAGCAATCTCGAAAGAGGTTGCGGCATTTTTTATGGTTTGGTGTTTTCGTTTCTTAAGTCTTAACTACTAACTCTTAACTAATAACACCAAAACGAAAAGCTTGAAGCTAGAGCCTAGAAGCTAAATATCAAGAAAAAAAGCCAGAGGGCTTACTTCTTCTTTTTACCAACACCAAGGTTGTCTTTTTGCTTCAACGTAAGCTTTGTAAAGCCAAGCTTACGGAAGTAGTTATCTTGGTAGTTACGAACCGCTTTCGTATCAGAAATCAACTCAAGCTGTTGCTCAGTTTTAAGATACTCAGAGATATCGATACCTTCCGCTGCAGCTACAGCTTCTTGGATCGTGCGGTGTTCTTGTTTAGAAAACAGTAACTCTTTGTCTTCGTCTTTATAGGTATACAGAATGGTACGAGCCATGATGCTCTCCAATAGAATTATTACTTTGCGCGCACTCTACATAAAAACCGTACATGGCTCAAGGTAATGGTAAGAAATCTTAAGATTATCGTCCTAAACGTTTAGCGTAATTTAAATTATTTGTCTTTAGGAAATGAACAGGTTGTTTTCACGAAACGCAAAGAACAAAAAGCCCCATAACATCGAAACCTCGATATAAGGGACCTAGTCTATGTCTTGGCGAAGATCTTCCAAATCAATTGAAAAGCAGCCAAGTCAATTAAAGATCTGGTAAATCAATTTAGGTGTTTGAGCTTTGAATCAAACACGACCTTGCAGTGGAATGATCGTCACTGTCTCACCGACTTTGACCGTATCAACCGCTGGTGATATTTCGATTAAGCAGTTTGCTTCACTCATTGAGCGCAGAATACCTGAGCCTTGTTTACCCGTCGTCTTCACTTCAAGCACACCAGATTCGTTCATTGAGAACACACCACGGCTGAACTCAGTGCGACCTTGGCGAGAACGTAATTGCTCCGTCGCAACCGCGTTCGCTTTCACTGGTGTCCAGTTAGTTTGACCTTGTAGCTTACGAATTGCAGGCTCTACAAAGTTAATGAACGACACCATTACCGCAACTGGGTTGCCCGGTAAACCGAAGAAAGGTTTGTCTTCAATTTTACCGTAAGCAAGAGGGCGCCCCGGACGCATGTTGATACGCCAGAAATTAATCTCACCCAATTTGTCCAACGCAAGTTTGATGTAGTCAGCATCACCAACAGACACACCACCAGACGTCAGAACCATATCAGTTTCTAAAGAAGCCGCGTGAAGTACATCCATCATCTTCTGTTCTTCATCTTCAATGATGCCGTAATCGACGATGTCACAACCAAGTTTTTGCAGCATTCCGATAATAGTAAAACGGTTTGAATCGTAGATAGAGTTTGGTTTTTGTTCGCTACCCGGCGCTTGAACTTCATCACCCGTCGAGAACACGCCCACTTTCACTTTACGCAGAACAGGGCAGGTACCGAAACCCAGTGACGCCATCATACCCATTTCTGGTGCTTCGATTCGTGTGCCACGAGTAAAGACAGGCTGACCGATTTCTAGATCTTCGCCCGCCATACGGATATTTTGTCCTACTGAGATTTTCGCATCTGGGAAGCTAACTGTGTCACCTTCTTGAACGGCTTGCTCACGCATCACAACCACATCAACACCTTCAGGCATTGGCGCGCCTGTCATGATCTTAACGGCTTCGCCTTGTTGAACGGCTTTATCATAGCTGTGTCCTGCCATCACTTCAGCAACAACGTGGTAGCTATCTAGCTCTAAATCTTCACCACGAATGGCGTAGCCGTCCATTGCAGAGTTTGTGTTCTGAGGCACGTTGATTGGCGAGATAACATCTTCAGCCAATACACGACCATAACTTTGCTCTAACGCAACAGATTCAATCAGCTCTAGTGCATCAATGCTATCAACAATTTTTTGCTGACCTTGAGTTACCGTTAAACCGGCTGGAGATAAGGAGTCACAACAGACAACTGGCGTGTTGTCTTTTGATGATGCACACGAAGCGACTTTACTTGTTTTCGAAGCAGGGTCGAACGATTGAGCATAGTCGATGATGAAATCACGAATCGCTTCTAAGTCGCTGATCGCCATTTGTGGCAGGTCAGATTCAACTTTGCTGTCCGCTGCGATAGCAATGATGTTGTCATCGTTTGGATAAAGCCAAGGTTTGCCCACTTCTTCTCGGTGAAGCTCAATCTTAGGAAAGGCGATGTTCTTGCAGCCTTCAACCAAAATTAAGTCCAGCGTGTTGGTATCGAAACGTGTAAGCAGATAATCAAAGTCTGCTTCGGCTTCTGGCGTTTCTGTCATCATGACATGACGGTTACGCGAAGCGATCAACATTTGATTAGCGCCCGCTTTACGTAGGCGGTAACTGTCTTTACCCGGCTTATCGACATCGAAATCGTGGTGAGCGTGTTTAAGAACACCCACTTTCAAACCTGCGCTGGTAAGCAAAGGCAGTAACGCTTCAAGTACGGTTGTTTTGCCTGTACCGCTGTAAGCAGCAAAACCTAATAAAGGCAGGTTAGGGCGTTGTTTTGAATCTTTCATTATTGAAGCGTTCCGAATTGGTTGAGTTCTTCTGGCGTATTGAGATTTACAAAGCAGTTTGGTGCGTCGCTAAAATCGACGTACTCAGTCACACACTCTTTGTACAGCAAGATGATCTTGCGGTCGCCACGTTCTAAAAAGGCTTCTAACTTTGGAAGTACTCGCTTGTGAAATAGGGTAAACACAGGCTGTTTATATTCACCATCGTGAGCCACAAGAATATCGCTGTCTTCTTTTACCGCAGCGCAAAAACGCTCGACAAGGTCGTCACTGATTTGCGGGCTGTCGCAAGGAACAAAGCCTACCCAATCTGTTGCCGCGTTTTTAAGGCCAGCGTGAATACCACCCAAAGGACCTGGGTAATCAGGGAAGGAATCTGAAACAACGGGAGCGAATGCTTGGTAACTGTCGAGGTTACGGTTCGCATTGATGGTGATGCTGACATCTTGTTGTGACAGCTTGTCTATAACGTATTGAATAAGCGGGGAACCGTTGAGCTCAACGAGTCCTTTATCTTTTCCGCCCATGCGACTGGCTTGTCCGCCAGCCAAAATAACCCAACTAGTTTGCGTTGGAAGCAGCATAAATATTCTCTTGTGCTTTGTTCTTTTTAATTACTTGCAGAAGCGGTGATTCGGTCAAGGTGTTGTCTTTAATCCACCACTGCTTCTTGCACAAATCGGTTAACGCGTTGGTTTGGTGACTGGTAATGACTAAACTCGCGCCTCTCTGAAGAAGATCTTCGGCCATAATCACCAATCTTTCAATAGATTCTTTGTCTAAAGAAGCACTTGGTTCGTCCATCAGCAAGATTGAAGGCTTAAGAATCCAAGCTCTTGCCATTGCTACGCGTTGACGCTCACCACCAGACAACACAGAAATGTGCTCGTCTGCTAGGGTTTCTAAACCTACCATCCTCAAAGCATTAATTATTTGAGCTCGCTTATCTTTTTGGCTCTCTTTGTTAAAGCGAATGCCATAAGCGACATTTTGGTACACAGAGCCATCAAATAGGTAAGGGGTTTGATGGAGATAGATGATGTCTTTGAATTTTAGTCTAGGAAACAGGTTATGTTGCCAACTTTGTGTTGGGCATTGAACACGGCCAGAGCTTGGTTTGATCAAACCTGACAAGATTTTAAGTAGGGTCGTTTTGCCAACACCGTTGTCACCCTTCAGATAAATAGCATCGTTAGGGCCGATCGACAGCTCAGGGATATGGAACAAAACACGCTCTTTGTAACGCATTGAAATTTGCTGCGTTGTTATTTTTATACTCATGACAGCGTTCCTAAGTTCTTAAATAGCCTTTTCCTCTCACACTGGAAAGGAAAAAGTTAAGGGCTAATGCCAATGCCAATAAAACCATGCCTAGCGCGACACCTTGAGCGAATGCGCCTTTGTGGCTTTCCATAGCAATAGCCGTTGGGATATTTCGAGTCATTCCCATAATGTTGCCACCGACCATCATTGAACAACCCACCTCAGTTACGATACGAGAGAATGCCGCAATGGCAGCTGCAAGTAGAGGAAAACGGGTTTCCCAGATCAAGGTACACGCAACTCGAGTGGTTGAAACTCCAAGAGTGCGCGCCGTTTCTACCGCTCGGCGGTCACTGGCTTGCAGCGCACCGTGCATCATAGCAACTAGTATTGGGAAGCAGATCAGCATCTGACCCAGAATCATCGCCTTTTGAGTGAACAGCAATTGCCAATCACCTAATGGGCCGGAACGAGACAGCATCATGTACATTAGCAAACCAATAACCACGGTAGGGATAGCTTGTAAGGTGTTTATCACCGACAGCAGCGCCCATTTACCAGGGAATTCGGTATAAGCCAAGATGAAAGCCATGATGATTGCAGGAATAATCACCAATGAAATGGCGGACAAAGATACGCTGAAGGATACCGCGACGATTTGCCACAATTCGTGGTCAAAACTGACTAGTAAATTCAATGCATCAAGCGTTGTTTGCCATAGGGTCATGAAGTATCTCGTATGAATCGATAATAGGTCTTTATCGGTAATGACTGATGTTAATCATAGCTGACTCAATATTATTGAGCCTATATTGGCCAGCTATTGTTTCTTTAATCGCTTCAGTTAATTTCTTCAGTTAACGGATTAGTTAAGCGCAGTGCTGATTGGAATTAGCACTTACAACAAACCATTCTCAGCTTGCTATAAACGAATCTACGCTGACGAAAAACTACTCTGCGCTGGCTACAAACAGCTGTTTGCCGTGCAGTTTAAAGTCGTTAATCAGTTTCTGACCTTTAGGGTTCACCAACCAATCACTGAATACTTTCGCTGCTTGGTAGTTAATGCTTGGGTAGCGCTCTGGGTTAACAAGGATTACTTGGTAAGGGTTAAATAGGTTCTTATCGCCTTGGAAAAGGATTTTAAGATCCAGTTTGTTTTGGTAAGCCAACCACGTGCCACGGTCTGTCATGGTGTAGCCTTGCATTTCAGACGCCATGTTCAGAGTAGGGCCCATGCCTTGACCAACACTGCGGTAGCCACCAAAGTTTGGTTCCATTTTGGTCTGTGCCCAAATGCCCATCTCTTTCTTGTGCGTACCTGAATCGTCACCACGAGACACAAACGTCACGTTGTTGGTTGCGATTGCTTTGAACACATCAGCTACCGCTTTTTGAGATTCAATTTTTGCTGGGTCGCTTTGAGGGCCTACAATCACAAAGTCGTTGTACATCAGTTTACGAGGTAAAACGCCGTAGCCTTTTTCAACAAAGTTCGCTTCAGCCTTTGGTGCGTGAGTCATCACCAAATCTACATCGCCATTTTCACCCATGCGAAGAGATTTACCGGTACCCGCAGCTAGAACATCTACTTTAATGCCAGAATCTTTTTCGAATTCAGGCAGTAGGTAATCCAGTAGGCCAGAGTGATATGTGCTTGTCGTTGTCGCAAGCTTGATATGCGTGGTGTCTTCTGCGCTGCTAGCCGAGTAACTGACGATAGATAGAGCTGCAATAGTTAGGGGAATTGCTTTCATTATTATTATGTCCATTCTGTTATAAATGAATGACATGCCTTCGTTTTAAAGGGCTCAAGGAAGGGCATGTACATAAGATGCTAATTCTTGTAATTAGAAATCATCACCTTATAAGCAAGCTTAATGCCAATAAATGATGCATCAGATTTCATTAAATTGCTGTTATTTCGGACAAAACTGCGCCATTTGACCCTATAAAATGAATCAAAACATGAGCTAGGACAAAATGTCGCACTTTGACCCTGTTGATCAAAAGGTTAATTGGTACACTCTGTCCCAACTTTCCCTATCGGCTGATCATTATGTCTTTACCTAGTTCAAGTACGTCCCATCTCAATTCAAGCACATTGACTCAATATCAGGCATTTTCTGTCTTGGTTGTTGATGATGAAATTGGGATGCAGGCAATTCTTAAGAAAGCACTAGGTAAGTACTTTGGCAAGGTGTCGAGCGCTGGTTCAGTAGAAGAAGCTGAAGTTCTGCGTTGTAACGAACACTTCGACCTCATTGTTCTCGATATCAACCTTCCAGGCCGTTCTGGTATTGAATGGGAAGAAGCCTTTAACGACAGTGACCGAAAAGCTGATGTGATTTTCATGACCGGCTATGCCGATTTAGAGATGACCATCTCGGCACTGAAGCTTGGCGCTTCTGACTTCATCCTAAAACCGTTCAACCTAGAGCAGATGATACAAGCTGTTCTTCGCTGCATGGACAAACGCTTAGACCAAAGAATGCAATACGCGTTGAAGCGCGATGTTAGCCGTCATATTAAAACCGAGCTAATCGGCAGTTCCGACAAAACCAAACAGCTAAAGCTACTTATCAGCCAGTTCGCGCCATCAAGAGCATCGGTTCTTATTGAAGGTGAGTCGGGCACGGGTAAAGAATTGGTTGCACGTGGCGTGCATGAAGCCAGCAAGCGAACAGGGCCGTTTGTACCAATTAACTGTGGTGCTATTGCTCCTGAACTTCTCGAAAGTGAATTGTTTGGTCACACCTCTGGCGCGTTTACTGGTGCCAAGAAGAACCGTGAAGGTTTATTCAGAGTGGCGAGCGGCGGCACACTTTTCCTTGATGAGATTGGTGAAATGCCACTGCCAATGCAAGCTGCGCTTTTACGTGTGTTAGAACAACGCACAATCCGACCTGTCGGCAGTGAAAAAGAGATCGCAGTTGATGTACGTGTCGTTGCAGCGACCAACCGTAACCTTCAAGAAGAGGTCGATAAAGGACACTTCCGTCGCGATCTGTTCTATCGATTGAATGTATTGAAGATTGATGTAGTGCCACTAAGAGAGCGTCCATCGGATCTGATTGAGCTGGTTCCATATTTCACCCGTCTATTATCGAGTGAGCTTGGCATGCCCGTTCCAAACTGGGCACATGAAGACATCTTGGCGATGAACGAATACGAATGGCCGGGTAATGTCCGTGAGCTTAAGAACTTAGTAGAACGCTGCATTCTATTAGACAAGCCACCAGCTCACTATTGGCGTGAAGTGAATGGCGACCCGGCTCCTGCTAGTATTTCAGTGACAGTGTCACACGGTGCGGAAGTGCCAAACTTGAATAACGCAGACGCCGCAGAGGGCTACCCAAACACTTGGACGCTCAAAGAAGTGGAAAAATCTCATATAGAACAGTTGGTAAGTTTCCATGATGGCAATAAGTCTGCTGCAGCAAGAGATCTTGGCGTTGCACGTAAAACGCTAGAGCGTAAATACAAAGATTGGAATACAGAAGGCTCTGAATATGCCGATTAGACGTCAGTGGTGGTCAAAGTGGGCGTTCCGCTTCAAGACCATGGTACGTTACCGCTTATTGTTTCTGACATCTGCGCCGATCATTCTTACGTTGTGTGCACTTGTTGCTATCACGCTGTATTGGTCGGTTCATTACACGTGGCAGGGTGCGTTGATCGATGTCGAAGAGCGCCTAGACGTAGCGGATAACAGTATTCATCTGATTCAAAGCCAACAGGCTTACAACGTTCGAGCATTTGCCGAGTCTTACAATTTCCGAGTCAAACTCGCGAGTGATCTTTCGCAAGAGGATCTTATTCGTTGGGTTTCTGAAAACAAATCTCGCTATGAACTCGACTTTCTTCGCTGGCGCAGTGTCGAGAGCATGGAGAAAAAGCTCGAATACTTAAACCTGACCCACAAAGAATCGTTTTTCAGCGTATTGAGTCAAGATGAACTCAATACCTTAGATCGTGATCTCGCAAAGAAAGCTGAAGTGCCAATGCTCAAAGGGAAGAGCGTTGAAACACGAGGCTTGGTCAGTCGCACCGTAGTTTCCATTCGAGATAAGAACGAACATGTGATTGGATTTCTTGATGGCGGTATTCTGCTCAACAACAGCACACAGCTTGTCGATCAAATCAGCAACCTGATCTATCCGCAGCGCGATGGGTTCAACCGCCGTATTGGTACCGTGACCGTGTTCCTTGATGACCTTCGTGTAAGCACCAATGTACCTTTAAGCAGTGAAGACAGCGCAGGGCGCGCGATTGGTACGCGAGTCTCGCACGAAGTTCATTCCAAAGTCTTAAACGAAGGCAAAGAATGGTTAGATCGTGCGTATGTTTATGACGCGTGGTACATCACCGCTTATCAACCCATACATGACCAGTTCGATAACGTGATTGGCATGCTTTATACCGGTTATCTGATTTGGCCGCTTATCGAAACGTATCTGACTAACCTTGGCGAAATCAGCATTACCATTGTGCTGCTCTTGTTGGCTTCCGGTTTGATCGTTCACCGCGGTGCACGTGATCTTTTCAACCCAATCGAACGCATCCATAAAGTAGTCAAACTAGTCCAGATGGGGCAAGACAAACGAATTGGCACACTCGGGTTAGATGATCAACACGAGCTCACATTGCTTGCTAAGCAGTTCGACAAAATGTTGGACTTACTCCATGAACGTAATCAAGAGATTCAACAAGCGGCTTCTGAACTGGAATGCAAAGTTCACTCACGTACGGCGAGCTTGAAAGAGAAAACTGAAGAGCTCGAACTGCACATCAAACTGCTCAATCAAGCCAGAGATAAGCTGGTGGTGAATGAAAAGTTAGCTGCGCTAGGTGAATTGACCGCGGGCATTGCCCATGAGATCAATAACCCAACCGCTGTGATTCTTGGCAACGTTGAACTCATGAAATTTGAGTTGGGTGATGAAGTGAGCCGTGTGGAAGAAGAAGTCCACGCCATCATGGAGCAGATTGACCGTATCCGAAACATCACACGAAGCCTGCTTCAATACAGCCGACATGGCGGTGTACAAGATGAGATCACTTGGCAACACATCAACCCAATCGTTGATGAGAGCATTACGCTTGTAAAAACGGGCGCCAAAAAGAAAGGCATTGTGTACGTATCACAGTTGCACGCGAAAACGTCTGTCGAAGTTAACCGCAACCAATTGTTGCAAATTCTGGTTAACCTCCAGATGAACGCGATTCACGCAATGGACGGACAGGGCACATTGACGATCTCAAGTGAAGACTGGGTAGAGAATGGCGTGTCTCATGGTGCGATTGTTCATGTGGAAGATGAAGGTTGCGGCATCAAGGAAGAGCAGCTGAAACGTATTTTCTCGCCTTTCTATACGACCAAGAGAGATGGTACAGGCTTAGGCCTATCGGTTTCTCAAAGTATCTTGAGCCAAACCGGCGGCGAGATCCGTGTTGAATCTGAAGTCGGTAAAGGAAGCCGCTTTAGTATCTATCTTCAACAAAAGGCCACACCTCAATTGCTCGTATCAAATCTATAAGTTCTAAATACCAATTCACCGATATTATCACCCGATAATATTTCTAACGCGCTTGGGCTATTACATGAACGTTTTAGCCCAAGCACGAAAATTCCGCACTACTAATCTATCGCTAGCCAAACCTCAACCTCTGCCTGTTTGACGTATACCTCTTTTTGGTTATGTAACACAGTGTATATCTTTCGATCTTGAAGCATATCATCTGAACTGTACGAATTTTTGATAACTTGGTCGAAAATCCATAATCAAAACAAATAATAAAGTCAGTCAGCTATGAAATTAAGTAACCTATCTATCAAGTCAAAACTCGTCTCCATCGTCATTTTATCGGTCGTTCTACTGGTAATGGCATCAACCTTTAATTTAATGCAGCAGCGAGCGAGCTCTATGGAAGAGCGACAAGATAAACTCAGTGCACAAGTCGAAACCGCGGTAAGTTTGGCAAGCTATTATTACAGCCAACGCGGTATACTGGGTGAAGAGGTCGCAAAGGATCGTGCGCTACAAGCCATCAAGACGCTTCGCTATGACAACACCAATTACTTCTGGATTCTTAACCAGCAGCTCAACATCATCAGCCATCCGTTAAAGCCAGAACTCAATGGCACCAATGCCGGCAACCTGAGAGACGGCGCAGGTAAGCATCACTGGCGAGAAATGGTCACCATATCTCGTACACCAGAAGAGAAAGGCTTTCTTGATTACCAATGGATGAGCCCTCAAGGCGAACTCAAAGACAAGATCTCATACGTTCAGCTGTTTCCAGAATGGAACTGGGTTATCGGCTCTGGAATCTTAGTCGCGGATATCCAAGAGGCGTTTTATGCCTTAGCCATTAAGGAAGGAATGGTAGCGGTTGTTTTGTCAGGCTTACTGTTCGCGATGGGCTACGCGATTTCCAACAACATCCTTGTGCCACTAAATAAGCTTATCGATAACACCCATAAGATCGCTGATGGCGACCTTCGTGTACGCATGAACATGACACGTAAAGATGAGCTAGGTGATATGAGCCATCAAATCGATACCATGCTTGATAAACTGCAAAGCACACTTCGCACTGCCAATGAATCGGCGGACTTATCGAGCAACATGGCAAGTCACATTGCACAAGCCAGTGAAGAGGCTGCAACCAGTGTTAACTCGCAACATGCGCAGCTGGAATTACTGTCGACGGCGATGACAGAAATGAGTGCGACTATCTCAGATGTAGCAGTCAATGCAGAGAACACAGCCGCAAGCACCAATAAGGTCGTCGACCATGCAAATCAGAACGACGAGAACATGCAGCTTACGTCGACAACCATCTCTCAGGTTTCAGAGAACATCTCGACAGCGAATAACCTAGTCAAAGATCTGCAATCTGGTGTGACTGAGATTAGCCAAGTTGTTGGTGTGATTCGTGATGTATCAGAACAAACAAACTTGTTGGCACTGAATGCAGCAATAGAAGCGGCACGTGCGGGTGAGCAAGGTAGGGGCTTCGCGGTTGTGGCTGATGAAGTGCGTAACCTTGCGAGTCGTACTCAGAACTCGACCAATGAAGTGCAATCAACTATTGAGAAGCTGACTCAGCAAGCTGAACGTACCTTTAAAGCGATGCAAAGCAGTAATGAGAAAGTCGATCACAGTGTCGTCGCTTCTAACGAAACACGGCAACAACTGGATGTCATAGTGAATGAACTGCACAACGCTAATGACATGGTGGCTCAGATTGCCGCAGCGTCGGAACAACAGAGCACAGTAGCGACGGAAATGAGTGAAAGTGTCACTGGCATTCACTTAGCGGCTAATGAAGTTCTGCAAGCCTCACAATCGCTCGCGGAAGACAGCCAAAAAATGGCCAATACCACAGAGCACCTAACTGAACAGTTAAAGTACTTTAAGGTGTAAACCCAAAACCACTAAGCGTTACCACAGATAAAGCCTCATAAAAAACACCTCCGCACTTGAGATAAGTTCGGAGGTGTTTTCGTTTGTCGCTGACTAGGAGATTAATTCACTCTCCAAGCGTTAAACCAATTGCAATTAATGCGCTGCCACTGAAATCTTCGGTGGGTTGATGTTGTGCTTCTTAAACTCTTTCATTACACGCAGGGTAATGTCGGTTTCAAACAATTTCTCATACATGGTGTCCACCACATAAGCCTTACACGTCAACTGTATCGCAAGGTAGTTGTCGGTGATCGTCTGTTTAACCAGAACAGTCACGGGCTTTGGTAAGTGGATGTAGCGACTTGAAGAGGCCGCTTCTTGTATCAGATCACGGGCGAGGGTGATGTCCTCATCCATACCGACGTAAAACGGAATCACCACTTGCATATCCAACGCGCCATAGTTACCACTGGTGGTCACTTCGTTTAAGAACTTGTTGTTCGGAATTGTAATGATGTCGTCATTCAAGGTTCTCATACGCACAGAACGTAAGCCTATAGTGATAATGTCGCCGTAGTTACCTTCGAACGTGACGCGGTCACCAACTTGGAACGGTCTATCAATCATTACCGTGATACCGGCGATGAATGATGCTGCCAAATCTTTCAGTGCAAAACCGACAGACACGGCGAGGGTACCACCAATCAGAGCCAGTATTTGGTCATTGATTCTAAAGCTCATCATGAACACGATAAGACCCGTGCTCACATAGATGAAGAACTGCATAAACGACTGAAGCTTTTGCAGCAGCATTCGGTATTGCACGAACTGGCTACCAAAGCTCGTCACCATCGAGTTGATGAACTTAAGCAATAACCACATCGCGGCAATGACGAGGATGGAGAAGAACACGCCACTCCACCTTATCAAGCTAGCAATCTTCGAGATGTTTTCTACATTGGCTAACTCTTCCGTTGCGTAAGTCGGGAAACTTACCGCCGTCGCCAAGCCAACAAGTAATAGGACAAATAACTTCTTCATTTTACTTCACCAATAAATGTTGACGGTCGAGAACGTTAGTAATGTGACGGAACCAGTGATCAGAGATTCTTGCCTTGTCTTCATTCCAACCAATGTAACCACGGCTCTCAAAGTAGCGCAGAATCCCGGTTATTTCCGCAATGCTTAACTGAGTACACTCAGACAGTACCTCAGGAGACGCAATCTCCAGTTGCACGATAGAGCGCAACACAGCCAACATAGGCTTCGGCATGTTTTCCAACTCTTGTGCTTCAGGCACGTGGAACAGTCTCACGACGGCCTGATCCGTCTCTTTGTTTCGATTCAAAGACAAACGGAAGAAACGCAGTGCCACAGTCGGGTTACCGTCTGAGTAGTGCCACAAGATGCGATAGAAGCCTTGGCGCGCGCGCTCTTCCTCTGACATCTCATCTTGGTCCCACTGTTTAGGAACGACCAAACCATCGAACGACAGTGGCTTTTCTAATTGTGTGTTAATACGGCTTGTTAGCAGTTCACCGACTTGCTTCTCTGTCCAGCGAGGTAGGAAGCACACCAAATCAAACAACAGACGCTCACCACGCGCTCTGTCTACAAAGCGCCAGCTCGATTTCGCAATCGACATCACAATGCGGTGGTTCTTTTTAGAACGACGCAACAAGTTGGTTAAACGAATCAAATCAGATAGGCCGCCAACCATAGGTTTAACAAGGCGCTGCGCATTATCAATTGCGATTAAGTAAGTTGTTTCACTCTTACGTAGGTGCGCCAAAATTTGAATCTCAGTCGCTTCCTCTTCTAAACCAATACTCACCGCTAGGTGACAAAGCAGCTCTTGGTAACCCGCATAAGGGCAACTTACGTAGATAGGCTCTGCGTTCGATACCTTGTGCAATAGGGTGTAAAGTAAAGTCGTTGAACCAACGCCACGCTCGCCCGACAAAATACAAATCGCAGGGCTGTCAGACATCAGATAGCGAGACAACTGTTTCACTTCATCGCCCGCATAGTCAATCAGCTCACTGTCGATGGATCCAGGTAGAATGTATTCGTATGTTTGATCGCCTTTAATACGCACTAAGTTTTTCTGATTCTTATCGAGGTCAGACTGCTTAGCGACTTCAATCCTAAACAGATAAGCCAGTGCTTGACTGAATACTGTGTAGTTTGAAAGCAGCGACATGATGCGATGCTGGAAGTGATAAACACTCAACCAAGCAATACCAAGCGTAGTCGCGATGATATTAAGTAAAAAAGTATCTTGGCGATTCACCGCCCAATTAACCCACACGGGGCGATCAGAGATATGTTCTAGGCTATTGAATACCTTCGCTCTCCATAATCGAAGTACCGAGATGGTCACCAACACAAACCAAAAGAATAGAACGCTGTAAATCCAACTGTAGATGGTGCCTTTACCCAGCGTGATGCTTGAGATTTGCAGAATCACACCAGCAACAATGGAACTCCATACGTAACGGCGAATCGTTGAAAGACGTAGCGCAATGACTTCTTTGTTTGAGGTACGTCCCATGCGGTATGCAAACTCAAGAATGAAGCTGATTGCGATCGAGCCACCTAAAATCCACCACGTGAAGATCTCAAGGAATATCAGATGTTGCAGGCTAGGGATACTTGATAGCACACGCAGAGACAGGGTGATAGCAATTAACCAAGCAATGGCTCTATCCGCACGGCTCACATACCAAATTAAACGAATCAGGAATGGAGGGTTTGGTTTCGCTTCAAGCAGGTTAACACGAAACAGTTCGATCAACCTTTTACTGTTCGCTAGCCACCACACCAGCGCAAAATAGATGAACAGCACTTTTAACGCTGCACCAATCACAGGAACCGGAGAAATAAAGATGTCTTTAATAAGCGCTTTGAAGCTGCGTATTTGGAAATACACCAAGTATTCGACGTTTAGCTTTGTCAGTTCCCACTCTTGCTTGAACTGGGTAACACCGTAAGGACCAAAACCGGTCAAGCGTTCTCTGTTGCTTGTGGTGCTTTGCTCCAATAAGTGCTGCTTGCTCACATTCAAACTGTTCAACGTGACGTAGCTAGACTCTACATCGAACCACTGTTTTGGCTCGCTGTTTTCACGATAGGCCTTAAGTCGTTTATCGAACGTTGCTATTTGCTGATTCTGAACACGTAGCACTTCAGCGAGCAATAGGTTTACCTTGCGCTTATCTGACGCCTCCATAAAAAGAAGGTCGGGAAGCTCATCGATACGATTACTCAGATCTTGGGCAATGTGAGAGACCTGAGGTTGTGATTGTAATTCATATTCCAAGTTGGCATGACTCGGCCATGAGAGCATGGCTAATATGAGGAATAAGAAGCGCGGTAATGAACGCATAAAAGTCTCTTAGAATTATGAGGTTAGGATTACTATAGTTAGATAATCTAGCTTTGTGAAATCTCATGCATTAATGAGGGCGAGTACTTTATCCCCGAATCTTGGTGTTTTATCATGAAACTGTCAGGCGTTAGACTAGTATTTGTGCATTAGAGGGTGCTGTGAATAGCTATGTATAAAGAAGCTTTGGTTTTAACGGATTGTTATGCGATATATTGAATTATTTATAAGAGATATGTCTTTATATAAGGCGGATTTTACTCAGTGGCTTAATACTTTATATGTTGCACAGTTTGTCTATTTATCGCTCTATAAATAGAAATCAAAAATGTGAGTTATCTCAAACTATGATTTAGCTAGGTTATCGCTCACTTATTAGCGGGTAATTGCAATCAATACTTGCAGTTAAAGCCCTGAACAAGTAACGTTGCGGCGTTTTTCACATTAAAAAGGTAAAGGCATTGATCTCCACAGCAAATATCACCCAACAATTCGGCGCTAAGCCACTTTTCGAAAATATTTCAGTTAAGTTCGGCGAAGGCAACCGCTACGGTTTAATCGGCGCGAATGGCTGTGGTAAATCGACGTTCATGAAGATCCTATCTGGTGAACTAGAGCCGACTTCTGGCAACGTAAGCTACGATCCAAACGAGCGCGTTGCTAAGCTAAACCAAGACCAATTTGCTTACGAAGAATTCACGGTAATCGACACGGTTATCATGGGTCACAAAGAGCTTTGGGCTATTAAGCAAGAGCGTGACCGCATTTACTCTTTGCCAGAAATGAGCGAAGAAGACGGCATGAAAGTAGCCGACCTTGAAGTTCAGTTCGCTGAAATGGACGGTTACATGGCAGAAGCGAAAGCGGGTGAGCTTCTTCTTGCTGTAGGTATTGAAGAATCTATGCACTTCGGTCTGATGAGCGAAGTAGCACCAGGTTGGAAACTTCGTGTTCTATTGTCTCAAGTACTGTTTGCAGACCCGCATATCATGCTTCTTGACGAACCAACGAACAACCTGGATATGGACACCATCAAGTGGTTGGAAGATACGCTAAACCAACGTAACTGCACAATGATCATCATTTCGCACGACCGTCACTTCCTAAACTCTGTTTGTACACACATGGCTGACCTTGATTACGGCGAACTTCGTCTATTCCCAGGTAACTACGATGAGTACATGACGGCTGCGACTCAAGCGCGTGAACGTCTACTGTCTGACAACGCTAAGAAGAAAGCACAAATTGCTGAACTTCAAACGTTCGTTTCTCGTTTCTCTGCTAACGCATCTAAAGCGAAGCAAGCAACGTCTCGTGCTAAGCAAATCGACAAGATCCAACTAGACGAAGTTAAAGCGTCTAGCCGTCAAAACCCATTCATCCGTTTCGAACAGTCTAAAGAGCTATTCCGTAACGCACTTGTGGTTGAAAACCTATCTCAAGGTTTTGAAGAAGACCTATACAACAAGTTCGACGGTATTTTCGAAGTAGGTGAGCGTGTTGCTATCATCGGTGAAAACGGTGTAGGTAAAACAACACTACTTAACACGCTAGCTGGCGCTCTAGAGCCACGCACTGGTGAGTACAAGTGGTCTGAAAACTCAAACATCGGTTACTACGATCAAGATCACGCACACGATTTCGAGACAGACATGAACCTGTTTGATTGGATGAGCCAATGGCGCCAAGAAGGCGAAGACGAGCAAGTTGTTCGTGGCTTCCTAGGTCGTATGCTGTTTGGCCAAGACGACATCAAGAAGTCTGTAAAGGTTATCTCTGGTGGTGAGCAAGGTCGTATGCTTCTTGGTAAGATCATGATGCACAAGCCAAACATCCTTCTTATGGATGAACCAACGAACCACATGGATATGGAATCTATCGAAGCGCTTAACTTGGCTCTTGAGAACTACAAAGGCACATTGTTCTTCGTATCTCACGACCGTGTATTCGTAGACTCTCTAGCAACTCGTATCCTTGAAATCAAAGATGGCAAGATCAACGATTTCCGCGGCACTTACGCTGAGTTCTTGAAAGCACGTGGCTAATACCGTGTAGCGAGAGCTGATACGTAATAACACGTTAGTGCGTATTCAAAATTAGAAAGGCCTCTATCTTAGCAATCAGGTAGAGGCCTTTTGTTTTTCGATTCCCAATAAATCAACTTGCTTGCGTTAATCACTAGTACTTAAACTGCGCGACAATCTTCTCTAGCTTCACACTAACGTTTGACACCTGTTCACTGCAACGTACTGATCCAGAAACTACGGTATAGGTATCACTGGCAAGGTGAGCGATGTCGCTGATGTTTCGGTCGATCTCCGCAGATACCATGGATTGCTCTTCAGACGCAGTCGCAATCTGGCTGTTCAAGTCGAACATCTCCCCAACCTGAAAGTGTATTCCTTCAATCGCGTTAACCACATCTTTAGTTTGGTGCTTAACTTGTTCGGTTTGTTCTAAGCTTGCCGACATCTTAGCGACAGTCTTGGCAATACCGGACGTCAAACCATGGATAGTCGATTCAATCTGATGAGTCGAGTCGTTAGTCATTAGTGAAAGCTCTCTCACTTCAGACGCCACGACAGCAAAGCCTCGTCCATGGTCGCCAGCACGTGCTGCTTCAATCGCGGCGTTAAGGGCAAGTAGGTTGGTTTGTTCTGCAATCCCCTGAATAGTCGTAACGACCTGATTGATCTCACGGCTTTGCTCTTCCAACTGCACAATTAAATCTTGCGATTCTGCGATGTTTTCTACCAAGACATTAATACTGTCGTTGGTTGATTGTGTTTCTTGAAGCGCTTGATGTGCGTTGTCTTTGATCTTCTCGGCATTGGCTGCTGCATTTTCTATGTTCGCAGTAACCTCATTGCTGGTCATCACCAGCTCATTAACTGCCGTCGCTACTGATTCAGATTGTTGCTTCTGCTTTTCAGCATTACTCATACTTTTGATTGCCGCTTCTTCAGAGCTGCACGAACTATCGGTCAACACCGTCATCACACCAGACAACTCTTTAATATTGCCATGCAGCTTATTGATGAAGGTATCGAACGAATGCGCTAGTTGCGCTAGCTCGTCGGTGCCTTTAGCATTCATTCGAACCGTTAAATCGCCATCTCCGTTGGCAATTGACTCCATCATCACGTTTATCGCTTTGATACGACCTAGGATGTTGCGACCGATGAACACCAATAACAGAGAAAGCAGAGCGACGATAGCGGCGCCAAACAGATGCAACATGTTTTGTGTGTGCTTAACTGCTGCTGTAATCGCTTGGCTTATCTCATTCTGCACTTCTTCAATGGCTTGTTCCGTTTGATGAACATTGCTACGTAAGTCGCCTCTAAGCCCCAACTCTGCAGACAAACCTAGATTGCTGTTAGCAATCAACAACGTTTCAACCGCAGCCTTATATTCGGAATAGGCTTGTTCAGTCGCAATCGAAGTTTGGGAGTAGGGTTCAAACTCAACAAGAGCGTTGGTTAACGCTGCATTCGTTTGGCTATTAATATGTGCGAGGTAATGAAAGTCTTTTTCGGTCAGCTCTAATAACGCAAGTTCTAGTGCCAAACTTGATTCTGATTCGATTACTGATTTCAGCGCTGTTCTTTTTCCATCGAGAGCTGCGACAAAGCCCAAAGGTGGGGTTGTGCGTTCAATGTCGTTCACTTGATTGACGATCTGGTGGAACTGTTTCTGGTACTGATGAAGGGTATCGGAGATCTTTGTCATTTTATCGGTCAGGTGAAGTTCGTGCGAGGTTAAGGTTTGGTTCAACGTCACCAATCTTTGATTCAATGTGTCGGCGGTTTTATCGAAACGCTCTGCGTATTTTTGATCGTGTCGGGACAAGAAGTCTTTCTCATGTCGCCTAAGCGTTAATAAATCAACTGAGCTTCTGAGGTTTTCGGTCGCAGCGATCTCCAATGATTCCAATTTGTCTAAGCTGAATTGCTCGTAGATGGCATAGATAAAAACAGAAATAAACAGGGTGAGGTTGATTAAAATAAACTTACTGCGAATAGAAAGAGACAGCAAACGATGCTGAGATTCCAATGGATTGTTCATGGTTAACTCCCTTTAGCCGATGACATTTCATATCCATCTATGTTTAATAGTTATAAGATACATTTAAGTGATGGATATGTAACTAATAGCCTATGGGGTTGTTAAAGCAAGAAATTAGATTGAATAGGATTAACACCTTATTAATTCAAAGGTTTTGTAGGCGCATTATAGAAAGTAGATAATCTTGATGGTAGGTCAATAGTTATAAGGGTATGAGAGAATCGGATAAGGAGGAAAGTAGGATAAATGGCAAACAAGAGGTGCAGCCTCTGATACGAATCTGCACCATTAATCATTAGATAAGCACTATTTGACGCTTACTGGTGGTTTACTGATCGCCTTTGACATCAAAGCTAACCTTGTCTGCACCAGTAAATACTTGGAAGCGCAAGCCTTTAGCACGAGCGATCGTCGTAATGCCAAACTTCTGTGCTAAGTCTAAGCCCATTTGTGTGACACCTGAACGTGATAGCAGAACAGGAATACCCATTTGCGCTACTTTGATGACCATTTCAGAGGTTAGACGACCTGTGGTGTAGAAGATCTTATCTGCGCCATTTTCTTTGTTAAGCCACATCTCACCCGCTAGGGTATCAACCGCATTGTGACGGCCTACATCTTCCACAAACGACAACACTTGATCGTCTTTGCAAACAGCACAACCATGAACGGCACCCGCTTTTTTGTAGGTGTCGTTGTAATGAGTCAGCGCTTCTAGAGCTGTGTAGATTTCAGATTGCTTAATCTTGGTTTGAGGCACTTGGTAATCTTCCAACTGCTTCATCACGTTGCCATACATGGTGCCTTGGCCACAACCAGACGTTACGGTCTTCTTCTTCAATGCTTGTTCAAGTTGGCTGGTATCTTCTTTGGTAATAACCGCTGCAGAGCTGGTTTCCCAATCGATGATGATTGATTCAACGGCTTCTGGGTCAGACAGGAAGCTTTGGTTTTTCAAATAACCTAGGACTAACGCTTCCGGGCGCGAGCCTAATGTCATCAGCGTTACGATCTCTTTCCAGTTCAACATCACGGTAAGAGGGCGCTCGCACGCAATTTGTTTTGTTAGCTTTTCGCCATATTCATCAAACACTTCAACTTCGATGGTCTGAAGTGGGTTTTCACTGGTTTTTATTATGTTTGGTTTTACCACAGTCACGTCCTACTTAATGAGATAGCGATTTTAAGAGATAAGAAGTTAGGCAAGAGTCATCATACGACTCTTTAGAATACATGCGTTCTCTGTCTCTTAGTCAGTCTTAGCTTTAACTCAAGCATTTAGCAATTCTCATTCCAAAATAGCGGCTATTCGAGAAAACATGAAGCATTCGATTAAAATAGAGCAAAATATGAGAGTTCACGGGTAGAGCTGTCTGAATTTGCGCGTATCGACTACCGTTATAAGGGTGACTGATTAACAAAAGCAGCGATGTTTGTTGATATAGGTTAGCGGTTATTGGCGTGTTTATTGCTTTATAGGGCTTATATGATTGCGCTCAGTACAAAATGTCCTAAGTGCGTTCAGACCAAAGAAAATCAATTGGGTGAAGTATGTCTGAGACAAAAGAATTCAAAGAACAATATGAGAAAACAGAAGCAGCTTGGCCTATCGGCGTCCAAAGAATAGAGAAAGAGATCAAAACGGGTATCTGGGTTACCACTCAATGGGAATTGACCGGATTTGAACTGTCACCAGAAGACGATACTCAAGACGTGTGTTTGCTTCAGTTACACAAAGACGAGCGTACTGACTACCGATTCAATTTAAGCTCTCAGCAGCCAAAGCTTTTCTTAGTGATGGATAATGTCGATTCAGGCGTTAAGCCAATCATTCAATTGCTGACAGCCTCACAAACCGTTGCAGGGCAATACATGGACGGAGATAACCAAGTACTGTCTTACGACATGCCTTTGCCTGTACAGGCCTGGATGGAAGCCTTTATCGGCCGTCATGGTGAGTTGTTAGAGGCAAGACGTAAGAAACGCAAAGGGGCGGGCAGATCAAATGGCAACTAATTTCTTTAGCCGTTGGTCTCAACGAAAACTCGATGACTCTGCCGATCAAGCGCCACAAGCAGAACAAACATTAGAAACCGAACAAAAGCTTGAAGATGTTCAAGTGACGCCCTCAGAGACTCCAACTTCTGAAACTTCGTCTGATGCACTTTCTTCTGCTGACGTAGAAACATCTGAGTCATTAGAAAACGCTCCAGATACTGAGATTGAAGCCACACAAGATGGAGTAACAGAAGCAAGTGAAGATTTGTCTGTTGCTCAACTATTGGTATCAGAAGCCTCAGAAAGCGTAAAAAAAGCCGCATTGCGTAAATTATTCCTCTCAGAGGAGTTTAATGTGCGTGATGGCTTAGATGATTATGATGATGATTACAGCAATCTTAAGTCACTTTCCGAAGATGTCGCTGAAACATTACGTGATTGGGTCAAAGATAAGACGGAAGAAGAACCAGCTGAGGAATCGTCTCAAGATATTGAAAATAAAGAAGAAGACTCAGTTGATAACGTTGAAGAAGCGGAATCAGAGCTTGCTGAAAGTGACGAAATTACCGGGCAAGAAAAAGAACTGTATAAAAACACAGTGCCGAATAATAACGATACCGAATCTATAGAAGATGACTTAAAAGAGGTGGGACAAAATATACCACACAAAGAATAGGTACATTTTGACTAAACACTCAATGAGCCGCTTGCGACAAAATGTCCCAAGCGGTTTTTTTATTGTTCAAACAGACTTAAATTTACGCTAATTCATTGAAAATAATGAATTATTAAATTGGCATGGCATTTGCTAAATATCGTTCATTATCAACTTTTTTGTAGATAGTCTGAGTAAGGTTGACTGGATAATGAATAGCTAGCGAAACCGTTAGTTGTTAACTGATTACTCAGCAAGTTCTCTAACGCTAACTACAATGAAGGTTGTACAGACTATCCATATCCAAAGATGGAACTGAGCAATGCTTAAACAATTATTAGAACAAGCAACTTCAAATAACGCGAAAGCAAGGCTGTATGCATTTGAAAATACAGTTGAGTTAACAAACCTGATTCCACCGACAGTTAGTTATGAAAGCGGTGGTAATACGCTGATTATTGGTCCAACGGCGATCATAGAAAGTGCTGCGGCGCAATTGCCTCAGTTAACAAGCCTGACACTGCTTTCAACCGATGGTGTAAAAGCGACGAATACTGAGTCAGAGCTTTACTACGCAAACGCAGTTCAAGTTTCTGGTTTCCTTGGTACGTTCGAAGTTCTTATCGAAAGCAAAGGCCTAACCAATAACCTAGCGAAAGTGGCGATTAATCATGACTGCTTCGATGTGGTTTTAGATTTATGCCTAAGCAGCTGTATGACTGAAGAAGTGCCTGTTCCTGGTTATTACCCAGTAGGGCGCGGTTATCCAAAACTGGCTGAAGCGTTAGAAGAGATTCCTACGCTAATGGGCACGTTTGATAAGCCTAAATTCTTCCGTTTAGACACAGACCTATGTGCGCACAGTTCTCGTGGCGTGAAAGGTTGTGAGCGTTGTGTTGATGCTTGTCCTGCTGGCGCGCTTTCAAGTGAAGGCTCAGATAAGACGGGTCACAAGATCGAGATTAACCCTTACCTATGTCAAGGCGTGGGTACTTGTGCAACGAGCTGTCCGACAGAAGCTATCTCTTACGCATTGCCTAATCCTGACGATACTCAAAAATTCATTGAACGTACGCTAGCTAACTACGAGCAAGCGGGCGGTTTGGATCCAATCGTACTTATCTGTAGCTCACGTCATGAAACCTACAACGTGATGGCGCTTAAAGCGCTACCAGATAACGTGATTCCGATTGTTGTCGAAGAACTACCTTCTATTGGTATCGACACTTGGTTTGCAGCTCTCGTCAATGGCGCGACTCAGGTTCTATTTGCCGCATCTCGCTTTATGCCAGAAACGATCATTCGAGTTCTGAATAACGAAGTAGGGATTGCACAAGAGCTACTAGACCAAATCGGTATTCCAAAAGAAACCATCGATATTCTGTACTTAGAGTCTCTACGTGAAGGTCCTCCGACACTGTGTGTTGATTCGTTCGACCTAGCACTTGGCGATCTTCACGGTAATAAACGTCAACGTCTGTTCACTGCACTTGATGCGATGTCTTCGGCTCGTATTCCAGTTGAGAACATTGTTGAGCTTCCATCGAATGCGCCATATGGCACGGTTTCGTGTGAAAGCAAAGATTGTACGTTATGTATGAGTTGTGTGGCTGTGTGTCCGACACGTGCACTTCATACCGATGGTGCTTCTCCATCTCTTAAGTTTGTAGAACAAGACTGTATTCAATGTGGTCTGTGTGAAAAAGCATGTCCTGAGAATGTTCTGACTCTAACTCCTCGTATGAACTGGGTGAAAGAGGAACGTCAGAAAGCGGTTGTTATTCATGAAGAGAAAGCAGCGGAATGTGTGCGTTGTCATAAACCATTCGCTCCTAAGTCTATGATTGACATGTTACAGAACAAGTTACGCGGTCACTCTCACTTTTCAGATGAAGCAGCGATTAATCGTATTGCAATGTGTGAGGACTGTCGTGTGGTGGATATGTTCGATTCAATGGCTCAAGACCCATTGAAACAATTGAAATACTAGGAGTTAGCCTTGGAAACGAATTTGGATCAGGCACAAGAACAGACACTAAGAACTGAAATCTATTTAGTTCTATCTGCGCTGTTTCGTAGCGCACCTTCTGAAGAGGTGATCGACTTCCTTAAAACACTAGATATTGAAGCGTCTGAAAGCGCAATGCAAAAGGCTTGGATTGCGATTCAACAAGCGGCAACAGAATCAAACCGTGAAGCTCTTGAAGACGAATATCAAGACCTGTTCATCGGTATTGGTCGTGGAGAGGTCGTTCCATTTGGTTCTTGGCATCGCACTGGCGCCATGATGGAAAAACCATTGGCAGAGATTCGTCATGATTTAGAGCTTTTAGGCATTGAGCGTGATGATCAAGTGAAAGAGCCAGAAGATCACATCGCAGCATTGTGTGAAGTGATGGCCATGCTAACGGCTGAAGAAGAAGCCCTGCAACAAGCGGTATTCAATAAACACCTTGGCCCTTGGTTTAACTCTTTCACGCGTCAGCTTGAAGGGGCAGAAGGCGCGAACTTCTACAAGTCGGCCGCTCAGCTATGTGAAGCATTCCTAACGCTAGAGCAAGTGCGTTTTAGCGTGAATACAAAAAGCAGTAAGCACAAATTAAAGATTGATGTGAAAAACGTCACTGATTACGAGTAATCGAGCAGTACGCGATTATATCGATAGAGGGGCATTAAGCCTCCAAAAAAAGATCTACCGTAAGGTAAGGAAGCAATGATGAAAGATAATAAAGATATAAATACAAGCCGTAGGGACTTACTCAAAGGCTTGACGACTGCAGCCGTAACTGGTGCCGTTGTCGCTGGTACAACTAAAGTGGCAACCGCTTCAGAAACTGTTGAAATTTCGAAAGAAGACGTGAAGAAGACTGGGTATCGTGAAACGCAACATATTCGCGATTACTACGACACACTTTAGGAGATAACGGATGAAACTTGTCAAACGCTCCGATAGTGTGAGCAAAGAAACCAATCAGCTAGGCGTGTCTCGACGTGCCTTCATGAAAAACACTTCATTAGCTGCTGGTGGCGCAGTGGTAGGCGCAAGTCTATTCGCACCGGGCATGATGAAGAAAGCACAGGCTAAATCAGTCGATCCAGAAGCGAAAACAGAAGTGAAACGCACTATCTGTTCTCACTGTTCTGTGGGTTGTGGTATCTACGCTGAAGTTCAAAATGGTGTATGGACAGGTCAAGAGCCTGCATTCGATCACCCATTTAACGCTGGTGGACACTGTGCGAAAGGTGCAGCACTTCGTGAGCACGGCCACGGTGAACGTCGTCTTAAGTACCCAATGAAATTGGAAGGCGGTAAGTGGAAGAAGCTTTCTTGGGAACAAGCGATTGAAGAGATCGGTAACAAAGCGCTAGAACTTCGTAAAGAGTCTGGCCCTGATTCAGTTTACTTCCTAGGCAGTGCGAAACACAGCAACGAGCAAGCTTACGCATTCCGTAAGATGGCGTCGCTTTGGGGCACCAACAACGTTGATCACCAAGCGCGTATTTGTCACTCAACCACAGTAGCCGGTGTTGCAAACACTTGGGGTTACGGTGCAATGACAAACTCGTTCAATGACATGCACAACTGTAAATCGATGCTGTTCATTGGTTCAAACCCTGCAGAAGCTCACCCAGTAGCGATGCAACACATCTTGATCGCGAAAGAGAAGAACAACTGTAAGATCGTTGTTGCGGATCCGCGTCGTACGCGTACTGCTGCGAAATCTGATCACTATGTATCACTTCGCCCAGGTTCTGACGTTGCGTTTATCTGGGGTGTGTTATGGCATGTCTTTGCTAACAAATGGGAAGACCAAGAATTCATCCGCCAACGTGTATTCGGCATGGACGAAATCCGTGAAGAAGTCGCGAAGTGGAGCCCAGCTGAAGTTGAACGTGTAACAGGCGTAAGCGAAGAAGACGTTTACCACACAGCGAAACTGCTTTCTGAAAACCGTCCGGGTTGTATCGTTTGGTGTATGGGTGGTACTCAGCACACGACAGGTAACAACAACACACGTGCTTACTGTGTACTTGAGCTTGCGCTAGGTAACATCGGTAAATCAGGCGGCGGTGCAAACATCTTCCGTGGTCACGATAACGTACAAGGCGCAACTGACCTTGGCGTACTATCTGACACACTTCCAGGCTACTACGGCTTGTCTGAAGGCTCTTGGCGTCACTGGTCGAAAGTTTGGGATATCGACTTTGATTGGATCAAAGGCCGTTTCGACGACAACGCATACGGCGGTCAAAAACCAATGAACAGTGCAGGTATTCCTGTCTCTCGTTGGGTTGATGGTGTACTTGAAGACAAAGACAAGATTCGTCAACGTGAAAACATCCGCGCCATGTTCTACTGGGGTCACGCAGTGAACTCTCAGACTCGTGGTCCAGAGATGAAGAAAGCGATGCAGAAGCTGGATATGATGGTTATTGTTGACCCATACCCAACGGTTGCAGCGGTAATGAATGATCGTACTGACGGCGTTTACCTGCTACCAGCGACGACTCAGTTTGAAACCTACGGCAGTGTAACGGCATCAAACCGTTCTCTACAGTGGCGTGACAAGGTGGTAGATCCTCTGTTCGAATCTAAGCCTGACCACGAAATCATGTACCTTCTTTCTAAGAAGCTTGGTTTCTCTGATCAGCTGTTCAAAAACATCCGTGTTGAGAACAACCAACCATTGATTGAAGACATTACTCGTGAATTCAACAAAGGTATGTGGACGATCGGTTACACAGGTCAAAGCCCAGAACGTTTGAAAGAGCACCAACAGAACTGGCATACATTCCACAAAACGTCTCTGGAAGCAGAGGGCGGGCCTGCAAATGGTGAGACTTACGGTCTTCCTTGGCCATGTTGGGGTACGCCAGAAATGAAACACCCAGGCACACATATCCTTTACGATACGTCTAAGACTGTCGCTGAAGGTGGTGGTAACTTCCGCACTCGTTTCGGTGTTGAGTTTGAAGGTCAAAACCTACTGGCTGAAGACAGCTACTCGAAAGGCAGCGAAATCAAAGATGGCTACCCAGAGTTCAGTGACAAACTACTGAAACAACTGGGGTGGTGGGATGACCTAACAGCAGAAGAGAAAGCCTCTGCTGAAGGTAAAAACTGGAAGACCGACGTTTCTGGCGGTATTCAACGTGTGGCTATCAAGCACGGTTGTATCCCGTTTGGTAATGCAAAAGCGCGTGCGATTGTTTGGACATTCCCAGACCGCGTGCCACTGCACCGTGAGCCGCTTTACACACCACGTCGCGACCTAGTTGCTGACTACCCAACATGGGATGACAAAGAGGCGATCTTCCGTGTACCTACGCTTTACAAGTCGATTCAAGAGCAAGACAAATCTGGTGAATACCCGATTATCCTGACTTCTGGTCGTCTGGTTGAGTACGAAGGTGGTGGTGAAGAGACACGTTCTAACCCTTGGCTAGCAGAACTTCAACAAGAGATGTTCGTTGAAGTAAACCCGAAAGACGCGAACGACATCGGCTTTAAAGACGGTGATGATGTTTGGGTTGAGGGTGCTGAGAAGGGCCGAATTAAGGTGAAAGCGATGGTTACACGTCGTGTGAAACCGGGGCTGGCGTTCATTCCATTCCACTTCGGTGGCAAGTTCCAAGGCGAAGATTTGCGTTCTAAATACCCAGAAGGCACTGATCCTTACGTTATTGGTGAAGCTGCTAACACAGCAACCACATATGGTTACGACCCTGTCACGTTGATGCAGGAAACGAAAGTAACCCTTTGTAATATTCGTAAAGCGTAAGGAGTCTTAAAATGGCTAGAATGAAATTTCTTTGTGACACCAAGCGTTGTATCGAATGTAACGGTTGTGTCACTGCATGTAAGAATGAAAATGATGATGCTTTGGAATGGGGTATTCAACGTCGTCGCGTTGTCACACTGAACGATGGCGAGCCGGGTGAAAACTCAATCTCAGTAGCGTGTATGCACTGTACTGATGCACCTTGTATGGCAGTTTGTCCTGCAGACTGTTTTGAACATACAGAAGACGGCATCGTACTTCACAATAAAGATCTTTGTATCGGTTGTGGTTACTGCTTGTTTGCTTGTCCATTTGGTGCACCTCAATTCCCTAAACAGGAAGCGTTTGGTGAGCGCGGTAAGATGGACAAATGTACCTTCTGTGCTGGCGGTCCAGAGACAGAGCCAGGTTCTGTTGAAGAGCGCCAAAAGTACGGTGCAAACCGTATTGCTGAAGGCAAACTGCCAATGTGTGCTTCGCTTTGTTCAACCAAAGCACTGCTAGCGGGTGACGCAGAGAAAGTTTCTGATGTTTTCCGTCAGCGTGTTGTTGAACGTGGTGCGAAAGGTGCAGGTTGGACAGACGGCAACGACCTTTCTTACGATGCGACTAAGAGCTAAGTAGGAGAGACATATGCTTACAATGTTTAAGCGTCTCTTCCTTGTTGTGCTGCCGATGTTGGCAGCACTAATAATGCTTTCTCCTATGAGTCATGCATCTGAGACGAACTCATCACAAACTCAATCGAGCTCTGCTCAACGAGAAATCACACAACTTGCCGGTGCCGATTTTTGGCGACAAGTAAGAAATGGAGAGGAAGGTTACACCACATCTCAATCGGCTGAGCACGGTGTGTTAATCAGTGCTCCAGGTCAAACGTGGTACATATTGAAAGAGAAGTGGATGTCACCAGCCGGTGCTGTCGCTATTTTTGGCAGTATTGCTTTTGTGACTTTGATGTACGTTGTGATTGGCCCGCTAATGCTAAGTGCACCAAGAACAGGCCGTAAGATCAAACGTTGGTCTCGACTTGATCGTGCATTGCACTGGAGCATGGCGTTTACCTTCTTAACACTGGCGTTCAGTGGTTTGATGTTGGTTTACGGTAAACACTTCTTGAAACCTTATATCCCAACGGATCTATGGGGCTTTATCGTTCTACTGGCTAAGCAGTACCATAACTACATCGGCCCGATTTTCTATGTGCTGTTGATGGCTGTTCTTATCAAGTGGTGGCGCAAGTCTATCTTCAAGATGGTTGATATCCAGTGGTTCATGAAACTGGGTGGCATGGTCGGGAAACATAAAGGTTCTCATCCATCGGCAGAGTTTTCGAACGCAGGTGAAAAAGCACTGTTCTGGCTATTGATTGTTATGGGTAGTGTGGCTGCGATCAGTGGCTTGGTTTTAGACTTCCCAATCTTCGGTCAAACGCGTCGAGATATGGAGCTTTCAAACCTAGTCCACATGTTAGCTGCTTTGATCCTTATCTGTGGTTTCGTGTTCCACATCTACATCGGCTTATTCGGTATGGAAGGGGCACTAGAAGGCATGGTAACAGGCGAAGTTGATGAGACTTGGGCTAAAGAGCACCATGACCTTTGGTACAAAGAAGTGATGGAACAAGAGAAAAATGGCGTTGAACAAAGCGCTAACGCAACAACAGAGAAAACGGAAGGGGTGAATAAGAATGAACAAACCTCATAAAGGTATTTGGGTCGCTTACATATTAAGTTGCTTTACACCATTTACTTGCCTTCTCTCTGGTGTGGTTGCCATTATCTACGCGGGCTATCGTTTAGATAAAGGCGAAGACGGCGAAGTAGTAGATACCCATTACTACGGCTTGATTCGCTCGTTCTTCTTGAACCTGACCTTCTTCGTGGTGCTTATCGTAACGGTAGCAACCTCAAACGGCGTGTTAATTGGCGTGAACGATTACTGGTATCAAAACCATATTATCGATGACATCGCTTACTACATTCCATATGTCGGCATGTTGTTCGGTGGTGTTGCGATTGTGGTTTGGTTTATCCGCATGTATCAAGGTATGCAGCGTTTAAGTCAAAACCTACCGCAAAACCCGTCTACAGGACCAAACCTGTAGCGCTAACCCTTTAACGACATACCTAAAGAAAGCCCAGTGATTTATTTCACTGGGCTTTTTGTTTTTGAGCCTTTAGAGCAGTAAATAGTCGTCAGTCACTCTCTGTATCAGAACTAACTCATTCGCCGCTTCAATATGGTGCAACTCCCTTATTTGGTGCAATTGTCGGTGTGATCTTTTCTATTTTCAAGAACCATAAAAGTGCACCTAAATATTTAGACTCTAAAAAATCAATAAGTTAAAAAGAAAACCTGTTGCACGAAAATTACCCTTCGCACTTGGAACGCATCTTGCGTTTACTGTTGAGTCTTTAATTAATTACAACATTGAATCGCACGATACCAGTGCAAATCAGATAAAGCGAAGGAGAATGCTTTAATGAGTGAAACGGTGACTCAAGTTCATAGTGCAGTACAAACCCTTACCCAAAGTTCAGACACTTTATTCCTATTACTCGGCGCAATCATGGTCTTCCTGATGCACGCTGGCTTTGCGTTTCTCGAAGTCGGTACCGTACGAAAGAAGAACCAAGTCAACGCACTGGTTAAAATCCTTTCCGATTTTGGTGTCTCCGCCATCGCTTATTTCTTTATCGGTTACTGGGTTGCTTACGGAGCTCACTTTTTTGCCGACGCTGAAACGCTCTCACAAGGTAATGGATACGAACTGGTTAAGTTCTTCTTCCTAATGACCTTCGCAGCCGCAATTCCTGCGATTGTTTCTGGTGGTATCGCAGAGCGTGCTCGTTTCTATCCAATTTTGATTGCGACACTGTTTACGGTCGGTTTCATCTATCCATTTTTCGAAGGCATCATTTGGAATGGTAATTTTGGCTTCCAAGATTGGTTAGAAGGTCAATTTGGCTATGGATTCCATGACTTCGCAGGATCGGTTGTAGTTCACGGTGTTGGCGGTTGGATTGCATTGGTTGCGGTTTACTTCCTTGGTATGCGTAAAGGTCGTATCCGCGCGGGTAAACACACTAACTTTGCACCATCGAACATTCCTTTCCTAGCTCTAGGTTCATGGATATTATGTGTGGGTTGGTTTGGCTTTAACGTGATGTCTGCACAAGCGATCAATGGTATCAGCGGTTTGGTAGCGATGAACTCTCTGATGGCAATGGTCGGCGGTATTCTAGCGGCGCTTGTTGCAGGTAAGAATGACCCGGGCTTTATTCATAATGGTCCTTTGGCTGGCTTAGTAGCAATTTGTGCAGGGTCAGACTTAATGCACCCATTAGGCGCTCTGATTACTGGCGGCGTGGCGGGCGCTTTGTTTGTTTACCTATTTACTTACATGCAAAACAAAACACAGATTGATGATGTATTGGGTGTATGGCCTCTACACGGCGTATGTGGTGCCTGGGGTGGTATTGCAGCCGGAATCTTCGGCCAACAAGCATTCTGGGGGCTAGGGGGCGTCAGCTTTGCTGCTCAGATTGTCGGTACTTTGGCGGGTATCACTGTAGCTTTGGTTGGTGCACTCATTGTTTATGGTGTGCTGAGCAAACTAACAGGCCTTCGTTTGAGTGAAGAAGACGAGTTCAACGGTGCGGATCTTTCAATCCATAAGATCTCTTCTATCAACGAAGACTAACCTTGTTCACTTTGAAGAGTTAAAGCTCTTCAAGTAGAAAACATTCAAATAAAAACTAAGCGGCTTCGGTCGCTTTTTTGGTTTCTATGAATGGTAAAACAGAGAGTTTGCGTAGGAACGGTCACAGCTATCAAGCGAGTTATGTCACAAATAGCCAATGAATTCAGTTGCCTAAGACTATGGTCTAATCCCTAAAACTATTGTTGGAATTTGAACAGTGCTAAGCTGTTACAAAGTGACATATCTAAAAGGACGTTATATGCATTTCCCATATCGAAATATCGTAATTCTTACTGGCGCTGGCATCTCTGCAGAGTCGGGGATTCAAACATTCCGAGCACAAGACGGATTATGGGAAAACCATAAAATCGAAGATGTCGCGACACCTGAGGGCTTTGCAAAAGATCCTGACTTGGTACAAGCGTTTTACAACAAACGTCGTCGCGGTCTGCAAAGCGAGAGCATCCAGCCAAATTCAGCTCACAAGGCGCTAGGAGAGCTTGAAGACAAGCTTGATGGCAAAGTTACCATCATTACTCAAAACATCGACAACCTGCATGAGAGAGGCGGTAGCAACAATATCATCCACATGCATGGTGAACTCCTTAAAGCACGCTGCAGCGAGTCGAATCAGGTTATCGACCATAAAGAGAACATCGAGACAGGCGAGCTTTGCCACTGCTGTCAGATTCCCGCGCAAATGCGTCCACACATTGTTTGGTTTGGTGAGATGCCATTGAGAATGGGCGACATCTATTCTGCACTAGAAGAGGCGGATCTATTTATCTCAATAGGTACATCGGGGGTGGTGTATCCAGCTGCTGGGTTTGTGCATGATGCGAAAATGCATGGCGCACATACGATCGAAATCAACCTTGAGCCAAGTGCAGTAGAGAGCGAATTTGAAGAGAAGCGTTACGGTAAAGCGAGCATCGAAGTACCCAAGCTCGTTAAGGAACTGCTGAGCACGGAGCAAGGATCTTTAACGGCTTAATAAAGTATAAAACGATGACAGGCTGAGAGTTGCTCAGCCAGTTCTATCCGAGTCGCGTCTACCTGAAACCATTTAGGTTAAAAAAGTAGTTATCGTTTTGTGTACATCCATACAAAACACTTAAAACTCGTCTGTGTCAGATCGCTGGGCTTTTTTCATTACATACATCGCTTTATCAGATTCAATTAATGCTTGTTTAAAGTTTTCTCGTTGTGCAACTTCAATACCGTATGAAAATGATATGTCCTCATCGAGGAGTAGGTTAGTAACTTGTTTAATAAACTCCCCACCGCGACCAAGTTGAACGGTTGCTACAAACTCATCGCCGCCAACACGAAACACCATTTCATCTTCAAGTACCACCTGATTTAATGCTTGAGAGAAACGGACAATCATTAGGTCACCCTCTTGGTGCCCTTGGCGATCATTCACTTGTTTTAACCCATCTAAGTCGAAATAAATCAACTCAAACTCTTCAAGCTTAATCGCATCTAACTTTTTACGATTATATAGGCCTGTCAGCTCATCCTTCTTGCTTTGATCTTTTAAGTGGGAGTTTAATTTAGTGATACCGACGGCGATTAACAGAAAAGCAATTTGAAGTAAGCCATCTTCGAGAAAGGTATCAATGAGTTCATTTCGGTCAGCCCATTCTTCGAGATATTGAACTTCACTCGATACATCATAAAATAGATTAAAGATAAGTAGCAGTGAGCCGAGCATAAGTGTTCTATTTCGGCGAATAGAGCGGCGAGCAACAAAGCAGATATACGTCGTAATGACGAGCGTATTAGTTTCAAAGAACAGATCGTAATTAGAATCAACCTGAATAAGTGAGGTCAGCCCAAACAAAAGGAGTGACGTTAGAAGCATTAAGATCAAAACAAGTAGAGTAGCGTTTGTTGGCATAACAAATAATCCTCCGTATTGCGTCCTTTAATCTTCTATAAGTGTAGATAAAAATAAAGCGGCTTGCGCCGCTTTGTTAACCTATCAGTAACAACCTAGTTGTTTACTTTAAGTTTTTGGAAGTACTCGTCATAAATAACGCTCGCTTCACCAACTTCATCTTGCCAAACGCCGTTATCCATCACTGATTGTGGTGGGAAAACGTTCTTATCTTCAGCAAATTCTTTTGGAAGAAGAGGGTAAGCTGTTTTAACTGGAGTCGGGTAACCGATCTCTAGAGCAATCTTTGCTGCGTTCTCTGGACGAAGAAGGAAGTCGATCATTTTATGAGCCGCTTCGATGTTCTTTGCACCTGTAGGAATCGCTAGGCTGTCCATCCAGAAGATAGCGCCTTTCTCTGGCCAGATGATATCAATGGTTGCACCTTCTTGGCGTGCCATGTAAGCAGAGCCATTCCAAAGCATACCAAGAGACACTTCACCCGCTAGGTAAGGGTTAGCTGGGAAATCTGAGTTAAATACCAATACGTTTGGCATTAGCTTACGAAGTTCTTCGTACGCTTCTTTGATCTCTTCTGGGTTAGTTGTATTTGGAGAGTAACCCAGTTTAGATAGTGCAATATGGAAAACCTCACGAGAGTCGTCCATCATCATCAGCTGACCTTCCCACTGTGTATCCCACAGGTCGCCCCAGTTTTTCACTGAAGATTTGTCTAGCATGTCTGAGTTGATACCAATGCCCGTTGCACCCCAAATGTATGGGATAGAGTAGCTATTGCTTGGGTCAAATGGCTTATCTAAGTAGTTTGGATCCAAATCAGCAAAGTGGCTTAGCTTGGTTTTATCAAGCTCTTGAAGCATGCCTTCTTTACGCATCTTAGAAACGAAGTAAGTAGAAGGAACCACTAAGTCATAACCCGTACCTTGAGTTTTTAACTTAGCGTACATGCTTTCGTTCGACTCGTAAGTAGAGTAATAAACCTTAATGCCCGTCTCTTTTGTGAAGTCTTCTAATACTTCATTTGGAATATATTCAGACCAGTTGTAAAAATACAGTTCTTGGTCAGCTGCGAAAGAGGGTGTAGAAAGTAAAGTAGCAGCACACAATGCGCCGGTATACAGTGTTTTTTTCATTACTGTTCCGTTCATTTGTTTGATTTGAAGTTGGGTAGTGAGCCCAAAGTAAAAGGATTCCTAAAAATCGCGATATATTATAGCAGCGATATAATAAAATAGGCAGCCTAAGCTGCCTATTCATTGATATTGTTGTTTTTAAGCAATTGATTGTCGAGTAAGACTCGTCAAATAAGCCAGTTATTGACCCGCTTTAAGCTTCATGAAGTAATCTTCGTACTTCACGGTCTTATCGCCGACTGCAGCTTGCCATTCAACACGATCAAGGTCTTCTTGAGACGGGAACAGAGCAGGGCTGTCTTTGAACTTCTCGTTAGACGCTTTCACTGCGGTTAGGTAACCAGTATCACGAGAGATTTGCTCAGCGATTTCAGGGCGCAGTAGGAAGTCGATCATCTTGTGAGCCGCTTCTACGTTTGTTGCACCAGAGCTGATTGCGAAGTTATCAACCCAACCGATACCGCCTTCTTTAGGGAATACCAGTTTAATTGGTAGACCTTCGTTTTGAGCCGCTGCTGCAGAGCCGTTCCAAAGCATACCAAGGCCAACTTCACCAGACATATATGGTGCGCCAGGGTTGTCTGAGTTAAATACTAGAACATTCGGCATTAGCTTTTGCAGCTCAGCGTAAGCTTCGTCGATCTCTTTCTCGTTAGTTGTGTTACCTGAGTAACCTAACTTGCGTAGTGCAATGTGGAACACTTCGCGAGTATCGTCCATCATCATCAGCTGACCTTCAAGCTCAGGCTTCCATAAGTCAGCCCAGCTTTGAAAAGCTTCTGGATCGTACATGTCTGTGTTAACAGCCAAACCAGTAATAGCAACTACGTGTGGAATAGAGTAGTCGTTATTTGGGTCGTAAGGCTTATCTAGGTAGTTTGTATCTAGATTCTTAAAGTTGTTCAGCTTGGTCTTGTCGATCTTTTGAAGCATACCCTCATCACGCATCTTAGATACGAAGTAAGTCGACGGCACAACTAGGTCATAGCCTTTGTTGTGTGTTTTTAGCTTTGCGTACAGGGTTTCGTTCGACTCGTAAGTCGAGTAAATCACCTTGATGCCAGTTTCATCGGTGAACTTTTCTAGGATCTCACTGTTGATGTAAGGTCCCCAGTTCATGAATACCAATTCTTTGTTATCTTTTGCAAAAGACGGTGCAGATAACATTGAAAGCGCACATGCACTACCAGCTAATAGAGTAGCCCATTTTTTCATTGACGTTAGCTCCAAACTAAACGTTGCCCGAAGGCAGTAGATAGAAAAACAGAATGGCGATTTACCATTCTGTTTATGATTAACACTTTTTATAGAACATGAAGTTTCTCAACTTCTTATCAAGTCAACCTCGTTAAAGAGTAGGAGACTTACTTGATCTTCTCTCTCGCTAGTAACTGAGAAATAATCACCAGTATTAGCGACACCACTAACATCACTGTTGCTAGGGCATTGACCTCTGGAGAGATACCTACTTTAACCATAGAGTAAATCTTCAGTGGCAAGATTTCATACGTTGGACCGGTTACGAAAGAACTGATGATCACATCGTCCAAAGACAGAGTGAAGCTCAATAACCAACCCGCAGCCACCGCTGGCTTAGCAAGGGGAAGGATGATCTGTTTTAGAATCGTCCACTCGCTTGCACCTAAATCTTTTGCTGCTTCTAGCATTTTCACATCAAAGCCATTCAAGCGACTGTAGACCGTTACAACAACAAACGGCAGACAGAACGTAATGTGTGCTGCAAGTAGGGTAAAGAACCCAAGTTGAACACCCATTACCAAGAACAGCGCAAGAAGAGAAATCGCCATTACGATATCTGGTGACATCATTACGATGAACAGCATGCCATTGACTACGCCTTTACCTTTGAATTGGTAACGGAATAGGGCTACTGCTGTTAGGCTTCCGACAATCGTTGCAGCTGTTGCTGAGAACACCGCTACGTTAATCGAGTGCCACGCAGCCTGCATTAGGCTGTCGTTGTTAATCAGCGCGTCATACCACTTAGTGGTGAAGCCACCCCATTTCATACCAAACTTATTGGCATTAAATGAGTTCGCAATCAATACGATAATAGGTAGGTATAGAAAAGCGTATACCAGCGCCATAAAGCTGAACTTAACTGTGCGACCCATTAGTCTAGCTCCACCTTCTTATTCAATAGCTTGCCTGCTCGGTAGTAGGCATAAAGCATAATTGCCATCGCAACCGTCAGCGCAATACTCGTTGCCGCGCCAAACGGCCAATCTCGGGCGTTGAGTACTTGGCTCTTAATCACGTTACCAATCAGCAAGTTCTTAGCGCCGCCTAGCAAGTCAGAGATGTAGAACATGCCTAACGCAGGAAGAAGTACTAATAAACAACCACCGATGATGCCAGGCATCGTTAGGGGTAGTACCACTTTCAATAGCGTTTGCAGTTTGTTCGCACCTAAATCTTTCGCGGCTTCTAAATACGTATCATCCAGTTTTTCAATCGCTGAATACAACGGCAGAATCATGAATGGCAGTAGGATATACACCAAACCGATCATCACTGCTGTTTCTGAGTACATGATACGTAGTGGTTTATCGATAATGTCTAATGCTAACAAGCCCTTGTTCAACACACCTTGAGTACCCAGCACCACTTTTAGTCCGTAAGTACGGATCAAAGAGTTTGTCCAGAATGGCACAATCACTAAGAACAACATGATTGGACGCCATTTCGCAGGCATTTTTGCCACGATGTAAGCGAACGGGTAACCAATAATTAAACAAAGTAGGGTTGCGACAATCGCCATATAGAAAGAGTGCATCAGCACTTTAAAATACAACGGGTCAGCCAAACGCACGTAGTTGTCGAGAGTGAAGGTCATCTCGATCAAGTTCGCTTCGTCACGAGTTAAGAAGCTAGTCCCGATGATCATGATGTTTGGAATCATCACGAACAGCACTAACCAACCTGTGATTAAAGCAACAATCGCGTTTTGTAAATTAAACTTCTTGCTCATCTTCTAATACCACTTCCCAGCTCTCAACCCAAGTTACTGCAACTTTTTGGCCCAGCGAGTGATCAACATCAGGGTCATCTTCGTTGAAGAATTCGCTTACCATTACGCGCATGCCAGATTCTAGTTCTACGACTGAATCTAAAGTCATGCCTTTGTAGGTACGCTCGACAATGTGGCCAACAATACCGCGTTGCTCAGACTCTTTAATCTCTTCAATACGAAGATCCTCAGGACGAAGCAATACCTGCAGTTTTTGACCAGAGGTGATGTCTTTATCATGGTAGATAACCGACTCTTCACCTTCAATTGTCGCAACAATGCGTTTCTCATCTAAACGAGATGCCGCTGTCGCATCGAATACGTTAATTTCACCAATGAAGCGAGCTACAAAAAGGTTCTTAGGCTCTTCGTAAATCTCTCTTGGTGTTCCGTCTTGCTCAATCACGCCATCACGCATCACAATAATACGGTCAGACATAGACAGTGCTTCTTCTTGGTCGTGCGTTACAAAAATGAACGTGATACCAAGTTGGCGCTGAAGTTGTTTCAGCTCGATTTGCATCTGTTTACGAAGTTTGTAATCCAGAGCGGACAGAGATTCATCCAACAAAAGAACTTTAGGCTTATTAACGACAGCACGAGCGATTGCGATACGTTGCTGTTGACCACCAGAAAGCTGGTGTGGTTTTCGTTGTGCCATCTGCTCTAGGCGCACCATTTTTAAAGCTTCCAATACACGAGGTTCAATCTCGCTGTTTGGAACTTTCTGCATGCGTAAGCCAAATGCCACATTGTCGAAAACGGTCATATGTGGGAATAGCGCATAGCTTTGGAATACAGTGTTAACATGCCTTTGTTCAGCAGGGACGTGGGTTACGTTCTGTTCAGCTAGCAGTACTTGACCACTATCTGCCGTTTCAAAACCCGCAATCATTCTTAGTACCGTTGTTTTACCACAACCTGATGGCCCTAAAATCGTGATAAACTCACCATGATTTACGTTTAGATCAAGATTGCCGATGACTTCCTTACCATCGAAGCTTTTACTAATACCAGTTAGCTGTACTACTGGTTTTCCTACTGATTTTTTAGCGTTCAACGTCTGTTTTTCTCCACCTTGGTTCTGTTTGAGAACCTGTTGCTATACACCTTTGAGGCGCGCATCATAATCACCAAAAACGTGAAATCAAAGCATTTTTTACCATTCGAAGATAAAAAATTTCGCAGGTAAAAGTAAACATCCTTTACCATACTGTTATTTACTGGGTTTACGCCCCAACAAGTGTCTAATTATTAACCATTAAGACGCAAAAGCAAGCCTTGTTACAGATTCATATTTTAGTTTGTATCCGACATATGAGTATAATGAAGGTAATTTTTTATCAATAAGTTAGGTGGCTCAGTTTAATTGGCGCACCTAGGTATCACTATGAACAACGACATCGAAAAAGATTTTAATTTGGGCGGTAGTATCGACCGTGCACTTTCTGGCGATTATGAGCTCAAAGCAACGGCTGTATTCCAAGAAGCTTGGAAACATACGATAAGTCACTTTCTTTCGTTTTCCCCTGCGATTGTTGCTCTGATGTTCGTGCAACTGGCTATCTTTTATATCGCATTAAAACTGCAACTGGGTGACCCTGCGGTTATCTTAGACGCGGTTATCGACCCTGAGGCGTTTACGCCACAAATCGTTGAGTCCATTTTTATTGCCAACTTCAGCTATGAAGTGATCAGCGCGCCTATCTATGCAGGTATCTGTTTGATGGCGATGAGCCACGCAGCTGGGCTGCAGACCAAAGTACGTCACATTGGCAAAGGCTTACAATTTACGATTCCAGTAATTCTTGTGACTCTGTTCAGTCTGATGCTTCAAGGTATTGCAGGTATGATTCTGCCATTTCTGTCGATTTACTTCTCACTTGCGTTCAGCCATTCAATTCTGCTGATTTGTGATAAGAAAGTGCCGCCAATGCAATCGCTGCTGCTTTCATTACGTGCTGTGAATAAGAAAATCTTTACCGTTGCTTCTATCTACCTATTAGTAATGCTGATGTTCATTGTCGCGGCAATGATGTACGGCATTGGCCTTATCTTCGTTTTACCTTTCTTCTTCCACGTGAAAGGCATTCTTTACCGTGAGATGTTTGGCATTAAACTCAAACTGATTGCGTCAGACAGACCAAAGAGCGACGACGACCACGACGGTAGCAATAACAAAGACCCACAGGTATTCGATGCATAACAACTCTAAATCAAGCGCAAGTAAATCACTTGCGCTAAAAGTGACAGCATTAGCCCTAGTTGGCTCGATCTCGTTAGTTGGCCCAATGCTTTACCAACAAGAAGAAGAGCGCAGGCGAGCGGGGCAAAAGGCTCCAGACTCAGAGCAAAACTTTGGTGACCTGACCGTCTCTTCTGATAAGCCAGATTTCGCAGCGATTGAAGATGTAAATGAAAAGAAAGACACCTTCTTTTCATACCTTCGCCCAAGTATCAATATCGAAAACAAGCGAATCACAAAAGAACGTGCGTTTCTAACCAAGCTTTCAGAAACAGAATTGAGCAATGTTGATTCTGAAGACGCGTCATACGCAAAGCGACTAGGGAAGCTGTATAGCCTGCCTGTACCTTCATCAGGCTTAGATGATGCTTGGCTGACAGAAATGTTGAATCGTGTAAACGTGTTACCTGAAGCGCTTGTATTAACTCAGTCGGCCAATGAATCGGCTTGGGGTACATCTCGTTTCGCCACTAAAGCGAATAACTATTTTGGTCATTGGTGTTACACCAAAGGTTGTGGCCTAGTTCCGCTACAACGTAACGAAGGTAGCTCACATGAAGTGGCAACATTCTCTTCAAGCCAAGAGTCTGTACACCGTTACTTCATGAACCTAAACCGAAACCGTGCTTATGCAGACCTAAGAGCAATTCGCGCAAAACTAGCGGCACAGGGCGACGATCTGTTAACAACCGAAACCGCAACAGAGCTCACCAACGGCTTGCTAAAATATTCTGAGCGAGGTTCAGACTATGTGACTGATTTACAAGCTATGATTCGTCACAACGAGGTATACTGGAAAAAGTAACTCGATTTGATAGTCATTTGGCGAGCTTAAACGGTAAGTTTGACCAAATAACATCACATAAAGAGCAGCTCATTGGCTGCTCTTTCTATTTATAAACGCTCAACTTCGACAAGACTATAACAATGAAAAAGACAGCACTCGCTTTATTAGCTTCTCTAAGCCTAGGGATCTCTTTACCTGCTGCAGCGCAAGAATACATGTTTACCTATTCTAAACTTTACACACAGCTTAAAAACAACACCAAAGAAGGGCACGATGACGTTAAAGTTGCGGTCTTCTTTGTCGATCAGCAAGCCCAAACAACCTGTCATATCAGCAAAGCTTGGATGGAAAAAGAAGAACACTATGAAGAGCTGAAAGTCTCTCCAGCTAACGAGCTACTTCTACCTGTTGACCAAAACCTTCGTTCGGCAAACCCGCTTATTTTTGTGCAAACAAAAGAACAAGAGTGCGCATACTCTTTGGTTGTTATGACTAAAGCACCTTTAGCTGGAACGGTTGAGGTTGCACAGCTGGAAAACCTGTTACCACAGATGCAAGCAATGTTAGAAGACGTAAGCGGTATGTTCTCAAGCTGGTTCACCCCGGACATCCAAGGGTTAACGCTTGAGTTTGCAGACAAGCTTGAAGGTAACATAACGCTTTCTAACGGCAAGCAGCTCCCAATTACCCAAGGGCGCGCTAAGTTTACACTAGAACAACTCAATGGAAGTGACAGCATCACGTTACCAGAAGCGACAACTCGTGTGTTACCTTACATTCCGGCTCAATAGCCTTGGGTTAGGCGATTGACCACACGGCGTTAATCTAAACAAAACAAGGTAAAGCAGCCAACTCAAACCAAGTTAGGCTGCTTTTCTTTTCCTACAACCAGCGTGGTTTGCGCTTTTGAAGCTCATTTTTTATGAAAGATGAGCGGTTATCACTAGATAAAGTGGCATCTTTCAACCAGTCACCTTGTTTATCCTGCCGTTACTATTTCAACATGAAATAAAAATCCGTATAATCCACGCCCTAAAACAGTCCCACTAGCAATCTACAGTCGGTAATACGACGGTGTGAGAGTCGCAATGAACCAAAACGATAATAGAAAAGAAGTACTAGAATTCAACAAACTTCAGAAACGTCTGAGAAGAAATGTTGGAAATGCCATCATCGACTACAACATGATCGAAGAGAATGATGTGGTAATGGCATGTATCAGTGGCGGTAAAGATTCATTTGCGATGCTAGATATTTTGCTACGTTTACGTGAAGCAGCACCAATCAAATTTGATGTTGTTGCGGTAAACCTAGATCAAAAACAACCTGGGTTCCCTGAGCACATTCTTCCTGAATACTTTGAAACGCTGAACATTCCTTACTACATCGTAGATAAAGATACGTACTCAGTAGTTAAAGAGAAGATCCCAGAAGGTAAGACAACATGTGGTCTATGTTCTCGTCTGCGTCGTGGTACTTTGTACTCGTTCGCTGAGAAGATTGGCGCGACTAAGATCGCTCTTGGTCACCACATGGATGACATCGTTGAAACTATGTTCCTTAACATGTTCCACGGCGCTCGTCTAAAGGCTATGCCACCTAAGCTACGTTCTGATGATGGTCGTAACGTTGTTATTCGTCCACTGACTTACTGTCGTGAAACAGACCTAATCAAATACGCTGAACACAAAGAGTTCCCAATCATTCCTTGTAACCTATGTGGTTCGCAAGAAAACCTACAACGTCAAAGCATTAAAGCAATGCTGATTGATTGGGACAAGAAGACACCAGGCCGTGTTGAAAAGATCTTTAAATCAATTCAAAACGTTAGCCCAAGCCAGCTGGCTGACCGCGAACTGTTTGACTTCGTAAACCTTCCACTAGACCGTAGTGGCGAGCGTGAAGAGTACGAATTCCAAGAAGCTGAAATTTCATCTTCTAACATCGATGAGTCAATGTTCATCGACGTAACGAACGTATAATATGAATATTCGTTGTAGAGCAATAGATGCGCCTACAACAGACAAACAAAAACGCCTCAAGCCATGCTTGAGGCGTTTTTTATAAGTTGAACTCGCCGTTAAGTTTGTCTGCTTAAACGCATTAACCTTTCGAAAGGTTAGGGTCGAGTGGGCTCACATAGCCAGAGGGCTTAAGCGCCAAAACATCACAGTTAATCTTATCGATAACATGCTCCGCAGTATTACCGATGAACACCGCAGATAAGCCGGTACGACCGGTTGTACCCAAGATCACCATTGCAGCGTTGTTTTCAGACGCGACACGTGGAATCACATCTTCTGGTAAGCCTTGTTCAACAACTGTTTGTTCTTCACACATACCGTGTTTCTGGCGTAGTGCCTTCATTGCGGTTAAGTGATGACCGCGAACGGCGTCAGTGTAAGACGTAGGATCAAACTCAGGCAGTTCGATAGTGATATTCGCCGGTGTCACAGGATAAGCGTTAACCAAGAGTGGTTCAGCATCCAAACGCCCAGTGATCTCAAGTAATCTATCAACCATCGTATCGTTAAGTTCTAGGTGAGCTTCTGTCTCTGAGCCTACGTGAACTGAAGCAAAGATCTTCGCGTTATCGGGCCAGAAATCATTTTTAACCAGTAGCACAGGGCTAGGGCACTTTCTCAACAGGTGCCAATCAGTTGGTGTGAAGATAACTGATTCTAAGGTGTCGTGTTTACGCGTCCCTTTAATCAAGATGTCGTGTCCACCACTGTAGACCTCAGCAATGATCGCTTCGTATGGGCGATTATGCCAAACCACTTGAACGTTAAATTCGATGGAATCATCAAGGTAAGGTTCTGCGACTTTATTCATCCAGATTTCGCGCTGGTGAATCACGCCTTTACGCATTGCGTCTCTCTCATCGACAGAGAGCATAGATGTCATTTCATACGAGAAGTCGTATATCGACAAAAAGAAAGTGATGTGGCTTGTTGAGGTGCTTTTCTTGGCAAGTTGGATAGCACGAACTAGAGCAGGTTGCTCATCGTGATTAATGTCTGCGACAACTAAAATTTTGTTATAGATACTCATAACTAAGCCTACTTTTCAGACCGAACATATAAATAATGTAGCGTAGTTATGGGGAGATTAAGAGAAATAAAAGAGGTTTTAAGAGAGAAACATGATGTAGCTCATTATTGAACTACATCATTGATATCTAGACTATTCTTTTGAAACGCCAGCAAGTTCCATCAACGCATCGTGATCTTCGATAGTGATATATTTGCCTTTAACGCTCAAGATGTCTGCTTTTTGGAAACGACCTAAAAGACGGCTGATTGTTTCAACAGTCAAACCAAGGTAGTTACCAATATCGCCACGAGTCATCGTTAAGCGGAACTCGCGTGGGCTGAAGCCACGTTGAGAGAAGCGAGTAGAAAGGTTGTAAAGGAATGCAGCAAGACGCTCTTCCGCGTTCTTTTTAGAAAGAAGCAGAATCATTTCTTGGTCACCTTTAATCTCGTTACTCATCAGGCGCATAATTTGCTGACGCAATTTAGGCATTTTTCCTGATAGGTCATCGAGAATCTCATATGGAATTTCACATACCATAGAAGTTTCTAGTGCTTGTGCGAAACTAGGGTGTAGGTCACCAGTAATCGCATCGAAGCCAACAAGATCGCCCGCTAGGTGGAATGCAGTAATCTGCTCATCACCTTGCTCGGTAATCGTGTAGCTCTTGATCGTTCCAGAGCGAATAGCATATAGAGATTTAAGCTCGTCACCGGCTTTAAATAACTCTTGGCCTTTTTGAATAGGCTTTTTTCTCTCAATGATCTGATCAAGTTGATCGAGTTCAGATTCATTCAAAGTAAACGGAATACAGAGCTGGCTAATACTACAATCCTGGCAATGGATTGCACAGCCGCCAGACTGAACACGTTTCGTCACAGGCTTTTCAGAAATCATAACAATCTTTCACTATTTGATATACGTCAATATTTTAGCATTCCTTTATCCAGTTGGGTAGTAAAAAAACCGGATTTAAAGGATGGCTATACGGTATAAATAATGAGCTGCAATGCCATATAACCGGTATAGAAACCGTAAATGAGGATTAAAATTGCGCCTAGTTGGCGAAATAAGTCAGCTTGTTGCAGTTTCTTGAGGAAATTAGCGCCCATACCAACGGTCAGCATCGTTGGAAGCGTCCCTAAACCGAAGGCAAGCATGATACCCGCTCCGTTGTACCAGCTTCCCGATACCGCAGCCCACGTTAGCATTGAGTAAACAAGACCACATGGAAGCCAACCCCAGATAAAACCAAAAGGCAGGGCGTGGCTTGGGTGTTTGAGCGGAAGAAAATACTTACCGATTGGAGAGATATAACGCCAAAGCTTCTGTCCGACTTTTTCAAAGAACAACAAGCCAAACCACCATTTGCCAATGTATAAACCTAAGATGATCATAAAGACAGCAGCAAATAGACGCAACCAACCGAGCAAGGCATTAAAATCGCTGAGCTGGCCAATCGAAGAGATTGCTCCACCTATCACGCCACCAATCACGGCATAGCTTAATAAGCGTCCAAGGTTATATAGGAGAGGGATAACAGGGGAAGGCTTCGTGTTACCAATCGAAAGAAGTGACGCGATACCACCACACATTCCCATGCAGTGTCCCGCGCCGATCAATCCAACAACAAAAGCTCCGATCCAATCAGGCGTCATCATTCTTTTTATCTAAGTTAGGTTGGCTTTCTGTATTGGCTTTTTCATTCTTAACAGGCTTGTTGTCCGAATAGTTGTGAGCCTTTTCGTCTTCATCAAACAGAATGTTGTGGCCTTGGCGCTCAAGGTCTTCAAACTGTTCGCTCTTAACGGCCCATAGAAAAATACCAACAGCGATACACACGAGTACGATCGCGATTGGAATGAGTATGTATAAACTTTCCATTATTTACCTTGCTCTTTTAAAAGCCTTAACGAGTTAGACACAACAATAATAGAGCTTGCAGACATGCCAACAACGGCAATGTATGGAGCAACCAAACCAGCGACAGCCAATGGAAGGATGAGTAGGTTGTAACCCAATGACCATGCTAGGTTTTCGCGGATTATCTTACGCGTTTTTAGCGCCAATGTACGCGATTTAAGTAATCTATCAAGTTTGTCGCCCAACAAAACCATATCAGCCGATGCTTTAGCTACATCTGTACCACCGCCCATCGCAACAGAGAGGTGAGCCCCTGCAAGAATAGGCGCATCGTTAATACCGTCGCCGACCATCATGGTAATGTCCTTTTCGTCACGAGAATTAAGGTAAGCAAGCTTATCCTCTGGTTTCGCGTTCGCGACAATATCGGTGATCCCAATATCTTCAGCTACAGGCTTCGCGTTAATCAAGGAGTCGCCAGTCAACAGGGTCGTTTTAATACCCGCTTCTTTGAATTTTTGGATGAACTCGATGCTTTCTTTACGAATCGGGTCTTCATAAGTGAAGGTAGCGATATGACGTCCAGCCATCGACAAGTAGATACCGTTGCTTTGTGTTGGTTGAACTTCACCAAGAATAAACTCGCTACTACCGATCGCAACTTCTTGACCGTTCCACTCACCAGTAATACCTGAACCAATAACGTTGTTTACCGAATCGACTTCAACATCATCTGACACGTGAGTCTTGAATGCTTTCGCAATAGGGTGGTTAGCATGCTGTTCTAGGCTCGCAGCCACTTTTAAACACGTCTCTTTATCAAGCTCTGAGAAAGTTTCCACACGGCTGATACGAATATCACCCTCAGTCAATGTACCCGTCTTATCGATGATCAAGTGATTCACTTTACACAAGGTTTCGAATACGTGGCCTTTACGCAGTAAAATACCAAAGTTGCCCATACGGGATGTTGAACAAGTAATTGCAGTCGGTGTCGCCAATGAAAGAGCACAAGGACAAGTCGCTACCAGTACAGACAACATGATCCAGAATGCATCTTCTGGACGAGTTTGGTGCCAGTAGAACCAAGTACCGAAAGAGATAATCAAGATAACCGCTACAAAGTAACGAGCCACAATATCCGCAATCTCTGCGATGCGAGGCTTAGACAATTGCGCTTCATCTTGTAGGCGTACAATATTGGAAATCACTGAATCTGCTTTAGACGTCATCACTTCCAGTTCAAACGATTCATCACCATTCAATGTACCCGCAAAGACAGTATCGCCTTCGTTTTTCACGACATGGATAGATTCGCCAGTCAGCATGGATTCATCAATGTGAACTCGACCAGAAAGTACTTTACCGTCTGCAGGAATATGCTCACCCGGTAATACGCGAATCTGATCGCCTACCTTTAAAGTTTTTACTGGAACTTGGTCGCCATCTAACGTTGTCGCCATTGCAGGAACAAGCTTAAGCAGATTACCACTCGCTGCCGCCGCTTTACGACGCGCTCTCATCTCTAAGAAACGACCAAGCAGAAGGAAGAAGGTAAACATCGAAATAGATTCGAAGAAAACTTCTCCTTTCTCTGTCACGGTTGCCACCAAGCTCGCCACGTAGGCAAACAAAAGAGCAATCGAAACAGGTACATCCATACCCAACGTTCGGCCTTTGATGCTTCGCCATGCATTGATATAGAAAGGTAACGCAGAGTAGAGCAGAACCGGTGTCGCGAAGATTAAACTGACCCAGCGGAAGTAGTTTTTAAACTCAGGCTCAAGATTACCAAACACTTCAAGGTAGAGCGCTACTGCCAGCATCATCACCTGCATGGTCGCTAGACCAGCGACACCTAGGCGATACAAGTAGTTCTTCATTGAGCGGTGATAGGCTGCTTCTTGTTGGTCTGCCTCGAAGGGCGCCGCTTTGTAGCCAAGGGTATGGATTGCTGATAACAACTCGCTCAGTTTAACTTGCGTGTTGTCCCAGCTAAGTAGCGCACGGTTAGTGGTGGTATTCACACGGATGCTACCAACACCTTGTTTTGAAGAGACTTGTTTCTCTATTAGCCATGCACATGCTGCACATGAAACCCCCTCTAGTGACAATGTCACTTCAGAAACATTCTCAGAGTTCCTTACAAACTCCAATTGAACGTCTTCATTATCATAATGACTGAGTGCCAGAAGTTGTTCTGGCACTAGATCCGCTTTCTCAGCGGGAGCGGTACGGTATTGGTAGTAAGAAACCAAACCGCTATCAACGATTGTCTGAGCTACAGTCTCGCAGCCCGGACAACACATCTTACGAGGCGATCCTAAGATCTCGACTTCAAAATCCGTTTCCGCTGGTACATCTTCACCGCAGTGATAACAGGATTCACACATAAGCTTTAGTTCGTTAGTTGAGTAGGAGTTTCAATCGGGAAGTTCATGCGACCTTGAACTAACCATTCTTCGTCATGCGGCGTCAACTCAATGAACCACGGACCTTGCATTTCGTGGTCTAGAGTCAAGGTGTAGTTGCCTCTCGCATCAGCGGTTAGTAGCTGAGTGAAATCGCGGTCTGGTAGTGTTCTGTGAACAAACATTGCACTAATAGCAGGGAAATGATCAAGTTTGCCTTTGTCTAATGTGATGATAACAGAGTTACCTTTCTCATTGAGTGAAGCTGATAGGCCTAGCTCTTTGGCGATATTTACTTTTGAAATGTCGACATTAATGCCTTTTCCTTTTTTATAGTAATCCTCAGTCACTAGGTCTACGGAGTTCTGTGTAAACACAATAACCGTCATAATGGTCCAAATAACTACTGTTGCTGGCAACGCGATTAAGAACCACGGCCAAAACTGTTTATACCAAGGCTTTACCATAAAAAAGATCTCAAAAAAGAATAAAAAGAAGAGGTTATAAAATAAAGGAAAGACAGCCTCTTAGAAAGAGGCTGTTATTGAAATGTTACTTATTATCTGAGTTGCTTAAGCTCCACACGTAAGATGAAACCAGTTGTACTTTGTCTTCGCCTAGAATGTCTTTCCAAGCAGGCATAACGCCAGAACGTCCGTACATAACTGTTTCAGTTACGTCTGCACGAGAATCGCCAAACAACCAATCGCGGTCAGTCAGGTCAGGTGCGCCAACAGCAGGGTTACCCTTACCATCAGTACCGTGACACGCTGCACACACTACAAAGCGAGCTTTACCAGCTTCTGCTTCACGTGCGTTTACGCTACGACCAGAAAGGCTAAGAGTGTAGCTAACTACTTCTTTTACGCCTTCTTCGCCAAGCGCGTCTTTCCAGCCTGGCATTTGGCCAACACGACCATGCATAATTGTTGTAACGATAGCCTCAGGTTCACCGCCATATAGCCATGCGTCATCAGTTAGGTTAGGGAAACCTTTCTGACCACGTGCATCAGAGCCGTGACACTGAGAACAGTTTTGCAAGAATAAACGTTGACCCACTTTGATTGCGTCAGCGTCTGATGCAATGTCAGGGATTGAACGTAAACCGTTTTCGTCGTGGGCTAGCTTTCTGAATGCTTCACCGAAGTAGGTGTCTGCATCATCAAGCTCTTTCGCGTACGCATCTAACTGTTTGTTTGCTTGCGCAGCAGCAATTGCAGAGCGAGACTCTTCAATGCTACGAACTTCTTGGTTTGAACTTGTCCAACCTAGTAGACCTTTAAAGTTGCCAAGGCCTGGGTATAGAGCAAGGTAAACCGCTGCAAAAACAATCGTACTGATGAAAAGGTATGTCCACCATTTTGGTAGTGGGTTGTTAAGCTCACGAATACCATCGTATTCATGGCCCATATCATGACCTTCTTCAACGCCTGTTTTATCTTTAAAACACCAACGAAGTAAGACAGCACAACCAATTAGGGTACCAATCGTAATCGCACTAACCCAGATACTCCAGAATGTACTCATTACTTTGTCACTCCTTCATTTTTAGAACTTGTTGCTGGCTCGTCGTCAGCAAACACTAGGTTCGCGTCTTCGTCGAAACGTGATTTACGGTTTTTGCCGTATGCCCACCAAACGATGCCGATGAAGCAAGCAAAAACAGTCACAGTCCAAACACTTTGAAATGTAATAATGTCCATAATTATTCCTTATTTCATTGCGTGGCCAAGCGATTGAAGGTAAGCGATGATTGCATCCATCTCTGTTTTTCCTTCAACATCTTGTTTAGCGTTAGCAATTTGTTCATCTGTGTAAGGAACACCAAATTGATTACGGAAGAGTTCAAGCTTCTGTTGAGTCAATTTGCCATCAAGTACATTCTCAGCAAGCCATGGAAAACCAGGCATGTTTGATTCAGGAACAAGTTCACGAGGGTCGATAAGGTGAACACGGTGCCACTCATCAGAGTAACGATCACCAACACGCGCTAGATCAGGACCAGTACGCTTAGAGCCCCATAGGAAAGGGTGTTCCCAAACGCTTTCGCCGGCTACAGAGTAGTGGCCGTAACGTTCAGTCTCAGAGCGGAAAGGACGAATCATTTGGCTGTGACATACGTTACAACCTTCACGAATGTAGATATCACGACCTTCCATTTCCAAAGCAGAGTAAACACGTAGGTTTTCTACAGGTTCAGTTGTCTGCTTTTGGAAGATAAGAGGGGTAATTTCTACTAAAGCACCAAAACTGATAGCAATAACGATCAAGATCGCTAGTAGGCCAACGTTCTTCTCTACCAACTCATGGCGATTATTTGAATTTGAGCTCATTCTAAATCTCCTTAAGCCGGTTGAGCGATAGCTTTAAGGCTATCTTTAGGTGCAGAAACAGTTTTGTACGTGTTGTATGCCATTAAGAACATACCAGATAGGAAGATGAAACCACCTAGGAAACGTACAAAGTAGAACGGGTAAGACGCTTCTACAGATTCAACGAAGCTGTAAGTTAATGTACCGTCAGAGTTAACTGCACGCCACATCAGACCTTGCATCACACCAGAGATCCACATTGCAACAATGTAGAAAACCGTACCAATCGTTGCTAACCAGAAGTGAACATTGATTAGAGATACAGAGTACATACGCTCTTGACCAAATAGCTTAGGAACTAAGTGGTAAACCGAACCGATAGAAACCATTGCAACCCAACCTAACGCACCAGAGTGAACGTGACCGATAGTCCAGTCCGTGTAGTGAGATAGTGCGTTAACCGTTTTAATTGCCATCATTGGGCCTTCGAAAGTCGACATGCCGTAGAATGATAGAGAAACGATTAGGAAACGTAGGATAGGGTCGTAGCGAAGCTTATGCCACGCACCAGATAGAGTCATGATACCGTTGATCATGCCACCCCAAGAAGGAGCAAACAGAACCAAAGACATAACCATACCTAGAGACTGAGTCCAGTCTGGAAGTGCAGTGTAGTGTAGGTGGTGAGGACCAGCCCAGATATACAGAGACACAAGCGCCCAGAAGTGAACGATCGACAAACGGTAAGAATAAACAGGGCGACCAGCTTGTTTAGGAACGAAGTAGTACATCATACCTAGGAAACCAGCTGTCAATAAGAAGCCTACCGCATTGTGTCCGTACCACCATTGCACCATTGCATCAATTGCACCGGAGTAAATCGAGTACGACTTAAACGCAGATACAGGAACAGCTAGGCTGTTAACGATGTGCAACACGGCAACCGTGATGATGAAGGCTCCGAAGAACCAGTTCGCTACGTAAATGTGTGATGTCTTACGTTTAATCATGGTTCCGAAGAACACGATTGCATAAGCTACCCACACAAGAGTAATAGCAATATCGATTGGCCATTCTAGTTCTGCATATTCTTTACCAGAGGTTAAACCTAACGGTAGAGTAATTGCAGCCGACAGGATAATCGCTTGCCAACCCCAAAAGGTGAAGGCTACGAGAGGGCCACCAAAGAGACGCGTCTGACAGGTACGTTGCACAACATAATATGATGTTGCAAACAGCGCACTTGTACCGAACGCAAAAATAACCGCATTAGTATGCAGGGGACGTAAACGACTGTACGTCAACCACGGCGTATCAAAGTTTAGCTGTGGCCAAACTAATTGAGCGGCAATCAAAACACCAACGCCCATACCGACAATACCCCACAAAATTGTAACTAGGGTAAACTGACGGACGACCGTATAGTTGTAGTTTTGTTCAAGCTGCTTTTCTTGGCTCATTTGCATGCTTCCAATTTCTTATTTACTACACTTTACTTCCAACACGACTCACGTCGTAATGCCACCCAAATTAGAAAAGGAAATGCAGCCTATTCAGGACTTTATTTCCACTTGCTGATTTTAAAAAAAAGTGGCATTTTCAACGCGACACTATACTTGAATTAACAAATCAATGACAGAGTAGTAACCTTACGCTTGGTCTGGAATTGGATTTTTATTTAAAAACTTTGAACTTTGTAACAAGGAGTAAAGATTATAATGGCGGCACAAAAGCTAACAAAAGGCAGGCTTGTTCAAATTATCGTCATGTTGGTTATTTTAATAGCTGCATTTACTTGGAGAACAGTAACATACGATAATAACGAAACAGTCAACTGTATAGTTTCAAAACCTTGTGAATTTGGTATTGATAATCATAATGTTTTAATTTCAGACGATAAGCTAGGGTATTCGATCGAAACATCTAAAACTGGCAAATTTATCATTAGCTACAATGAAAGCGGAATTTTGGAAGATAAAGGGCCTTCAAATTGGCTGTTACAAACCGATGATAATAGCTCCTCAATAACAGTTACATTTCCACAACAGATAAGCACATTTTCTGTAAACCTCTCTAAAGAGTAATAAGAGCGAAAACTTGGACACACCTCAGCGCTTTTGATAAAAATATCTACCAAATCAGTGAAACACAATGCATTAAAGTGTTATAAAGAAGACATTAATAAAGTTTCCAGAAATCTATGAAATTTCTATCAAAAGTCTCTTATTCCCTAGACGATAAAATCGCAGTAGATGAACTGCTTCAAGGGGTAGAAAACCCTGAGAATATCGCTTGCCTCATTTGTTACTGCACGGAAGAGTACTCCACGCTCGCTGTGCAGAGATATTTCGTAGATGCTCTCCCAAACACTCCCGTCCATGGCTGTACCACTTGTCACGGTATTATGACCGAAACTGGGTTCCATTCTGGCCCGGTTATTGGCGTCCTTATCATTTACGATTCAGGCATCAACGCCTATGGGACGGGTATCGAACACTTTGGCAACTCTATAGAACAAAGCACCTTCAACGCGATAGATAGAGCACTTAAAAACGCCAATCGTGAAGGCGAAATACCCGATCTTATCTTGCTGCATTCCACACCAGGCAACGAAGAGAAGGTGATGGCAGCCATCGATAATAAGTTCGGTACCGAGGTACCCATTATCGGAGGCAGCGCGGCGGACAATCAGGTTTCTGGAAATTGGAGCATCTTTACCGAAGAGTCACTTTCTATCAATGGTGTATCTTTAACCGTCGTATTTGCATCCCAATCTATCTATTCCTCATTCAGTGCTGGTCACACACCTACACGTTACTCAGGTACCGTGACCAAAGTACGAAACAGAATATTATTAGAAATAGACCATAGGCCTGCAGTCACTGTTTATAACGAATGGACAAACTTCCATTTAGGTGGCAGCGATGATGGCTATATCTTTGAAAAGTCGTCTGTTTATCCATTGGGCAGAAAGGTCGGTTCGTCTTATGACTACCCATATTTCAAACTATCTCACTCGATTAGAGAAACAGAGTGCAATGGGATCGAGCTTTTCACCGACATCAGTGAAGGCGACACCATCTACTTAATGCAGGGCTCTAAGCAACAGTTAATAAGCCGTGCCGCTAATATCATTCATTCTTCTTATTACAACGATATGGATCTCGAAGAGAAACTCGGAGCAATCAACATCTTTTGCGCAGGCCCAATGCTTAATCTAAAGCAAGACATGGACGAAGTTTGTGATGAAATAAATCAAGTACTTAATGGGCTTCCGTACATATGTCCGTTCACTTTTGGTGAACAAGGTAGGCTTTCTGGTGGTGAGAATGCACACGGAAACTTAATGGTGTCGTCAGCAACGTTTTATAGGTTAAAGAAGTAATGGGATCGGAAGGTCAAGAAGCGCTGCAAGAAGCACGTATTGAACTGCAAAAACTGAAAGCCCGAGAGCGAAAACTGGCCGAAGAGAATAGAGTGATCTTATCAACCATCTCTGCGATAAGTAAGGCGAGTAACATCTCCGAGATCTTTTCTAGCCTTGAGTTTGTGCTCAAAAAATACATTAAGTTTGATGACTTTATCGTGGTATCAAGGGTAGGGAATGAAGGCAGTTTCAAGACCCTGTTAACCAATAACAAAGTCTTCGAACAGATGATCTGGACGGATCGCGGTAAGTTATCTCGAGTCATCAATGGAGAATGCGCCATCCTTTTTGAACCCAAATCACTGGGTGAATTCAACTCTTTGCATCCCATTGTTCTCGACCAGATTAACTCCGTTCTGATTACCGGAATTGATAGCGGACTCACACAGTCTGTGATCATCTTTATCCACTCCAACACCAAACATTTCAGCATTGAAACCAAAGCAACTCTAAATCGTTTTAGACCTCTGATTGAACGTGCCGTTTTCGATATTGAAAACAAAGAAAAGCTTGAAGCGACCGTTCGAGAACGCACCGCAGAGCTCGTCACAGCAAGGAAAGATGCAGAAAGAGCCAATAAGGCCAAGTCAGAATTCCTGGCCATGATGAGTCACGAGTTAAGAACGCCATTGAACGCCATCATTGGGCTAATCGACACCTTAAAATCGACTCAGCTAACGCCAGAACAACAGTCTATACTGCTAAATATGAGTACATCGTCTGAGCTTTTGCTAGCGATCATCAGTGATGTATTGGACTTTTCCAAAATAGAATCCGGGTGCTTCTCATTAGCGCCACAATGGAGCAATGTAAGAGACACTGTAATTTTTGTTTTGTCTGAACAAAAGAAGGCGGCAGACGATAAAGGTCTAACGCTCACGATTTCTAGTGATATCCCTGAGGGTGAACTTCACTATATAGACCCGAGCCGTTTAGCACAGATCTTGTTTAACCTAATAGGCAATGCCATCAAATTTACGGAACATGGGCACGTTCATGTATCCATAAAATACCAACAGAGCTCATTCTACATAGCAGTCGAAGACACCGGTATTGGAATTAGTTCGCAACAGCTATCGTCATTGTTCAGCCCGTTTGTGCAAGCAGATAGTACAATCACACGAAGGTTTGGTGGCACAGGCTTAGGTTTGGCAATAACCAAGAGATTGGTCGAATTGATGCGTGGACATATATCAGTGGAAAGTGAGCTTGGGAAAGGTTCTAAGTTCGAAGTCCAATTGCCAGTGCTCACCAGAGTGGCTAACAATTGCAATCAACTGGAAGATGATGTCTGTTCAAGAGAACTAAGAAGCCGATATTCAGTGCTGGTTGTTGAAGACAATCCAACAAACCAAATGGTGATTAAGCTCATTCTAACAAGACAGGGTCATGAAGTTTTTATCGCAAGTAATGGCGAAGAAGCGATAGGATTTGTCGAAGACAACAACGACTCGATAGACATTATCCTGATGGACGTTTCAATGCCGGTAATGGACGGTTTAACCACAACCAAATACATGAGAGAAGCAAACATACAAACACCAATCGTCGCGCTAACGGCACACACATCGGTTGAAGATAAATGTTCATGTTTAGATGTCGGTATGAATGATTTCGTGACCAAACCGGTAAGAACAAAAGAAATAACAGAAGCTATAGATAGATTAATGCTTGAGATCTAATAAACGTATTCTTAATCGAAGATTAGGAAATATGTTTATTAGGTATTTTATGGTAAATAACCATTATGGTTAAATACACAGTACCAGTTGGCTAGAAACGAAGGAACGAAGGCAGGGCATCGTATATCGAACTCTGCCTTATGATTACCAAACCGCATTTAACATAATATACATAATACGCAGTTGGCTAGTGCTTTATTTGGGGTGGCTGCCATCAACGCTAATCCTGCGCAAGTCATTGAAATCGCTTTTAATCCTAGCCCGTTGTACTTTTTTGCAATGTGTTCCCACATCTGCTTAATCTCTGGATTTTCGTTACGGTCAGCGTGACAACCTAGCAATGCTAACTCTGGATCTATACCTGAGTTCTCAGCTAAAAAAACCGCTTCTGAATCAGTTAGTTGGCGAACACCTTTTCTAATTTTACTTATCTTCGGCGGATCAAGGTTCAAGTCGTGTGCAACTTGCTTGTCTTGTACGTAGTTTTTCGCCTTTTTATAGGCATTAATTAATTCTGATGAGTACATTGGGCACCTCCATTTTGTTCATTGTAGCTGCAAAGTTGCCATAAATCGCATCTTGTAATTGCCATTCGTCGCAACTAGGATTGCCACATATCGCAACTCAACCTGCTTGGTTGATTAACTATGGTGGCTTTTATGTTGATTGGTAGCGTCAAAACTTTAATAGAAAATGAGTTTAAAGTTAGTCCACGTCTAACTGGTGTCTTCTTTCGTAAGAACTTCGGTGAATCAATGTATGGTACTGATGGCGAGTTAACGGATTTTGCTTTTACCTGTATCAGCTACTTCAACGAACTGAAGCTCTCTAAGTCCAAACATGACTTTGCTCTTCGTCAGCGCGTACGTCAGGTTGAGTTTGAAAAGAATCAAGCATCGATTAAACAAGCAAATCGCCAAGTTTCTAAATCTAAGAGTATTTTGACGGCCAAGCACATTGGTTCTTTTAGGTACGCTCTCGTTGATGGCATCTTGTCGATTACATCAAGCTCTCGCACTCAGCCGAACTTAGCTAAGTCTATCCGCGCTTATTTGCGCCAATTCAATATCTTCCGTTTAGGCCAACGTCTTGATAATGGCGTACAGTTTTCTGGTGACGCCGTCACGGAAATCCTTTCTATGTTGAAAGACAAGCATTGCACTTACGAACAGTTTGAATTTGTCCGCTCTTTGATAACAGGCCTTTGCTACCAATTCAAAGAAACCGGCACGGTAAAAAGTATGGATCAGTCTCCTACTTCCAATTTATTGGCTTTGGAGTGCTAGTAATGGATTCAATCTACTTCGATAACGAACCCAATCACGGCATCAACGCCTACTTTCCTTGGGGCCACAACTTCTTTAAAACTCCGCGTGATTTCTTCCAGTTCATGGAAGCTCACTACGGAATGGCCTCATTTCAGGTTGTTGAAATCACTGACGAGAACTACCAAGAGCTTTTGGTTAAGGGCGTGTTCCATGCCATCTAAAAAACCACATAAGTTCCATGATGAAATTCGTCCGGTTCAAGTGGATCACCTAGCGTTCTCTTTTTCGTACGGTTCGCTTAGGCATTTGGATAGCTCTAACGAACAAGACTTTATCAACTTGCAGTTTCCTGAGTTTAAGAAGCAAACCGTTAAAGGCCGTCTTAACTCACCAGAAGCTATAGAAAAATCAATTGAGCTACACCGTAACAAGTGTCGTAAGGTTTTAGCTGATAGGTTTGATGAGTTCATGGCGAAAGTCTTTAACTTCCGTTTGTCTCCTATGCGTGGCCGTGGATTGCATGGTTATGAAGACTCGATGGTGATTTACGACTCTACCGGAACTGTTGAGTGTGGCTTGGTCGGTGTTGGCGGCAACAATGACACGGTCTACGTGCAAATCAATGGTACTGGTTGTGCGAAGTTATTCGACTTCACCTCACATAAAAAGCTGCATTGGTGGTTGTCTCTCTTAGGTATCACTCGCCTAGCCCGCTTAGACCTCTGCGTGGATGACTACACCGGAATTTTTGACTGCAAGTATGCTGAGAAATGTTTTTATGAGGGAGCATTCCGCACTGCTTCTCGTGGCCGTGGCCCGACAATGGTTCCTCATAAGCGCGTTTCACAATCGGGTGAAGTGTCAGAAGAAGCGGTTCTTGTTGGCTCTCGTACGTCTTCAGTTTACTGGCGTATCTACAACAAGAAGTTTGAACAAAACATCGCTGACCCTGAAGTGATTTGGTACCGCAACGAAGTGGAATTGAAGAAGTGCGATTTGGCACTACTCGCCTCGCCTGCTTCGGCCTTTGCTGGTCTATGTGACTTCTCGGCCAGTATCGACCCTGCTGAACCAATGAAGCTTGAACTTAACAAGAAAAAAGCAGGACTAGAGTTCTTCGCTCGTATTGCTTGGGTTCGTCGCCAATGTGGCAAAGCGCTATCTGAAATTGTGGCTATGACTGAGGGTGACTTGGGTGAAGCATTCGGAATGCTCATTCCTGCGCATCATAGACGCGCCAACTTTGAAACCTCGTTAGGCATTCCTGACGAATACACTAAACAGAAAATCGAAATTTTGGAGTCAAGAATATGCCTACAATAACTGGTATCTCTATCAAGCGTTTCCCTAAATCTAATATGGAGTTCGCTGAGCTGTCTGTCCTACGTGCTGTTGAAGAAGTCGACAACGAGAAGTTTCAACAAACGGGCATCGGCTTTTCAACAGACATCCCATACAACAAACAAGCTCTGAAAATTGATGTTGAATACGCACGTCAACTTATCCAAACGCGCGCTTTTGTTGCTAACCGTGAATACGAACTGAGCTTTGGCGCCAACCCAAATGATCCACTCGATATCTTGGTAAACAAGCTCGTTCCTGTCGATGACGAAGTAAAAAAACACTTCGATTCATTCATGCGTAAGGCATAACCCATGAACTGCATTACGACAACTCAAGACGGTTATCTCAAGGCATCTAAGGCCTTAGATTGTCAGTTCGTGATGCTGAGTAAAGATGAATATGCGGCTTACATTTCATCTACTCAATCGTTAGATATCAACGCTCAATTGTATTCAACGGTATCCGGTTGGATCTTATTTTCTTTCGTTTCGGGTCATGTGCTCGGACGAATTTTAAAAAGTCTTGGCAAAGGCTAAGACACAACTCTAAGTAATACACTCTTAAAAGGAACATTTTATGAAAACACGTCTATTGGCTTTAACTTCAGCTCTAGTAGTATCTGCGTCTTCTTTCGCGGATGATTCAGCAGTAACAACGGCTATCAACGGTGCGGTCAGCTCTGGTCAATCTAACTACGGTCTTGTGGTCGTTGGTCTTATCGGCCTTGGCGCGCTTGGCTTTGGTCTTCGCGCAATCATGGGTGCAATGCGTGGCTAATGGGTGAATTAGCCTCTCAAGTCGTAACCATTCTGTTGGGAGTGGTTATGGCTATGTCATTCGTATATGGCGTATATACGGGTATCAATGCCTCCTGATTTGGAGGCTTTTTTATATCTAGGGTTTGATTATGAGAATAATACGAAACGCACTCTTGATAATGTTCATGACTCTAAGCGGTTACGCACAGGCGATTGACTGCCCTTTAGGTGAAGTCGATAAATCCGGTGTTTGTACTTCGGTGTGCGAGGTTTTGAAGTCCCAATCTCGAACCTATACCTATGATGCTTACATATGGGGCGAAAGCCCAACCTCTGCGTGTATTGGCCAATATGGTTCAGCCTGTGTGCTTAACTCAGGCTCAATCTCAGTGAGCGTTGACCCGACCAAACGCATGTGGAGCAACTCATTCACGTTCACAGGTCAAAAGTGCTCTCGCGGTGATAGCTTTTCTGGTGACTCTGCGAAACCTTTCCCTTGGGAGGGTGACGCTAACATGAATGGTATCTTAGACAGCGAGGAAGATTGGGACGGTGACGGTATACCAAACCACTCCGATGCGAATCCTGATACCAATGACAACGTGGTTGCTGACACAGATGAAGATGGTATTCCCGATCGAATTCAATCCGACTATGACAAGCTGATTGAACTGAAAGAAATCAAGAACTACAACTGTGTTGGTGGTTTGGATTGTATGAACACTAGAGCGTGGTCGAATTCAGTAAGAGAACTAGCCGGAAACCAAAATGACCTTATTGGAGTCATCGATAAATTGGTACGAACAGGCATCAATCGTAATCAGTTTAATGAAGCGTTAAATTATTATAATGGAGGGCTGAATAAGACTATCGTCAATGGCATTGTTGCGATTCGACAAGATATCATGTTCAACAACCAGCTAGTCGTTAAGAACCACGCTGAAATCACCGGATTAGGCACGGTGCTTCGAAACGAAACTTCTAAAATGAAACGTAACCTTGACGAGTTCGTTACTGACTTGAGTCCTAAGTTCACCAACTTAGAAACTATGATGAACGATAATGCTTACAACGTTTGGCAGGTTAAGAACAACACCTCTGAAAACCTCACCCTTTCTAATCGAATATTCGAAAGAATAAGCAACTTAGACAATTCAGAAGCCATTTTGAGTGCGACCAATCAACAACAATTACGCAATGCTGCTAAAGCTCATACCAATCAGAAAATACTCAAACGTATGGAAAAATCTCAAAAAGAGATGACAACTAATGTATCTGGCCTGTCTGAGCAAGTTACTGCTGTCGATGGAAAACTCGACTCTCTCGACAATCAACTCAGCGCTTTGTCTTCTCAGATTGATGGTATCGATGGCGGTGGGGATTATGGTGACACTATCAACGCTATTGGAGCTGACATTAATGACTTAAAGAACGGCCTGCTTTCAGGTAATACGTTCAACGTCCCTACTTCTGATTTTAATGGCTCGGGCTTTCTCATCAGTGAAAAAGCAACCAAACAAGTTACCGATGATATTGATTCACTGAGAACCGAATTGTCCACTCAAATGGACTTATTCAAGAATATCTTGTCGTTTGATACCGAATCGTTCAACGACGGTCAATACCAAGAGCACGTTCTTGACCTTAACATCGACGGCCAATCACACAGTTTCAAGACGGGCGTTCTTTCTGCATTACTTGATAACGCGGAAATCATCAAAGCGGTCATTTTGTTTATGTTCGTATTGATGGGTATTCGCATGTTAGGAGGTGAATAATGGAAACTATCTACGCATTTTTCAATTGGATCTCTTTGCAGTTCCAATTCATCTATGACTTCTTTCAGTCTATCCCTCAAATGACAATGGACTTGTTCAGCTACATTCAGCTATTCGTACTCAAGTTAAAACTCAAAGCAGAATTGGAGTTTATCAAGCTCTCTTATAACTCGGCCAAGATACTGCTAGAAGAACTTGGCTTTAATGACATCTTAGCGGCCACCTTTAATGCTATGCCTGATGAGATTCGGTTTTACGCGTTTAAGTTTGGCATCCCTCAAGGTCTTTCTATTCTCGCCAACTTCTTTACTACGGCGTTTGTAATGAGGATGACACGCTAATGGCCATAACAATTCGAACCGGAGCAAATGRCTCTTACAAGTCGGCATATACTGCTTACTTCTCAATCTATCAAGCCTTGAAAGCAGGCAAAGTGGTTGTAACTAACATGGAGGGCATGCAGCCTTTAAAGGTGATTGAAGAACGTTTTGATATCAAGTTCCCCTCCACTTCTAAGCTAATTCGAGTGTCATCACGCGATAATGCAGGCGTTCATTTATGGACGCACTTTTTCTGTTGGTGTCCCATTGGAGCCTTGATTGTGATTGATGAGTGCCAGGATATCTTTTCTAAGAACATCGGCTTTGACATGCGAAAAGTGAGCTACCAACCTGTCGAGGATTTTATCTCTAAGGATGGCGGCAACGATGGCCTACTGCCTGAGTCTTATCTCAGCTTTTTCTATTCTCGTTATACACCTGCTGACATGGATGCATTACAAGAGTCGGAAATCGATGACCGTGGAATCGCTGAATATGATGATCAAGGAAGGATCATCTATCCGCACACCTTCAACGAAGGCTTCATGCGTCACCGCAAATATAACTGGGATATCGAGCTGTTGTCACCAGACTGGAAACAAATCGATTCAGGAATCAAGGCATGTGGCGAGCAGAATTTCTTCCACAAAGGCCGCGACCAATTCTTTTGGCGTAAACGCGACCCTTTAATTTGGAAGCATGACAAATCAGTGTCTACGCCAGTCATACCAAAAACGAAAGACATCAACATCACCAACAAAAAAATCCCTCTGGATTCATTTCTACTCTACAAGTCCACGGGAACCGGCATTGCCAAACAAGCCGGAGCGATGAACACCGTCTTTCGTAGCCCAAAGGCCATTGGTATTTTTCTTTTAGCAATTTTCTGTATGGGGTATGTAGCTTATGAGGTATCCAATCGCGTTATTAGTTCTGATGAGGAAATGGAGGAAGCGCAAACGGTACAACTTGAAAGTGCCGTACTTGGGGAAGATTCGAACTCGTCTGAGTCGAGTGTTCAAAGTGCTAGTGGTGTACGTTCTTCTGGGGGTAATCATCAAAGCAATCTCAATGGTATTTCTGAGGTTGTTCCTATAGCTAGCATCTTACCTTTTGACGGTATCAAGAAAGCGTTCGTTACCGGAATTAACTTTGCTCATAAGAATGGAGCTTCGCGCATTGATTTGAGCCTAGAGGTTTTGGCCGACGATGGCGTGTACTCTTTGAATGAACGATTCTTAAAAACGTATGACGTGAACTATGAAGTGATAGATGCGTGCTTGTTGAGGTTGAAGCGCGGCCAGCTGTCTAAGCTGATTACGTGCAAGCCACATACAACCGCAACGGTAGAAGCTGAAATAAGTCGAGCAAACGTCCAACTATTCTAATCTCTAAGGCTTTCATTGTGAGCGCGCGAACAATACAGAACGCGCTCGCGCAGCGAGTAAGAGACCATCCCACAAACGTTCATCAAATCAACTTGTGGCTTGATAGTGTCAAGCCACACGAACCCCTTCCATCCTGCCAAGCGATCTTTGCTTTTTTTGGTTCGTATTCCCTCATACATATCTATTTAGGTTATAGCTTTGCTGAGGACGTTTCCGAACGAGTAAGGAGCGACAAGCGAGACTGAGCGCGGAGTGACGGCGAAGCGAGGAACGCAACCCCCGTGTTGTATCACGGGGGTAAATTCGTAATAGCTAAAAGACATCCCATAACATTGCTTTTATTTTTGAAGTAATTGGAATGGTTTAAAGGGCTTAGCTCTTTAGCTTCAGCTCATCGTATAGAATTGGAACTCTCAGGTTTGTTTTAAGCTCATTTTGCTATAGTTTACAAATAATTTATGGCAAAATGTTTTTAACATTATCGCTCTACACTATATGTGGTGAAAGCAATAACATTTAGGAACTACCGTGTTTATATCTAGTGCTGAAATTTTAAACTTATGGGGCAAAGAAAAGATAACGATCCCTTTCTATGAGGACGTTACGCTGCTCACAGGCTCTAACGGCTCTGGGAAAAGTTCTTTGCTAAACATTCTCTTTGACAGCCTAAATAGCGCAACAAAAAATAGAAAACCATCTACCTCAAAAAATAGATTTTGGTCATCTAAAATATCTTTTTCAAACAATGTCGATATGACAACACTACTCATCCCAGCATCGGTTGACGATAAAGAGTTTGATAATACAACAATGGAACGCTTGGAGTCAGTGGAGAACACCCACGACTACGAATTTTTGTGTACGCTGCAAGATCACTTCACGCTACACAGTAACGGCTTTTCAACAAATTATGTAAGCTACACCAATAATGAAAAGGGTGAACGTTGGCTGAAGACAGTCGATATCCCTGAAGAAGTAAATGAAGATGGTCTACATGACACTCTGACTAAAGCTCCTCTTGCTTTTCTATTCCAAGAAGACCGCCAAAGCATGCATAATTTAGATAATGCTAGTGTGGAGTTCGTTGGCAATTATTGGAAACTGTATAAAAGCTCGATCGACGAGAGGTTCTCATACTGCCGAGATTTCATGCAGGTTCTCGAGTCGCACTTAGATAAACTAGTAGCGAAAGAACTTAGAAGCTCGGGTAATAATCTTGCCAATCTTCTTCTTTCTGAAGAATATAATTACGCGTCAAAACGCTCTCAAGAAATAGAATCTATTGTAGAAATATTAAATTCATACTTTGAAGATAGTGAAAAGTATCTAGTTAGAGATGAACAAAATAAATACACTTTAGCTGATGCAAACTCTGGAGATCCTATTCATTGGAGTTTATTATCACGCGGTGAAAAAACTATAATCTACTTACTTTTCTCCACCTATTACTACAGAGATCGTGTAAAAGTATTTCTATTAGACGAGCCTGAGATTTCATTGCATGTAAGATGGCAAAAACGTTTGATTAAAGACCTGCGTGACATAGCTCCCGATAGTCAGTTAATTATTGCTACACACTCACCTTCACTTGTTAAAGACGGTTGGAGAAGTAGATGTATTGAGGTTGGTATAAAATGAATATCAACGTAGGTGGCTCTGATTTTGATGAGGATGACGACCTAGAAGAAGCATATAGTGTATTTGGAGAAACCCCTGTCATTAATATTTATGTCGAGGGTTTTGACGATAAAAGGTTTTGGGGCAAAGTATTTTTAGAAAATGGTATAACCAAGTTTAACATCGACGCTGTTGGTGTCGAAGCTAAAGCGAATGGTAAAGGTACTATCCTTAGCTTATTGAACGAAAAAAAAATCAAACTTGGTAAATACTATTTAGTATGCGTAGATTCAGATTATGACAATTATTACGAACTAAATCAGGATGTATTAAATAGTGAGTTTTGCTTTCAAACTTATGCATATTCTATTGAGAACTTATACTATCATCCTAAGGGGCTTCTAGACCTTTGCTGTAATATTGCCGGTAACTATGCGACAGAAGACATTCCGTGTTTTGAAGCCTTAATTAGTGAATGGAGTAATCAATACTATCCAAGTTTTGTTAAGTTACTTGAATCCGGTTCAAGAGAGGCCGTTAAGAAGCTGATACTTAATGCGAAACATACAGGTGTTGCCCAAGCTCCAGAAGTAGACATCTCGTGTGTTGATTGCAATAAGTTTAATCAAATCGGTATAACCCCAGATAACTTATTTCTATTCTACCGTGGGCACAATTTCGAAGCTCAAATGAAGCGACTAGCTAACAGAGTTATAATTTCGTTAAATAAACCAGTCATAGATAAGATATCTGACTCTCAACCAGCGGACAAAAAGAAGATTCTGATAGAAGAATGTCGTAGAAACGTATTAAACTTAGAAACTGCTGTCGCACTGCGAAACATCCCAGACGTGATCTGCTTTCCAAAGATAGTTTCAGATATCGAAACATACAAATTAAAATACGCATAGAACGAATAAACTAACACACGATAAAAAAGCCGAACCCTCTCGATAAAGGTTCGGCTTCTTTCTCCTTGATATGACCAAAAAGGAGGACTAGATATCTAAACAGGACGTGTCTTCACTCCAGTCAAAACAACCTTATCAACAAAGATCACTTCGTGAAAATTAAGGTAACTAGGCTTTGAGCTGCCCTTGAGAAAACCATACTTTTCTAATCCTATTTCTTGATACTTGCTATCGCTCTAGCAAGCCCCAGTAAATGTGTTGAAGTCTTAATCTCTAACTCAGATTGAATCCCCAATAGTGCAATTCCTGCCAATATTTGTTGCGGCCTAACCACTTGGCCTGTTGGCAGCTCCATCCTGTCGTATAACATTTTGAACTGCCCCCAATCTTCACTAATGCTAAGTTCTCTACCTTTGGCCATCCGCATAAGTCTTTTGCATTCAGGAGGTATTGGTTTTCCCTCATCCCAACCTGTGACGGTTCTCACAGTTTTAAAACACAGTTCAGCGACCTCTTCCTTCGTCATTTGGCACTCTAACTCTCGAAAAATGTAATTCTTACTCATTTCGCGATACTTCAATGATAAAACCTCTAAATACAAGAGGTTGCACTGATTTTATAAGATATGCACCATTAAACATAATCAGACATAATACGCAGTGGTATATTATCAATTCTAAGGGCATTGTTATCATCGTTTCTCCTTAAACCGTTACATTTGGTAAGTCAGCTTCTTAAATTCGCCAATATTCTCTATGAGGCCTTTAAGCTAATAATTATATGTCTAGCCAACGTCTATCTCATTCTGAACACAAACTTTATCATCGAGAACATTTGTTCTGAATGTTCTAACTTACGGCGGCTTCTTTTTACACCTATAACTCGCGGTACTGTACGCGAATCTTGTGTACATCGTACATCGCTCTTGGTTTTATTCCAGATTTCACACACGCGACCGTGTTTCTTAGTAACTCCACACGCTGAGTTCTGTTTTGACCTGTCCATCATCCAGTTATATTTTCTAACGAACAATCATTCTGCAGCGTCCAACCTCCAAAGCCGATTCAAATTAATCCTGAACCTCGATAGATGCGTTGAACGCCAACAACAAAAAAGAAACTCTATTTCTAAAACTAATTACTCAGATCAAAAATTGCTTACTGACCCCTTATTACCAACGAACTAAGAAAGCTGGCTACTTCTTCTCACATTGCTAATAAGTACTCGAGAAAACCCAACGTATTCTTTAGCAAGCTTCTATAAAGACTGTGTTAACTACCAAGTTCTATCAACCAACATCACTTGTGATCAGTAGCTTCCTAGTTTTGTTAAGCCTTATTGTTAATGACAAGCCTAATTAAGTAACTCCATTTCGACCTAAGCTTGCGGTCTCAGTTTAAAAAAGTTACAACGCAACACGAATCCTATTCGTACTGTCTAGGCCAACATAGCTTGTCTTACAACTGAGATGCTGACATATCTATTACTAGTAAGTATTTAAAATCAGATATTTAGACAGGTTTCACATTAACTAGTGTCTCTTTTGTTTGTTAACATCTTCTGGAATTAAAAATAACTCATAATCTAAAAGGCTTAATATGAAAATCAGTATGATCGCCCTATCCTTGTTCACCGTTTTTGGTGTCAGCTCACACGCGTTTGCAAGTGACAACGAGAACTCTTCTAGGAAAAATGGTCGTTTTTATGCAGGTGTTGACGTCGGCTTTTATAATGAAACGGAATTAGAATACCGTGGTAGCGCAATTGAAGATTCATCTGATTTATCAGACTTCAGCTATAACTTAGTTGGCGGCTACGAATTCAATACCCACGATGTTGTTAAACTTGGATTGGAGGCCGAGTACCGTAAAATCGGAAAAGTTAACTATAGCGACGTAATGGATGTTGAAGGACAAGCTTTCTTTATAAATATTAAGCCTAAGTTTATTGTTAAAGGTGACGTATTAGATCTGTATGTGTCTCTATTAGCGGGCGTTGGTTCTATGGATATGGAAGCAAAAGCGTTCGGAATGTCAGATTCGGAATCTGAAGCGGCTTATCAGGTTGGCGGTGAGCTTGGTGCGATCATTACAGACCGTATCGATATTCATCTTGGTTACCGAAATGCGCGTGTTGAAATAGACTCCGTCGATGTTTCATCTCAAACGGCTTACATCGGCGCAAGGTACCATTTCTAATCCAGATTCAATTCAAATTAAGCCGTTCTTTTTGAGTTCGGCTTTTAAACATTCACTTTCCCTACTCGATTTCGACTTTATAGAGTAACTTTCTCCACGAATAAAGTTACATTGTATCTTATTCGAAAAATCCAAGAGATTTATTGCCTAGCTCCACACAGCAAAAAAGACTTAAACAGACCACCATTTAGTGTTTAAATTTTGATCTATCAAACAGTTATATGATTAAATTAAGTGATTGGGCAATCAAATGCTATGCATTCAGGCTTCTATTGTGAGTTAAAGTGTTAACATCAAGCAATTTTGTAAACTAGGTGTTTGATATGTTGCCTAAACTTTATAAGTTCAGATCACTCCACGATAGAAACATACAGTCGATATCTGAGTGCTCGTTGTGGTTTGATTACGCTAAAACCTTTAATAACCCTTTTGAGTTCAACCTTCTACCCGACACAAGACTTCAGAATAATTTCAAGGTTATGTGCTTCTCCCAATCGAATAACCATCCAATACTTTGGTCTCAATATGGCGACAACTTCAAAGGTATGTGTATCGAGTATGACCTCAATCACTATAACGGAGAGCTGAACCTCAACTGTTTTGAAGTCCAATATGAAGACGACCCAAGCATATTAAGCTTAGCGTCATTAAATGAATCAAAAACTTCAAAGCGGGGAACGGACATCTTTAAAGTTAAACATTCAAACTGGTGTTATGAAAAGGAATTTCGTTGGGTGTTGTCCGATGAAGAGATCATCGGAAATAAGCTGTATCTAAATAAAGAGTGTTTAAGCGCTGTTATCCTTTCAGAGCACGCCCCTGCAGACAGAAAGCTAAAGGTCTTGATGACATGTCAAAGCCTTGGAATCCCCGTTAAACAGGCTGTCGCGAAGCGAGATTCATATACATTCGAAGTCGTCACCTAGACTAACCTATATAAATCGAAGCACTAAATGTGACAGTGCAACAAAAAAAGAGAGCCACACTTTCAATGTGGGCCCTCTTTGACTACATAGTATTCGTCAATTTGCCGAGCACTCGATCTTGCATTTTTTCGATCGTTGCCAAAGACATTTGAACAGTAGAAAACCAGTAAGGTCGGTGCTTAACGTTGAATAACTCGCTGTTATCTAAAGCTTCGAAAATAGAGAACTTTCTTCCCTGGGCCAGAGCCGCACCATAGATCGTCCTCTCAAGTACAGGAATGTCATTCACTTCCTCAAGAAGTGCTCTCTTAATAAACTGATTACTTGGGCTCCAATCAATAAATTCAACAAGATTTTTAAGTAGCTTAAGTTCTAGCTGTCCTACCATGGACTCAAGAAACTGAGTGTTTGGAAGAATCTCAGCACAAGCATAATATTCATCGTGCTTGTCACTTGCGTCTCGGTATTCGATCATGGTTTTCACCAATGCGTCTTCAAAAGTTGAAGAAAAATGGTTACAAATCAAAAATAAAGGTAGAGATCTCAAAACACCAAGTAGAATCCCTACATTGGGTTCTTTAACCGATGTTTCTTGAAGACGGATTCGTGTTGCATTGGACGTAACGACTAAGTGTTGCCACACCTTTGGCGTGATGTGTTTGATGTTGCCATCGTTCCACTTAATCAATTGCTGGCTCATTAACAGAGGGAATAATAAGCGACAGTTCTCAATGCCAATTTGGCGTGCTGCCACTTTAGGATCGAGAATCACTTTAGACTTCTTGCCGTACTTTTCAGTAAACTCACGGTTAGAAACAAACTCGATTAAACTTGAGCTCAGCGGTCTACTTTTCGCTGATATTTCATGGAGTTTAGAAAAGTTTAAAGACGGTGAATAGGCAACACTAGCGAACTGATTGTAGTCTGGTAATTCTGAAAACAATGAACTGATTAAGGTTCCTTGCAGCTTTTCTAACATTAATGCCGATGCCGCATCGCTGACATCGTCAATCACATATCGCAATGTCTGTTGTTTAGCTGCCACCTTCTCGCGACGTGCATTCACTCGGTCTTGTTCGCAACGTAATAAAATACGTTGATTATGAGAAATACGGTCGGATTCATCAAATATGACGCTATCACAATACCTATTTTCCAAACTTAGTAACGTATCTACTGTCGATTGCGCAAGCTTATATTCTGGTGAGATTAACCATCGATTAAAGCGAGCTTCAACATTGATTGTGACCTTCCTTGAGATCTCAATAACTTCGGGGGAGTAACTTTTATTTGCTAACAACAACCGTAACTTTCCTTTGCCCTAATTGCCTTTTATCGGCATATGCTGCCTTTATAATAAAACTAATATTAATAGAAATTAGAGATTGGTTCACGAAATTGTTTCAATAAAATTGAGGTGATTTAGTTATAGTGCACTAACCCCGTTAATTTGCGATATGGAGACGAATATACTTTTCTGGGAAACTGTATTTGAACTTTCTCTCCTTTGGTAGGTGCTTTTTAGCCTGTTTACAAACCTTACTATCGCCCGATGTTCTCACCCTCTTAATTCTTGTATAGCCTTTAGAGTGCTTCATCTCAATCATTAGATCGCAATAGCCATCGAAATCAACTTTACTCTTGTTGAAGCCTTTCATAACAGTGACTTTGATCTTTTTGGCTACAGGGTTGACCAATGCATCATCAGGAAATGCGAATGGGGATACAAAACACAACAAGAATATTAGATATCTCATACTGTTCTCTCTGTTAGGAAGTGAGAACAGTATGCAGATAGTTAAGGAAAGTGAAGGATTAACTAAGTATGAGGGTTTACCAAGTAAGGCGTATTTCTCAACAATTACGCTTTCTTTGAGCCTTTAGACTTAAAACCATTATGCGGGAACACATTGCGAATACGCTGTTGAACGTTTTTAGGTATGTCTTTGGTAAACTTAAGATTGTAGCCCGAGCGCTTCGCATATACTTTTAACTCACCTTTAAAAGCGTTGTTATGACCAATCTCATGAAGGTTATGCTTGAAGCTCGGTGGTAGATGACCTTTAACTTGCTCGATCGCCCCATCGTTGAATTTTATTTTTAGTACTGGTCTATCAATAACAACTAACCAAAAGACCAACGCTGCACCAATTAAGATTACGTACATCATAATGTCACCATTACAGTTTATGATTATTTATCGTCAGAAAGAAGTTTACTCAGGTCTTCCTTAAGGTTGGTCACTGTCTTGCTGGCTTGTTCACTACGAGATGCTTCGCTAACTAAGTATTCGATAGCATCAGATAGCGTACAACCCAATTCGTTTGCTCTTTGGGAAAGTTTTTCCCATACGCGGTAATCTAGGTCGATTGATTTCTTCTTAGTGTGAACTTGTTCCGCATTGAAGTGACGCTTACGCTTGGCTCTAATGGCCTGTTTAAGCTTGTTATCGAGCTCTGGAGACATGTTGTTCGATATCCACTCAAGAACGCCTGTCGGCTGGTGTTCGAGCTTCAATAAGGCTTGTATAGCAACATCAGCTTCACTTGAATCAATATGGCAGGTGATCGATTCACCTTCTTTCCATTTTTTGACCAGATAGTTCCATTTCCAACCACATTCCAAGTTTTCAAGTTGCTGATATTTCATGTCTAATCTCGATAGTTAACCTTGGTGACAGCGTAACCCATAATGAGCTGTTTAACAATTATTGTCTTGAAAGAATAGACCAATATCATACTTATATTCGCTTAGTGATTAGTAACTACAACATAGAGCTACAAGCGAGATCGGTTTTTCTATATACTCCCTACCACATTATCATAATCAGAAACTTAAATGACTCAAGTAGATTGGCGACATGTTACGCCTCAGTACGAAGAATATAGCGCTCAATTAGAGCAATTCCCTGACATCTCGCCTCTCCCGTTTTCAGACATTCAACATAGATTCAAAGACGCGCTAACACGCTTTGTCCGCTTATCTAACCTTTCGCGTGTTTTACTCGTAAACGCTCCGGACAACTCGATCTATCGTCAAATGATTGTTGAATCTTTAGTCAAAGCTTTAGATGACCACACTCTACCAGTTATAAAAACTGAATCTTTAAATGCTGCTTCTCTGTTTGATCAAGTTCAATCAAAAGATGGCAAAGTGATTGCGACAAAACCTGGCTTGTTGGCTAGAGCAAACAATGGTTATCTGATCGTTTCAGCAAACTTGATCTTGGCAAATCCAGGAAGCTGGTTATTGCTGAAATCTGCGCTTCTTGGTGAGGCCGTAGAACCAATCAACAGCAACCCTGAACACTTGAATCAATCCCCGACGTTACCTCTTACCTACAACATTAAATTGATTGTGGTTGGAGACAGAGCTCAATTAGGTGACCTTGATTATCTAGACAGCGATATTCAAACGGGCTTTTGTCTATTCAGTGAAATAGAGCAAGATGTTAAAATTTCAGAAGAGACTTTAATTCAATACCTTGGATACCTTAAGTGGCTTCAACAGCGTTATGAGCTGCCAAAGATTACGCAACAAGCGCTGACTGGAATTCTCACCGCTGGCGCAAGAGAAACTGAAGATCAAAGCTATATTCCGCTGTGTCCTATTTGGCACAACGCGCTACTAAATGAAGCTTTGATTGAGGCTGACAATGGTGAAATTGACATCCACCATATCCAACAAGCTCAGCAGCACAAATACAACCGTGAATCATACCTCCCAGAACGCGCCCTTGATGATATTCGAGATGGCCAAGTCATTATCGAAACTGAAGGTGAACAAGTTGGTCAAGTTAACGGTCTGACTGTCATCGATGTTCCGGGACACCCGATATCTTATGGTGAGCCAGCTCGAATTTCGTGTGTTATTCACTTTGGTGATGGTGATATTGCCGATGTTGAACGTAAAGCTGAACTTGGCGGTAACCTTCATGCAAAAGGCATGATGATCATGCAAGCATTCGTAAGCAGTGCACTGAATCTTGAAGATCCCCTGCCGTATGCCGCTTCAGTGGTGTTTGAACAATCATACTGCGAAGTCGATGGCGATAGTGCTTCTCTTGCGGAGCTGTGTTCTCTGGTGAGCGCTTTGTCTGAATACCCGATTAACCAACAAATTGCCGTTACAGGTGCCGTTGATCAATTTGGTCGAGTACAAGCCGTTGGTGGACTTAACGAGAAAATCGAAGGCTTCTATCATGTATGTAAGCACCAAGGCTTAACAGGCGAACAAGGTGTGATCCTTCCAAAATCGAACCTTAAGCATCTTGCGTTAAAGCCTGACCTGATTGAAAGCATCAAAAATGAAGAATTTCACATTTGGTCTGTGTCTAATGTAGATGAAGCTATTCCTCTGATTATGAACAAGCCATTTAGAGACGACGAACAAGAAAGCGTTCTGAGTAAAATCGCGGAACGTATTGAAAACTTTGAAAGACATGAGCACCCTATTGGAATTGTTGGACGCATTAAAAACTGGTTTGTCTAGTACTGATCGGACTTGTTTAGCGTACACCTGTTCACTAAAATGCACCTATCAAAAATCGGAGTAATTGATAATGCAAAACAAACGTGATTCTTACACTCGCGAAGAGCTTCTAGCATCAAGCCAAGGCGAATTATGGCCAGAAGGTCCTCAACTACCAGCACCGAACATGTTGATGATGGATCGCATCACTAAAATGTCTGAGACTGAAGGTGATTTCGGTAAAGGTTTGATTCTTGCTGAACTGGATATTACTCCTGACCTATGGTTCTTCGACTGTCACTTCCCTGGTGACCCTGTAATGCCTGGTTGTCTAGGGCTTGATGCAATGTGGCAGCTCGTTGGCTTCTACCTTGGTTGGGTTGGCGGCAAAGGTAAAGGCCGTGCTTTAGGCGTAGGCGAAGTGAAATTCACAGGCCAAATTCTACCTACTGCGAAAAAAGTGACTTACGAAATTCACATGAAGCGCGTTGTTAACCGTCGCCTAGTTATGGGCCTTGCGGATGGTCGCGTACTGGTTGATGGTAAAGAGATCTATGTTGCTAAAGATTTGAAAGTTGGCCTTTTCCAAGATACGTCAGCATTCTAATTAAATATAAGATTTTTAATAAAGCAGCCCATGGCTGCTTTATTTTTACCTCAATATATTTAGTTATAGTGCGTTAAGGCACATTGCCATTTTAGTAATGGAATTAATGTCAGTCCACCAGCTATATCTACTTAGTGAACTCACTAAGAGCGATCAGACCGTCTCCAGCACATATCGGCTCTAATTACCTTTTTGTCTCTCAGAAACTAACAAGGCTCCAATTGTTGCAATCAACAATGGAGCCCTGACCTTGAATTCGTTGCGCCCTATCTATTTATAGAGACCTGCATTTCTATCATCTTTGGCATCTCGCCAACCACCTAACCAATAAGACCGAGAATCCATTTGGCTATATGGGCAAGCTTCTTGCGACCTACCATTTAAACCAGCTTTGTAACCTTGAGATTGTGCTCGTTCTAGTCGATCACGCTTTTGTCTCTTCATAGTGCAGTCCTCATACGGGTGTTTCATTTACTAACATACAATGATTACAACTTCGCGGAGTTTTTGTGACTCCAACTTTAAGAATCGATCAGATTTTCACTTTTCTCAAGGTGAAAAAAAGCCCGAGTTCAGAATTGTGAACTCGGGCTCAAGAGATAAAATTATTTAAATTTTCTGCGGAACCCTAACAGACCAAGCACAGTCAAAGTTAACCAACCTAGGCTACCACCTTGGCGATCAACTTTTTCTGAATCGGCACTACGAGCTTGGATATCAGCTTTAGTAGCACCAGCAATTGGAACCAGTTTAACGGCTACCACCTCTTCTACCGCGTTAGACGCAGCGCCACCACAGTATGAGTTGTGAGAAGTTGTGTCATATGCTTGTGCCTTGCCACCAACCGTACACTTAATTGCGGTTGCAGAGATTACACCAGCATCATTAATATCTGTCGCATCAATAACACGGAAATAGTTGTTAGCATCAGAGTAATCTTGCCCATCTACGTTTGCACCATTTGTTAGATCATCTAGCCACCAAGCCTGACCATTAAAGATGTCTACACGACGAGCTTCAGTTGATGAAGATACGTTATAAGGATATATAAAGCCTCTGTGTCTTCTTTCACTACCATCAACCTCACGAGTGGTTTCTGCATCTATTTGGCCAACAAACTCATTAAAGTTGTTAACTGCTTTAGCTTCACCGCTCGAACCGCCGAAGAAGATACCACCAGACAAATACGTTGCTGTCGGGTTTTTAGCATCAGTTACAACAAAAATCTTGTTACCCGCACTACCACTTTCTGGCACATAACCATTACGCTTAGAATAACCAACAGCAAACAAATTCTGGTTAATATCAGTCGCAACGGAGTTACTGTATCTAGCATCGTCATTCGATGAACCAGATTTTACCTCTGCACCGCTAATCTGTGTAGTCGTCCATGTTGCACTAGTAAGGTCTAGAGAGTCACTCACAAAAATACTGGCATTCATGTCTTGTCGATCACCACTACCATCAGCCGTATTATAGCCAACACCATAGAAAACAGAGTTTGATTCAACGATTGAGCGCATACTGCCTTGAGCAAAATAATCGCCTTGTTGGGCATTACCACTTCTGATCCAATCAATTTCTTTTGTTGTTGTACCATCCCAAATTGCCGCTTTAGAAGCAAACGCCTTATCTGGTTCAGAAGTGTCAGTCGGATCAAACTCTTCAGAGACACTACCTACATTGTAAACGGTACCATTGCTTGCCGTTATCGCTTTCCAAGCACGAGTTTCTGAAGCTCCAGTTGGCGCCGCTGTCGTCGTAAACAATGCATTATTGCGAATATCATCTTTGGATTTGATCCCCACAGGTTGGGCATTCTCATCTAAAGAATTGATTACCGTATTGCGAGTTTCAAAAGTATCCCCACCTTCAACAAACGCTTTCGCATTTACATGAGTAAGATCATTTCTTTCCTTGCTCCAAGTGTCGTTCCAACGATTTTGAGCCCAACTCTCACATGTAGAGTATCTTAGTTCTCGGTAGCAATAGTTTTCGAAATCATCAAACTCTTGGATGTATTGAAATGGAGCATCCATAGCGAAAGGCACTTCTTCGCGGTAGCTTACCGCTTCAACCGTATTGCGAGTTTCACCAGCAAGTTTGAATGTAGTGTCAGCACAGTTTGTTGCAGCTGAGTCAAAACACCCTAGTGCAAGGTCATCCGTTCCGTCGGTAGCACTACCAGGCTGGATCGCTACGCCAAAAATCTCAGATGCACCGGTAATCGAAGGAGTGACTTCAACTACCTTGTAAAGTGCAGCGTTGGCATTAGTTGCAGCCAAAACTAGGGCTGCAACTGTTGTTAATTTAAATTTAGTACAAGTCATTATTACTTCTTAACTTTCCTGTTGTAGCGCCTCGAGCTCTTCCCAGCGCTCAAAAGCAACTTCAAGCTCCTGCTCTGCTGCAGATAGCTTATCTAAAACTGGTTGTGTCTGCTCTACAGATTTTGAAAAGAAGCTAGGATCGTTGACTTCTTCCTGAAGAGTTTCAATTTGAGTTTCCAATTCTTCCAAACGCATTGGTAGCGCTTCTAGTTCTCGTTGTAGCTTATACGATAACTTCTTAGGTTTAGCCTTAACTGGCGCAGTTTTGGGAGTTTCCTCAACTACTTTCTCAGGCTTTGATGGCTTTTCAACCTGTCGGTACTCTAATGCCTGCTTTCTTTGCTGCTGAGCATCATGGTAACCACCAACAAATTCTTCGATAACACCATTACCTTCGAAAATCCAACTTGTCATCACTGTGTTATCAACAAACTGACGGTCGTGGCTCACTAAAAGAAGCGTACCCTGATAGTTGGCAAGCAAATCTTCTAAAAGTTCCAAAGTTTCGATATCTAGATCGTTGGTTGGCTCATCGAGAATCAACAAGTTGTTCGATTTTAGGAAGATACGAGCTAATAACAGACGGTTTTTCTCACCACCAGATAGCGCTTTTACAGGCGTGCGAGCACGTTTAGGCGAGAATAAGAAATCTTGAAGATAGCTTAGTGCATGGCGCTCACGGCCGCCGACAGTCACTTCTTGCTTACCATCAGCAAGGTTATCAATCACCGACTTCTCTGGGTCTAGGATTTCACGGTATTGATCGAAGTAAGCGACTTCAAGCTTAGTACCACAATGTAGACGACCTGAGTCTGGCTTAAGTTGATCAAGCAACAGTTTAAGTACCGTACTCTTACCACAGCCATTCGGGCCAATCAGAGCAATACGATCGCCACGCATGATGTTAAAGCTGAAGTCTTTAACAATCTCTTTGCCTTCAAAACCAAAGTTAAGATTTTCAGCTTCGAATACAATCTTGCCAGAACGCTGACCATCATCGATTTGGATAACGGCTTTACCCTGCACTTCACGACGGTTCAAACGTTCTTCACGTAGCTTCTTAAGCGCACGAACGCGGCCTTCGTTACGAGTACGACGAGCTTTAATGCCCTGACGAATCCAAACTTCCTCTTGAGCAAGCTTCTTATCGAATTCGGCGTTTTGCATTTCTTCAACACGAAGCGCTTCTTCTTTCTCAACAAGATAGTTTTCGTAATCACCCGGGAAAGAACTCAATTTACCGCGATCAAGATCAACAATACGCGTAGCCATCGACTTAATGAACGCACGGTCATGCGAGATAAAGATGATTGAACCGCGGAAGTCTTTCAGGAAGCCCTCTAGCCATTCAATGGTCGCAACATCCAAGTGGTTAGTCGGTTCGTCGAGCAGAAGCACGTCAGGGTCACATACAAGTGCACGAGCAAGTGCTGCTTTACGTTGCCAACCACCAGACAAATCTGTCAGCTTGGTTTCAGCGGTCAGCTTAAGTGCCGCCAATACATTACTTACACGATCTTCAAAACGCCATGCATTAGCATGATCCAGTTGTTCTTGAACGCGAGTAAGGCGGTTTAGATTCTTTTCACTTGGGTCTGTCGCGATGAGATCCAGAAGATCATGATAGATCTTCAGCTGTTCGCCGATTTCAGCAAGGCCACCAGCAACATAGTCATAAACTGTACCTTGCTCATTACGCGGTGGATCTTGTTCCAGACGAGACACAACCACATCTTGCGTGATTTGCATCTTGCCGTCGTCCATGATGATGTTCCCAGATAGGATTTTCATCAGTGTCGACTTACCAGCGCCATTGCGCCCTACTAAACACACACGTTCGTTTTCTTGCAGCGCGAAGTCCGCACGATCTAATAATGGGTGATCGCCAAACGCTAATTGCCCATTATGAATTGTAAGTAATGCCATTCTTCTTTAACCAATCATTAAGTTCTAACAAGCCAAATGGCCAGTTAAGCTCTGAGCTTTGAGAAAGATCAGAGCTTTCAAATTTGAGCACCGGAATAGTGACCCCGTAACGGGAAAAGAGCTCATCATCGAATGCAATGTCGACAACGTTGACGTGATGGCTAATATTTAACTGTTCCGTGAGTTGGAATGCCATCTCACATAGATGGCACCCTTCTGTACTGTAGAGAGTCAGCACTATATATCCTTATACAATCTCTTAACTACTTGTGAGTAATCAACCAGCAGTTATGAATGTGCTTATTGCGAGAGAAGTCCAATGGAAGCGTCTTAGCAGAGATGTTCTGAGCCTTAAGACCTAATTCATCCAGAGCTTCCAAGTCCATTTTGAAGTGACGCTTGTTGTTAGAGAACACAATCGTGCCTTCTTCACGAAGAAGACGCTTAAGGTTTTCCATCAATTGAATGTGATCACGCTGAACATCAAAAGATTGATCCATACGCTTAGAGTTTGAGAACGTAGGTGGATCAATAAAGATCAGGTCGTAAGAACCCTGCTCTTTAACCAACCACTGTAAGCAATCAGCTTGCACAAATTGATGTTGACGACCAACACGGCCATTAAGCTCCATGTTCTCTTTCGCCCACTCTAGGTAGGTATTAGACATATCAACAGTAGTTGTAGAACGAGCGCCACCTACTGCAGCATGAACAGATGCACTACCGGTGTAAGCAAACAAGTTTAGGAAATCTTTACCTGCGGCCATCTCACCGATGCGACGACGAGTGATTTTATGATCTAAGAACAAGCCAGTATCTAGGTAGTCGTGAAGGTTAACAATCAGCTTCACGCCGTATTCGTTCACTTCTAGGTTCGATGAGTCTTGAGCCAGTTTCTGGTATTGAGAGCGACCCTTCTGCTTCTGACGCACTTTAAGCACAACGTTGTTTGCTTCAACGCCTGTTACTTGAATAGAAGCACGGATGATATCGGTTAAGCGACGTTTTGCCTTCTCTTCCGGTACATCTTTAGGCGCTGCATATTCTTGAATCACAAGGTGACCTGGGTATACATCAATCGCTACATTGTATTCAGGTAAGTCAGCATCGTAGATACGGTAACAATCTAATTGCTCTTTCTTAGCCCACTTGCCAATTTTACCGATGTTCTTTTTAAGACGGTTCGCGAAATCAGGTGCAATTAGTTGTTCTTGCTCGCCGGTTGGACGCTCTGACATCGGACGATCTGAAATTGAGTAGTTCTTTTGGTGACACGGTAACGCACCGTTGTTCAACTTGAACTGTTTGTCTGCACGCATGCGTAAGCAGCTTAGTAGCTCGTCAGAGCTAGAGAAGATAGATGCGTTACAGCCACCAAATTCCGCTTTAAGCTGCGCACCGAATGCGGTGTAAAGTGCGATTAGGCCAGGCTCTGTACCCAGACGCTCACCATAAGGTGGGTTAGAAACAATCACACCATCAGTAAATTCCGTAGGGCGTTTAAGTTTTGCTGCATCACCTACTTCGAATTCAATCAGATCTTCTACACCAGCACGACGAGCATTGTCGCGCGCTGTTTTGATCATGCGCTCATCGTTGTCGTAACCATAGAACTTACATTCTACTTTCTTAACGCCACGACGGCCTTGAACATTCGCTTCAGCTTTAACTTCAGCCCAAAGCTCAGGTTCGAAATCTTCTAGTGATTCAAAACACCATTTCTGACGTTTAACACCCGGTGCTAGGTTTGCAGCCATCATTGCAGCTTCAATCACTAACGTACCAGAACCACACATAGGGTCTAAGAAAGGTTTCGTTGCATCCCAACCACTACGAAGAAGGATTGCAGCAGCTAGTGTTTCACGCAACGGAGCACGACCTGATTCTGGACGGTAACCACGTTGGTGAAGACCGCTGCCCACCATATCAACACCAAGAATCGCTTTATCACGGTGTAGACGAACGTGAATACGAACATCTGGGTTCTCTTTGCTGATAGAAGGACGTGGTAAAGACTTCTTCTCGAAGCAATCAACAACGGCATCTTTTACTTTCATCGCACCGTATTGGCTGTTGCGGATTTCGTTGTTCGTACCATTGAAGTCAACAACAAAACGTTTAGAGCTATGGAATTGATTTACCCAGTTAACCGCAGTGGTTGAAAGGTACAAATCCATGTCGTCCATACAAGTGAATTCAGAAAGGACACGTACAAATCGAGAAGCCAAACGGCTCCACAAACAACAACGATAAATTTGCTCATTGGTCGCTTTGAATTTAACACCTGCTTGAACAGGTTTTGCGTTTGTAATCCCTAGTTGGGTTAGTTCTTCAACTAATAAATTCTCAAGGCCGTTTGAGGTAACCGCTAGATATTGATTCATAGTGTTCTTTTATTGATAAAAATGAGCTCGATTATACCTGAATTTGTAACTAGAGCATCACACTAAACGCGTCTTTTCATTGAATCTTTCGACTAACTGGCTAGCAAATGCACAGTCTTGAAGCGATCGCTTACCCACATCCCCTTAGAACACAAGACCTATCAAACCAACTCCATTTCTGACCACTTCTTAACCAAAGAAGCAATGTGAATTTATATTCACCCTTTAATTGGTATATACCAATGGCGATTCATGGGTGAAATTTAACTACAAAAGACCAAAAACAGGGAATAAAGGTGGTAAATTTACTCTTCTGGCGATGAAAACAGGCAGAAATTAAGGTGAAAAAAATAGTCGTAAGTTCACTATTTAAATGGTTAAGCAGTAATGTATTTATCAGGATGAGGTTTTTTAGGCACAAAAAAATCGGCTATTAAGCCGATTCTGAGGAAAGTTTATACGTTTGTGTGCTGCGATGCGTGGTAGAAATGATGTACTAGATTGGAGGTTAACCTACCATCGCTATGTGTCTCTGATGAAGGATAGCGTTCGCGTCTATCATTCTATCGTGCATCACCTTAATTGAGTCTCCAAATCGAAGCCCTTTTGAAGGCGTTAACAGGAACTCTTCTAGGTCGACAAATGCACATAGGCTCGCACACTCTCCCACTTCTAATACAATGAAATATCCTAAGCTATGCTCGTTTTTCATTTGTACAATATCCCCTTCTTGAGGGGATTCATGGCCAGAGCCTTGTGAGTCGAAGAACCAACTCTTAGGCTGAACAGGCTTATGGAAGCGCTTTGCTGCCACACAATAAAGTGCCAATTCAGCTTGGCGAGGCTCAGACAGTTCTAAGCCAGAAATTTGTTCTTTGAAGGTTTGGTATGAAGATGCATCATCAACGGTGAATTCATTATCTCGAAACGCGCAGTCCACCAGCTTATTGCGGACCAGATTCGTTTTGAAAATCATATCCTCTCCGAGGTTTAGCATTAATGAACATTGCTGCTCATCGTAATACCAACTCCATGTATCGCTAGGTTTAAGCATCATTTCGTCTCACACTGTTGAACCATTCCATTAGGTAAAACGCAAAATTACCTTCAATTACAGTAATTTTACGGAGCAATAGGCAAAAAAAAAGAGGAAATGAATTCCTCTTTCTTGTCGCTTTTCTCTACAACTCAGTGAGTTACAGTGTCTCTTTTATTAAGACGATGCCAGATTGTCGCTTTTCAGAAATAAAAGCGTCTTGTCGTTTAAAGATTTTTAACGATGTCGCCTACAAGGCCTGGACCTTTGTAAATGAAACCAGAGTAAACTTGTACAAGCTTAGCGCCTGCCATCATTTTCTCTTTTGCAGCAACATACGAATCAACACCACCTACCCCGATGATCGGCAGTTGGTCACCAAGCTCTTGATAAAGTTTACGAACAACTTCAGTACTGCGAGATTGAACTGGACGTCCACTTAGGCCACCCGCTTCGTCACAATGCTTCATGCCTTCAACGATTGAACGATCCAATGTTGTGTTTGTTGCGATCACACCATCGATCTTATTTTTGATCAATGATTCACAAATTTGGCTGATTTCGTCGTCACTTAGATCCGGAGCAATCTTAAGAGCAAGAGGTACATATTTACCATGCTTCTCTTCTAGTTCAGATTGTTTCGTTTTCAGTTCAGACAATAGATCGTCTAGTGCTTCGCCGTATTGAAGAGAGCGAAGTCCTGGAGTGTTTGGTGAAGAGATGTTCACAGCAATGTAACCAGCGTATTGATATACCTTCTCCATACAAATCAAGTAATCTTCAGCGCCTTTTTCAATTGGTGTGTCTTTGTTCTTACCGATGTTAATGCCTAAGATGCCGTCGTAGTTCGACTTCTTAACATTCTCAACAAGGTTATCTACGCCTAGGTTATTAAAGCCCATGCGGTTGATGATGCCTTCTGCTTCAACAAGACGGAACAAACGAGGTTTGTCGTTACCCGCTTGCGGACGAGGAGTCACAGTCCCTACTTCAACGAAACCAAAACCCATTGCGCCAAATGCATCAATACATTCGCCGTTTTTATCTAGGCCAGCCGCAAGGCCAACTGGGTTTTTAAAATTAAGACCCATGCACTCTACAGGTCGGTGAGGTAATTGTTGGCGATACAAAAGATCAATAGGTGTGCCTGTGAAGCGTTTGAAATTTTGAATTGCAAGATCATGTGCCTTTTCGGCATCAAGTTGGAAAAAGCCAGTTCTGGCTAGACGGTAAAGCATTGTGCCTCCGATAGAAAAAAGCCCCGTGTAAACGGGGCGATATTATTTACTTATTTACCCAACTATTCAATCTATTACTGACTGTAAGGGTAAGATAATCGAGTTTGCTAACGAATGAGGTTCATTATTAAGCAAACGTTACCGTTTCAAGCTCAGATTATCCATTTGGAATATTCTTTATGCCTCAATCATCAGATTCAATTGTAATGAATCCAGCAAAAGCTGTTTAGCCAAACGAAAAAGGCAGACCTAATGGCCTGCCCTTATAGTTTTTCGTTTCTATCTAACTATTAGTCTTTCGACATACAGTTTAGATTCAGTAGCATCAACTCACGTAACGCCACTGAGAACTTAGCAAACTCATGAACAGAACCCACTTTGAATTCGTTCAAGATGCTTTCCCAACGATGTAGAGAAACTGAGTTGCTTTCCATCCAGTCGTCCAATGCTTTAATAACATCTAAGTCTGAACCACAACCACAGTTAAGAACTTGGCCAGTTAACTGACGTTGCTGCCAATCCAGATCTTCTCTGAATGCCGCACGTGCCAGCGCTTGCCAGTTATTATCTACCGCTTGGCCATTGATTTGTTTCAAGAACCAGTGCAGAGACAAACGGTCGCCAAGGTTGAAGTAAAGCTTAGACGCTTGCTGTACTGTTTTACCCGTTTCACGAGCCACTGTGGATATATCCAGTGCTGAGTACAAGCTAGACAAACGAGCCACTGAATTCGCCAGTTCTGCCGTTACACCTTGGTCAATCCATACTTGAGCCATTGCTTTGTGCTCTTCTACTTCTGAAGCGACTAGGTTTTCATCCAGTTTCTCAGTAATAGCAACCACATCACCTTGGTACAATTCAATCAAGGCGTTCACTGATTGTTTGCCAGTACGGTTTCTTAGCAACCAACGCGCTAGACGACGCAGCGTGCGGCGCACGTGGTAAAGCAACTCATATTGAGCTTCAGAACTTGAGATATTATCCAGTTCACGAATACTCTTAAGCACTTTGCCCAAGCCGTAGATCTCACGAGATGCTGCGTAAGCATTCGCAATATCAACAATGTTTGCGCCCGTCTCTTCTTGCAAACGAGTCACGAAGTTACAACCCATTTCGTTAACCATTTGGTTAGCCAGTGCTGTCGCAATGATTTCAGCACGAAGTGGATGGTTATCCATGTGTTGAGAGTAGTTACGGCGTAACTCGGTTGGGAAGTATTGCATCAACTGTTGAGCATGGAACTCATCATTCGCAATATCATCACTCACGAGATCTTCTTTCAACACCATTTTTCCGTAAGCAATCAGTACTGATAGTTCAGGTCTTGTTAGTGCTTGACCTTGCTTCTCACGTTCTAGAAGCGTTTCGTCATCTGGGATATATTCCAAACCACGATCCAAGTACCCCGCTTTCTCCATTGTGTGGATGAAGCGGATTTGCTCTTTCACTAAGCCGACACCTTGATGCTCAGTAACAGATATTGACTCAGCTTGGCAGTAAGCATCATCGAGTACGATTTCGCCAACTTCGTCTTCCATTGACTCAAGCACTTGGTTACGTTGCTTAACGGTGAGATCACCATTCGACACCAAACCATTTAGGAAGATCTTAATGTTTACTTCGTTATCCGAACAGTCAACACCACCAACGTTATCAACGAAGTCGGTATTCACTCGACCACCCGTTAACGCATATTCAATACGACCCTGTTGAGTCATGCCCAAGTTACCGCCTTCACCAACAACCTTAGCTTTTAGGTTACGGCCATCGATACGTAACACGTCATTTGCACGGTCACCGACATCGGTATGAGTCTCGTTTGAAGACTTAACATAAGTACCGATACCACCATTCCAAAGTAGATCAACCTGCATAGACAAGATCGCTTTGATCAAATCATTCGGTGCCATTGACGCTTTCTTGGTACCTAGCATTTTTTGAATTTCAGGTGTTAGAGAGATAGACTTCGCTTGACGAGAGAAGATGCCACCACCTTGAGAAATCAGGTCTTTATTGTAATCTTCCCAGCTTGAACGAGGCAGATTAAACAGACGCTCACGCTCTACCCAGCTTGATGCTGAATCTGGATTCGGATCGATAAAGATATGCATGTGGTTAAACGCAGCTTGTAGGCGAATGTGCTTAGATAACAGCATACCGTTACCAAACACGTCACCCGCCATATCACCCACACCGATCGCAGTGAAATCTGTCGTTTGGCAGTTGATACCCATTTCACGGAAGTGACGCTTAACCGATTCCCAGCCACCTTTTGCGGTGATACCCATCGCTTTGTGGTCGTAACCGTTAGAGCCACCAGACGCAAATGCATCACCTAGCCAGAAGTTGTACTCTTCAGCGACCGAGTTTGCTAGATCTGAGAATGTCGCCGTACCTTTATCGGCAGCAACAACCAAGTAAGGGTCATCTTCATCGTGACGCACAACGCTCTTAGGTGGGATGACTTCACCTTCAATGATGTTGTCTGATACATCTAGTAGTGCACGGATGAAGCGCTTGTAACAACGTTGACCTTCCGCGAAAATCTCGTCACGGCCAGACATAGTGTGTTGACGCTTACAAACGAAACCACCTTTAGCACCCACAGGTACAATTACCGTGTTCTTAACTTGTTGTGCTTTAACTAGGCCCAGAATCTCAGTACGGAAATCTTCTTGACGATCTGACCAACGAAGACCACCACGAGCAACTTTACCGGCGCGTAGATGGACACCTTCAATATCCGGTGCATAGACAAAAATCTCAAATGCAGGAACCGGCGCAGGGATATCTGGAATCTCACTTGGCCTCATTTTCAAAGCCAACCAAGGTTTAGACTGCTTGTTCTCATCGACTTGGTAATAGTTAGTACGAAGCGTTGCAGTGATCATTTCCATGTAGCGACGAATAATACGATCATCGTCCAGGCTCTCAACATGATCCAGATGTTCAGTGATCTTCCTAATAAGGTCTTTCTGTCCTTTCGCGCTGCCCTTCAGTTTAGGGTCAAAACGTTTACCGAATAAGCTTACTAACCCTTTAGCTAGTTCAGGGTAATGAGACAATGTATCTTCAATGTATTGTTGACTGAATGGAAAACCCACTTGACGCATGTAACGAGCATAAGCACGTAAGATTGAAATTTCACGTCCAGAAAGACCAGCGCCCAATACCAAGCGGTTGAAACCATCGCTGTCTAACTCACCCGCCCAAATTGCCGCAAAGGCTTGTTGGAAAAGATCGCGAGCTTCACGAAGATCAATGGTCTTGTCGCTCTTGTGTAGCATAGAGAAATCAAGGATCCAATATGTCACACCGTTGGTTTTACGCACTTCATAAGGTGATTCACCAATAACGCGCAGGCCAAAGTTTTCAAGCATTGGCATCACATCAGAAAGGTGAATTGGCTCATCGCTGTGGTAGAACAACTTCAAACGAACGGCTTTAGAATCTGCCGCTTCTTCTTGCGGACGGTAGAAAAGCATGCCCAGTTTGTTGTCTTCGCTCAGTGCTTCTAAACGCTCGATGTCCGCTACTGCAGAACCTGGCATCATGTCTTCTTTGTACGAGCGTGGGAATGCACGCATGTACTCTTTCGACAATGGAAGGCCTTTGCTCTCACCGAAGTTTGCAATGATTGATTCAGACAGGCGGTCATCCCAAGTAGACGATACTTCCATTAAATTTTGCTCAATTGTTTTCACGTCCACATCCATGTTGTTGTTATCAACACGAACAATATAGTGCGTTCTCGCCAGTGGGCTTTCAGAGAAGTACGTTGTAAATTCAACCTCTTCTTCACAACCAAAGTACTGCTTCAAGATGCGTTGTGTTTGACGGCGAAGTTCAGTGTTGTAACGATCTTTTGTTACGTAAACCATACAGCTGAAGAAACGGCCAAACGGGTCTTTGCGAACGAACAAACGCAGAAGATCACGATCTTGCATTTGAACTACGCCTGTACCCACTTCAAGTAACTCTTCTTCTCGAGCTTGAAGCAGTTCATCACGTGGGTAGTTTTCAAGAATATTGTGCAGAGCTTTGTAAGAGTAAGAACCCTCACGGTAACCACTCGCGTCTAAGATACGCTCTACTTTCTCGCGAACTAGAGGAATCGTTTCAACGGTTTGGTTATAAACAGCAGAAGTGTAAAGACCAGTGAAGCGATGCTCGCCAATTACCTTGCCGTTCTTATCGAATTTCTTAATACCGATGTAGTCATTGTAAGCTGGGCGGTGAATTCGTGAAGCCGTGTTGCCCTTCGTTACGATAAGTACATACGGTTTTTTCGCTTCTAAACGTGCCGAGTCAGAAAACTCAGACAGCTTAACGTTGCGTACGCGATCTGAATTCGCGAACAAACCAAGGCCTTGCTCCTTAGTCGGTTGCAGTTCAGTGTCACCATTTACAGACACAAGGTCGTATTCCTTGTAACCCATAAACGTAAAGTTGTGCTCGCCTAACCAGCGAAGGAAAGCCAGCGTTTCATCGAAGCGTTGAGCGTCTACCGGAATTGTCTCTTTTTGCTTTTCAACTTGGTTGGTGACTTCTTTCAGTCTTTCAACCATTTTTAGCCAGTCGTTAACAACAAGGCCAGTATCCGTAAAGATATCCAACAGTTCCGTTTTAAGTGCTGTCATCTCAGCTTTGCTACTAAGACGGTCAACCTCAATATGGAAAAGCGATTGGAATACACCTTCATCGTTACTCACACCGACAACATTTCCTGAGTCAGAACGAGAAATTTGAGTTGGGTTGTGAAGCATAAGGTGAGAGGAGAGGTCGAGGCGAGTTAATGCCATTTTTACAGAATCAACGAGGAATGGGCTATCTGGTACCACTATCTCAACGATAGTATGAGTAGACTGCCAGCCTTGGCGACTTACTGTCGGGTTAAAAACACGAACAGAAATTTCATCGGCTTTCTTTTCATTGATGTGATGCCATAAGCTAACTACAGCACCGTATAAATCGGATTCGTTTCTCTGAGTTAGGTCGTCGTGAGAAACGTTACTAAACAAGTGTTGAGCAAGTTGAGTTACGAGAGGTCGATGAGCAAGGTCAAGTTTGTCTTGAATCAGCTTGTAAACTTTTTCAAGTAAAACTGGAACCACAGTTTCACGTGCGGTCATAGTCACACTCCACAATTAGAATTATATTTTATTATTAGGGGGATCACTTAATCTGGTGTTTGAATCGTGCCATTGAGCGCTTTTCTACTAACGAGTTAAGCAAAGGTAATGCATTCATTTATTGTAAAAGCATTATTGAAAAATAGTTAATTGTTTTGGAGGTGGTAAGAGGTGAAATGTTTGATTATGTGATTAAGATTCCTTTTAACTCACTAGGCACGCCAAGGTTTACAGAGCTTCTAACTTAATAAACTTATTTTTTTGGTCAGTTGTCAGTCTAAACTGCCCTCTAACCCCTATTTGTGTAAGAAATGGTCTGAACCGAGTTGCAGGCAACTGTAAACGTAATCCGGTTGTTGTTATCACTTGAACTTTACTTGCCGCACCAGAATAACTGGCCAAAAACTGCTGATATGAGATGTTAAGTTGGAAAATATAGTGATTCATACGATACCTGTATAAATATACAGTGCCGGAATGTTTTGGCACTTAACGATGTCTGACGGTGAAACTGAGCTTGAAACTGCTCTAGCTTATCGAAAATTCGATGAAGCAGAAACAAAAAATCAGTGGCAGATACTCTCTACCACTGATGACTTTTCTTTATAAATAAACAGTTATAAGTAAACCGTTAACCTTGAGAACGCTTAACTTAAGCTTCTAGTGCTTTTGTTACTTTCTCAAATAAGTCTTTTGCTAAGTTATCCATGCCCTTCAATGTCTCAAGTTCCTGCTTGATAAGCGCTTGGCGCTCATCATCGTACTTACGGAATTTAAGAAGTGGATCAATCAGACGTGAAGCAACTTGTGGGTTACTGCTGTTTAGTTCACGTAAGATCTCACCTGAAAACGCATACCCCTGACCAGACTTGTCATGGAACTGTACCGGGTTCATGTTTAAGAATGAACCAACCAAGTTACGAATTCGGTTCGGGTTCTTCAAACTAAACGCTTGATGTGACATAGATTCTTTGATCACATCAAGCGCATTTGAACTTGGGTTTGTACCTTGCAGAGCAAACCACTTATCCATAACAAGACCGTCGTGTTTCCACTTGTCGCTGTAATCTGCCATCAAAGTTTCACGACATGCCAATTGTGCGCTGTTTGCCGCGCCCATCGCTGCCATTGTATCTGTCATGTTGTTTGCCTGCTGGTACATTGCAACAACCAAATCGTTACCCTGCTCTGTATGCGCTAAGTAACTTAGGCAAACTTTACGCAAAGTGCGCTTACCAATCGAATCGTGATCAATTGTGTATTCGGCTAGTGCATTGCTGTGATAAACCGCAACCAGTTCGTCTTCAAGTTCTGTAGCCAGTGTTACCTTCATTGAGTTAAGAACCGATGCGACCGCATCAATATCAACACGCTCATACCAACCTGATACTTCATTGTGGCTTGGTAGAGAAAGCATTTCTGCAATAAACGCAGGCTCTAGTGAATCACTCAGCAGTACGCCACGGAATGCATCAACAACAGAATCAGAAAGCTCAAACGCTTGACCCTGTTGAACCTTCTCAACGTTGCTCAGAATGTACTTCGCTAATAGCATTTGACCTGCATCCCAACGAGAGAACTCATTGCGTGCATTCACCATCAAGAAGATAAGCTCTTCATCTGAATAGTCGTACTCCAATTTCACTGGCGCAGAGAATTCACGAAGCAGTGATGGGATTGGTTGTTCAGAAACGTTTTCAAACACGAAGGTTTGTTCCGCTTCTTTCACATCAAGTACGTTATGAACTTGCTTTCCGTTACATTGTAACTCAATTACATCACCTGATGCTGTGTACAGTTCGATATCTAGAGGGATATGCAGGGGCTGCTTTTCAGTTTGCTCATGCGTTGGTGCCGTTACTTGGCGAGTTGTTAACGTATATTGTTTCTTATCTGCATCGTAGTGACTTTCAACAGACAGCGTTGGCGTACCAGACTGGCTGTACCATAAACGGAACTGAGACAGATCAACACCCGATGCGTCTTCCATTGCTGCTACGAAATCTTCACATGTTGCGGCCGTGCCATCGTGACGTTCGAAGTACAGCTTCATGCCTTTTTGGAAACCATCTTCACCCAACAATGTGTGGATCATACGGATCACTTCACTGCCCTTTTCGTACACTGTCAAAGTATAGAAGTTATTCATTTCTATCACTTTTTCTGGACGAATTGGGTGAGACATTGGGCTAGCATCTTCTGCGAATTGTGGACCGCGAATGATACGTACATTGTTGATACGGTTTACTGCGCGAGAACCAAGATCAGACGAGAATTCTTGGTCGCGGAATACCGTTAAGCCTTCTTTCAAACTCAGCTGGAACCAATCGCGACAAGTCACTCGGTTGCCGGTCCAGTTGTGGAAGTATTCATGACCGATTACCGCTTCAATACCTAGGTAATCTGTGTCCGTTGCGGTTTGGTCATTTGCTAGAACAAACTTAGAATTAAATACGTTTAGGCCTTTGTTTTCCATCGCACCCATGTTGAAGAAATCAACCGCTACGATCATGTAGATGTCTAAGTCGTATTCAAGATTGAAACGCTCTTCGTCCCACTTCATTGAGTTAATCAAAGAAACCATCGCGTGGTTTGCACGGTCTAGATTACCTTTATCAACAAAGATTTCTAGGTCAACTTTGCGACCCGATTGTGTGGTGTATGCGTCACGAAGTACATCGAAATCACCCGCAACTAAAGCAAACAAGTACGCTGGTTTTGGATGTGGGTCTTGCCACTTCACCCAATGACGACCGTTTTCAGCTTCGCCTTCATCTACACGGTTACCATTACTTAATAAGAATGGGTTCTCTGCTTTGTCTGCGATTACCGTTGTGGTGAATTTCGCCAACACATCTGGGCGATCCATGTAGTAAGTAATACGGCGGAAACCTTCAGCTTCACACTGAGTACAGAACGCGCCACCCGACTTGTACAAGCCTTCAAGTGCGCTGTTCCCTTCAGGGTTAACTTCAGTAACGATGGTGAGAGTGAATTCTTTTGGAAGGTCATTCAGCGTAAGTTGAGTTTCAGACTGCTCGTATTGAGTCCATTCGTTGCCTTCAACCAAAACAGAAACCAACTTCAAGCCTTCACCATCAAGTACTAATGTCGCGCTGTCTTTCTCCTGCTTAACACTAGAAACAGCCGTAACGATGGATGCTGAGTCGTACAAATCGAAAGTAAGATCGATTTCAGAAATCGTGTGAGATGGTGATTGATAATCTTTACGATACTTGGCTTGAGGTGTATGTGCCATGACGGGTTCCTTTTGATCGTTATACGTAATTATTTTTTAACTGTATATATCTAAAGGTTGAGCGCCAATAAAACAAGGGGAATATTAAAAAAAGGAGGCATTGTAAGAAAATGCCTCCATGTTTTGCTATTTTATCAATCAAATCAGATAGGAACGCCTAAGAAATGAACTGTGCACAATATTATCAACGAGTACGACTTTACTGCTAAAACTCTCGATTATCGAATGCGATTGAGCACCGCAAACATATCTCCCTCTTCACCTTGCAGCGTTAACACATCGCTGTTCAGTGTATATCGAGTACCGTGTTCACCGTTTTCATAAAGTAACACTAGTTGGTCGCCCTCGGTGTAATACACCCCGCGACGAATGACTTCACCACCTTCTTCATCGGAAACTCGGAACATGAATATGAAGTCTGGTTGAAGGACTAAATCCATTTTTTGAATGTTACTTGCACGTAAATCACTTCCGGACAATTCGGCACTTGACCAGATTCCCGCCAATGCATTTGGCAAGGCCTTGGTGAACATAACCCCGTTAAGATTCAGCATGTTGTGATTACTGCTGTACGCGTAAACCTGAGGTTCTGAGGTATTCAAACCCAAAATAATCGTGTCTTCATTGGCGTTATACAAACCTTCCCAATGATCGACACTGTAGTCTTTCTTTTGGATATCGATAGTGAATGAGTAGTTTGAATCAAGAGTGAGCTTGATCGCTCTAAAGTTTTCACTACCTTGCTCTGGATCAGGATTCATCAAATACCAATCGCCGAGCAGTAAAGGAAGGTCAAAATGGGATAGATTACTATCACTTTTTGATTGTTGGCTACTCGAAGCGACCTCGCTCCCAAAAGCAACAAAACTTAAACAAGATAAAAATAGTAGAATCCATTTCATAAGCGTCCCCCTCGTTTTCTTTAAGCTTAGGCACGTAATGAATAGAAAGCGAAAAAATATGATCCAAGTCACTAAATTTTAAGTGCGAAGTAACTTAAATGTCATTATCACTCGAAAAATAATACTTAAGTTTAGTTATTTTTACGGTGCACTTCACAGTCGAAAATCAAATAACAGTGGTTATGGAACAAGTTAAAAAGCGAGGAAGCATGCAGTTAACGTGACATTATTCTAAGCAAGAACGCAGGTACAAAAAAAGCGAGCCTAAGCTCGCTTTTTAAATAGTACGTCTTTAAACAATCACCTTATAACAGGTATTTTGTTTATTTCTTGATCATATCCAGCATGATAGCAACTGATTCATCAAGATACGCATCCGGGGCTTCGTAGTCTTTTGGAATATCATCCAACGTTTTAAATACCTCTAACTTAGCGGCTTTTTGACGTTGGTTAATACGCTCTAGGCGAAGCGCATCCGCATCATCACTCTCTTGTTGACGAACCTTTTCATTCAAAGAAAGGTCGTTGTCGTCTTTATCTGCCTTATATTTTTCAATATCTTGCGCGATAAAGCCAAATTCCATGTCTGTTGCGATACGAGCTTGGTGTTTAGCCGTCAACGCTGCGATCTGCTCATCGTTACGCTGTAACACTGAGTACTTCGCTTTGTCGATGCTGTCCCAAGGAAGAGCGTTGTCTTCAACACTTTCACCAGTATCTGCAGGATCAATTGGCGTTGGGTAAGCGATATCAGGCACTACGCCCTTGTTTTGCGTACTACCACCATTGATTCGGTAGAATTTCTGGATTGTGTATTGAACGTAGCCTAACTCTTTATCGAACAAATCATAAATATGATTCAAAGAGCGATGCTGTTGCACCGTGCCTTTACCGAAAGAGTTTTCACCCAAGATAATTGCACGACCGTAATCTTGCATCGCTGCTGCAAAGATTTCAGATGCTGAAGCACTGTAGCGATTCACCAATACCGTTAACGGGCCTTGGTAACTGATTTGGCCATCAGTATCGCTGTTCACTTTAACACGACCGTAGCTATCACGAACCTGAACAACAGGCCCCTCTTTGATAAACAAACCAGAGAGTTCAGTTGCTTCAGTCAGTGCACCGCCACCGTTGTTTCGAAGGTCAACAATAATACCTTCAACACCTTGCTCTTTAAGCTCAGTGATCAGTTTATCGGTATCTTTAGAAAGGCCAACGTAGAAACTTGGTACTTCTAGTACACCAATCTTCTTGCCGTCTTTCTCGATCACTTCTGATTTAACAGCGCGGTCTTCTAAACGAATCTTATCGCGAACAATTGTGACAACGTGACTTTTTGCATCTTTACCATCTGGCAAGATCTGCAGCTTAACTTTAGTCCCTTTCGGGCCTTTGATAAGTTGCACTACATCGTCTAAACGCCAGCCGATAACATCAACAATCTCTTCGCCATCTTGACCAACACCGACAATGCGGTCGCCATCACTCAATTGTTTGCTGTTAGACGCAGGGCCACCAGCGACTAAAGAGCGAATAACGGTGTAGTCGTCTGTCATCTGAAGCACAGCACCAATACCTTCTAGAGATAGATTCATCTCAGATTGGAATTGTTCTGCATTTCTTGGAGAAAGGTAACTGGTGTGCGGATCAACTTCACGCGCGAATGCGTTCATGTAGATCTGGAAAGCATCTTCATTGTGCGACTGCGTAATACGCTTCATCGCATTGTTGTAACGCTTTTCCAAAACTTCTTGAATCTCTGGCCACTCTTTACCAGTAAGTTTTAGATTCAACGCATCATATTTAACGCGTTTTCTCCAAAGCTCATTCACTTCAGCGATATCTTTTGGCCACTCTGCTTCACTGCGATTGAGCTCAATACTTTCATCGGTATCAAACTTAATCTCAGTATCTAACAAAGACAATGCATATTGAAAACGTTCAAAACGCTTCTGCATAGACAGATTATAAACATCGAATGCAATCTGGTTATTGCCCGATTTCAGCTGATCATCAATTTGTTTAGATGACGCAGAGAAAGAGTCAATATCAGCTTGAGTGAAGATATTACGATTATAATCCAGCATCTCTAAGTAACGATTAAAGATAGCTTGAGAGAAATCATCGTTGAGATTGAAGTGTTTATAGTGAGAACGAGTAAATCGAGAAGTAACACGTTTACTAGCAGTTTCGTGTTGGACCTCAGGAGCGAGTAGAGGTAAATCGTCCTGATCTAATTTGGCTTCGAGAGCCTGAGCTGAAGCTGCTAGCCAAAAGCTAGCAGCAATCAGTGTCAATTTTGAACGGCATTTCATGCGTAGGAGTATCTCCTTTAAGCGCGCAAGTGCTCCGCTTTAACAACCATTTGTAGGCCGTTTGCTAACTGAACACGCACATCTTCCTTATTGATTTCAACAATGGTCGCAGCCATGTTTCCTTTACCCATGTTCACATTTACTTCTTTGCCAGCGATGAATTCGTCAGCGTTCAAAGCGCGTGTTTCTACAGGCTTTTCTACTTTTGGTGCTTTAGGCGCTTGACGACGAGGCTGTTGAGCTTTCTTCGCCTTAGGTTTCGCTTTGCCTTCTTCACGAGCTTTTTGTGCTTGTTCTTTACGACGAGCCTGAACTTTCGCTTTGCTTTCAGCAAGTGTAGCTTTAGCGTGTTCAACGTGCTCTTCTTCTAGTGTGCCACACGCGTTGCCGTCTAGGTCAACACGTTCTGCGCCAGCTTTTACGCCGTGCAGGTAACGCCATGATGATGTGTACTGTCTTAACGCTGCACGAAGCTGAGTCTTACTTACTTTTTCGTCTTCATTTAGACGTTCAGCAAGATCTTGAAAAATACCAATTTTAAGTGGCTTCGCTTCACCTTCTAGAGTAAAGCATTTAGGGAAACATTCAGCAATATATGCGATAACTTCTTTGCTGTTTTTTAACTTTTCAGTGTTTTCCATGTGGGTTCCTGGTTTTTGCGGTTTTCCGCGAGCATTAAGAAAATATTTTTACGTATTATAGAGAGATGCTTGGGAAAAACCACAGTAAGAGAATAATTTATGCCTTGTTCGCGTGCGAATTAAGCAGCTTTTCCACTTCTGCCATGAAAAATGTCAATCCGTCCTCGTCAATTTGAGAAAAACGGCCAACATTTGGGCTATCGATATCAAGAACACCCGCTATTTTTCCACCAATAGAGAACGGAATAACGATTTCTGAGTTACTTGCAGCGTCACAAGCGATGTGACCTTCGAACTCATGAACATCATGAATGCGCTGAACTGTATTCGTCGCAACCGCAGTTCCGCACACTCCACGCCCTACCGGAATTCGCACACAAGCAGGTTGACCTTGGAAAGGACCCAGTACAAGTTCGTCTTTTTCCTTAGCTTGATCCTGCTTCATTAAATAGAAACCCGCCCAATTCAAATCATCCAATTCCATGAATAATAAAGAACTGATATTAGCAAGATTAGCAGTTAGATCGGTTTCTGATTCAATTAATGCAACGGCTTGTTTGGTTAAGCGTTGGTAATGTTCTATTTTCATATTAACTTCCAATTAAATTGAGACTTCCATTATCAAGAGAACGCAGTAGAATGCGGCCATCAAACTAAATAGGACTTATTCTCATTACAATGAACAATTCAGAAGACACTATTAGCCGTTCTTGGTTAATAACTCAAGTAAAAAAACACAAGTCCAAATTACTGTTTGCTAACATTATTGCCATACTTGCAACTCTCATCAGTGTCCCTATCCCGTTGCTCATGCCATTAATGGTTGATGAAGTATTACTTGATAAGCCGGCTTCTGGCTTAGAAATGATGAACCACCTACTTCCAACATCGTTGCAGACACCCACTGGCTATATTGCACTGACTTTGCTGTTAGTCATTATCATGCGTACCGTTAGCCAAGCGTTGAACATTCTACAAGGGCGTCAATTTACACTCGTCTCCAAAACAATTACCTATCAAATGCGTAGCAAGATGATAGATAAGCTTGGTCGCATTAGTATTAGACAATACGAGACCAAAGGCAGCGGAGGTATTAATGCTCACCTAATAACAGACATAGAGACAATCGATAAGTTCATTGGCTCAACGCTCTCTAAGTTCCTGATCAGCTTCTTAACGGTGTTCGGCACTGCGATTGTGTTGTTATGGTTAGAGTGGCGTTTAGGACTGTTTATTCTACTGGTCAATCCTGTTGTTATTTATTTCTCTCGTAAACTAGGCAGCAAGGTTAAGCATCTTAAAAAGTACGAAAACAAGTCTTTCGAACGTTTTCAGAATCGCTTAGTTGAAACCTTAGATGGCATTTATCAGCTACGTGCTGCCAATAAAGAACGAATCTTCCTTGATGAATTGAAGGTTCAAGCGAACCAAGTAAGAATCGATGCCGATAAATACGCATGGCAATCTGAAGCGGCTGGACGTGTTTCGTTTCTGCTCTTCCTATTAGGCTTTGAACTTTTCCGCGCTGTCGCGATGTTAATGGTGCTATTCAGTGACTTAACCATCGGTCAAATCTTCGCGGTATTCGGTTACTTGTGGTTTATGTTGGGCCCGGTTCAAGAGCTGCTAGGGATTCAATTCTCTTGGTATAGCGCGAAGGCGGCACTACAACGAATCAATGATCTTCTTAAGTTAGAAGAAGAGCATCGTCCGGTGAGTAAGGTAAACCCTTTCAATGAAAACCAAGAAGTGACGGTAGACATCGAAAACGTTACATTCTCTTACACATTAGAAAACACTGTTTTAAATAGCCTATCGCTGCACATCCCTGCTGGGAAAAAGGTCGCTCTGGTGGGTGCAAGTGGCGGCGGTAAATCGACTTTAATCCAATTGCTGATTGGGGTTTATCAAGCCGATTCAGGTTGTATACGCTATAACGGCGAAAAAACTGATGACATCAGCTTTGATATTATCCGTAATGAAATTGCCGTTGTTTTACAACAACCTATACTCTTTAACGACACATTGAGGCATAATCTGACCCTTGGCGCTGAATACGATGAAATGTCGCTATGGCGTGCGCTTGAAGTCTCTCAAATGCAAGATGTTATTAAGCAACTGAGTAATGGCTTGGATACACAAATTGGTAGGAACGGAGTTCGACTGTCTGGCGGTCAACGACAACGTCTAGCAATAGCCCGTATGGTGCTGAGCAATCCTAAGTTTGTTATTCTTGACGAAGCGACCTCCGCACTGGATACAGCCACAGAGTCGGCACTGCATAAAGCTCTAAGCGAGTTTTTGAAAGATCGCACAACTTTGATAGTGGCTCATCGATTATCAGCGGTGAAACAAGCCGATCTAATCTATGTTTTAGAAGATGGGCAAGTCACACAGACGGGAACACATGGTGAATTGGTTGAACAACAAGGACTTTATCAAACACTCTACGGCAGTGTGCAATCGCACGCCTGATGTTTGTGGTTCTGAGCCTTTAAGTCGGGCATCGAGCCTGACTGACGTTTCAACTTGGGAGGTCGCGTGACCTCCCCATCCGTTACCAACCCCTTATCAACTAAACATCAATGCGATAGCAGCTCAGTGCGCCTTTGTCAGGGCTGCGAACTCCCCGTCGATAAAATGGACATCCCTTTAGGGAAATCCGCTTATTGCCCAAGATGTGGTACTCAACTTTATAGAGGCGGCACCCCTAGCCTGTCTGGGAACCTAGCAATCGCCGTTACTTGTTTGTTGCTCTTTATCCCTTCTCATTTTTTTGATTTCATTAGCATCCGCCTAATTGGGGTGATGATACCTGCAACTCTGCCATCTGGTGTGTTTACCTTAATGGGTGAAGGCTTCCCGCTACTTGGCTTGTTAATCCTATTCTGTAGTTCCATCGCACCCTTGCTGGTCTGTACTTCTGTACTTATCAGCCACCTGTCACTTCGTTTCGGACTCTTTACGCCGTTTCGTTATTCATTAGCCATTATCCAAACCCTAAAGCATTGGATGATGTTGGATGTATTCTTAGTGAGTGTGGCGATCTCGTGCTTTAAGCTACAAGACTACTCCGACATCTTTGTTGGTCCCGGCTTGATTGGGCTCATTTTACTGCAACTATTTAGCGTGCTATTAGTTAGCCGGATTAGTGTAAGACGTTACTGGGAAGCATGGGCTAAAGAATCTGATTACGTGTTTGCCGAAACGAAGAATGTTCATTGCCATAACTGTCACCTATCTCAACCGGAAGGCGATAGTTGCGTTCGTTGCCATCACGACCTCTATCACCGCAAGCCTTACTCGATTAAAAAAACATGGGCATTGTTGTTTGCCGCGTCAGTAGCCATTGTGCCTGCCAACGTCATTCCTATTTCTATTCTTATTACTAACGGGCAGAGGCTCGAAGATACGATTATCTCCGGCGTTGCCTCTCTGATTAACAGCGATATGTATGGTATTGCGATAATCATCTTCGTGGCGAGTATTGTCGTCCCAGTAGCCAAAATCCTTGGGCTGGCTTACATCTTGATTTGTATTCAGATGAAGCGAGCGCTTTATCACAGACAACGAATGACCGTCTATTTCATCGTGAAATGGGTAGGCAAATGGTCCGTGATGGATCTGTTCGTTATTTCGATCATGATGACATTGGTCGACCGTGGACAAATTTTAAACTTCACACCAGGTTATGGTGCAGTCGCTTTTGGCGTTGTTGTTGTTCTGACGATGCTCGCAGCGGAAAGCTTAGATCCTAGGCTAATTTGGGATAACTATACCTCTAAAGATGAGTCAGTGAATGAACAACAATAACCAATCACAAACGTCATATTCACCAGAAGTTAGGAAAAACAAAGGCATCTCACCTTTGTGGATTCTGCCAATACTTACCGTCGCTCTCGCCGGTTGGTTGGTAATGAAATCGGTTCACGATGCTGGGCAACGTGTGCAGATCTACTTCTCGGATGCAGCAGGGTTAATCGCAGGACGCACCACCATTCGCTACCAAGGCTTAGAGGTAGGTATGGTTCGTGACATTACACTGTCCAAAGACCTGTCCAATATTTACGTTGATGCTGATATTTACCCTGAAGCGAAAAAGCTGCTTTCAAAAGGTACACGCTTTTGGTTAGTGAAGCCGACCGCAAGCTTGTCTGGAATTTCTGGGCTAGATGCGTTGGTATCCGGTAACTACATTGCGATTCACCCAAGTGAAACGAAACAAGAGCCAGAAACTGTTTTCCAAGCTTTAGAATCTGCGCCTTCTGACTTATTAGCTGCCGATGGCTTGAACATATCACTGACAACAAAAGATTTGGGTGGCGTATCTGTCGGCTCTCAAATTGTTTATCGTAAGATTCCGATCGGTGAGGTCTACAACTACCAACTTAACGAAAGCGGTAAATCAGTAACGATCCAAGCAGCGATTAAAGACGAATACAGTCATATCATCACTGACCAAAGCCGTTTTTGGAACGTGAGCGGTTTAGGCGCAAGTATCGGATTCTCGGGCGTAGATGTTCGCTTAGAAAGCCTCAGTGCGTTATTAGGGGGTTCTATCGCAGTGGATTCACCCGGAGATGGTCAGCCGGTAGAAATGAATACCAAGTTCAAGCTCTACCCTGATCTCAAAACAGCGGGGCGTGGTATTTCAATTAAGATCGCCGTACCCGATGACAATAAGATCAGCGCAACGGGTGCTCCAATTATGTACCGCGGTATCGAAATTGGTCAAATTACCGATTTGTCGTTAAGCGAAGGTCGTGAGCACGTAGTTGCTTCAGCGGCAATCCAACCTGCATTCAGTGACTTCTTAAACAGTGGCAGTAAATTCGTTCTTGAAGAAGCAGAGCTATCGCTGACGGGCATGAAGAACATCGCCAACTTGGTCACAGGTAACTTCTTAACATTAGTACCTGGTGAAGGTGAAAAAGCACGCCGCTTTACTGCGATTCGTCAAACCGAGTACAGCCAAGAGCAAGAGAAGTCAGTCGCGATTCGTCTAACTTCAAACAATTCATTCGGCTTGGATGTCGGTACCCAACTGCTTTACAAAGGCATTGCGGTTGGCTCAATCATCAAAGTGGGCTTGGTAGACGGTGTAGGCACGGGCAGCGACAAACACGAAGTGTTCATGGATGCGTTGATCGACAACGAATACGCGCACCTTATCAAAAGCAACAACAGATTCTTCGTTACTGGCAGCGCGACAGCTGAGTTAACAGAATCAGGCCTGAGTGTGACCGTTCCGCCTGCTAAACAGCTTCTAACAGGCTCAATCAGCTTTGTAAGTGAAGGCAAAGATCAAGCTAGAGGCAACTACCAACTGTTCCAAAGTAAATCACTGGCAGAGATAGCGAAGTTCAACCAATCGGGTTCTAAAACGCTGTCGTTGTTTGCGAGTGAATTACCTTCGATTTCTAAAGGCAGTCCACTACTCTACCGGAACCTTCAAGTGGGTAGCATTTCAGATTTCCAATTGGCTGATGGTGGCGTGAGAATTAAAGTCACGATTGAAAACCGCTACACACACTTAATCAATAAGCACACAGTTTTCTGGAACCGTTCAGGTGTAGAAGTGGATGCATCTTTATCTGGAATCAGCATTAAAGCCGCGCCTGTTAAAACATTGATACAAGGTGGTATCGCGTTTGATTCGCTGCCGGGTATCGACAACAAACTGGGCGATGTGTGGAAGCTTTATAGCGATTCGAAATCAGCTCGTAAATTCGGACGTGCGATCACTATCACCTCTTCTGGCGATCAAGAAGTCAGCAAGGGTATGGCTATCAAATACCAAGGTGTCACTGTTGGTGAGGTTACTTTGGTGATTCCTAACTTCAATAAAGGCGGCATTGAAATTACCGCGCGAATCTTACCTGAGTACGTTGACAAGATTGCCGTGGCGAACAGTCACTTCTGGTTGGCAGAACCTGAGATCGGCCTTAATGGCATCAAAAACGTCTCTGCGCTTCTCTCTAAGCACATCAACGTAGATCCGGGCAATGGTGACAGAAGTACGAAATTTAAGCTTAGCAAAGGGCCAGTTCAGCCTGAAGGCAAGATATTCCAGCTACAAAGCGAAACGCGAGGCTCGGTGTCCGAAGGCACACCTATCCTATTCCGTGAACTAGAAATCGGTAGTGTTATCGATGTTCAACTAGGCGAGTTTGCTGATCGCATCATCTCTACGATTCAAATAGAGCCTGACTACGCGTATCTGATCCGCGCAAACACAGTGTTCTGGAACGTGTCGGGTGTCGATGTCTCTATCGGTCTCTCTGGTGCAAACATCAAAGCCGGAACGGTAGACAGTTTATTAAGAGGCGGAATTACCTTCTCAACGCCTCCGACGAGTGAACTTCAGCCTGTGGCAAGCGAAGATCAGTCTTTCTACCTATATCCTCAAGCAGAAGATGAGTGGAAATCGTGGAGAACCGCGATTCCTCGCCCATAGAGTGAATCCACAAAAGCTCCATGCAAATTAATACAGCTTAACGAAGATTAATTCTTCATCAAAATGCAGCCATTCGGCTGCATTTTTGTTGTTTGCCGTAAATATGGTTTAGGACGACCTCATTTTGCTTTAAACTCCCCGCATTAATGCAATAATTCGAGATACTCTTTTGCACGCTAACGTATATATTCCTGAAGAATTCCTAACGCACATCGAAGCGATCATGCCTAGTCACCTAGATATGGCTTCTTTTGTTGCCTCATGCCAAAAACCACTTCGTAAAAGTATTCGAGTCAACACACTGAAAATCAGTGTTGAAGACTTCCTAGTACGAGCAAAAGAGAAAGGCTGGGAACTGGAACCTGTACCTTGGTGTGAAACAGGTTTTTGGATTACAGCCGATGAAAGTGAAGCGCCTCTAGGTAATACGGCAGAACACATGTCTGGTCTTTTCTACATCCAAGAAGCCAGTTCAATGATGCCACCTTCTGCACTCTTCCAAGGCGAAGAAAACTACCAAGCAGTGCTAGATACGGCTGCGGCTCCAGGCTCTAAAACCACGCAGATTGCAGCACTCATGAATAACCGTGGCGTGTTGGTTGCAAATGAATACGCAGCAAGCCGAGTTAAAGTGCTTCACGCTAACATTGAACGCTGCGGCGTAAGAAATGCAGCGCTCAGTAATTTTGATGGCCGTGTATTTGGTGGATGGCTACCAGAACAATTCGATGCTGTGTTGTTAGACGCTCCCTGCTCTGGCGAAGGCACAATTCGTAAAGACGCTGACGCAATGAAGAACTGGACTTATCAATCTGTTGTTGACATCGCAGATACCCAAAAAGACCTCATCGAAAGTGCATTCCACGCCCTTAAGCCTAACGGAGTTCTGGTTTACTCAACGTGTACGTTAAGCACGGAAGAGAACCAACAAGTGTGTCATCACCTAAAAGAAACCTTTGGTGACGCGGTTGAATTTGAATCTTTAGAATCACTGTTTGAAGATGCTAAAGCGACAACGACAGAAGAAGGCTTCTTACACATCTTCCCTCAGGTTTATGACTCTGAAGGCTTCTTCGTTGCACGTATTCGCAAGCTGGCGTCTGTAACTCCACCAGAAGTGAAAAAGCGTTTAGGTAAGTTTCCATTCGAGAAAGCATCGAAAAAAGCGCAACAAGAAGTGGCTGAACAACTTTCAACTGCGTTAGATATTGAGTTACCAAACGATACTCAAGTATGGACACGCGACAAAGACGTATGGCTATTCCCTGAAGCGTTAGAGCCGATGATTGGTGAGTTCCGTTTCTCTCGCATGGGCATCAAGATCGCAGAAACCCATAAAAAGGGCTACCGCTGGCAACACCAAGTGGCGACTACGCTCGCGACAGGCAACGAAGCCAACATTGTAGAACTGACTATCGAAGATGCTCGCGAATGGTTCATGGGACGAGATGTTCGCCCTGAAGGTCTATCAGGTAAAGGCGAAGTACTGGTTAAATACAACGGTGCGATCATTGGCCTTGGTAAATGGGTTGGCAACCGAGTTAAGAACGGTTTACCACGTGAGCTAGTGCGCGATAAGAACCTGTTCTAGCTTTTAGCTTTTAGCTTTTAGCTTTTAGCTTTTAGCTTTTAGCACATGCTCTATCCCTGAACAGAGCGATAAAGACGAACAAACAAAAAGCCCAAACAACGCAGGTTGTTTGGGCTTTTTCTATTCAATCTATTTTTGGAGAGACTAACTCAGGCAACGCAAATAAAAAGGTTGTTGAATCAACGCTTAATTACAAAAACATCAATTCAAGTCACTATTTGTGTTATCAAAAATCGCATATCAGAAAAATTAAACTAGACTTCAATCTATTAGATAAACAATTAAAACGATTAGCGTAGGCTCTTCGGAGCCCTTTCCCCTAAGCCCAAACAGGAAGGTTTGGGCTTCTTTTTGACCGACAGACCCGCTTATTTAGTTAAGCGAATGCCTTCTTTGTCGATCGAGATTTTACCAGACTTGTACAAACCACCAATGGTCTTTTTGAACGTACCTTTACTGGTTCTGAATGCAGAGAAAATCGCATCCGGTGAAGACTTGTCGTTCAATGGCAAGAAGCCACCTTTCTTTTCAAGCAAATCTAGAATCTTAGTGCTTAGATCATCCATCTTAGCCACACCAATCTTCTGAAGAGACAGGTCAATCTTACCGTCTTCTTCACGAACATTTTTAATGTAGCCTTTCAAGGTTTTACCGATGAACAGCTTACCGATGATGTCAGATGGGAAAATCATGCCCCAGTGCTCACCATTCACGATTGCTTTGTAACCCAATTGGCTACGTTCAGCGATGATAAGATCCACTTGCTCGTTTTGCTTATAAGTCGCAGGCGTGTTGTCTAACCACTTGTTGAACTTTGTTGTACCTACAATGCGGCTAGATGCTTTATCAATATATACATATACTAAAATTGACTGACCTTCGTTTAAACGGCCACGTTGCTCGCTGAAAGGAACCAGTAGGTCTTTACCTTTCACGCCCCAACTCATGAATGCGCCAGTGCTGTTTACACCTTCAACGGTCATCAAACCAAACTGCCCTACTTGAGCAATCGGTTTTTCGGTCGTTGCAGCGATCTGGTTGTCAGAATCAATGTATAAGAAAACATCTAACTTTTGACCAATTTCAACACCTTCAGGAGTAAATCGTTTCGGCAGCAACACGGTTCCATAGTCGCTAGCGTCAAGGAATACACCGAAGTCTGCTTGTTTTACTACTTCTAAGTTGTTTATTTGACCAATATTAATCATCAAGATTGTCTCTACTTTAAATTTGGCGGAGATTATACGTGATCTCTGATATGCTTTCGCTAGTTTCATTCATATTTTTACATTCTAGGAGCCATCGTTGATCACCGTTGATAAACAAGATGCGATAACACTTAAAATTAACCATGCCATGGCTAAAACAAAAAAGCTCGACATGGACGTTTATCTATTCATTCCCGGTGAACTTGGACTGACTCCTGAAGTGCTTTCTGAAAGCGCATTTTTTTACAGCTCGATCACTCAAAAGCGTGCATATTACAGTGATAAAACACTGTTGCCTTTGGTACACAGTCGCTTGGCAAAACGGGGGCGCTTATCAACGACTCAGTACCGTGTGAGTTTGAGTTTGTTCGCATATCAATACGTTATTGCTTTAGATAAGGCCGTGAGCAGCTTAAACAAGACAGATAGTGACGACGTAACGGCTGATGAAGTGGATGAAGTTATTGAACTGGCTTTAGATATCTTGAAGAAGCTACGCCGAAGCATCCCTTACGAAGAAAACCTTAAACGTTACTACGCTAATATCGATAACTATCTATCTTGGTACACCGAGCAAAAGTTCTTATCTCTGGTTTCACACATGCCACGTGGCAGTGAGTATTCAACGATTAAAGAACGACTCTTAACGCTTTGTGATAAAGAGACCGCGCACCGTAAACTAAACCGCTACAACTCAGCAAGAGTTCGAGAAGATGTTACCCGTTTGAGTAACAAGATGCGCTTGCTGCGTCGTTTAATTGAACACCCTATCGTGCTTAAAGAAAAGACGACATCGATGGGCAAGAACGTTAAGCGTGCAGTGAAAGGCATTGCAACCGGTTTGGTGATGGTCGTCGTGACCACTACTGTGATCTTGGCTCGTGACTTTCTTGGTGAGATTACCGCCTCTTTCATCGTGGCGATGTCTTTCATCTACGCGTTGCGTGAGATCTTCAAAGATGACTTGAGAGACATCCTTTGGCGCTGGCTGCGTAAAGGTAAACCGAAATGGAAGCGCCGCTACTATGACCCAACGACCAATAAATCTGTTGGACATAAACTGGAATGGTTGGACTACGCAAACTTTTCTAAGCTTGCAGATCGCATTCAGTCGATCCGTAAAAAGCGTGTGGTGCAACGTGAAGAGCAAATCTTGCATTACCGATCTCATACTGAGATGTCGACCTCGACCTTTATGAGTGGTTATGAGGAGACTCGTGAAACGTTATCAATCAGCCTGAGAGCGCTGACACGATTGATGGATAAGGGTTCGAACAAGATCTACCGGTTGAATGAAGGGCAAGTTAGCCGCGAATCAGTAGAAAAACGTCATCTTCTCAACCTGATCATCAAAGAGAACAACCATGATAACGAACCAACCTACTACCGTTGGAAAATCGTTATGAACCGTTCCAAAATCGTTGATATTGAGCAAATCACTCAAGAGTCATAGAGCCGTTATAAAGTTCTCTATAACGGTATGTGGAAACCATTCACATACCGTTGTTTCAACACTTCGAGAATTCCCCCATAACTTCTTACCCAGCACCTATTTCTTTGATGACTATTTTCTGGATGGGACTTTCTTAATCGAGAGCGTTAGCGTGAACTTAGCCATCGGCTCGTCACCATGTAAAGATGGACAAGTCGCGACAATGGTTACGGGTTGATTGACTCGCTCTCCGGTCGACATAGTTTCTGCCAACATAGTGTTGATCAGCTCACCGTCGTGACAAGTGAAATGCACATCACCCTCAGGACGCTTCAAAAATTTACCCGTCACCTCTTTAAAAGCCAACGAGATCTTTTCACCTTGCTGTTGCGACTTACTCATCGCAAGAAAGCCGCCCGCGACATCCGCACCAACAGCCAAAACGCCAAAGTACATACTGTTAAGGTGATTCTTGGTACGCCTTTTAAGCGGAATTTTCACTTCGACATGTTGGTTGTCCAGCGCGAGCAGTTTTGGTCGACACAACCAGATGAGTGGGACTTTGAAAAAGCCAAACATGCTTAAGTAGAAATTTGCTTTTTGTAGAGGGGTCAACATTCGAATTACCTAGCTAAGTTAGTCATCAGACCAGTTAATCGACTAGCAACAAGAATGTCAAAAAAATGTTACAAAAAAGAGATATCATCGCACAATGATATCTCTTTCATTCTCAAAGCATTAGCGCTTTAAATCAGCTTATCAGGCAAGCTAATCGATTTACGCAGTCACGACCGTTTCAACACCTTCAAGGTCAGCAATGTAACCTTGTAGACGTGGGTAATCGACTAAACCTTGCGTGACTAACAATACTGGCTTCTTCGCATGCAGGGTCGCTTTAACAATCATGTCCAGCAAAGTAATCACCGCTTCGTTTTGCGGATCGAAAGCATGTTGCTGCGCTTCATTTTGTTTGTCTACGCCAAGAGTGAAAGACGCTAGGCTGTCGACATTCACAACGACACCATCAAAGTAATGCAGTAGACGTTCGCTCAATAGTACCGCAGACGGTACATCACACGAGAACAGCACTTTCAGACCGTTAAGACCGCGTGGTAAACCTTGCTCTGCTAGCAAGTCGATGATCTTCGCAGCGTCGCTTAACGCACGAACGTAAGGCACAACCACTTCAACGTTGATGCCTTGCTCACGTAGTGTCTTAATCACCTGACACTCTAAAGCGAAAGCCTTGCTGTATTCTGGTGTCGCATAGCGAGCTACACCACGAACACCCAGTGCCGGGTTCACTTCCTCAGCTTCGCAATTTCCGCCTAACAACGAACGGAAGCTGTAGCTATCAGCACTGCTCAACGCGATGCGCACTGAGGTATGATTAGGTAGAACTGCGGCTTGAATCGCTACAACCAGTGTTGATACAAAATGTTCTTCGACACTCTTGCCACCAAGGATGGCATCTAAAGAGGTTTTCTCAATATCAGAAAGTGTATCTAAATGGTCTTCAATCGATGGATGGTAGAAAACTCGGTCCATAACCAATTCAGACAGAGATACGTACAAGTGGGTAGAATTATTATTATCGTTATAAGAAGGCAGCACATCACCTAAGACAAGTTCTGGGTGCAAAGTGCTTTGATTTTCTTGAGTCATTGCTGCTCCAGCATTTTTATGTTGTGTTCAAACGAAAATACCGATAGCTGCCTGTTAATACAAGTGAAAATCCCTTATTTGACGCTGGCCTGCTGATAAAAATAAGAATATTAGCAATAACTGAGATAACTTTGACTCAAGAGAGTTTATTCCTCTGTTCAATTCCGTTATCTTAACCACTTCGCAATAGAATAAAAAGCTATCACATGCCATTAAAAACTGATGAGTTGAGAACCCAAGCACTGGGTCCTATGCCAACTCCTGCCGAATTAGGCAATGCACACCCTATTACTGACGACGTTGCTGAGCGTATTGCAAATTCTCGCCGCCAAATCGAAGATATCCTAACTGGTCGTGATAACCGCCTATTAGTTATCGTTGGCCCTTGTTCTGTTCATGACACAGAAGCGGCACTTGATTACGCTGAGCGCTTAAGCCAGATTCAAGAGCAATACAAAGACGAATTGTTCGTGGTAATGAGAACCTACTTCGAGAAACCTCGTACGGTTGTAGGTTGGAAAGGTCTGATTACCGATCCAAACCTTGATGGTTCATATGCACTTGAAACGGGCTTGAACAAAGCGCGTAAGCTACTGCTAGACATCAATAAGCTTGGCTTAGCAACAGCGACTGAATTCCTTGATATGATCACAGGTCAGTACATTGCAGACCTTATCACTTGGGGTGCAATTGGCGCTCGTACAACAGAATCTCAGATTCACCGTGAAATGGCTTCTGCTCTTTCTTGCCCAGTTGGCTTCAAAAACGCGACTAACGGCAACATCAAGATCGCTATCGATGCGATTCGTGCTGCGCATGCTTCACACTACTTCTACTCTCCAGACAAGAACGGCCGCATGACGGTTTACCGTACTTCTGGTAACCCATACGGTCACGTTATTCTACGTGGTGGTGATAAGGGTCCTAACTTCGACGCTGAATCAGTAGACATCGCATGTAAGCAACTTGCTGAATTCGACCTGCCTCAACGTTTGGTTGTAGACTTTAGCCACGCTAACTGTCAGAAACAGCACCGTAAGCAGTTAGAAGTTGCACAAGACATTTGTGACCAGATCAAATCTAACAAGAATCAAATTGCAGGCATAATGGCAGAAAGCTTCATTAAAGAAGGCAACCAGCCAATGACTGACATCAACAACCTAGAATACGGCAAGTCTATTACTGACCCATGCCTAAGCTGGGAAGATACTGCAACTATGCTAGACATGCTTGCAACTGCAATTAAAGATAGAAACTTAGCTTAAGGACATAACACAATGCCATCATTTGACATTATCTCTGAAGTAGAATCAGTAGAACTACGCAACGCTGTAGACAATGCTAACCGTGAACTATCGACTCGTTTCGATTTCCGCGGCGTTGATGCAAGCTTCGACTACAAAGATGAGTCGGTAAAACTGACTGCTCAAGACGATTTCCAACTGAAGCAAATGCGCGATATCCTTCGTAGCAACCTAACAAAGCGCAATGTTGATCCTAACGCGATGGAAGCGAAGGCTGCAGACCAAACAGGTCGCACTTGGCACCAAACGGTTATCTTCAAGCAAGGTATCGAAACCGATGTTGCTAAGAAAATCGTTAAGCTAATCAAAGACAACAAAGTTAAGGTTCAAGCGGCTATCCAAGGCGAAAAAGTTCGTGTTACAGGCAAGAAGCGTGACGATCTACAAGCGGTTATGGCACTGGTTCGTAACGGTGAACTTGGTCAACCTTTCCAGTTTGATAACTTCCGCGATTAATTAATCTGGCTATGTGCAGCGGCTCTTGTTCGCTGCTCACTAATCAGTTTAATGCGGCATTTAACATAGCAAAAAGCCACTTCTTTATCGGAAGTGGCTTTTTATTTATCTGGCCGTTGTGACTAGCGTATTAGGGGCCAGCTTGAAGACAACTAGCATCTCTGTCTTTTAACTCAACACCTTGGCAGAAGACAGTTTCAGGTCTTTGCCTACCAGTAAATTGAACTCAACACTCGCTGGTGGAATAAACACACAGACACGTAAGCTCTCAGCTCTTGCTTGCTCGAGCTTAGTAGACAGCTCTCCACTATTCGCATAGCTTTCCCTTTCCGCATCTCGGCGACATAAGTCTATAAACTCAAACGGGCAATCACTCGGAGCAAGAACCAGTTCCGCTTCCTGCATTAGACGCAAAGCTTTCATTGGTAACAGCTCTATGTCTTGCTCGAACTCAATCCAAGTTACTTGTCCTTCACTATCAATACCTTGCGATAGCGCTTGTTGATAGTAAGACTCTAACTGCTCTCGGTCTGTTATCTGCTCAATAAAACTAGATGACAAGAAACGCTCCCAGAACTTACGACGCTCATCGACGGTTGGGAATGACTCTTTGATTGAATTGCGTTTTGATGCACCGAAGTCTGCAATCAAACCTATATTTTGTGGCAGTACTGTTTCGAGTTTTTCTCTAATATTACGCACTAAAACAGGTGAAGCACCACCGCTAGAGATCGCAATTTGAATTCTTCCGCGATTTATCATCGAAGGCGTGATGAAATCGCAGTAAGGTAAATCATCAACTACATTGACTAAAATACCCAGTTTTTTCGCATCATTATACACTTGATGGTTCAGGCTTGGGTTGTCTGTTGTAGCCCAAACCTGCAAGTAATCTTTCGATATGATCTGCGACGAATAAAAGTTCTGAACCCAGTGAAGTTTATTCTCATCAACAAGCTGCTTTAGGTAAGGCGCTACCTTGGGAGAAACCAAAGTCACATTTGCTCCAGCTCGTAACAAACTGTCGACTTTACGGCAAGCAACCTCACCCCCACCAACCACCAAAATTGGCTTATTTTCTACATCCAAAAACATTGGGAAATAACGCATGTTCTTCCTTGAGACGACTTCAATAACTATTCAGCCATGCTACCAAATTTGGAGCATATTCATAACTATCCAAGTGTAATAAAAATATTTATTGACCAAATTTCAATCTTTTTCAAGGCGAATGTTTCATCAGTGTGAGATTAATTCAGAATATTTATCTAGTCGATTATCAATATAAAAATCTAAATCTTGTTGCACCAACAGTGTGAGCCCTTGCACTATTTACATTCAGTTAACATTTGGTCATTCTAAATGTGTTCGGATTTGTGATTTCATTCAAAATTCTTTTTAAATTATACATTTGTGAAACTACGGATCCTTTCCTAACCTTATAAATAGTTGTTTAAATCGCACACAGTTTCATTTGCAAAATGCAACTCGTTTGATTTGGGCAACAAGGTCATAGAAAACGCAACACATATAGAAAAACTCAAACGAGCACGAGTATCAGGTGTCACCTGGTTAACAAGGAAGGATACAAATGACAAATAAACTAACACTTCTTGCTTCAGTAGTAGCTGCATCAACTGCGATGATGGCAACATCGGCATCAGCGGCAGAAAGCACTCTGGACAAAGTCACATCTCAAGGCTTCTTAACTTGTGGTGTAAGTACAGGTCTTCCAGGGTTCTCTAACCCTAACTCAAAAGGTGAATGGGAAGGAATTGATGTTGAGTATTGTCAAGCTCTTGCAGCGGCTGTACTCGGTGACAAGACCAAAGTTAAGTATGTACCTCTAACAGCAAAAGAGCGTTTTACTGCGCTTCAATCTGGCGAAATCGACGTACTATCTCGTAACACAACATGGACATTACATCGTGACACCGCTTTAGGTCTGAACTTCGTAGGCGTTAACTACTACGATGGTCAAGGCTTCATGGTTAAGAAAGATCTAGGTCTTACAAGTGCTCTAGAACTTGATGGCGCTTCTGTATGTGTTCAATCAGGTACAACGACTGAGCTTAACCTAGCCGATTACTTCCGTAACAACGGCATGTCTTACAAGCCAGTGGTATTTGATACAGCAGCACAAACGTCTAAAGGTTTCGACGCAGGTCGTTGTGACGTGCTAACAACAGACCAATCAGGTCTATACGCACTACGTCTAAACCTAGCTGATCCTAAATCTGCACAGGTACTTCCTGAAATCATCTCTAAGGAGCCTCTAGGTCCTGTTGTTCGTCAAGATGATGACAAATGGTTTAACGTTGCTAAGTGGACACTTTCTGCAATGATTAACGCGGAAGAATACGGCATCTCTTCTAAAAATGCAGACGAAATGCTTAAGTCAAAAGATCCAAACATCAAGCGTATTCTTGGTGTAGACGGTCCTAAAGGTAAAGGCCTTGGCATTCGTGACGACTGGGGTTACCAAGTAATTAAGCAAGTTGGTAACTACGGTGAGAGTTTTGAACGTACTGTTGGTACAGGTTCTCCACTTCAAATCTCTCGTGGCGTAAATGCATTATGGAATGCGGGCGGCTTTATGTACGCTCCACCAATCCGTTAATAGCACCTACGTGATTACTTGTTCGTAACCGTTGCTATCACGCACATCTTGTGTGGTAGCAACAAACAGAAAATGAATATTTGAGTAACACGATTTAGGGCGGTTTTTCCGCCCTAACTGTTAAATGGATTTGAGGTTATTGCAGTATGAAACCTAACAACACTCTTACTCCTTCCCAGGAAAAGCCTGAAGCAAAAAGTGCCAACCTATTATACAACCCGACTTTCCGATCTGTTGTTTTTCAGATCATTGCCATCGGAGCACTCGGCGCTTTCTTCTACACCATCGTAAATAATGCCCTTACCAACCTTGATGCCCGAGGCATTGCCACTGGTTTTGACTTTCTGAGTCAAGAAGCCGGTTTTGGTATCGGATTAACGCTCGTCGAATATGACGAAACCTTCTCTTATGGTCGAACGTTCGTCGTCGGCTTATTAAACACCGCCCTAGTTTCAGTGCTGGGTATTATTTTAGCCACCGTTCTTGGCTTCAGTATGGGTATCGCTCGTTTATCTTCTAACTGGTTAGTTAGCCGATGTGCAGCGGTTTACATTGAAATCTTCCGAAATATCCCTCTATTACTTCAAATTTTCTTTTGGTATTTCGCCGTTCTTCAAGCTCTACCATCAGCTCGTCAAAGTCTGAGCCTGGGTGGAGCCATCTTCTTGAATGTTCGTGGCTTATATTTCCCGGCGCCTGTTTTAGAGCAAGGAAGCAGCTTCGTTATTGCTGCACTGGTCATCGGTATTATCGCTACTGTGATAGTCAATATTTGGGCTAACAACAAACAGAAACTGACTGGGCAACAAACGCCGATGTTTCGCATCGCAGCGAGTTTAATCGTTGGTTTACCTCTGGTTGTTTACTTTGTTATGGGTATGCCTATTTCAGCTGAATACCCTGCGCTAAAAGGCTTTAACTTTAAGGGTGGTATCAGCATCATTCCTGAGCTTGCAGCCCTTGTGTTAGCTCTCAGTATCTATACGGCATCTTTCATTGCAGAGATCGTTCGTTCGGGTATTAATGCGGTGAACCATGGTCAAACAGAGGCTGCAATGTCTTTGGGACTACCACGTTCTCGCACACTTAAGTTGGTTATCATCCCGCAAGCTTTACGTATCATCATTCCACCGCTTACGAGCCAATACTTAAACTTAACCAAGAACTCTTCGCTAGCAATGGCGATTGGTTACCCTGACCTAGTTTCTGTATTCGCAGGTACGACGCTTAACCAAACAGGTCAAGCAATTGAAATCATTGCAATGACCATGGGCGTATACCTGACTCTGAGCTTATTGACCTCCGCGTTAATGAATATCTATAACCGTAAAGTCGCATTGGTGGAGAGATAATATGAGCACACATCAATTTCAACCTGATCTTCCGCCTCCCGCTAACACAGTTGGTATGGTTGGCTGGTTAAGGAAAAATCTCTTTAACGGCCCTATTAACAGCGTAGTGACACTGGTTTTAGGTTACATCGCATTCTCATTACTTTGGGCAACCTTTGACTGGGCATTCTTAAATGCAGATTGGGTCGGCACGACTCGCGATGCATGTACGAGTGACGGCGCGTGCTGGGTATTCATCAGTGTTCGTTGGGACCAGTTCATGTACGGTTTCTATCCTGAAGCTGAACTGTGGCGCCCTCGCCTTTTCTACGCAACGTTAGCCATTTTTGTCGCTTTATTGGCTTATGAAAAAACACCTAAGCGTACGTGGATTTGGTTGTTCTTCGTAAACATCTACCCATTTCTAATCGCTGGTTTGTTATACGGTGGTGTGTTTGGACTAGAAGTTGTTGATACCCATAAATGGGGCGGCCTACTGGTTACATTGATCATCGCATTAGTGGGTATTGTGGTTTCGCTTCCTATCGGTGTTGCACTTGCCCTCGGACGTCGTTCAGAGATGCCGATCATTCGCAGTATCTGTACTGTGTACATCGAAATCTGGCGTGGCGTTCCTCTTATTACCGTGCTGTTCATGGCATCGGTAATGCTACCTCTATTCTTAGCCGCAGGTTCTGAAACCGATAAGCTCATCCGTGCTCTTGTTGGTGTGGTGTTGTTTAGTGCGGCTTATATGGCAGAGGTTATTCGTGGTGGTCTACAAGCGATTCCTAAAGGTCAATACGAAGCAGCAGATGCACTAGGTCTAACCTATTGGAAAAAGATGGGACTGATTATTCTTCCTCAAGCGTTGAAAATCACTATTCCATCAATCGTGAACACATTCATTGGCCTATTTAAAGACACCAGTCTGGTACTTATCATCGGTATGTTTGATGTGTTGGGTATTGGCCAAGCAGCGAATACAGACCCTGAGTGGTTAGGCTTCGCAACAGAAAGTTATGTATTTGTCGCGTTAGTGTTCTGGGTGTTCTGTTTTGGCATGTCGAGGTACTCGATATGGCTAGAGAACAGACTTCACACCGGTCACAAACGATAGTTAATAAGATCAAGGACGTATTATGACGCAACAACTAAACCCAGGATCGCAAGAGTTGATGATTGAACTTAAAGACATGAACAAGTGGTATGGTGAGTTCCACGTGCTCAAGAACATCAACCTTGAAGTTAAGAAAGGCGAGAAAATCGTTATCTGTGGCCCTTCTGGCTCAGGGAAATCTACGATGATCCGTTGTATCAACCGATTGGAAGAACATCAAAAAGGTCATATCTTCGTTTCAGGAAATGAACTGACTGAGGATTTAAAGAACATCGAAGCCGTGCGCCGAGATGTAGGTATGTGTTTCCAACACTTCAACCTGTTCCCACATCTTACAGTATTAGAAAACTGTACTCTGGCGCCTATTTGGGTCAAAAAGATGCCGAAGGAAGAAGCTGAAGCGATTGCGATGAAATACCTAGAGCGTGTAAAAATCCCTGAGCAAGCAGATAAGTTTCCAGGTCAGCTTTCAGGTGGTCAACAACAGCGTGTAGCTATCGCCCGTTCTTTGTGTATGAACCCTCAAGTAATGCTGTTTGATGAACCAACATCAGCACTCGATCCAGAAATGGTTCGTGAAGTGTTAGATGTAATGGTAGAGCTTGCAGAAGAAGGCATGACCATGTTGTGTGTGACGCACGAAATGGGCTTTGCTAAAGAGGTAGCGGATCGCGTTATCTTCATGGACGCTGGCGAAATCATCGAAGAGAACAACCCTGTCGACTTCTTTGAAAATCCGCAATCGGACAGAACTCAGAACTTCTTAAGCCAAATCTTACACCATTAATGTGTTATGATGCATAAACTACAGAGGCGGCTTAGGTCGCCTCTTTATTTTTCAAAGTTATAGATAGCTTTTAAAGTTTTAAGTAACGGAATAGATCGACCAAAGGTTGAACATCGTATCTTAGCTATGCTTAATTACAGCCTAAAGAAATACTTTGTTACACCTTCAAAAACACTTAACCGACTATTTTGATTATTATTTTACGTATACAAGAGGAATGAAAGACTTGATTTTTCGAACTTTCACCCCCATAAATGTACTAATAACTATTGAAGTCACCTTACGAGGAAGATTATGAACAGCCCTATGTATTCACGCACAGCATCTCAAGAAAGTGCTCTGCAAACCAATAAAGTGTTGCGTAACACCTACGCTCTACTGTCTATGACACTACTTTGGTCTGCTGTTGTAGCAGGCGTATCTATGGCGATGAACCTTCCTCGCCCTGGTCTTATCATCATGCTAGTTGGCTTCTACGGCCTACTTTTCCTTACTGAAAAGAACCGTGACAACAGCATGGGTCTAGTCTTCACATTCCTATTTACAGGTTTCTTAGGCTACACCATTGGTCCAATCCTAAATATGTACGTTGGCGCAGGCATGGGTGATGTCATCCTAACTGCACTTGGCGGTACCGCATTAGCATTTATGGGTGCTTCAGCTTACGCTCTTACTACTAAGCGTGACCTGTCATTCCTTAACGGCATGCTACTAGCTGGTTTCGTTGTACTACTTGTAGGTATGGTTGCAAACATCTTCCTACAAATGCCTCTGCTATCATTGGCAATGAGCGGTATGTTCATCCTATTCTCGACTGGTGTTATCTTGCTTACAACGCAAAACATCATTCGTGGCGGTGAAACTAACTACATCTCAGCAACGATCAGCTTGTACGTATCAATCTACAACATCTTCATCAGTCTACTAAGCATTCTAGGCATCATGGGTAGCGACGACTAATCACTCCCATAACTGAAGAATATCTAGCCCAAGAGCCCAGCTCTTGGGCTTTTTTGTGTCTATCAGCACCAGAATTCTTTTGATAGCTGCAATATTTCTTGAGATCGCTATAAATCTATTGAGAAAAGTAAACTTGGTCATTACCCTATCTGGATAGTTAACTGGATTCTGGATTAAACATGTTTGAATATAACGGCAAGCAAATCGAAACCGATGCTCAAGGCTACCTATTGGACTACACACAATGGGAAGAAGGTATGATTGAAATTCTTGCTCAAGATGAAGCTATTGAACTTACAGATGCGCACTTAGAAGTCGTACATTTTGTAAGGAGCTTTTACGAAGAGTTCAACACCTCTCCAGCAGTTCGCATGCTAGTTAAAGCGATGGAAAAGGCTCACGGCCCAGAAAAAGGCAACAGTAAATACCTATTCAAGCTATTCAAGAAAGGCCCAGCGAAGCAAGCGACTAAACTTGCAGGCCTACCTAAACCAGCGAAATGCTTGTAAAGACTAACCGGCTTTAGATCATTTCTGAATATAAATACTGTAGTGAGTGAGCTACAGTATTTTAAACTCCCCAACACGCACCTTTTGTCGTTCTTTCTCTCCGACTTGATGTTTTGCTACACCATCAACTACTGCACTCTTAGGCCCGATTTTTAGCCATTCGTATAGCTTCTCAATTTGTTCAACCTCTCCAACCGCTAATACTTCAACTCGGCCATCATTTAGGTTCTTAGCATAACCGGAAATACTCAAAGCTTGCGCTTGTCTGCTGGTGTGATAACGAAAACCAACACACTGAACTACGCCTGACACGACAAAAATAAATTGGGAACTTTCCATAACGTTGCCTCATAAATTATATGAATGATATAGTTGAGCTTCTATTCATTCACCGCTTATTGGTGGACTTACTTCGAGTATAACGATTATGAAAGAAATCCCATTTCGTTGGATTGATAAATATCTCATTCACCTAAAAATCCAAGAAAAGTTCTATCTACTCTTCTTATTACCTCTTCTGGCTCTGGTTATATTAACGCTTGTTTTAGATAGTGCTGCGGATTCATTACTGGCTCACCTTTATCAAGAAGAAATGCTCTTGATGAAAGGGCTTATTGAAGCGGGTCAACTCACGAAAGAGCAAGTTGCTCAACTCGTTAGTAATTCTGATAGCATCTCTTTAGGCTATGGCGCAGGCTCTGTTTCAGTCATGAATGGCGCATTTAGTTTAGTGGCCAACCACGATCAAAACCTTTGGTCTGCACTATCTACAACTCAAGTATCTATCATCGCGGTAACACTAACGCTGATTGCACTAGGTGTTTACTACATCATGACCTTCATTGGCGGTGCCATGTTCTCGATGAACAAAGCACTGAACACACTGGCGAATGGTGACTTAACTTGTCGTATGAACTACTTCTTAGTTCGTGATGAATTCAGTGAAATTGCTATCACTATCGATAAGGTAGCCGAGCGTGAACAAAACATGGTTCTTTCTATACAAGAATCTGTGGCACTTATGCAGCAAATCAGTTCGGACTTGAACCAATCAACGCAGCAAAGCTCAGACATTTCAGGTAATCAGCAAGAGCACCTGAATAGCCTAGCAAGTGCTACCGAACAAATGGCAGCAACCATTCGTGAAGTGGCAACCCTTGCACACGATTCTAGCTCTCAAACAATGGATGCTCGAGGTGTTGCTCAAAGTGGCCAAGTGAAAGTTTCGAATACTCTACAATCTATCTCAAGTCTATCTCAAGAGATCCAATCGGCTTCGCAAGCAGTAGAAGAGCTTGATGCGAATGCTGCACAGATCGATGAAGTTGTCACAACCATCAATGGTATTTCAGAACAGACTAACCTGCTTGCTCTAAACGCCGCTATTGAAGCAGCTAGAGCTGGTGAACAAGGACGTGGTTTTGCTGTGGTTGCAGATGAGGTTCGTGCTCTTGCAGGAAGAACACAGCAAGCAACGGTTGAAATCCAAAGCATGATTGAATCATTACAACGTAACAGCCAATCGCTAACAAAACTGATGGAAGTGACGGTTAACAACGCAAACGAAGGACAAACATTAATGTCTGAAGTTAACGTTGAAATCGGCTCTCTGGCTGAAAAGAATCTATCGATTTCAGACAGTAGCACTCAGATAGCTACCGCAGCTGAAGAACAAGGTGTTGTAGCTGACAACATTGCACAGAGTGTCGAAGAGATTCGTCATCAATCAGACAGCATCTGTGAAATGATCAGTAAGAGTAATGCCAACGTTGATCAGCTTCGTAAGCAAAGCGACACAATGGAAGGCTTATTAACAGGCCTCAAGGCTTAATCTTTAAATATCGTTACTAGGGCTGCTTCTGCAGCCCTTTCTTATTTGCTTTTCACCTGTACTTCCCCGACAATACCCCTCCTTCAAATTCAACAAACAGAGTAAATTATGACTCCTTCAATTCATCTAGCTAAAGGCCGAGATAAATCACTACGCCGCAAACACCCTTGGGTATTTTCACGCGGTATCGATAAGGTCGAAGGCGAGCCACAACAAGGTGAAACTGTAGACGTATATGCTCAAAATGGTCAGTGGCTTGCAAAAGCAGCTTACTCTCCGGCTTCTCAAATTCGAGCTCGTGTTTGGACATTTGAAAAAGAAGAAATCAACAAGGCGTTCTTCGTAAAACGAATTCAAGATGCACAGTCTTTACGTGAAGAAATCATCGAACGTGACGGTCTAACGGGTTACCGTCTAACAGCTGCAGAGTCTGATGGCTTGCCTGGCATCACTATCGATAAGTATCAAGACTTTCTAGTTTGCCAACTGTTAAGTGCAGGCGCTGAATATAACAAAAGCGTATTGGTTGAAGCTCTAATCGAGTGCTTCCCAGACTGCAACATTTACGAGCGTTCAGACGTAGCAGTTCGTAAAAAAGAAGGCCTAGAGCAAGTTGTCGGTGTACTTCATGGTCAAGAGCCACCTAAATCAATCGTGATTGAAGAGAATGGCGTAAAAATCAGCGTGAACATTATGGAAGGCCACAAAACGGGCTTCTACATGGACCAACGTGATAGCCGTAAAGAATCGATGAAGTACGTTAAAAACAAAGATGTTCTTAACTGTTTCTCATACACTGGTGGTTTTGGCCTTTACGCACTGAAAGGTGATGCAAAGCGTGTTATCAACGCTGATGTATCTCAACTTGCTCTTGATACGGCGAAGCTGAACGCTGAACTGAATGAGTTTGATATCTCTAAAAAGCGCGCAGTATTCCTTAACGCCGACGTCTTCAAACTGCTTCGTGAATACCGCGACCAAGGTACTAAGTTTGACGTAGTAATCATGGATCCACCAAAGTTTGTTTCAAGCAAGAACAACCTAACTTCAGGCGCTAACGGCTATAAAGACGTTAACATGCTTGCAATGCAAATCCTGAAACCAGGCGGTACTCTACTCACCTACTCTTGCTCTGGCTTAATGGGAACAGATTTGTTCCAAAAGATCATCGCCGATGCAGCACTAGACGCAGGCCGAACTGTTAAGTTCGTAGAGCGCTTCGAACAAGCAGCCGACCACCTAACAGACACAGCCTACCCAGAAGGTTTCTACCTAAAAGGTTTTGCTTGTAAGGTGTTGTAATCAAGTTCCTTGACTCGCTCTCAAGCTTCCGAGCCAAACATTTATCATAAAAAAGACCACCATTGAAAATGGTGGTCTTATTCTTTTCGGCCTATCCAGGCTAAACCACTGAACTTGAAGCTATATTAGCGTGGGATAAATACAGCCCAAGGGTAATCAAGCGAGTTCAGGCGTTGATTAAGCGCCTGAAACTCTGACTGGTCAATCATTAGTTAGTGTTTTCAAACTATCTAGCAAACTGCTAGTAATGTCCGTGGTATCCGCTCCATTAAAGTCAATCTGCATAGTCTGATCACCTTTCGTAATCGTCAGCTCTGCTACGTCATCATGCTCACTAATAGTGACAGTGTAACCACCACCTTCACCAGAGTGCGGGTCACTATCTTGCAGTGAAGCGAGCAAGACGGCAAGCTCTTGCTGATCATCCTTGAGGTCAGCAAATAAGTCAGCTAAATCAATGCGGTCACCTTCATCATAATCAAAGTCGGTAACGGTATCGGTTGAGCTACCCATATCGACCCACTTGAACAAGTCCGCATCCGCACCGCCGGTCAGAATATCATTGCCCAAACCACCAATTAGGATGTCATCCCCAGTGCCGCCCATAAGGAAGTCATCACCTAAGCCACCATCGAGGACATCATTACCTGCATGACCGAGGATGACGTCATCACCATCAGTTCCTCTTACTTGGTCATCGCCAGTGGAAGCAGTGGAAGACGAGGACTCAACACGGTTAACCTGACCATTGTGGCTGACATTCAGTGTAACCAACTGTTCAGTCGTTTGACCATTGCTATCTTCGACCAAAAGCACGATCTCGAAACCAACAGCCTTACCTTCGTCAATTGTCGGCGCAGTGTCACTTGGTTGGAAATAGTAAGAACCATCTGAACCAATACGGAATACACCATAATCGGTATCAACAACCAGCTCATTACCGACAGTATCTTTGGTGAAGCTTAATCCAGAAGGTGCAACAGATACATCGCCATCTTGATTAATAAACTGAGCCACTTGTGCATTCGACTCATCAATCACGATGGCAGCCGCCTCAGCCCCCGCTATCGCCATCAGCAACGAGCCAGAAACACCAATAGTTGGCCGCAATTTAGGTAGATCTGTAGTGATTTTTGAGTCAGGAATATAAACAACATTTTCTGCACTACCCGCTACCTTAATAAGACCGTCAGCCGGTACCCGACTAGGATCGCCCACTCCAACTGCAGTTACCTGTTTATCCGCCATAAACTGAGCCCAGTCTGAACCAATATTACCCCTATTACTTTCACCATCACTCAAGAAGTAAATAACATCATTGGTTTCACCTTTGATATTAGTCACTTGGCTTTCATTATAGCCCTCCATCACTGCATCCAAGCCAGAATCATAGTTAGTCCACCCATCTGGATCGAACTCACCATCATAGTTCCACTTATCTACAGTATCTGACGCTTTTTGCAATATGGAAATCGCCTCGGATACCGTCATCCAAACACTGGTATTCGCTCCTCTACCACTCTCGACTAAAGATGCGCTCGTATCAAAATCAACGAGCTGTACTAAGACATCACCACTACCATGTTGGCTTTTAACATTATCTAATAAAGAAATGGATGCCTCCAACACGTATTCAATTCTCATGTCGGAGAGCCCGCTTGGGACATCATCCATAGATCCAGAAGAATCAATGACTAGAGAGATAAGTGTTATTGGCACATCACCGCCTTGATCAGCTATAGCATCCGCACTAGCACCACTATTAACCGTGGTCGTATTGCCAGCTTGGTCACTATCCAAGCCGACTTCTTTGGTCACGGCAGTGACGTCAATGTCCAAGGTCTCTGTTGATTGGTACTTAACAGCTAGGGTGTCGTAATTCACAGCCTGAGTTGACTGTCCTGTTACATCGATCACCCAGTCATCACCATCTTTGATACCAACAACTTGACCCGTGTCCTTATCGAAGATTTGGGCATCATCCGGCAAGCCACTAATACGTACTTCATCAAGATACTCACTACCATCACGGTCCGATACGGAAGCTGAGATATTCAGCTCTGTTACAACCTCTTGAAGTACAGTGTGCGTACCATCTGCATTAAGCTCGACGATGGCATCAGCAAAGATTAGGCGCTCTATTTCATAAAGGTGCTCGCCTTCTGATACTGGAGTATTGTCGTCTTGAGTATCAATACCGCGTTTATCTACAACATGCCAATATGGTTTGTCAGTATTCCCATGATTATTATAAAAATCAAACGTATAGTCGGAAAGATTACCAGTGTAAACCACTGTATCCAGACCTAAATCAAGTGACGAGCCATCACCACCTACAATATTGTCATTGCCCTGACCACCAACAAAGACGTCATCTCCATTGGTCTGCATCACCCAGTCATTGCCATCTTTAACCCAACTACCGATATCACCAGTTAATTGATCGACTTGGTCTTTTCCAACTTTAATATCACTGGTTTGTTTACCGATATCGCTATGACCTAACTCTGCGTGCTCTGAATCAGATAGGCTTGTCGATGAATCAGCAAAAATTAGCTTTTGATAAAGGCTAGAGTTTATTGTCGTATTACTGTAAGTCGAATCACCAAAACTCACCGTTAGATTTGGTGCATCAGCAACAGGTGTAACTTCAAGATTAAGTGACTCACTGGCTCCTGTATTGGTGGTGTACTCGATTGTCGGAGCACTGCCTGACCAATCGTCTTTAGGCTCAAAGCTATAATTACCATTAACGTCGATAGTAAACGTACCTTCATCAAGGGTTATCGGCTGATCCACGTGATAGTCAATGCCATCAATCCTAACACCGACCACTTGCAGCACATCGTCAGCATCGCTGTCGTTCGCTAACACATTACCCGTAATCATCTGATCTTCATTGGCAGAATTGGCGTCGCTTTCTGTTAGCGTAGGCTCACTTTCATGCACCACTACCTCGATATCGAGTGATGCTTGTGCTTGACTGTCGTTGCCTTTCTCAGAACTCACCGCTGTGACTGTTAAGGTGAAGTCTTCATGGCTACCAAGTGGCGGAGTGACAGTCAAATTATCAAGTGCCCAATCAGTGACAGTAATTGGCTGAATAGGCTGATCATTTTCATCTGTCAAACCGTTTATGGTAATGGTATTACTGCCATCACTGATAGTGGCCCCGACAGGAATACCAGAGAGTAGAACCGACAAGGTTTCTGAATCGTCGGTATCAGTCAATGATGCATCAATTTCCGACAATGGAATGGCGGTGTCTTGACGCCCTTCATTAACTGAATATGTCTCATAATACTCGAAACCATTATCATCAGTCTGCAACGCAGAAAGACGCACGTCTGTACCTTGCGCTGAACCTTCGTCAGTCACGATTGAAAGCTGGCTATTCGCCAAGTCAACAGGATCAGTACCATTGATAGATACATCAACGTTAAAGTTGCCCTGTCCACTTTGGTTATGGTGATAAATCGAAATTGGGTAGTAGCCTGACTCCGTTGGCGTAAACGCCGAACCCTGAATATCACCGCTCGAGTCGCCCCAACGGCCCTCATCGACTAGCTGTCCACCCAAAGTAATCGCAATACTATCATCCCCACGCCCAACAAAGTCATAAGACACGTTGGCTTCCAAGTAAACGAGTCCAGTTACTATTACCGCTTGATCCGGGTCAGTCGCTGTACTCGCACTATCCTCAGCATTCGCCGTCGTAGACTGCGCCGCATCCGCTGTATCCAGTTGAGATAGCTGCGCAACCAAATCACTACCTGGCACCCCACTGCCGCTACCATACGTCGAATCATCGATGACCACATTGTCCCAAGTCGAAACATTAAACTCCTGCGACGGCAAGTCAGGATCTGGCGTTTTTAGGCTTAGATTTGGTGTATCAGCGAGAGGTGTCACATTGATGGTCAACGTGGCTGATTCACTCATGTTGACACCGTCAGATGCTTCAAAACCAATTTGGCTGCTACCAGACAGGTTGTTGTCTGGTACAAATCGTACCTGGTTGTTGTCAAATACTGACTTATCCAACTCTTGATCTGCTGCTACCGCTTGCCAGCCATCAACCTCATCAAAGTACTGTAACTGACCACCATCAGGCAAGGTGGTAATGCTGACGGACAAGGAAGATTCATTGGAATCACTGTCAGTCACACCCAAAGAGTCCCAGGTAATGAGTATCGATTGGTCTTCATCGGTGCTAACTTCAGTTGGTTTAACGACTGGCGCCTTATCTACATGATAGCCGCCATCTTGATTGTCTCCGCTAACCTCTGTCGTTGCCGTAAAGGCGTTTCCAGCCTCATCCTCACCAGACACACTTGCTACCAAGATTGCATCGGTGTCTGAAGCTAATTCGCTGCCCGGAACACTAATACGGTATGTACCATCTGATAAAACATCACCGGTATACGTACTAACAGGGCTACCGTCGCCAGCATCTAGAGTCAATGTCACCTTATCTCCTGGCTCGGCATCGCCACCGACACGGCCTGTAATAACGACGTCTTTGGATGCCTCTTGCGCATCGAGAATGTCGTCGCCAGCAATCGCGTCAATTGATATCGTGGCTGCAGCACCAGTGTCAACGGTCACTTCGAGCTCAAGGGAGGTCGCTGTATTACCAGCATCATCAGTTACCTGAACGCTCCATTGCTGACTACCATTAGCAACTTCACTGTTTGGAGTGAAGTACCACACCCCATCAATCTGATCTAAATCGCCTTGCACGACGACGCCATCTTTAAGTACCTCAATGCCATTGGCAGCGACGTCACTGTCGACATTACCCAGAGCAAAGGTTGGCGTTGTATCTTTAGTGATGTTGTCTGTATCACTGTCACCCGTATCACTTGATGCAACAAGATCAATCGTTGGCGTAGTTATTGAGCTATCCGTTGTTGAACTGCTCACGGTGATCACACCGCCATCTTCGCCCTTATCGCTATCCGCGGCGGTGTAAGCGATCTCTTCTGATACCGCTGCATCAATTATATCGACGCCTTGTAAGGTAATGTTTGAGTTATCGCTGGTGTCTTCTGTACCACCTTTGGTGGTAAACACGCGGATTTCATCAAAACCGCCCTCATAATGGATATTGGCAACAAACTCGCCTGAGCCATCATAGACAGACGGGTCAACACTATCATCGAAAACAAACTCAACAGGGTCTCCATTTGCATCTGTAACAACTTGACCACCTTTAAACAGTAATATGTGGATCTGAGCGTCTGCGCTATCACCGTCTTCATAGTTACCCCAGATACTACCGATCTTCACATTAGCTTGTGTAATAGTAATATCTGTGTTGCCCCCGCCGACGTGAGTAAAGTCTACGGCAATAAAATCTTTCTGACTCACATCGATTTCTTGGTCGCCAACTCCCAGTCCTTCGGCACCAGCCTTAACGCTGCCTTCTTGACCATTGTATAGCTTGCTACTCGTTTCGTTACCACTGCCATCTGGGCGAACACCTTCAAATCGGCCGCCAGTGATCACGACACCATTGTCTGCGGTAAATTCAGAAACGGTGTTGTCGGCAACATCAAAGTCGTCTGACGCATCAAAACTCATAAACTCATTGATATCATCATGGAGCTGATATTCTACAACGTCACTTTCACTAATTTGCGTACCAGTTGTTACTTCAGTGCGAACATCACCATCAACAATGTACAGAGTGCCTAACTCTGGCTCTTGATCAATTGATAGCGTCAGCGCATCTTCATCTTGATTGTCGGTCACATGCTCATCGAAGCTAAAGCTAGCGCTTGACTCACTTAAAAGCTCAACTGTGAAGTCGTCTGCATTAGGAGCATCATTCATCGCCAAGGCATCGTTATCGCTGAACGTATAGTTGTTTCCATAATCAAGGGTCGCTGACACGTTAAGCTCTGAATCCACTAAGGCAGCATCAATGTCGAAGTTTAAAGAACCAGTACTGATATGGTCATCAGTTAACGTGATTGGGCTTTGTGCAATTGCTTGCCCTTCCGCCATGATTATCAACGTCGCGCCAGCAACTGCGCCAGAGGGCAAGCCAACCGTATAATTGATGGTACTACGATCGCTGTTGATTACATCATCTTCATCTCGATCAATCTCGATGGTTGGTGAGAACAGCTCATCAAAGTTCTTCTTATCACCGCCTTCAAATTCGAACTCTTCAAACTCGATGAAGGTATTCACGTCGCCACTGCCAGTATTCTCAGAGATAGTCACAGAGCCGTCGGCATTTAGCACAATACTTGCCTGTTCAATGCTAAAATCAAACACAGCTTTGTCATTACCCGCGCCACCATCCGCAACCATACTATCATTAGCATCATTTTCGTTGACTTTAAGAACATCGTCACCTTCACCAAGCAGCACAAAGTCATCACTGCCTTCATTAAGCGCAGGATCAAAGTCACCATGGTAATAATGCACCGTCTCGCTTGCATCGCTCTCGTTACCTGCTACGTCGACTTGGGTAGCCGTGAAGAATTCATTGTCGTTGACTTGAGTATTGGTTAAGTCTGAAATATCAAACGACCAATTACCCCCGCCATCGACAGTGACGGTATTGTTTTGATTAATTAGGTTTCCATCTTCATCAAATATCTTAATCTCGAGACCTGGCTCACCTGTACCATGTAAGGTAACAACTGAATAATCGTCATCAGATGAATCGTCGGTAATATTGGTAATCATCGGTGCATCTGGTGCAGCGGTATCTTTCTCTATCGTTTTCGCCAAAGAGTCAAAAGTATTATCCGCTTCATCTGTTGCATTGACCACAACGGACAAATCTCCGTCTTCTAAGTCGCTCACATCGACGCCCGTAATAACGAAGTCGGTATACGAGGTACCATCACCATTATCAATCACCTCTTGCACTACGGAAGAGCCATCAATAACCACGGTATCTCCATTAGAGTCAGTGAATGTAATAGAGTTTATTGTCGCAGATTCGTTGACAAACCCACTGACGTTAACACTGGTTTGTTCAGTGAAATTAATAATGTTATCACCATCATTAAAGGTTCCGTCTGTAGGAGTGAAATCAAACACAATACTACGGTCAACTTGGTACGATTCGTTTTCACTGGCCTCGAACGTGTTGCCTGCAGCATCAGTACCAGTAACTTTTGCAAATACCTGAGGTGATGTTGCGTTGTTATTTGCTAACTCGGAACCAGCAACGATAGCTGAGAATGTGTAGCGGCCTTGGTCATCCTTCACTTCTGAGACTTGTACCTCGACCAATGAATCGCCACTCCCCTCGTTCAACCAGATGCTGACCGTATCACCAGGCTGAGCGTCACCAGTGACATAACCACTAATAGTAACATTGGCTTGGGCCTCGTCATCATTGATGATTCCGTCTTTAGTGATGGTATCGATAAAAATACCAGCATTGGCGACCGTATCGATGGTCACTGCGAGTGCGTCTGATGTGTCGCTATTACCCGCAGCGTCCGTCACTTTCACGCTCAAGTCGTAAGTGCGGTCTTCCAGCTCCGCGCTCGGCGTGAAGCTCCAAGTGCCGTCTTGCTCTTCGGTCAGCGTGCCTTCTAGAGCAACGCCGTCTTTCAACACCACGATGCCCGCTTCCACAACATCATCATCGATGTTGCCCAACGAGAACGTCGGCGTCTTGTCATTGGTCAGGTTGTCTTCGTCGCTGTCGCCGCTGTCGCTCGACGCCACCAGATCGATGGTCGGTTTGCTGATACCCGTATCAACCTCGTAACCACCGTCTTTGTTGTCTCCACTTGCCTCGGTCGTCGCCGTGAACGGGTTGCCCGCTTCATCGGTGCCACTCACGCTCGCCACGATGGTGCTGTCCGCATCCGCAACTAACTCGCTGCCCGGTACATTGATGCTGTATGTGCCATCCGCTTTCACCGTGCCTGTGTAATCGGTTGAGTTGCCGTTCACCGTCAACGTCACGGTATCACCAGGTTTGGCGTCGCCACCCACGGTACCCGTAATGGTCACGTCACCAGCCGCTTCCGCTGCGTTCACGATGTCGTCGCCTGCGATATCATCATCGATTGTGATGGTCGCCGACGCGACCGTATCGATGATGACTTCAAGMTCGGTCGACGTCGCGCTGTTGCCCGCATCGTCCGTCGCTTTCACCGTGATGCTGTTCGCACCTTCTGTCAGCTGACCGTCTGTCGCCGTGAAGGTCCACACGCCATTCGCATCTTTGACCGCTTCACCCAGCAAGGTCGTGCCGTTGAACACTTCCACTTTCTCAACATCATCATCGATGTTGCCCAACGAGAACGTCGGCGTCTTGTCATTGGTCAGGTTGTCTTCGTCGCTGTCGCCGCTGTCGCTCGACGCAACCAGATCGATGGTCGGGGTGCTGATACCCGTATCAACCTCGTAACCACCGTCTTTGTTGTCWCCGCTTGCCTCGGTCGTCGCCGTGAACGGGTTGCCCGCTTCATCGGTGCCACTCACGCTCGCCACGATGGTGCTGTCYGCATCCGCAACTAACTCGCTGCCCGGTACATTGATGCTGTAAGTGCCATCCGCTTTCACCGTGCCTGTGTACGTCGTCGCGTCTTGGCCTTCTRCCTGCAGCGTCAACGTCACCGTATCACCAGGTTTGGCGTCGCCACCCACGGTACCCGTAATGGTCACGTCACCAGCCGCTTCCGCTGCGTTCACGATGTCGTCGCCTGCGATATCATCATCGATTGTGATGGTCGCCGACGCGACCGTATCGATGNGCATCCGCAACTAACTCGCTGCCCGGTACATTGATGCTGTAAGTGCCATCCGCTTTCACCGTGCCTGTGTACGTCGTCGCGTCTTGGCCTTCTGCCTGCAGCGTCAACGTCACCGTATCACCAGGTTTGGCGTCGCCACCCACGGTACCCGTAATGGTCACGTCACCAGCCGCTTCCGCTGCGTTCACGATGTCGTCGCCTGCGATATCATCATCGATTGTGATGGTCGCCGACGCGACCGTATCGATGATGACTTCAAGATCGGTCGACGTCGCGCTGTTGCCCGCATCGTCCGTCGCTTTCACCGTGATGCTATTCGCACCTTCTGTCAGCTGACCGTCTGTCGCCGTGAAGGTCCACACGCCATTCGCATCTTTGACCGCTTCACCCAGCAAGGTCGTGCCGTTGAACACTTCCACTTTCTCAACATCATCATCGATGTTGCCGAACGTGAAGGTTGGCGTCGTATCGTTAGTCAGGTTGTCTGTGTCGCTGCCGTGAGCGTCTTCTTTGCCGCTGTCGCTCGACGCCACCAGATCGATGGTCGGGGTGCTGATACCCGTANGCCATTCGCATCTTTGACCGCTTCACCCAGCAAGGTCGTGCCGTTGAACACTTCCACTTTCTCAACATCATCATCGATGTTGCCGAACGTGAAGGTTGGCGTCGTATCGTTAGTCAGGTTGTCTGTGTCGCTGCCGTGAGCGTCTTCTTTGCCGCTGTCGCTCGACGCCACCAGATCGATGGTCGGGGTGCTGATACCCGTATCAACCTCGTAACCACCGTCTTTGTTGTCWCCGCTTGCCTCGGTCGTCGCCGTGAACGGGTTGCCCGCTTCATCGGTGCCACTCACGCTCGCCACGATGGTGCTGTCYGCATCCGCAACTAACTCGCTGCCCGGTACATTGATGCTGTAAGTGCCATCCGCTTTCACCGTGCCTGTGTAATCGGTTGAGTTGCCGTTCACCGTCAACGTCACGGTATCACCAGGTTTGGCGTCGCCACCCACGGTACCCGTAATGGTCACGTCACCAGCCGCTTCCGCTGCGTTCACGATGTCGTCGCCTGCGATATCATCATCGATTGTGATGGTCGCCGACGCGACCGTATCGATGATGACTTCAAGMTCGGTCGACGTCGCGCTGTTGCCCGCATCGTCCGTCACTTTCACGCTCAGGTCGTAAGTGCCATCCGCCAGGTCCGCGCTCGGGGTGAACTGCCACGTGCCGTCCACTTTTTCCAGCGTGCCGTCGAGGGCAACGCCGTCTTTGAGCACCACGATGTCCTCGCCCGCAACATCACTGTCGATGTTGCCCAGCGCGAACGTCGGCGTCTTGTCGTTAGTCAGGTTGTCTGTGTCACTGTCGCCGCTGTCGCTCGACGCCACCAGATCGATGGTCGGGGTGCTGATATCGGTATCAACCTCGTGAGTAGATATCACTTTACTTTGTACTGAATTGCCTACGCTATCGGTTGATGTGACCAAAACTTCAAATTCGGCATCTTGCGCCAGATCGCTGCCCGCCACATCCACTGTCCAGTTGCCATCGCCATCCATGGTGGTGGTGTACTCGGTACCATTGATGGTCATGGTCACAACATCGCCTTCGCTGATGTCACCACCTTTCGCCGTACCGCTAACCGTGATGGTTTGTCCACTTTCGGCTTTGTTAATCACGTCATCGGCTGTGATGTCATCAACCGTCACGCTACCTTTGTTGGCTTCAAGATCGACCGTATGCGTTGAAACAGTCGTGGCCGTATATGGGTTTCCCGCGTCATCAATACCAGAAACCGATGCATTAAATTGGGTATCGTTGGCAAGATCTTGGCCTGAAACCTCTACAAACCAAGTTTTGTCGCCTAGAACAGTAGTTGTGTACGTATTTCCATTGATATCGAGAGTAACTGTATCTCCCGGTCCAGCATCAAAGCCAACTCGACCAGATACGAACACATTACCTTGGCTTTCTTCCGCGTTAATCGTGTCATCCGTAGTAATGCGATCAACTCGGATCACTGCGGTTGCAGATGTATCAGTAAAGTATTTCTCGGTAGACTCAGCATCACCCACTTGGCCAATGTCGTTTACGACGGACACAGAGGCATCAATAATCGTATCGCTATCTGCAACTAAGTCTGAACCATTAACCTCGATTTCAAATAAGCCTGTATCTGGATTGACAACACCCGTGTATTGGTTGCCATTGATAACCAAGCTTACAGTACCCGATGAGAATTCATCACCGGTCACAGAGCCAGTGATAGTGATAGACCCCTGAGCCTCACTTGAATTAATGATTGAATCATCGGTAACTGGATCGACATTAAGGTTGACGATTAGCGGAGTATCGTCATAGCTATGCTCAGAGATCCCCGTAGAGTTACTGCTGTTACCTGCAGCATCTGTTGATTCTACAATGACATTAAAATTGGTATCTAAGGCAAGGTCTTCACCGCTCACATCAAGTTGCCAACCGCCATCTTCATTGACCGTCGTTGTGTACTCGTTACCATTGATTGTCGCAGTGACACTGTCACCAGACTCAATATCACCACCAGTAGCACGGCCCGTAACAGCAATAGTTTGACCCTGTTCGGTGACCGTAATGACATCATCGTCTGTGATGTTATCAACAGTAACGATGCCTTGAGCTGCTTGAGTGTCAAGTGTAAACATCAACTCGCTTGAGCCAGAGGTATTACCCGCTGCGTCGGTTTGACGAACGGTGATCGTGTTGTCACCTTCCGTTGGTACTGGTGCGGTTGTCGTCCAGTTTCCGTCAACGAGGTATTCTACTGTCGCACCCTCTTCTGTGCCGCCGACTGTGAAGCTGCCGTCGTTGGTTAAGAAGTCATCCGCCGCTGAGCCAGAGTCCGTATCAAGTGTCAGAGTTGGCGCATCTGGAGCTGTTGTGTCTAGAGTGAACGTCAGCTCGCTGTTGCCTGATGTATTACCCGCTGCATCGGTTTGGCGAACGGTGATGGTGTTGGCGCCTTCGCTTGGCGTGGGCGCTTGTGTGGTCCATTCCCCGTCAACGAGGTATTCTACTGTCGCACCCTCTTCTATGCCGCCGACTGTGAAGCTGCCGTCGTTGGTTAAGAAATCATCCGCCGCTGAGCCAGAGTCCGTATCAAGTGTCAGTGTTGGCGCATCTGGAGCTGTTGTGTCACCGATTGTCTCGCTGTCTGTGCCTAGACTATCTGGTTGCTCAAACGAACGGAATTGCTCTAGAAGGCTTAAACTTTGAGTACGAGATAAGCCTAGAGCTTCAAAACCCGTAGTGATGAACTCAGTACCAGGGATTGTTTCTTCGCCATCACGCTCTATGGTCCCACTAGTTGCTAAACTAGAACCATTTTGACCAGCAGCGGTAGCGAACTCATCTCCTAACTCAGTCGGGTCTTCACCTTCTTCTAATGCGGCAAAGATATTTGCGATATCCTGGTCAAGTTCAACTTCGCCATCTTCTGGCGCAAAACGTTTCACTGATACCTGAGCGTTATTGGATTCATTTAAGGATTCAAGAACAACGTCCCCTGCTTGTAGCGGTTGTCCTTCATCTAGGATTTTAATCGTACCATCCACCGAAATAACAATGCGCTGGCCCAATGCAAGAGCACCAGTCAAATTCAATGTTGTCATGTCCATATAAACCCCTAAAAAAGCATTTCTTGTCATTAACGTCAAAATAGTGACAATTTATTTATAATATTAGTTAAAATATAACACTTAAAGTCATATAATTCCTAGTTATGAATATAGTATTTAACAAGTTGAGTGACAAGCTAATGACGGCGATCACATCACATAACAATCTTAGTGCTCATACCAGCAATATAAGTTATTGTGTTCGCGGAAGATAATAGATTTAGAAACGTAAGATTGACGTGTATAAAAGCACCATAAGACGCACACTGATCGGTTAACATTTTGACAACCATTTGCGAACGCAAGCTTAGCGATCGTGATTTTTTTGGCGGTTCATCTAAATTTTGTATATAACTGCACGAATTCAAGACTTAGATGTGAGCTAATTTTAGGGAGATGCACATTGAATAGGCTTCAAAAGACAACATTAGGGTTAGCTATCTCTATGAGCTTACCGACGACAGCACAAACCCTAGAGCAAGCCGTTGCGTTCACTTTAGAAAGTAACCCTGAAATCAAAAGTGCTTACAACGAATACATTAGTAAACGCTATCTGAATGATGCATCTGGCGGTGCTTACCGTCCTAGTATCGATTTAGACGGTGGCATAGGATACGAACACACAGACCTTGCCACGAATGCCGATACAACCGACCTAACTCGTAAAGAAGCAACGATTACACTAACCCAACTAATATGGGACGGTGCTAATACATCGAATGATATCGACCGTACAGCAGCCGATGCTGAGTCAGTGCGCTACCAGCTGTTATCTAACGCTCAAGACATTGCACTAGAGGTAACGAAGGTCTACCTCGACGCAGTGAAGGCCTATGAAGTGCTGTCACTTTCTGAAAGCAACTTAGCTACGCACAAAGAGATATACAGCGATATCCGCAGACGCGTCGAATCTGGGATTGGCTCGACAGCAGATATGTCTCAAGTAGAAGCTCGTATTGCAAAAGCACATGGCAACCTACTCGCGGCTCAAAATAACCTGTTTGATACCCATACTCAATTCAAGCGACTTGTTGGTCAATCTCCACTAGGGCTCACCTTCCCTCGTGCTGATGCTGGTGCTATTCCATACACTGTCGATGGCGCCCTAGCAAAAGCCTTCAATCAACACCCTGTGATCAAGATAGCTCAAGCCGACGTTGATTCTGCAAAGTTTCAATACAAGCAATCGAAAAGCACCAACTACCCAACTGTGTCTTTTGAAGCAGCGCAAACCTGGCGTGATGATGCCGGTGGTACAGAAGGCAGTAGTGATGAGTTCTCTGCAATGGTTCGCTTGAGGTACAATCTTTATAATGGTGGTTCAGATCAAGACCGCGCTGAAAGCGCCGCGTACCAACTGAACAAAGCCAAGGATCTTCGTGAGAGCACGTACCGCAATGTCGAAGAGAGCTTACGTCTTTCCTGGAGTGCTCTGGATTTGACGGTCCAGCAGAAAGAGTTCCTATCTGACCACGTAGACTCGGCATCAGACACGGTTATCTCATATGAGAAACAATACCGCATCGGTAAGCGAACCCTTCTCGATTTACTTAACACTGAGAATGAGCTGTTTGAAGCTCGTAAAGGCTATTTGGATGCTAAGTATGACGAGCAATACGCAAAATATCGCGTAATGAACGCAACTGGTAACCTATTGATTGGTTTGCGAGTTGAAATCCCTGAAGAATGGAATGAGAAGGTGGAATATTAATGAAGCTTACAAACACAGTATTATCGCTTTGCTTCATGGTTGTATCTACCAATGCTTTAGCTGAAAACAATGAAGGCGAATTTGAATATCGCGCTCTCCCGCCTGTCACTCAAATTTACGATCTGCAAGATGATGACAACGATGGCGTAATCAATGCACGTGATTTATGCCCCGATACGCAAATGGGTGCAGAGATAGATAACGACGGTTGTGGTTCATATTTCGAGTCGTCGGAGAAGAAAGAACTCCACATACTCTTCGCCAATAACTCTACAGAAATTAACCCGGTTTTCCTTACCCAGATACGCCAGATGGCTGCATTTTTGAAGCGTTACGAAAGCACGACCATCGAGTTACAAGGTTATGCCAGCAAGGTGGGTAATGCCGCACACAACTTGAAGCTCTCTAAACAACGAGCATCGAATGTAAGGCGAGCACTGATCAGTAACGGCATTCAGCCTTCGAGAGTCAACATCGTTGGTCATGGTGATGTTGAGTTCAGTAGTGATGACACCGAAATCAACCATGCACTTCACCGAAAAGTGGTCGCTTCTGTGGCTGGATTCAAAGGTAACATCAAAGAAGAGTGGCATATCTTCACTAAAATTAAAAAGTAGCTTCAGTACTACTTTACCATACTGAAACGTTCTCTTAAGTTAACGTTTCAGTATGGTGATAATTCCTTGAATAGCATATACCTAAGCCGTCTATAATGTTAATCTTGCCTCGTTATCAACATAGAGAATTAATCCATGAGCAAACTAACAGCTGATACTCAAGCAAATCTAGAACTTTTCGTTTCTGAAACACAAGAAACTAAACTGGTATGGGGCCTTCGCAATGAAGAAGGTTGGCTAGCATGTGACTCAAGTGAATTCGAAAACAGCGAAGTGATGCCTTTCTGGTCTTCAAAAGAAGATGCTCAAACTCACAACGTTGAAGAGTGGGCTGACTTTGAAGTACTAGAAATTCCACTAGATATCTTTGTAGAAGATTGGTTACTGACTCTTGCTGAAGACGGCGTTCTTGTTGGTATTAACTGGAATGCAACACTAGAAGGCAAAGAGCTTGAGCCTTCTGACCTAGCGAAATTATACATCTAATTTCCAATATCGGCCGTGCGAATACGTACGGCCGATATACCTCTGATAAAACTCGTTTAATTAGAGATCCACCTCGCACAACCTCCTACATACACCACCCAAAAATTGAAGCAACATCAAATTAATCATAGAATATCGTTCTTTATCTGATTGATACTTTCTTGTGATTCACTCTGCTTTCGTTACCTTTCTTCTTCTCATTAGTTTTAATTCTTATAGCCAAGTATCGATTTCAGATCGTGACCACAAGTCATCCATTTATTCTTCCAATTTAGACACTAACGCTACTCCAAACGCTGATTGGAATGCGCTTTACCTCTCGACTTTGAACCACTCTCCTGAGCGTGCGTTAAACATGCTGCAAACACGTTATACGAGCTCAACGATTTACGGAGATAAGCTTTACTTATCGTCTCTTTTGTATCAATACATGAGTCACCGTGATCAACCATTCTATGGAATAGCTTCAAATGACAGCGAATATCAAGCAATTGAAGAAGCGTTTATTTCTGCTCTGATGAAAGACGGCAAAGGTCAATATGAAGAAGCACAACAAGGCTTTTTGACTTTGCTGGCGAAGATGCAATCGCGCAGTGATTTCACCGGCAGAGCGCTACTGAAATACCAACTATGCCGATCCCTAAACGAGCAAGCGAAATACCATCAAGCGAACTACTACTGCTCCGCTCTTCAATCCGATCTGCATGACATTGCCGACCCAGTCTTGCCAAAATTTGGGACTTATCGAGTCATCGCCAACAATCACCATTTCCGCAGTGACTATCAAGCAGCGCTAAGCACCTACCTCGCATTGATCAATGTATTCCCACAAGGGCATGATATTTCAGGAATATACAATGATGTGGGCAATTTACTCAAAGAACTAAAGCAATACGATAAATCGGCGCAGTACTTAGAAGAAGCGCTGGTACTCAGGGCTGATGCTTCCGATTTAATGAAAGCTCAAGTGCATCATAGCTTAGCTGACCTGTATCTAAATCAAGGTCAAAATGATTTAGCGATTACCCATTTTAAGCAAGCTAAAGTGCTACTGAGTGCCTCATCTCATAGCTACGGTATCGCTCTAACCAATCTTGGTTTGGGTAAGGCTTACACACAAACCAATGACTATGATTTAGCAAGAAACTATTTAGTCGACTCTCTTTCTGCTTCCAGCGAGCTCAACAACGATGTCATTCGAATCAACGCTTATTTGGCAATCAGCGATATGTTCGAAGAGCAAAAACTCATGGAAGAAGCGCTCAATTATGCGCAACAAGCGTTAGAGTTAGCTGAACAAGTGACTAGACATAAATACATCGCAAGGGCTCTTCTTCAACTTTCTGATATTCATCAATCACTGGGCGATTACCAGCAAGCGTTTTACTTCTACCAACGCTACTCGTCCATACAGATGGAAGCACGAGACATTGATAACCGATTAGCCTTTGAAGCACTAGACCTGACACACGCAAAATATGAGCAAGAGTTAGAAAGCTCCTTTCTGACACATCAAACGAAACTCGACCGCCTTCAAATTGAAAAGATGGAACATCAAAGATGGATGTACAACATCATTGTGATTCTATTGCTGTGTGCTGCAAGCTTTACGGTATTGGTAAACAGAACTGTTCGTGCTAAAGCAGCCATTGACGCAATGACCAAAGCATATGGCCGCACCGAAATAATACGAAGAATTAAGCGAGTAAAACGCTGTCAAGGTAAGGACAAGCTACACGTTCTTGTTTTGCTCGATCTAGATAAGTTTAAAAAGATAAATGACCAACATGGCCACCCTACTGGCGACAAAGCACTGGTTCATGTTAGTCAGCAAATAAGAAAACACTTGATGAATGGTGAATTGTTTGGCCGCTTAGGCGGAGAAGAGTTTGTCATCATGCTGACCGATACAAAACCTTCTGAAGTACGGGAGCGCGTTGAAGAGTTGCACTACGCTATATCAAGCACGGTCTTCTTGTCAGAAAGCAAAAAGCCACTTAATGTGACCGCGAGCTTTGCTTACCTAGCAACCTCAAACGCATTAAGTGACTTTGATGACTTGTACTCAGTTCTTGACCAAGCACTTTATCAAGCGAAGAGTAATGGCCCGAACTGCATCATCGATGCCTATAACGACCCAATATACTTACCTGATGTTATTTATTCTCAGCCTGTTTGCGAACCAACTCAGCCATGATGCTTTCACGGTCATCTAGGTAATCATTAAGGCCGACTTTACGTAATTCACACGCAGGACAATCGCCACAACCATCACCGATAATGCCGTTATAGCAGGTCAGGGTTTTGTTGCGAACAAGCTCAAGTGCTGAGTATTGGTCGGCCAACGCCCATGTCTCAGCCTTGTTCAACCACATCAGTGGCGTTTTGATGTCCAGCTGCTTGTCCATACCTTGTACTAGCGCAGAGTTCATCGCTTTTACGAAGTCATTGCGGCAATCTGGGTAGCCAGAGAAGTCAGTCTCACACACACCGGTAACCACCGTTTCAGCGCCGATTTGGTACGCGTAAATACCTGCCAGCGTTAAGAAAAGAATATTACGACCAGGAACGAATGAGTTCGGTAAACCATTCTCTTGAAGCTCGTGTGATACAGGAATATCGTCACGTGTTAGAGAGCTGATCGCTAGCTCATTCAACAGAGTCACATCCATCACTTTATGTGCTTTCACACCCAGTTCTTTTGACAATAACTCAGCCACTTCAATTTCTAGTCGGTGGCGCTGACCATAATCAAATGTAATCGCATGAACCTCGTCATACTCTTTTAATGCTTGAACAAGACATGTTGTTGAGTCTTGACCACCACTGAATACTACCACTGCTTTTTTCATTTTCATTCCTACCTAAAACTGACGAGCTATCTACAATCTAACCAACTATGCGATCTAACCAACTACGCGATGCTCAAATACTTGTGAGTTTGGATTGATAAACGCCAATTGCGCTCAATGCAGGTATCAATACAAAGCTGTGTCGCGCGGTCTTTTTGGCTAATCGGTTGCAATGCGATTACTGTGTCGCTCGAAACATCCGCTCGCTCTAGTAAACCATCTAGCTGTTCGATGTCTTTTCCGGTTCCTACTGGATGCTTAATCTCGTTAGCGCGTTGTAAGGCACTGTCTAAAATTTCCAGTTTCGCTTTCATTGCCACTTTCGGTGACACAGTAACCCAAGTATCAGTTGTTGCTTTAACTTCTGACGTACCGCTGGTCTCAATCTGACAACGACAACCGTGTTGCTCAAACGCTTCAGTAAGCGGGACAAGATCATAAATGCACGGCTCACCACCAGTAATCACAATGTGTTTAGCCGTGTAACCTTGCTTGATATATTCATTGACGATTCCTTGGGCATCAATGGCTGACCAAGTGGGTGAATCCTCTGTCTTAACCATGATATCGCCAAGGCTAGTTTCATCTTCTGGCAATGCTTCCCAAGTCTGTTTGGTATCACACCAAGAACAGCCAACTGGGCAAATTTGCAGACGAACAAAAACAGCAGGAACGCCGGTAAATACGCCCTCGCCTTGGATGGTTTCAAACATTTCATTAATCTTGTACAACTTTCCCTCAGCTCAATTATTTGATGAAATTAATCAACCGCAGACCTTAAAGCACTTACCTCTTTTGGTCAAACAAATGAGTACTGATAAATCAGTTGATCAAAGCCCTAGCCTGAAGTTTCAAGTTCCCTTATCCTTTCGCCCATTAGATTTCGTTAGCTTTTAATTTTTTAGTAAGGAACAACATGTACAAACTGATTGCTCTTGATATGGATGGCACACTGCTTAACAGTGAAAAAGTGATTTCTCAAGAGAACAAAGACGCGATCGCTAAAGCTCGTGCTGCAGGTGTGAGAGTGGTTCTGGCTTCTGGTCGCCCTTTAGAAGGCATGCAAAGTAAACTCGATGAGCTTTCAATCAACGGCGAAGATGACTTTGTGCTCTTCTACAACGGCTCTATGGTTCAGAATGTGTCGACAAAAGAGATCATTCACAGCGAGATCAGCAATGGTAAAGCCGCGAAAGAAATCGCAGCACTTGCTAAACAGCTAGGTGGTTACGTTCATGCATTCAGCAAGGTTCATGGTTTAATTACACCAGAGAACAACGAATACACTGGCATTGAAGCACGCATTAATGGTTTAGACATTACCGAGTTCGACTTTTCTCAACTAGAAGACGATCACGAAATCATCAAGACCATGATTGTTGCTGAGCCTAGCAAGTTGACCGAAATCATCAGCAAGTTGCCACAAGAACTAAAGACTCAGTTTACCATCGTGCAAAGTGCACCCTTCTTCTTAGAGTTCTTAAACCCAAATTCAAACAAAGGTGTGGGTATTGAAGCAATCGCTAAGCACTTAGGTATTAAAGCCGAAGAAGTGATCTGTATGGGAGATGCTGAAAACGACCACCATATGCTTGAATACGCTGGCCTTGGGATTGCAATGGATAACGCAATGGAAGAAACCAAGAAGCTAGCTGACTACATTACAGCAAGCAATGATGACCACGGCGTAGCTGTTGCGATTGAAAAGTTTATCTTCAACTCATAAGCATTTTCGATAGTGTATCGTTGAAACAAAGAAGGCTGTACAGTGCACAGCCTTCTTTTATTTAACACGAGTAGTTTAGCTATTTCCTAGCCCAAGGCAGACGGAATGCGACAACACCAAATAGAATCAATATTGGAAAACGTAACGTTTCGACAATAAAGGAAGCGATGCCACTAAAAGAGACAAAGCTCCCAGCCCAACTGATCAACAGGTTACCGGCAAGTAACATCACAATAACCCCAGCTACGACCCTAAATGAGAACTGACCAACCAAAGGTTTTGAATCCGTTAACGTCACCAAACAAGCAATCGTCATCAAAATAGCCACCCAGAATGAGAAGGTTGGCAATGGCCAGATAACGGTTAGAACAATTGATAGTAGGCACAGCCCCCACCAAACACCTTTAGAGCTCAATAACACACTGATATCAACATCAGGCTTAGTGTCTAACCTCACGATATGCCACGTTGTTAACGCACCTAATATGCCTCCCATCAAGACATCGCTAAAGAAAGCACTGCCTGAGTAAGACTTAAACAACATAATCCAAAGTAGACCGGCTATCACAATCAACAACGATTTCTGTTCAAACAGGCGTTTAAGCTTCCAAAGCACCAACAAAGTCAAACTAACCCATAGAGCCGCTAGTTGGCTTGGAAAGCTATAGCCACTGCTCATCACCAATTTCAGTGTTGGAAGATAAGCGTGCGGTCGTGGAAAGCCAAAGCCTTGGTGGGCAATTAGCGTAAGCAGCGTTACTGATATCAACGTGAAACCAAACTTCAACGCAAAATTACGGCCAAAATACCAAGCAATCAACGGAAGGATAATGATGAAAACCCAAGACTTTGCGAGTAAGTCAGTCAAAAGTACCGTATTAGAAAACACACTCGGTAAATTATCGAACGTGTTTTGAAGTGAAACAATCCAGTTCAATTCGACTTGGTGAACTTTCGGCGCAGCGCCCACCAGCTCAGTCACATAAGTCACTGGCTGATCCGTCGCAGAAAGAAACAGTTCGTTAATCTCAGACCACTGTTCTGGGTAACGGTACTGGTTTGATTCCAACTCATTAGGAGGAAGTAACATCGCCCTGCTGACCTCGACCCCATAGTGAGGAGCAAACCAGATAGGAAGTTCAAAACCACCTAGCTCATTTCGAGCTTGATAACTGATCACTTCAGAATCAGAGACACAATCAAACACAACGGCGCTGTCGGTGTAACCCAACACATCACCAACGGTGACGGACAAACCGGCTTCTTCCCAAGTTTCACGTTGCGCTGCGATAGCTGTCGGCTCCCCAGAAACAACCGTGCCACCCGGCAGAGATAATTGACCTGTGATCAGTTCATCAACCAACACAATTTGGTTATCAGCACGCACTACACATAAGGCGCCCGCAATATGATCAGGCAAGGTGTTGCTCGCCCAAGCGGAAGTAGTACTCAAAATAGACAGAATAAGAACTAATAAATATCGAATAACCAACGAATTTACCTAAAAATAATAGAAAAAAATAAAGACTGCTAATGCATCGAGCCTATTGTAATTAAATCCACACAAAATCGCTGTCTATGTTTTATTCAAAGCCTTCCTCATCCATTGAATGTGAGGTGTGAACCCCATTTTTTGATAGAAGTCCTTGGCAGGTGAATTAAAGTCCCAAACCTCAACAAAAACCTGAGTCACTCCGTAGTCTTCAAAAGTAGACTCGACACGATTAAACAGCATCTGGGCAACTTCTGCTTTTCGGTATTCTGGTAAAACAAAAAGTTCATCAACACTGCCCATCTGAACCGGTTTGCTCACAGTAGAGATAAGCTCGCAAAAATGTCCAGAAATGAAACCAACAATCAGTTCACCTCTTAACGCCACATACACCAAGCATTCAGGGTCATCTAAGTATCTTGCAATACTCTTCTCCTGCTCTATCTCTTCTGCTGTTTTAAAATGCTCAGGACAAGCAATGTGATGGTGGTGATGAAGATCGAACATTAACTCGTTAAGTTGCTCGAGATCGGTATGCTTTGCAGCCCTTAAAATGACGTTCATGACAAGTACGCTTCTAAAACCCAATTAATATCTAAACAGAGTCTAGTTTACTTGCAGTGAGTGTCTATACAAGCTATTGAATTAATCCGTTGTTTGAACTGAGTGTTTTAAATACAAAAATGGCCACATAAAGTGACCATTTTTGATTTAGATTGGAATCTACTTACCAAGCTTTTCGGCAATTTCCGTTAGGCTTGTTGGGTCGTCAATGGTTGAAGGCACCACGTATTGTTCACCTTCGGCTATCTGTCGGATAGTTCTGCGTAAGATCTTGCCAGAACGCGTCTTAGGAAGCCTCTCGACCACTAAGGCTTGCTTAAAACATGCGACAGCACCAATCTCATTTCGAACCTTACCCACCAGCTCAGCTTGAAGGTCTTCGCCATCCACTTTCACGCCATCTTTCAGAACAACTAACCCAAGAGGAAGCTGACCTTTTAATTCATCGTGAATACCAACCACGGCACATTCAGCGATGGCAGGGTGACCACCAACAATCTCTTCCATTTCACCAGTAGACAAACGATGCCCTGCGACATTTATCACGTCATCAATGCGTCCCATGATAAATAGGTAACCCTCTTCATCGAGATAACCACCATCGCCCGAGACATAATAACCTGGGAATTGACTTAAATAACCCGATTCGAACCTATCATGGTTGCGCCATACCGTCGGTAAACAGCCAGGTGGAAGCGGTCTTTTAAGTGCGACGAAGCCTTGTTGGTTAGCTTGTGCAGGCTCACCCAACTCATTGAGGATCTCCACTTGATAACCCGGCACAGGTTTAGTTGAAGAGCCCGCTTTCACCGGTAAAGACTCTAGCCCTGTCGGATTAGCTGAGATAGCCCAACCCGTCTCGGTCTGCCACCAATGGTCGATAACTGGTTTGCTCGTATGAGATTCAACCCAATCCAATGTTGGCGGGTCTAAACGCTCGCCGGCCATGAAGATCGACTTGAGTGATGACAAGTCATACTTGATGAGCAACTCACCTTCTGGGTCTTCCTTTTTTATCGCTCTGAATGCCGTTGGCGCCGAGAATAGAACATCGACTTTGTATTCTTCACACACTCGCCAGAATGCGCCCGGATCAGGCGTTCGCACTGGTTTACCTTCAAACAGAATCGTCGTACAACCATGAATCAAAGGTGCATAGACAATATAGGAATGCCCAACGACCCAACCCACATCGGAAGCCGCCCAAAATACACCGTCTTGCGGCATATCGTAGATGGTACTCATCGAGTATTTCATCGCGACCGCATGGCCGCCATTATCGCGGACCACGCCTTTGGGTTTGCCTGTCGTGCCCGAGGTGTAGAGAATATATAACGGATCAGTTGCTAAAACAGGTACACACTCATGAGGCTCAGCGCTAGCAACGGCTTGTTGCCAATGCAAATCACGCTCATTGTTTAACTCAGCAAGGCATTGCTCTCTTTGGAAAACTACAACTTTCTCTGGCTTCCAGCGGCTATCCATGATTGCGCGGTCAACCATCGGCTTATACGGTAGAACCTTGTTGATTTCGATGCCACATGAGGCGGTGATCAATACTTTAGGTTCAGCATCTTCAATTCGAACCGCAAGCTCGTGCGGAGCAAATCCACCGAACACCACAGAGTGCACCGCACCTAACCGAGCACAGGCTAACATTGCCATAGCCGCTTCAGGAATCATTGGCATGTAGATGACTACACGATCGCCTTTGGTGACGCCCTGTTCCGCCAACATACCAGCGGTTTTAGCCACTTGTTCGCGAAGCTCATTGTAAGTGTAAGTCAACTTAATGCCCGTAACTGGCGAGTCGTATATCAGCGCGACCTTATCACCACGGCCATTTTCGCAATGATAATCCAAAGCCAACCAGCAAGTATTCATCACGCCATCAGGGAACCAGCGTTCAATACCGTTATCGTCCGTTTGTAATATCGTTTTTGGAGACTCAAACCAATCAATCGCTTGTGATTGTGTTTCCCAAAATGAGTTTGGGTCTTCCCTCGCCCATTGATACTCGGTGATGTAATCCGTTTTTCTAGTCATTCGATTTGTAGCAGACATAGTGCCTCCTCCATGATTTATCCATTTTCCAAGCGGCTAGCCTTTAGCAGTAGCACTTGGTTGCACTCTTTTCTCAGCGTTGTTTTCGGAACCTTTAACCGTTCACGACAATCGCTTTACTTGGGAAAAGGCACACGAATGGCACCTTCCATGATCACTCGGGCACTACGACTCATAATCGCCCTCTCGATTTTCCATCCACTTTCTGTCTCTAGCGCTTTAGCTCCGACCTTTAGCGTTCCTGATGGGTGCCCAAAGGTCACAAAGTCACGAGAGCCYCCCCCCGCCGCTAAATTCACTAGCGTACCCGGAACACTCGCCGCTGAAGCAATGGCAACCGCAGCTGTGCCCATCATGGCGTGATGCAGCTGCCCCATAGACAGAGCGCGTACCAGCAGGTCAGTATCATCCGTAGCAACTGACTTGCCACTTGAAGCTTGGTACGCTTGAGGCTTGGCCACAAAGGCAACCTTTGGGGTGTGCTGGCGTGATTCAGCTTGTTCTAACGAATCAATAAGTCCCATCGCGACTGCGCCATGTGCTCGGATAGACTCAAACAATGCCAAGGCGTTTGGATCACTATTGATATCTGATTGAAGCTCAGTGCCTTGATATCCGACCGATTCAGCATCAACAAAAATGGTCGGTATCCCAGCATTGATGTAAGTCGCTTTGATGCAACCTAACTCCGGGACATCTAAGAAATCGACCACATTTCCCGTCGGAAACATCGACCCACTCCCATCTGCCGGGTCTAGAAAATCGACCTGAATTTCAGCGGCGGGGAAAGTCACACCATCGAGTTCGAAATCGCCCAACTCTTGAACTTCACCGTCCACGATAGGCACATGAACAATAATGGTTTTCTCGATATTGACTTGCCATACTCGCACTTCGAACACACCGTTTTCAGGAATACGGCTTGAATCAACTAATCCAGTATGAATGGCGAACGGACCAATCGCCGCAGACAAATTACCGCAGTTACCACTCCAATCGACAAATGGCTTGTCTATTGCCACTTGACCAAAGAGGTAGTCAACATCGTGATCGGTTTTATCACTCTTCGACACAATGACGGTTTTACTGGTGCTGGACGTCGCGCCTCCCATACCATCAATTTGCTTACCATAAGGATCTGGGCTGCCAATCACACGCAGAAGAAACTCGTCTCTCGCAGGCCCCGCAACTTGCGCCGCTTCGGGTAAGTCATTCAAGAAGAAGAAAACACCTTTGCTGGTTCCTCCACGCATATAAGTTGCTGGGACTTTTATCTGTTTAATGTTCATCACAGGCTCCTATTGCGCGAGAAAGTCTTTGGCAAAGCGTTGTAATACGCCACCAGCGCTGTACACACTTACTTCGTCTGCCGTATCCAATCTACAGATCACTGGCACATCAAGCTTTTCACCGCTTTTACGAGTGATGACCAACGCCAAATCAGAACCCGCTTCAATGTCGCCGTAAACGTCGTAAAGCTCAGTGCCGTCCAGTTCTAAAGTATGTCGATCCGTTCCCACTTTGAATTGCAGGGGTAATACGCCCATACCGACTAAGTTGGTTCTGTGGATTCGCTCAAACCCTTCTGCAACGATGACTTCAACACCCGCTAAGCGAACTCCTTTGGCCGCCCAATCGCGTGATGAACCTTGTCCGTAGTCTGCGCCAGCAACGACAATCAAAGGTTGCTTGCGATTCATGTAGGTTTCTATTGCTTCCCACATACGAGTGACCTGACCTTCGGGTTCTACTCGTGCCAATGAACCTTGCACAATTTCTCCAGCGTCCTTCACCATTTCATTAAACAGCTTCGGGTTGGCGAACGTCGCTCGTTGCGCGGTTAAATGATCGCCTCGATGGGTCGCGTAAGAGTTAAAGTCCTCTTCCGGCACTTCCATTTTCGCCAAGTACTCACCTGCCGCACTCGAAGCGAGAATCGCATTTGAAGGTGATAGATGATCCGTGGTGATGTTGTCACCAAGAATCGCTAACGGTCTCATACCTGAAAGGCTTCGTTCTCCCGCAAGAGCTCCTTCCCAATAAGGTGGTCTGCGAATATAAGTACTTTGAGGTCGCCAGTCATAAAGCGGCTCGCTGCTTAGCTGCTCATCATCTGGCTGGAACATTTTCACGTAAATTTGTTGGAACTGCTGTGGTTTAACATGCTCACCGACAACCGCATCAATCTCCACGTCGCTTGGCCACAAATCACTTAGGTAAATTGGCTTACCGTTGTTGTCTGTACCTAAACTGTCTTTCTCGATATCAAAGCGAATCGTACCCGCCAACGCATAAGCAACCACCAATGGCGGTGAGGCTAGAAAGGCTTGTTTTGCATAAGGGTGGATTCGACCATCAAAGTTTCGATTGCCCGATAACACAGCGGTGGAATAGAGGTCGCGATCAATGATCTCTTGTTGGATTTCAGGATCCAACGACCCGCTCATACCGTTACAAGTCGTACATGCATAGCCGACAATGCCGAAACCCAACTGTTCCAGTTCAGGAAGTAAACCTGCTGACTCTAAATAGAGCTTGGCAACCTTAGACCCCGGAGCAAATGACGTTTTAACCCAAGGCTTACGAACCAAACCAAGTTGATTGGCTTTTTTAGCTACTAGCCCTGCCGCCACTACGTTTCTTGGGTTACTGGTATTGGTACATGAGGTAATCGCTGCGATAATCACCGCACCATCTGGCATTTGGTCATCACTATATTGCTCAGCATGTTGCTCTTTCCAAGCAGCTTGGCTGATACCTTGCTGTGCAAGTTCACTGGTTGGTAAGCGGCGATGAGGGTTCGAAGGTCCTGCGAGGTTTCGCTCAACTTTCGACAAATCAAACTCAAGCACACGCTCATATTGAGCCGAATCGAGATCATCCGCCCACAGTCCTGTTTGCTTAGCGTAAAGTTCGACTAACTCAACCTGCTCCGGATCACGACCTGTCAATTTAAGGTATTGAATGGTCTGCTCATCAATGTAGAACATGCCTGCCGTGGCACCGTATTCAGGCGTCATGTTTGAGATAGTCGCACGGTCACCAATAGTCAATGCACGCGCGCCTTCACCGAAGAATTCTAAGTAGCTTGAAACCACCCTTTCACTACGAAGAAACTCAGTAATTGCGAGCACAATATCAGTCGCCGTAATGCCTTCTTGTCGCTGACCGGTTAGTTTAACGCCCACGATGTCTGGCAAGCGCATCATCGACGGACGACCTAGCATTACCGTCTCGGCTTCCAAACCACCGACACCAATCGCAATAACGCCCAGCGCATCAACGTGAGGAGTGTGACTATCGGTACCAACACAGGTATCTGGGAACGCTATACCTTGTTTAGATTGAATAACCGGAGACATCTTTTCCAGGTTAATCTGGTGCATAATTCCGTTACCCGCAGGAATCACACTGACGTTTTTAAACGCCGTTTTACACCATTCAATGAAATGAAAACGGTCTTCGTTTCGACGCTCTTCAATTGCACGGTTCTTATCAAACGCTTCATTATCAAACCCAGCATGTTCCACAGCTAAGGAGTGATCAACAATCAGTTGAGTTTCGACTACTGGGTTTACTTTGGCTGGGTCCCCACCTTGGTCAGCAATCGCATCTCGTAAGCCCGCTAAATCAACTAAAGCAGTTTGACCCAGAATGTCATGACACACGACACGTGCTGGATACCAAGGAAAATCTAAGTCGCTCTTACGTTCGATGATTTGTTTCAAGCTATCTTCAAGAGCAGCTGGATCACAGCGTCTTACCAATTGCTCTGCCAATACTCTCGACGTATACGGCAAGGTTTTATAGCTGCCCGGAGATATCGCGTCTACCGCTTCACGGGCATCGAAATATTCTAAGCCAGTTCCCGGAAGAACCTTTCTGTATTGGCTATTTTCAACGCCTATATTTTGTTCAACGCTCTGGTTTTTCTCTATTTTCACATCAGACATACATCCACCATTATCTAAAATTCTATTCATTGGCTCTCAAGGACAGCTCGATATATGAGTCGCCTTGAAACAAAAGGATTAACGTAAATGTATAGGTAGCCAGTCTTGATGCTCTGGCCCGGTGTAGTCTGCACTTGGACGAATGATGCGATTATTTTCTCTTTGCTCGAACACATGCGCCGTCCAACCGGTAAGGCGACTCATCACAAAGATAGGCGTAAATAGTTTGGTTGGGATATCCATGAAGTGATAGGCAGAAGCATGGAAGAAATCCGCATTACAGAACAGGCCTTTCTCACGCTTCATAACCGCTTCTACACGTTCAGATACCGCGTAAAGCTGCTCGTCTCCCACTTCTTGTGCTAACTCTTTTGACCAACGTTTAATTAGTGCGTTGCGTGGGTCACTCTCTCGATAAATGGCATGACCGAAGCCCATGATTTTGTCTTTGTTCGCAAGCATCTTCATGATGTTCGCTTCAGCTTCATCGGCAGTTGTCCAATCTTGGATCATTTCCATTGCCGCTTCATTCGCACCGCCATGGAGAGGGCCTCTTAATGTGCCAATTGCTGCTGTTACACACGAATGGATATCCGACAGTGTTGATGCACAAACACGAGCCGCAAAGGTAGAGGCATTAAACTCATGCTCTGCGTAAAGCGTTAGCGAACAGTGCATCACCTTCTTATGCAGCTCACTCGGCGATTTGTCCGTTAGCATCTTCAGGAAGTAACCTCCCAAACATGCTTCGCTTTGGTCTTGTGTATCAATGCGAACGCCATCGTGACTGAAGCGATACCAATAGCAGATAATGGCAGGGAAAAGCGCAAGCATACGTTCTGTTGCCGATAGTTGCTCAGAGAAGTCAGATTCTTGCTCTAAGTTACCCAACATTGAACAACCTGTTCTCATCACATCCATAGGATGAGCGTCGGCAGGAATAAGCTCTAAAGCGGCTTTCAAGGGTTGAGGCAAGCCACGTAAGCCAACCAACAATGTTTTGTAATCGTCTAGTTCTTTTTCGCTTGGTAAATGGCCTCTTAGTAGCAGGTGCGCCACTTCTTCAAATTGAGCATGATTCGCAAGGTCGGTAATATCATAGCCACGGTAAGTTAAACCTGTTCCTGATTTTCCTACGGTACACAGCGCTGTGGTTCCAGCACTCTGGCCACGCAGACCAGCACCGCCAATCGCTGGTGTACTTGCTGGTTTTGCGCTTTCTTGTTGGTTTACTGTTGAAGCATTATCGACAGTTGCTTTATCACTCAAAGATACAGACATGATGAACTCCTTCTCTGGGTTAGCCGCCCTGCACTCTTTGGTGCTGACTATTTGTATTCGATGACCACGACTATCTCACTCGATTTCACGGACCCGATGTGGCTGACTAACCATTCACGTTATTGGATTAAGTTGATGTTTTAATATTTGAAACTGGTTTTATTCTTCACTCGAAAACAATTGATCAAGCTTGTTCTCGTAGTCGTGGTAATTCAGGTGTTCATAGAGCTCTTTACGAGTTTGCATTGAATCCAACAGTGCTTCCTGATTGCCTTCAACTAACAAGTGTTTGTAAACATTCTCTGCCGCTTTGTTCATTGCGCGGAATGCACTGAGTGGATAAAGCACCATGTCGACATGAGATTGCGCCAGCTCTTTGCAGTTGTAGAGCGGTGTTTGTCCAAACTCGGTAATGTTAGCCAAGATAGGCACATGCTTACCGGTTGCTGATTTCAGTGCCGCCGAGAACTTCACGTACTGATCGAGTTGATTCATCGCTTCAGGGAAAATCATGTCCGCCCCCGCTTCGACACAGGCAATCGCACGTTCAATCGCACTGTCTATGCCTTCTACGGCCAGAGCATCGGTACGAGCCATAATCACAAAGCTCTCATCGATTCTTGCATCGGTTGCCGCTTTTACTCGATCGACCATTTCCTGCTGACTAACAATCGCTTTGTTTGGTCGATGACCACATCGCTTCTGAGCCACTTGGTCTTCCATATGAATGGCAGCAGCGCCCGCTTTTTCCATTGCTCGAATGGTTCGTGCAATATTAAATGCGCCGCCAAATCCTGTATCGATATCCACCAGCAAAGGTAAATCACACGCGTTGGTAATGCGTTCCACATCCACCAACACATCGTTCAATGTGGTGATACCTAAATCAGGTAAACCATATGACGCATTGGCGATACCTCCGCCAGACAAGTAGATAGCTTGGTGACCCAAGTTCTTTGCCATCATCGCGCAGTACGGATTCACCGTGCCGACGATCTGCAGTGGATCGTTGTCTTGTACAGCTTTTCGGAACTTTGCTCCCGCTGATAACTTCATAATGACGCTCCCTGTTAATTGTTTATTTGTAAGCCTGTTAATCCATATCTTTGGATTGAATGTGTTGTTCGATAAGCAGTCGACTACCGGAGATATGTCGTCGCATCAGCATTTCTGCCAGCTCTTCATCACGGTTACGAATTGCTTGTAGGATATATTTATGTTCATCAAGCGCCTCTTTTGGTCGAGACTGCGCTCTAGGCGATTGGTAGCGATACATGCGTAATAAGTGATAAAGCTCATCACACAATAGAGAAATGAGTTTGCTGTTGCGGCTGGCTTTAATGATTCGATAATGGAAATCGAAATCGCCGTGTTGATGGAAATAGGAGGAGCCCTCTACTTCATCTATATGCTGAGAGTGTGTCGACAATAATCCTTCAAGGCCGATAAGTTCTTCTTGTGTGATGTGTATTGCTGCGAGTCGCGCAGCCATGCCTTCCAATGCCTCTCGCACCGCGTAAAGCTCAAGCAGTTTGTCTGCTGAGAATGTAATAACTCGCGCCCCGACATGAGGAATACGCTCAATAAGCCCTAGCCCTTCAACCCGCATGATCGCTTCACGTAAAGGACCACGACTGACCTCAAAGCGTTTAGCCAACTCAGGCTCCGAGATCTTGCTGCCCGGCGCTAACTCGCCGTTGACTATTGCTTCAACCAAATACTCCGTCAGGTTTTCTGACTTGGTGTTTTCTTTATCGTTCACACGAGTTTTCGTATTTGTACTTAAGGTGAGATCTTTTATCGCAGTATTCATATTCACTCTGCTCACTACTCATTGTTGACCTCAAACTGTCAACAATTTAACAACATGAACATAAAATACACGATTAAATTGTCGACAATCAAGTTAATTGTCGACAATTTAGACTAAGGTAGTATTTTCCTTAATCAGCTTAAATACGAACAAACCAAGCGCAAAATCAAACTAAATCGTTGTTAATTAATAAATTTAATAAAACTACACCTCACTAAACCTTTATTTACCTTGAAGCTGGTCAAAGCAATGTGTCGACAACTAACCAAGTTAAGTTGCCAAACACCGCTTCACCTATATTTGTCAGTGAGTTCAACGATAAACGTTATGTCTCTCAACGAATAAAGGCATTAGCTCACCTTGCCGTGAACTTTATGAACTTTATTCACCCAATGTTCTTTATTCTCAATATCGCCGCATTAAAGACAATTCGTTAACACACCGTTAACTTTAACTTCATCTGCTAAGCAATACCCTACTCGTGTGTTTAGCAGCTGAATATAAAACATAAGTTTCTCTCCATTGAAGAGATCCCCTACATAAGGAACGTGAACCATGTTCAAGGCACTGAAACCTACTCTTGCGGCTTCTATCATCACAGCAACCTTTTCTTTTAACACTTTTGCTGCTGACGTAGAGAAAATCCACTTCCTAATCCCTGGCGGCGCTGGTGGCGGTTGGGATATGACAGCTCGTGGTACTGGTGATGTACTGGTGAAATCAGACATCGTAGAAAATGTCTCTTTCCAAAACCTATCGGGTGGTGGCGGCGGTAAAGCCATTGCACACCTAATTGAAACGGCTCAACGCCAAGAAGACACACTGATGGTGAACTCAACACCTATCGTTGTGCGCTCTCTAACGGGTATTTTCCCACAGTCTTTTCGTGACCTAACACCTGTTGCTGCAACCATTGCCGATTACGGCGCAATCGTTGCTTCTGCTGATTCTAAATACAACACGTGGGAAGACGTGGTAAAAGAATTCGAAACAAACCCTCGTAAAGTAAAAATTGCTGGCGGTTCAGCTCGTGGCAGCATGGACCACCTTGTAGTTGCTGCGGCGTTCAAGGGCGAAGGTTTTGATGCGAAAAAGGTTCGCTACATTGCTTACGATGCGGGCGGTAAAGCGATGGCTGCGTTGCTTTCTGGCGAAACCCAACTGCTTTCAACTGGCCTTGGTGAAGTACTAGAGATGTCTAAGTCTGGACAGGTAAAAGTACTGGCTGTAACGGCACCAAAACGTCTTGAGGCAGCGCCAGACATTCCAACACTAACTGAATACGGCAATGAAACTGTATTTGCTAACTGGCGTGGATTCTTCGCGGCGCCAAATACTAGCCAAGCGAAAATCGATGAGTGGAATGAAGCTCTAGGAAAAATGTACAAAACCGATGAGTGGCAAGTAGTTCGTGACCGTAACGGTTGGATCGATAACTACAAAGCGGACAAAGATTTCTACGCCTTCCTAGAAGACCAAGAAAAACAGATGGGCGACCTAATGCGTGAGCTTGGTTTCTTGAAATAACCAACAACGATAGAGGGTCTTTGTGCCCTCTTACTCTTTCCTTGTTTCGCCGTACATGAGTTAACTTCAAACTCCTTTGTTTATTCGTAGACGTATTACTCACGCTTGCTGATTCGTTGTAAATGCAAGTGGCTTGCTAAGTTCAAGCATCGTAATTCGCTTACCTTCGGTTAGTGATCCCAGACATTTCATTGACTCGCTCATGTACGGTTTTTTACTTTTCTACACCACCCAAATGGAGTTGGATATGTCGGACTTACCAACCAAATTTTTCAGTAAGGAATCTTTGCTTTCAGGCGATCGCCTCGGAGCTTTGATCTTTATGCTGGCGTGCTTGTGCTACGGCTACCAAACCACCCTGATTCCGCTGTTTCCCGGTGATGAATATGAACCCTTTACCGCGCGAACACTGCCTACCCTGCTGACTTTCATCGGTATCGGGCTGTCGCTGATCCTGCTTGTGACTGGTCAGCCAGACAAAAAGCTCAAGTGTGAAACCGCACCTTTAAACTGGAAGCTACTTATTGGTTTCTTAGTACTGATGGCATTTTATGGCGTTGGATTGACATATCTTGGCTTCGTTCTAGCAACAAGCTTCTTCCTATTGGCGGGCTTCTACCTACTGGGTGAGCGCCGTAAATCTATTTTATTTGGCGCGTCGTTTCCTTTCGTTATCGCGTTCTTTCTTCTTTTAACTCAAGGCTTAGACATCTACCTAGAGCCTGGTTTAATCTTCACTCTTTGGTAGGGATAACATTATGTTAGACGGAATTTTACAAGGACTTTCTACCGCTGTGATGCCAATGAACATCATGATGGTAATCGTGGGCTGTTTTGTAGGTACCTTCATCGGGATGCTCCCGGGACTAGGTCCAATCTCAGCCATTGCTCTGATGATCCCTATCACTTACGGCCTAGACCCATCATCAGGCCTAATCTTAATGGCTGGCGTTTACTACGGCGCGGTATTTGGTGGCTCAACGTCATCAATCCTAATCAACGCTCCGGGCTGTTCTTCTACTGTGGTAACAGCGTTCGACGGCTACCCAATGGCACAAAAAGGCCAAGCAGGTAAAGCACTAGCCCTTGCTGCTTACTCTTCTTTTACTGGTGGTACGCTTTCAGCAATCATGCTTTTGATCGCTGCACCCGCTCTAGCAAGCGTGTCACTGAGCTTCCAGTCTTCTGACTACTTTGCACTGATGCTATTAGGTTTATCAGCTGTAGCGGCGTTTGCAGGCCCAGGACAGGTTATCAAAGCATGGATGATGACTATCTTAGGCTTGATGCTTTCAACGGTAGGTATCGACAAAGGTGTTGGTGTTGAGCGTTTCACATTCGGCCTAACGGATCTGATGGATGGCTTCAGCTTCCTATTGTTGGCGATGGCAACGTTCGCGCTTGGTGAAACTCTAATGGGTATTCTTAAACCTGAGCAAGACAACAGCGCTGAAGAAAGCAAAAAGATGTCTGACATCGGTAGCATGAAAGTGACCAAAGAAGAGATTAAAGAGGTTGCTCCGGTTTCGATTCGTTCTTCGATTCTTGGCTTCTTTACTGGCGTACTTCCGGGTGCTGGCGCAACCATCGCTGCTTTCTTAAGTTACGGCATGGAGCGTAGCCTTGCACCGAAAGACAAACAGAAAGAGTTTGGTAAAGGCAGTATTCGTGGTCTTGTTGCTCCAGAATCTGCAAACAACGCCGCATCAAGTGGTTCATTCGTTCCGCTACTGACGCTGGGTATTCCGGGTTCTGGCACAACGGCTATCATGCTGGGTGCATTGATCGCTTACGGCATCCAACCGGGTCCTCGCCTGTTCGTTGAGCACCCAGATGTATTCTGGTCGGTGATTATCTCGATGTACTTTGGCAACATCGTACTGGTTATCTTGAATCTACCGCTTATTCCTTACATCTCTAAGTTGCTGGCAGTACCAAGAACAGTATTACTGCCAATGATCATCTTCTTCTCTATCACAGGCGTTTACTTAGTGTCATTCAACACAATGGACGTATTTGTGATGCTACTAGTGGCGATGGCAGCGATAGCATTAAGGCTTGCCAACTTCCCACTCGCCCCGTTATTGCTTGGCTTTATCTTAGGTGGCTTGATGGAAGAAAACTTAAGACGAGCACTGATGATCAGCGATGGAGAGCTTAGTTTCTTGTGGGAACGCCCTATCACCATGACGTTCACTATCTTGGCTGTATTGGTTCTTTCTAGCCCAATTCTGGTCAAGCTATTCAAGAGCTTTAGAGCAAAACCAGTTGAAGTTTAGACTCAGATAAAGCAAGCGAACATCACTTACTTTAAACTAAACAAAAGGAGCCTCAGGCTCCTTTTTTCGTACCTGCTCTCAAGAATGAACACAACTCTAAGATGGTAGCGAACTCACAATCCGACTCCTGAAAAACACATATCCCTGATATTAATAACAAAATCAAGTAAGGTAACCAGTCATTTAACGCATTGGATTCTAAAACTATGGATTGGTTGATTCTATTCTTGTCAGGCGTAATTGGCGGCGTGCTTAACTCAATTGCCGGAGGAGGCAGCTTCATCACCTTCCCCGCTCTATTGTTTGCTGGCGTGCCTCCTATCGCAGCCAACGCGACCAATACCTTTGCATCCTGTGCAGGCTACATCAGTGGTGCTTACGCACTGCGTCATGAGATCCAATCGGGTACCAAACAACTTAAACTGACCATTGCTCTATGTGTGATTGGCGGTGGTATTGGTGCTTTCTTACTGCTTCACACGCCAGAGGCACTGTTTACTCAATCTGTACCTTGGTTATTACTGTTCGCTGCCCTACTTTTCACCTTTGGTGGAACATTAAATAAATGGCTGAAACAAGCGACAGCAAAACACAAACACGCCACCAGCGCTGGCGCCTTCTTTTCAGCTTTATTGCTATTGATCGTGTGTATCTATGGCGGATATTTTAATGCGGGATTAGGTATCGTCACATTGAGCTATTTGGCTCTGGCGGGTTACACCAATATCAACGTGATGAATGGGATTAAGCTGCTTGTTTCCGCTTGTGCATCACTCGCGGCAATCGTGTTTTTTATCGTAAATGGCTCGATTGATTGGCCTTCCGGCATGGCCGTTTTGATGGGGACCTTGGTTGGTGGCTATTACTCGGCAAAAATCTCTCGCCGAATCCCACAACAATATGTTCGTAACACAGTGATCATCGCGAGTTTCTTAATCACGGCTTACTTTTTTTAGGTTCATCGCGGATTAGCGGGAACTAAAAACAAAAACGGTAGTAAGTGATATGGTTTAGTCGCCAAACAAAAATCATACACAAACTACCGTTTTCATGCCGAATCATACTTTCCTATCGTCATTCTGGGAAGGCTTTAAAATAGTAAAGTCTCACCAGACAGCATCACTTATTACACTAACTCTTAAACCGAACTCTGAGGCTAAATGCTTTTGCGGTCTTGAAGCCGAGGCTATCCATG
>NZ_JAKEUO010000007.1 GCF_022397915.1 Vibrio sp. Isolate34 | reverse complement strand
GGAGGTATGGTGGGCACAAGTGCAAGAGAGTGGAATTAAGCCATTGAAAGAGTTCGCACGAAAACTGAGGCCTTATCTTCACGGCATTATTGCATCGGCAAGTTACCCGTTAAACACCTGCACACTAGAAGGGATAAACAACAAGATAAAGCTAATCAAGCGAATGGGGTATGGATATCGAGATACAGATTACTTCTTCTTGAAGATAAAAGCGGCTTTCCCCGGAAAGCCGCGATGAACCAAAAAAAACAGTAGCCAATATAGTGCCTAGGCAATCGGTTTGAGAAATATCAATAATTGGAATGGAATAACTGATATTCCTGATTAGCTAGCCTGCTAGAGAAACAGAGCGCGATATACTTGGTAAGCCCATTTGACTGCCAGTACCATAAACTAAGTAGAGAACCTCTTTATGCCAACAGCCCAACAGATTCATGAATTTCTCAATAAACTACATAGTGATAGCTCGGTAGCTGGAAAACAGTCTGTGTATCAATTGCTTTATGATTACGATTTTATCCTAAAGGACTTTGACTGGACACTATATCCAGATCAAAGCACACAGCAGAAAGCGGGCGGGAAAGTGCTTAAGTGTTTTGATTCATTGTCCGAGCCAGAAATGAACGAACTGCTGAAAGTGTGTAACGACAATGACTATTTCAAAATACTGACAGCGGCGGTTCGGGGTGCTCGGTTTTGTGATGGGTATTGGGAAGAGTTTGTTGCTTCAGGTGCGCTTCGCATTTGTCTTAACGCTATAGCGAAAAGCGTTGGTTACACACCGCTGCTGGTTATGTTACCTGAAGAAGTACAGTGTCAGCAGTATCTATTGAAACAGCAAGAAGAATCGAAACTGCGCCGAGAGCAAATAAAGAAGAGAAAGGACGAACAACGAATACAGGAAAGCAATGACGACCAGGATTTTCTATTTTAATAAAGCTATCCGAGCTTTTGAAATGAAGATCCGTAAAACAGAGTTATTTCCAGGGTAATAATGTGCCAAGAAGTCATTATAGTGTATTGGACATTATTTTTCCCCAAGTGAAAATGAACCCCGCAACAAAAGCTTATAAAAGAGACACAATGATGAACACGATTAAATCTATTTGGAATGATTCAACGATCACTCGTACTACCTACAACCTTTTTACATTGCTTTGCTTGTTGTTAATTGCGGTAGCATCGTTTTCATTACTTTTTGTTAATGAAGCTATCTGGCTTATATGGCTTCCTGTTGGAGTTGCTGTAGCGCTCCTTAGCATTATGGCTATGTGGAAGCGATCGAGAGATATCACTGAGAATACGGGGATGGGAGTGGTTATTTTCGCAATTGTCATTATCCTCAATAGCTATAGTGGGGTAATTGGCTATCTGATTTTAATGTGTGTTCCGTCTCACTCAAAGACACTAGTTGGTAGCTCTTAACTATAGAGTGATAGATGCGTCCTGCTTCTGTATCAGCTTAAGAAACAGAGTAGCGAAATTTGTAACTCATTAAGTCGCGTGAATACTGAATTAACAGAGAAACTTAAATATGCCTAACGTTGAAATTGATAAAAACGAACTTCATGCTAGAAACGAAATGTGGCAAGCATTTTTGACTGCTTGGCCTTATGAACGGGTTATGGCTATGACCCTCGAAGAATACAGTAATCCGGGTAGTAAAGACTCTTTTAGTTACTGGATTGAGTTCGGTACAACCAATTTAGGCTCAATTAAAGGGGGAGACTCAAGTAAGTTTGGGATCTATCGCCGAAAAAGTGCTCCTAAGGGCGAGCGTCCTCATATAGTCCACGGTGAAGCCTATAGTTGGAAAAGGAACTTAGGTGAAACGGAGCAATTAGCTTTCCAAGAAATAAAATCTCAACTTATACATGTCATTGATGCAGTGAAACGTGGTGATCTGGATGTTATTCAAGATTCGCCCTTACCAAACACGATAAAGTGGAAAACGGCTTTTTTGTATCAAGACCAAAGTTCTCCTAAGGTACTCGCCATTTTTAAAGAAGCGGTTTTTCAGCGCGCTTGTAAGAGCTCTGATATCACCATTGCTCAAGCGAATAATGAATTGTTGGCATGTAAGCCAGAAGGTGTAGATGCTGCGAGTTATACATATCACGTATGGAATTTAAACCAACCGCCAGAAGATGAAATAATTGAACAGCTAAAAGAACACTTAACGCTGGATATTCTTAATGGAATGAACAATGACAAGCTAGAGCTGCTCCACACGTTGACGGAACTTGCTAACGAATCATCACTCGATATCTATCCGACTACAAAGACCGATCAACTTAAAATTGGTCGTCAAGGTAAGCCTGTTGAAGGCAAAGCGTCTGCCACTTTTGCTATTCTCAACTTTTCAAAGCGAAACATTGAAGTAGCGATTGGTGAGCGCAGAGAAAATCTAACGCTGGCGTTGATCGATGAGTTAGAGAAAACTCTGCCAGAGTTCGTGGAAGCCAACCCTGTAGAAAGAGCAGGGCATTGGCCATGTGATTATTTGTTAACAGAGGAGCATGTGTTGACAGAGAAGCGCACGTCGACATTAAAAAGTGAAGAGTTAGATAGAGCGGCAAATCTATCAAACGAGCTCATCGTTCCTATGAATCAAATTCTTTATGGCCCACCAGGCACCGGTAAAACTTACCATCTACAGCAGATTGAAAAACAGTACATAAGTCAGGACTTACATTCTGAATTGTTGAACAAACGTTACAGCATGACAACGTTCCACCAGAGTTATGGTTATGAAGAGTTTATTGAGGGCTTAAAGGCTGAAACAGATGAAAACGGTAACATTAGCTATTCTGTGGTGCCGGGTATATTCCTTAAACTATGTCAACGAGCGAAAGCGGATCCAAACCATCGCTATGCTATTTTTGTCGATGAAATTAACCGCGGTAACATTTCAAAAATCTTCGGGGAGCTCATCTCATTAATCGAGCTCGATAAGCGCGCAGGTTGTTCAAATGAAATGTCTATCAAGCTGACTTATAGTGGTAAAGAATTTAGCGTACCTGCCAACGTTGACATTATCGGCACCATGAATACGGCAGACCGTTCGTTAGCAATGATGGACACAGCGTTGCGCCGCCGTTTTGATTTTGTCGAAATGATGCCTAACCCCGGTCTGCTCCAAGGGTGTGTTGTAAAAGGAATCAATATCGAGCGACTTTTGATCGTTCTAAATCAACGTATTGAGATACTCTATGACCGTGAGCATATGCTGGGCCACGCCTTTTTTATGCCGGTAAAACACGCTTTAGAGAATCAAAGCGAAGATCAGGCGTTTGAGGAGCTGGTTTCAGTCTTTCAAAATAAAATCATCCCGCTACTGGAGGAGTATTTCTTTGAAGACTGGGAAAAAGTCCGTTTGGTATTGGCTGATAACCAAAAGCAGTCTCAACCCGATTTACAGTTTGTAAAGAAAGCTGAACTGAAAAACGCCGATTTGAACGTCTTATTTGGTAAGAACCACGAGCTTGATCAATACGGGCAAACTCAGGTGCGTTATTCATTGGCCAAGCCTGAAGACACAATGTGGCACAAGGTTAATACCTATGTCGCAGTGTATGACGATGTGAGCGTGTTCGGTACAACGGCTGGCTCACACGGCACCGACTCTAATGAACCAGCCCCTAATAATACAGAGCCAAAAATGGGTGAAATGGATGCTTACGACTTAGGTAAGTCATAAATCATGCATACCACTGTTTTTGAATATGGCTGTTTGTGTGCAAATCATGAAGGGGAAGTGTATGGCTTTACCCTTATCTCACCAGAGAGTTTTGAGTATTTAGAACAACTGTGCCTTGGTCCTGCTAACCGAGAAACCGCTCAGCTTCTTCAACTTCGTGTTCGGCATGGAATAAAGGTACTTCAGGTTAAAAATTATGTGGGTGTTTTGTGCACCCCAGCGGGTGAACACATTGAGATCCTACCTAAAGTAGGAAAGAAATCAGAGTGTACTGAGAAGGGGATCAATCAGTCACGAGACATACTGTTGATGATGTTAAAACGGTTAGGGGAATTTCGATGCCTCTCGTCGTCAAACTCGAGTGTGATGTCTCGTGAAATGCCTCTGCTTGAAGTGTTTATTCGCCAATTTCTCGACAGTGTTAATCATCTAGCCAAGCGCGGTTTAAGAAGTGATTACTCCTCGGTTCAGGATAATTTGCCGTTTCAAAAAGGTAAGCTATTCGTCTCAAAGCAGCTTCGTCATAATTTGGTGAATAAGCATAAGTTCTTTGTTGAATTTGATGAGTTTTTGCAAGACAGACCCGCGAATCGCTTGATTCGCTCTGCGTTGAACAAACTAACGTCTATTGCGCGAACCGCTGGGAATCAACGTTTACTCTGTGAGCTTCAGTTTGCTTTTGCTGATATTCCTTTAAGTGTCGACATTAAACAAGATTTTATGCGCCTAAAAATGGACAGGGGGATGAGCGATTATCAAACCCCTTTAGCCTGGTCTAGGATCATACTAGAAGGTATGTCGCCATTAAGTATGAAGGGAGAGGCCCAAGCTCTATCGTTGCTGTTTCCGATGGAGACGGTGTTTGAAAGTTATGTTGCTTCGGTACTGAGCAGCGCACTGCCTGAAGGCGCGGAACTATCAACGCAAGCAAGATCTGAGTATTTAGTTTCTCACAATCGCCACGATCAGTTCATGCTAAAGCCAGACCTGATTGTGACTAAGCCGGACAAAGTTCAAATCGTGCTCGACACCAAGTGGAAGCTGATTGACGTTGATGCCCATAACTACGGTCTATCTCAGTCTGATTTATACCAAATGTTTGCCTATGGCCATAAATATTTGCCAAAAATAGGCGGAGATCTAGTATTGATTTACCCGGCTCATGATGAATTTGAAAAACCGATTGAGCATAGCTTAGATTTTAGCGACTCGTTAAAACTGTGGGTTGTGCCGTTTAAGCTTGAAGTGAATGGAACATGCCGAATAGTTTGGCCCGATTCATTTCAGCCCCTTTAGTCACGGCTTTCAACGTGACTTTCAACATTGTTTCTACATTAATTTTTGATGGCTTGATGGCGTTTCTCAAGCTTATGAACTCAATATTCAGGCAAGGCTTGGTTATTCTTTGGGTAAATTTGGTCCCATCACATAGTTTCTTTAAGGGTGCATAATGAGTAATAAAAAGAGAGCCAACAAAGCCATTCTCAAGCGTTATGAAGAGACTATTGATTCAATTCGTCAGCTTCATGTACAGCTATTCCCTGAAGAGTATGACGTTAACTACGACAGTAATGTAGAAATTAGGCAACGCAATAAAGGTATCAACCCGATGAGTGAGGATTACCAAAAGGAAGTGAATCTTCGCCGTAAGTCTATGGGCGTAGAGCCGTACATGGGTTGTGTGGGTGTGGGTGAAGTTGAAGGCCTAATTTCAAGTCAGCAGTATTGTCGAAACAAGCTTCAAAAATCAGTAGATAACTAAAAAGAGAAGAGATATATGTCATTTCGTTTTTTTCGCTCGTTTGGTGGCAGATGGCTGCGCTTCAACATTTCTAAACGAGGCGTGTCGTGTACCTTAGGTAAAAAAGGGTTAGCAACGGCAACCTTGAATAGCAGAGGTCAAATTACAAAGAACATTAATACCCCTGTACAAGGGCTTAGTTATCGAAAAACGACGTCACTCTCGAATAGAAAGAAGTCTAATTCAAACAAAGTATTAACCGAAGCGCAATCGGCTAAACGTAATTCTCGTCCGTTCGGCACACATAAATACAACCGGCGAGAGTTAGAAGCTTTGCATCTACAAGCAATCCAGAGAATTGCCAAATTAGAAGCTCAATTGGAAGCTAACGAGCACTCGCCTTCATAACCTTTACTTGCATCTATTACGAACCGTCCCTCGAATACTCTATTTGGAATCACCAAACATGGCATTAATTGAACCGAAACACATTGACCTAGTATTTACAGATCTAAAGCTGTATGGATTGCGTGGCAATTCGGCCCTATGGCGACTATTAAAGGATGAGTTAAGTAAGGCACAGAGAAACCTAACGAGCAATGAACTTATAAGTTGGGTACATAACTTTACTAAAAAACAGATCGTTACCTCGATCAAGGCTGAGTTAGAACAAGGCCAAGTAAACTCGCTTAATGAATGCCTACTGGGAGCCTGTGGAGACTTTGCCAAACTCAAGGTTTTACGTGATTTGGCTCAAGAAGATGACAGCAGCGCTGAAAATGAACCCAAGGACTTTACTTGGTTAGACGAGTTTATCGACATCCTTCTAACCAATGGTGATGTGGAACATGATATTTATGTAGAGGCCTTTAATCATGGTGGCATGTCCGGGGGCGGTTTCAATTTAGAGTGTTGGAAATTAAGTATGTTGCCAACGATTAAAGATCGCTGTCACCAAATAGAAGAAGGCTTGGACTTTCGCCAGCAGAATGACATAGAGGAATTGTTGTTCATTGGGGATGTCCACGGGCAAGTCAATAAACTCGATGAATTGCTCTCTCATTACGGTTGGGATGATGAGTCCGCGAAGTTGGTGTTTGTAGGTGATCTCATTGATAACTCGTTAGAGAGCGATGTTGATCATCGTTCACTGCTCAATAAAGTAAAACACTGGGTGGATGAAAAGAAGGCGTTTTGTCTTCTTGGTAATCATGAGTTCAATGCGATTGGGTGGGCTTTACAAAAGGGCGATGGCAGCTATTGTCGTGACCGCACTAAGACCGGCAACATTAAACAGCATCAATTGTTTGTTAAACAAGTCGGTGAAGACAGTGCTGAACATGAAAAATGGATTGAGTGGTTTAAAACGTTACCGTTGTACTTAAATTTTGGTGACATGACGGCTATTCACGCTTGCTGGCATAATGAGTCTATTCAGCAGTTGCGGCCTTATCTAAACGGTGATAATTCGTTAAAAGAAGAGCATTGGTATGATGCGTTCAATAGTGAACATGAATTATACCAACTTATTGAAATCTTGTTAAAAGGGCCTGAAGTGACGCTACCCAAAGGAAGCGTATTTTTAGATAAGAATGGCATTGAACGTAGCCAGATTCGTGTGGCTTGGTGGAAAAATGCCTACTCAGTGGACAATTGTCAAGATCTAGCCGTGGTATCTAAAGAACAGAGAGAACGCATACCAGCAGTTCAGCTAGCAAAGGGTTCAATGAAGTATAATCAGGCCCCATTAGTACCTGTTGTTATCGGTCATTACACATTAGAGCCAACACAGTTTCCTCAGACCTTAAGTGACAAAGTCATTTGTGTAGATTTCAATGCCGCTAAGAACGGATACCCATTGGTTGCCCTTCCTACGTGGAGTGACTTCTCTGAAAATATTCAAGAAAATACAGACTTCTGTTTTGTTGGTGAGCCAGCACCAAGCCGCATAGTCAGCAGAGGAGTCATGAGCATGCTTGATGGCATGGTAAAAGGTTGTCCCAAGATGATCCAAAACGATGAATTTGAAACGTATGTTTCTAAGACATTGTTGGAAGAGTGGGATCCAATTGGCGTTCATGACCCCGATTACTTCGATGAAGACTTGTCTGATGAATACAGCAGTTATGAAGAGATTGTCTCTCGACTCGCCCAGGCAGGTGATATTGAGTTATTGGCGGCATACCTAAAACTGACGGAACAACATGTCATTGGTATTGAAAGACAAAATGCGGAATATCAGTGTTCAAAGGTTGCTTATGAGCTGGTTAATAAATGGTTTGCGATCCAAGAAAGACTGAGGGTTGGTTGTTTTAGTTAAGTTAAATAAGGTGCAGTGGTTAGGCTATGGTGACTGATTTTATGTTAGTTAACGTGCTTTTCGAGAGGTACTTCGAACTCGATAATAAACCGACTCATAGCCTGACGCCAGTTTTGAATGGGGATCGTCAATTTCTTGCTGGCGGCTTTTGCTAGAGGCACTTTTCAAGCGTAATTCTATCCCATAGAGTTTTTGGATTTTAGCAAGTACTTTATCTGCTTTACCCTTACCTTGAAGCTTCATAGCATCCATGAATTTACGACGAGTATGAGCGAAGCAACTGACATTGGTGACTTGATGAAGCTCATCATAGGCGCCAATGCCACTTCAGCCGAGTCTGCGCCCGAACAGTATAGCCATATGTAACACTATTTATCTTCCTTGAGTACATTGATTGGTCTTTCATCCGCCTTGACCGCCACTTGTTGAAGCCAAAAAGGAGTCTATCAAGTTCGAATACACCTCATCTCCTTTTAGTTGGATAGTTATCTTATTACTCTTGCTGGTCAATTAGAATGGGGGTATGGCGCTTACCATCTAGCACTGATAAATGATTATTTTCTACTAAAAATCAAAGTTCAGACTAAAATCGAAGTAGCTTTTTTCTTTTGGGGCTTCATCGCTAAAGTAATAGTTGTACGAAATAGTAGGCTTAATACCGAGTATGTTTAATGTGATTCCTGGAGATATATATTGTTCAGGTTCATCGTTATGGTACCTTTCAAAATAATGGCTTACTTACTAAATCAGTATTATTCGCAACATTTGCTCCAATGTCGGCAATGGCAAGTGGTATTTTCCTGCAAGAGGCCGTTGTAGCGAACGCTGGTACAGTTGGAGCAGGTGACGGTGTCTATATTCAATCTGCTGCCGCCCAATGGCGAAACCTTGCGACGATGTCGCATATGGGTGAGCAGCTAACAACGGTTAATGTTTCTGTATTTGATTTGGAAATGAAATATAAACCTGAAGGATTAGGTTCAACAACCCCAGTTTTAGGAGGCAAGGCTAGTACGGTATCACCGACCCTTGGTATATTTCATTCTCAACAAATAAATGAAAAGATACATTTAGGTTTAGGAGTTGGAGTGGCTGATGGTTCTGCGCTTGACTATGGCACACAGTGGGCAGGAACTGTGCTTCTCAATGACATTGACCTTGCAGTGGCGCAAATTAACCCAAGTGTTGCTTACACGCTCGATGAGCGTTGGTCATTCGGTGCTGGTTTACAAATGAGTTGGGCAAGCCTTGAGCAGACAATGGGGGGAGGTCAGGTTTCTGTAGAAGAGTCATCTGACTGGGCATTTGGTTATAATTTTGGTGTTATGTTCCGTCATTCTGATGCTCTTGACTTTGGCTTCAGTTATCGTTCAAAAGTACAGCATGAGTTCGATGCAAAGGTTAAAGTTGAAGGAGACCTATTCGGTAAGCCGGATTCTGGGAAAGTTAATGCAGAAATCGATGTACCAGCCATTGTAGACTTTAGCATGCGTTATGGTGCCAATGCCGATCTAAACCTTCTTGCAAGCGTCCAATTCCACCGCTGGTCTGATTGGGACCAAACGACGTTTAATTTTGCAGGTGGCAGGAATATGAGTATTAATCGACAGTGGGATGACGTTTGGCATCTAGCATTGGGTAGTGACTATCGTCTTAATGACGATTGGCGTATAAAAGCCGGTATTTCCTATGAAACCTCTCCGCAAGATGATCCAAATATGCAGTGGGTCGACCTGCCTGTAGGCGAGCAATGGCGTTATTCAGTCGGAGCATCTACCGAGTGGAATGGTTACACGCTCGATATGTTCTACGAGTATGCGGATTTGGGTACGACAGATATTAATATTGCAGATCTGATGATAGGTAAATTTGATGGACGTATTCACTTTATTGGTATGAATGTAACCTTTTAATTTCTTTTCATCTCTCAGCCGCTTTTGGTAGCGGCTGTTCCTTGCCACAGCTCTATCAATCTATCCTAAAGATCGTACAACTCGCTCAATCAATTCACTTAACCATACTAGTTTAGGAGAGTACCGATGCGAAGTCTTCATCACTAATGCTACTTCTATATTAATTTGTAAGTCTGATTCTTGAGGAGCAAGGTGGTGATAGCGAAACGTATAACCAAAGTTCATCATTTGATCCATTAACTGCTGATTATCAATGATTACTGTTGCATCAATATCAGGTCGTACTGCTTGGTAATAATTGGTTTGCTCGTTTAACCCTGGGATAATCATTTTTATATACTCCCCACTCTCGTTACCTTCGAAGTAAGCAGAACCTGTATGAATTCGGCGTTGATAAAGAGTCTGAGGTTTATCTGAGAGGGTATGTAGTCCTACATCTACATCATTTTCAACAATTAAGCTTTCACTGAGTTTATTCCACGCTCTAAGTTCAATGAGAGCGCCTGTTTCTTTACGAATTTCATCAATTAGTAGTTTTCCACATTGAATAAGATAGGGTTCAACCATATGAACAGTGATACGCTCTAGTTTTTCTGGGAAAAATTCACTGGGTTCTAGAGCTTTATTGACTTGTTCGAATGCTATTCTTAATTTTGGTTCGATCGATATAGCATATGATGTAGGGGAAAGCCCTTCTCCACTTCTAGTAAACAGAGGGTCATCTAAGTTCTCACGCAATTGTGCGAGAACTTTTGAAACATATGATTGAGAGCGGCCTAATTTTTGAGCTGCTCTTTGCGTTGAGTGGCATTGCATTAATGTAAGAAACACATTCAAAGCATTGAAGTCGCGCATTATATAAAACTCTAATTGTTCCTTTCTATACTATGTATACTAGCTTACTACCTAAACAAAACATACACTTGAGAGTCATTTATTACTGATGAATACTGTAATTATTTCTTGTTGAGCGCTTTACATAGTAAAGGTGATTGTCTGCAGCTTTAAACAAGCTTTTCTCACAGTTCTCGTTATCACATAATGATGAACCACCGATGCTTACTGTTAATCTATCGCCATCAGGATGTGGTAGGTTCAGTTCTTGTACTTTAGACATTACATTTCGACAGATTTTTTCTAAGCCTAGCTTGCCAGTGTTTGGTAGGATGAAAGCAAACTCTTCTCCGCCATATCGAGTGACTATATCTGCAGGTCTTCTCGCACAAGCTTCCCCTAAGGGGAAGCTCAAGTATTAATAGCGAGAGATGGGAACTTTATTGAGAGTTACAGCGCTTTTTCTAAGCCCGTTAGGAATCGAGAAATGTCTTCTGCGCTGATGTCACGGTGAGTAACAAAGCGCACTGGGTTGCCTGGCGACATAGTAATGCCTTTTTCACCTAACTCTCGTGCGATGCGGTTGATATCAACAGACTCGTCTAACTTAGCGAACACGATGTTCGTTTGAATGAAATCAGGGTTAACCGAGAACCCCTCCAGCTTGCTTAGGCCAATCGCTAGGTTTTTTGCGTTTTCGTGGTCAGCTTTAAGCTGAGTAACGTTCTCAGTCAGCGCCATTTTACCTGCTGCAGCAAGGATGCCTGCTTGGCGCATACCGCCACCGACTATTTTACGTAGTCGACGTGCTTTAGCGATGTACTCTTTACTACCAAGTAGCAGAGAGCCAACTGGAGCACCCAAACCTTTCGATAAACAAATCGTCATCGAATCGAAGTGTTTTGCGATCTCTTTAACGTGAACGTCTAACGCGACTGCCGCATTGTATACGCGTGCGCCGTCTAAGTGCATTTGCAAACCATGTTGGTTTACGAACTCACGAGCTTCCGCTAGGTAAGACATTGGCAGTACTTTGCCATTAATCGTGTTTTCTAGGCTTAGAAGTTTAGTACGAGCGAAGTGGCTGTCGTCCGGTTTAATAGCAGCGGCAAGCTTTTTGAAATCAAGAGTGCCGTCTGGGTTGTTTTCGATTGGTTGAGGTTGAATCGAACCCAGTACCGCAGCGCCGCCGGCTTCGTATTTGTAGTTGTGCGCTTGTTGGCCACAAAGATATTCATCACCACGTTCACAGTGTGCCATTAATCCAAGAAGGTTGGCTTGCGTGCCTGAAGAGGTGAACATAGCGGCTTCAAAGCCTGTTTCGTTGGCTGCCCACTGCTCAAGTTCGTTTACTGTTGGGTCATCACCATATACATCATCACCGACTTCTGCGTTTGCCATTACATCGCGCATTGCTTGTGAGGGTTTAGTTACGGTATCAGAACGAAAGTCCATGTTTCTCTCCTAGAGTGTTATAGGTAGCCGCAGAGTTGGGCTTTACTTAAACAAGCGATAGTTTTTGTATCGGTGATTTGATCGTGTCGTATTTTGTCGTGCAGTTCTTCCAAGCTCAGCTCGATCACTTCTATGACTTCATCCTCGTCACATTCAAAGCGGGTAGTGAGGCTAAGGTCTTTTGCAACGAATAGATGCTGTATCTCATCGCAGAAGCCAGCTAAAGGCGTAACTTGCCCTAAGCTTTGAAAAGAAGTTGCACTGTAACCTGTTTCTTCTTCCAATTCGCGCTGCGCGCATTCAAGGGGTGTCTCATCTATTTCCATGGTGCCCGCAGGTAACTCTAGAAGCCACTTTTTGAGAGAAGGGCGAAATTGGTTAATGAGGATAATCTTTCCAGACGAAGTGATAGGAAGAATAACGGCCGCGCCAGGGTGGTTGATTGTTGTATGTTTTACCACGACGTTCGTAGGGAGCGTCACGTTCTCTTCTATAAGAGAAATACTTTTCCATTGATGGATAACTTTACTCATGCAGTCTGGCCACATTCCTTGCCAATTTGTCGATAACTGAAGACGTGCACCACCATAACGTCTATGGTGTCGAAAATAAAAGAAAAATTGGGTTTAGTTACCGATTTCGTTTTGCGCCGTTCGTGATGTTACTCTCATATTTGGAATCTATGATTACATGAAAATTACGACCCTAACCATCTGATATAAATGCAACTCAATAATAAAATACACTTGTAACAAAGTGCTAACAAATGTATAAAAACATATCTACACTCTCAACAGTTAAAAGATTTCCGGAGTAACGCATGAACCCTTCTATTTCCTCACATGCTGACAAAGCGCTACTCTCTGAAAGAATCAATAAATTAGCGCATGCTCTATCCGATGGTGTCTATGAAAGAGAAGACACGATTAAGCTTTGTTTACTGGCGGCTCTCGCCGGCGAAAGTGTATTCCTATTAGGCCCTCCGGGCATCGCAAAAAGTCTTATCGCTAAGCGCCTAATCCAGGCTTTTGATAACAGCAGCTATTTCGAATATCTGATGACACGTTTCTCTACGCCTGAGGAAGTGTTTGGCCCGCTAAGTATCCAAGAATTAAAAGACAACGGTCGTTATGTAAGACTGACCGAAGGTTATCTACCAACCGCACAAGTTGTGTTCCTTGATGAGATCTGGAAAGCAGGCCCTGCAATCCTAAACACGCTGCTTACTGTAGTGAACGAAAAAACCTTCAAAAACGGCAGCGATATTGAACGTGTGCCAATGCGTTTGTTGGTTTCTGCATCTAATGAACTCCCAGACGAAGACAGCGGTCTAGAAGCCCTTTATGACCGTATGCTGGTTCGCGTGTTTGTAAACCGTATTCAAAACAAACAAAACTTCAAATCGATGTTGACGACTGGCACGTCTCAAGAAGCAGTGATTCCAAAAGGTTTGGCGATCACTGACATTGAATATCACCAATGGCAGAAAGAGCTCGACAAGCTAGAGCTGACTGATAACTCGTTTAACAAGCTGTATGAACTGAAAACCATGCTTGAGGAAACAGTTAAGAAGCAAGGTTCAGCATCAGAGTCTGACTTGTACGTATCAGATAGACGATGGAAGAAAGCCGTTAAGCTATTGAAGGCGAGTGCTTTCTTTAGCGGTCGAGACAGTGTGAACCCGCTGGATATCATGCTTCTGCAAGATTGTTTATGGCACAGCCCAGAATCACGTGATGTGGTTCGTAGTGTGGTTAAAGACTTTGCATTGAACCGTGCGTTCGATCAGCAAGAGTCAAAAGCGCAAATCGAAATGTCTCGTGAAGAGCTTGAAGAAATTCAGGACGACGTTGAATCGACGCTGTCTGTGTCTTTATCGATGGAGTCTACCAGTGGCTTGCTACGCAAAGACGTTTACCAGAATGATATCAAGAACGCGAAGATGTACAGCGTGGGTAGCGCGTACAACTTAGTGAAATTGGTTCTGCTGCAAAGCAACATGTCAGTTTCTGAATCTGAGAAAGGCGATAGTCGCTGGGTATACGTAGCCAAAGACGATTTTGACCGTGTGCTTAAAGAAGGCCATGGTGATATTTACGGTTACGTGAACGAAAACAAAAATCTCTGTCGTTTGAAGCTGGATCTTGATGCTTCGAACCAGTTGGTTATCAAAGATATCGCGAATCGCTCGGTATTAGTCAGTGTCGTGACAACTGACGGTTTGGACCAAGAGCTTTACAACAAGTGGCTAACTGGCGCAGAGAGAGCGTTAGAGCAACTCACAGAGGCCGAGTTCAAGTTGAAACGAGTGCGTACTGAGTTCCATGATGCGTTGCCACATAACTACATTGACCCAGAGCTCCCTAAAGCGATGGAATCAAGCTTACAAGCGGTTACACAAGACTTGGAAACCACAAAGGTGAAGAGTAGCAAGATCGCACAGCGCATTAAGTTTATGAGTCAGTACTTCGAGTAAGGGGAGACAAGTATGTTAGGAGCAGACGGCTTAAACCTTGCTTTAATGGTTGCTGACTCAGGCATCATAGATACAGCGATGAATGATCTCATCGCTCGTTCTCAGGTCATGATGGCGGCTGAGAACAAGGGCGTGAAAACGTCGGTAAAAAACCACTTGGTAAAATGGCGCGGTAAAGTGAAAAAACGCGTTACCAAGGTGTGTGAGACCGACCGATTCCAAGAAGAAATAGCACTTTATCAAGAAGTTATTCATTGGGATGAGCCTCAGTTTTTTGATGAGATTGACAGTGTCATCAAAAAATTGGAGTGGCACTCAGCGTTTTACCTTCAAGCCAGACGCCTGATGGAACACAACAAGGGCGTTTATAATGCGATGTTCCCACACTATTTCTGCGACCAGTGGTATCAATCACTGTCCGACGCGATCAAGCAAGCGCAAGTTACCGAACTTGAAACCAGCAAAGAGAAAGTATTAGCCGATCTATACCAGCGCATGGAAACCATGAAAAACATGGATAAAGTGACCGAGTCTGGTGATGAAGGCAGCGTAGGGCGCTTGTGGGATATGGCATCGGCTAAGTTAAGTAAAACTGACTTAACCGTAATGAAGCGCCATGCTGAATTCTTAAATAAGCATAAAGGCCTACAAGAGATCGCCGAAAAACTTGGCCGCATGGCTGGTGAGGAAGATGATCCTTCGCTACACAAAGCTCCTGTAGAAGAACTGCAGATGGTCGAAGAGAAAAGCGATGAAGCGGTTGATGACATTGTCGGGATTCACGAAAGTGATGACCTCAACAAGATGCTTCCAAACGAGACCATGTTCCTAGCTTATCCTGAACTCGAAGTAATCTTCTACAAGCATTTGGCTGACAAGCGCTTACTCAGTTACCGTTCGCAGGGTAAATCTCGTACGTTACGCAAAGTAAAGGCGCAGAAGCCGGATAGCAAGAACGTTGATATTGAGAAAGGCCCGTTCATTGTTTGTGTGGACGCTTCTGGCTCGATGAGCGGCTTCCCAGAGCAATCTGCCAAAGCAATGGCTTATGCCTTGATGCAAATCGCTCTCGCGGAAGAACGAGACTGCTACGTGATTCTTTTCTCTTCTGAGCAGATCACCTATGAGCTAACACGACAAGATGGCCTGCGTGAGGCAAGTGATTTCTTAAGTTACTCATTCCACGGCGGTACGGATTTAGAGCCTGTGTTGATGAAGTCGATTGATTTAATGACGGGTGATAAGTACAAAAACGCAGATTTGATTGTGCTTTCTGATTTTATTGCGCCTAAGCAGTCAGACGAGATGATCGCTCAAGTCGAAAAATTGAAAGAACACAAAAATCGTTTTCATGCAGTGAGCTTATCTAAATACGGTAACCCTCAACTCATGACTATGTTTGACCATTGTTGGGCATATCACCCAAGCTTGGTTGGTCGTTTCATGAAGAAGTGGTAACACCAATACACCTAAATTGAATTCATTTTGCTGTGTGTTTTTTGATAGAAGAGATCGAACATGCAGCAATTTGATTTAAATGTCAGCAAACGGAATTTAAATTCACTTTTTTGTTTGACTATCTCCTCTCAATCCGTAAAGTAGGCACCCGAACACAGCGGAGCGGCTTACTTAAGTCCCTAAAGTGTTGAATTAAAAAGGCGCCTTGGCAGAGTGGCTATGCAGCGGATTGCAAATCCGTGGACCTCGGTTCGACTCCGGGAGGCGCCTCCATTATCTCTCTAGTTTCTAGAGTTGAATAATGAAAATGCGATACTAGCTCAGTTGGTAGAGCGCAACCTTGCCAAGGTTGAGGTCATCGGTTCGAACCCGATGTATCGCTCCAAATTTTGTCATGTTGATTTATTTCGACATTAAGATGGTGTTTTACTTTTCAGTAATCGGCATCGCAATAAAGAATTGCGCGCCCTGGTGGTGGAATTGGTAGACACAAGGGATTTAAAATCCCTCGACGTTCGCGTTGTGCCGGTTCAAGTCCGGCCCGGGGCACCATCTATTTGATTGTTACCTTTTGTTGGTGATTTTCAAAAGAGTTGTTCTCTTAAAACACTATTGAAGGCGCCTTGGCAGAGTGGCTATGCAGCGGATTGCAAATCCGTGGACCTCGGTTCGACTCCGGGAGGCGCCTCCATCATTCAGAAGAAACCAGTCCTAGCGGCTGGTTTTTTCGTTTCTGACTTCCCCAAAAACTTCCTACCTGCTCATTTCAATGTTTATCAAAGAAATCCTTATTGCGTATATACTTGCTCATCAAGTGGTAAGAGAAAGGTCTTATCAACCAACTAAAAATAGAACGTCCAAGGCGAATAAACGTTGGGGTGTTCTCATAGATTCTGCCGTTGTAGAGCCAAAGTACCTTTCCTACATGCCAATACAGTAAAGGTACGGGCGGCATGAAGGTTACGATGTCGATATCACAACAGATGCGGTAAGTCTTCTTACTCAAGTGATAGTGTTTTCGAAAACTCCAATCACCGATCGCAGGTTGCCCAAATGTCACGATTCGCTTAATGCAGCCTGGATACTTTTGATCAAAGTAATCAGCGAAGACACAACCGATAGCGCCACCGGAAGAGTGACCAGTAATAGACACTCTCTTACCTTGCTCTATTAGAGGTGTGAGCGTAGCTTCCAAGCGTTCAATAACGGTTAAGCCAAGCCTATCTTCATTACGACTTGGCTGACTTTCCTGAAACATTAGATGATAGAAGCCAGCATGCACACGATAATTGAGCCCAATTCTTTTGCAGCTTCTTGTCCATAGAGCAAAGGTGAGTAACCAATCTGAGATGCTGTGCGATCCTTTGATAACCACAACCACTTCATCTTTGTCGCTGCTCCACAGCACTCGAATCATGGTTTTGCCAAACTGGTTCTTTATGATGCGTTGTCCATTTGGGTCAAAACCATAGCTAGTTTGCTTAAATACTCTAGGGTAGGCGAGGTTACATAGAACGGCGTAGCGTTCATATTGGTATCGTTTTAATGGCTTCACATGTTTGCTTCTTAATAAGAGTTACTTAGAACTCTAGTCGTTGAATGTGAAAAGCACATGAAAACACCATTTACTTGATTCGTTGAAGAAAAATCGAAATAGGTCGCTGTCGCCTAAGTTAATCCTAGTTAGTAAATAGCGTTGTAAAACTAGAGAACAACGTATAAGAACCGTACAAGCTGCACTAAATTTATTCTTTGGAGAGTGATAATTAATCACTTGAATTAAAAGATAAAATTTATTGTTGACGAATTTTATCCATCCGTTAAAGTACACCTCGTTCTCACGGCTTAGGTCGCTGAGAGATGGTGTTTTTACGTTTCAGTAATCAGCATCGCAAGATTGCGTTGCCCTGGTGGTGGAATTGGTAGACACAAGGGATTTAAAATCCCTCGGCGTTCGCGCTGTGCCGGTTCAAGTCCGGCCCGGGGCACCATCTATCTTGCTTCTACTTTTGAGTAGAGTGATGAACAAAGAGTTGTTATCTTAAATCACTATTAAAGGCGCCTTGGCAGAGTGGCTATGCAGCGGATTGCAAATCCGTGGACCTCGGTTCGACTCCGGGAGGCGCCTCCATTCTCTCTTTTATTTTAGAAAGCTGATGAATGAAAATGCGATACTAGCTCAGTTGGTAGAGCGCAACCTTGCCAAGGTTGAGGTCATCGGTTCGAACCCGATGTATCGCTCCAAATTTTGTAATGTTGATTAATTTCGACATTAAGATGGTGTTTTACTTTTCAGTAATCGGCATCGCAATAAAGAATTGCGTGCCCTGGTGGTGGAATTGGTAGACACAAGGGATTTAAAATCCCTCGACGTTCGCGTTGTGCCGGTTCAAGTCCGGCCCGGGGCACCATCTATTTGATTGTTACCTTTATTGGTGATGCTCAAAAGAGTTGTTCTCTTAAAACACTATTGAGGCGCCTTGGCAGAGTGGCTATGCAACGGATTGCAAATCCGTGGACCTCGGTTCGACTCCGGGAGGCGCCTCCACTATTCAAAGTTAAAAGGCCAGCAGAAATGCTGGCCTTTTTGCTATCTGAAATTCTAAACTCTCATGCTATCTCCAAACTCCCACGTATGCTCATTAATCAGTAGCACCTCTAGGAACAAGCCTTATCTGATCACTTTCATTGCCGGTCTTTTCCTTATGTAAACCTATCATTTGCTGAACAACCAACAGCATCTGTTAACCAATTGTGCCGTTTGTGAGTGGAATTAGTGGGGAATGGAAAAGGGCGACTGTCTTTTGCGTCATTAAGTTCTTCATATTTATACATAGTTGCTCATGATCCTGTAACGCTTTCATGAGTTATTACACTTATTATGACTACAAATGAAAATGATTGTCATTTAACTGCGTTACTGCTAACCTAATGTGAAACTTTACAACATCTTATCTAATGCACGAAAGTGTATATGAAACCTCGATAAACCTTATTAAACCTACGGTTATTCGTTTGCTTCGTATGATAGATCAGCAGATCTACCTCTTTTGTTCTACCCCTTTTGGGTAGTTCGATTTCGTAATTGATTTACATCATATTTTCATTTTCTTTCATAATTCATTATTCGCTCAGTTAAGAAATATATAACCTTCAGGAATTCTTATGAGCAAGATGAAGCTAGTCGTAATCGGTAACGGGATGGTCGGTCATCGCTATATCGAAGATTTAGTCGAGAAGACAGATGTTGCTAACATGGACATCACGGTGTTCTGTGAAGAGCCTCGCGTAGCCTATGATCGTGTACACCTTTCTTCTTATTTTTCACACCATACTGCGGACGAACTTTCTTTAGTTAAAGAAGGCTTCTACGAGAAACACGGCATCAACATGCTGATCGGCGAACGTGCTATTAACGTTAACCGTGAAAAGAAAACAGTTTACTCAAGCACTGGTCGTGAAATCCAATACGACAAACTCATCCTTGCTACAGGTTCATTCCCATTCGTACCGCCAATCAAAGGCAACGAAGGTAAAGACTGTTTTGTTTACCGCACAATTGAAGATCTAAAAGCTATCGAAGCTACGGCTAAGAACTCTAAGTCTGGTGTTGTTGTTGGTGGTGGTCTACTTGGCCTTGAAGCGGCAGGTGCACTTAAAGCACTTGGTGTAACCACACACGTTGTTGAGTTTGCTCCTAAGCTAATGGCTGAGCAGCTTGACCAAGCGGGTGGCAACCAACTTCGTCAAAAAATCGAACGTATGGGCGTTAACGTACATACAAGCAAGAACACGCTTGAGATTGCTCCTGAAGGCACTGAAGCTCGCAACGTAATGCGTTTTGCAGACGGAACAGAGTTAGAAACTGATTTCATCGTATTCTCTGCTGGTATTCGCCCACAAGACAAACTTGCTCGTCAAATGGGTCTAGGTATTGCACCTCGTGGCGGTATCGAGATTAACGATCACTGTCAAACGACAGACAAAGATATCTACGCAATCGGTGAGTGTGCGTCTTGGAACCAAACGTTCTACGGCCTTGTTGCTCCTGGTTACAAAATGGCGACAGTTGCTGTTGACCACGTTGTTGGCAACGAAAGCACATTTGAAGGTGCTGACATGTCTGCGAAGCTTAAGCTTCTAGGCGTGAAAGTAGGCTCTATCGGCGATGCAAACGGTCGTACTCATGGCTGTAAGAGTTACGTTTACCAAAACGAAGAACAAGAAGTTTACAAGCGCCTAATCGTTTCTGAAGATAACAAGAAGCTTCTTGGTGCCGTAATGGTTGGTGATACGTCTGACTACGGTGATCTTCTACAGCTTATGCTGAACGAAATCGACCTACCAGAACACCCAGATGCACTGATTCTTCCTGCGCACGCTGGCGCTGAAAAGCCAACACTTGGCGCAGACTCGCTTCCTGAATCTGCAGTTATCTGTTCTTGTTTCGATGTGACTAAAGGCAAGATCGCTCAAGCGGTTGCTGAAGGTCATCACACAATCGGTGATATCAAAGCGGTAACAGGCGCAGGCACTGGTTGTGGTGGTTGTATTCCACTAGTGACTTCAGTATTAAACGCTGAACTTGCTAAAGCCGGTGTTGAAGTGAAGAACGACGTGTGTGAGCACTTTGCTTACTCTCGCCAAGAGCTTTTCCATCTAATTCGCATCGAAGAAATCAAAACGTTCGATGAGCTACTAGAGAAATACGGTAAAGGCTACGGCTGTGAAGTATGTAAGCCTCTAGCGGGTTCTATCCTCGCTTCTTGCTGGGGTGAACACATCCTTAAGCCTGAGCTAGTGAAACTGCACGATACCAACGATAACTTCCTAGGTAACATGCAAAAAGACGGTACTTACTCTGTTATCCCTCGTATGGCGGGTGGTGAAGTAACGCCTCAAGCACTAAGCGTTCTTGCTGATGTTGCTGCAGAATACAACCTGTACACCAAGATCACGGGTGCACAACGTATCGGTCTGTTCGGTGCTCAGAAAGATGACTTACCAGCTATCTGGAAGAAGTTAATCGCTGCAGGTTACGAAACAGGTCAAGCTTACGCAAAAGCACTTCGTATGGCTAAGACATGTGTTGGTTCAACTTGGTGTCGTTACGGCGTTCAAGATTCAGTGGGCCTAGGCGTGATGATCGAGAACCGTTACAAAGGTATCCGTACTCCTCATAAGATGAAGTTTGGTGTGTCTGGTTGTACTCGTGAGTGTGCTGAAGCCCAAGGTAAAGATTTAGGTATCATCGCAACTGACGCGGGTTGGAACATGTATGTGTGTGGTAACGGTGGTATGAAGCCTCGTCACGCAGACTTACTTGCAAGCGACCTAGACCAAGAAACGCTGATCAAATACATTGACCGTTTCATGATGTTCTACATCCGCACGGCTGCTCCACTGCAACGTACTTCGGTATGGATGGACAACCTAGAAGGTGGTGTTGATTACCTACGTGAAGTGATTGTAGACAACAAGCTTGGCATCAATGACCAACTTGAAACTGACATTGCTGGCCTAGTAGATAACTTTGCTTGTGAGTGGACAGATACAATCAACGACGAAGCTCAACTTAAACGCTTTGCACACTTCATCAATGCTGATGACCGTGATGAAAACGTTGTGTTTGTTGATGATGGCCGTGAACAACACCGTCCAGCGACATTTACTGAGAAACACCCTGAAGCCATTACTTCAAAGCATCAGGGCGACATCATTCACGTAGAATCTGTTTAAGGGGAGACGACATCATGGCATTTACCAAAGTTTGTAAGATCGAAGACATTATCCCAGGTACAGGTGTTTGTGCGTTGGTTGGTGGTGAGCAAGTAGCGGTCTTCCGCCCAACGAAAGCTGAAGAAGTATTCGCGATTAGCAACACAGACCCTTACTTCCAGTCTAACGTGTTATCACGTGGTCTGATTGTAGAGCACAAAGAAGAGCTTTGGGTGGCAAGCCCGCTCAAGAAGCAACGCTTCAACCTGACAACAGGTGCGTGCATGGAAGACGAGAACTTCAACGTGAAAGCGTACAAAGCTCGTGTTACCAAAGGTGCTGTAGAAATCTCTGCTTAATCTTTGGGTGAGTAAGATTTGATAGTTCAAGGGTTCTAGTTCTCGATATTGCCTTAACTCGGTAACTAGAGCCTTTTCCTATCCAATTTTAACTTTTAATTTTACTTTTTTAAGGACAACATTATGTCTCCTGATTACAAACCAGCTGAATTCGTTCAAACGATGATTGATGTGGGTGAAGCGAAAACTAAAACAAGTACTCGCGATCTTCTGATTCGAAGCACTATGGCTGGTATCATCCTTTCTCTAGCGGTTGTTGTTGCTATTACAGCAATGGTACAAACAGGCGTTGGCCTTGTTGGTGCACTCGTGTTCCCAGTTGGTTTCGTTATTCTAAGTGTTATGGGTTACGACCTAGTAACTGGCGTTTTCGGCCTTGCTCCTTTAGCTAAATTCGACAACCGCCCGGGCATCACTTGGGGCCGTATTCTACGTTGTTGGGGTATTGTTGGTCTTGGTAACCTTATCGGTTCTTTGATTGTTGCTTTCCTAGTGGCTGTGTCATTAACAGGTAACTTCTCTCTAGAGCCAAACGCTGTTGCTCAAAAGTTCATTGCTGTTTCTACAGGTCGTAGCTTAGGTTTTGAAAACATGGGCATGGACGGATGGATCACGTGTTTCGTACGCGGTATCTTCTGTAACCTAATGGTATGTCTAGGTGTGATTGGTAACATGACAGCGCGCACTGTGTCTGGCCGTGTAGCAATGATGTGGTTCCCAATCTTCATCTTCTTCGCACTAGTATTTGAGCACACAGTTGTAAACATGTTCCTATTCCCACTGGGTATGATTCTTGGCGCTGACTTCGGTATCGCAACATGGTTGAACTTCAACCTTATCCCAACAATCCTAGGTAACATCGTTGGTGGTCTACTAATGACATGTGTTCCTCTATACCTAACTCACGCTAAAACAGCTCCTTCTCTAGGCGCTAAGTAATTCTGAATACGGTGAAACGTAATTTAGTATGAGATTTAAAGCCCCAACGAAATGTTTGGGGCTTTTTTAGTTCAAATGCCTTAAGCATCATCAAGGTGTTGATTAGTATTAAATACCTGCAATAGATCGTTTTGTTATAATTACTTCTATCTTCGTTAGTATTTAAACTGAATATTTATATCAACACCTGATAGTCTAAGGGTTAAGGATTTGGATAAGTCATCATGAATACAGTGACTTATCACATAGATTGAAGCTTGAGATAAAACAAGCAAACCTTCGGAGCACAGCATGTCAGAAGTATCGTCATCGAATGTTAAAGAAGTAAACAAAGGATTTGTTTCATTGGTAGGTGCAGGTCCGGGCGACCCAGACTTACTTACGCTAAAAGCGGCACGAGTGATTCAACAAGCAGACGTGTTGGTATATGACCGCTTGGTATCAAAAGATATCTTGGCGATGGCTAACCCAGACGCAGAAATGCTGTATGTGGGTAAAAAGCTTGATCATCACTGTGTACCGCAAGATCAGATCAACCAATTATTGGTTACTAAAGCCCAAGAGAATAAGCATGTAGTACGCCTGAAAGGTGGTGACTCATTTATCTTTGGCCGTGGTGGGGAAGAGTGTGAAACTCTGGCTGAGAATGATGTGAGATTTGAAGTTATTCCTGGTATTACCGCAGCCGCTGGTGCTACGGCTTATGCGGGCATCCCGTTGACGCACCGTGACCACGCGCAAAGCGTCCAGTTTATTACCGGTCACTTAAAGAAAGATGGCGAAGATATCGACTGGCAATCTCTTGCTCAACATAATCACACGATCGTGTTCTACATGGGTTTAAAAGAGAGCCCGAATATTCAGAAGAACTTGCTTGATAACGGTATGCGAGCAGATATGCCTGTCGCTATTATCGAAAACGGTACTCGCAAAGAACAGAAGGTGTATCGAGGTGGATTGAGTGACTTAGCTAACCTTGCGAGTGTAGCTAAAAGCCCGGCTTTGATCGTTGTTGGCAGTGTGGCTCAGCTTCATGAAAAACTCGATTGGTTTAACAAGTAACCAAGTCACACTCGATAAAACTGTTTTGAGTTAAATACTGCAGCGGCTGCTTTGTCGCTGCATTTCTTGTTGGCGCATTGGCATTTCGTCGATGATATTGGTGATTTTCTGCCAGTCTGTCTTACCATTCCATCTGTGCTTCTCTTTTCCGTCTTTACCAATCAATACCGCAGTGTGTGACCCTTTAGGGATCTCATAAACGCTGGTTACTGCCTCTAGGTTAAACTCTTCTTCTAACCAAGTGGGTACGGTGTAGCCACTCTCTGCAATCACCATGATAACCACATCACGTTCGTCCAATTGGCAGTTGTTGATCAACACTTCGTTTAGAAACTCTTTGACCACTGAGTCCTCTGTTGGCGCGAAATAGATGACGCTTCGGTGTGGGAGTGGACTGGAATGAGAATAAGCTGGGTAGGCAAGCACTGAGTTGATGGTTAAGCTCATAATTAACACCGTACTGATAGTTAGAACCTTTATAACACTAGACCAAACGTTCGAGTGATTGGCTGCTTGTGCCGCTTTGGTTGTTCCCATGCGTGTGCACGATTTGTGTGTTTGTCGGTGTAGCATAGCCAACCTCCTTTTAATACGCTAAGCCTGAGTACGATTCAGTTGTGACGTGAATGAAGCCCACGAAACGAGTCGCCATCTAACAGCAGAACGAATCGACTTACTTTAAGCATAGTTAGATTTACGCCAAAGGTGTTTACGTCACCACTAAATATACTCAGGTTTACGTTAACGATAACCAACAGGTTCATTTTTATTGAGTAAAGCGACTCGCATTTTACAATTGAATAGAATAGGGTATACGGAAAATCTAAAGGTATGAATTTATGGAAAACATAGCAATTTTGGTCGACGTTCAGAACGTTTACTACACGACTCGCGATAAATACCGTTCTAACTTCGACTATAACCAGTTTTGGTATGTTGCCACGGAAGGGCGTAACGTGGTTGCCGCCAATGCTTACGCAATCTCTAGCCAAGATCCTAAACAGCGTCAATTTCATCATATCCTTCGCGGTGTCGGCTTTAATGTAAAGTTAAAACCATTTATCCAGCGCCGAGATGGCAGTGCAAAAGGTGACTGGGATGTTGGTATCGCTTTAGATGCTATAGAACTCGCGGAAACGGTTGATACGATCGTTCTAGTATCTGGAGACGGTGATTTTGAAATCCTCGTAGAGCGAATCAAGGAACGTTTTGGTAAGCCTGTCGAGGTGTACGGTGTTCCGGGATTAACTGCTCAAAATCTTATCGATTCTGCCTCAAAATTTGTACCGATTGAAAAAGATTTCCTTCTTTAGGGTTAATCTCTCATTTTATAATTGAAATCAATAATAACGATAATTAAAATGCAAACTATTATTATTTATCGGTTTGTATGATGTCGCGCGTTTTAGTTGTTGATGATGATATTCAGTTGTGTGAATTATTGGGTGAAGTGTTAGAAAATGAGGGGTATCACGTTGATACTGTTCATTGCGGTGAGTCCGCGCTTGAGTTTATTCAATCGAACCCTGTCGATTTGGTTTTACTCGATGTAATGCTTCCTAACCTAAGCGGTATTCAAGTAGCAAGACGTATTTGTCAACGTTTTGCTACTCCCATTCTTATGTTGACCGCGCTTAATGATGACGCTTCAATGCTCGATGGCTACCAAGCGGGCGCCGACCAATACATTGCCAAACCTTTCAATGTCCCTGAACTCCTGACTCGTATAAAGGTGATTTTACGCCGAGTAGGCTTTGAGCGTCAGAGACAATCTTTAGCGTCATCTAACCATGGCTTGTGTGAACAGCTCTCTCGTTTACCGTTAACTGGCACTGAAAAAGATCTGCTTGATTATCTAATCAAAAATGACGGTATCGTTGTATCCAAGTCAGATCTGCAAATACATGTTTTGAAGAAAGAGCTTTGCCCCTTCGACCGTAATTTAGACATGCACATTAGTAATATCCGTCGAAAATTGGTGCAAGCAGGCTTATCTAAACAACACATCAAAACCGTTCGTGGTAAAGGTTACAGCTACCTAGAGTCGGTAGGAGCATGAGTGCCAAGCTGATACGCTGCCCGGATTTTATCGCTAAGCGAAAAGATGGTTTAACCTTTCAACTGTTTAGTTATCTGACAGTGATTCTAGTGAGCATTTTGATCCTGCAAGGTGTGGCGGAAAGAGCCTTGATGAAGGCCTTGTTGAAGGTGCCTGAATCCGTCAAAGCTGAAATGCTCGACCTTGCTTATCAAGCTAACGTGCTGATCGAAGAAGGGGACATGGATGAACTTGCCGATTGGGGTAACGCTCAACGCTATTATCTTTTTGTTATTGATAAAGATAACCGTCCAATCACACATCGACACATGCATCCGCACTTCGAATTTAAACTCAAGTACCTGCGTACCTTAGATCATCAGCTCAGTGACCGTGTGAGTAAGCCTATTTTTGGTTTGCCACTGGATAACGGTAAAACACTAGTGATTCAACTACCTCATCAATTCCACCCCGCTAAATCCTTTGCGCCTTATTCCTATATGTTAAAAGCGGTGATTGCTCTGATCGTGTTGTCGCTGTTCTCTATTATTATGGCGAAAAGCCTGCAACAGCCACTCGATCGTTTAAGAGAGGCCAGTCGAAGGCTCGCACAAGGGGACTTCTCGGTAAGTGTGGTCTCTGAACTCGATTCAACCACGCGAGAATTTAATGAACTCGCTCACGACTTTGACCATATGACGTTTGAAATCAAATCATTGGCCGAAAAGCAGCGTCGTTTGATTCGTGATGTCTCTCATGAACTTAGAACGCCATTGGCAAAACAAAATCTCGCATTACATCTTCTACGTAGTAAGGTCGATGATAAGAGCATTGGATTACTTGAACGGATGGAAAGTGAAACAGAAGAGATGAACAAGCTGGTGGGTGAGATCCTCGAATTCAGCCGACTAGAAACGTCTCGTTATGATTCCAAATTAACTTTAATGCACCTTGAACACTATTGTTCGATGCTGATTGCTCAGATGCAAAACGATTTAAAGCCAAACCAAACCCTAGTCGGTGATTTGTTAACGCCAACATCGATGGTCAATGTTGATGAGAGGCTGCTTCTAAGAGTTATTGGCAATCTGGTCGGTAACGCCATTAAATACGCAGGTGAACATGCTCATGTTGTCGTGACTACGTATGAACAAACGACAGATAAACGTTACAGTGTCATATCTGTAGAAGATGATGGTGATGGCATTCCAGATAGCAAGATTGCAGGTATATTCGATCCGTTTACACGCATAGAGTCAGCTCGAGACAAACAGTCTGGTGGTTACGGCCTAGGGCTTGCGATTGTTAAAGAAGCGATGGGTGTGATGAATGGGCACGTTACTGCTGAGAATAGAGAAGGTGGGGGACTCAGGGTCAATCTTATGTTCCCAATCGACGAGTAACTTAAGTACTTTTTCTAGAGATAGTTAATACCGAATACGAATTCAAAAAACGATACTCAATAAAAAACGCCACTGCATCTGCAGTGGCGTTTCTGTTTATACGCTTTTTCTGAGTTAAGGTGTAGCCATTAATTACACCTTAGCTCGAAGGCAAGAGCGTAGCGAAACTAGATTATGCCTGTTGGCGTGATAGCTTAACTTCTTCTTCTTTCTCACCTGCTGCAGGGTCGTTGAAGCGAGACTCATCAAGAGCGCCTTCAGACTTAGCAACGATGATAGATACGGCACTATCACCTGTGATGTTTACAGCGGTACGGATCATGTCTAGAAGACGGTCAACACCCATGATTAGAGCGATACCTTCAAGCGGTAGACCAACTTGGTTCAATACCATCGCTAGCATAACAAGACCAACACCAGGAACACCTGCAGTACCTACAGACGCCAGTGTCGCCGTTAGGATAACCATTAGGTAATCACCCATTGAAAGGTCGATGTTGTATGCTTGTGCGATAAACGCCGTCGCAACACCTTGCATGATAGCAGTACCGTCCATGTTCACAGTCGCACCTAGTGGTACTGTGAAAGACGCTACTTTGTTGTCTACGCCCATACGGTTCTTAGCCGTTTCCATGGTTACTGGAATCGTTGCATTTGAAGATGCTGTTGAGAATGCAAACATGATTGCATCTTCCATCTTACGTAGGAACGTAATCGGGCTAAGGCCTGTGAATCCTTTAAGCATTGCGCTGTAAGTCACCAGACCGTGTAACAGTAGGGTACCTGCAAGTACTAAGAAGTATTCTGCTAGGTTCCAAATCGCACCCAAGCCAAGGCCAGAGAACAGCTTCGCCATTAAGAAGAACACGCCGTAAGGAGCAAGGTTCATCAGCAAAGCAACAAGCTTCATGATAACTTCGTTTAGGTCTGCAAATACAGCAGCGATACGTTCACCGGGTTTACCAGCAGCACTAATAGCAATACCGAATAACACAGCAAACACGATTACTTGAAGTGTCTTGCCCTCAGCCATCGCCTGAATAGGGTTGGTTGGGAACATGTCGATGATTACTTGGCCAAGAGAAGGGGCATCCGCTGATTTAAAAGAGCTCGCAGCAGTCAGATCCGCACCAGCACCAGGTTGGAACAGGTTACCGATCGTCAATGCTAGAGTGATAGCAACGGCTGTAGTACCGATATAAAGTGCAAGCGTTTTGCCACCCATACGGCCAAGAGTTGATAAGTCTTTAAGGGAACTTGTACCACATACTAGTGAAACGAAAACTAGTGGGACAACAAGCATTTTTAAACTGGCGACAAAAATTTGTCCGCCCACTTCAAAGAGTCCGTTAACGATGTAGTTGTTAACAAATCCACTTTCTGCAAAAAGGGATTGAATGGCAAATCCCGTGAATATACCTACGACCATACCGAGGATTACTCGACCAGTCAGAGACATAGGTTTCTTGGTATTCATTTAGAACACTCCTTATTATTTATAACTTTGATACCTTTTCAAAGTGAGCAGGAGATTAGCAGTCGGATAATCAATTCGAAAAACAAAAAATGAGTTTGGAATTATAGATGTGATCAAAATCACTGATAATTGTGTAAATTAAACAAATAAAAACAAAATAATTCACCATTAATTTACATCCATCGAGGGTTTTATACATAAATTTGTCGTTTCAAAGGTAGTAAATAAGAAGATATGATTTTCTTATCAATCTTCACGTCTTCAATTGACTGAGCCTATATCCGTGTTTCAAAAAATTCGGTGGAGATAGCCACTCGATTTACGTCAATGAGCCTTAACTATCTGTATTGAATTGGTTTTGTTGATCTCTTCAAATATGGCTCGCTGATAGGCCTTTACAAAACTTTACGAATGCAAAGAATGTAAATTTAATGCAAATGGTAATAGTTATCACTTATATTCACTCCCGAAACAATTCAGTGGTACCGGTAACGGTTCAGCGAACACATCGAATAAAGAACAAAGTGTTCGTCTAAAAGAATAAAAGCGGAGTAAAGGACATGTTTTCAAAGAGCCCATTGGCTTTAGTGATCGGCGCAGTATTAGCTTCACCAGCAGTATTGGCAGAAACAGTAAAAACAGACGAGCACATGGTTGTTGAAGGTCGTGACTACGGTTACAAAGCCGACACGAACACAACAGCAATGCGCATGGAGGCGACTCAATTAGAGACTCCAGGACAAGTTTCAGTAATCGATGAGCAAATCATCGATGAACAGCGTGCAACAACGCTAGGTGACGTTCTTAAGAATGACGCGAGTGTAAGTGCGGGTGGTACAAGCCGTAACCGTGAGCGTTTCTCTCTACGTGGTTTCTCAGTAGAAAGCTCTTCGGGCTTCCTTAAAAATGGCCAGCAACATTGGTCTCACTACCGTCAGCCAATCGAATTACTTGAGCGTGTTGAAGTACTTAAAGGACCTTCTGGTCTTCTTTACGGTATTTCTGCACCAGGTGGTTTGATCAACATGGTAAGCAAAAAGCCTACTTATGATACACAAGTAAGCTTAAGCCAAGACATAGGCTCGAATGATCATACTCGTACAACTCTAGACGTAAGTGGCGCCCTGAACGATGCAGAAACGCTACGTGGTCGTGCAATTCTATCTAAAGAAAGCTACGGCTCTTGGAGAACATACGGTGACGGTACTGAACCACAAACAGAGCGTTTTATTGGTGGTGTCTTCGTTGATTACGATGTAACTGAAGACGTAATGGTTTCTGTTCACTACGACAAGACCAACGACGAAGGCAGCGTAGATTCTGGTGCACTATACACACTAGACGGCAACCGAGTGGGTAGCGACAAGCATATCTGGGATGCGCAGTGGTCACAGATTGAAAACGATGTTGAGAACGTAGGTTTTGATATTGCTGCTAACCTGACTGACACATGGTCTTTAAAAACAGGTTTCAACTACCAAGATTTTGAACGTATCGATATGGAAAGCTACCCAAGCTTTCAAAATATGAACCCTGATGGTACCGGTACGGTAACTCAAGGTGGTAACTACCGTCACGATAAATGGCGTTTCAGAACCGCTTACGTCGATCTAACGACAACCGCTGATCTTGCTGGCACAGAGCACCAGCTATTATTCGGCGCTAACTGGTTAGGTTACAGCTATTACCGTGGTATGGATCGTTTCAGCAGCGGCGAATACGCACCAGATGCAACGGTACCAGCACCGTCAGTGGGTCCAACATCGCTAGGCAAGATGAGTACTTACGATACTTGGGGTTTCTACATTCAAGATCTGATTACTATCAATGACGAATGGCAAGTTCTTGCGGGTGCTCGTTTCGACCGTAAAGTAAGTGAAGGCGTTGCAGAAGAAAACGTAGCACCTAAGCTTGGCGTGATTTACCACCCAGCATCAAACGGTAGCATTTACGCTTCTTACTCTGAAAGCTTTGAACCACAAGGTGTTGTCTCTAGCGGTAGCCGTAACTACACCAACGATGGCGAACTTCTTGATGCCGCGACGGGTGTTTCTTACGAAGTCGGTACTAAGTGGGAACTGATGGACGAACGTCTATTCGTTTCTGGTGCGGTATTTGATATTACCCAAGAAAACATCTCAATGGATGTAGAAGACACTTCATCAGGCGATTGGACGAAAACACAAGGTGGCGAACAAGTTCACCGTGGTGCTGAGTTAGCCGCGCAAGGCTTTATCTCAGAAAAATTCTCTATGTCTGGTTCTGCAATGTACTTAGATGCTGAAATCACTAACCATGAAACGTATGAAGGTAACCGTCCGGTTGACGTACCTGAGTTTGCAGCAAGCGTTTGGTCTACTTACGCAGCAACAAACGAAGTTGATGTGAACTTAGGTCTTATCTACGAAGGTTCTCGCTACGGTGATAGTGCGAATACGTTCAAGAAAGATGGCTATGCTCGTGTCGATATGGGTGCAGCATACACGCTTAAGTACGACGACTCTCTAGACTTCGTTGCTCGTCTAACCGTTGAGAACGTATTTGACAAAGAATACTTAGCGGGTGGTGGTTCAACTTCTTCGAACCACCAATTTGCAGAAGACGTAGTAATCGGCGAAGGCCGCAACTACATGGCGACTTTACAGGTAAAATACTAATTTGTTAGTAGGGTGCGATTGGTAGCCTAAATGGTAAGGGGAAAGTTTCGACTTTCCCCTTTCGTGATTCTGCTATTTGGTAAAATATCCCTAGTAATGTGAGTGACTTTTAATGATAATGAGAGTGCTTATCAATAAAATTCATTTGACCTTCTTCTTATAGTAAATGACTACAATTATGAATCTTTTAAAATCTAGCCTAGCGCTTGCCATCAGTTTGGTTGCAACGTCTTCTATGGCAAACAGCTTGGATCAAGCTCAATCAATTCAAAACAAGACCAATAACGCGTCGGCTTCGAGTCAAAAGGTTATTGATAAAAGCTCACAAGCGACTTTAATGCTGCAAGCTGAGATTGAGCGTCTGCAAGAAGAAGTTAAAAACCTAGAAATCTATCACGATCACCTTGCTGCATTAGTTGTGAGCCAAAACCAAGAAGCTCAAAGCATTGAAGAGCAGATCGAAGAAATCAAATACACACGCCAAGGTGTCGTGCCATTGATGTATCAAATGATCGATGGCCTTCAACAGTTGGTAGAGAAAGACGTGCCGATTAAGAAAGAACAGCGTCTAGAAAGAGTAGAAAAGCTACAAGCAATGATGACTCGTGCTGACGTAAGTGATGCTGAGAAATACCGTCGCATCCTAGAGGCATACCAAATCGAGATGAACTACGGCATTAAGCTGGGTGTTTACCAAGGTCGTGTCGCATTGGCGAGTGATAAAACAATCGAGGCAGATGTTCTGCACCTAGGTCGTATCTCTTTAGTTGCTCGTAACCTAAATGGCAGTCAATACTGGGCTTGGAATCAAACAGAAGCTCAATGGCAAGAACTTGATTCCTCTATGAAGTCAGAGCTAGATAAAGCGTACGAGATTGCTGGCCAACAAGCTGCTCCAAGCTTGATTACTTTACCTGTTTCTTTAACTGTTGCGGAGGTTAAGTAATGAACTTAAAACCATTAGCAGCATTGCTTTGCATGACATTACTTTCATTTTCTGCATTTTCTGCATTTTCTGCTTCAGACTCGACGGCTCAGCTCATTAACAAAGCAAAATCAGAGAACCGTGCCCAGGCTTCTCACAACGTCGTTCGTGAAGCTGACTTCAAAAAGACTGAACAAGAGCTTAAAGCGATCAAAGCAGAGCTTGAAGCGAAACGTACATCAGTTCAAAACGCGACAGACGTTCTTACTAAAACTTTTAGCGATAATGAAAACAAGCTTGCTCGTTTAGAAGAAAAATTGCGTTTAGAAACGGGTAGCCTTGGTGAGTTATTCGGTGTCGTTCGTCAAAACGCGAAAGAACTAGGCGCAGAGCTTAGCTCAACAGTAAATAGCGTTGATCGCGCTGAGCACACCGCGACTGTTGACCAAATTATCGATGCTAAATCCCTGCCATCAATGCCACAGCTTTCTGGTCTGTGGATGAGCATGGTTGAGCAGATTCAAGCGAGTTCTGAGCTTAGCAAATCTCAAATTGCGTTCATTAATGGTGAAGGTAATACAAATAAGGTTGACGCTTACCGCCTAGGTTCGATTGGTCTTGTTACAGAGCAAGGCTATGTAAGCTGGAACACTCAGCGTGAAGATGCGATCGCTTATCTTAAACAACCACAAAATGGTCCAACGTTAGCGTCACTTTCTTCGTTATCGAATGGTGAAGTATCTAACGTGGTTGTCGATCCTTCTCGCGGGTTTATGTTGGAGCAATTAGCACTTACGCCAAGTTTAACTGACCGCCTACAAGCGGGTGGTGTGGTTGGTAAAGTGATTATTGGCCTACTAGCTATTGGTCTAATCATCGCCTTAGTTCGTGGTGTTTCATTAGCTATCGCACGCCAGAAAATCCGTGCGCAACTTAAGAACCCTGAGCAAGCGGGTAATAACCCACTAGGCCGTGTTCTTGCTGTGTACAACAAAGAACAAAACCAAACGGTTGAAGCGTTAGAGCTGCGACTTTTAGAAGCGGTAGTTGATGAGCAGACTCACCTAGAGAAAGGCCTATCGATGCTTAAGCTATTGGCGGCACTAGCACCGATGTTAGGTCTTTTAGGTACAGTAACCGGCATGATCGAAACATTCCAAGTGATCACACAGTTTGGTAATGGCGACCCTAAAGTAATGGCGGGTGGTATTTCGATGGCACTTGTAACGACGGTACTTGGTCTGGTTGCGGCAATGCCTCTTCTACTGGCACACAACATTCTTAGCACTCAAGCAGAGAACATTCGCAATATTCTTGAGAAGCAGGGTATTGGTCTAGTTGCTGAGCAGGCTGAAAAGACCGTTGAATCAAACGCTGTTGTTTCACCAGTTGGGACTGCTGCGTAATGGATATTTTGTCGGGTTCTCTATTACCAGCGAGTTGGTTAACGAGTGACTGGCTGCTGTCTTTATCAAGCTTTATGGAGCAGGGCGGATTCGTCCTGTGGTGGCTAGCGGCTGTCGTCCTAGTGTATTGGGTGCTTGTGGTAGAACGTGTGCTTTATCTTGCGTTCTACTTTCCTAAGCAACGCCAAGCTTGGATAGCGAAATGGCATGAAAGAGAAGATCACTCTTCTTGGCATGCTAAAGCCATACGTGAAGGTTGGTTAGGGCAAGCGAGTATCTTGCTTAACCAAAACTTGAATTTTATTAAGCTGTTAGTCGCTATTTGTCCAATGTTGGGTTTGCTAGGCACTGTAACCGGTATGATCTCTGTTTTTGATGTTATGGCGACACAAGGCAGCAGTGACCCTAAATTGATGGCTTCAGGTATCTCGTTAGCAACGCTGCCAACCATGGCAGGTATGGTTGCTGCATTAGCGGGCATGTTTGTCCATGCACGTTTAGCGAAAGTGTGTAACCGCTTAGAATTAAAATTAGAAAAATCTTTAAGGAGTCAACGATGAGACTCGGTCGACGTCATTCTAAAAACGAAGAGGCTCAAATAGACCTTACTTCGATGCTTGATATTGTCTTTATCATGCTTATTTTCTTTATTGTGACCAGTTCATTTGTTCGTGAATCAGGGGTAGAAGTCAATCGCCCACAAGCTTCTAACGTAGTTAGCCAAAAGGATGCGGGCATCTTTGTCGCAATTACATCTGCAAATGACATTTTCATTGATAAGCGTGTCGTTGATGTTGAACGTGTACAAGCGACGTTAGAGCACTTGTTGCTAGAACAACCTGATGCTTCTTTGGTTATTCAAGCGGATGAACACGCTTACAACGGTACTGTTGTTAAAGTGATGGATGCCGCGAAAGGTGCAGGTGTTAAAAACATTGCGCTTGCTGCTGATAAGCGATGATCTTGGAGGATCTTCATAAATGATTCGCCTATTTCTTGCTTTACCGCTAGCGGGTGCATTGGGTTTAGCTCTGTTTTCTTTTATGGCTTGGATGGTCGATAATGGCCACCAACGTTCACCAGACGATAGCGAGACGTTAAGTTTCAACATGGTAATGGTGGAACAAGAACAAGAAGTCCAAAGAAGACAACGTGCCGTCCCTGAGAAACCAGAAATGCCAGAGCCACCACCAGAAGCGCAAACGTCTCAGTCACAAGCTGAAGTCACGCCTCTGAATTCGATGTCTTCTTTTCCTTCATTGGATTTGAACACATCCATTGACGGCCTAGCGATTAATGCACCGACATTCTCTGATTTTGGGTCAAACCAACAGGCAATGCCTTTGTATCGAGTAGAGCCTCGTTACCCAGCGAAAGCGTTGAAGCGCGGCGCTGAAGGTTTTGTTAGTTTGTCGTTTACCATAGATGAAACAGGACGCCCAATCGATATTGAAGTGATTGAAGCCAACCCACGTCGCATGTTTGAACGTGAAGCGATACGTGCACTGAAAAAATACAAGTATCAGCCTAAGGTTGTGGATGGAAAATCAACCGCTCAATTTGGTCAAACATTTACCTTTGAATTCAAGTTGGATAAATGATGAAACAGATATGGATATTAATGGGCTTGTTATTATTGCCCCTTACGACACAGGCGCAAGAGCTATCCCAATATACTGCTATTCGTGTTCAAAAAGCGCATAAGCTTGCTCAAGATGAACAGGTTAAACAGGCGATTGAAGTACTTGCAGGTTTAGAGCTTTCTAAAGGTTACGACAAAGCGTACGTAGCTCGTATGTTGGGTGTGTTTTACTGGCAAGATGGCAAAACCGACACGGCAATCAAGCAGCTTACTTATGCGGTCGACAGCAATTTGCTGGTTGATGAGCAAGCTTGGATAACGAAGCGCATGCTGGCTGATTTGTTGTTGAACGATCAGCAGTTTAAAAACGCGCTTCCGCACTATTACGAGTTAGTGAAAACAGCGCCAGAAAAAGAAAAGAAAGACACGCTTTGGATGCGAATTGCACAAGCTGAATACCAAATTGAAAACTGGTCGAAAGTCTTAGTTGCCATCGGTAATCGAGACAAATTCAATTCAAAAGCAGAGTTGTCGCCTCTTTCGCTCAAACTGGGTGCGCAACTACAGTTAAAGCAATGGAAGCAATCTATTCCAACACTGAAAACCTTGATTGAACTTCAGCCAGAAAAAGACAACTGGTGGCGCCAACTTGTGGGCATTCAGTTAAGACTAGAGCGCAACCGCGATGCATTGAACACATTAGCGCTGGCGGATTTACAAGGTGTTGAGCTGAAAAACTCAGACCGCCGACTACTGGCTCAGCTTTATGCTAAACGTGGTATTCCAGAGCGTGCAGCACAAGAGATCGCAAAGTTAGATGACGCGAACAGCGACGTTCAACTTCTGACTGAGCAAGCAACCTACTGGCAGCTAGCGAAAGAGTGGGACAACGCGATTGAAGTGTGGACGTTAGCGTCGAAAAAAGACACGCAATATCATTGGAATGTGGCTCAGTTACTGGTTCAACAAGGTTACTACGATCGTGCTCTGGTTGTTTTGGATAAAGTGAAAGATAAGAACAAGCAAGCCGATGTTGCTTTAGCGAAAGTACGTTCATGGTACAAGCTAAAGAATCTTGATAATGCTCTTGCTCAAGCGAAACGTGCGAACAACATTGAGCCTTCTTCTGAAGCAAAAGGTTGGATTAAATATCTGACTCAGCTAAGAACGGTTAGTGATAACGGCAACGTCTAACAGCTGTTAACACAAAAGAAGACAAGAGAAAGTAGTCAATAGAAAAGGGTGTCATTTGATGGTTCAAATGACACCCTTTTTAATTTTTGGCGGTTAAAGCTTTTTGAACTTTATCGTTCCAGTGCGTCAGTTAAGGCTCGCACATCGTACCGCGGGACGTCGCACTTTGAATCACGCCGCTGGTATCAGCAACCCAATTAATAGTGCAGTCACGATAAGGGTTTTTGAATGCGTGTACTGTATAACCATTGTCTAACGGCCTCTTGGTTTCAATCCAAGCATAGTTTCGAGACGCCCAAAAACTGATAGGGCGTGATCGTTCGGTGAGATAACGTTCTTGTACATCGGTTATGTCTGAACCGATGTATTGTTGAATATGTTCTTCCGTGCTGATTATTTGGCTGGTACACGCCGTCGCTAGCGCAGCAAAAGCCAAAACAAAAATACGCATTTCAAATCCTTTTAAGCTTCATTAGCTATCATCAAACCAGTGATCAAATAGTCCCAACTTTCTATCCTTAAAGCCACAACTGTTACCTTAAACCCATCTCAATCAAGCGTGTTGAGATTGAGTTTTTTTGAGCTTTGACCCTGTTATCGATAACCTCTAATAGAACGAATCAAATCCCTTTAGTACACGTTAGCAAGAATATGCATACAGTTCGATTACTTCCCATGTAATGTTATGTAAATTTCCTTATGCCACTCGGCAAACGTAAACAATGTAAATTGAATGCCAATACGAATGATTATCAACTAAATTGTCGCCATAAAATTTATAGGTATTGGTTTGTATGTCGTTAAAAAGTAGGGCGGTTCAGTCATGGGCTCGTCGACTTCATGTTTATATTTCTATGGCGCTTCTGTTCGTGGTTCTTTTTTTCTCAGTGACAGGTATCACCCTGAACCGACCTGAGTTGTTTGAATCAAGCCAACCCAATATCCAACGCTCTACGCTAACGCTTCCTACGAGTTTATTTACGGTTCAAGACGGGCGTTTAAAAGCTGACGAGACAGCCTTTGAAACGTTTTTGTTTGAAGAAGCCAACCTTTCCGGCGTTCCTTCTGGTTTGGACATCTACGCAGAAATTGAAGACGGTGAGCTGCTCATCGGTGAAGTGTCTATGGACTTCAAAGGACCAGGCTACAACGCTTCCGTGTTTGTTGACGTTACGTCTGAGTTTGTAGAGGTCGAAACCACTAACTACGGCGTTATCGCATTGTTGAACGATCTACATAAAGGTCGTAACAGCGGTGAAGTATGGAAATGGTTTATCGATATCACTGCGCTATTGATGATCTTTTTTGTGCTGACTGGCGTGTGCTTACTGTTACCTAAGAAAAAGACGCTTAATACTTCCATCAAATGGACGGTGTTTGGGTCTGCAATCTCACTTGTTATCTATTTTGTCGCCGTGCCTTAACGCTTGATTCGATTGATGAATCGAATTGAAGAACGAACTTAAGGTTAAACGGATTTAAAAGGTTGTTAAACATGAAAAAAATGAACTGGAGCAAGGCGCTTCTTGCTTTATCTCTTTTGCCAAGCCTAGGTATGGCACAAGCGATTCCTGATACGGCAAAACTGGATGTCAGCTTTGAGCTTCCAAAGATTGATACCTCTATGTATGCGCGTCCTTATGTGGCGGTGTGGGTAGAGAATAGCGAGCGAAAGTCAGTGAAAACCATCGAGCTTTGGGTCGGTAAAGACGAATGGCTAAAGGATCTGCGTAGTTGGTGGAGAAAGGTTGGCCGTTACGATCGTGAACTGGTTGATGCTGTGACGTCTGCAACACGTCCTGCTGGTCAGTACCGTTTCGTTTGGGATGGCAAGAGCGACAGCGGTGAAACGCTAGAACAAGGCGAGTACACGGTTCATATCGAAGTGGTTCGCGAACACGGTGGCCGTAACTACCTTCGCCAAAAAGTATCACTCACAGATTCAAACGCATCTTACGAATTAAAAGCAACGGAAGAGACGGGTGAAATCACCATGAACTACATCGCTAAATAGTAAGTGCGAACAGTAACTAGTAAGTACGAACTAAAACCAAGCTGAACAGAATAGACAGTGGTCATCGTAGGCTCAGATAGAGCGACACGGCTAACAATTATAAATAATGGAATTAAACATGACGAAACAGACAAAAATCAAAGCGCTTGCTCTAGCGGGTGTGATGGCATTCGGCCTAGCAGCCACGACAACGGCACAAGCTCACCCACGTTGGATTTTGCCATCTCACTTCACTGTATCTAAAGAAGGTGGTGATTGGCTAACGTTCGACGTTACTGCGTCTCATGGTACGTTTGTTTTTGATAAGCCTGCTGGCAGCGAAAATGCGCATGTCATCATGCCTGATGGTCGCAGCGAGCGTCCTAACTTTGTTATTCGTGGCAAACGTCGTTCAATCTTCGACTTCTATTTTGAAGAAGAAGGTACACACAAAGTGGCGATCAACAACCAGCCATCTTACTACACGCAATACAAGGCCGGTCGCCGTGACACGGTGAAATGGATTAAAGCAAACAAAGCAGAGCGTGACTCTGTTCTGCCTGAAAAGTCCCGTGACGTGGTAACGCAAATCAGCTTCACTCGCGCAGAAAGCTACATCACAGTAGGTAAGCCAACGGATTCAGTGTTCAAAATTGAAGGCAAGCTTCTTGAAATGAAGCCTGCGACACACCCTTCAGATATCGTTGAAGGCGAACCAGTAACATTCCAGTTTTTCTACAACGGTGAAATCCAGAAAGACGTGAAAGCGGAGATTACTCGTGAAGGTACACTTTACCGCAACCACCAAGAGCAGATTGATGTGGTGAGTGATGAGAACGGTGAAATCACGTTTACTCCGGACGTAGCGGGTCGTTATGTAATGAAAGCGAACTACAAAGGTGAGTTGATTGACAACCCACTGGCAGATAAAGCAAGCGCGAACGTTCACCTAACGTTCGAAGCACTGCTTCAATAGTCTGTGATATCGGGGCTAGATCCCTGATTAATAACCAAAAAACTTAAGGGCTCATTTGAGCCCTTTATCGCTCAGTTTACTTCTGAGAATTTGCACTGTGGCTAGGGTACGAACCATGACAATAAAAACAAAACTTAACGCTTTAATGACTCCTTGCTTAGTACTGGGACTTGGTTTCGCTGCATTACCTGCGCAAGCACATTTTCCACTGATGAGCTGCTGGTTTGAAGGAAAAACTGTTGCTTGTGAAGCGGGTTATTCGGATGGCAGTAAAGCGATTGATTACGCGGTTGAGATGTACGATTACGAAGACAACTTGATTGCAAAAGAGATGACAGACAAACGTTCTATCGTTGAATTCCCACACCCTGACACTGAGTTCTACCTTGTGTTCGATTCAGGCCATGAGTTTCCCGTTGAAGTTGATGTTGTTGAGATCAGCGAAAAATGATGATTCAAAGCGTACGTGCTGATACGGGCGGTAGAGAGGGCAAATGGGTAGGACTGATCATTGTGTTCATCCTTTGCTTTGCAACCGTCACGATCCCATTTCATCAGGCAGAATCTCACGTTAAAGCAGTATTTGATCATCAAATTCTTGTGACTGATGTTGAACAAGAAAACTTGGCGATGCTATCAGAGCTGCGTTTGGCTCATGAAGAAATTCGTGATCTGCGCATGGACTCAGATGGTGAATGGCCGAGTGTTGCATCACTTAAAGATGAATGGGTTGCCCCGTTTGTAGAAGATCAGAGTTGGAAGCGCAAAGGCTCTCATGCTTGGGTACTGGACGAGCGAGGTTATTACTTCTCTACTCCAAGTGAATCTGCGACACCAAGTGTACAAGCTAAACCAACCGATCATGGTTCTGCGGATTCTTTTATTTTAAACGCGAACAGCGTTTCTCCTGAAATCTGGATCTTCTTGGGTGGTGTAGCGAAACAGCCCGCTACTTTTGACCAACACACGCTTGAGTCTACTGGTTGGAAAATGGTTGTGAACGAATCAGAAATTGAACAGCATCATGAAAGCGATGCTCACTAATAATAAGAGAATTACTATGCGAATTATGACTCTGTTCATGTCGTTATTAGCGGTGTTCATGGCACCCAATGCATTGGCAAAAGAATATAAGATCGACAGCGATAAGCTGACGATTGGTATCACGCTTCAGCCTTACTACAGCTACGTAAAAGCAGTAGTAGGCGACAAAGTGAACATTCTTCCTTTGGTTGACGCAGGTTTCAACCCACATAACTATTTACCACAACCCAATGATTTAAAACGATTGAGCCAGATGGATGCAATCGTAGTAAACGGTATTGGTCACGATGACTTCGCGCTTAAAGTGATTTCAGCAGCGCAACGTGATGACTTAGTGGTGATCGAAGCAAACAAAGAAGTGCCTCTACTTCCTGCTCTTGGTCAGTCTGTTGGTCAAGGTGCCGTTAATCCGCATACCTTTGTTGGGCTTTCGACAACGATTCAAAAGGTTTACACCATCGCGAGTGAAGTGTCTAAGCTCGACCCAGACAACGCTGCTTTTTATCGCAAGAATGCGCGTAAATACGCTAAGCAGTTCCGCTTTATGAAGCGTGATGCGATGTTGTCACTGGGCGAACTCGATACATCAGGTATGAAGGTCGCGACCACACATAATGCTTATGGCTACATCCTTCAAGAGTTTGGTGTGGATGTCGCAGCAGTAATCGAACCTGCACACGGTGTCGAGCCAAGTGCTAGCCAGTTGCAAGAGACGATCGAGAAGATCCGCGCATCAGGCATTGATGTTCTTTTCTACGAGCTAAACATGCCAAACCGTTTTGTTGACACGATTGAAGCGGAAACAGGCGTTCAGCTTTACCGTTTTTCTCACATGACGCACGGCGAATACGAAGACGATAAAGTAGAAGTTGAGATGAAGAAGAACCTTGAAACATTAATTGAAGCCATGAAATTTGCGGCGGCGAACCAAGCTAAAAGCGGGAACGCATAATGTTAGGTCCATCAATCTCAATTAATAAACTCGGTCTGCAATACGATAACAACGTAATTCTTGATGATATCTCGCTCGAACTTAAAGCGGGTGAGTGTCATGTGATCATGGGACCAAATGGAGGCGGTAAAACTTCATTATTGCGCTCTGTACTTGGCCTTACACCTTTCTCTGGTCAGATCAACATCCACTGGCCAGAAAAGCCGAGTATTGGTTACGTTCCGCAAAAAGCGACCTTCGAGTCTAGCTTGCCTTTGACGGTCATGGACTTCGTACTGCTTAATCAAACGCGAATCCCTCTATTTTGGCGTCGTAAATCTAAGCAACTGGATCTTGCACTCGCACAGTTAGATCGCGTTGGTATGGCGACTCGTAGCGACCGCCGCATGGGGCAGTTATCGGGTGGTGAGCAGCAACGTGTGTTGTTTGCGCAAGCATTGCTGGATAACCCAAGCCTACTCGTTTTAGATGAACCAACCACAGGTATGGACGAGCAGGGTGTTCGTTACCTTGAATCGCTGATTCGCGAGTGTGTTAATGAAGGTCGTACGATCCTTGCGGTACACCACGATGTCACGGCAGTGCGTCGACTTGAAGCGAACGTACATGTTGTGAATCGATTCTTGGTTGATAGTGGTCCACATGAAGAAGTATTACACCCGAGTAAAATCGAGAGCCTATTCCAGCACTACAGCAGTGGCTCTGCCATCACTAAATCTCAGGAGGTGACGTAATGGATTGGTTACGACAACTTGCCATTAGTGGTGTGGAAGCGGGCTGGTTATCAGACAGTTTCATGTATGCCTTCATGGTCAATGCTCTTGTTGCAGCGTTATTGCTTGGCCCTCTGTTAGGTGGCCTTGGTACTTTGGTGATTGCCAAGCGTCTGGCTTTTTTCTCAGAAGCCGTCGGTCACGCAGCATTAACTGGTATTGCTATTGGTGTTTTGCTTGGTGAGCCGCCAGAAAACCCAATCATTGGTCTGTTTAGCTTCTGTATGATCTTCGCTCTGCTTCTTCACTTTGTAAGAAACAGAACTAACGTACCATACGATACTTTAGTTGGTGTGTTTCTAGCGCTAGCACTAGCGGTCGGCGCGGCATTGCTGATGTACGTTGCTCGTAAGATCAACATCCACATGCTTGAAAACGTACTGTTTGGCTCGATTCTTACCGTAACAGACCAAGACTTAGCGATTCTTGCGGGTAGCTGCGCGATCATCATCTTGCTCTTGATACCGACGTTCAACCGCATTCTCTTGACTTGTATCAGCCCTGATATAGCAAAGGTTCGTGGTTACAACACCAGCTTTTACGATTACTTGTTTGTCATGATGATCACCTTAGTGACAATTGCAGCCGTAAAGATCGTGGGCGCGGTTTTAGTAGGTGCGTTATTGCTGATTCCAGGTGCGACCGCTCGATTGCTGACTAAACGTATGGGAAGCTTTGTACTGCTTTCGGCATTACTTGCAACAATCGCATGTTTGGTTGGAACTGTGTTGCCTATGGAACTAAAACTGCCCGTGCCATCGGGCGCGTCAATCATCATCGTTTCTGCAACGTTTTTCCTAGCAGCAACGCTATACCGAATTGTAAGAAAGGCGTAATCATGACTTGTTTAATGAATCGTATCGCTAGCTCAGTAAAAGCAACGGCTCAAGTGAGTGTACTTGGTAGTGTGTTAATGGCGGGTTCTGTGATGTCACTGAATGTGAATGCAGAAGATATCCTAACCAGTACACCTGTGACTTATGCATTGGCGACAGAGCTAACCAAAGGCACAGACATTACGACCGAATACCTGCCACCCAAGCGCTACGGTATTGACCGTCTGCCGAATTGGTTTGGTACCAAGGGTGCGAGTAAAGTGCTTCAATCCGGCGAAAAGGCAACCGTTGCGGTAACGCTATCATCGATCTGGCAAGCTGACCCTACGTTTGTATACGCAAGACAAGGGAATATCCGTTTGGTGGAAGTAGATGCGGCTCAAGCAATTACACCGCGTGCACAAGGCGTTGCGGCGCTTACATTGTCGAATGGTGATGTGTCTAAATACGCGTGGTTAAACCCGACTAACTTAACGCGTATGGCGGCGATTGTGGCTGACGACTTTAAGTTGCTGTGGCCGACACAAGCTGAAACGATTGATAGCAACTTACAACGTGTGATGTTGGATGTTCGTGAACTGATCAACAAGCAGCAAGCGGTATTGCTAAATAATGACGTAGATTCAGTATTGTTGCTTTCAGAAAGCTTGGAAGATTTCGCCTCTGGCAGCCAATTGTTTGTTGAAGAGCGTATGTTCAAAGCCGAGCTTGAGTGGACAGACGAAGACAAAGCCAAGCTTAAAGAGATGTTTTCAGAAGACGATGCTCTATGGTTAGTCACAGCGAAAAAGCCAAGTAACTTGATTAAATCGTTGGTACCGAATGAGCGTATTTTAGTGGTGGATTCTGTTGATCGTTGGGGTAGAGCAGGAATCAACACAAAAGCACCGTTTGCCCGTTGGGAAGTACAGCCATTCAAAGGCTAATCAGCGCGATTAAAATGGTAGGATCAAAAAAGCAGCCTAAAATAGAGGCTGCTTTTTTTGTTCTTGTCCGTTGACTCAGTTCGGAGAGTTGGACAAGAGGACTGCGAGTTTAAACTTACTCTGTAGCTTGTGTCTCTTCAGCTTCAACAGTTGCTTCGACTGAACCTTCAGCTTGCTCTTGAGCTGCTTTCGCTTGTTCTTCAGCTTCCATTTTTGCGCGGTCAGCTTTAGAAATGTAGCGAGGCTTGTTGCTACTATGCAGTTTAGAATTCGCCTGTTTCTGCTTCTTTTTTAGAATTTGATTAATTTTTTTCTTACGGTTCATTGCTGCATAGCCTTGTATTTAGTTTAGGCGGTGGAGGATAATCATTTTAGCTCTAGAACTCAATATTTACATGGTATTCAGCAAGGAAAATATCACTATGCAGGCAGTCGAGACCGAACGTTTAAGATTAAGAATGATCACACCTCAAGATGCGGCGTTTATTCAACGATTGTACAGCTCAGAAGATTTCCTGCGTTACATTGGTGATAAGGAAATCAACGACACAGAAAAGGCTGTGGAGTACATCGAAAACAACATCCTTAAGATGCATCAAGAGAAGGGTGTCTGCTTGTTGATGGTTGAAATCAAGGAGACTTCAACGCCAATTGGTATCTGCGGATTGATAAAAAGAGACACCTTAGAGTCGCATGATATTGGCTACGGTTTTGTTCCTGAGTTTTATGGTCAAGGTTTTGCCCAAGAAGCTGCGGAGGCGATAATTGAACAAGCTAAGCAGAATGCTGATATCGATCATTTAGTTGCCATCACAACCTCTGATAACATTCGAAGTATCGCACTACTGACTAAGTTAGGCTTTGTGTTCGAGCGAGTTGAAGATGTAATAAGCGGAAGCGTTAATCTCAACCTGTACGGTTTCTCATTAGGTAATTAAAACATGTTCCAACATAACAATATTCTACAAGGCGAGCTCGCAACGGAGTACAAAACCGTTATTGCGATGGTGCATATCTACTGCAAAGATCACCACGGTGAAGTTCGTCAGAATAACGCGTTATGTGAGGAGTGTGAGCAACTGTTGCGTTATGCCGAAACACGACTGGATAGATGTCCTTATGGCGACGCAAAACCGACTTGTAATAAGTGTCCGATTCATTGCTATAAACCGGATCCGAAAGAGCAAATGCGTTTAGTGATGCGCTATGCTGGGCCAAGAATGCTACTTAAGCATCCTATTTTAGCGATTCGACATCTGATTCATGAAAAACGCAAAGTACCGGAAAAGCCATTGCCGAATGTGTCGAACCGCCATATTCGAATGAATAAGGAGTAACTGGCGTTTCCAAGTGGTTGCTGAAGAAACGAAAAGGTCTGATTTCTCAGACCTTTTTGTTTTTTATCTTCTTGTTCAGAAGGCATCTAGCTTCATGAGGTTAAGCCGCTTGTGGTTCTTCGTAGGTCACCGTTAGGTTGTTGATCCAGCGGCGGCTCAAGTAACGGTGTGAACAGATAGCCAATTTCACCACTTCTTCTACTAACATCAGACCATAGATGTATTTGAAGTCCCATCCAGCGACAAACGCGCCATAAACACATACTGGAATGCCCACCATCCACATCGCGATGAAATCCATACGAAGGCAGAACGCATTATCACCACCAGCACGAATAATACCGTTAATGATCACCATGTTGAGCATGCGAATTACAACTGCAAAGCACATGATCATCATCGCTGGCGAAGCAAGCGGGTATAAAGCGTCTGTGGTCAGGTTTAGCCATGATAGAACATGCTCTTTACCCATAAACAGCATCAAACCGACAACCGCACCAAAACCAACCACGGCTTTAATGAACGTCAGCCCCATGCTCATAGCGTCATCAAACTCATCACGACCGAGTGAATGGCCAAGTAGCACTGAACACGCTACAGAAATACCAAAGAATATCGAGTAACACAGCGACTCAAAAGGCGCGAGCATTGAGAATACCGCGAGCTCCGTTGTACCCATATGACCAAAGATCATTTGGTAAGCCATGGTACCCATTGCCCATAACACCGCATTCATGGTTAATGGCAGCGCAATACGACGGTAAGACAACCACAATGACGGACGATGTGGTGAGCTAGGCGTGGTTAACAACCAGTGGTTACGCATACGCATGTAGCCATACATCAAGCCCACTTGAATCAAGCGCGCTAGGGTTGTTGCCAATGCCGCACCTGCAACGCCCATCGCTGGAATACCGAAGGCACCTTTGATGAGCACGAAGTTAAGTGCGATGTTGAGAGCAATCGTGACCGCACCAAGCAATAGTGGTGTTACAGTGTCACCTGATGAGCGCATACTTGCTTCTACCACGACCACAATGTGAGTCAGCAGCAGAACTGGGAATCCATACCAAAGGTAAGTTGCGCCAAGTTCAATCACGGTTTGATCGCTGGTTTGCAACATCATCAAAAATTGGGAACCAAGAGTGATGATTGCAGTCACAGGCAGCAGAACTTTTAAGCCAAATACCATCGCGATAGATGACACTGTGCGCGCACTTTTACGGTCGTTCTTTCCCCAATATTGAGCGACTAATGTTCCGTTTGCTGAGGCCAACCCTGCCATAATCATAATAGCAACGAAGTGCCATTTTGATGCAATTCCCACAGCGGCAGCTGCTTCCATGCCAAAATCACTGACCATTAATACGTCAGCAAGGGCAAGAATAGCAACCAGCGCGCTTTGCAAAGCAACAGGCAAACCAAGTTTAACGATACGAGGTAAGATGCTCTCTGGCTTGTTGTTCATAGATGAGTTAGGGTTGATGTTAGTTGTCATAAGCTCTCCGATTTATGGCAGAACTATAGTGATTTGAGCGAAGTAACAACATGTTTAAAAAACAACAAAACCTGTGCGAATCCGTCATTGATATCATGAAGCCTAAATCAACGTGGCAAGATGATGTTTTTCTCGCGGAACAATGTAAAGAACGTTTTTTAACCGTTGAAGATATCCCGGAAATGAAAAGCTGTGGTGTCTACATGGGTGGTATGGCAAAGCTGCATGACGCGTATTGGGTTGAACGTGAATCTGTCAATGTTCATACTTTGATTTTTACACAAGAAGGGGGTGGGCTCCTTACCACTGCAACCTCAGTACAAGCGATTACGCCATACACGCTGGTGGTTCTTCCTGCTGGAACCCCATTTCGCTTTGAACTCGATCCTCAATACAACTATTGGAAAATGGCGTGGATGCTAACGCCTGATACCCCTCAGTGGCAACATATCGCGAGCTTGGGTCAGAGCATTGTCCCTTTCGGCGAGTGCGAACAAATCTGGTCACTAATGAACTTGGTTCACTTTGAAATTGGTGGCAGGGCAAGTTACAGAAAGCTGCTGATGAGCGAAATCATCCGCACGTTAACAGGGTTTGAACCTAAATCGACCAGCACCACGGCACGTGTTCAGGCGTTATACAACGAAATCGAGAGCAGTCTGCATTTAGCGTGGACAGTAGCAGGCATGGCCGAGCGTGTGTTTATCAGTGAAGAACAGTTAAATCGAGTCACGAAGTCGCTGTTTAATGTTTCTCCGCGCAGCAAATTGATTCAGCTGAGAATGGACAAAGCGACCAGTTTGTTGAAGCAGCAAGATTGGTCGGTGTCAATGATAGCCAATCGTCTGGGTTATAAAGACCCATATAACTTCTCACATCGATTTAAGAAGCATTTTGGTCTATCACCGAGCCAATATCGTAAAAGTCATCGCCTGATACGCTAACTTTAAAACTCGTGAATAAAAAAGGGCGCTTCCTTCAGACTTATCGTCTTTGATGAAGAGCCCCTCAGTGTATCGTTTAATCTTAAGTGATTAGAATCGATTACTCGCCAGCGATTTGCAGTGGAGAGCGTTTAAGGCTTGCGATCAGCATGTAGATCGTTGTCGCTAGCAGAGACGCGAACAGGTAAGTGAATAATCCTGCTTGAGAATCCATGAAACTGTCTGCCACAATTGGACCCGCAACTGAACCGATGCTGTAGCAAAGCAGCATGATTTGAGTCACTGACACCAAGTAGCTTGGATCTAAATTACGGCAGCCCAAGTTAATTGCAATTGGGTAAAGTGCGAACGTCGCCATGCCTAGCACGAACAGGCTCATGCCTAGTACGTAGAAGTCATGATTGATCGTTAGTACGCCAATGCTTGCAACTCCTAGTAGGCAAAACAGAGCCATTAACAACACTTGACCTACATGGTGGGATAACCAAGTCACCATCGGTTGTACAGCCATACCCCCCATGATCACTAAAGCCATCAAACCACCAATGTCTTCATGCGCAATGTTACGTTGAGCAAGCTCTACTGGCATTAAACCGTAAATAGCACCCAGTGTAAGCCCAGACACGATACATCCAATTAAAGCGCTGTGGCTCAATTTGCTGACCTGTTTTAGAGACAGAGACTGAGCATCGTGAATCTGTGGTGGTGTTGCTTGTCCGTACATCAGCACAATGATCGCACCAAATAGCAGAGTGAACATCGCGATAAAAGGTACGCCGCCAGTGATACCTAGGTAACCAATACCTAGCTGACCAACTGCAGAACCGCCGTACAGAGAACACATGTAAATCGCTAGGCGTTTAGCACGTTGTGATTCGTCACCGCTCATAAGCCATGATTCAACGATTACGAAGATGCCCGCTACCGCAACACCAGCAACAAAACGAGCCAATAGCCATACCGCTTGATGTGAGATCAATGGCAATACGAGGATCGTTGCAATGAACACGCTCAGTGCCACTACGAATGCGTCTTGATGACCAATACGAGCAATGGCGCGCTCAATCAATAACGTACCCGCTAGAAGACCTGCGTAAAAGGCACTCGCCAACCAACTCGATAGATTACTGTCTAGGCCATATTCAGACAGCATTAATGGCAAAGAGCTCATTAAGTAGCCTGAAGCGATCGCGTAGAAAGACAGTGCAATAACTGGAACGGTTATGCGAGTTGTTGGTTGGATGTTGTCCAATGCAGGAGCCTCCGAAAGTGTGAGAAACGATGAATTTTCCGCGACTATGGGGGAGAAACTGAATTGGGTAAAACGAATAAAAATGGTCGTTAAGATAAAAGAAATTTATCGACTAACGAAACTAAAATACCGCTGCCCGAAGGGTTCGAGCTGGGCGCCCCCGCAAAAAGCGTTTTACTCTTTGTTGAGGGGGATTTGCTTAGAATGACTAGGCTACTTCCCCCTCGCCGCGATTAAAACGCTTTTGACTAGGCGTTCCCACCCGAACAAAATTTAACCACGAAAGGTCAACGCGCCCTAGTGATTGGACGAGATTTTATGTGGTCAAAAAGCCGTTAAGCCTTTGTTCATCGGTCGTTTAATGGATAAGGCGATAACATATTAATTATTGTCACTAGAATCTAATTGAATGCGTTATTTTTTATTAGACCGCTTCTTTACGGTATTGGCGTGGCGAGCTTCCACTCCATTTGCGAAAGGCATGACGAAAGTTCGCGCTATCTGAAAATCCGACACGCTCAGAGATTTCCTCAATGCTCATTTTGGTGGACGATAGATAGTGTCGCGAAAGATGAAAGCGAACATGGTCGAGTATCTTCTGGTAGCTGGTATCGGCTGCTTTAAGATGACGGCGCAGTGTGCGGGAAGACATCCCCAGTTCTGACGAGATTGATTCTATCGATGGATAACTTCCTGGCCTCTCAAGCAACATTTGCGAGACCTTTTCTTTAAGGCTGGTGGATGAACTGACTTTTGCCAACATGTCGTCACATGATTTAAGACACATCTGCAATGTGATGGTATTTGCAGTGGGAAGAGGCGAGTACAAGCTGGTTGCATCAAATTGCCATTCGAGGCGGTCACTATTGAATTCAACAGGGCAACGAAAAACTTCTGTATAAAGATCACCGTATTCTGGCTTCGGATAAGGGAAACGGATCACTTGTGATGGAAAGCGCTGTTGCAGCACTTCTTCACACAGGCTTTGAATCGCTGAGAACCAATATTCGCAACAAAATGGCAGCACGGAGTCTAAGTCGATCAGCTGTTCTGCTCTGAAGTATCCAACGTTATCTTCGACCGACATGGTTTTTCTGAGTACTGGACCAGCAAGTTTCAGATATTTAAACCCAATCAGCAAAGCATCTAATAGCGTTTCGCTACTGAATACTGCATAACCTAGAACACCAAAGTCGCTAAACCGTGCTTGTTGGCCGACTCTTAACCCTAAACCGCCTTCGTCAGTATTCGCTAGTGCATTGCTAAACACCGCCAACTTTTGCGCCAAAGTAATGTGCGTGTCTGGCGTGTTGAGCTGAAGGTCATCAATGTTACTGCCTTCCAACAACGCTTCGATATTAAGCGCGGGTGACATATAGCGATGCAGTAATTGAAGATCAAGAATACCGAATGCTTGCATATCGGGTTCGTAGACTGCGGTGTATTCCATAGGATGCCTCTTGTTGAATATCGTCATCTTAACCGAACTTTTAACATTTACGCCTGTTGCTTGTTCTCACTTTCCCAAGCTTGTTCAAACTTTTGCTTTATGTATGCAAGGTTTTACAAGGTCTGATTGAGCTATGTCCGAATATCACCGGTTTTTGTCTTTTTGAAACCTGTTAGAAATGTTATCAAAATGTTGTAATTTGATGGGTTGCACATTGGAGCGTCTCAACATGTTGCTCAATTCCTACTATATTGCGCAATAAATACTCTTACCTACATTACACGCCAATGTGCAGGCTCTGATAGCAACAAAGACAACACTTATTACAACGATTAAAACGTCTAAGGCGAATGTGACCGCTAGGTCTAGCCAAATAAGGAGATCATGGATGCACAATCTTGCTGTTAACTTGGAACGCAGCGCTTCGCTGTTTCCAACTAAAGCCGCTCTGCGTATGGGCACGGATGAAGTCAGCTTCGCTCAGTTGGAACAACTTGCTGGGAAGGTAGCTGCCAATTTAGAACGACTTGGGTTAAAAAAGGGCGATAAGGTTGCGCTGTCGTGTCCTAATGTGACTTATTTCCCCATTGCTTATTACGGCATTCTAAAAGCGGGCTGTGTCGTAGTGCCTTTAAACGTGTTGTTTAAGGCCAGAGAGATCGCTTATCACCTCAATGACTCTGATGCGAAAGCCTACCTTTGTTTTGAGGGCAGTGAAGAGTTACCCATTGGGCGCTATGGATTAAAAGGTTTTGCGCAGGCAGATAACTGCGAACATTTCGTGGATATGCCAATACCAAGCGGCGCAACATCCACTCTGTCAGAAAACCATGATCATCAAGAAACGATTGCAGATTGGCTGGCACAGCCTTTGGATGCGTATGAGTCTGTAGCTTGTCATGGCGATGATACCGCAGTCATCCTGTATACCTCGGGTACCACAGGCCAGCCAAAGGGCGCTGAGCTTTCACACACCAACATGCAAACCAATGCGATGTCGTCACAGTATCTTATGAGATTGGAATACAGCGACACGACCATGGCTACGCTTCCTCTGTTCCACAGTTTTGGCCAAACCGTCATGATGAACGCGAGCGTGTTGACGGGTTCAACCATGGTCCTGATTCCGCGCTTTGAGCCATCTCTGGTGATCGATCAGATCATTAATCACAAAGTGAGTGTCTTTGCTGGCGTTCCTACTATGTATATCGCGTTGCTAAAGGCGGGAGAAGAGTCTCCTGATAGTTCAGAAAAAACAAGCAAACGGTCTGAACAGGTTAAACATAGCTTAAGGCTTGGCGTGTCTGGTGGTGCTTCCATGCCACTTGAGGTTATTCGTCAGTTTGAGTCTCGCTTTGAATTACCGGTATTGGAAGGATACGGGCTATCTGAAACGGCGCCAGTCGCGACTTTCAATCACATTGATGGTGATCGTCTGTCGGGCAGTGTTGGTCAGCCGCTGTGTGGTCACCTTATCAAGATTACTGATGTACAAGGCAACTCCGTCGCAATGGGAAAATTGGGCGAAGTGTGCATTAAGAGCCCAAGTGTTATGAAAGGCTACTATCAACGACCGGAAGCGACGGCAGAAGCGATCCGAGATGGTTGGTTTTTAACGGGTGATATCGGGCGCGTTGATGAGCACGGTAACTTGTTCATTGTTGATCGTGTGAAAGACATGATCATCCGAGGCGGTTACAACGTTTATCCGAGAGAAATCGAAGAAGTATTGATGTGTCACCCTGATGTGGAAATGGTAGCGGTGGTCGGTGAGCACCATGATCAGCTCGGTGAAGAGATTCATGCCCACGTGGTGCTTCACGAGCATACACAATGTGATAGCAAAGCCTTGATGGCTTGGTGTCGTGAGCAACTCGCGGATTACAAATATCCTCGTAAAGTGTTCATTCGTAATGCGTTACCCATGACGGCAACAGGTAAAATATTGAAGCGAGAGTTGCATCCTCTAGAAGTTGCGGAGGCAATCAATGGATAACTATGACTTTATTATCGTAGGCGGAGGCTCCGCAGGTTGTGTGATGGCTTCTAGACTGTCTGAAGATCCCAACACGACCGTTTGTTTGTTGGAAGCTGGTGGCAAAGACACGAGCCCATTTATCCATACTCCAGTGGGTGTTGTGGCGATGATGCCAACCAAGCTCAACAACTGGGCTTTCGAGACCGTTAAACAGCCGGGTTTAAATGGTCGTAAGGGCTATCAACCGAGAGGTAAGACACTCGGTGGTTCTAGCTCTATCAACGCCATGATGTACGCCCGTGGACATCGCTATGACTACGACACTTGGGAAAGCTTAGGTAATGTTGGCTGGAACTATGAATCGTGTCTGCCTTACTTTAAGAAAGCAGAAAATAACGAAGTCCACCAAGATGAATATCACGGTCAAGGTGGTCCATTGAATGTGGCAAACCTTAGGTCGCCAAGCCCAATGTTGGAACGCTATTTAACCGCGTGTGAATCGATAGGTGTTCCTCGCAATGAGGACATCAACGGTGCCGCTCAGTTTGGTGCAATGCCGACGCAGGTGACTCAGCTGAATGGTGAAAGATGTAGTGCTGCCAAGGCGTATTTAACACCGAATCTATCGCGTCCCAACCTCACTGTGGTAACTAAAGCAACCACACATAAGGTCTTGTTTGAAGGCAAGAAGGCGGTTGGTGTCGAGTATGGTTCTAACGGCAAGCGTTATCAGATCCAATGCAACAAAGAAGTCATTCTATCCGCTGGCGCCTTTGGTTCCCCCCAATTGCTGTTGCTCTCGGGTGTCGGCGCTAAAGCTGAGCTAGAGACGCATGGCATCGAACAGGTTCATGAATTGCCTGGAGTGGGCAAGAACCTTCAAGACCATATCGACTTAGTCCATTCGTACAAATGTAGTGAAAAGCGTGAAACATTTGGTATTTCGCTGCATATGGCCTCTGAAATGACCAAAGCTTTACCGCTATGGCACAAAGAACGCCGCGGCAAGATGAGCAGTAATTTTGCAGAAGGGATAGGTTTTCTTTGTTCAGAAGACCATATTGCCGTGCCGGATCTAGAGTTTGTATTTGTGGTTGCTGTGGTTGATGACCATGCCCGAAAAATACATACCAGTCATGGGTTTACGTCCCATGTCACCTTGCTACGCCCGAAAAGCGTAGGCACGGTAACGCTCAATAGTAGCGATCCGTATGATCCGCCTAAGATCGACCCTGCTTTTTTCAGTCACCCCGAAGACATGGACGTCATGATTAAAGGCTGGAAGAAGCAGTATCAAATGCTAGAAAGCGAAGCGTTCGATGATATCCGTGGCAATACTTTTTATCCTGTCGATGCCAATGATGACAAGGCTATCGAGCAAGACATCCGTAACCGCGCTGATACCCAATATCATCCTGTTGGAACCTGTAAAATGGGACCTAGTGGTGATTCATTAGCTGTGGTGGATAGAGATCTTAAAGTCCATGGGTTGAACAACTTAAGAGTCATTGATGCGTCGGTTATGCCAACATTAGTCGGGGCCAATACCAATGCGCCAACCATAATGATTGCTGAGAAAGTCGCTGATCAGATTAAAAGCCAATATAACTTGGATAAGAAAGGCAGTCTAATTAAGCAAGGCGCGAATGAAAGCACAGAACAGGAAATGACGGGTTAGAAACACAGATTAGAAATAACAGGTGGATTTACAATAGGTTAAGGAGCCTTATCCATTAAGGGGCCTTAACCTATTTTGTTTGTTGATTACTGAAAGAATCGAAACAAACTTACTTAGTTAAAGCTTGATTAAGCCATTGATCAAATTGACCTTTTGGTAACGCACCGTTGATCGTGTCGACACGTTTACCGTCCTTAAATACCATCACAGTAGGAATACTTCTGATTTGGTACATTGCCGCAAGCTGCTGCTGAGCTTCGGTATCAATCTTAACGAATCGAACATCTCCAGAGCGCTCTTTTGCGACGTCGCTGAACACAGGGGCGAAGCCCACGCATGGGTTACACCATGTTGCCCAGAAATCGACAACCACAGGCTGTGAACTGTTCAAAATAGATTGGAAATTCAATGATGTGCCTTCGATTGGCGCGCCATCTAGTAATGCGTTTTTGCATTTACCACAAGTTGGGCTTTCTGAAATTCGTTCTGAAGGAACTCGGTTTACGCCACCGCAAGAAGGGCAACGTGTGTTGAATGTAGACATAACTTTCTCTTTTTATTGCAACTCCGTGTCTAACGCGATTTACGAATCACGCACGGAACGCTTATACTGTTTAAAACAAGAATACGATACTTAAATAAAAACAAACAATAAACAGGTAAATGATGACAAAATTTTACGCCGAGATTACTGGCTGGGGAAAGTGTCTGCCACCAGCCGTGCTGTCCAATGATGATTTAAGCACTTTCATTGATACGTCTGACGAGTGGATTCGTACTCGAACTGGTATCGAAAACCGTCGTATCAGTCATGTAAATACCTCTGAACTAGCGACTGTTGCTGCTCAACACGCAATGGCGTGTGCTGGCCTTACTGCCGAAGATATCGACCTCGTGATCATCGCAACGTGCAGCCCTGACTCTCTTATTCCAAATACTGCGTCTAAAGTTCAACAGAACCTAGGCATCAAGAGCGCAGCGGCTTTTGACCTTAATGCGGCATGTACTGGCTTTATTTACGGTGTTGAAACTGCGACTCGATTAATTCAAGCGGGCAACTACCGCAATGCGATCGTTGTGGGCGCAGAACGTCTTTCATTCTTCATTGACTGGACCAAGCGTGATACTGCGGTTCTATTCGGTGATGGCGCTGGCGCTGTGGTTCTATCTCGCACTGAAGAGCAAGTTGGCCTGCAAGAAGCTCAAATCGGTTGTGACGCGGAAGGCCGCGATATTTTAGCAGTACCAAAGTTCGGTACTTCTATGGATCGCTTCGCTGCTGATAACGGTTACTGGGACTTTGATTTCGTAGGTAAAGAGATCTTCAAACGTGCGGTTAAAGGCATGGGTGCAGCAGCACACACAGTATTGAGCCGCACTGGTATCTCAACAGACAACATCGATGTTGTGATTCCACACCAAGCAAATATCCGAATCATTCAAACTCTGTGTGATATGGCGGGCATTGAACGTGAGAAAGCGTTCGTGAACATTCAAAACTACGGCAACACGTCGGCTGCGACTGTGCCGATTGCATTGTGTGAATCATTAGAGCAAGGCTTTGTTAAACCTAACTCAAACATCCTTGTAGCGGCATTCGGTGCCGGTTTAACTTGGGGTGCTGGTCATATTAAATGGGGTAGCAGAGTTGAACCGTTAGGCCAATCGGACGCTAAGCTGCCAGAAGCGGATAAGTCGGCTTTAGAGCTTTTAGAAAGAGCCATTTTACACTGTAAAACGCGTCCTAATTCTGAGAACGAGTAGCAGCATGGTGCAAGTTCGTTTTATGACAGAAGCCGACCTCGATGGGGCGGCTTTAGTTCACCAAGCTACTTTTGTCCGACAGCAAAGCTCAAAATATTGGTTACAATGTAACTTAAATGCTGCGCCACGCTTTCTTAACTTCGTTGCCGAGAACGAAGGCAAGATTGTCGGCTACATTATTTGGGTGCAAAAGAGTGGGTTTAGACCTGAAGCTGTTTTGGAACTAGAGCAACTTGCTGTGTTACCGAGCGCGCAGGGGCAAGGATTGGGTAAAAAGCTGGTTCTAGACTCCTTGCCGCAAGTGAAGCAGAAGCTAGCAGAGCAAGGCTCGACACTAAAACATGTATTAGTGACCACCAGAGCAGACAACTTTGCACAAAAGCTTTATCAATCAACGTTGGGCGCAGAAGTCGAAACGACGATTTCGAACCTGTACTCTGCGGATGAAGTGCTTATGATAGCTCGCAATGTAGGTGAGCGAATCTGATCGCTGAGTTTTAAAACTAATTATAATCAGCGGTATAAATCGATTTACGTTTTATTAGGGACTTCTACAGTCCCTTTTGTTATTTCTTAGGAAGTGTTTTGAAGAAAGTTTTAGCAATTGGCTACGTATGGCCAGAACCGAATTCATCGGCGGCTGGCAGCCATATGATGTCTCTTTTACGTCTATTTAAGAGACAAGGTTGGTCTGTTGAGTTCGCAACGCCAGCTCAAGAAACCGAGCACATGATTGATCTCTCTGAAGAGGGCATCACAAGCCAATCTATTCAGCTAAATTGCGATAGCTTTGACCAGTACATCGAAGAGTTGCAACCGGACGTTGTTATGTTTGACCGTTTCATGATGGAAGAGCAGTTCGGTTGGCGTGTTGAGAAGGTATGTCCGAATGCCTTTAAGTTACTGGATACGGAAGACTTACAGTTTCTGCGTAATGCTCGACATGAAGCTGTTAAGAAAGAGACAGAGTTAACGAAAGAGCACCTGTACAGTGATTTGGCGAAACGTGAAATTGCCGCGATTCTACGCTGTGATCTTTCGTTGATCATCTCAAGCTACGAGATGGAATTGCTGCAATCTGAGTTCAATATCGATCCAAAGTTATTACATCATCTACCTTTCATGGTTGATCTCACTACGCTGCCTGAAAGTACGAAAAGCTATGAAGAGCGTAAGCATTTCATGACGATAGGTAACTTTAGACATGCGCCTAACTGGGATGCTGTGCTTCAGTTACAGAAGATTTGGCCGAAGATTCGTAAGCAGTTACCTGACACTGAACTTCATATTTACGGATCTTATCCGCCTCCGAAAGCAACGGCTTTGCATAACCCTAAAACCGGTTTCCATATCAAAGGTTGGGCGAAAGACGCTCAAGAAGTGATGGAAGATGCGCGTGTTTGTGTTGCTCCATTACGTTTTGGTGCTGGCATTAAAGGCAAGCTGCTAGATGCGATGAAGCTACAAACTCCGAATGTAACCAGCGAGATCGGCAGTGAAGGCATGCTACCGCAAGGCGAACTGCAATGGCCAGGTGCAGTTGCTGATGATATCGACGAGTTTGTTGAACATGCTGTCACTCTCTATAAAGATGAAGAGAGGTGGCTCAAGGCTCAAAGCCAATGTTACTCAATTCTTGAAGCACACTACGAGCAGAATCAACTGGGTGACAAATTGATCGAGCGATTGACTACGCTAGATTCTGAACTTGAATCTCATCGACTGGATAACTTCTTTGGTTCGATGCTAAAGCACCACAGCATGGCAAGTACCAAGTATATGTCTCAGTGGATAGCTGAAAAGAACAAGGCTAAGTAACTGTTATACAGCTCAAATGAAATCATAAGCCCTTAGGTTAACGCCTAAGGGCTTTTTTTGTGGTTTTGTACTGGTTGGATAGTAAATCAAACAAACATAAGCATAAGCGAGGGAATTTACATTAGCATTGACTAATTTATATTTATTAGTAAACTCTAATTTATGGGTTGTTATGAGTTTATGATGTTTGTGGATAGGAGAGGTCTGTGCTTAATTTGATTCCTTGGGATGCTTTTTTCGGTGGCATGTTGTTAGGCGTGTCGGCCATTGTTTTAATGTTGGGGATTGGCCGAGTTGCGGGCATTAGTGGCATTGTCAGCCGATTATTGCCAACTGGCACCAGTAACAAAGAACGTAAAGATGCGGATACATCAAACACCGAAAAACACTGGCGCATCGCTTTTGTTGTGGGAATGGTCGTAAGCGGTTGGCTATTGATTCCGACGGGCTACCAACTTCCACAGTTAGAAGAGATGAATCTCGCTTTAGTGATTATTGCTGGCCTTCTGGTGGGCTTAGGTACTAAAACAGCGAACGGTTGTACTAGCGGCCATGGCATTGTCGGAATGGCTCGTTTATCTAAACGTTCTATTGTCGCGACCTGTGTATTTATGGGTGTGGCAATCGTAACCGTGTTTATCAAGAATCTGATTGGCTTGGGGGCATAATGAAAAACGCTTCATTTACTATCGTTATCGGTTTGGTCGCAGGTATTCTTTTTGGCTCTGGCATGATCATCTCTGGCATGGTTGACCCGAACAAAGTACTTGGTTTCTTAGATGTTACCGGCAATTGGGATATCAGCTTGGCATTCGTGATGGGTGGCGCGTTACTGGTGTTCGCTCCGTTTTACCACCTAGTTATTAAAAAGCGTGATAAAGCGTTTAATGGTGAGCCGCTAGATAGCCGTAACAACCCGCTAATCGACAGAAAGTTGATTCTCGGTTCAGCAGCGTTTGGACTTGGTTGGGGGCTTGCAGGCTTTTGTCCAGGGCCAGCGGTGACGAGTCTCAGTGGCGGTAACCCAACCGTGTGGGTGTTTATGATAAGCATGCTGGCGGGAATGTGGTTTGCAGGTCGAACAAATAAAACTTGCTAACGTTAAACCTATCGCTTATCGAGTAGGCTTGATATGAGCATTTGAGAGGCTGACGCGCTTTAGTTACAAAGCTAGTCAGCCTCTTTTTACATCTCTATCGACTATTTGATGGTCGTTGATACTGGGCAGTGGTCGCTGAGTTTGTAATCCAGCACATCTTGCGTTTTAAATACCTTTTGCTTCGCAGGTGACGCACTCAATGAGTCGCTAACGACAATGTGGTCTATTACAGAGCGGAATTGGTGTGTGCGGTGGTTATTACGATTTGAGCGAACCTTACAGTCCGCACGGGTCTTTCTTGTCGCTAAACGAGCATCCGTGTTTTCAGTTAAATCCTTCCACATCCAATCTCTTGAGTAGGATAGGTTATGGTTGAAGTCACCTAAGATCGCATAGTCTTCACCGTTACGTTCTCTTTGTTGTATCCACTTATTCAGTTGTTGAGCTTGATCTTTTAGGCGTGAACAATCGCGGTTCGACTTATACGCGCCGCTGCAGCCTGCCTTTAAATGCACAGACAACATGTGAATTGGTTTTGAGCCTGTTTCAACGACCACATAGCTGGCAAACCTAAGCTTGCTGTTAGTACTCGATTCCAGAGGGAAGTCAGCGTAGTCGGTCAGTGTGATTCCTTTACGAACCGCAAAGCCAGTGTATTGATTCACTTCTTTGAACTGATGGTTACTATTTTCTGGTAATGCTCGGTCGGACATTAAGATCTTATATTGATTGCCAGCCACGCGCTGAATGGCATCTGCGTCATCGACTTCTTGAAACGCAACCACATCCGCATCTAAGGATTGAAAGTATTCTTCAAGTTTATCGAAATCGGCTTGATCACGTTGGGCGGAAAACTTATTCACAGCCTCGTTGGTTGATAACCATTCGATATTCCAACTGGATATGGTCAAAGGTTCAGCAAATGCGTAGCTACTGAGTAAGCAACCCAATATTATCCAGTTTCGAAGTCGTTTCATGCCAAATATCCCTAATTTTGTCTTCCAATATTGATGAGCCGTTATCCTACAACACTTACCAAAAATTCAACTCTTTTTAGCAGTTTTTTTATTGTTACATTGTTTCTTTTCGACTTGAGAACTAGCGTAATAATATTGAATTGATCTTAGTCAGCGTTCTCTTTTTATTGATCCAAATCAATACTCAAAGTTGGTGGTTCTCGTTAAATACGCCACAATATCTAGTGTTAGTTAAACAACAAATCGCTCTATATAGTGTGTTTGTGGATAAGTCTGTGAATACCTCAAGAGTAAGGAGAAGTGGTGAAATCAATCGTAATCAAGCGTGATGGCTCAAGAGCTCCATTCAGTAGAGATCGCATCCAAGCTGCAGTGGAAGCAGCATCAGACAAAGCCGATCAGGAAATTGCTATTTATGCACTGAATGTGGCATTAGCAGTTGAGTTGAAGCTCGAAGACTACGATGAAGTTCATATCTCTGAAATTCAAACTATGGTCGAGAACGAGCTAATGCAGGGACCATATAAGTCTCTGGCTCGTGCCTACATTGAATATCGTCATGACCGCGACATTGCACGTGAAAAGCAAAGCGCTTTAACGCGTGAAATCGAAGGTTTGATCGAAGAAAGCAATGTTGATCTGATCAATGAGAATGCCAATAAAGATGGCAAAGTTATCCCAACTCAGCGTGACCTGCTGGCGGGTATCGTGGCTAAACACTATGCGAAAACCCATATTTTGCCGCGTGACATCGTACAAGCTCACGAGTGTGGTGATATTCACTACCACGACCTAGACTACGCACCGTTCTTCCCAATGTTTAACTGTATGCTTATCGATCTGAAAGGCATGTTAACGCATGGCTTCAAGATGGGTAACGCGGAAATCGACACGCCTAAGTCTATTTCTACGGCAACAGCGGTAACCGCGCAGATCATCGCGCAAGTAGCGAGCCACATTTACGGCGGTACTACGATTAACCGTATCGATGAGGTCTTAGAACCTTACGTAATGGCGAGTTACGAGAAGCATTTATCGTTAGCGAAAGAGTGGGATATTCATAGCCCAGAAGCTTTTGCTATCTCTCGTACAGAGAAAGAGTGCTACGACGCGTTCCAATCTCTAGAGTACGAAGTAAACACGCTGCACACAGCTAACGGTCAAACTCCATTCGTAACGTTTGGTTTTGGTCTAGGCGAAAGCTGGGGTTCGAAACTTATCCAGCAGTCTATTCTGAAAAACCGCATTGCAGGTTTGGGTAAAAACCGTAAAACAGCCGTGTTCCCTAAACTGGTTTTTGCAATCAAAGATGGTTTGAACCACCAGAAGCAAGATCCAAACTACGACATCAAGCAACTAGCGCTTGAGTGTGCGTCTAAGCGTATGTACCCAGACATTCTTAACTATGACAAAGTAGTAGAAGTGACAGGGTCATTCAAAACGCCTATGGGCTGTCGTAGCTTCTTGAATACATACGAAGAAAATGGTGAGTTGATTCATGAAGGCCGTAACAACTTAGGTGTAGTTAGCTTGAACTTGCCACGTATTGCGATTAACGCGAAGCAAGATATGGCTAAGTTCTACGAACTGCTTGATGAAAAACTGAAGTTGGCTCGTCGTGCTCTAGAAACTCGTATCTCTCGTCTAGAAAACGTGAAAGCACGTGTTGCTCCAATCCTATATATGGAAGGTGCGTGTGGCGTTCGTTTGAAAGCCGACGACTCTATTGCCGATATCTTCAAGAACGGCCGTGCTTCTGTTTCTCTTGGTTACATTGGTATTCACGAAGCGATGACTGCCCTTTACGGCACAGACGTTCACCTTTACGACGATGGCGAAATGCGTGCTAAAGCGCTTGAGCTGGTGGAGTACATGAAACGTGAAGTGGAATCTTGGACGAAAGAGACAGGTTACGCATTCAGCCTATACGGCACACCAAGTGAAAACCTATGTAGCCGCTTCTGCAGCATCGATACCAAAGAGTTTGGTGTGATTGATGGCGTAACAGACCGTGGTTATTACACCAACAGCTTCCACTTAGATGTGCAGAAGAAAGTGAACCCATACGACAAGATCGATTTCGAGATGCCTTATCCTGAAATTTCTAGCGGCGGTTTCATCTGTTACGGTGAGTTCCCGAACATGCAGAAGAACATCGAAGCATTAGAAAACGTATGGGATTACAGCTATACGCGCGTTCCTTACTACGGCACCAACACGCCAATTGATGAGTGCTACGAGTGTGGTTACAACGGTGAATTTGATTGTACAAGCAAGGGCTTTACGTGTCCTAAGTGTGGCAACCATGACTCAACCAAAGTATCGGTAACACGTCGTGTTTGTGGTTACCTTGGTAGCCCAGATGCACGACCATTTAACTTCGGTAAGCAAGAAGAAGTTAAACGCCGCGTGAAGCATCTTTAGTAAGCTCTAAGATCATTAGCTAGCTTACTTAGAAGAGCTACGTTTCAAGAAATAAGATTGGTATCGATGCTATGTCGATACCAATTCTTTCGCTTCAGCTGTGACAGCACTTCACTTCAAACTATTAAGCAATAACGAGTTTTCAATACTGCCTTATGAATTATCATCAATACCACCCAATCGACGTTGTAAACGGCCCAGGCACACGTTGCACCTTGTTTGTGTCAGGTTGTGTACACCAGTGCCGTGGGTGTTATAACCAATCGACGCAAAGGTTGGATTCTGGGCATTTGTTCACTCAAGAACTTCAAGACCACATTATTGCTGATCTGAATGATCCGCGAATTAAGCGTCGTGGCTTGTCGCTTTCTGGTGGTGATCCTTTGCATCCTGCAAACGTGTCTGAAGTGCTTAAGCTTGTTCAGCGTGTAAAAGCAGAATGTGAAGGCAAAGACATCTGGATGTGGACGGGTTACGAACTCGACGAACTCGACGAAAATCAGAAGCAAGTGCTTGAATATGTTGATACTTTGATTGATGGTCGTTTCGAACAAGATAAAGCGGATCCGATGTTAGATTGGCGTGGCAGTTCAAACCAAATTATTCATCGGTTCCGGCTCTAGTGGACTTTCGTTAGTTAACGTCATACTACATTGGCGCAAATTAGTAGCCTCAGCTTCTCTGCTGAGGCTGTTTTATTTTATGACGTTCTAAATTTGTAAATTGATTGAATATTGAACTATATGGAATAGGGAATATTAGATTGCACCGGTCTCGACTAGAGTTATCTCCTAAAAATCAAAACTTTGATGAATTTCTGTTTCTTAAATTGTAAATAAAATGATAACTTGGAGGCCATTACTTGAATTTCAAAGGGTTGTGACTTTCATGTTTTCACATCTACCAAAACCAACTTTAGATCCAATTCTATCTCTTTCTGTTGCTTACCGCGGCGATACTCGTACTGATAAAGTCGATTTAGGCATTGGCGTTTACAAAAACGACCAAGGCGAAACACCGATCATGAAGGCCGTGTCTAAGGCTCAAGATATCGTTGTTGAGACTCAGAAAACCAAAGCTTACGTTGGCCTAGCAGGCTGTGAAGAGTTCAACCAGAGCATGGTTGATCTGCTGCTTAAAGGGACTTCTGCAATGGATCGCGTTGCAGCGATTCAAACACCGGGTGCAAGTGGTGCACTTCGTATGTTGGGTGACTTAATGAAAGTTTCTCAACCCGATACCACAGTTTGGATTTCAAACCCAAGCTACGTTAACCACAAACCGGTGATGGAAGCGGCAGGCTTAAAAGTTCGCTACTACAATTACTTCAGTCCTGAAACGAAGCAAGTTGATACTGCAAAAATGTTGGATGACCTTTCAAAAGCGGGTCCATCAGACGTGGTACTACTGCACGGTTGCTGTCATAACCCAACGGGTGCCGACATCGACTTTGAAGCGTGGCAGGAAATCACTAAGTTATCGCAAAAGAATGGTTTCTTACCGTTCGTTGATATTGCTTACCAAGGCTTTGGTGACGGCCTAGAAGAAGACGCGAAAGGTCTTCAACATATGGCGAACAACGTGGAAGAGATGTTAATTACTACCTCTTGCTCAAAGAACTTCGGTTTGTACCGTGAAAGAACAGGTGCAGCAATCGTTATTGGTAAGAACAGCGAACACGTTGGCAATGCCAAAGGTAAACTGCTGACACTTGCGCGTTCAACTTACACTATGCCACCAGATCACGGTGCGGCTTTGGTGAAAACAATTCTTCAGAATCAAGAGTTAACAACGATTTGGAAGCAAGAATTGAGTGAAATGCAGCAACGTCTGTTAAATCTGCGCCAAAGTTTATGTGATGAATTGCGAAATACTTATAACACGTCACAATTTGATTTCATTGAAAGCCATAAAGGTATGTTTACTGTACTAGGCTTTAAAGAAACTCAAATGAATCAATTACGTGAAGAATATGGCATCTACGGTGTTGGTGATGGACGCATCAATATTGCAGGTCTTTCTGAATCCCATATTCCTTATGTAGCAAAAGCGATAGCCAACGTATCAAAATAGAAGGTGACTGAATGTATAATTGGAAAGCGATTATTACCCTAATGTTAAGTGGTGGCTTGTTTGCTTGTTCGACGACGACTCAAGTTCCTGTCGAACCAGAGCAAAAGCCTCAAATCGAACAACCTGTTGTGGATGACTCTTCAAAAACTGACGCAACAGAAGGCGAGAAAGTAACGGAACCTACTGAGAAACCTGAAGAAGTAAAACCAACTGAACCAGAAGTGAAACCTGCACCTGTTGAAAAACCAGTAGAGAAGGTTAGAAAAACAAGTGACGGCAAACTGATTCTCGGTGAAGAAGAGTGGGTGTTTGTTCCTGGTTTAAAAGAAGCGTTTAAAGCACGTGTCGATACAGGTGCAACGACCTCTTCAATCAGTGCGGTTGATATTGTTGATTTTGAACGTGACGGCAAAGACTGGGTTAAGTTCAAGATTGAACACGACGGCATCACAACTGAAGAGATCAGCTTACCGGTAGAGCGTTGGGTTAAGATCAAGCAATCAAGTGCTGAAGGTACACAACGACGCGCTGTGGTTGTTGCTTCGATTCAAATTGGCGATCTAAAAGACAAAACTGAATTCACGCTAGCTGACCGAACGCATCTTTCTTTCCCACTTCTGTTGGGTAGAAGCTTCTTTAGAGATGTTGCGGTTGTAGACGTGAGCAAAAAATACGTTCAGAAGAAAATCACCAAATAGATTTAAGTCTATGAGTTCTGACTCAATCTGACGTTTCTGTTTTGATATATCGAATCCCTGCTAATGGAATGAGCGGGGATTTTTCTATTTATGGCGTAATAACCGACGAAATGAATTTAATTGTGCATTGTTCGCTATCCGTTCACTGTTTAACCTCGACAATGTGATCCTGATCTCTATATAATCCGCGCTTCGTTTTATGTTTAATCCATACTTTCGTACTTCTTATTTAGGCACGTCTCTCTGCCTAATAATTATCTGTCAGTACACGCTTAGGAATTAGTTCTTTGATATCTACCGCGAACATCACAATGCAATTTGGCGCAGAGCCGCTGTTTGAAAACATCTCTGCTAAATTTGGTAACGGCAACCGCTATGGTTTGATCGGCGCTAATGGTTGCGGCAAATCAACGTTCATGAAAATCCTAAGTGGCGCACTAACGCCAAGTTCGGGCAACGTGTCTATCACTCCAGGAGAAAAACTGGGTGTTTTGAGCCAAGATCAGTTCGCATTTGAACAATACAGTGTTATCGACGTTGTAATCATGGGCGACAGAAAGCTGTGGGAAGTCAAACAAGAACGTGACCGTATTTACTCTTTGCCTGAAATGAGCGAAGACGATGGTATGAAAGTCGCTGAGCTTGAAAGTGAATTCGCAGAAATGGACGGCTACACAGCGGAAAGCCGTGCGGGTGACATCCTGATTCAAGCGGGTATCGAAGAAGAGTTCCACTTCGGTCTGATGCAGCAAGTTGCTCCGGGTTGGAAACTGCGTGTGCTATTGGCACAAGCGCTGTTTGCAAACCCAGATATCTTGCTACTTGATGAACCAACCAACAACTTGGACATTCACACAATCAACTGGCTGGCTGAAGAGCTAAACCAGCGTAAATGTACAATGATCATCATCTCGCACGATAGACACTTCCTGAACTCTGTATGTACGCACATGGCGGACATCGACTACGGTGAGCTACGTATTTACCCAGGTAACTACGAGTACTTCCTAGAAGCATCTGGTTTGATTCGCGAACAACTTTTAGCAAGCAATGCTAAGAAAGCGGCTGAAATCAGCGAGCTTCAAGACTTCGTAAACCGTTTTGGTGCTAACGCATCGAAAGCGAAGCAAGCAAGTTCACGTGCTAAGAAAATGGACAAAATCACGCTTGATGAAGTGAAGTCATCGAGCCGTATGAGCCCATCAATTGATTTCGGTGAAGGCAAGAAACTGCACCGTCAAGCGCTTGAACTTCAAGAACTGGGTCACGGCTTCGATGGCGAAACACTGTTTGCTGGTGGTAATTTATTGCTTGAAGCGGGTACACGCCTTGCGGTTATCGGTGAGAACGGTGTGGGTAAAACCACGCTACTACGTTGTCTAGTTCAAGAGCTAGAGCAGAACGAAGGTATCGTTAAATGGTCTGAAAATGCTTCTGTAGGTTACTGCCCACAAGATAGCACTAAGGACTTTGATAATGACCTGAGCATCTTCGATTGGATCTCACAATGGCGTACAGCGAAGCACGATGACCTAATGGTACGTGGTATTCTTGGTCGTCTACTGTTTACGGCTGACGATGCGAACAAGAAAGCTCGTAACTGTTCTGGTGGTGAGAAGAACCGCCTGTTATTCGGCAAGCTAATGATGCAAGACATCAACGTGCTTGTGATGGACGAACCAACCAACCACATGGACATGGAAGCAATCCAAGCCCTAAACGATGCACTTAAGGTTTACACTGGCACGCTTATCTTCGTGAGCCATGACCGTGAGTTTGTATCTTCATTGGCAACACACATCATTGATGTGAAAGACCAACAGCTAGTGAGCTTCCAAGGTACTTATGAAGAGTACCTCGATCACCAGAAAAAGATGTTGATGGTTAATATATAGAGTAAGTTGCTAGCCTAGGTTTTTAACTACTAAAAGCCAGCGAAATGAACAAAAAAATGCCCCAAACATTAACTTGTTCGGGGCATTTTCTGCTTAATTCGTCCAGTTACTTATTACTTAGTGACGAAGCCTAGCTTAAAAACCGAAGCGAGCTGACATTAGGATTTGGTGACCGTAAGTACCGTTGTTTCGCATATCTAGGCCAACAGAAAGTTGATCCGTAGAGTGGAAACGTGCACCAACACCAACAATTGAACGCGTATCGTCGTTATCGATCAGCTGACCAAGACGTGCGTTAATTTCAACATTCGCCATTAACCAAGCTCTTAAACCGATGTTGATTTCAGTTTTAATGTGGTTGTCATCGTTACGTTCAATGTTGTGTAACAGCATTTGACCAGTAACGTCAGCAAATTGATTAATTGGACCGTTAAATCCCATACCGACAGCCGCATCCCAATCGCTCTCAAACTCAGAATCGATACGTGCAACGAAGTGAGAGTTCTGGGTGAACATTGTCGTCACTTCACCACCGAAAGTACTCGGGCTTGTACCCATGCGTAGCTCGAATGTGTTGTAGTTAAAGTTGTTTGCAGACGCAGAGAATGAACACAGTGCAGCTAACCCCAAAAGGACAGTCTTGTTTGTGCGACCTAGCATGGTGACTCCATATAAATTGTATTTTCGGCAGTATATACAAAAAAGCCTGCAATATGCAGGCCAATTTATTGGAACGCGTTATTTAAAGCGAGAGCTTTGAGTTTTGAAACTTACAACACTTGAATGTGGTCAACTTCGATCTCTGGTGTTTTACCACCTTCGTACTCACCGAAGATACGAACTTTAGTATCTGCCGTTAGCGGTTGTGTTAGGTGGATGTCGTCATCCAGCTCAATTTGAATTTCGCTCTGGCCGTCAGAGAAGATAAACGTGTCATTCTTAAGCTGACGAACAATCTTACCGTCTACAATTGCGTCCTGCTCTGAGAACATGCTTGTGTCTGCAAGCAGTGTTGCAACAGATACGGTTTCAATTGGTCCAGTGTAAGCAATAGGGCTCTCGTGTTTGTTGCTGTTACTGTTTGTGTTGTTATGGTGGTCACCAGCCATTGCGAAAGTAGGAGCAAGAATAATAGTGGTTGCGATAGCTAATACAGTTTTTTTCATGATGAATCCCTTAGTGTGTTTTTGTTAGAAATGTTGTTCTGAATTTGAAACATTTCTTTTCGTTAGTAAGTTTTTCGTTGATACGCTTATTTTGTTTGTAAGCTTTGTTTCGATGGAGCTATTAAACAACACTAGGTTTGAATCCAGAGTGAGTAAGGTATTCATTTTCCATTCATTTTATTGAGCATCTACTCGGCAATGACGTTAAGATGGAGGCAGAGAAATATTGCCCACAGCTAAAAATTGAATATTAAGAAATTAGAATATTAAGGATTGAAGTACAGATGCGAGCACCATTAAGCGCCCTTATGGTTCAAGGGACAACGTCAGATGCCGGAAAAAGTGTTTTGGTGGCAGGTTTATGCCGTGTATTAGCCAGAAAAGGCATTAAAGTGGCACCGTTTAAGCCACAAAACATGGCTTTAAACAGTGCAGTGACAAAAGATGGTGGCGAAATTGGTCGCGCGCAAGCGGTTCAGGCACAAGCTTGTAATATCGAACCTTCCGTTCACATGAACCCCGTATTGTTGAAACCAAACTCAGACACGGGCGCTCAAGTCATCCTTCAAGGCCGAGCTATTAGTAATATGGAAGCGACGGGATACCACGATTATAAAAAAGTCGCGATGAATACGGTGATCGATTCATTCGACCGACTTTCTGCAGAATATGAAAGTGTCATGATTGAAGGTGCGGGCAGCCCAGCTGAAATCAACCTACGTGACAATGACATCGCTAACATGGGGTTTGCTGAGAAAGCGGACATCCCAGTGATTATCGTGGCGGATATCGACCGTGGCGGCGTGTTTGCGCACCTCTACGGCACGTTGGCTCTGTTATCTGAATCTGAACAAGCTCGCGTAAAAGGTTTTGTAATTAACCGGTTTAGAGGCGATATCGCGCTGCTTCAATCGGGTCTAGATTGGTTAGAAGAGAAAACTGGCAAACCTGTGATTGGTGTACTGCCGTACCTGCATGGTTTTAACTTAGAAGCGGAAGATGCCATTACGTCTGCTCAAGAGTCTGATGGAGAAGCTAAGCTTAAGGTCGTGGTTCCGGTGCTAACCAGAATCAGCAATCACACAGACTTTGATGCGCTAAGGCTTAATCCTTCGATTGATTTACGTTATGTGGGCAAAGGCGAGCGTGTTAACAATGCGGATTTGATCATCCTACCGGGTACAAAATCAGTTAGAGCCGATTTGGATTACCTAAAAGCGCAAGGTTGGGATAAAGACATTCAACGTCACTTACGTTTAGGTGGCAAAGTGATGGGTATTTGTGGCGGTTACCAAATGCTAGGAAACATCATTCACGATCCGGATGGTGTCGAGGGCGAACCTGGCAGTAGTGAAGGGTTAGGGTATCTTGATACTGAAACGACTTTAACGCAGCAGAAAACCCTCACTAACGTGCGTGGTACCATGACGCTAGATGGAAAAACAGCACAAGTAAAAGGTTACGAAATTCACGTAGGTAGGACTGAAGTCAATGAAACGGCTTTACCGGTTCAGTTAGAATCAGGCTGCCTTGATGGCGCGATAAATCAAGATAACTTAATTTTTGGTAGTTATCTGCATGGCGTGTTTGATAACAGTGAGGCGTTATCACTGATCTGCGAATGGGCAGGAGCTAGTGATGTAACCGCGATTGACCATGAACAACTTAAAGAGTTGGGTATTAATCGAATTGCTGATGCTATCGAAGAGCACTTAAATCTTGATCTGCTTTGGCCTAAGCTTAAAGCCAAGGTTTGAACTGGAAATATCGGTTTAGAAATCAAACGAACAATAGATAAGTGAGAACAATGAAAAAGTTAGTCACCCTTGTCACCTTAGCATTAACGATTTCGTTGAGTTCGACTCATCTTCTAGCGGCAGAAAAGCTACGAGTTTACGCTGCATCGTCTATGACCAACGCGGTTAACCTATTGGTTGAAGAGTTTGAAAAGAACCATTCGGTTGATGTTATTCCTGTGTATGCCAGCACATCATCTTTGGTGCGACAGATTGAAAGAGGGGCACCAGCAGACATTTTCATCTCAGCCAATGAAAAATGGATGACGCATTTAGTCGACCGAAAATACGTTTCTAGTGACAATGTCACTAATTTGTGTGAGAACGAACTTGTGCTGATTGCCCCTAAAGATTCTTCGGTATCGTTGGATCTCTCACAGGGTGAGCAATGGACTAAACTGCTGACGAATGAAAGACTTGCAGTAGGCAACACCATGTCTGTTCCTGCTGGTATCTATGCGAAAGAAGCATTGGAAACGTTAGGTGTATGGGGCGATGTGAGCAGTCGATTGGCACCAAGTAACAATGTTCGTATGGCATTGGCTTTAGTCGAACGCAGTGAAGCCAAACTCGGTATTGTCTACAAAACCGATGCGCTGCTCTCTAAAGAAGTGAATCTAATAAAGACGTTCCCGTCAGATTCACATACCCCAATACGTTACCCTGTAGCGAAAATGAGTGACAAAGTGATTGCAGAAGAGTTCTATACTTTCCTAGACACAGAAAAAGCGAAGGACATCTTGAATAGTTTTGGATTTGAAGTGCGTTAAATGAGTTACTTATCGGAATACGAATACCAAGCCTTAATGCTGAGCTTGAAAGTCGCTGGGTTTGCCATCTTATGGTTGATTCCTATCGGCATTGGCTTAGCGTGGCTGCTTGCTAAGAAACAATTTGTTGGTAAGAGCATTGTTGAGAGCATCGTGCATCTGCCTTTGGTTCTACCTCCAGTGGTCATTGGCTATTTGTTGCTGGTGATGATGGGGAGACAAGGCATTATCGGCTCTTGGCTCAATGAGGTGCTTGGTATTGTATTCAGCTTCAGCTGGAAGGGAGCGGCATTGGCATGTGTTGTTGTCGCGTTGCCATTAATGGTTCGCTCTATCCGACTTAGCTTAGAAACAGTCGACAGCAAACTGGAAGAAGCGGCAGCAACATTGGGCGCGTCACCTATTCGCGTATTCTTCACCATTACATTGCCTCTTATGATCCCCGGGATCATTACTGGCACCATGCTTTCTTTCGCAAGAAGCTTAGGTGAGTTTGGCGCGACAATCAGTTTCGTTTCAAATATCCCCGGTGAAACTCAAACCATTCCTTTGGCTATGTACACCTTTATTGAAACTCCTGGTGCAGAGATGGAAGCAGCACGTTTGTGTGTGATTTCTATTGTGATAGCGCTGGGTTCATTGATGCTCTCTGAATGGCTCAATAAGAAGTCGGCACAACGATTAGGAGGTAATGCATGAGCGCTTTGATCCTCCAATACCAACAACAGCTTGGCGAAACTTTCTTCGATATTGACTTAGAACTACCAAATAGCGGCATTACGGCAATTTTTGGTCGTTCTGGCGCGGGTAAAACATCACTTATTAATACGATTAGTGGCCTTAAACAGCCAGATAAAGGATTGATCAGTGTGTCAGGAACCACCTTATTCGATAGTGACAAGGGCATTAACTTGCCGACTCACAAACGTAACGTGGGTTATGTGTTTCAAGAATCGCGATTGTTTCCACATATGAAGGTGTCAGCGAACCTCAAATACGGAATCAAAGGCGTTGATAAGGCGCACTTTGAGCAAATCGTTTCGCTGCTATCTTTAAGCTCGTTACTTGAGCGCTATCCAGCTCGTTTGTCAGGTGGCGAGAAGCAACGTGTAGCGATTGGCCGCGCATTGTTGTGTAAGCCGAGCATTTTGTTGATGGATGAGCCTTTAGCCTCTCTCGACTTACCTCGTAAGCGTGAAGTGATGCCGTTTTTGGAGAACTTATCCGAAACGGTGCAAATCCCAATTATTTATGTCACGCACAGTCTTAACGAGATCTTACGCTTGGCGAACCACTTGGTGATTATCGATCAAGGTAAAGTGATATCTTCGGGTGTCACAGAAGAAGTATGGGCTTCAAGAGCGATGCAGCCGTGGCAATCATTCTCAGAACAAAGTTCATTGTTTGAAGCGACTCTCGCGGAGCACAATGAAGATTATGCGTTATCTCGACTGAAACTTGGCAAATCGACATCGTTGTGGGTTCAGAAGGTGTCGAGCGATATTGGGGCTGCAGTAAGGCTGCAAGTTAGGGCAAATGATGTCTCTATCACGCTAGAACAGCCGCAAAGCACTTCGATCCGTAATATCCTTCCTGTGACCATTAAGAGCGTAGAGACGCACCAGCAAGGCTCAAATAAGCAGAGTGTTGCGGTAGAACTGGAGTTAGAACCTGGTTGTTACTTGTGGGCGACCATTACCTTGTGGGCGTTGGACGAATTGAATTTGGAAATCGGTCAGCAAGTTTACGCTCAAATTAAAGGTGTGAGTGTTGCTCAGCGAGATATCGCGGTGACACATTAAATCTGACAAGGTCAGCTTTTCGATGTTGTCTTGGTACTGCAGGCTCTATGCACTGAAAATACGATCTTGATTCCATGAATGGAGACATGCGTCATTTTTATACGGTATAATTGCCAGCTTTGAGCCAAACTGTATGAGTGCAAAGTCATATTATTTGTGCAATGGCTTAACGAGGTGACATATCGATGAGTAAACAGATAATTGACGAAGAGAAAAAGCAGCAGGTACAAAAAAGCCGCTTGTTGAAGTAACATGCGGCTTAGTCATCAGTATTACTGTTGGCGCTAACCTAAAGTTAGGCGCTTGGCTACTTACTTAGTAAAAACTTCTTTAAAGTCACGCTTCAAGATAGCATCACGACGAGCTTTCTTGATTTGCTTAGCCATGTCTTTTACGCAGTTGTGTAAAATTTGGTCTAACAGTTGAGCTCGGTACTCTTCTTTCTCTTCGTCAGTCATGCCTTCTGGAAGTTTAAGAGTAGGGAACTCTTCCATCATGTTTACGCCAGCAAAAGCTTGGCTAACAGAGATTAGAGCGTGGAATTGCTCGAAGTTGTCCAAAACATTTTGTGCGCTTGCTGGAAGGCTGCTCCAAGTTTCACGCACTGCTTCTTCAGACACCTCATGAATAGAAGTAACCATGTTGTGCATCTCTTTAGGCACTTCATCAAATTCGATAACTTGGCGAAGCTCTGGCGAGATAGTGGTTAAATCGATTTCTTGTACTTCGTTGTTTGTAGCGTCTGACATAGTATTTCTCTTTAAAAAGAAACAATGCTAAAAAGATCTGTAAAAAAGTCAATATAATATAGAGATTAGGGCATGATTTAAGCCCAAATTTGAGCTACTTTGAATATTCAACGCTAGATAAAGGTGATGTGATGATAGAAAAGGGATCTTCGATGCGCATATTGCTGGTTGATGATGTTCAACTAGACAGGATGCAACTTGCTATTCGACTCAAGCAACTGGGTCACATCGTGGAAGCTGTCGGTAGCGGAAAAGAAGCCCTAAACGTCTATTCTGATTTTGATCCTGAACTTGTGTTACTGGATATTAACATGCCAGACATGGACGGTTTTGAGGTCGCTAACGAGGTTCGTCGACAATTCCCAGAGTGGGTGCCTATCATCTTCTTGAGTGGTCATGAAGAGCCAGAAATGATCGCCAAAGCGATTGATGCTGGTGGTGATGATTACTTGATCAAGCCTGTAAACAAAGTAGTCCTCAATTCTAAGTTGATTGCGATGCAACGTATCGCGCACATGAGGCGTGAGCTAAAACAAAGTACCGCGAAACTTGAAGAACTCAATATACTCCTGCAACAACAAGCCAACGAAGACGGCTTAACCAAATTATACAACCGTCGATATATGGATACTAAACTTGAAGAGAGCATTGCGTGGCACGGAAGACGTAATATATCCATGACTGTCATACTTCTAGATGTAGATTTCTTTAAACCTTACAACGATAATTACGGCCACCTTCAAGGGGATAAGTGCTTACAAGGGCTTGCTAATACCTTGAAACAACTGTTCGTTCGTGCGGGAGAGTTTGTTGGCCGCTACGGTGGTGAAGAGTTTGTTTTGATCTTAAGTGACACGGACAACGAAGCCGCTAAATTACACGCGACTCGTATAAAGGAAGCCTTGCATGAAATGAACTACGCCCATGCCCACTCGACCGTATCTGATAGAGTGACAGTGTCACAGGGTGTGCTCTCCTTTGTGCCTGAGGGTGACGAGTCCATCGCTTCTATATACGAGAAGGTCGACCAAGCGCTTTACCAAGCAAAGCAAAGTGGTAGAAACACCTTCATACAACGCAACATTTTGGAACTTGCTCGTTAGTTAGCTCTTTTAGAAATTTGAATTTATACTTCTATTAGCGTTTGAGCTAGGAAGTACTTTAGTGATAAGAGAAATGCCACATTCAAAGCCATTTTCTATGGCGAGTACATATTGGATATTTGCGGTTCCACTATTTCTTACCGCTTTACCAGCCACTGTTAATGCTAACTCGCTATCTGATGTTTTCCGAAAGGATTTAGAGCAGAGCTTTGCCACCAGCGTATTGCTCAACGATACCGATGTTTTCACCTTTGGTATCAATAATTTCGATCCAAATAAAGTATTTCATTTAGATAATGAAGATATCGGTTCGAATGATTCGGTGAGTCGTCGACAAAACATCACCTCTCTCAGTTTGCCTTACACATTTGAATTACCTGGTTATATTGAAGACAATCATCAAGAGGTGGCACTACGCTTGTCTGCATTGCGGATAGAGAATGATGTTGAGTTCGCTTCAGAAAACAAAAACGATTTTCAAAAAGAATCTATAGTTTCTGGATACGTAGAATTCGTAAATGTGTCCCAGTTAGATGAATATTGGAGTTTTAGTTCTGCAATCGGTAACCATATCTCTTACTATCGTAACGACTATAAATATCGAGCTTCATTACTAAAGCCGATTCAAGATCAACTGGATGGTGTATATCTCAATACTGACGCTTGGGCGTACATAATCGAGCCAAAAATCAAGCTAACTTACGAAGATAAGAACGATTGGGGCAAGTATAAATTGAGTACCAGTTGGCATTATTTTAATGGTGTTGGTTGGGGAGAGGCTAACAACGGCGATGTGGGGAACCCGGAAGGTTGGTATATTGCTAATGAAGCGAAGATCTTTTATGACTTAGTTCGTTGGGATAAGAACATTACGTCCATGTATTCGAGCATCAAGAGAATTGATATTGGTGGTGATACCGTCGTGCCTATGGGTACAACGTCGTATTACGAGGGCAGTGTAGGCTGGCTGCTTAACCCAAACTTATTTAACGAATGGGTCGATAATGTGGGCATTGGCTTTACGATCAATTACGGAAGCAGTTTGAAAGGTGGGAGCTTGGTGATCTTCTTTAACCAAGATTAAACACTTGCCAAGTGCCATCAACTTCCACCATGCGTAAGCTGTCTTACAATGATTACTATCGCGATGGTAACTCGATCTTTTAGCTGTAGCGTTTAACTGTTAACGCACAGTTTGTTTCGGCCGGTTTCTTTCGCTTTGTAGAGCGCGTTATCGGCAAGCTTCAACACTTCTTCAGGATGTCTGGTGGTTGTACTATCAGAAAGCCCAATACTGACAGTCACATTCACCACTTCATTTGGCTTGCCATTCTTGCCACGCTTTTTCATACCTACTTCATGGTCATCAGGGCGGTCGTTTGTGTTACGAATTATCATGTCGTAATTCTGAATCTCAGAAATCAAAACTTGCAGATGCTCTTTTACTTGATCGGTGTGCTTACCTTTGAAAATGATCGTGAACTCTTCACCACCATAGCGATAAGCTTTTGCACCACCAGTTGTTTCTCTCAATATACGAGCGACTAGCTTCAATACATCGTCGCCAATGTCATGCCCGTAGGTATCGTTAAATTTTTTGAAGTGATCGATATCGACCATTGCCATTGAGTACTTACGCCCTAAGTGCTTCATATCCACTTCTAAAGCATGACGGCCAGGGATGTTAGTCAGTTGGTCATTAAAGGCCATGTCGTGGCTTGCAGACATCACGTAGATGATAATCAAGGTCCCTGACAACGAGAACATGGTACTGGAGATGTACTGAACGTCGAAGAAGATGAATGTACAAGAAGAAAGCAGGATAGCGCTGTAAACCACAACATCGATAGAGCGGTTATACACCAACACTAGAATGGCAGTAAGGCCAAGCAAGCAAAGGCTATACAACACTAACACAAAAGGCAGTTTGGAGAAGTCTCTAACAATGAACAAAAGGCCTTCACTCCATGATTCAAAACCGCCGTCATGGAAGTGAGAAACGATCAGTTGCGCCCAAACCATGAATAGAACAAGAACCAAGACATATAGAAACATCGACTTTGAGTTAACGCCGTTATCGGGGAAGGCATACACCAGTAAGCAGGTAACAGGCACTAATGCTGCAAGCAACGAGAGCTCTAATAAAGTCGTTCCAGTATTGAGAGGCGTTTGTAAACGAACTTGGATGATCAGGTAAGCGAGAAGCATGGTGACAGACACCATAGCCATTCGACCTTGTTTAAATGTGTGGCACAGTAAAACCGCAACGCTCAATAAAATATATGGAAGGTTGCTAGCAAACCCTAAGTTTGAATCCGTCACAAGAATGACGTTGTTCATACCTGCAAGTAAAATTGCTAGAAGGAGTAAAGGGAAGCAAAATCGAAACATGCTCGACGTTACAAAAGATGATGCCATTTATGTGGTGAGCCTAACTATAATGATGATCTTATTAATTAATACTATACGTAGGATACGGTTAAACAAGCGATTGCCAAGCATTTTGCTTAAATGAGAGTAAAAACATAGCCATAGGTCGCTATTGGTGCAACCAAGTTTATATGTATTTGAGTTGCTATTAACCGTAGAACGAACTACACAGTATATATGAGAAATTAATTAGTCGTTATAGATACTTAACAAAACCTAGGTGGTTTGTACTTAATGGTTACATGCTGAGCAGCAAGCAATGTAAATCTGTAATGAAGTTCGAGTAAGCTTTATAACGAAGTTAAAGTGAGTTTTGCGATTAGGTTGTTCATTGTTCAGTACTAGGTCATAAACAACCGCTACAAATAGAGGTGTAGTATGCAAATAAGTGTGGATGTACACAATTATATGGAAACTCTGGTGGGCCACGTGTTGGCTACCGAGGAATATGTGTCTAGTTATACGAACGAACAGTTGGCGGATCTTGCATGTCTGGCTTTAGGTCAGCTTAAACCAATCTACATTCGTTTCGATATCGATTTTCTTTCAGCGCTGCCGGAAGACAAATTGGTGCTCTACAAACGTAATAGTGAGATCGCGGTCAAAAATGCAGAAAGTATGATTATTGACGATCGAAGACGTGAACGTAACGACAATGTGCCCGTTATATTTAGTCAACACAATTTTGATGATGACGTAGAATTGCAATGGTATGAAAAGCCATTGTTGAACCGTAAACAGTCATGATAGTTTAGTGTCAGTACGGTCATTTAAGGAGTAAAAAACGTGGGATTCTTATCTAGATTATTTGGTGGCAAAGAAAAAAACGAACAAAAAGTAGAGATTGAGCCAGTCGAATATAAAGGCTTCAATATCTATCAAGATGCCATTGCTGAATCTGGTCAATACCGTGTTGCTGGGCGAATCGAGAAAGAAATTGACGGTGAAATTAAAACTCATCGTTTTATTCGTTCAGATGTTGTTTCAAACAAACAAGATGCCAATGAATTGATGCTCAAGAAATCGCAGATGTTCATCGACCAAATGGGCGACAACATATTTAGCTAGCCAATTAGGGTTAGAATTGATGTTGGTCATAATTTAGAGAGCTTTCAGTGTATATGCTGAAAGCTCTTTTTAGTTTTAGGGACAAAGAACAGCTAGTCGGTTGTTATTAAAAGGATTATTGGCAAGTGGTTTGACCTCTTTGTTCGAGATGGCCTTCATTTATCGAAATTACGCGCTCAAATTCTATCCAAATCGTTATAAGTAATAACTTTTTCTGTTCTTTGAACAAAACGCTTGAAGTATTAGTTGTCGTTAGATACAAACGAATAAGTCATTGTGCCAATAGTTGAAGTGTCGCTATGCAAATTGGTGTAGCCAAGTGCGCTTACGACCTCTTTAATTTGTCTTTGGTAAGAATAATAATCACAAATTGATACACAAGGAGTCTAATTTGTTGATAGGTGTACCAAGAGAAACGCTCGCTGGTGAAACGCGAGTCGCTGCATCGCCGAAATCGGTCGAACAGCTTCTAAAGTTAGGATTTGAAGTTTGTGTTGAATCACAAGCAGGTGCGCTAGCAAGTTTTGAAGATTCAGCTTATGAACAAGCTGGTGCAAAAGTTGTAAGCGCAGATGAAGCTTGGAAATCCGATATCATCTTTAAAGTTAACGCCCCGATTGTTGACGAATCTAAAAATGAAATCGATCTACTTAAAGATGGCGCAACATTGGTCAGCTTTATTTGGCCTGCTCAAAACCCAGAATTAATGGAACAATTGTCCAGTCGTAACATCAACGTGATGGCGATGGATTCTGTGCCTCGTATTTCAAGAGCTCAAGCTCTCGATGCGCTAAGTTCTATGGCAAACATTGCGGGTTATCGTGCAGTTGTTGAAGCGGCACATGAATTTGGTCGATTCTTCACAGGTCAAATTACAGCGGCAGGTAAAGTTCCACCAGCGAAAGTACTGGTTGCAGGTGCAGGTGTTGCTGGCCTAGCGGCAATTGGTGCAGCAGGTAGCTTAGGTGCCATTGTTCGTTCATTCGATGTTCGTCCGGAAGTAAAAGAGCAAGTAGAGTCCATGGGCGCTGAATTCTTGGAAGTGGATTTCCAAGAAGATACGGGCGCTGGTGATGGCTATGCGAAAGAGATGTCTGAAGCATTCAACAAGAAAGCGGAAGAGCTCTATGCGGCTCAAGCAAAAGACGTCGACATCATCATTACAACGGCACTGATTCCAGGTCGCCCTGCACCTAAGCTGATTACCAAAGAGATGGTCGATAGCATGAGTGCGGGTAGCGTGATTGTGGATCTGGCGGCTGCGAACGGCGGTAACTGTGAATACACGGTTGCAGATCAAGTCATCACTACTGCGAATGGTGTCAAAGTTGTTGGTTACACGGATATGGTTGGTCGTTTGCCGACTCAATCTTCTCAGCTGTACGCGACTAACCTTGTTAACTTGTTGAAACTGCTCTGCAAAGAAAAAGACGGCAATATCAATATCGACTTTGAAGATGTTGTGCTGCGTGGTGTTACTGTGGTTAAAGAGGGAGAAGTCACTTGGCCAGCTCCACCAATTCAAGTTTCTGCTCAACCTCAACAACAAGCTAAACCAAAAGCAACGAAACCCGAGCCTAAAGTTGAAGAACCTGTTTCTCAAATTAAGAAAGCGGCGGGTATGGCGGTTGCTGTTGGTGCATTCGCTTGGATAGCTTCGGTTGCTCCTGCTGCGTTCTTATCTCACTTTACCGTTTTTGTTCTCGCTTGTGTGGTGGGTTATTACGTAGTTTGGAATGTTAGCCATTCTCTTCATACGCCTTTGATGTCTGTAACGAATGCGATTTCAGGGATCATTGTGGTAGGTGCGCTATTACAGATTGGACAAGGAAGCGGCGTCGTGACTTTCCTATCTTTCATTGCCGTTTTAATTGCAAGTATCAATATCTTTGGTGGCTTTACCGTGACCAAACGTATGCTTGAAATGTTCCGTAAAGACTAAGGAGTAACAGATGTCTGAAGGATTAGTACAAGCAGCTTATATTGTTGCTGCTGTATTCTTTATTATGAGCTTGGCTGGATTATCGAAACAGGAATCTGCACGTGCAGGTAACTATTACGGTATCACGGGTATGGCAATCGCGTTGATCGCGACGATCTTTGGCCCTCACTCTGCAGGTATTGTGTGGATCATCATTGCAATGGTGATCGGTGGTGGTATTGGTATCCACTACGCAAGAAAAGTAGAAATGACTGAAATGCCTGAACTGGTGGCAATTCTGCACAGCTTCGTTGGTATGGCAGCGGTACTTGTGGGTTACAACAGCTACATCGATCCACCGGCGGCTGTGTCACTTAACCCTGCTGATATTCATGCAGAGCACGTGATCCACCTAGTAGAAGTATTCCTTGGCGTATTTATCGGTGCTGTGACGTTCACAGGTTCGATTGTTGCGTTTGGTAAGCTTCGCGGTGTTATCTCTTCGTCTGCACTGAACATTCCTCACAAGCACAAATGGAACCTAGCGGCTATCGTTGTTTCTACACTGCTTATGATCATGTTCGTGAAAGCAGACGGCAGCATGTTTGCACTGATGGTAATGACCCTTATCGCATTTGCATTCGGTTACCACCTAGTGGCATCGATTGGTGGTGCAGATATGCCAGTGGTTGTTTCTATGCTGAACTCGTACTCAGGCTGGGCAGCGGCGGCGGCAGGTTTCATGCTTGCGAACGACTTGCTTATCGTAACCGGTGCACTCGTTGGTTCGTCAGGTGCAATCCTGTCGTACATCATGTGTAAGGCGATGAACCGTTCGTTCATTAGTGTTATCGCTGGTGGCTTTGGCCAAGAAGTCACAGTATCTGATGGCGATGAAGAGCAAGGTGAACACCGTGAAACTTCAGCTAAAGATGTGGCTGATATGCTTAAGGACTCTAAGTCAGTGATCATCACACCGGGATACGGCATGGCAGTAGCTCAAGCTCAGTATCCAGTGCACGAAATCACTGAGAAGCTAAGAGCGCAGGGCGTAAATGTTCGATTTGGCATCCACCCAGTTGCTGGTAGGTTACCGGGTCACATGAACGTACTGCTTGCTGAAGCAAAAGTACCTTACGATATCGTTCTTGAAATGGACGAAATTAACGATGACTTCGACGAGACAGATACTGTATTGGTTATTGGTGCAAACGACACCGTCAACCCTGCAGCACTAGAAGATCCAAACAGCCCAATCGCTGGCATGCCAGTTTTGGAAGTTTGGAACGCTCAAAATGTTATCGTGTTCAAACGTTCTATGAACACAGGTTACGCCGGTGTCCAAAATCCACTGTTCTTTAAAGAGAACACACAGATGCTGTTTGGCGATGCGAAACAGAGTTGTCTGGGGATTTTAGAGCACCTATAAGGTTTGTTCTAAAATTACTTGTAAACGAAGGAGCTCATTTGAGCTCCTTTTTTTTATCTTACGAAAGCGACCCTATGTGTGGACTCAGCTGTTACGAAACAGGCCAAGCCTATGCAACACCTGTTCGAATTGAGGCTGGGCGCTAAAACTAGTCAGCTAGCAGGTGTGTGCAATGTTGCCGTCATATATCGGACTTTATCTCTGTAACTCGCCATTCTCACTGCTTTTCATGCGGTTAAAATTTATCTTTGATAGCGAATGGTATATATTTGGTTGATCTATATGAATTTGCGTTGGTTTGTGATCATCAAAAGAACATTTACTCTTCTAATCGCTACGTTGTCTGTGTCAGCAAACGCATTTGCTGACTCTTTACCTGAGCGTATCGATAATTTCACCAAACTCTTTGATCATGAAACGGCAATCGAATCTTACGATATTCGAGTGCTGCAGGCTGATTATCCAACACGCTTGATCATGCCATCTTCTATGCTGCCACAAACATCAGAGTACCCGTTAAAAGATATCCAGCGCTTATACCAGTTATCAAAAACCTGTAGCGGTAAACTGCCGTTAAGCCCTTTGATTACTGAACCGTTAGTTTTTACTCGTGCAATGTGTAAAGGCACCAAGCTTTCTGATCGTTGGTTTAGCCGTAGTGGTTTGATTCATCCTGGCGGCGGTTCTTATGCTGCGCGATACGTTGAGAAGTACCCAGAAAAGTTCGACTCTCTGAAGCGCTTTATGCATATTCAAGAGCGACCAAACACCGAACATGATGAATTGTTGTCTCGTTTGCAGCAGATGGATAGCGAAGCTATTACTGCACTTTTAGCTGGCGCGAGTATGTTTGTTGAGCTCGATGAAATGTGGGTCAAACGTGGCGACAGATATTACCTATACAAAGAGTCTGACTGGCATGAAAACGCGACGGTAGCGGGGTTGTCGTTCAGCTTATCTTCAGAAGGTAAGAGCTGCTTCGTCCAACGTGGTAATGTGTGTTGGGAAATTGAAGATCACTCTGAACTGCTTCAGGTCGCAATGTTCATTTTGGTGATTGCCAACATCATGCTTGTGCTAGGTTGGGCGATATATCGTTGGAACAGTAAGAAACAGGAATTGAAGAGTCGTATGTTGGTTCTTCAGATTTTAACACACGAACTGAGAACACCGATTGCGAGTTTATCATTGACCGTTGAAGGCTTCAGACGTGAGTTCGAACACTTACCTGAATCGGTATACGATGAGTTCCGTAGGTTATGTGAAGACACGCGTCGTTTAAGGCAGTTAGCAGAAGCAAGTAAAGACTACCTACAGTCGGACAACCAACCACTCGCAACTGAGTGGGTGCCAAGTGTCCAAGAGTGGTTAGAGTACAAAGTTGCAGAAGATTTTGCGCCGGGTATTGAACTGCGCATTAACCAAGATATTGCTGCAAAAGTGAACGTATATTGGTTAGGAACGTGTATCGATAACCTGATCAGAAATGCTGTGAAATACGGTGTCGCACCAGTGATACTAGAACTGAATACTTCTGACAAGAAGCTGACATTCAAAGTTATAGATAATGGAGACTTGTCCCGCAAAGACTGGGGGCAACTAAGAAAGCCATTCGTTAGTAAGAGTGGACTTGGTTTAGGTCTGACGATAGTAGAATCTATGGTCGGAAAAATGGGCGGTCACATGACGCTAATCGGCCCCCCGACAACATTTATTTTGGAGATACCTTGTGAAACAGACATTGCTTCTCGTTGAAGATGATAAAAATTTAGCTGACGGTTTATTAGTTAGCCTTGAGCAAGCTGGATATGAATGTTTGCATGCAGAACTGATCTCTGAAGTTGAAGGCTATTGGGAACAAGCGGATCTGGTTATCCTAGACCGTCAACTTCCTGATGGTGACTCAGTAGATTCACTTCCTGGCTGGAAGAAAAAGAAAGATATCCCTGTAATTTTGCTAACAGCATTAGTTACAGTAAAAGATAAAGTCGCGGGCCTAGATTCGGGTGCAAACGACTACCTAACGAAGCCATTCGCAGAAGCAGAGCTGTTTGCTCGTATTCGTGCTCAACTTCGCTTACCAGACGCTGAAGAACAAGATGCATCAAAAGTTATTGCTCAAAATCTTGTTATCGATAAAGCAACTCGTGAAGTGTTTTTCAACGAACAAGAAGTAACGCTAACACGTACCGAGTTTGACCTACTATTGTTCCTGGCAAGCAACCTTGGTCGGGTTTTCACTCGTGACGAGCTACTTGATCACGTATGGGGTTACAACCACTTCCCAACAACACGTACAGTAGACACACACGTTCTGCAACTTAGACAGAAACTGCCGGGTCTAGAAATCGAAACGCTACGTGGCGTTGGCTACAAGATGAAAGCGTAATGAAAAAAGCCTTACTTCCACTGTTATTGCTGTCTGGCGTGTTCAATACCGCGCACGCAACAGATTGGTTTAAGAACAGCGATGCTCTAACCCAAGTACACAAACATCTATTGGATAACGATTTGTCCCAGATGTTTGATTCATTCGTGGAAGTTTGGCAAATCAATGCTTCTCAATCTAGAGAAGAGCACCTCAATGAACTATTCGACCAAGCGTTGAATAAAGATTGTGGTAAAACCCTCACCAAAAAGACATTACCGAGTTGGATAAGTTCGGTGGTCGTAAAAAGACACGTCATTCAAAGCCCAGGGCGAGATACATTCCGTGTTGCGATTGAGGTTGAATCTGATAACAACATTCAAGACATCACTCTCGAAAAATGGGTCGATAAAGTTGTCTCGTCTGATAGCGAATTCACCAAAGAGAACGAAGTCGTCAACAACGCCTCAGTCAATATGTATCGCAAGCGCTACAACTTAGCGTCACAGCTCGATTCTGGTTTGTATCGTTTAAACGTGAAAGGTGATGGCGGTAATTCTTGGAGCACTTGGATTATTCTTGGCGAAGTTGCCATGCGTCAGCAAGTTCGCTGGGCATCTAAAGACACGTGGCGTATCGATAAAAAAGAACTGCTTAACCCTTATTGTCCACTTCCTAAGCTTGAAGTTGGTTTGTACGATTATGTCGACGAGCACTACGAACAGGTGTGGGGCAAAACTTACGAATCGGATTATCCGATGAATCTCACAGGTGAAGATCTCCCCAATGATCGCTACGTACTTGCCGTTTCGATGATACATTCGCGCTGGCAAGGCGACATAACGATAGAACAAGCACAAACTATCAGTAAAACTTATGATATTTCTAGCGAAGAAGAGTTAAAGTAATTTAAAATTGTGCCGTTAACTATGTAAGGGATCTAACAAAGATAAACGGCATGAAAAAAACGACTAAACTACTCGCAGCGTCAATTGCATTCGCCAGTCTTCCTCTTTCAGCAGCAAACTACGCCATTGAAGCGCGTGGTGATGCGATGGGTGGTGTTGGTGTTGTTTCTGCAAACTTCTTAACCGCTCCATTCTATAACCCAGCATTGGTTGCAATCTATCGTCGTAACGATGATATGGGCATGATTACGCCTAGCTTTGGTGGTAATTATAATGATCCTAACGATATGAAATCGAATATCGATAGTGTTATTGATGCTTCAAATACTGCTGATTTAGATGCGGCGCTTAATAGACTTGATGGTAACCAAGCTAATGTAGAGCTTGGTGGTGTTGTCGCATTTGCACTTCCTAACCAGTTTGTTGCTGCAAACCTATTTGCTAAAGCTTACACAGAATCTTTTGCGACGCCTGATGTTTACACAACCGGTTCCGATACGGACAAAGTGGAGTTGTCGACCGTTGAAGCGGTTTCAATCGGTGTAGCCGAAGTCGGCCTTTCTCTTGCTAAATACCAAACCTTCATGGGCCAACACATTTCATTTGGTATTACACCTAAAATCCAACGTATATACACATACAACTATGTTGCTTCAGTTAATGATTACGACCTGTCCGACGTAAGAGAAAACAGTGACGGTGAAACAGCTTTCAACATGGATGCTGGTGCTCTTTGGTTCTTTGGTCCATTCCGAGTCGGTGTTGCGGCAACCAACTTAATCTCTCGAGATATCGAAACTAAAGATACAACGAGAACACTAACCAGCAGCACAACTGGCGCGACTCACCAAGTCGGTGGTAAATACACTTATCAACTTGAGCCTGTTTATACCGTTGGTGCAGGTATTGTGTCTGACTACTTTACGTTAAGCGTCGATTACGATTTGAATGAGGCGGAGAAGTTCACCTCATTTGATGATAACGAGCAGATGATTCGTGTGGGTACTGAAGTCGACCTGCTACGCCAGCTTAAGCTAAGGGGAGGGTACTACAAGAACCTGGCTTACTCTGATTCGGAAGGAACAGTCACAGCCGGTATTGGTTTGTCTCCGCTTAATTTATTCCAGTTAGATATCAGTGCTAACTACACGAATGAAAATGCGATGGGTGCTTCAATCAATTTCCTTGCTAGTTACTAACAGTCCTTATATAGTTCTGCTCCTAAATAAAGGAGCAGAGCATGCTAAACGACTTACCAACCCTTTCTCACGAAGAACAACAGAAAGCTGTTGAACGAATTCAAGAAATGATGACTCAAGGCATCAGCACAGCACAAGCTATCAAAATCGTTGCTGAGCAAATTCGTGAAGAAATGAGTAATAAAGAAGAGTAGGGCATCAGCCCTTCTTTTTTACCCACATAATGCACTATAACTAAATATATTACCCTCTAGTATATTATCTCGTTCATACCAATACTTCATCCAGCCTAAGTCCTGACCTATCCAAAGTTCTTAAGTTTAACTTATTCAGTTAGTTACATCAGAGTAATCCACTTTGTTGGCGTTTATTGCTTTCTATTTGTAATTTAATTACAGGTAGCCCTGAAAGTAAAACAACTGTCGTTTTGGGTGTCAGTATTTATGTCACCGTGCCTAAATGGTTAAATATATGGCGTTTTTTCGGTCTGGTGACGCTGTGACTTTAATTTTAAAAGCATATAATCAGGAGAGTGCGCGTAAATAGATGGTTGGGTATTTGAACTAAGAACAGAGCTAAATAAGTAGTATCCGAACTGCTCAATACCGATAGCGGGATCGATTTAACTCGGCTTAACCCAATCTTAGTCAGTCAAATATGCTAATTTCAGAATAGATATTTAGGAGCATAGGGACGTAAAGAAGCTATTTATAGGGCAGTGCTCTGGGAGGGTGCAATCACCCTGAGAGTCCTACTGTCGAGTTATTCAGGGTAACAAGAGGGAGCTTAAAGGTGTGAGTTGATTGGAGTAGCTATGTCGAGTCAGCAAAGCTTAATTATGACTTCGTTTAATCAGGTGTTGAGAATCTATTGGCTACTATACGATACAGATAGCGACAGAGCATTAATTGAGTGTTGTATAGCTGCAGTCTCACGAACCTTAATAAGACATAACGACTTGGTTTCGTCCGTTGTCCTTGGCTTGGTAGAGCGCCTGATCTGCGCGTTTAATGGCAGAACGAATTGATTCATTCTGTGTCAGTTGTGTAAATCCAGCAGATGCAGTGATTGCAAGTTTAAATGGCCAATAGGTTTGCTCAAGAGCATCATAGAGACTAGTGATACTTTCGTTACACTGTAGCGTGTTTTGAACGATGCAGACCAGTAAAAACTCCTCACCACCCCAACGATACAATAAGTAGTGCTCACCGAGGCTATCGGTTGCTGTAGAGACAAACTGAATCAGAACCTGATCACCCACTTCATGGCCGTATTGGTCGTTTACTAGCTTGAAATGGTCTAGGTCGAATAGAGCGATATGAATCGACTTACCTTGTTGTGCAAGACGTTCAAAATCATAGAAGGTATCCAACGCTTCTGTTCTGTTTCTGCAGCCAGTTAAAGGGTCGGTTGTTGCCTTTACCTTTAACTCTTCGATCTCTTGAGTTAACAAACGCCTTTGTTCTGCCGCAACGTTTTTCGCTCGCTTGGCGATGTATAAAGCACAAGATATGCAGTAGAGCGCATACATCACCCATAATCCGATCAACATCTTTCCTAGCACAACACGGTCCATCGTCTTGCCATGGAATACAATGCTTTTCACCGTGAGTTTATGGTGGCCGTCAAGCGTGCTAGCGCCAAGTCCAAGCTCAACAGAAACGGCATTGGTAATGTCCACCGCGCTATTAGTAATAGGGTGGTTGTAATAGTCAATCCACTAAAGCGGAACATTGAAGTAATCTAAGTTGATGTTTCCTATATCGGGTAACGTGAAATCTAAGCGATTGAACTTGTTAGAAATCGCGTCGCCTTGAACGCTGTAGTTCTCATCGTAGTTACGAATGTAGAAGCGAAACCTTGGGTTCTCTTGTCCTTGGTAATCCATGTTGATAGTGACTGAATCGTAGGTAGAGAGATCTAACCCTTTTCCTTCTGTTGATATTACGAATTCAATCTCACAGAATGGAGCGCTATAAGTTCGCTTGAAGTCACACTGTAACTCAATTCCATCTTTTGAGTTGTGTAGTGAACCTATCGTGCCGCCATCATGGTCTCTGTCAGTGTTAACGAGGGTCGGGTATCTGTCTTGTGTGATGATGTAGTTCTTATCCATGATCGTACGAAAAGAGATCAAGGAATATGTTGAGTTGTCTTAAAGCTTTATCGCTCATAATACTAATCCGTACGCATGACTATGTGATTATGCGCGATGCCTTATTCTGGCGCAACCAATGATTAGTTTTGAATAGCAGAGTGGTGGAATCGTAGCATCCAAAAACGAATAACCAGCCGACTTTATAGGAAACAGACTTATTAAACTCATAATGAGATCAAAGCACCGTCGTATTTTGTTGTTTTTGATTAATATTCAATCAATAAGTGCGGTTTTACGGGAAGAATAATTTAACTGTATAAATATACAGTTAAATTAGAAATACATGTTTTGTTGCGTACAGAACTAAGAGAACGGTTATGGAGTCAAATTTGCCCGATGTCATGGACGTTCAGCCATAATACTTATAATTTCGAGCACATTTTCGTTGCAGTGTCACTTTTCTACATAAACGGAAACAGAGGGCTATTGCTCAGAACACCGCTGAATTTCTACGCGGTGTGAATAACATTAGAAGTCGATTGTCGCATAAGCTTGGCACCCCAGTAACTTTTGACGAGGCATTAAACCCACAGCATGAAGGACTTAATCAAGCATTGTGTGCAAAATCCGTCAAGACTAAGGTGCTGAATAGTCTCAGATTTCAATCTCCATCACTGCGTATTATGTACGTTATGTAAAATTGTTTTGATGTTAATAAGGCAGGGCTCTTTATGTGATGCCCTGCCTTTATTTGTTGTCGGTATTCTCTGATTTATACTGTGTATTTAACCATAACGGTTATTTACCATAAAATACCTAATATCCAGTGATAATAATCTTCGATTTTAACCCTGGTATTAGTTAGAGATTAACCGCCAGCGAATTTGACTTTGTAGCCTTTCTTTTCAAGGTGCGCTTTGATCTTGTCACGCGCGTCGCCTTGAATTTCGATGTTGCCATCTTTTACTGAGCCACCACAGCCGCAAACTTTTTTAAGTTCTGCTGCCATAAGTTTTAATGGTGCGTCATCTAGGTCTAAGCCAGTTACGACAGAAACGCCTTTGCCTTTACGGCCTTTGGTTTCTTTTTGGATTCGAACAATCCCATCGCCTTTAGGACGTTGGACTTTCTCTTCTTCAGGCTTAATACGACCTGTTTCTGTTGAATATACTAGGCTCATAATTTACTTCTTTTGTTGCTCTGCTTTTTGTTTTGCGAGTAAGTAAGCTTCTATATGACGTTGGATGGCAATTTTGCCGCCTTTAATTAGGCGACCGTTAAACATGCAATACCACGCATTAGGCTCACCGGTGTCATTCTTGATTTGGTAGCCGTTGAAGTTTTCCGTCGAACCACCAGTTCCTCTCGACTTATTTAACGCAGTGAATTCTTTTGGATCAATAATAGATGCGGTTTCAATCCACCAATCAATACTCTTCTTAACGGCAGCTAGGTTGCCTTGAATAACATTATTTTTTAACTTCGCACGCCAAACCGTGTTAGTGGCATCCGTCGATTGAAGATGGATGCTTCGGTAAATTGAATTAGCCATATCTATTAATCATCTTTTTGTTTTCGCTGCATTAATCATAAGTATACTTTTAATGATATCAAGCATAACATGGCAAAAACACCTGCTAAGGTACGGTAATTTGAGAAAAAAAGTCCCTATTTTATCTGACTCTGTGATAATTAATTCATTTGTTGAAAAATTGAACAATAGTGCGTCAATTGAAATTATAGATGAGTTAACAGGATACCAGTATTCTCGCAATTCACTGTTAGGTATCTATAGTGATTGGAATCGCTACCACGCGTTTTGTACTAAAAACCGTATCAATACGCTTCCCGCATCTGTGACCGCTATTCGTCGTTTCCTAGAAACTGAATCCAATGACAGAAAATATGCATCGCTAAAACGTTACACTGCAACGATAAGTTTATTGCATACAGTGCTCGGTTTCGCTAACCCTATCAAGCATCGACAAGTGCGCTTTACCCTACTCCACTTACAAGCTCAAATGGCCGGTGATGCTAAACAAACCAATGCAATGACATCTGTGCACCTGACAGAATTGAACGCGCTGCTTTCGCATGACAAGGCTAACTTAAGAGAGATTCGCGATATCGCTATTTATAATGTGATGTTCGAGTGTGCTTTGAAGCGTTCAGAGCTTAAGTTGTTATCGACGAACGACATCGAGACCACCGATACCGATTATCAAATCACGATTAAGGACTCTGTGTACCAGCTTTCACAAGTCGCGAGTTTTGCTCTAGGTCGTTGGCTTTCGTTTATTGGAACACAAGAGGATTTGCCCGTGTTTCGTGCAATAGATAAGCATGAAAACATCGGGCTTAAATCTTTGGATGACTCGTCAATCTATCGAATTTTACGCAGAGCGAGTGATTTACTTCAGCTTGCAGAAAACCACCATTTCTCAGGTAACTCGATTCGGGTTGGTGCTGCACAAGAGCTGTCTAAACAAGGTCTTAAGGTAAAGGAAATTCAGGATTTTGGTCGCTGGCTCAGCCCTGCTATGCCAGCGCAATATGTGGGTTACTCTGGAACTGCTGAGAATGAGAAAATGAAATTCAAAGCTTTGATACCTTGGCAATAAGTTTTAGCCGTCAGTCACTAAACTCGTTAAAGGAAATTACGAATAGCATCATCGGAGTTAAAACGTCGAATCCTAGAAACTAATAATGCCTTGGCGGAAAGATCAAGGCATTATGTTGTTTGGTTCAGATGAACAAAGATTGATTAGATGAACTAAGCAAGGCTCGTTCTAACGCAGTTCTCTAGGAACTGACTGAACTTATGACCATCATGTTCCACCATTTTAGGGAACATAGAAATTGGCGTCATACCTGGGAATGTGTTTACTTCGTTTAGGTAGATCTCGTTATCTTGTGTTAAGAAGAAGTCGATACGAGATAAGTGGCGAAGCTTCATCTGTGTAAATACTTTACGCGCGCTGTCTGCGATCAAATCACGCTGTTCGTCAGTCAGGTTACTTGCTTCAACTTCAGTGATTGAGTGGCTGTCTGCACTGTACTTCTCTTCATAAGAGTAAAACGCGCCATTCGGTGCAATCACCTCGCCCGGCTTGCTAATATGTAGCTCGCCGTCGATTTCATATGCTGCGACTTCTAGCTCTCTTGGTACCACTGACTTTTCGATAAGTACTTGATCAGAGAAGGTAAACGCTTTGTTGATCGCTTCGCTTAAGTCCTCTACTTGGTTCACTTGGTAACAACCAACAGAAGAACCTTGACGTGCAGCCTTCACGAACACTTTTCCCCAAGTTTCAAAAGCTTGAGTTGCTTGTGAGTGAGCTTCATCTGTATTGTCAGATAGGAATAGATAAGGCGTGTTTGGAATACCCAGTGCGTCATACCAAAGTTTAGAGGTGATCTTGTTGAAGCTGTTATTGCTAGCTTCAGAACCACAGCCTAGGTACGGGATTTTTGCCATTTCAAACAGTGATTGGATATCACCTGTTTCACCTGGGAAACCATGAATACAAGGTACGATGAAGTCGACTTTTGACTCTAGGTTGTCGCCGCGTAGCGTTTGATTGTTGATATCAAGATAAACCAATTCGCCCGAATCTAGACACCAGCCTTCGCTCTTAATCTCAACTCTTACAACGTTAAAGTCTTCAACGCTCTTAAGTTGATCAAAAAGGTAATTGGCTGAAACTAAAGACACTTCGTGCTCTGAAGATCCACCGCCGCATAGTAGAAGAATGTTTGTGGTGTTCATGGGTAAATTCGGTCCTTGAAACTAGGAATACTGACTTCAATGATAAACAAAAGTCGAAATAGGTACAGTGTTTTGATTGTTAAAATTGTGTTCGAAAGATTGAGCGATTAACTATTAAACAAAACAACGAGTCTTAAAACAAAAGAAGGAGCATTTGCTCCCTCTTTTATGAATCAAAACTTAGTTTAACTTGTTAAGCGTTGGGTATTCAGAGTTCTTGATGTCATCAATACTCTTAACGAACGGCTTCAAGTTTTGGAAAGTGGTTGGCAGTGTTGAAATCGCCTTTTTCGCTTCTAAGCGTGTTGCGTAGTCTCCGTAAAGTACTGTGAACCACTTAGTGCCGTTAACCATTTTGTAGTTTTCCCAAACAGGTTGAGAAGTCGTTGGTAGCATTTTCACGAAAGAGTCGACTTTACTTTGGCTGCCAACCGCAACAACTTGAACCGTGTAACCAAAGCGCTGGTTCATGTCTTGTTGCTTCTTAGTTGGACCTTTCACTGCCGCAACGGGTTTAGCTTGAGTTGTTTGAGTGACTTTCTGCTCAACAGGTTCTGTTCTGATAACGTTAACTACATTCTCTTCAACAACGCCTGATTGCTGTGATTGAGACACAACTGGAGCTTCAACTTTGGCAGTTTTGTACTCTTCTTGATAACTGTCTGAAGTCACATCCGTGATGTAGTTTTCAGATACACATGCAGCCAAGAGCAGTGGCAAAGTCGCAATTGCAATTTTTTTCATGGAAAGCTCTATATCCTTAATAATAATTACTATAAATCATGCCGATACGTCGGTTTAGAATCAAGTTAACTTTGAGATTATACACCATTAGTGGGTGACCTATTTCACAAACTTTATGCAGTGTTTGCTTATTCATCTTAATTCGGTGAATTTGCCATCAACCTGTCATCGAAAAGTAAGTTACGATGAACTTACGTGCATTGCTAGGATATGTCTATGAATCATCTTGATCCCCTACTCAAACCCCGCTCTATCGCTGTTGTTGGCGCTTCGCAACGAGAAACGCGCGCGGGTTATATCGTTATGAATAATTTGTTGCACGGGGATTTTAAAGGTGCGGTGATGCCGGTTACACCCAAATACGATTCTGTGGCGGGTGTACTTTCCTACAAAAACATTTTGTCGCTCCCGATCGTCCCTGATCTTGCGATTCTTTGTACCAACGCGACTCGCAATATAGCTATCTTTGAGGAGTTAGCGGAGAAAGGCATTGCGTCTGTCATTGTTCTATCTTCAGACATGCAACATCCTAGTGATAACGGTGAAACGTACGACTCAAGATGCCTAACGATTGCGAAAAAGCACAATATAAGGATGCTTGGTTCCAACAGCTTAGGCGTGATAATCCCTTGGCTTAATCTCAATGCATCCTTCTCTCCTGTTACCGCACTCCCCGGTAAGATTGCCTTTATTTCTCAATCTGCAGCGGTGTGCACGACGATACTTGATTGGGCGAACGATAAAGAGATCGGTTTCTCTGCGTTTATCTCTATCGGAAACGGCACAGACATTGAATTCTCGGAACTGTTGGATTATTTGAGCACCGACTCCCACACGGAAGCAATATTGCTTTATGTCGATAGCATTAAAGACGCAAGACGTTTCATTTCGGCAGCACGAGCTGCGTCACGCAACCGGAGAATATTGGTCTTAAAAGGCGGTAGGACTGCAAAAGGCAGAGCGGCGGCGATGGTACATACCGGCGGTGCAGACACTTTAGATATTATTTATGACTCGGCTATTCGTCGTAGTGGTATGCTGCGAGTTAAGAACTTGCATGAACTGTTTGCTGCCGTAGAAACTTTAACTCACTCTGTCCCACTACGTGGAGAGCGACTGGCCATTGTCACGAATGGTGGTGGGCCTGCGATTATGGCAGTAGATACGCTTTTTGAGCGCGGTGGTAAACTCGCTGAATTATCGGAAGAGACGCTCGAAAAGCTTAATAAGGTGCTACCTTCAAGTTGGTCACATAGCAATCCTATCGATATTGTGGGTGATGCAGGTGATCAACGTTATATCGATACGATTAATACACTGCTCGATGGTGATGAGGCAGATGCTATTCTCATCATGCATAGCCCTTCTGCTATCGCACACTCTGCTCAAACTGCTGAGCGCATCATCGAAGCGATTAAAAAGCATCCTCGTCACAAGCGATTCAATATTCTCACCAATTGGTCCGGTGAACTGACGGCAAGGCCTGCTAGAAAGTTGTTCACAGAGGCTGGAATTCCAACCTATCGAACGCCAGAAAGCTCAGTGGTCGCATTCATGCACTTGGTCGAGTACCGACGCAACCAACGTCAGCTTATGGAGACGCCAACCACGGCTGAGAAAGTCCATATTGAAGATTTAGCCGATGCCAGAAATTGGATAGAACGCCAACTACTGGATAAAGATACAATAAGCCTTGATACCCATCAAAACAGTCAGTTTTTCAAACACTTCAACCTAGATGTGCTGCCGACTTGGATCGCTTCAGATCCTAGTGAAGCGGTACATATTGCCGAAACGATCGGTTATCCTGTCGCAGTTAAACTCCGCTCTCCAGATATCGCGCATAAATCTGACGTTCAAGGCGTAATGCTTAATTTAAGAAACAGCAGTGAAGTCGCAAATGCGGCTCAAGCGATTCTTGATCGCTCTCAGTTATCATTCCCAACAGCGCATATTCATGGTCTGTTAGTTCAAGGTATGGCGAAACTGGCTGGCGGACAAGAGCTTCGCGTGAAAGTTACAACCGATGAAACGTTCGGCCCTATTATTCTACTCGGTCAAGGCGGTTCCGAATGGGATGAGTCGATTGATGCGGCCGCAGCGTTCCCACCACTGAATATGACACTGGCTCGCTACTTGATTATTCGAGCGATAAAGAGTGGCAAGATTCGCCTACAAAAGCTCCCTAATCCTATTGATATAGAAGGCTTGTCTGAGTTGCTGGTTCGTATTTCTCAAATGGTGGTTGACTGCCCTGAAATACATGACCTGGATATACACCCAGTACTTGCGAATGGCGATAAGTTCACGATATTGGATGCCGATATCATATTGAAAGCTTACGAGGGGGACCCGCAAGAAAGACTAGCGATTCGTCCTTATCCTGTGGAGCTGGAAGAACGTATCCAGTTAAAAGATGGCACAAAAGTGTTGCTACGCCCTATTCTTCCTGAAGATGAACCACTTCATGCCGACTTCATTAATCGAGTCTCTAAAGAGGATCTCTACAAGCGCTTCTTTAGTGATGTGGGTGAATTCAATCATGAAGCGTTAGCTAATTTTACTCAGATTGATTTTGATAGAGAGATTGCTTTTGTTGTGGTGCGTGAAGAACAAGGTGTGCCTGCAATCATTGGCGTGTCGCGCGCGCTGATTAACCCAGAGAATACGGATGCAGAATTCGCGATATTGATTCGCTCTGATTTAAAAGGCGTTGGTTTAGGTCGAATCCTTATGACTAAGGTTATTGATTACTGCCGTGCTAAGCAGACTAAACAGATGTCGGGAATGACAATGCCAACCAACAGAGGGATGCTGACACTAGCTCAAAAACTGGGTTTCAAGCTAGATATCTGTTTTGAAGACGGCACAGCAGATATGGTGCTTCCGTTACTTGAGTGACCATGTTTTTTTAAGGTGTTGAATACACCAAGATTTGGCATCGCCCATTTTGTTGCGTCGCCAAGCCATCACAATGTCGATCGGTTGCGGCTCCGTCCCTGCAATCTGTTTTAAAACACCAGATTCGATCAAAGGTTTAGCAACGCTACACGGCAAGGTACCAATGCCGAGCCCACTAGTTAAAGCTTCTACTTTTGCTGGGAAGCTCGTCACCGTTAAGCGCGGTTGTTTCTCTAAAATATTGATGCTTAATGCTGGCTGATCGCGTGCAGTATCTGCAATTGCAATCACCCTGTAACTTTCTCTAGCCTTTTGATCGAAATCTCCAGAGCGCTTATGTACGTAGTGGTTGGATGCTGCTACCCAAACCATTTCCATTTTTCCTATTACGTCACTTTTCAGGTCATTAGGAATGGTATCGACTTTCGGGCAAACAAGAAGGTCGGCGCGGCCATCTGAGAGTGACTCCCAACATCCCGCTAAGATCTCCTCTTGTAAACGAACACGCGTTTTACTGATTTTCCCTAGCTCATCTACAAGTGGGAAGAAATTAGCAATCGGGATAATACCATCAAAAGCGATAGTTAAATCCAACTCCCACCCATTAGCTAGAATGCTTGCTTCGTTGACGAGCCTTTCTGTCGCACCAAGAATCACCCTACCTTGTTCAAGTATCAATTGACCGGCCTCTGTAAAGTTTGCGCGATGGCCAGAGCGGTCAAAAATCATGATATCTAAGTCTTGTTCAAGCTTTTGAATTTGGTAGCTGAGTGACGAAGGCGCGCGGTCCATTTCATTGGCTGCAGCAGCAAAACTTCCACGTCTATCGATGGCGTCTAGGATGTGTAACGCTTCAAGTGTTATTGGGCTATGCATCAGTTTCCTACTTTATAAATGAGATTTTGATCACAAAAATGGAAGCATTCACCAGATAAATGGAACCATTAAAGGTCTTTTAATACAATGAGTTATACGGTTTATCCGAGCTTTTAATGATAAAAATACAAATAAATTGAAATGCAAATAATAGTAATTATCATTTAGATCCAATATTATCTTTCGCGAAATCAAGATAATACTATGGAATTAAGGTAACTATCAGATGTATAAGCAATCCCTACTCTCTGCTTCAATCGTTTTAGCGCTTTCATCAACCTCAGCCTTAGCTGAAGATTATGCCCTATTTGACGAGGTTGTTGTATCTTCGACTCGTACGAATCAAACACTTATTAATACTGCTGCTTCTGTCACCGTCATCTCTGACAAGCAAATCGAAGAGAATATGGCAAAAGACGTTAATGAGATCTTCGAATACACGCCAGGCGTTACGATGAACTCAAGCTCTCGCCAGGGTGCCCAAACGATTAATATCCGTGGCATGGAAGGTAAACGCGTAAAGATTCTTGTAGACGGTTCATCGCAACCTGGTTCATTTGATGGTGGTCCTTACGCCTTCATTAATTCTAGCGGTATTTCTATCGACCCTGATATGTTAAAAAGTGTCGAAATCATCAAAGGTGCTGCTTCAAGTTTACACGGAAGTGACGCAATTGGCGGTGTTGTTGCTTTTGAAACTAAAGATCCTTCTGACTTTTTGAAAGATGGCAAAGACTTCGGTGGTCAAGCTAAGCTTTCCTACTCTTCTGAAGACAACTCATTCAGCGAACATGTTGCATTAGCTAATCGTTTTGGCGATTTAGAAACTCTGGTTGCTTATACTCGCCGAGATGGTGAAGAGCTTCAAAACTTCCGTAACTCGGGCGATTTAGAGAACTACGCAGTAGAAAATCAAGACACATCAGCAGATAACCTATTGGTAAAACTTCAATACCAACTCAATGAAAGCCATCGCATTGAATTTCTAGCAGAGCTCATTAAAGATACCTCTGATTCAGACATCTACCACTCTAGTTATGATAGCTACACTGGTGAAGATGACACTAAACAAAACCGATTCGCAATCAAGCACATTTGGTTTGCAGACGGCGCGATTGCTGACACTGTGACGAGCAAAGTATCGTACATTTCTAAAGAAGAGAACGGTGTTACTAAACGCTTTAAACCTGCAGGCCCAGGTTTCCCTCCTTACGTTCCTGCCAATAACGACAATGTTCAAACCAAAGATTATGATTACACCGAAGATAAGCTTGAGATAGAGACGCAACTAGACAAAGAGATTAACAATCACTACCTAGTTTATGGTGCGACTTATACACATAGTGACATCAGCAACACCAATATGGAGTACAACTCAGATCCAGCGACTGACGATCAGCTTTACGTGTACACGCCTGATGCGAAAGAGCAGAAGTTTGGTTTGTTTGTTCAAGACGAAATCAGCCTAATGAACAATAAGCTGGTTGTGACTCCAGGTGTTCGTTTCGACTACTTCTCTACAGACCCTGGCAAAACCACTGGCGAATCTCTAACTGACTTCTCAGATTCTGCTGTAACCGGTCGTTTAGGTACAACATATAAGCTAACTGATACAGGCACTGTATTCGGTCAAATTAGCCAAGGCTTTAGAGCTCCTTCATTTGATGAGCTCTACTACACATACGACAACCCTGGTCACGGTTACGTAAATGATCCGAACCCTGACCTTAAGTCAGAAACAAGTATCTCGTACGAGCTAGGTTACCGTCACAATACACAGGCTTCATCGTCTGAGATTGCAGCTTACTACAGTGATTACGATGACTTCATTGAAACCGTAGTAACGAAAAAAGTCGGTGGTACAACGCATTACTCTAACGTTAACTTAGAATCGGCAACAATTAAGGGGATTGAGTTCTCTAACACGTTGCTTTGGGATGTGTTAGTGGGTGCGCCAGAGGGTATTTCGACTCATTTTGTTGCCTCATACACAGAAGGTGAAGATGGAAACGGCAATGCACTAAACAGTGTTAACCCATGGAACGCTGTGTTAGGTCTGAACTACGATGCTCCGAACCAAAATTGGGGTACAAGCCTTAAGTTAAATTACACAGCTGATAAATCTGGCTCAGACATTAACTTTGATGACGAGAATGGCGGTAATGCTGGTCAAGCTGAACTTCCAAGTGCAACGGTTGTTGATCTAACCGCTTACTACAAACCAATGAAAGATTTGACGATTCGTGGTGGTGTGTTAAACTTAACTAACGAAGAGTACTACCGTTGGAATGATATTCGCGGCGATGATGAGCTTTACAAAGAGAACTCTCAAGCTGAAAGAAACTACGGTATTTCAGCTAAGTACGAATTCTAATTCGTTACAAACCTAAATTGCAGAAACTAAAAAGCCAGCTTTATGCTGGCTTTTATCTATTTCACTAAAAATTGTATCAAAAAGGAATAAGTGAAATTACTTCTCTGCCATTTCTTTCTTTACCATTACCGCAGCAGCAATGATGAAAGTGATGATTAGGCCTAGTTCCATGATTAACTCCAAAGAAAATTAACATTAAACATATATTTCGCGTGCATAGTAACACAATGAATACAGAATGATACTTTTTAACCACTAATTTACTTTTTATTCGATTTAGATCAAAAAAGATGCCCTAAAGCATCTTTTTATAAGTTAATCATTCATAAAACGACTAGATCAGCCAGGGAAACCATTAGGGTTTGTTGACTGCCAGCGCCATGTATCTTCGGTCATTTCGGTCAGTGTGCGGGTTGCGTTCCAACCCAGCTCTTTCTGAGCTTTCGCCGGATCTGCCCAACATTCTGCGATGTCACCAGCACGTCGCTCAACAAGTTTATATGGGATTTCTTTGCCGCTTGCTTGTTCAAACGCCTTAACCATGTCTAAAACACTAGAACCGTTGCCTGTACCCAGGTTGTAGATGTGCAGACCATCTTTGCGCCCTACTTTCTCAAGTGCAGCGATGTGGCCGTCAGACAGATCCATTACGTGGATGTAATCACGAACACCTGTACCATCTTTCGTTGGATAATCGCTACCAAATACAGACAAGAACTCGCGTCGGCCAACAGCAACTTGTGAAACAAACGGCATCAAGTTGTTTGGAATACCTTGTGGATCTTCACCTAGTTCACCACTTGGGTGTGAACCCACCGGATTAAAGTAACGAAGTAACGTGATGCTCCAGTCTGGATTCGCTTTTTGGAAATCCGTTAGACACTCTTCAACCATTAGCTTACTGCGACCATAAGGGTTCGTCGCACTTGTCGGGAAGTCTTCAGTAATAGGCACACTTGCAGGATCGCCGTACACGGTTGCTGATGAGCTGAATACTAACGTTTTAACATTCGCTTCGCGCATAGCATCCACAAGCACTAAAGTGCCGTTAACATTGTTATCGTAGTATTCAAGAGGCTTCTCTACAGATTCACCTACCGCTTTCAAGCCAGCAAAATGGATAACTGCTTCGATGTTGTGTTGCTTCATAGTTTCCGCTAACAGCGCTTTATTGCGAATGTCACCTTCAACGAACACTGGGCGAACACCAGACACCTTCTCAATACGCTCTAAAACGCTTGGTTTACTGTTGTATAAGTTATCGAAAAGAACAGGTGTCATGCCTGCATTAATCATCTGAATACTTGTGTGGCTACCGATGTAACCCATGCCACCTGTAACTAAAACATTCATGTTTAGTATACCTTTTATTATGAATACTCAATCTATCACTTATGATACAACAACTTAGTGTGAGGTCACACCCCAAAGAGCAATCAAACATCACTTGAGAACACAAATTGCCCTTTCCCTTGGTGTTTCGCGTGATACATGGCTTCATCGGCTATCTTGAGAATCGCATCGATGTCATGCTCAGAGTTATCGACTAAGTGGATACCCAAACTAGCCCCAACATTGAGAGAGCGCTGTTTGTGATGCACTGTTTGTCCAATAAGTGTTAATAAGCGCTCAGCGAGATTCGCTAACATGACTTTGTTTGTCTGTTTAATAATAAGAACAAATTCATCTCCCGACAAACGCGCGACTAGATCTCCTGCTCTTACTTGAGATAACAGCCTGTTTGATACTTCCTTAAGGATGGCATCACCTGCATCATGGCCGTAGTTGTCATTGACGTGTTTGAAACCATCTAGATCCAAATAGATAACGGCAAATTGTTGACTTGCGTAATTGCTTGAGGAAACAACTTCATCCATCACCTTATACAGTTGTGCTCTATTCGCTAACCCTGTTAACGCGTCGTGATGTGCTAAGTGCTCAAGCCTTTCCATCTCTTTGACGTTAGATAGATCGGATAGCGTCAGCACCATATCAAACTCATCTTTCTCTTCATCCGACGAAACTAGGTTAACTTTGACAAACATTGGGACTAACTTATCAGATGCACTTTTTTCCCACACTTCTCCTTGCCACTGCCCATAATTCTCTAATGAGCTACGAATGGTTGGCATTAACGACGAGAACTGCTGCCATGAAAAGACTTCAAACGGTGTTTTGCCCACCAGCAAATCTGCATGATAGCCGAGGAGTTGAGTGACTGCGGGGTTAACCATAGTAATCACATTCGATGAATTAAGTACAATTAACCCGTCCTTGCTGTTTTCGAACACACCGGCGGCAATACGTTGACGGCTCATGGCCGTTTCAATATCGGTTACGTCTTGTATAGCAAACAAGGTATTCCCGTTTTTGGATAGCGATCGGCTGCTCATCTGAAGCCACTGTTTATTTTGAAAGAGATCGGTAGCTTCGATTAACTCATCGTTTAGCTCTATATTAGAGTCGATGATTCCTTGTAAGAAACTGCCCTGCTTGGTTTGGATTAACTCTTGAATGCTTAGGTTTTCAAGAAATGCCTCCGTGCATTTGAATATGTCACGTGTGGCCATGTTGGCATTTACAATCACGCCCTTATTATCGACAACGAGGAGTGAGTGCTGAACTGTTTCGATTACTTCGTTAGCAAAAGCTTTCTCTTCTTGCAGCTTATCAAGCGTGAAATTGATTTGGTTGTCGCGATGCTTTAACCGCTCTAACATGGTGTTGAACGCGCGAACCAGTTCGCCTATCTCGTCATTATTAGACGTAATCAGTCTAGGTTGCTCAGCGCGACGCTCTACAAACGCCCGCATCGCTTCGTTAAGTTCGAACATCGGTACAATAATAAAACGTTGAATGAGCTTAACTAACACACCTCCTAGCACGACCAAAAGCACAAGGTAGATCCCTGCGACTTTAAATATATTGGTGAAGATCTTGGTAAAGGTTTGTTTAGAAATGGTCACACGTAGATTTGCGATGTTTTGATTATCGAGAATCACGGGCACCAACAGATAGATATAGTTCTCTGAAATCGCAAATTGTTGGGAGCCAATATCTTTGCGCTCCTCGGCAGTAGGCCTTGGAAGTTCGATATCGCTGACTTGGTAGCTAGCGAATAGCTCGCCTTGCTTATCAAACAGTTTGACTCGAACAATGTCTCCATCAGCTACGAATGCCGATAGAATCTCGTTAGCCGATGTTTTGTCTTCAAATAAGATGGCGGCTTGCAAGTTATAAGCAACGCCCTGCGCCAAGACTTTCACTCGTTGTATTAGGTTATCTTTTTCTCGCTCATAAGTGACAGTGTAATTTATTGATTGAATCGTAATAAACGCAACCGAGATAAACAGAATGATCGGCAGAATAAGCTTATTCTTAATGGAGATGTTATTGATGAAAGACAACATTACTTACCCTCCACAATTGAGATGCGTAGAAGGTTTGAGCCGATAATGTAGTTGCCTCTTTTAGCGTTGGTTAAGTTGATCTTAGGCTTGATTTTATTGTCGATGCGAGTGAGCTCTATGACGCCCCCGAGCTCAGTAAAATTTAATGTATCGCTAATGGTAACCATATTGGGCGATACGTCATTACTATTGAGTTCTGTCTCAATCGCCCCACGTTCGACATCAGACAGATAAGTGATGTTACATTCCGGAGAAATGTTTTGTTGAACGTCAATCGGCAAAGAGCGGATCGACTTTCCATTCGTAATAGAAATTAAAGTATCGGCGACTTTTTGATTCCCCATCACGCAGAACTGAACAGAGCCCATCGAACTTTCATTGTGCCATTGAATAAAATTGGCAATCCTAAACAGGTAAACCGCTTTAACTTCATAAGGTTTAAAGCCCTCGGCGCGTATAATCGGCGAAAACGTTATTGTAAAAACCATACAATAAATAAGTCGGCTTACTAACCGTCTAAAACTCATGAGATACCCTTACATAGACGGACTCTTGATTGACGCTTTTATCGGAAGTCATTTCAGCCTGATAGCCATTATCTTTACCAATGTTCTCGACGACTAATTCAATTAGAGGAGCAGCATGTGATTTTTTCCAAGCTAATCGAGCATCAAAGGTCACCTCATGAGGGTAAGATTGCCATTCATATTGCGTTCCATCTTCAGCGACCCAGTAATCAGGGTAATTCACATTAATATATTGTCCAATGACATCAAATTGCCAACTATCAGTAATGTTCCACATCAACTGTGCCGTCGCTAAGTGTTCATTATCGATGTCATAGTACACGCTATTCTGTGGATTTGACTTAGGGTCTTTTCCTTTACTTTCGCCCTCTAACGTCGAGTAGGCGTAACTAAAATAACTAGTAATGTCTTTCGTCAGTTTGTAAGTCGCACCGAGTTCTAAACCATGGGTTTGAGCTTGGTAATCATCAGACAATGCACCGACATAAACGTGATGATCTGGAATATCAGTAGGATCGTAACTATGGAAACGAAGGTTATCGTGTTCACTTAAATAGATTGTCGCATCTAGCTGAAAATTTGAATCATTGGTGTAGCGATAACCCATTTCAAACGTGACAACATTTTCGTTATCAAGATTGGAATTCGATTTATAGACATCTAAGTAGCTCGCACCAGTCTCAGGATAGTAACTATTAAAGTAATACGCGGAGTTACTGTCCATATAAGAAGGTGCAACTACCGCCTTACTGACACCTGCCCAAATCGAGTGACGAAGATTTAGCTTATATAATCCGCGAATTTGAGGCGAAATCTCAGAAGAATGGTTTTGAGTGAAATGCTCTAACTTTGCACCGATCGTGATTGAAAGTGCTTCTGTCCATTGCATTTGTGACTGCACGAACGCATTGGCGATATAATCGTTCGCTGATTCGATGTTATAAGTACGACCGTAGTAATCAGGGTTATACCAATCTACATCAGCAACTTGGCTTGATGAGAAATCAAGGTACATGTATCGGAGACCACCTCCGAGCGTTATTTGATGATTGGCTGATAATTGACTGATGTAGGTTGAATCAAAATCTATTGTCGAATAGCTACCTGGGGCGTCCGGAGCATTGTCTTCGTTATACTCACCCCATAGGGAATAAGAGAGCGTCGAACTTTCATCGAAGTGGCGAGAGTCGTTAAATTGAATGTAGGCAGATTGACTTTTGTTATCGAAGTCGTTGGTTTGTGAGCTTACAAACGTTCCTGTTTGGTCATATTGGACGCTATATAACTCTGACTCATGAAAGCTCTTTTCACCACCGATGCGTAAGGACCAGTTATCTTCGGCATTGCTCGGCTGAAACACCATGCCCGCGGTTTGTGCTTTCCACTTTTTAGATTCACCAACACGATACGGTGGTTCTTCACGATACTTGTAAAATGCTCGAGCATTGACATTGTCGTTTAGGCTTAAGCCCTGACGAACACTAAACTCGTAATTATCGGTATTAGAAGCGACGCCAGACAGATAGGTTCCTTGCGTATCATTGGTAGACTTAGTAATGATGTTCACCACACCATTCACGGCATTGCCTCCCCAAATTGTACCGCCCGGCCCTTTAAGCACCTCGATTCGTTCAATATCAGCAAGAATATAGTCAACGTCGCTCCAGTAAGTGCCACCATATACAGGGCTGAACAAGCTACGTCCATCCATCATGACGAGCATTTTATTGTATAAACCGTCGTGGAAACCTCGAGTAGACACAAACCATGACGTTTCGTTGAACTTGGTGACTTTTAGTCCCGGCACCAACATCAAAACTTCGGCAATGCTTTTCGCGCCGCTGCGTTGGATTCTCTCATTGGAAAGTACATACACAGATGAAGGAATGTCGGTGAGTTTTTGCGTCGCTTTTGATGCCGTTTCCATTTCGACATCTAACATAGATAACTCTTCAAGACTCATTGACATCAATTGATCTAGCGAGTTTTCTTGAGCAAATACAAAAACAGGCGTTGTTAATGCTAGTCCTAAGCAAACCTGGCGGGATATCATGTGCTCACCTAATATACAAATAGATATTAATCCTTTAATCAATAGTTAAACTATATACGAAATGCTATACCGTTGATTTTTCGGTATCGAAAGTTTGAATTAGATCACGGTTTATTTATGGCATTTATAAGACCGTCATTAGTAACTTTAACGTAAAGGATTAGCACCACGTGACAACGAAGATTTTGCTTAATTGCGACATGGGAGAAAGTTTCGGCAACTGGAAGATGGGCGATGATGAATCGGTCATGGAATGGGTTGATATGGCAAATATCGCCTGTGGTTTTCATGCGTCTGATCCCCACGTGATGTCAAAGACTATCAAACTGGCCCAGCACTATCATACTCAAATTGGTGCTCATCCTGGTTATCAGGACCTCGTTGGGTTTGGTCGCAGGTCAATTCCTCACAGTATGGACGAAATCAGTGAACTCGTTTGCTATCAAGTCGGTGCATTACAAGCCCTGTGCCGTTATCACCATACAAGTGTCGGCTACGTGAAACCTCACGGTGCGCTTTATAACGATATGATGGCAAATACAGATGTATTTAATGCCGTCGCGCAAGCTGTGGCGGAATTTAATATCCCTCTTATGATCCTCTCTTCTTCTGACAACCAACAATATTTAGACATCGCTGATGATCACGACTTACCCCTTTTGTTTGAAGCCTTCGCCGACAGAGCCTACTTAAACACTGGTCATCTCGCGCCACGAACACAAAAAGGCTCGGTGTACGTCAATCAAGACGATATCTATAACCAAGTCATGCAAATCATTAACTATGGTTCTGTCACAACCATTGAGGGTGAACGGTTACCTATTGAAGCTGATACTATTTGTGTTCACGGAGATAACCCTCAATCCATCGCGTTAATTAGAAAAATCCGACAAGATCTTAACGCTTTTAATTGATACCAAAGCTTTTAATTAATATCAGTGCTTTCAATTTATACCAGTGCGATTCTGCTCGTTGGCTAAGAACACTTTGCAAGCTGATACTGCGCTCAACATGGAAGTTGAAATAAATGTATGGAAAGGAAATGACGAATAATCAGATTGAATTCAATATAGAGCCTGTCGCTGAATGCAGCGTTCTGGTTACGCTAAGACCTTCAAAGCCTCACTCTAGCGCTATCGATGCGCAGTATATGGCGCATTTTTTCAATGCTATTCGCCAAAACCTAGCGTCAGTCTTAATGAATGTGACACCAGCCTACCACACCATATTAGTTGACTACCTACCTTATAGAATTTCAGAACAGCAGTTTATTACACAGCTAAACTCGCTGTTAACTCAGGCCTTGTCTTCATTTTCGAATACCACCGCTACGGCGAACATAATTGAACTTCCTGCCTATTATTCACCTGAAACAGCACTCGATTTAGATAGATATCAAGAGAAAGGAATATCGATGGACGATATTATCCAGCATCACACCTCACAGACATATAGTGTCAGCGCGATAGGGTTCATTCCCGGCTTTGCTTTTATGTCGGATGTGGTCAGCGAACTGGCTTTACCTCGTCATTCAACGCCACGTTTAAGTGTTCCTAAAGGCAGCATCGCGATTGCAGACTCGAAAACCGCGGTTTACCCATCTGATTCACCAGGTGGTTGGAACATTATTGGTAACTGCCCTTTATCGCTGTTTGACCATAGCCAATTGAGTAAAGCAGATATCACACAAGGTCCATTATCCCTGCTTAATGTCGGCAACAGTGTGCGTTTCAAATCGATATCAAAACACGAGTTTATGAAGCTTAGGTCTGCGGAGATTAGTGGAGGTGACGCTCATGGGTAAGGTAAAGGCTAACCCGACCCTCACCGTAATCAAACCCGGACCATTGAGTCTGATTCAAGACTTTGGCCGTTTTGGCGTAGCTCATCTAGGGCTTACCCAAGGTGGCCCTGTTGATGACTACTCTTATAGTTGGGCGAACCACTTACTTGGAAACCCAGTCAACCAAGCAGCCTTAGAGATCACACTTGGACAATGTGCATTAAAAATCGACTCAGATTGCGAGATGGCGTTGTGCGGCGGCGATCTACAAGCCTCGTTGGATGGGAAGCTATTAGATAATTGGAGCACCTTCCAAGCCTATAAAGGACAAGTTCTCTCATTTGGATTACCTAAGAATGGCTTGCGAGCATACCTGGCGATTAAAGGCGGCTTCAACGTTCCCAATACTCTCAATAGCAGCTCGACTGTGACGCGAGAAAAAATTGGAGGTCTAACTCAAGATGGACAGCCTTGCCAAAAAGGCCAAAAGATAAGTTTTACTCAACATGACCTCTCTACCCCTTTTAAGGCTCTGAGTGTCACCTTTCGTTACAAACCCGATTACAATTTGCCCGTCAATTTACGCGTGATTGAAGGCTATCAAAACGAGCTATTCACAGAGTCAGCAAAAGAAACCTTCTACAACGCTCAATACATCGTTGACCAAAACTCGAATCGAATGGGTTACCGGCTCAATGGCGATGTGGTTGAGTCTCCAGATATTTCTTTACTGTCGGAAGGCATTGCGCTTGGGGCGATTCAAATCCCCCAAGACGGGCAACCTATAGTGTTGCTCAACGACCGACAAACCATTGGTGGTTACCCAAAGATTGGTTGTGTTGCGAGAATCGACTTACCGCGCTTAGCACAAGCTAAACCTGGGCACGAAATATCGTTTAGTAAAGGCGACCGATTGGGCTTACAAGATGTGTGGTGTCAGTGGGCGCAATTTTTCGGTTATTGATGTGTCTCTATAGATAAATGCTATTCAATTAAGGTCACGACCCCAAACGTATAAACTAAAAATCCAGCTTACTGTTTCAGCAAGCTGGATTTTGTTTTTGGTGAGCCAGTCATTATATAAACGCTAGGGGAATTAGCGCTATTTAAACGTGCTCTTGGCCTGATACCTTAGCAAGCGCATCTGGGTAGCCCCGCTCCTGAGTCAAACCTATCGCTCTGTTTTCAATATCATTTAAATTAAGTGACATTGTCACCGAGTGAGTATCTTCAATAGAAACCGTTTCAGTAATATCAAACCATTGTTCAGCCACTTTTTGTGCCGCCTCTAACGTTGAAGACGCCTTAACCACTTCAAGTCGAGCGTAACGGTCGCCACAAAATGAAACGTCAGAAGCTCTTAAACTAGGGTCGGTTCCAGGGATTTGTTGCGCACCGAACAGAGGCTTACCACCAACTTGTGCAGAACGAAAACTTGGGATGAACTGAGACATGTGCGTAATTGCAGCACGAGTTCTTAGTTCCAGTTGTTCTTCGCTCCAACCTGATACGATCTTCTTAAGAAGCTTGGATGGCAGTTGAGGTTGTGATGAATCCGTTGACGATGAAACAAGCCCGCCCTCAAACAGAGTTATCCCTTCTGTCATACCATGAAGTTGGAATACACCATCAGCATACGGTGTTAGTTGAGCCATGCCCTGCGGAGTGCCTCTAGGACCATGGAAGATAACTTCTGGCCACTCTTCCTTACACTCTTGCGAGAATGGCCACTCCGTCACGTATGCGGCTTTAAATTCGACTAATCGCTGCTGCTTAGAACCAACAAAGTCATCAACAATGCCTGTTTCGAAGCCACTGGCATTGATCAGATAATCAGTTGTTAGATTGCAGCTTTGGTTTTCACGATCGGTGTAAGTCAAAGACCAACCTTGACCTGTCGATTCAACAGACTGCAAATGGCTGTTGGTTAACACGGTGCAATTGGATTGCTGGCCTAGAGACAGTTGAGCCGTTGCAGAGAGTCGGAATACGCTCCAACCATACTCTTGAACCATCGCAACAGGATATTTCAATGTGTCTAGATCTGTGTGCTTAGCAAAAGGAATGCACCAATCATCAAGCGACCTTGGTTTTAGTGGCTGAGTTCGTTTCGCTATCTCTAACAAGTCTTCTTTGCTGTAGAGCTTGTAGTACTCTTCCGGATCACCAAGCACTTGGTTGCTTTTATCTTGTTTAACAAGCTCAGCATAAGCGCTTTTGATTATCTTGAGGCGAGGAAGTAGATCCATCGGTTCACCGCCATCACTATGCGGAACAGCGATGATTGTCGGGCGAATATTGATGGTATGAGGGAATAAGCGGACGGTATCAATTGACTGTGTGAGCAACTGAAGACACTGCTCTACAGAAATATCTCGATACAAATTGCCGCCAGCGTGCAGGTGGCAAATTGGTGGACCATTAACCAAACTCGGCCCTTTTTCCAAGATAGTGACCTTAAAACCCAACTCACTAAAGTGAATCGCGCTTGTGGTTCCGGCAATACCACCACCAACAATGGCAATAGAAGGTTGATTTGTATCCGTTTTGTTGTGGTTCATCGTGTTCTGTAGAATAAGATTAACTAACGCTATTCTACTTTTGTTCGGCGACGAATTAAAACACATTTTTATCAAGGTCTTAGCTTGGCACTAATTAATATCTATGTAAAAAACATAAATAATCTCTTGACTCAATAACTCGATATGAAGTTTTAAAGGTTATTCTAACAGTCAAATTTGTCCTAAGTGACGCCACATAAAGGCTGTCTCAATACTCTTAAAACACAGATGTTAACTTATCCCTAAAGTTATCCACCGTTTTTGTGGATAACTGTTGATAACGTTCTTGCTAAGTTGCGCAAACCCTTTGTTTACAGGGACTAACCGCTGTTCATTAAATCGGCATTATTGAACAATGATTTTTAAATTATGCTGAAAACCGATGAAATTAGGGTGTGATATCTCTTACTTATGCTACCAGTGGTGAAATAAAAAACGGCCTATCGCTCAGTTTTATAAATAGCTTGCTACTACCCATAAAATATTCGCGATTAGGCCGTTTCATTCAGCTAATTGACGCTCTAGTGATTAGTTAACCGAAATCCTTGTTCACTGGCGCCAATAAGCGCTTGATCAAGCTGTTTACGACGGCAGCTAATGTCATAAACGTGAGCACTGGTAAAGTAATCCAAAGCATCGGGTGAAGTGATGGTTCTAGCTCAAAACCAAAGTTCATCACGCCTGCAACACTGAGCTCAGAACCCAGCGCTGCAATCGAACCTGCCACAAGCGCCATCAACCCATATTCACACCAAATGGTATTGAGGATGCGCTTCTTACTCGCTCCTAAGGTTCGATATAAGCGAATCTCTTGTTGCCTTTGAGACAAGCTAAGACGTAACAGAGTAAAGATAAGCAATAACCCCGCAACCACACCAAGCGCTGCGAGCACTGTGATCGACCAAACAATTTGCTTGAGCAGTTCTTGGATTTTGCTGCCCATCACACGGATATCCATCAAACTCACGGTTGGGTGATTTCGAGAGAGCTCATTGAGCATTTGATTGTGTTTGTCTTCGAGTCTGAAGCTCACCAACCAAGTTGATGGAATCGAACTCAATACATCTGGAGTAAAGATGAAGTAGAAGTTTGGCTTCATTTCACGCCACTCTACTTTTCGGATGCTATTAACCTTGGCTGCAACATTTTGGCTGTTAATAGTGAATGAAAGCTCATCACCAATTTTTAAACCAAGTTGTTCAGCGACATCCGATTCAACAGACACGCCCTGCTCTTGCGTCCAACTGCCTTCAAGCACTTCATTGTACTCAGGTAACTGGTCACCCCATGTGAAGTTGATTTCACGACTCAATGCGTCAGTTTGTTCAGATGTATCACTGTATTCCGCCGCTTCTACACCGTTAATGGTCGTCAGTCTTCCGCGGATGATTGGGAAGGCTTGAGTACGCTCCACTTCGTTAGAGTCGATGGTCGCTAAGTAACTGTCTTTCTCGTAGCTTGCAATGTTTAGTGCAAATGCATTCGGTGCGTTCTCAGGTAAGGTTTGTTGCCAATCGGATAGCAGATCACTTCTCACCAACCAGATAATCGATAACAACATCAACGAAAGCGCCAAAGAGCCAAACTGAATACCAGTTGCTAGTGGAGTTCGATTGATCCGGCTTAACGCCAAGCGCATTGATGTCGACGTCGGTAACTTGCCGAACAAGCGCAGAACAACTGTGCTCACAGCAGCTAACACCAAAAACAGACACGCAATACCGGCTAGAACTATCCATACCAATAGATTGTCGCCGTACATCAACATCATCGGGATAATAGGTACTAGCAGCAGCGCGAACTTTTTGTAGCTGTCGTTTGACTTATGACTTGATTGAATCACGCTAATGGCCGATGTGTTAACTAAGCCAATCAGTGGGATCCCTAGAGCAGGCACACCAATCAGAATGCTCGATAAAATCGCCAAGATAGCGGGCTCGATGCCATAGCTTGGAAGTGGCGATGGCAACAAGTCACCCAGCGGGATTCGAAGCAAAAATTCTAATCCGATGCCAATCGTGATACCGAGCACAGCACCAATAACGACTAATAGAGACACCTGAACCGACAACCACTTAATGATCCACTGTTTGCTTGCGCCCAAACTTTTCAGCATGGCGATGGTTTTGCGACGGCTTGCCACATAGTGTTGGCACGTGAGTACCAGAGTCGTCGCCGCCATGATCACAACAATAGCAACAGTTAATGATAAGTATTGAGTCGTGCTTTCGAACATATCATTAGTACGACTTGCTGAATCTTGTGTGCGCCATCGATCACTCGGTGTTAGATCGATACTGTCTTGTGCCGCTTTGAGCTTTGCATCATCGCCATTCAAGAACAGTCTGAAGCTCACACGGCTTCCCGGCTGAATAGCGCCCGTCGCGTCAATATCACTTTTGTGTATCAACACGGCAGGCATTTGCTGGAATGGATTAAAGCTCAAACCTGGCTCTTGAGTGATGCGCCCTGTTATCGTTAAATCGGCATCGCCAATAGTGACATTGTCACCGACTTCAACTTCAAGCTGCGCAAATATGCGTTCATCGAGCCAAAGCTCACCCGGTTCCACGTGATTACTCGACGCATTATTAGCGCCTTCTAGTATCATTTCACCACGCAGTGGATAGTTACTTTCAACCGCTTTCACCGTCACCAACTGCATTGAGTTATCGCTGAATGCCATGGTGGAGAAACGGGTCAACTCTGAACTTTCTAACTGCTCAATTTGAGTCAGGTCGAGCAAAGCTTGTGGAATTGGATTTGCTGAGATAAACACACTATCAGCAGTCAGTGCATCTTTACCCTGCTTAACGATCACCTGCTCCATACGCTCGGCGAGCGCTGACAATGCGAAAACACAAGCAATGATCAAGGTTAACGCGATGGATACCGGCCACAGCTGACCATGTCGAATTTCTTCAATGCTCCATGAAAACAGGCGTTTGTTCAGTCCATTTGATGAATTCAATTTAAACTTCCTCTATTTGACCGACATGCATTTTAAGCGTTCGTTGGCAGCGTTGTGCGAGCTTAGGGTCGTGTGTCACCAATACTAAAGTTGTGCCGTGCAAAGAGTTCAGTTCGAACAGTAACTCAACAATCTTGGCTGCAGTTTGTTGATCTAGGTTGCCTGTAGGTTCATCAGCAAATAGGATTTTTGGCTTGATCATAAAGGCACGTGCTAGAGCGACCCTTTGTTGTTCGCCGCCTGATAGCTGAGACGGCAAGTGATCAAGCCTGTCTTTTAAGCCAACCGATTCAAGCAGAGTTGTCGCTCGTTCAATGTCTTCGTCTTCGCCCTTCAATAGACAAGGAAGCGTAACGTTTTGTAGTGCGGACAAGCTTGGGATTAATAAGAAGCTTTGAAAAACAAACCCAACGGATTCGCTACGGATTTTAGCCCTTGCTTCGTCATCAAGTTGCGAAAGTGGTTGTCCTAATAAGCTAATCTCACCTTTGGTTGGTACGTCTAGCCCTGCTAACAGTGTCATTAGGGTCGATTTACCTGCACCAGACGTACCTACGATCGCGACCGTTTCGCCCTCATGAATATCGATATCGACGTGCTCTAGGATTGTTAAATGTTCTTGATTAGTAGACACTGTCTTGGAAACAGATTCTGCTTTAATGATGGATGTATGCATGACTCGACTAATTTCCTTTTTATTCTTTATTTTATTTTCAACCGCTTCTTTAGCTCAAGGCTCTGCGTCAGCTCAAGATTCAAAGTTATTGGTACTTGGCGATAGTTTGAGTGCTGGTTACAACATGGATATCAAACAAAGCTGGCCAAGTTTATTGCCAGACGCGCTAGCAAAACATGATAAAGCGGTTACCGTAGTTAACGGGAGTATCTCTGGTGACACAACGGGCAACGGTTTAGCTCGTTTGCCTCAACTACTTGAAGAACATGCTCCAGACACCGTTCTTATTGAACTAGGAGCGAATGATGGACTTCGTGGCTTTCCACCTAAGCTGATGTCTGCGAACCTAGATCAAATCATTGAGCAGATAAAAGCCGCAGGCGCAAAACCGATTATGATGCAGATTAAAATTCCGCCAAATTACGGTAAGCGTTATAACCAACAGTTTGAGTACGTTTTTGCAGCTTTAGCTGATCAACAAAATGTGCCGCTTCTACCGTTTTTTCTGGAACATATCATCCTTAAACCTGAGTGGATGATGAACGATGGCTTGCACCCTAAACCAGAAGCTCAACCTTGGATCGCTGAATTTGTCGCCGAAGAATTATATCAGTATCTTTAGGTTTTAATGGTCTAGCTCAATAAATTTTACACAGCTTTACGTTAGCCTGAGTGCATATCATCGTTAACTGTAAGGTTATTTATGCTTGTCGAACCTGTTATCAAGGGTGTGGTAGCAAAAAGCGCTCACCCTCTAGGCTGCCAAGAAGCCGTAAAAAAACAAATCGAGTTTGTTAAGAGTGCGCCGCAAATCAAAGATGGCCCTAAGCGAGTACTGATCATCGGCGCTTCCTCAGGCTTCGGCCTTGCCGCTCGTATCGCCCTTACCTTTGGCGGTGCAAACGCTGACACTATCGGCGTCTCATTCGAACGCGGCCCCAACGAAAAATCCCTCGGTAGTGCCGGTTGGTACAACAACATCTACTTCAAGAAAGAAGCCGAACGAGAGCAGCGCACTGCTATCAACATCGTTGGCGACGCCTTTTCTAAAGAAACACGCTCCCAAGTTGTCGAAGCCATCGAAACCTACTTCGAAGGTGAAGTCGATCTGATCATCTACAGCTTAGCCGCAGGTGTGAGACCAAAACCAGACTCCGATGAATTTTGGCGCTCAGCTATTAAACCGATTGGCGAAAGCGTTACTGGCGCGACGATTTCCCTTGAGCACGACAGCTGGGTGACCAACACGCTCGATGCTGCAACAGAAGAAGAAGCTGAAAGCACACTCAAAGTAATGGGTGGAGAAGATTGGGAAAACTGGATAGATGAACTGATCAACGCGGAATCTATTGCTCCGGGTTGTAAGACGATCGCGTTCTCCTACGTTGGCCCTGAAGTAACGCACCCTATCTACCTCGATGGTACTTTAGGCCGCGCTAAGATCGACCTTCATCAAACCAGTCATGCACTTAATCTTGAGCTAGCTAACTTCGATGGCAATGCTTACGCAACCGTGTGTAAAGCCTTAGTAACGAAAGCAAGTGTGTTCATCCCAGGATTAAGCCCTTACCTGCTTGCTTTATACAAAGTGATGAAAGAGAAAGAAACCCACGAAGGTTGTATCGAACAGATGCAGCGCTTGTTTAGCTGTAAACTGTATGGACAAACCAAAGTTCCGCTTGATGGTGAACGTCTGATTCGTATGGACGATTGGGAGTTAGATCCTGAAACCCAAGCACATGTGACCGAACTGCTACAGAAGATGGACGAAAACAACTTCCAAACTTTAGGTGATTACCAAGGGTTCAAAGACGAGTTCTTGCAGCTCAACGGGTTCGCGCAGCCATCAGTAGATTACAGTAAGAAGCTGAATAGCGAAGACTTTATAAAATTAAAGCCCTAATCGAAATTTATCTCATTACTGAGACCCGTATTCACATCTGAAAACCTCTGCAAAATTGCGGAGGTTTTTTCTTACAACATTTCTTATACTTAATTTATGTAAGATTCATAGTTTTTTGGTTCATCATAATTAACACAGGATGTGTTGATGCACTTAGCATAATTGACTCGGAGTCGTATGAAGAAAATAAGAACTCTAGATTTAGATATCCCAGACGATATGGAGCACAGTTGGCAGAATATTGTCGACCTCTTAGCTCAGATTACTCAAGTGCCCGCAGCACTCATCATGCGTGTTCACGCCAATTACATTGAAGTTTTCTCAACCAGCCGTAGCGAAAACCACCCATACAACAAAGGGGATTCCGAACCTCTTGGGAATGGGCTTTACTGTGAAACCGTGATGGAAACTCAGCGTCAACTTATTGTGCCCAATGCGCTTGCTGACTCTAAATGGGACAACAATCCAGACATTAAACTTGGTTTAGTCTCCTATTGTGGTATTCCATTGCTTTGGCCTAACGGTGAACTGTTTGGCACCATCTGTATCTTGGACTCGAAAGAGAATCACTACACCTCTACTTATATCAAACTGTTAGAGAGCTTTAGAACCTCGATTGAATCTCAGCTTAAAACCCTATTCCAACACGCAAAGCTTACCCAAATGAATCGTGACCTCAAAAATCGGGTTTACAATCGTACTAAAGATCTCGCGAGCCTCAATTACTCATTAAATCAAGAGATTGATAAGCGAAAAGCGGCTGAACAGAAGATTAACTTCCAAAAGAATCATGACCTAGGAACTGGATTTTTAAACCGAAGTGCCTTTGAATCTCGCTTAAATCAAAAGCTGATCGCACAACGAAGGCTGACTGAAGGTTCCTTCGCAGTCATTCATATTGGATTTACCAATGGCAGAAGAATACAAGCACGTTACGGTTACAGCGCATTAGACCAAGTGCTTGTAGAATATCGACAACGTATCGACAGTATTTCTGACATCGAGGTATTAACGGCGCGCCCTACTTCTGTCGACCTTGTTTTAGCATTCAGTGTGAAAGACCTCCACCATCGCCTCGAAGACCTCAGTCAAACGTTAGTGAAAGTTGGACATTCAGAATTTGATATCGAAAACGACAAAGTTCACCTGCATGCCTATATTGGGATTGCAATTACGGATAGTGAAGATGATGCGGAGAGCATTCTTCAAAAATCATCAGAAGCGATGCTTGCTTGTAAAGATTCTGGTCAAAAATACGCTTATTACTCTCAATCTCATACAGAAGAGCAAAGTCACATCAATAAGATTGAAGGCTATTTGCTACAGGCTGTTCGTAATGATGACTTGATGCTGTACTTCCAACCTAAAGTGAGCCCAGTCACTCATCGCTGGGTTGGCGCAGAAGCACTTCTACGTTGGCGACATCCCGTTTTAGGCGATATATCCAATGAAACCCTGATACACATGGCCGAACAAAACGGCCTGATTTTCGAAGTGGGCAGTTTTGTTCTTCGCAATGCGATTGAAAAAGCCAAAGAGTGGTCTGAATATGTTGAAGACTTCAAAATGGCGGTCAATGTTTCTGCAGTACAACTCAAAAATGCGGATTTTGCAGAGCAAGTGATTCACCTATTAGAAACCTATCACCTCGAGCCCCACTTCTTAGAGCTTGAAGTCACCGAAAGCGGCTTAATCGCCGATGAAGTCGTGGCCAAGAACACGTTGGAATCTTTACATGATATGGGCGTTACATTGTCACTGGATGACTTCGGAACTGGCTACGCCTCTTTCAGTTACCTAAAGAAATTCCCATTCGACACGATTAAGATTGATAAGAGTTTTATTGATCAAATGCTCAACTCAGACGGAGACTCGGAAATTGTTCGTTCGATTGTCCAAATCGCGAAAAAACTCGACCTTAAAGTTGCGATTGAAGGCATTGAATCGGAAATTCAAGAGAAGTTTATTATCGATGAAGGCTGTGATGTTGGCCAAGGTTACCTCTATGGTAGACCGATGCCGAGCCAAGAATTCGAACACAGCTTAATCAATCAAAACTATTTAGGGACAACTCGTTACGCTTAAAGCGAAAAAGAGCAGTTAGTTTTGGATTTAGGCCTACTTTCTCTTTACTCTAAAGGTGGTGATTTTTATAATCGCCGCCTTTCTGTTTTTATCTTTCCCCTTATATAGGCATTCCTCGTTATGGATCAGTTGACTGCAAAGCTTAAAAAGCTCGAAAAACAAAACTACCGTGCATATCAACAAATTAAAGGTCAATACGACTTTGCTGATTTTGAATTACACATCGACCATATCCAAGGTGACCCATACGCGTCAGCTTCTCGTTTTCGCGCAACACGCGCGTGGTCGTTAACTGGGTTAGATTGGCTGAAAGAAAAGTCTTATGAATACCAAGTTGCTGCCCGTGATTTTATTGCGCGTAGCTTTTCTGAATTCGCTAAGCAAGAATCGACTGTTTCAATCGCTCTTACTGGTCAAACGGTTTTAGACAGCACATCGGTTGTGTTCACTGAGCACGGTATCGAGCTTCGTTTCCGTATCAACCTACCTGCTGATGGCCGCAGCATCCTTGCTAAGAAAGCAATTAACATCATCACTTTCTATCTACCGAAGTTTATTCGTCGTGCAACGCTTGAACGCGAACTGGACATCGATGCGATGATCAAACATTGTGAAACGATTGAAGACCAAGCAGCGCTTCGTGCTCAATTAGACGAGCACAACCTAGCTTCATTCGTTGCTAACGGAAGCGTGCTACCGCGTATCGCAGGTAACTGTGACCTTCCAATGAAAGATGCAGTGCCTTTTGCTGCGCCAGAATCATTGAGCGTAACATTAAACACACCAAACCAAGGTGATGTGACTGGCCTAGGTATTCCTAAAGGCATCACACTGATCGTTGGTGGTGGTTTCCATGGTAAATCGACGCTGTTGAACGCTATTGAACGCTCTATCTACAACCATATCCCTGGTGATGGTCGTGAAGGTATTGTGACTGCGATCGATACGATGAAGATTCGCGCGGAAGATGGCCGATGTGTGCACAGCTTGAACCTGTCAAACTACATCAACCATTTACCAATGAAGAAAGATACCTCTGATTTCAGTACTCAAGATGCTTCAGGTTCTACGTCACAAGCAGCTTGGTTACAAGAGTCGATTGAAGCCGGTGTGCAAACGCTCCTTATCGATGAAGATACGTCAGCGACCAACTTCATGATTCGTGACGAACGTATGCAGGCACTTGTGTCTAAAGGTGACGAGCCAATCACACCGCTTGTTGACCGTATCGGCCAGCTACGTGAAGAGATGGACATCTCAACCATCGTGGTTATGGGCGGTTCTGGTGATTACTTAGACGTAGCAAACACTGTGATTCAAATGCACGATTACCAAGCGGTAGACGTGACTGAAAAAGCAAAAGAAGTGATTGCTCAACACCCTACTCAACGTACGAACGAATGTGAAACGGCGTTAGAGATGTTTGTACCACGTTCATTGAACCGCGCATCACTGATGAACATCCTTATGGATGGCAAGTTCCGTGTTAGCGCAAAAGGTAAAGAATCATTGCGCTTTGGTAAAGAGTTCGCTGACCTTTCTGCATTAGAGCAACTTGAGTCAACATCAGAGGTCAATGCGATTGGCTGGGCTTGGTTCCAGTTTGCACAAACTCCAGGTTGGTCAAACAACCCAGCGAAAGAGTTCAACACTATTTTAGACAACGAATGGCACGCTAACATGCCGAAATATGGTGACCTAGCGAAACCAAGAACGTTGGATATCATGGCTGCGTTGAACCGTATGCGTAAATCTCAATTCAGACCTTCGAACTGAGATTTAATTAAACATCAGTAATTGCTATCTACGGCTCTCATTTTTGAGGGCCGTTTTTTCTTCATTTATCTAGTAGTCCCATTTGCTTAGTATCCACCATTTACCTTCTATCCCTTCTGAAGTGCTTATCTCATAAACCAATTCACAACTTGTTATCCAGAATCCTTCCAATTGGTACGTGATTAATTTTCACTCCTAGTCTGGCTCCAGCGTTACTTATCTTGGAAATACCAAGAATCATGACACAGCTTTTACAAAGCCATGGTGATATTCGGATAAAGTCCCGAGTCTACAAATGTAACTAAATGTAAAAGCCTGAGGTTTTGATGAACCACCAACGCGTCAAAATGCGTGACCATAAAAGCGAAGTTAACCTGTTTCGAAACCGAGTAATCGTCGCGTTTGCGGGGATTTTAGTCTTCACCCTCGTTCTGATTGGAAACCTTTACAGGCTCCAAGTACAAGATTTCAAAAGTTACCAAACTCGAGCTGACGGAAACCGAATTAAGGTTCTTCCCATCGCCCCTACGCGTGGTTTGATCTACGATCGCAATGGCGTGTTATTAGCCGAGAACCAACTCGTCTTCGATTTAACCATGATCCCAGAAAAGACTGATGATGTTGATGTCATGCTGAGCAAGCTCAACAAGTTCATCCCTCTCAATGATGAACAAATCGAGCGATTCAAACAGCGTTATCACAACACCCGTCGCTTCAAACCCGTCACGATATTAGAAGGTCTTAACGAAGAAGAGATCGCTAAGTTCTCTGTTCAGCAATATCAATTCCCCGGCTTATCGATCGATACTAGCCTTAAACGCTTCTACCCAAATGGTGAAATACTCACCCATGTTTTAGGATATGTGGCACACATCAACGACAGCGATTTAAGAAAGCTTGATGAGCAAGGTAAAGAATCCAATTACCAAGCAACAACCGTTATCGGCAAGCTAGGTGTAGAGCGATACTATGAAGATCTACTGCATGGCACCAAGGGGTATCAAGAAGTTGAAGTGAACAGTCGTGGACGCGTTGTTAGAACGATTCAGTATGTTCCTCCGGTCGCAGGTAAAGACATAGTCCTTAACATCGACATCGAGCTACAAAAGTACGTGTTCGACCAACTCGATAACCGAACTGGCAGTGCTGTGATTCTAGACCCGAAAGACAATAGCGTATTGGCAATGGCGTCGAGCCCGAGTTATGACCCAAACCTGTTCGTGGACGGCATTTCAAGCAAAAACTACCGAACACTGCTTAACGACCCTGCACACCCATTGGTGAATCGCACAACATTAGGTGTTTACCCACCTGCTTCGACCGTGAAACCTTTTATGGCCGTTGCCGGTTTGCAAGAGCATGTTATCTCGGAACACACCATTCGTGATGACCACGGTTCATGGCGTATCCCTGGCTCTAAACCTAACTCAAAAGCGTGGCGAGATTGGAAACGTTGGGGTCATGGCCCGGTTGATGTGACACAAGCAATTGAGGAGTCAGTGGATTCATTCTTCTACCAAACGGCCTTTGATTTGGGTATCGATCGTATTTCAACGTGGATGAATCGGTTCGGATTTGGTAAACCGACAGGTATCGACATCTATGAAGAAAGTACTGCAAACATGCCGACTCGCGATTGGAAGATGATGCGCTATCGTACGCCTTGGTATCAAGGTGATACTGTGCCGATTGGTATCGGGCAAGGTTATTGGACTTCTACTCCACTGCAACTCGCTAAAGCCACATCTGTGCTCGTGAATCACGGTAAGGTAATGCCTCCGCACATTCTAAGAGCGACGTTAGATCATGGTGAAAACTTTGATACGCAAACGCCAGTTGTGCCAAAACAGATGGCATCAATTGACGAAGTTCCCGACGAAATTTGGGACGTACCCATTAATGCAATGAGACTGGTAAACAATGGCAGTCGAGGCAGTGGTCGGAGAGCCTTTAAGGGCGCAGACTACGTCAGTGGTGGTAAATCTGGTACTGCACAAGTTTTCGACTTGGCAAAGGATCAGGTTTATAACTCGAAGAAGTTAGCCCGTCACCTACTCGACCACGCGCTTTATACTGCGTTTGCACCCTATGATAATCCTGAATACGTAGCGACAGTGGTTATCGAGCATGGTAACGGTGGTTCAAAAGTTGGCGCACCGTACATTCGTAAGGTACTCGATTACGCATTTGAGCATAAAAGTGGAGTGAGCAAAGACCACTCATAGTTCATTACTCATCACTTATTACTTATTAGTAGTAAACACAAAACCCCACTTATCGCATGTGGGGCTTTCTTCTGTCTTCTGGTTTTGGGGTCTTAGTAAATCAGTCGGCTAAGTTGAACTTTCTAACCGCGCAATACATTCCACGCTTCGCATAACGTTTGAAACTTAGCCGTGTTTCCTTCGTCCCTATCGGGATGCCAACGTAGCGCTAGGCGTCTCCATCGCTTTCGAATATCGTGTTGAGTCGCGTCCAGAGGTAACTCGAATAGATTGAGTGCACGGGTTCTGTCCATGTCCGTTTCACTGCCACCGACAAACTTCTTGTAGCGCGTCCAAAACTCGTTCAACAGCCGCTTTACTTCACCTTCATCAGCTTCATAGTTGAGCCAATTGATATAGTAATCACGCAGTGGGTCTTCAAGATCGATTGTATGGGTGCTGCCATGATAACGCCCGTTCATCAATTCAATGTCCATGGCTTGAACCTGAAGCCAGCTGTCTGGGTATAAGGTCTCTTGTAGCTGATAGAGCGCATTCATGATTAAGAAATTCTTCTTAAACAGTTCTTTCTCAGGCACGAGATCTAATACAGGAACCAAACCAAGTTCGTTGAGGTTCGCCGCCAAAGTATGCACTTTCCATCCACTCGGCTTTTGTTTAAGCACTTCCATGATCGGCCAAAGCAACGGGTTTTCCATATGTGTCTGAAACTGAAGGCTAATATTTTGATGACTCGATGATTCGGCGTTGTCTAACATGATTAATTGAGTCCATTGGCATATGCATTTGTGTATCTTCTTAATTGAAAGCGATCTGTTGCTGTTTGTCGAGTTTCAAACTAAATAAATTTCAATCAGTTATGCGCTTATAAAACAAAAAGGCCAGCATTATGCTGGCCTTTAGAGTATGAAATCTGACTAATTAGATAACGCCAAGCTCTCTTAGACGTTCCATTAGGTATTCATTTGCTGTGTACTTCTCAGACAGAACCACTTCTGGTTTCGGGTGCAGGAATAGAGGTAAAGAAATACGAGATTTCTCTTGGCGAGCACCAGATGGATTGATTACACGGTGAGTCGTTGATGGGAAGTAACCACCAGACGCTTCTTGCAGCATGTCACCAATGTTGATGATCATGTTACCGAAATCACATGGAACATCTAACCACTCGTCATTTTGTGCTTTAACCTGAAGGCCAGGTTCGTTTGCTGCAGGAAGAACAGTTAAAAGGTTGATGTCTTCGTGTGCAGCAGCACGGATTGCGCCCGGCTCTTCATCACCCTGCATTGGTGGGTAGTGAAGTACGCGAAGCAGAGTTTGCTCGCTGCCATTAATCATTTCAGAAAGTGCGATTGAGAACTTCTCTTGTACTTCTTGAGGCGCGTGCGCTTCAACCCAGCCTAATAGCTCTTGAGCAAAAGCATTAGCGCGTTGGTAGTAATCTAGAATCTGTTCTTTCAGCTGTTCAGGAATCTGACCCCAAGGGTATACATGAAAGTACTCTTTAATATCTTTTACAGTGTGGCCCTTTGCAACTTCCGACACTGAAGGTGGAAAATATCCATCTTGTGTTTCAACATTAAAGTGGAAGTTCTCTTTTTCTTCAGAAATGAAGAATTGGTACCAGTTTTCGTAAATTGACTCAACAAGCTCTTTCGGGATTGGGTGGTTTTTTAATACGCCAAATCCAGTTTCACGTAGAGAGCGAACAAATTGTTCAGCTGCGTCGTCAGCAAGATAATCGACAGTTTCCAGTTTCATGACTTTCTTTCTTGTTATGTAGTGATAAACGGATTTTATGGTTCGCCTTGTTGTAAATCAAACTTTTGTGAAACTCTCGCAACCGTTTGTCTAGATACTGGGCGATACCGCTGCTTTTCAACAAATTTGGTGATAAACCACAATTGAACGGTGTGCATTATTGTGTAACTCTACATGAAACTTATATAGGATTTGATGATGACAATTACGCCACTTGCTCAAAATAGACCTCTACTCTCACTAACTGCTGTCTATCTTGTTATCTTTCTTTTTTCAGCGTTTGCACCCTCATCGAGGGCGGTCTGGATTGCTGAGATCGTTCCTGCGCTCGGTATTCTTGTTGGGATATGGTGGCTCTCTACCAAGCTCACCTTTTCAAAGACGGCTTACGTTTTGATGTTTATCTGGTTGGTTCTGCATACGATCGGCGCTAAGTACACCTTCGCTGAAGTGCCCTTTGATTGGTTTAATAACCTGATTGGATCTGAACGTAATAACTTTGACCGTGTGGCGCACTTTTCGATTGGTCTTTACGCTTACCCGCTCGCTGAATATTTGATTCGTAAGAAATTGGCTCAACCAGTTTTGGCGTGTTTCTTTGCTCTGTTTGCCATCATGAGTGTTGCAGCAGGTTATGAGATTATTGAGTGGTGGTATGCGGAGATTGCAGGTGGCGATGAAGGTATCGCATTCTTGGGCTCACAAGGTGATATTTGGGATGCTCAGAAAGACATGCTTTGCGATACAACCGGAGCGATAGTCTCGTTGTTACTTCTCAAGCTTCAAGGGCGAGTTAGAGTTCATTAATACTCGCCTCTGATTGTTAGGCAATTCTTAACTTCAATAGCAGCTCGGAAATGCCACACACAACCTGTGCTGTGGCATATTTATTTCATCGTTACTTTACCGCCAACAAACTTGTAGGCTGGCATGCCTCGAACTAAGGTATCACGTGCGAACTCTATACCGCATTCAGGGCAAATGCAGGGCTCTGTCGTGAAATCTTCAACAATGCGTTCTTTAAAACACTTAACGAGAGCACCTTTGCCACCTTTCCGATATTTGAAAAGTTGTGTCTTGCATTTCGCACAGAAAATCTGAACCGTCTTGGTCGGTTGCTTCTTGTTTGGTTTAGCCATAGTAGTTAGGGCGTGTTGACCTTTCGTGGTTAAAGTTTGTTCGAGATAAAAGCGTTTTAATCGCGGCGAGGGAGAAGTAGCCTAGTCATTCTAAGCAAATCTCCCTCAACAAAGAGTAAAACGCTTTTTGCGGGGGCGCCCAGCTCGAACCCTTCGGGCAGCGTTTGCTGGTCATTTCTACTACGTTATCGACTTCTCATGTAGGCTAGCTACACATCGACGCCTCTGCCTTGTATAAATACCCAGCAACTCGCTGCAAAAATCAGCTCGAAAGATCAACACGCCCTAGTGATTGAACTCTTTATTTCTTAAGTTTAGGGGCGACAAGAACCAAGCTTATCCCCAGTAAAATGACAGTCGAAGAGATAACAAATTGCATGGTGACCGGCTCAGATAACAGTAGGACACCACCAAGTGTAGCGATAACCGGAACAGAGAGCTGTGCAATGGATGCAACCACTGTGTTTAGTTTCTTCACAACGTAATACCACAAGCTATAACCCACGCCAGAAGCCACGGCTCCCGATAATACTGCGTAGATCAAACCTTGCTCGGTTATGGATATTTGTGCCGTGACGCTCGGAATGAAAGCTAGAAGACTTAACAACGCAAGAATGACTAACGAACCAAAACCAAAATTGGCCGTCGTCGATTGAAGTGCGTTTGTCGATTTCTTGCCTGACAATGTATAAATACCCCACCCAACTCCAGCCAATACCATTAATATGATGGAGATTAGATCTGGCGAGTTTGTCGCGTCTGTCGGCATGAGCAAATAAGCAAGCCCCGCAACAGACAATAGACAGCCCCCCCATTCTAGCGACGACATTCTGTTGCCAGCGAATAGGTGCGCAGCAATCATGGTGAATTGAACAGCGACAAACAGTACCAGAGCTCCAAGCCCTGCACCTAATGTTAGGTAAGCAAACGAGAAGCCGAACATGTAAACCAATAGCGCCAATATCGCGGTTAAATCAAGCTCAGAGCGAATCTTGATATACATCGAAGCGTTGCTTGCACCTCTATCTTGTTTTCGTTTAGCGTTTGAAGATAAGGTAAATAAAATCAACAATGTAAGTGCACCCGATAAGATACGTACGACCGAAAAACTCAAAGGATCAATCGTTTGATCCATTAAAGCCCAACGACACAATACTGAATTGGCAGCAAATGCCACCAGAGTAATGAGTGTGATAATTACGGTTTGCATTGTGTTGTCCTAATCGAGTTATCTTTAGTTTCAATCAACTTCTGGTTTTACCCAAACTTGGCTAAAATCGAACCATCCGAGTGCATTACACTTAGCGTTTTGCAGCGTACCGCATTGGTCTTTGTTTACGCCTAGCCAGCAGTGGAACATTGGAATCAATTGGTTGCTTTGTACCAGTTGCTTACCAAGTTGTCTCGCTGGAAATTGCTCAAACTCGCCAGAACGCCAACGATCTATCATGTGACACCATTGATCGAAGTCCTCTGCCGGGCTCGATTCATCCAGAAAGCTGTAATCCATCAACCAACCAGCCAATGCATCGTCTCTGTTGTTGGCAATCCCCATTGGGTTGATCCAAATATCGACATCATCAGCGTGTGGTGGGTCGGTTTCGTAACCAAATAGCTCAACATCGACATTGTACTGCTTCAACACAGTGACAATCGCTTTGGCAAGGGTTGGAAACATCGGGTGCTGGCATTGATACGCCAATTTGATACTTGGTTTAACACTTGCTGGTGGACAAACCGGAACCTTTAACTTGATGTCATACCAACCGGGTTTGATTCCGTAGGCATGCAGCACACCCAAGTCGATAACGGTCTCTTTAGGAATATGCACAAACAAATCAGACGCATTTAACGTGTTCGATAGAAACTCAGCCCAAGCTGGATCTTGTGCGATACCCTTCTTTCTATTCAATAGTAAATATGTACAGCCCGGATCAAGTTCTACTTCATCATCACTATCACCACGGTCTGCCATTATCGGCTTAGAAAGGCTTGGGTAAACCATCGACGAATAGGCTTCATCAACCACCCAAACTTCCACACGATCGATCAACGGCCTAAAACCAAAGTATCCATTGAAAGCTGTTAACACGAGCTGTTTTTCGTCATTCTTTTCAATGCGATAAGGGCCTGTACCAATTGGGCGAATATCGTAATCTTCACCACGTAAAATCATCGGCAGAGTCACTTTTGCGACGGATTCAGTTAACGCGAGTGGGAAGTATTTATCTGGACGCGTTAAAAAAACATCGACCACACAATTTGCCGGTGAAGATACGTCTTTAATATGCGAGAACATGTTAAGCGGCTCGAGCAAAAGCAGCGTATCCACAACGTGGCTTGTTAACAATGGTTCACCATTATGGAAACGGACGCCCGGTCTTAAGAAAAATCGCCATTGATGGTCGTTTATCTTTTGCCATGAATGAGCGAGATCAGGCTGCAGTTGATCGTTCTCATCCAAGCGAGTTAACCCACTGAATACCTGACAAGCGATGTGTTGTTCAGAACGTCGCATCGATTTAGTTGGATTAAGCATGGAGAGCGGACGGTAGTAAGGTAAACGAATAACCTGTTCACCCTCTTGATACTGCACGCCCAAGTAGTTTTGAATAACTTGAGTAAGTTTGGCCGCATTTTGGTCAAGTACCGACAGGGCTTGACCAATTTTACCTTCTTCTAAGTAGCGGCGTGCTAGGTTCTCACTAACATCGCAACGATTCTGTTTAAAGATGAGTTGAGATAACTTGCCGCGACCCGCTGCAGGTAACCACTCTACCCAGCCTTCTTCTTCGAGCTTGTTCAGTACCATTCTGGCATTACGACGTGTACAACAGAGCACATCTGTTATGTCATCAAGCTGAACATCAGAATCTTTGCCATCGAAGTATTCAAACAGGGTTTCAAATTGAACGCGAAGTCTTGGGCTACTCATAAAGAGGAAAACTTATTCAAAGGATATTGAATTCAGTTTCCCTATTTTATGAGTCAAAATCAATCGAACTTAATACTATTTTACGAAGGGATTACGAATGTGGGGCGATTTAATGACTCTAATCGAGAGTTTAAAGCTGAAATAAACGCAGTGATAACCGCTAATTACATCACATCGCAGCCTATTTCATTGGCAATGTCACGAAGCTGTTGTTCGTTGTCTAATTTAATCGACCATTTGCACTCAGATCCATTTACAGAAATGACGTTTGCCCCTTTTCCGATCAGCTGAACTGCATCAACTTGAGCTTGTAATGTGACTCTATGCTCTCCATCCAAACGAACAACCAATTCGTGCGCGGTTGCTATGACTTTTCCACTTTTAAACGTTATGACCATGGATTTCTCTAACTAAAATAAACAGCGTGTAAATGAGGTGTGGCTAGGATGACTACTGCACTTCACCTTGATTAATGAACTAACGTTTGTGCTTCTTCACAGCAATGGTTAAACGGCTTGTGCAAACCAAGCGTTGACGCTCATCAGTGATGTTTATCTGCCATACTTGAGTAGATACACCTAGGTGAATAGGCTCAGCGGTGCCAATAACGTGCCCTTCACGCATTGAACGAACGTGGTTAGCGTTAATGTCTAGCCCTACGCAATAGTATCCATCGGGTACGCAGAAGTTTGCGGCGAGTGAGCCAAGAGTTTCTGCTAAAACCACGGATGCACCGCCGTGAAGCATGCCCAATGGTTGGTGCGTGAAATGACAAACTGGCATGGTTGCCACCAAGGAATTATCGTTAACCTCGGTGTAAACAATGTTGAGGTGCTCAATTAAGGTATTTTTTGAGGTCGCGTTGAAAGTGTCTAGGTCAACGGGCTTTTTCCAAATACTCATGTGGGTTCCTTAATTATTGATCTTGTTATCGCGTGCATAGCTTTTTCTATATTACTGGCTGTTAGTTATCTTACAGCCCTTAGTTATTACGCAAGTTGATGTTAACATGCATAAAAACCGAATACACAGAGGATATTGTATGACGTCATGGACGAAGTTTGCCTCGCTTCTCACTCTTGCAGGCCTAACCGCGTGTAGCGCTTCCCCAACAGGAAGAAACCAACTGCTGCTTTTTTCAGATCAAGACATGTCTCAGCTTGGGGCACAGTCTTTCGAACAAATGAAGAAAGAGCAACCCATCAGTAAAGATGCAAAAACCAACGCTTATGTTCAGTGCGTAGCGAACAGTATTACTCAACACATTCCTAAGCAAGGCTTTAGTGAATGGGAAGTTGTGGTTTTTGATAGCGACCAAGTGAATGCGTTCGCTCTACCAGGCGGAAAAATTGGCGTTTACACGGGTTTACTCAATGTCGCGGTAAACCAAGACCAACTGGCAACGGTTATCGGACATGAAGTAGCGCACGTTCTTGCTGACCACAGTAACGAACGCCTATCACAATCACAACTCGCCAATACAGGTTTATCGATCACTAGTGTTGCTCTAGGTTCATCAGAATACAAACAGTATCAAGGCATGACCATGGCCGCATTAGGCTTGGGTGTTCAATATGGTGTGATTCTGCCTTATGGTCGAACTCAAGAATCTGAAGCTGATATTGTAGGCCTAGAGTACATGGCTAAAGCTGGGTTTGATCCAAACCAGAGTGTTGATTTATGGAAGAATATGGCGAGAACATCAGGCGGCAGTCAATCACCAGAATTGCTTTCTACGCACCCTTCTCACAGTACCCGAATTAAAGATCTGCAAACCAAGATCACGATACTGCCTCAATCGAACGTTGCTAAACCAAATTGCAAAGTTTGATTTGACGAATGTACAAGTTAGAACCGCAGATATTAAAACGCCCTATCCAAATGGTTAGGGCGTTTTTCATTTTGTTTGTATTGGCTGACCCTGCGCTTTATGAACAAGTCACTCAGTTATAGATATGCGTTAAGTGCCTAGAATCTGTAACGGTAGGCTCAATAATTGGTCGCCAGTTGAAGCGAAGTACCAAATAACACCAATTAAACCCGTTACTAAGCCCACATACCAAAGGAAGGATACGATTTGGCCGTATCTGTCTAATGGCAACAAATGGCTATGGTGACGGCCTCTCCATTCGAACAGAATCTCGACACTACCCATGATCAATAAGAAACCAAACAGCGTTAAGTTCAATTGGTAACTCAACACGACACCGGCAACGGCTGCTGCGACACACAGTACAATACCCAATACGCTGTTCATCGAAAAGCTGATACTTTTCAACACGTGGCCACCATCGAGTGGCAAAATCGGCAGCAAATTGAATAGGTTCAGTAAAGCGTTAAACACGGCAAGACCAGCGAAGAACATCTCACCAGTTGCCCAGTACAAAACCGTAAATATCAACGACAGTATCAGACCAAACAGTGGTCCCATGATCGAGATAACCACATCTTGCCATCGAGTATTAATCTTTTCGTCTGAAAGCGCTAATCCGCCAAGGAATGGGATTAAGTAGATCCCTTTTGTCTTCATCCCAAAGTACTTCATCGCTCTGATATGGCCGTACTCATGGAACATAAGACAAGCAATCAGGGCCAGTGCGAACTGAATAGAAAACAGCCATGAATATGCCGCTAAACTGGCAGAAGCAAGCACAACTTTAATCAACTTGGCACTCTTCAGCGCTTTCATTCCGAGTGACACCAAACCAATCAAACTAAAACGTTTTTCAGGCTTAGGTGCGACAACCGGAGTTTGTTGTTCGATATCTTTGGTGCTGCGATTTCCTTCAGTAATGGTTTGCCCATTAACCGATGCTTTATACGTCATCTCAAAGGGTTGCCATTGAACTGAAGACTCAACGTGACACTGCAACGTTTCTTCACCAGAACGAAGCATAAATGTGTGTGTTCGCATATCACCATCTTCCGAAGTCGCATCCAGTTGAGACACTAACGTGTTGTCCCAAAACAACTGCTGCCACCCTGCCATTGATCCTTCTAAACGAAGCGGTTTACCAAGAAACTCTATCGCGAGTAATTCCAAACTAAAAATTCCAATTTAATGACTATCAAAATGAGTCAATATTATGCCGATTTAGCGAATGACGGTAAACAGAAACAAAGTTGTTACAAATTGAACTATTGAACACTATTTATACCGCAACGATGCATAAACACTCTGGTCACACCTCCAATCACAAATAAATCATTGATTATGTTTATATTATTGATGTTAAAGTGCCGCCCCTTTAAAACATAACCTCACAAAATAACAACTCTTTCTTTGACTTTATATAAAACATGAATTTAACATGCCATTTACATTAGAGCTTCAACACCAAAAATGCTCAGTGTGTTTTCAAACCATAATAACGAAATTCGATGCCCTAGGAGGGTCAAGGATGAAAACAATACAACGCTCTCTCGTTTCACTTTCAGTACTATTTGCATGTAACTCACTTGCGGCTGGTTTCCAAGTTGCTGAGCATTCTGCTTCAGGTCTTGGTCGTGCCTTTTCAGGTGAAGGTGCAGTAGCTGATAACGCGAGTGTACTAGCGAGAAACCCCGCCGCAATGACCCTATTTGATACAGCACAGTTTTCAGGCGCGGTTTCTATCGTTGATCCCGAGGTTGACGTTTATGACGTTGATGCTAAAGAGCATTCTAAAGATGTTGCTCCATTGCAAGTAGTGCCAGCCGCATATTACATCAGCCCAATTAACGAAAAATGGGCTTGGGGTATCGGTATGTTCACCAATTATGGTGTTGCCACAGATTACCCTAATGATATAGCAGCTGGAGATATGGCTGGTGATACGTCATTACTATCTGTCAATTTAAACCCAAATATCGCTTACCGAATCAATAACTCATTCAGTATCGGGGGCGGTCTTAATCTCGTGTATGCGGAAGCAGAGCTCACACGTCACAAAGGGGAGCTAAACAACTTTGTCGGCGGCAATGCATCTGACAACCTTATTGGTATGACAGGCGAAACTTTTGGCTACGGCTGGAACGTTGCAGCGATGTATGAGCTAAACGAAAACAACCGTTTCAGCATTGGTTACAGCTCTAAAGTCGACCTTGATTTTGATGACGGGGAGTTCACAAGTTATGACTCAGGTAGAGCAACTGCCCCAAAAGTAGATGGTCGCTTGCAAATTGAGCTACCTGCAATCATTGAGCTATCGGCGTTCCACAAACTTAATGAACAGTGGGCTATCCATTATGGCTGGCAACAAACGGACTGGAGCACTTTTAAAGAGCTAAAAGCGACAAGCCCAGATTGTAATGATAATGGCGTAGCTGGACAGTGTTTCTACAAACCAGAAAAGTATGACGACAATAATAGATATTCAGTAGGTGCAACTTATCAGCTAAACACTCAGTGGACATTGAGAGCTGGCTACGCATATGACGAGCAAGCTGGCGAAGCAACGCTGAGTATCCCGGACAGTGATCGTATGTGGTACAGCGCTGGTTTTACTTACGTTTGGAGTGAAAACATGACAGTAGATGCTGGTTTTGCTCTTGTAGTGAGTGACGACGGCGAATTCACGGAAACAAATGGCGCCCAACAAGAAAGAACCTTTGAAGCTGAAGGTACAGCCTACCTTTCTTCAGTTCAGCTTAACTACACATTTAACTAATTCGGGATTTACTATGAAACGTAACTTTAAGATTTCTCTATTGTGTTCCGCAATTCTGTTAACAGGTTGTGGTGACAACACTGAGAGTTCAGGAACAAGTAATCAACAACTTGAAGCTTACCTAGAAACATCTTTAGCAAGAGCAACAACACAAAAAATGTTATTGCAAGGTAGCAATGCGTCTGTACCTTTAAACAATAACCTGTTGTTTGACTCCACAGATGGTACTTTAGCTATTCCAACTGGTGGGGACGGTAGCATTTCGAATCCAAAAGCTGCACTCAATTATGCTGACGGCTTCTCGACAAGTATGCCTATTTATATCGAGTTTGAAGGTGATGGCTTCGGTGATGCCACTGGTATCGTTACTTCCGGTGTTACACTGCTAAAGCTTTCTAAAAAGTTAACCGATACATCTTCAGCTGCTCAAATACCAACACCTGTATCTACTTCGGATTACATAGTTTACAAAACGGGTTCAAACTTAGCTATCGCACCGAATACTCCGTTTGACGAAAAGTCTGAGTACTTACTTGTTATTACTGATGACGTGACAGATGTAAATGGAAACCCAGTAGGTACGTCCCAAAGCTATGCCGCACTAAAAACTGATACAAAAACGTACTCAACAGGTGATTTAGCCAGTGCTCAAACCCTGATCAAAGGCCAAGAAGCTATAGCTGCTGCCGTTGGGGTAGATGCTAAGAAAATCGTCTATTCAGCTTGGTTCACCACTACCTCAGTAGGTGATGTACTTGCCTCTACTGCGTCATTAATCGGTGGAATGGTAGATGCAGGCGCGCCACTTTCTACATACTGGAATGGTAGTGCTAATCCAAATAATGTTGATTTAACGAGCGCTTATAGTCTTGTTTTAGATTCATCATCAACGCAACTATTTGACGCAGCAATTGCAGCTGATGCCAATTTTATAAAATATCTCGGAGATAATGATGCTGCGGAAACTGCGGCTTTAATCGGTGGGATCAACCTCCTTTACTCAAATGGCGGTATCAGCACTTCATCAGTAAATGTGACTAAAGGTACAGTCCAACTCCCATATTTCCTTGAAACAGATCCGTCTAAATTTTCTACCACACCATTTGCATCAGCATTGGACAGTTTAGCGATCATAAAAAGTGCATTAACAGACAGCTCTACAAACTCCTTTGTGGGTGGGGAATTGGTTAAACTAGGTTTAGATCCAACCAATCTTAGTGCTGCTGATGTGACTACATTGATGGGGAAAACCCTTACCAAGGACGCAAGCGGCACTCCACTAGATAGTGAGCGCATTGTCACTCAGTATTCACCAATACCACAAATTAAATCACTCGAAGCTGTTGATGTGCTTTTGTTTACCCCTACGACTGACCCAATAACCGATGTTGTAATCTACCAACACGGTATTACCACTGTAAAAGAAAATGCATATGCCTTCGCTGCTAATTTAACAGCACAGGGTCTTGCAGTTATAGCCATTGATCACCCTATTCATGGCTCGCGCTCACTTGCTGGCGGTGCTATATCAACGAATGATAATGCTCTTTACTATCTGAATCTAAGTGCTTTACCTGTTGCCCGTGACAATATCCGCCAAAGTGCACTGGATGTAATTGGCCTTCGTATGGCCCTTGAAAAAGTGGGCAATGATTTTTCCGGCACACCATTGGCAGGAGTTGATGTAAAAGACGAAACCGTTAAGTTTATGGGGCATTCTTTAGGGGGGATTACCGGTTTTACTTCGGTAGCGACCGCCGAATTTGCTGGTACACATAAGTTTAGCTCTGCGGTATATGCTAATTCAGGTGGTCACATTGCTGAACTCTTGTTTGCATCAAAAACCTTTGGTCCTGAAATTAAACACAATCTCGCGAAAGAGCTGAATGAAACTTATAAAAATTCAGTTGCAACGGTGTGTGCAGCCAACAACATTAAAGATAGTGACTGTTATAGTGCTTTTGCACAAAGTAACCCAGCTAGTGCAGCAGCAATTGAAACTGAACTAGTTGCATTTAAAGTCGCCGCTCAAACCCTTATTGACACGGTCGATCCACATTCACTGTCCAATACTGAAGATTTGTCATCATTTAGCTCAAGCTATCCAACGTTGTTGATCCAGTCACAAAATGATGAAACTGTACCAAACAATGGTAATGATGATGACGATAAGCCATTATCTTACACAGCTTCATTTGTTGGTTCAGAAGGATTAGATGCAACTTTAGCGTTGGATGACTCTACACAAGCTAGCCCTTCAACTGGAAACCGCGTGTTTGTTCAGTATAACGAAACGGCTAAGCACTCTACGATTATTGGGCCAAAAGCAGACCTTTCTGATGCCGCTCATACTCTATCAATGAGAGCCCAAGTAACCGATTTCTTAAAGTCGGATAGCCTTGGTGCAGCAGCGCCGAGTGCACTATTAGAGTAACTAAAGCTTAAGTAGCTTCCAATTAAACCAAATGCCAGCCTAACCGCTGGCATTTTTGTATCTGTCGTTCGAACACGTCCCCTAGTTAACCGTTTGCATAAAACTTTAAAACACAAATGGTTGGTCTCAGCTAAAATTAATCAAGACAGAATACCGTACGACCTCTTTCTTTATTGTAAATAAAGTGGATAATAGCCCCGTAAATTTAATACCTAATAAATGTGAGTCCATTATGTCTTCTGAAGCTACTATGCTAGAACGCTGCCAATCTAAATGTGAACTATGTGGTTCTGATTCTTCTCTTACTGCATACGCAGTGCCGCCACACAGCCACGTAACAGTGGATCACGGCATCATGGTATGTGACAAATGTCTTGGTGAGATCGACGATCCTAAAGATATCAACCACTGGCGTTGTCTAACTGACAGCATGTGGAGTCAAGAAGCGCCAGTTCAAGTAACGGCATGGCGTCAACTTACTCGTCTGAACACAGAAAGCTGGGCTCAAGACGCGCTAGACATGATGTACCTTGAAGAAGAAACGTCAGTTTGGGCACAAATCGGTATGTCTGCTGATGACAAACCTCTTGATGTGAACGGCGTTGAACTTAAGAAAGGTGACGACGTAACAGTAATCAAAGACCTGCCAATCAAAGGTACTAACCAAGTGATTAAGCAAGGTACTGTTATCCGTGGTATCAGCGTTGGTGACGATCCTAAGCTTGTTTCTGGTAAAACAAACGGCGGTCAATCAATGTACGTAATCGCTGAGTTCTGCCGTAAGAAGTAATCTTACTTTAGCAAGTGATAAGAAATTAAAAAGGCGCTGACTAGCGCCTTTTTTCTTGGGAAAATTCAACGGATGAGTCGTTCTAGAAGCCGCTCCCCATATTAAAGTAGATAGCACGTTCTTCATGGCTTTGCGCATAATCCATACCAAGGTGTAAACCGTAACGTCTAGCGATTTGGTATCTAAAACCGACACCTCCTGCATTCACCTTGTTACTTTGATCTGCTCGCTCCGTTGCTTTTCCTGAACCATAGAAGCCTGATACTTTCCAACGATGACTAATACTGTAGGTCAGCTGCCCTTGGAGGGTTTCAATTTCATCCCCTTGATAGCGAAATGAGGAGACACCTCTTAACTCAACATATGGCTTAGCTGTTGGAGACACAAATCCATCACCTTGCTCATAATTTTGATAGTTACCCGCTAAACCAAGTGTCCACTTTTCTGACACTGGAATGTAACCTTCCGCCTCAACATTGAGATTTCTGTAATTTGAATCACTGCCAATTGCATCATCAAAGACCATGTAGTCTGCAGAAAATCGGTATCCTTTTGTTGGGTAAAACAAGTTGTTTCTTGTATCAAATTCAGCTTCAATACCTAAGCCCGATGTCACTGATTCAGTGCCTAGCGTAAGCTCCATTAACTTATCGACCAAACGATTATCAGCTTCGATCTTAGATTTAGCCAAAAGCTGTTTTACACCAATCATCCATGGCGTATCCCCAATTCTAAATTGTACCTTTTGTGAAAGCACTGCAATAGACGTTGTGGTACCAAACTTAAGGTCCAGCTCTTTCCCACCCAAAGAAAGTTGCTTATACAAATCAATATTCGCAACACCAAAACCGCCGCCACCAATATAACGAATTGAATCATTCATCCATGAACGTCTGTGGCCACCAAAAACAAACCAGGTTTCATTTTCAGTTCCCAAAGCACCAACAACACTCATCGCAGATGGAACAAGTTGCGCACCACCATCAATAGCCTTTAACGCTGCTTCTTTACGAATTCGTTTTTCTTCTTCGCTCTCGTGTAAAAACAATCCAGCAACACCACCACCGTAGCCCACCGCAGGCTCGGTAATTAGTATAGGTATAGGTAAAAACCCCGTTGCGTTTTCTGCAATGTGATGGCCCATATCAAACTGACCATCCACAGGGTCGTAAAAGGATGCCATAGAAGTTAAAGGGATTAATAAGGAGCTTGAGAATAGTGCAAGCACACCACAACGGTTCATATAAATTGCCTCAAAAAAAACCGAGGCGCGAGCCTCGGTTGAAAGTTTGCTTCCGTGCAATAAACATTGAAATTAAGAACTTTTACTGCCAAGAGAGTTCCTCGCCAGCACAAGTAGAATAGTTCTATTTATACGTTTTCCCTACTCTCATATAGAGGGTGCCATCCTACAACTGAAATTAATATGCAGATAATAGATATAAAAAAGACTCATACAAAATGAGCCTTTATCGAAAAGCTAACTATGTACTCTTTTTCGCTAATCTCTTTTTAACGCTTGAGTGGCGTGTTCTTTGATAATAGACAAGATCGATAACTTCACTTCACTTGTTTGTTTAGAATGATTGCACCAAAGAGCAAAGCCAAACTTAAAACCATGTTCCATTTCAGATGATTGTATAGCTTCAACGTCATAATGCGAAAATTCAGAATAAGCAAATGTTTTTGGTAGCAATGCCCACCCTAAACCAGCTTCAACCATTTTGATAACTAACGCTAATTGGTCGACTTCTTCATTGTCAGAACTCACGGTTATTTTTTCGGACATTCCTTCTTCAATGAAGGATTTTAAGACAAATTGCTTCGCATTTCTTAGCGCTAAAAGTACATCTTCTTTTGCCAAAGACGAAAACTCGCCATTTTTTTGAACGAAAGGGAAAAATTCTATATGGCCTAAAAAAGTGGCATCAAAACTGTGTATTCCACGACTTTCATGCACATTGACCAGTCCAAAATGATACTCGCCACTTTCAAGGCCTTGCTTAATGTCTTTTTTATTTCGGACTAGAAAATTTACTCGCATCATCGGAAAATCACGACGTAACTTCTTTCGAATATCCACAAGTATTTGGTGAGGTATTACACTTGAATAAGCAAAAGTAATACTTTCCAATCCGCCATAAGACAAGCTCAAAGCGACCTTGTCGAAAGTTCGTGCTTGTTCAATCGTTTGCTTAGCATAATGATAAAGGTGATGACCATCCTCTGTCGGCGTAACCGATCGCCCTACTCTTTCAAAAAGGTTTACTGCGAGTTGGTCTTCAAGGTTTGTAATCACCTGTCCGATTGTCGTTCTGTGCTTATTAAGCTTAACGGCAGCCTTGCTAAAAGACAGTTGGTCATAAACGGTAACGAACGCGAGAAGTTGTTCAATGCTAAAATTCATTTTGTTGTGCTTACTTTTAGATGTTATGTATTTAAATTATCACAGGTTGACGAAATATCTACTTTTTCAGAGTAATAGTATTGAAATGAATTCGTCTGGTTGAAACAAAAAAACCTACTTAAGTCAGTAGGTTTTTTCATTGACGTGTAACGAATAACTTAAATGTATTCGATAACTCGAGCTAGGTAGTTAAAGTCGCCTGAGTCACCATGGTAATTGCGGTAAACATCGACACTAAAATATTTAGGCTGATCTGCTTGAATGTGTTCAGCAATACGCTGCTCAATAGACTCTAGAGTTTCACCCGTTTGGGAATAAATGTATTTCTTGGTGCTCTTTTGAAGCTGGCGCTCTTTGGCTTCCTTGTGTGTGACGTAATTGTTTACCTCAACCCATTGACCAATGTAATCAATCGCCACGTAGTCTGAACCCTCTTCGACCATGATTAGCGCCGCTTCTTGCTGAACGTCGGCCAGTTGTAACATGTCGTTATCGACTTTTTGCTGATCCATTGAGGTCGCGTTTTGTGCCATTGCAACGCTAGACGTTGCCAAGATAAGTAGCGTTAATGCTGTTTTTTTCATTTTACAATATCCCTGATTAAGGTAATTCGGTTACCCAAGGTTTGCCCTGAGTTGCTTTGTGATAACCATATTCGTATATAGTTAATAGGTAATGTTCATCAAACATGTCCTTGGTTCGTTTGGCGTAACCAAAGTCGTGCTCGATGTAAGTGAATTGCATATCAATGTTGTTGATTTCACTGATGTATTTCATTCGATATAAGTCACCACGCGTTTGTGCAAGCGTTAGGCTTGATACGCTCTTTGTAACCAAATCGAGTCCCTTATCTCTCAGAGAATGATACGGTGCTTTCAACGCGCCATTTCGAATAACATCGAGCTGTGGTGGTGTTTTTAACCCAAGTGCATCTGAGATCTGTTGATAATCGAAGTTTGAGGGATTGAAGAATACTTGAGTCGCCAAACCACCATCGACGTGCAGTTCTTCAAAAACTTCGCCTTCATGTTCTACATCGATGAACTGCGGTGGGAACACACCAGGAATAGACGCACTTGCGGCCAACACCTTATATATGAGTTCAGACTTATCTGGCATGTCGCTATCTGCTATTGCACCTACATTCCAAATGACAAGCTCACCAGAATCAAAATGAGTGCTACCAATAAACAGACGTTTGCCGCTGCGATGTCGCGCTGCGATTTGCTCAATCATCGGTTCAGGGAACGCCTCAGCAATAAACTGGTACAAGTTTTCGCCATCGGTAAACGCATCTTTAAAGACGGTGTTCAAAAAATTCTTTTTACCGAGTACAGATTTATCGTTTATGTTCAACATCACGTCCTTCATCTTAGAGAACGCATCTCCCCCGATGAACACAAACGGTGCCATTAACGCGCCTGCGCTGATTCCTGTCACAATGGAGTAGTCTTTCAGCTGGCCTGACTCTTCAAGCCCTATCAAGATACCGGCACCAAAAGCTCCGTTAGCACCACCTCCCGACAAGGCCAAAATGTTCAATTGGTCATCTGACACAGTAATCGGCGTGGTTTGATCCGCTGGAGAGTATAAGAAGTCTGGCGACTCACTCGCCCAAATACGCAGTGGCTCTGCTACGGATGATGCATCCTCTACAGTGACTTCTTTGTAATTGTCTTTGTTTACGCGTACATCCAGTGTGTGAGTTGAACTACAAGCCACTACCAAGAGTGACAAAGCAACGGTAAGACCCGAAGAGATTAAACGGTTCATATTTAGGCTCATTTAGTGTTCTCTAAAGTGATTCAGAGGCTCTGTTTAATAAATAAGAAAGTTAAAAAACAGAAAGATTAGTAAATAGGGATAAAGTGAAGTCCATCTCTTTGTGGTCGTAATATAGCTAGTATCCGGCTCAACTCGTAATCTCGTTTGTAGGACGCTATCCATCGAATAGTCGCCCCTTACTTGACCTTAAGCACTGTTGGAGTTAATTGCTCTAACCTATTTTGACCACGTTGAAATCGTGGGTAGGCTCTACAAATTCATACTGAGCATTGATTGTTTGTAGCTCCCAAGTGCCATAGCTCTTAGTCAGCTCCAACACACCATAGACTGCGTTGTTTGCATGGCGGAATGCAGCCACCGGAGACATTCTTTTCATTAATCCCGCTGTAAATAAGCCTGAAATAAGGTCGCCAACACCAACTGGCTGTTTATCAAATTCGATATTCGGTCGTTGAGCTAAATAGCATGCCTTTTTCGTTGCGAGGATCATGCTGAACGCATCATCGGGTAATGAGTGCAGATGTTTCACTAGTACCATCTTTGGCCCAAGTTCCAGTGCCTTCTTACAGGCAGTAACCGCATCATAAAGCGAGTGGATCTTGGTATCGGTCAATTCGCTCAGCTCAAACTGGTTTGGCACGATGACATCGGCAATAGGCAGCAAGTGTTTGGCAATGGCAGTTTTAACGCCATCCTCAACGATACAACCTTTATCTGGATCACCCATTACAGGGTCACAAATATAGAGTGCACTGCGGTTCTTTTCTTTAACTAGATTAACCGACTCAGCAACCGCTTTACATTGGTCTGCGCTTCCCTGATAACCCGATAGGATCGCACCGCAGTCTTTCAGCGCGTTGATGTTGTCTAGGCCTCGAATCAAGTTTCGAATATCATCTGAGCCAAATGTTTGCCCAGTCCAACCTTGTTGATATTGAGTGTGATTAGAGAACTGAACAGTATGGATTGGCCACACATCGAGTCCCATTCTTTGGATTGGAAAAACCACAGAACTGTTGCCTGCATGCCCATAAACCACGTGAGATTGAATAGAAATAATACTTTTCATACGCCGCTCTTCTGATTTTGTCGGAATGAATTTCGCTTGGATTTGGCGACTAAATAAACACAACGATTGCATCCCATAGATAGCTACTTGAACACTGTGCTTATTTGGTCGGAATAGCCTCGACATCGCCGAGGCTTATTCTTAAGGATTTGAACATAGCAGGCCTAGAATCATGTATTCGATTCTAAGCCTAACTAGAGCTTATGCGCCTTGAAACTCAGCGTAGTGCTCGTCCAACACCTTACGAGTTGCACGGCCAATCAGTTCGTATTCATGGTGAGTCAGGTTAGCTAGCGATACACGAACAGAAGCGTGTACTACATCGAAGCCCTTGCCTGGAAGCAAGATAACGCCAGTTTCGTGTGCAAGTCGGAACAAGAAGTCTTTGCCCTTCTCGTTCGCTTTGAACCATTCAACGAATGCTGGTCCGTACAATTTGCCGCCCAAAGTGTCGAGCTCAAGCAATGTGTAGTAGTCCACACGATCTTTGTTTTCTTCAATTTCGATACCCATGTTTTTGTACAGAGTTTTGTAACGCTCGCGAATAATGCGTTTGCACGATTCTTTGTAGTTTTGCTCTGAATCCATTAGGCAGTTCAATGAGAACAGCGCCATTTGAACTTGTTGTGGTAGTGAAAGGCCAGCTGTGTGATTAAGTGCCACACTTCGGCTGTCTGCAACAATACGATCAATGAACTTAATACCACGCGGTTCTGGGTCTAGCGTTTTGTAACGATCATCCAGTTCCAGTTGACGTGATTCTGGTAGGCTGCGCATTGCATCATCGAACACGTTGTTGTGCTGAATCGCAATCGAGCCAAGGCGCCAGCCTGTTGCACCGAAGTACTTCGAGAACGAGTAAACACAAAGTGTGTTGTACGGTAGTTTTGCAAATAGAGAAACGAAGTCATCGGCAAATGTACCGTATACGTCATCAGTGATGATGAATAGGTCACTGCGTTGCTCATTCACAAAGTTTGTTAGGTTCTCTAAAGTCTCGTCAGAGAATTTCACTGATGCTGGATTAGCAGGGTTAACTACGCAAAGTAGTTTGATGTCTGTATCTGCCAGTTTCTCGATTTCAGACATTGGTAGCTGCCAAGTGGTCTCATCAAGACGTAGCTCAACGATCTCTAGCTCGTACTCAGAAAGCTCTGGGATTTCAAGGTAAGGCGTAAAGATTGGCGTAATTAGTGCCACCTTATCGCCTTTTTTCAATAAACCATTGTTGAACATCGTTTGGAATGTGTAGGTCATTGATGCCGTACCACCTTCCGTTGCGAACAAGTCGAAGTCTGTGGTCATTGGAACCGGGCCATACATCTCTTCTGCAATGTACTGCTTCACCACTTTCTCAATGTTAGTCAACATACGTGGTGGTACTGGGTAGTTACACGCTAAGTACGCGTTCACTAGTTCATTCAAGAACACTTGCTTTTCGATACCTAAACGATCTTTTGCGTAGCTTAGTGCGCGTTCGATGAACTGAACACCTTTGTCGTTTGAGTATTCTTTAGCAAACGTATCGAAACGCTCAACAATACCAACACCATCAGGGATACCGCCGAAATCACCCCCAAGGTACGCATAGTTACGTTCTGCTTCATTAACAGAGAACTCACCAAGACGAATAAACGCTTTACGTGGCAATGTTGCTAGGAAGTTTGGATTGCCACGACCTGCGTCTAGTAAAGCGCGATCTGGCACTGCTTGAGCAACTTCAATTAATTTGTCTTTTAATTCAAATGGGCTTAAATCAGCGAATTTTGAAAAGTCGATAGTAGTATTTTGTGTAGCCATGATATTTACCTAATAATTTAATATTAAACACTTTCAATTAGAATGAAGCGTTTTGCTTAAGCGTGATTATTCAGTCCCATCTAATGTCGTTATTGGTTAGGACTTTTAATAAATTGATATTTTTGGTTATTTTTAAATCTGTAATGAATTGGTATTTTGTAATTACATACCAGCATTAACGGTAATAATACCGACGATAATTGGTCCCCATAGCGTCAGTAACACGTTGGCTACGGCATAAGTTACAGTGAAAGAGAATACTGGCGTTGCATTACCTGTTTTTTCCATCAATGCTGCGAATGCTGGGTTTGCACTTCGACCACCAGTCACACAACCTAACGCTTCTACTGGGTTCTTGATCTTCAATACAAAGTACGAGAAGAAGAATGAAATAATCTGTGGAATGATGGTTACAGCAACGCCTAAGAACAACAATGACATACCGTGTTCTTTAATGGTGTCGACCGCTTGAGGACCTGCTTGCAACCCCACAATTCCTACGAAAGCTGCCAGGCCAAAGTCACGAATAAAGCTAACAGCTCCCGCTGGGAATTGTGCAATATGAGGGTTTCGGCTACGAATCCAACCAACGAATAAACCAGAGATCAAACAACCTGCACCAGAACCAATCGTTACGGGAATACCTGCAATCTTGAAGCTGATCAAACCAATGAGCAGACCAACAACCATACCCAAACCAAGAATAACAAAGTCAGTCATGGTTGCTGACCCCATGCGCTTACCGATGTGTTTTTCAACTCGGTTGATGTCTTGAGCGGTACCGGTTAATTGAATAACGTCGTTTTTCTCAACAATCAGCTCATCAGTAATGGCGACTGAAGCACCTTCTCGGATGTAATCTGTCACATACACGCCGCGGAGTGAGCGTTCGTTTGAGCTGTCTTTGATTTCTCTTAACGAACGACCTATCAGCTTACGGTTATCAGCGATAAGTTGACGGTTCTCTTCAATAACTTCATAGCTTTCCGGTAATGCTACTTCATTGCTTTGTGTTTTATTCTGTAGTTCATGAACCGCGTTTCTGCGGCCGGTAACCACAACAAGGTCGCCTGCTTTAAGCGCTGTGAACTTGTCTGCACTCAGCTCTTTACCGTCGCGCTCGATAAGTTCGATACACGCAGCAAGTGATGATTGGTTCAATTGCGCCAGTGTTTTTCCAACCAGCTTATCGTCGTGGGTTACTTTAAAAGCACGTGTCACTAAAGCAGTGACTGCGTTGAATTCGCCATCGGCTAAATCACGTTTGCCGTTTGAGTTTTTCTCTTCTAGTGCGATAGCTTCAGATCGGATATCCCACTTCATGAGCGTTGGGAATACCCAAGTCACCATTAAGATTGGCCCTAAAGATCCAAAGATATAAGTTACCGCGTAACCAACCGCTACGTTTGTTTGCATCAGGTGTTTGGCTTCTTCTGATACACCACCTAAACGTGCAATCGCATCGCCTGCAGTACCAATGATCGCAGATTGAGTTAAGCCACCAGCCGCTAGACCTGCAGCTGTACCTCTATCTAGGTCAAATAACCACGCAGCGGCAAGCACACACAATAAACCTGAAACCGTCATAACAACCGCGGAGAGCAGAATGTTAATGGTTCTGAAGTTAAGAGCTTTAAAGAATTGAGCACCGCCTTGATAACCCACAGCATAAATAAAGAGCGCAAAGAAAATACTTTTTACGCCGGGATCAATCTGAACACCAAATTGCCCAATAATTACGCCCATTAATAATGTTCCGGCTACCCCGCCTAAAACAAATCGGCCGATAGTAATTTTACCAACCATATAACCCAATGAGAGTGTAATAAATAGTGCGACAAATGGTGCCATGTCAAACAGATTAGAAATAATGTCCATGACAAATTTACTCTTGTTACTGAATATAAGGAGTAAATAATCTAACGAATAACTTAATAATGATATTTGTTGGATTATTCAATAATAAATAAAGCATCTCGTTGCTTCGAACCGAATATTAAGAACAAAAGGTTTTATTATGCAATCCCATTTGATGGATCAAATCATCACTTTGACTATTTGGATAAATATTGAAGTGTAATTTCCATCTAAAGTGCTTGTTTTTACTGGATTTAGTCTACGATAGTAAAAGTGGATTATTTTCGAAATAAATTTTGAAAAATGTTTATACACCGAGAAAACATAACCTATCAGCTCTCGTTCTACTGGCTTAGGGCACCAAAAAAGACGTGGTTAGCACAGTCACCTCATAAAGTCAGATTTTTTGATGGATCTGACCCTCCATAAACGATTATCACAATGAATCGAACCCCTCTATTATTGCACTCATCAAACGAACAGAGAAAAGAACCATGAATACAATGCCGCATGAACTCATGTGGGATGAAATCTACTTCCCACCGCTACTGTTAGTTATCGCATTGGCTTACGTATTAACCATCTTAACTGGGTCCATTGCTACAAGGTTAGGGCTACATAAATATGTTGCCTTTCCTGCAATCGCAGAGTTGAGCTTAATCGTAATTTTTACCGGCATTATTGGCCAATTTATTACCATATTTTGAGGCATTTACCTTGATCAAACGTTATCTCATTACACTGTTCTTAGTTGCTGCAGCTGGATCTGTGGTTTATAGCTACTACCAATCTTACTCAAGCAACCCGTGGACCCGAGACGGTCAAGTTAGTGCATACATTGTTTCAATTACACCACGCGTTACTGGGCAGGTAGTTGAAGTGCACATCGACGACAATTCACGAGTATCTAAAGGCGATCTTCTGTTTGAGATCGATCCAAGCATTTACAAAGCGACCTATAACAAAGCGCTAGCGTCACATAAGCAAGCGCTTGCCTTACTCGCTAAAGCGAAGAACGAAGAACAGCGTTCACGTAATTTGGAAAAAAGAACACCAGGTGCCGTACCAGTTTTGACTCTGAATAACTTACGTAATGCCGTTGAAACAAGCGCTGCAAATGTAGAGCTAGCAAAAGCCAATGTTGAAGAAGCAAAATTGAACCTTGGATACACCAAGATTTATGCGCCTACCAACGGCTACATTACTAACTTAAACCTTCGTGTTGGCTCTCAAGTAGTAGCAAACTCTCCGGTTGTCGCCTTAATTGATGAAGACAGCTTTTGGGTTGAAGGTTATTTTAAAGAAACTGACCTTGTTGGTGTTGATATAAAAGATAAAGCATATGTGACACTGATGATGCATAACGATGTTCAACTTGAAGGACACATTAAAAGCATTGGTTTTGGTATAGCTAAACAAGATGGCAGCACAGGTACCGATCTATTGCCTAACGTGAACCCTAACTTCCAATGGATACGCCTTGCACAACGTATTCCAATTAAAGTGAAATTAGACAAGATTCCTCAAGACGTACAACTGCGTGTTGGTATGACAGCCTCTGTTAAAATTATTAAATAATCAGGTGTTTCTATGTTCAATCCATTAACCAAAGAAGCGATTAAAGTTGCACTTTCCATTGTTATCGCAATCTGTCTAGCTTTATGGTTCCAGTGGGAAAAACCCTACTGGGCAGCGATTGCCGTCGCAGTAATGGCATTGAACGAAAGCTTCGCCGATTCAATACACAAAGGGCACAACAGGTTAATAGGAACCGTGTTAGGGACCGGTTATGCCTTTTTCCTTATCGCCATGTTTTCTCAAGACCGTTTCTTGTTCCTAACCTTTTTCACCCTTTTCCTCGGAACATGTATCTTCATGTCGAGCGACGAAAAGTACGGTTATATTTTTACTATTGGATTTGCAGTGTGCTCAATTGTCGCCTGCATGGGTGGATTTGATAGCCAAAATACTTTTCACTTCGCAGTGCTGCGCCTTCAGGAAACGATACTGGGCGTCACAACTTTCTCGGTTGTTTATCGAATAGTATGGCCCGTGAGTACTGAGCAGAACTTTTTGCAGCGTTTTGAAACCAGTAAAAACGTACTGTTAGATGCTATGCAAAACATAGATGACATCGACATCAGCGCTTTAGAAAGTAACACCGCTAATATTGATAAGATGTATCAAATTTTTAATCTACCACTTACAGGTAGCTATCATTTAAAAGAAAACATTAAAGCTTGGCGTCAGCGCGTTGACGAAATGACACATATCCAAGATACATTACTCAAACAAAGTAATAGTGAAACCGACTTGGATATTCAATGGTCTGTTCTTATCAACAATTTAATTGGCTTTAATGTGTTAACCCCAGAGCAATCACTTGTTGAGGGTGAACTCAATGCAATAGGCGATCATAAAGAAGTGTCTTGGCACCATGCTCATCGCACGTTTGTTGAACATTTAAATGAAGATGGACGCAAGGTGCTGCAAGGCGTGTCGATGTTTATCACATCTCTGTTGATTTGGATTTATCTTCCAGTGCCTGGCGGGTTTATATTCCCAATGCTTGCCGGTGTATTTTCTTCTCTGATACCGACAATGCCATCAAGTATCATCAAAGATGCCTTTTTCGGCGTGCTCGGTACAGGCTCAGTGATCCTACTGCAATACGTCTTCGTGATGCCTATGATGACAGAGTTGTGGGAGCTTGGCCTATTCTACTTCCTTAATATTATGGTGATATGGAGAGTGTTCGCCACACCTAAGCTCATGATACATCGAATTTTGGGTATCAACTTGTTGGTTGTGCTTACATCTGGCGCACTCAACCTGACTCCAGTTTATAGAATAGAAACGCCACTGTTGATGTTGGTTAATATTTTGATCCTTTTAATGATTGCCAAATTATTTACTGATTTGTTCAGAATAAAAATCTCTACTTAAGCTCCATTTTATAAAGTCCCTGTCAAACTTTCACTTGGCAGGGATTTTTTAATATTAATCAATGTCTTATATAAAATTAGACATGCGAGGATAGCATCCATCAAACGCGATTAACGACATTTCCTACCTCACCTTAGAATACTCTCATTGACTGACGCAATGCATTTCCAAATGCGACATTCACATTGAAAATCCTTATGGATGCATTAATAACAAACTGAACATGAAGTTCAGTACAACATAGACTGTTTGAGTCTCGAAGGTTTGAGACTAATCAGATTGGAAACCGTCATGAGTTTTTTTGAAATAAGCATAAATACCTGTAAGAACCATACTCTTTCTGTATTAGCGAGTGCCCTATTACTTACAACACCCAATTTTGTTTCAGCCGCAGAAGAAACGAACACTTACAGCGAAGTCATGGAAAAAGGGCGAGCACTGTTTGACAAATATGGCATAAGCCATGACTTACCAAAGCTAGCAATAAGCTCGCTGGTTCAGGGCGAACACTTGGTCGAACACGCGCATCGTACTCTTCAAATTGGCGAAGAAGTTCGAGATTCAAGCGTTTACATGGTTAAAAACACTGACAGTAAAGGCAATATCGATCTGCGTATTAAATACAACCCAGAAGAGCTAGACGAACATGAGGATATTATTGATGAAATCGAATCCTACACACGTACAGAGTATCGTTTACGCAACTACGCTGAAAGCTATGACTCTTCATCGGTACGAGCAAAAAAAATAGACGAAAACAAAGTCATTATTACCTTTGACTACTCTAAATATGGCTTACCACAAGATATCGCCTACTTCCGTTTTTTGAGTGTCGACATCGAATTAGTCGATGGTCATCCAAAGCGTATGTTGATCACTAATAAAAAGCCATTTACACATTCTAAATACAAAATAGACACCTACAACCAAGAAATTGAATTCACATCGCTCGACTCAGGAAAACTTGTTATCTCACGAAAAGCAACGGAAGTCATTGGCAGTACCAAAAATAAGCCACTGATAATGAAGACTATAATTGAGCCTGTTGCGATCTATGAAGACGACAACGGTGTGCAAGTCTTGAATGAAGAAATGCTCAAAGAAGTATCTGACCCAAGAATGAGAGAAGCCAGCGTTAAGCTGGATCGTGTTTTCCCTTTAATGGGTGACATGGTGCGCCGACAAGGTATTGATTTGCCGCTACCTTTTGGTATTTCTGTTGCTTACCGTAATCAAGATATGGATGTTCCCATGACTGATTACGTGATTAGTGGTGTTCGTTTGAACGACCTATTTGACCCTGATGATAGTGTTGCAACAGTAAAGGCAGAAAGCCTTTCGATACGCGGTGACGTTAATATCCTGCCGTTCTGGAATGTATTCGGATACGTAGGCAAGGTAAACGTTGATGCGAATGTGGATGCGGCTTATACCGGCGCCGCAGGAGAATACCTACAAGACAAACTCAATGACAAATTGCCTGGATTAGGTAACGCACTTTGTGAAGGTGTCTCTGCCTTATGTAACAGTGGCCGTTTGAATGTACCACTTCATCTTGAATATGACTTACGCGGTGCGGGAACCACATTATCAGTTGGTTACAAAGAGTTCTTTGCCTCAGTGACGGGTACCTATTCACAAACACGTCTGAAAGGATTGGACGATTGGGGTGATGGCATCGTCACTATTCAACCAATGTTGGGTTATCAATTAGTTGACTATCGCGCTCAGTTTTTCGTTGGTGCTGAATACCAAGGCTTAAATTCCCGTATGCAAGGCACTGTAAAAACTGATGACATCGAATTTGATTATGACGTTGGTGTCGACATCGATCAATGGGCATTCCTAACAGGGGTTAACAAACAGATCGGCAAGCATTACAACATGACCGTGTTGTACAACAAAGGTGAAACTCGTTCGGCTGTAACGCTGAATCTTGGTTATCGCTTCTAGCCCTACATCATGCATTGAGTGGTCACGGCCACTCTTGTAGGGTAGCGTCCTACTTATGCGATTCCATCAATCAATTAAATGTATTTAATATACATCCCATAACAAAATTACATATATCCAAGCACGACAACGGTCGACGATAGCGCACGGAATTGCTGGTTTGGTAACAACAAAAAACTGTGGACATAATAATGAAACTCAACAAACGATCAATTCTTGCTGTGACCATCTCAATGCTACTAGCGGCTTGTGGCAGTGATAGTGAGCCTACCGTTCCATTTCCAGACAAACCTGAACCGTTAGTTCCGGCACCCGCTGAACCGCTTCTTGCTCCAATCGGCGATGTTATGATTAACGCGACCAAAGAAGAACTGGTTGTTACTTCAAATACCGAAGACGACAAACTGGTTTCTATTGAAGCTTTTAAGGGTATTCGCTTTGCGGAAGCTGAACGTTTTGACCACAGTGAAACTGTTGACTTAATTGATCAGATGAATTCAGACGGCATTGTTGATGCGACATCGTTTGGTTATGCTTGTCCTCAATTGAAAACCGTGTCACAGGCACAATCTGAAGACTGTTTGAATCTGAACATTTGGCGTCCAGTAGGCGTAGATGCTGATGCAGATCTACCGGTTTATGTATTCATCCACGGTGGTGATTTTGAATATGGTTCGGGTTCTGAAGCACTTGTGCAAGGTGATACCGTGGTTGCTCAAGCAAGCAACGATGGTAAGCCTTTCATCTATGTAAGCTTGAACTATCGTCTTGGTCAGTTAGGTACTCAATGGGTTAAAGGCGCGAACGAAGATGGCAACTATGGCCTAGGTGACCAAAAGCGCGCCTTAGAGTGGGTACACAATAATATTGCCGATTTCGGTGGTAATGCTCAAAACGTAACCGTTATGGGGCAAGGTTCTGGTGCTATGTCTATTGGTTTCTTGCAGCAAGATGACGATATCGCAGGTCAATATTTCCAACGTGCCATCATGCAAAGCAACCCGTATGGTTTTGAATACCCTAGTTATGAAGTAGCTAAAGATCGTAGCAAAAAATTTACAGTTCAAACCCCTATCGACGAGATCATGGCGTCGCAAGAAACAGCTTTGAATGGTATTGAACAGCTAAAAAATTGGTTGTTAGGTTCTTTGCAAATCCCAATTCTGAGCCCAACCGCAGATGAGACTCCAATGTCAAACCTGATGCCTTTTGCTCCGTACATATTGTGTGAAAAAACGAGTCTCCTTGGCAGCTGTAGCGAATCAGCAGAATCACCAATGCAAGCAGGCTTCTCAGTACCTACTGTCCTAGGTGAAAATGCACATGAAGCGAACAGCTTTGGCATGCTATTTACCACTACGTTCTTAATTCCGACGGTCGTCGAATTATTAACAAATGATGAACCTGAACTGCTTACTAATGATGATCCAGCAAAGCTAGCTCTAGCTATGATTAATTGGTTAGAAGATGAAAACAACATCGTTCTTCTGCAGCAAAAATTATCTGAGCAAGCAAATGATGAAGTTTCAGCAGAGCTTGTATTGCCAAGCAGTGCTTACAGCGCAGTAACGAGTTTATTTTATGGTGCTAAGCTAGAAGGCGATCTACTTGAAATGACTGGATGCATTGATACCAACGATATTATGGGTACCGTAGGTTGCTTGGTCGACATTGTTGATATCACTAGCCACCAGCAAACCCAAGATATTCTGGCTCTAACGGATTTCTACCCTAACTCAGAATCTGGCATAGGTGGTGCTCTTGATAACATGAAGCAATTTAAAACTTTGCTAAATGACACCTTGTTCAATGGTCCAGCTCGTTATATGGCAGCAAACAGCGAAGAAGAAGCTACGCTATACCACTTTGAGCACAAACCAAGCTTCAACATGTGGAACTTTAAAACAGGTCTAAATGAAGAAACGGGCGAATACGACCAACTGTCAATCATTGATCTATTCAAAACGATCGGTTGCATCAGCGGTGCATGTAACGGTTCAGAACTGCCATTTATGTTCAACAAAGCTGTACGTTTTGATGGTAGTGAGGTTCACCCGACAAGCAAAGAGAAGGCAATGATGAACGAAATGTCACGCCTATGGTTTAGCGAAGAATTATTCACTAACTACCAGTACGGCGATACAGCCGATAATGTGCTTGTAATTGATGGTGCAGGGTTCAGCGACAACAATACTACTTTCGACTGGGACTATGTCACAAACCCAGGTGTTGATCCCAAGCTTCGTGAAGGTCGCTTAACCGGTCTAGCAGAGCAAGGTCTTATGCCTTGGGACTGGTACCTAAACTAAACATATTTAACAACCCTCTTACTGTAACGGCCAGCTCGCTGGCCGTTTTTATATCTAAATTTTACGCTCAAACGCAGGTTAGTTATGACACTTAGCAAACTAAAAACAGCATGCACAATGATGTTAATTGCTTTGGTCACAGGATGTGCCCAACCTTACCCCAATGTTGAAACAGACTTCGAAGCAAACTGGCAAAGCACAGAATACCAAGCTGAGGTGTACCTAATTCCGACGGCTCCCGAAGCCTTTGCACGTCGTATTGAACTGGTGCGCCAAGCCGAGCACTCGATTGATATGACTTACTTCTCTTGGGAAAATGACACGCTTGGTTTGATGCTTCTAAACGAGCTAAAGCAAGCGGCGGATCGTGATATACACATCCGACTTACCTTAGATGACCTGCTAGTGTTCAATGATAAATGGCTAGCAGAATTGGACTCGCACCCTAATATTGAGATTCGACTGTTCAATCCGTTTGATTCGCGTAAAACGGGCTGGTTAGGCAGAGCATTTAACTTCTCAACGAACCAAAAACGGTTAGATAATCGATTGCACGAAAAATATTTCAACGTAGATCACCAATCAATGATTCTCGGCGGACGCAACATCGGTGATGATTACTTTGGTTATAGTGAGAATGCGAACTTCTTTGATATGGATGTTCTATTTAAAGGCGATATCATTACTTCTTTCGACCACAACTATCAAATGCTGTGGGATAGTGAACATGTTGCACCTATCCAAGAGCACATTAAAATCAAAGATAATGAGCAATACAAAACATTTACCAAAGCTTTAAACAAAGGTGAGAAAAATAAAACTCTGATCCTTTCTGAAATAGAAAGACAGATCAAAAATTTAAATCAACCAGATTTCATTATTGCATCTGTAACACCAGTATTTGATTCGTTAGAAAAGCTTAAAGACAACAAGCCCTACTTTCGTCAACGAACAGAACACTTAATGACACAAAAAGTACCGTCGCCTTCAAAAGCGGTGATTTCGACGCCCTATGTCGTTCCAAGCGATGATCAGTTTGTGTTTATCGATGCGTTAATACAGCAGCAAGCCGAAGTAACTTTAATTACGAACTCTTCAGCTTCTAATGATTCGGGTTTTATTCCTGCCTATTACGAGCAACACCGTGAGACTTTGCTCGACAAAGACGTGAATATTTTGGAGTACAAAGACCAAGCGATCAATGACGACCACTACTTTCATGTCGACACCTACTATCACAACAAAACCGTCATTTTAGACGACCGTGTGACTTATATCGGCTCATCTAACTTTGATCCAAGATCAGATTTTCTGAACATCGAGTTTGGTGTGTTGATTGACAGTGAGGAGTTTGCGAAGCAAGTGGCACACTACTTAACGCGTCAGAAAGAGGATTTATTCTGGGCTGTGTCGCGAGAACAATCGGGTGAGACGACTTGGGCTTCAGGAGAACAAATCCATACTAAGAACCCGAACTATAAATCATTGAACAAAATACCGGACTGGCTATTTCGTAAAATGGATGCAGAGTTTGAACTCTAGGTAGCAATAACAACGTTAAACTTTCAAGAATAAATGGTTCAAAGCTACAGTTACTGTGAGTCCAACAATCCATTTTCAGGCTATTCAAAACACTTTTGCCTATTCGAAATACAAAGAAGCCGCGATTTTACGCGGCTTCTTTGTTTCTTGCACAACTACACAGTAATACCAATCGTAATAAATAACGGATCACCCTAGCTTGTTAAAAACTTCGATAACTTCGTTAGAGTTTTTGATTATAGAATAACTACTTATCGAACAATTAAAACTGAGTACCTAATGAGAAGTGAATACGAAACTCATCGCCTTGAGGTGCATCCAACCCGTAAGCAAAATCGAGTTTCACAGGCACAAATTGTGAGTTCCAAATCAAGCTAAGGCCTGTACCACGCTTCCAGTCTACTTTGTCATCAAACGCATCACCTACATCGAGAAATGCGCCCATCCAAATTGAGCGGTAAACCTGGTGTTGGTACTCAAGCCCTGCTGTTAGCATGTAGCGTGCACCTGTTAATTCACCGTTGTCATCTTTTGGAGAAATCGATTCATAACCATAGCCACGTAAGTTCCCATCACCACCAGCAAAATAACGCAGTGACGATGGCACATCCGACAACGATTTAGCTATGTTAATGCCGACGTTTGAACGGAAATGCAGCTTCTGACTTTCACTAATGTCCCACGAAAGCACACTGTTTCCTTCCAACCGCAACAGTCTTGAATCAGAGAACAGACTAGGGTCAGAATACTCAACAGAATAGATGTGTCGATGATTGAGTTCTAATTGATCATTTTTACGATCAACCTGAGAAAAACTGATGCCAGGTAACAGTAATTGTGATTGGTCTTCCTCAGACGCCTGACGGTACTGTTCGTGCAAGTATTTGACGTAAATGGTACTTTGCCAATCGCTGTCTAACTGCCAATAACGTTCAAACTTAAGATCGTTTGAAAAGCTATTGGTGTCTCGATGATCAATTCGTTTCGATTCAAACTGAATACCAAAGTAATCGGTCGTGACTTTCTCTGTTGGGATTTTGTACCCTAGTTGCAATGATTGCTCTTGTTCAGACAAATACGTCTGTGTTTCAAAGCTGTGCCCTCGTCGGTTATACCAAGGCTTTGACCAATTTAAAGACGCTCTTAAACCGAGATCGGTAGAGTAACCACCACCCACCTGCACAATGTTGCGAGAGCTTGGCTCTGCAATGATTTCGACTGGCACTTCAAGATTGTCATCAAGATGATTAAAGTCACCGTGCACCACAACACTGCGAAACCACTGAGTTTCAAACAAATCAGACTGCAGCTCACCCAACTTGATCGTGTCAAAGTCGTCCCCTTGTTTGAATGTGGGAATTTTCTCGATACGAGTAGCTTCAACACCATCATCAGGAATGCTGATAGCGCCAAACTTATAGCGTGGGCCACTTGAAAAATGCAGGTGAATATTGGCGATGTTTTCGCTAGGAATCACTTCGATCTTAGACTCGACAAACCTTCCATCGAAATAGCCTTTACGCTTTGCCAAAGAGAAGATCGCCCGTTTAGTTTGGTCGTATTCTTGGTGAGATAATGGAGAGCCTGAATCTAACTTACTTTGCGTGAGTATTTTGATGAACTCTTCGTCTTTACTCGCTTCACCTGTGACTTTTACAACCGATTCTGCAATGTACATGACAAGGCCAGAATCGACGTTTAAGGTGAGGTTATCGCTGTCATCAAGTTCAATATCTATCTGAGGGTGATAGTAGCCATAAGGGTTGAGCGCGTCTTGAACCCGTTTCAATATCTTAGTATGCGATAGCTGTGCAGCTGGGACATCAACCAAAGGTTCTAAGTATAACTCTACATTTTCAGTGAGAGCTTTGTTCAGCCCTTTAACCTTGAAGTCTGCACCTATCGCAGCGGGATGAGTAACCATGAAGAGTGAAGCTGCCAATATTACTTGTTTAATCGAGGTCTCCATGCCGTTACCCAGTTACTTAGAACCCGAATAGGTTATGAGCAAAGCGTGAAATCACTGAATCTCTTATGAAGGACGCAACCCTACGAACAAACTTGACTTATTTTGAGCACCAACACAACCGTACTCTAGCTACTTGTTCTACTCATATTGCAGACACAAAAAAGACGCAATCAAGCGCCTTTAAAAACTATCATTTTTACTGATTCAATATCAGTTGTTTCTCAACCACACATCTTGATTAGTTTGTGCTTTTTTCTTTTTCTTCTTTTTACCTGTGCCAGCCGGTGGCGCAACGGGTTTCAATGCTGCAACGAGTTCAGCGGTTGCTTCTTCATCCACTTCAAAGCCTTCAATTTGCTCACGCTCAAGTCGAATTTTGTTCTTCTTCTCGATGATTTTGAAGTGATGGTAGTCTTCATGATCGATCAGAGATAACGCTAGACCAACCTCTCCTGCACGACCACTTCGGCCAATACGGTGCATGTAGTCTGATGGGCTACGCGGTAAATCAAAGTTGATAACAACTGGAAGCTTTTCGATATCCAGACCACGTGCTGCGATGTCTGTCGCGATCAGAACATCGATCTCGCCAGATTTGAAATCTTCAAGGATACGAGTACGTGAACCCTGCCCTTTATCGCCGTGGAAGACTTCTGCGATGATACCGCGTTTGTAAAGCTTGTCTGCTAGGTGTTCACAGCTGTTCTTTGCATTCACGAAGATCAGTGCTTGGCGCCATTCGTGTTGCTGAATCAGGTGAGCTAACAATGCAGTCTTACGGCCTTTTTCTACTTCAAATACACGCTGAACCAGTGTACTCGCATTAGCACTTTGAAGTTGAACCTCAATTGGATCATTCAGTAGTTCGTGAGTCAGCGTTTTAACTTGCTCGGGGAAAGTCGCAGAGAACAACAAAGTTTGTTTTTTGCTTGGCAGAAGTTTCAAGATCGCGTCTAGTTCTTCTGTAAAACCAAGGCTTAACATTCGGTCAGCTTCATCAAGCACTAATGTTTTTACTTTATCTAGCTTGATAGCGTTGCTTGAGATCAGGTCAAGTAAACGACCCGGCGTTGCCACCAAGATGTCTGTGCCGCCACGTAGTGCTTGCATCTGGGTGTTTACCGACACACCACCGAATACACAAACGGTTTTGATAGCACCGTTGAAATGCACTGCGTAAGACTTAACGCTATCCGCCACTTGCTTAGCAAGTTCACGAGTAGGAACCAATATAAGGCCAGAAACAAAGTTCCCTTTGCCTGAACGACGGTCCAGAGGTGCATCTTCATGGATCTGTTGTAAAAGAGGAAGTGCAAATGCAGCGGTTTTACCTGACCCCGTATTTGCGCCTGCAATTAGATCGCGTCCTGCTAACACACTTGGAATAACTTGCGCTTGGATAGGCGTTGGCTGTTGGTATTCAAGCTCAGATAAACGAGCCATCAAAGGAGAGATTAAGCCAAGATCAGAGAAGTTGGTCGGTGTCGTGGTGTTAGTCATTAATTGCAGGAACTCAAAGCTAAAATAATAGCGCGCTATATTAACGTATTTCAGCATTATTACGTAACTAATTTACCCCCTTTCCCAAAGGTTTAAGCGAATAAGCTCGAACAAAGCAGTCCAAGATATCAAGTAATCGATTTTAAATGAGTTGTAAACACGGTATCAGCTTCACGTTTATGTCGCTTGCCTCTTTTGAGAACCAATTTTATAAACGTTCACTCAAATTCAGGTCCCCTTCTTTCAGATACAAAAACGCCAGCTAAGAAGCTGGCGTTTTTAAAATTCTGTCTTTCTTTTATTCTATGCGTTTACGCTTAGATTAACGGTTGATACCGATATCGCGTTGCATGTGAACAGATAGGTCGCTCGCGTAGTAACTGCGTGGAGAGTTGTCTACGAAAAGAATATCGAAAATGTGTGCAATCAATCCTTTGAAGTTAACCGAGTAGGTCTTCTTATCCATAGAGTTAGGAACAGCGATAGTATTCATTTGTACTGCTTGAGCCATGATTGCCTCTCTATAAATTTGTTTGTGTTTCGTTCTGATGACAAGAATAATAGGTGATCTTTTGCTGGTTAAAAAATGACTAAAATTGGATGTTCAGATTAGTTTTTCTAATAAAACAAACCATTAACAACGCGTCGAAATACATATGCATTAGTAGTGATTTAAAATTCAACATAATGCTTAAATCATGCATTTAGTACAAATACCCCTCAAACAAAAGTGGCAGATGTCACAGAAATTTTACATAAATAAATTTCCTGCTTCATCGACCACCTATCTCCTATCGAGTTTTCGATAAGTTATATTTGTTTTAATTTACTTGTTCAATGTCTGGCTTCTTTGCATAAATCGACGCTATAACCGCAATCGTCATCGTTGAAATCAGCACCGCTAAAGACCAGTAAGTTGGGATAGCCCATTCACTGTCAACCAATAGCATTTTCACACCGATGAAGACCATGATGAATGCCAGTGCCGGCTTCAAGTAGATGAACTTATCCATCATACCTTGTAGTACAAAGTACAACGAACGCAGGCCAAGTAAGGCAAACACGTTAGCAGCAAGTACCAAGAACGGTTCTTGTGTTACCGCGAAGATTGCAGGGATAGAGTCCAGTGCAAACATCACGTCCATGACTGCGATGGCACCAATCACCAACATCATTGGTGTTAGTACCCATTTGGTACCCTGCTTAATCATTAATGCTGGGCCATGGAAGTCTTCTGTTACCGGCATGATTTTGCGAAGTAGCTTTTCAGGCAGTGTATTCACACTCTCTTCTTCGCCCTTGTCTAACGCCAGTTTAATACCAGTACCAATCAAGAACGCTGCAAACACATAAAGTACCCAGTGGTATTCAGCCAATAGCTGCGCACCTAGTGCGATCATAATTGCACGAAGCACCAATGCACCAATAACGCCCCAAAGAAGCGCACGAGGTCGTAGATGCTCAGGAACTTGGTATTGAGCGAAGATCATCGCGAATACAAACAGGTTGTCTACGCTCAGTGACTTCTCTAGCAAGTAACCAGTAATGAATGACACTGTTGCTTTTTGCGCTGTGTAGTCGCTATTGGGCGCGTAAATGTCCCAAAATAGGTAAATAGAACCAGCAAACAGAAACGCAAGTACAAACCAGAAAACACTCCAGATTGCCGCTTTCTTGATAGTGACGTTGCCACCACGAGTCTGATAGATATCAATAGAGACAAGAATCACCGTCAGCAGGAAAAAGCCCGCATAAGTCGTCATGATCGGCGATGAAAAAAAGGATTCACTATTTGTAGATAATAGAGATTGAGTTGAGTTCATTATTCCTCCGGGCGGAAGAACTGTACAAAGACCTCCCGCAAACAAAGCATATCAAGCTCCATTACGGATCTTGACTGTGATTGCGTTGGTCTCGTTGAAGTGAAATATGGGATTTCACCTTTACATACCGGATAGACACTTGGCCTAACGAGATGACGATATGTAAACTTGCGCTAACTACTCCCCAAACGCGTGGATAATAATCCTCTGATTGTGTTTCGTCTATAAAAATTTGCACGGAAAAAACAAAAAAAAAGGAGCTATCTGCTACTTTTTACTTCTTTCACATACGCTTGATATAGCGCAGAACAATTACAAACCAGCAGTGGGTACCAAATACACTAACGCTGACCAAACAGACACCCAACCAACAACGGCAGCCGCGTCTAACCAATCTTTCCTATCCATGCTTTGCCTCCACAGGAAGTTACCCGGGAAATAAAGCATAAACAGTGCCAATTTTATAAATCACTCGAAGTTATGATACCAAGCGAAAATATTGGACGCTGTTACCTAAAACACTCCATGCAATTCAGTGGTTCATTGTGTTGAAGTGATTCAGGGTGATCTTGTAAAAACGCTATGAAACAGTCTGCCATTGAGTCGGTTGTGACGATGCCATCTCCGATCATATCCAAGACTGCGTTATAACCTTCTTTCCCTTTCATGGTGTAGGCCGACGACGCGCCGCGGTAAACACGTTCACGCGAAACTGCCTGCCAACCGGCCTCTTCAGAGTGGATTTCAAGGTGATGAATTCTGTGCCCTAGAGGTGCTTCTTTGTGGTAACAGAACCTTAGGTTATGTGTATAAGGGAAACTACCCGACCCTGTACCAACCACACCATTATCCAATGCGTTATTGATAGCACCTTCCAACATGCCTGCGATCGTCTCACCTCTGACTTCATACGTACCAATAGGTACGGCAAACGGTAGTAGTTTTCCGGCAATATCGGCAACCGAAACATCACCACTATTCAGTGAGTTTCTAACACCACCAGAGTTGTGGATAGCAAAGTCTACCTGATGGCCTTTCTGGTTCATCAAGTAATGGAATGATTGAGCCACCAAGGGTGCAAGTTGGCTTGGCCCTTGTTCATCAGGGATACGAACATGGCGAAGTTTGCTCTCAGCATGAGCGATGACTTGTTGCTGAAGCTTACGAACTCTAGGCTGATACTTGTCAGTCAAAATACTTTGTAATTCAGGATCTTTCTTACACACTGCGATGTTCTGGTGATTGTTCAAAAACTCACACGCCATATCATGCGCATCGTCTTGTCCTACTTCACTCAGTTTCGCATCTATAAAGAGTCGACGACCTAATAACAATTCGTTCTTACCGTTAAAGTGCGTCACTTTACCTTGAGCATCGAACTCGATTTCACAGTGCCCTAGACTCATTGCGTGAAAACCGGCTTGCACCACATAGGTGTCGCCAATTTTGACGCCGTATTCATCGTCTTTCACTAAGCCGATATCCGAGAAGTCACCTTGCAAACGGTGACTGTGGCCACCAACAATCACACCAATGCCTTTGACATTCGCAGCTAGCTCTAAATCAGCTTCATAACCAAGGTGACTAAGCAGTACTATCTTGTTGATACAGCTCTGGTGAATTTGTTCTATCGTAGCTTTCGCCGTTTCTAATGCGTTTTCAAACGGTGTATCAATATCTGGATTGGCAATACCTGCCATCTTGTCGATGCTTAAGCCGAAGATGGCAACTTTCTCGCCATCAAACTCTTTCGTTATAAAAGAAGCACTGCGTGTTTCAGTCAGGTAAGGCTTAACAATCTTGTTGTCCGCTAAGGTATGAGTTTTATTGATATCCTCATTCGATAGATTCCAGTTACCGGCCAACAGTGGGAATTTGATTCTTTTCGCGAAGATCGCCACGGGCTCATTACCCATGTCTAGCTCATGATTACCAAGCGTCATGGCATCAATACTAAGGGCATTCAACAGATCGGCGTTGGCTTTTCCCTTGAACAGAGAAAAGTACAAAGTGCCCTGGAAGCAGTCACCAGCATGCAGGAACAGGGTTCCAACCTTCTGACGCTGGGCATCTTGTTCTATTTGTTTGAAGCGTGTTGAAATTCGAGCAAAGCCACCAGCACTGACATAAGGTTCAATGATGTGGTTGTTCATTTTAAGTGATAGCTGTAACGAGGTTGGTTCAAAGTATGAGTGGGTGTCGTTGATGTGTGCCAACACTATTTTTGTCGGCTTATTCTTTTTAGTCATATTTTCTTCTCTCTCTGTCCCTTCATACTAGGTCGAGAATCATGACAGAATCGTGAATTTTATGAAACTGCGCTGCAAAAAAATACTCGAGATAGATCAAAAATCTCATTTTGCGCCGTATAAATAATCAATGGGTTTTGTGACCGATGAGCATACCGAATTGGTGATTTTCGATTATGATTAAAGATATCTGTTAGCTTTCAAACAATTAGCAGAGCCTTCCGTTAGGAGTAAGCCTATGCAACTAGAAAGAATCGAGATTTCTGGCTTTCGAGGTATCAAGCGCATGTCACTCGCGTTTGACGAGCTAACCACGCTTATTGGTGAAAATACTTGGGGTAAGTCTTCATTATTGGATGCCCTTTCCGTCGTTCTTCCTTCAGACGGTGTGCCATATCACTTTGAAATGACCGATTTTCATGTCGATTACTCTGTCTCACACCCACAGTCTCAACATCTTCAAATTGTTCTCGCATTAAAGGCTAACGACAAGAGCGAACTTAATGCTGGTCGTTATCGTAAACTCAAACCGATTTGGGTTCAGGACGAGTTCGGTGTTTATCGCATCTATTACCGAATCAGTGCCACACTAGAACAGTACGAAACCACCACACACTACGCATTCTTAGGTTTGGACGGCAATCCGCTCAAGCTTCACCATTCTGAAAAGCTCGCACAAGAATTAATGACGTTGCACCCCGTGATTCGTTTGCGAGATGCAAGGCACTTCGATCGTCCTTTCAACAGTAAAACAATCAATCAGAATGCCGCTGTTAATGGTGGTTCTAATGGAAACGCTAACGTCACCTCTTATGGGAATGGTACTCATGGCAGCGCTGCTAGCTCTAGCGGAAATGGAAACGGTAACGGCAATGGAAATGGTCGTCAGGCAAGAGTAGAAAAACGCATTGATAATACCTGTCGTCGCTTAATGGCAATCCCAGGACACGTAAACAAAGGCGAGATGCGCAGTAGCCTTGATTCAATGCAAAGCCTGATAGAACACTACTTTTCTTTTAAGAGTCACTCTCGTCGTAATCCTAGAAAACAGCGCGATGGCTTACTCTATTCTGCAGGTGCTAATGATCAGAGCATTCACCAGCTTGTCGAAGAGACAAATAATAAACAAACTCGCTTATTATTCATGGGGTTACTGAACGCTTATCTACAGGCTAAAGGGCCAAATGACTTAAGACAATGTGCGCGCCCTCTTTTAATCCTCGAAGATCCCGAAGGTCGATTGCACCCAACCCACTTGGCAAGGGCTTGGAGTTTGATGCAAAAATTACCAATGCAAAAAATCCTTACCACTAACAGTGGTGACCTACTCGCAGCTGTGCCTTTGCAATCGATTCGGCGATTGGTGCGTCAATCAGACAAAACCATTGCCAATCAACTCAACATGAACCACTTCAGTAAAGATGAACTGAGACGAATTGGTTTCCATATTCGCTTCCACCGTTCAGGGGCACTGTTTGCGCGTTGTTGGCTATTAGTAGAAGGCGAAACAGAAGTTTGGCTGTTTAATGAGTTAGCCAACCAATGTGGCTACAACCTTGCTGCAGAAGGTGTGCAGATTATCGAATTTGCTCAATCAGGCCTCAAAGCATTGATTAAGGTCGCGCAAGAGTTTGGCATCGATTGGCATGTGGTGACTGACGGCGACGCGGCAGGTAAAAAATACGCCGCAACCGTGCTATCAAAGCTTGGTAATGACCAAGAACGTCATCGCTTAACTGAGTTGCCTGACAAAGACATCGAGCATTACTTATACATGAACGGATTCGAGAACTTTTTCCGTGACATGGTTAAGATCCCTTACGACCACCCTATTCCTCCGAAGAAAGTCGTCGCTAAAGTATTGAAGAAACACGCTAAGCCTGACCTTGCACTGGCCATCGTCTCGCACTGTGAAAACCAAGGGCAAGAATGCATTCCATTGTTACTAAGGTGGACGCTAAAACGTGTTATCACCATGGCAAACGGGAACACTTAAGCCTTTAGCTTTTCTGATAGACGTATAAGTTCTTCTACAGATAAGATCATCGTATTTTTAGAGTAACCAAAACCAAAAAAGGCACACCTCAAATGGTGTGCCTGTATAAATCGATATACAAATTAATTGGGGGTTATCTTGCAAGAGTTAACAGTGACTAAACTATCCTTTGCTCAACGTATTTATTACGCCTTTGCTTGTTTAGCGTGTTGTTCAACAACTTCCGAAGATTGGGTCGATTTATCGTGAAGCCATAGCCCCGTTGCTTTCATTAAGTATCCAAATACACCACCAAGCAGTAAAGATGGTACTACAAGTTGCCAATCGCCACCTGCCGCAAACGTTGCACAGCAACCAATGAAGGTTCCTGGGATATAACCTAGCCACGCTTGTTTTGCTTGAATACACATAAAGAAAGCGACAATAGCTGTAATCACATAGCCTAAAATCTCTAACCCTGCGAAGGTTGAGCTTTCGATAATCACCATTGCCCAGAATACGCCTGTCATGTTGGTTAGTAAGCTACCTGCCAATCCTTTTACGCCGCCTGTTGGCGAAGCAAAGTAACTGGTGCAACCTAAGAAACCTGCCCATGACAATAAGCCGAAAGAGATAGCTATCCATCCCCAAAGACCTGACAAAATACCTGTTGTTAATGAAATCGCGACTAATGTACTCATACTATTTCTAAAGCCTAATTGCGCAATTCATCGCAACCGGATTTAGCCTCACTTAAAATCAAGTAAGCATATTATGGCAAGAACGCCTTCGTTTAGGCGATCTCGATCACATTAATAATGTACGCGAATGTGTATTTATCACCAGATAGAGACCGGAATCGCTTATTCAACACAAATAGTTATTAGCATTTTATCAAATCTACCTTACAGAACCGACGGTTTTCCTTTCATCATGCGCTTGCCTTCTCGCTTAATACACTCAGCAAGTGGGTTTTCTGCCATATCAGCACGCCAGATAAACGAAAGCGTACGTTCCATTTCAAGCTCAGGAACATTCAAGGTAACGAGTTGGCCTGATTCAACAAACTGCTCGACATCGAGATAAGGTAGACACGTTAAATATGGGCCGTTTGCAACCAAACTTCTTAGAACAGGAACGTGTTCATACTCACGCCAAACATCAAGATCACCAATTAAATGATGAATAGAGCTATCAAAAACTTTGCGAGTACCCGAACCGTGTTCGCGTAATACCCACTTCGCTTGCTCTAACTGCGCCAAACTGACACGTTCACGCTTCGCAAACGGGTGATGAGCAGATGCAACCACGGTTAAATGATCAGTACACCACACTTCTTGGTGAACTCGGCTGTCGTCACAACGACCTTCGATAACACCCAAGTCATATTTGTAATCTAGTACGCCATCGATAACGGCGTCGGTACTTTGTACACCGAGCGAAATTCGCATCTCTGGAAAGTCGTTATCAATAATACTGATGAGGTCTGGAACCAAGTGTTCTGCGGGTGTTTGGCTCGCACCTAATTTAAGCTCTCCGCTCAATAAATGCTGCTCATAGAAACCCATTTCAATTTGCTGTGCGTCTTGCAGTAAACGCTTCGCTTTTGGCCTTAGCCACATGCCCCAATGAGTAAGGGCCATTTGCTTGCCCTGCCTTTCAAACAAAGGCCTGCCGAGCATTTTTTCCAACTGTGCAAGAGACATACTTGTCGCTGATTGAGTCAACGCCAACTTATCCGCTGCAATACTAACACTCCCAGAATCTGCCACTGCATCAAATACCGCGAGTTGCTTTAATGAATAACGCAAAATTCATCCTTAATGCTTTTAATTATTTGTGTCCTGATGCTCGTTTTTTATCAAGCCGATGAGCAATCGATTTCATTCTACTCGTAACCCAAGCTATATCAATAAATTTGATGTGGTTTTTAAAAATTATCAATTTTACCTCTACCTCGCTACCCCCTAATCTGGAATGGCAGGACACAACGAGCCCTGCAAAACATTACTGATTAACCATTACAGATTAACCAAGTCATTAACACTAGGAATTACACATGACGGATTGTTCAAGGGGGGGATATGGCAACCAGCACTTCTGAAAATCATCAACTGTTCTCGCCAACAGAAATGATGGCGGAAGCAGAGAAGTTTGCATTAAGCAAAGCAAATAAAACCAGCAGCATGACATTGAGTTTGGCAATCATGGCTGGTGCATTCATCGGGCTTGCTTTTTTATTCTACATCACGGTAACCACTGGTAGCGCTGATGCTGGATGGGGATTGAGTCGTTTAGCCGGCGGTCTTGCATTCAGTATGGGTTTAATCCTGATTGTGATTTGCGGTGGCGAGCTGTTTACCAGCTCAGTGTTATCAAGCATCTCATGGGCTAACAAGCAGATTACCTTCACTAAGATGCTGTCTATTTGGGGCAAGGTCTATGTCGGTAACTTTATCGGTGCCATGTTCCTTTTGGCTCTAGTAAGCGCAGCTGGCTTGTATCAATTGGATGGTGGGCAATGGGGCTTAAATGCTCTGAATATTGCTCAACACAAGCTACACCACAGCCCTGTTCAAGCTTTTGCTTTGGGTGTGCTTTGTAACTTATTGGTGTGTTTAGCCATTTGGTTAACGTTCAGCTCTGCTAATGCAATGACCAAAGCCATGATGACTGTTTTACCCGTGGCAATGTTCGTTAGCTCAGGCTTTGAACACTGTGTGGCGAATATGTTCATGGTTCCACTAGGCATCACGATTCAAGCATTCGCACCAGAAAGTTTTTGGATGCAAATTGGCGCAACACCAGCCCAGTACGCAGACCTAAACATCATGAAATTTGTCACCGCAAACTTGGTGCCAGTAACAATCGGCAACATCGTAGGTGGTTCGGTATTGGTCGGCTTAGCCAATTGGAGCATCTACCGCCGCCCACAACTTAAAGCAGCAAAAATTACTGCAATTACACAAACAACAGAAATTACGTCAGTTAAGGAAATCACTATGAACACAGCAACGACTATCAAGCAAATCATGAACACTCAACCAATTACACTAAGCGTAGAAATGCCTACATCAGTGGCAATTGATTCACTTTTAGACGCTCAACTTGTTAGCGCTCCGGTTTGCGATGTTGAAGGCCGTCTTGTTGGTATCTTCTCTGTTCACGACGTAATGGTTGACCTTTGGTGCCAAGATTACATCCCAACTAAAGGCCAAAAAGTTGTAGACCTAATGAGCCGTGACGTTGTGGCAATCGATGCAAACGACAAGCTAGTTGATGTTGCTGAGTTCCTATGTATCGACAAAGAGCAACTGTACCCTACTACTAGCATGGGCTTCGCAACTCGCCTGACTTCTCTTTCTCTAGAAGAGCGTGCAAAAGCGATGAAAGTGAGCCAGCCACATATGCTCCCAGTATTGGAAAACGGTGTGATGGTGGGTGTTCTTACTCGTACTGAGGTGATGCAAGCACTTCGCCCTATCTACGGTGACCGTCTAAACGTAGTACCAAAAGCGGAACTAGAAACGGCTTAACTGGCTAAGGGTTTAACTTGCAGTGGTTTAATCTACAGTGCCTGAATCTAAAGTGGATTAACTTGCAACGGTTTAACTAGGAAGCGTGTAGCTAACGACTGTTTTACTAGGAAGTGGTTAGCTAACTAGGACAAGGTTGAACAATTAGGGATTAGTTGTTCACCTCGAAAATCAGTCATGGCAACGTTGACTGGCTAAAAGTAAATGGTGGCTTAAAGCGCAACTAAAGGTTTGACACAAAACAGATCTAAACGCGTTACCATTTACCATAATAAAAAGGCGCAAAGTGAATACTTTGCGCCTTTCTCTTTTTCTAACTGTTGCTTTTGCTTTCTAGGTATCAGGTATCGATTCAACTTTTGCTGTTACATAAAAGATTGATACCAGCTAGCGACCATCAATAGCTAGATTACTTCTTTACACCTTCAACGTGTAGTTCCATGTCTACGTAGCTTGAAGCGCCCATTACTGGAATGTTGAAGTCAGCAAGTTCTAGACGAGTTGTACCAACGAAACCAGCACGCTCACCGCCCCATGGGTCTTGACCAGCGCCGATGAATTCAGCTTCGATAACGATAGGCTTAGTAACGCCGTGAAGTTTAAGGTCACCCATTACTTCAAGTTTGCCGTCGCCTTTATCAACCACTTTTGTGCTGTTGAATGTTGCGTCTGAGAATTTGCCTGCATCAATGAAGTCAGAGCTACGGATGTGCTTATCACGTTCTGCGTGGTTTGAATCAAGGCTAGTTGTATCAATAGTTACGTTTACTTTTGACGCTTCAACGTTGCTTTCATCAAATGAGAAATCACCTGAAAATGTGTTAAAACGGCCTTGGATAAAGCTGTAACCTAGGTGGCTAACTTTAAAGTTAACTGAAGCATGCGCACCTTTTGTATCAATCACGTAATCAGCGGCGTTCGCAGCGAAAGGCATTGCCATAGCAAATGCTAATCCTGTAGCGATAATTGACTTTTTCATTTTGAAGCTCCTATCATTTTTCGTAGCGTATCGTCTTTGTCGATAACGTGGTGTTTTATCGCCGCTAAGGCGTGCACTGATGCCATAATGATCAGTACCCATGCAGCATAGTAGTGAACCGTACCTGCGAGATCAGATTGGTTTGCAAACAGTTCGCCCATACTTGGTACAGTGAACCAATTGAATACCTCTATCCCGCGGCCATCTGATGTCGAAATCAAATAACCTGAAATAAATAAAACCGCTAAGTTGATGTACATGAAGCCGTGAGCGATCTTCGCTGCTGCAACTTCATAGCTTTTACCTTCCACCTTAGGTGACGCGGTAACTAGCTTCCAAACCAAGCGGATAACGGTAACGGCGGCCAAAAGAATGCCTACCGAACGGTGATAGTCTGGCGCTGTTTTGTACCACTCGCTGTAGTATGAAAGATCAACCATCCACAGGCCTACACCAAATAAGCCAAATACTGCGAGAGCTGAAATCCAATGCATCGCTCTTGCTAAAGGGTTGTAATTTCTAACGTTGTTGTCCATGCATCTCTTCCGAATGTTAACGAGTAGTGTAGTTTCGAAAAGCGTACCCTACACCAAGTTTGTGTAACATATTATTTACCAAGCTTTACATTGGTAACATCATTTCAAATTAAACGAGTTATTCAAATTATCTGAACAAGTTTGGGCTAAACGTTAGATTTCAACGATTTGTTCGATCTCGTATAGCTCGTCTGAGATATCTAACATTTTACGTTCCATCACTTTTTGGGCGTCTTCTATCCCTTTGTTGTAGTAAACCGCCCCAAACTATTTACTTATGAAGTCGACCAAGAATTCCGTGTCGAACTGGCCAAGCTCCACATCGAGTTCATCTTGCAGGTATTTTTGAAGAGTATGGGTAAGCTCAGACTTTTGCTTCGAATCTAGTTGAATGGTCATGAATGTTTCCAAGTAAAGAGTAAATAAATCCATCGTGAACAGCTGACTAAACTATAATCTAGCTAACTCACTTGTAACTTTGCTGCTAAAGATAGTCTTTCTAACTGATTAGAATTCCTCATAATTTAGAATACAGACCAGCGAAGTGCCAGTGCTATCCATAAAATCGCTCCGCAATCGCTAATTTTGATAGAGGGATCAAGAACTCGCACTTTGGCGATAGGTAATGACACATTAATTACCGTACTATTGCCCATCAATAAGATAGTAACTGTGTATAAGGGACTTCATTGTTATTAGATCTCGTGATTAAAAGCGTCAATCAGTTTCAAGACGATTGTCTAAAACTCTGTGAGCGTCATTATCCTACGGTACACAACCAAGGGATCAGTGAACATCACATCGGTAAAGCCTTTGCCCGACGAATGGAACACACCTTCGTAAGCTTTAATCATGCAAGTAACATCAGTCCACTTGAAATGCTCTCCTCTCGAGAAACGCCCCGCCACTTCCGTATCTCTTCTGAAATCGGCACAGTTTGGATGATTAGCCACCATATGGTGAGCGCGGGAAAAACGTGTCGTAAAAAGTTGATGTTAGACATTCATAACTGGCAGCAAGAGTACGGATTCGCCATTCAACCCAATGACGTTTTGATCATTGTTTCTGACCATTGGATAAGCCGAAGTAAAAACAGTGGTGAGTTGTTGCACTGGTGGATGGGAGAACTCCCAGACGAGATAACTGAATACAGCCAACAAGGCATCACGTTAAGAGAGAGTGATTCTCAATTCGCTGCTGATTTAAATAATAACTTTAGAATCAGTCCGTGCTTTATTAAATTTGGTCACCCACTAAAACGGTCAGGGAATCAACAATTGGTTCGTAAATACCTGCAACTTTATGCCGTACTTCAATGGTAGGGATAATACGGGTCAACTTTTTCATTCAATATTGAAAGCAAATTGTTAGACCTTCATCCCAATGTTTTATAAAAGACGCTAAATCATTGCTCATTAATTATTCGAACGTTCTAATCGAATTATTAATAACTGTTCTTCCGATGCTATCGATTTTGAGAGATAGATATCACTTCTATGTAACCAGTTAAGTATCTTTATTTTCTAACTTTGACATTCACCCATAATCTAAGCCTTTAACCCTACTTTTCGCTGGTGTATCGCTGGTCTAGCTTTATATTGGTTGGGATTGATATGTGAGGCGTTACTCAGCCATTAAATTCACAGCAACTATCAAACCTAGTGAATGATAAGTTAAATTAATGGTTAATATCATTTATCATGCTGATTTTTCGTTAATTATATTTATTTAAATATTGACCCTGCAAATGAATTTTTATCAATTGACAATTTACTAACACCTGTCAATATTGTGACAGCCATGACGTCTATTTTCGTCATTGAATAAACACCTTTATTAGCGACTATGATTTTATCAGACAGAAGTGAATTTATTAGCTGTATATCTGTGGATGCCGATATGCAGTTTATTGCAAAGTATCAAGACCTAACACTGCGAAGTGTCTATCAACCTATATTTGACGACTCAATGATTCAGATAGGCGTAGAGGCTTTGGTGCGTATATCGAATAGCAAAGGGGATATTGTTCGTCCTGATCACTTCTTCCATTCCGATGACACCTCATGCACAGATAAGATCAATGTAGAGAGACTCAGTCGCGCTATCCACATTCGTAACTTCGCACAGTCAACTATCCGTCATTTGCACCTATTCTTGAACGTTCTTCCAAACGTTGGGGAGTTATTTGCGGCAGAAAAAGTCAGTGACAGCCTTCTGGCAAAACGTCTTCATGAGCTGAACCTTTCATGTGAGCAGATCGTGATGGAATTGGTAGAATTGAATGCCGAAAGTGAAGAGCGCTTGAAAGACGCTGCCCTCTCTCTTGCGGAGAATGGTTTTCAAATCGCGGTCGATGATTTCGGAACGCAAGCATCAACAGAACAACGCGTTCGCCATATCAATCCTCATATCATAAAGATAGACCGCTCAGTGATGTTAGATTTTGAGCAAGGTCACACACGAGCAATGGAATTAGTTCTAGAGCTTGCGAAGCAAATCGGCGCTAAGACTGTCATCGAAGGCATAGAAACAGAGCATCAACTCGCAGCAATGCAAAGCTTGGGCTTCGACATGTACCAAGGCTACCATCTAGCGATGCCTAAACCGATTGAATTGGATATCCGTTTAGCAATCTAAAACCGCCCTTACTCTTCTTAAAGCCGCTAGCCACAGGTTAAGCGGCTGTCACTTAACACATTCCTTTGTTAACGAAGTTCTTTGTTCGTGTAGCGGTCTTCACATCGCTTTATGTACACGGATGTTTGCTTGAACCAACGCTGTACTAAATCACTCGCATAAAAAAGCCCAGTCAAAATTGACTGGGCTGGCTTAAAAGAATCTGTTTTATATCAATCCCTAATAACCCGCAGTGGACGGTTTGATTCTATATAAGATAGCGAACATCACAGGTACTACTATTAGTGTTAGTACTGTAGCAAAGCCTAAGCCTGCCATGATGGTAATCGCCATCGAGCCGAAAAATGCATCGAATACCAAGGGAATCATACCCAAGATAGTCGTTAGTGCTGCCATAGATACCGGTCGTACACGACTAATCGCGCTGTCGACAACCGCTAAATATGGGTCTTTACCTGTCGCAAGCTCACTGTTGATCTGGTCAAGCAGTACGATACCGTTCTTCAGAATCATGCCGCTTAGACTCAATAAGCCAAGGAACGCCGTAAAGCTGAATGGCATATTGGTACCTAACAGACCAATTGAAACACCAATGATAGACAGTGGAACCGTAAACCAGATCACAAGGGGCTTACGAACCGAGTTAAACAGAAGCATAGTGATGATAAACATCAACAAGTAGCCCATTGGCAATGAACCAAACAGAGACTCTTGTGCATCTTTAGAGCTTTCATACTCACCGCCCCAGCTTATGCTGTAGCCTTCTGGCAAATCTAATGCTTCAACCTTTGGTTTCACACGAGCAAACAAACTTGCTGGTGTTTCATCACCCAGTACATCATGGTCAGCCAATACCGTTAGCGTGCGTTTTCTATCGCGACGCTGAATCAGTGGTTCAGACCATTGAAGCTCTACACCATCAATCACTTGTTCGACTGGAATGTAGGTTTGTAGTGACGGGCTCCAAATCTTCACATTGTTTAGCGATTCGAAATCAAAACGCTCTTCTTCCGGCAAACGTGCCACGATAGGTAACATATGAGTACCATCACGCAGTAGACCGATATTGTAACCACCAAACGCCATCTGTAACGTCTCAGACAAATCCGTCTTTGAAATGCCTAGGCGACGAGCCTTAGATTCGTTGAACAGCGGTACCAGCTCTTTAGTACGTTCACGCCAATCGTGACGAACGTTTCGAGAACCCGGGTCAGCTAACAAGATGTCTTCCACTTGTACCGCGATATTACGAAGTGTTTGTGGATCAGCGCCGCTTATACGCGCTTCGATTTTAGATGCTGGTGATGGACCAAACTCAATTAGCTTGAATTGGAACGTCGGTTGTTCGAATTCATTCGCTAAGTCTCTATCGAGTGCCTCTAACGCCTGAAACATAGTGTCACGGTCAGTCGTTCTTACTTGTAACTGAGCGTACGCTTCGTAGCTTTTCTCTGGTTGGTATGTCAGAGCGAAACGTTGCATGCCCTGCCCAACCGTTGTCGTAACAAACTCTACGTTGTCTTGTTGGCGAATGTAGCTTTCAACTTTTTCTGTTTGCTTGATGGTTTCACGAACATCGGTACCTTCTGGCATCCACATGTCGACGTAAAACATTGGCGTGTTTGATGGTGGGAAGAACTGTTGCTTCACCATACCGAAACCAACAATTGATGCAGCCAGCAGAGCAACCATGCTCACTACGGTTAACCATCGGAAGCGCAGTGCAAATTTCAGAGACGCACCGAATAAAACGAACAGAATACCTTTGTATGGGTCTTCGTTCTCATCGACTTTGTCTTCTTCTTTAAGCAACATCTCAGCAAGGAATGGCGTTAGTGTTAGCGCCGTTACCCAACTCAAGAACAACGAGAAACACAGTACCCAGAACAATGAACCCATGAACTCGCCCGTTGCATCTTTCGATAATCCGATAGGTGCAAAAGCGGTAATCGCAATAATGGTCGCGCCCAATAGTGGCCATTGTGTTTGTGTCACGATGTCTTTTGCAGCTTGAAGCTTGGTCTTACCTTTCTTCAAGCCAACCAAAATACCTTCAACGACAACAATCGCGTTATCCACCAGCATACCGAGTGCGATGATCAAGGCACCCAGCGAGATACGGTGCAGTTCGACATCGTTGTAGTCCATAAGAATGAACGTACCAAATACGGTCAGTAGCAGTACTAAACCAATGATCAAACCACTACGTAAGCCCATTGCAAAAAGCAGTACGATGATAACGATAGCTACGGCTTCTACTAGGCTGATTAGGAAGTCAGCCACTGATTTATCTACTTCTTGCGCTTGGTTGTAGAAGTAGTTCAGCTCTACACCGGCAGGTTTAATGCTTTCTAATCGGTCTAGCTCTGCATCTAGCGCATTACCAATCTCAACGACGTTTACGCCTGAAGAGAACGCAATACCTAAGTTGATTGCTGGTTGGCCGTTGTAAGTTAATACATTACCCGGTTTTTCTTGGATACCACGAGTGACCTCAGCGACATCTTTCAAGCGAATCAGGTTACCCGTATCACGACCATGAATGATCAGGTTTTCTAGCTCTTCAACTGTGCTCAGCGTGCCGTTAGGTTTGATCGTTAAGCTTTGGCCATTCAACATCACCTCGCCTGCCGATACCACACTGTTTTGTTGCGCTAACAGTGACGTTACCGTCGACATATCTAGGTTCAATGCGGCTAAACGTTCCAGTGACATCTCAACAAACAGTTGTTCTTGTTGATCCCCTGCAATACTTACTTTACCGACACCGTCGACCAGTTCGATTTCACGCGTGAGGTAATCTGCGTACTGTTTCAGCTCAACATAATCGTAACCGTCACCGGTCAACATGATCATCACACCGAATACATCACCAAAGTCATCAATGATCTGAACGGAGTTCACACCACTTGGCAGTGTTGGCTGTAGATCATTGATCTTTCGGCGCATTTCATCCCAGATTTGTGGTAGCTCGTCCGGACCGTAGTCCATCTTCATGCTGACCATAATTTGAGACATACCATTCGATGAGGTCGATGTGATCTTATCAATGTAAGGGAGCTGTCTTATCTCTTTTTCAAGCGGGTAAGTCAGTTCTTCTTCAACTTCCATAGACGTAGCGCCAGGGTAAGTTGAAATAATCATTGCATCTTTAATGGTAAAAGCTGGGTCTTCTAAACGGGATAGATTACCAAAAGACGTCACACCGCCAATGGCCAAAATGACTAGAAACAGCCAGCTGATTACTTTGTTCTTTATTGAATATTCTGCGATGTTCATTCTGCTTTTCCTGACAATTGGATTCCGTCACGGAGTTTTCTTAGATTCGAATTTACGAGTAGCTCACCTTGCTCAACACCATGAGCGATAAGTGCGCCTTGGCCGCTGATCTTGTCGACTTCCACTTCGTTTTTGAATGCTTGGCCGTCTTCCATTTTCCACACGTAAAATTGGTTCGCTTCAGCGCCGGCTTGTAGTGTCGTCATTGGTAACTGGTAGCCTTGAACATCACTTAGGCCTGCTTTCGCCATGTCGACATTGACCGTAACGCTCGTACCCGGCAGAATTTCACTTTCAGGTTGTTGCATCTGCATCCAAAACTCGTATGTACGTGATTGAGGGTGCAGTTCACTGGTGTGCTCTAGGTACGTCAGAGGATATTCTCCAGAGTGACCACCAAAGGTCGCCTCAGGACGGTAGCTACTTGAACGCATGTCAGGGCTGATCGACGCTAAGATCGAATCGGATACTTGGATTCGTACGTAAACCTTATCGTTCTGATACAAACTAAGAAGCGTTTCACCCGGTGTCGTGTTTTCAAAACGCTGCTTATCAACGGTTGAAACCGTGCCTGAAAATGGTGCTAGCAGCTCTGTGTAACTCAGCTTGCGTTGTGCCGCAGCCAAATTAGCCGATGCCAGCTTGTAGTTAGCGGTTAGTTGGTCGTGTTCAGATTGCGATAACATCTTGCTGCCAAACATCTCAGTACCGCGAGACAGTTGCTTGCTCGCCAATTCAAACTGAGATTGAGCATCCGTTAAGTCTTGTTTGTATGTTGCGTTGTCTAGGGTCGCCAGTAGCTGGCCTTTTTCGACCTTGTCACCCGCCTCAACCAATACTTGCTGAACTTCACCGGCTAGCTTAAATGCCAACGGTGTCAGTTCTGCAGGCATCACCTGTCCGTTAAAACTTCTGAATTGATCAGTAAGTGGTGCGCCAACTTCAAAAGTTGAAACCAAAAGTGAAGGCTGCTCACGGTGGTCTGTTTCGTTATTACAAGCTTGAAGTAATAATGCAGATGCAACCACAACTGATAATTTGGAAAGGTTCATTAAATACCGCCCTCACGTAACCAAGCTTTTACTTGCTGTCCATCTGATAACACATCTACACCTGCTTCTACGATTAGGTCGCCAGAAGACAGGCCGTCAATCACCTTGCCTTGTTCATCAAGGGTAACTTGTACTTTAGAAATCAATTGCGACTCTGGGTTGTAGCGCCACAGTTCACCATGATCTGCCTCTTTGCTTAACCAAGCAGAATCAACAATACCGATGCCGTAGTCCGATCTGTTTTTCTGAACTTCTACTTGCGCTGTCATGCCAGAAAGCAGATTGATGTCTTCAGGCTTTTCGATAGACACAACCGCTTGATAGCTGTTGGTGTCTTCGTCTGGTTGCGTTGAGATCTCTTTGAAGCGCGTTGGGATACGAATGCCGCGGTGGCTATCCATCACAACCCACATGTTTGAGCTTGTTAGGTCTTGAATTGAACGATCTTCAAGCTTTGATACCGGAATAGAGAAAGTCACATCCATTTCGCTGTGATTCAAAATGTTAAGTACCGGCTGCTTTTCTGCGAACAATTGATATTGCTTACCAAACACCATCGATACCACGCCATCGAATGGAGCAACTAATGTGGTGTAACCAAGGTTTGTTTTTGCTTGGTCCAACTCAACTTCAGCGGCAGTAAAGGTGTTTACGGCTTGGTCGTAGTAATCCGTGCTCACAAGCTTCTTCGAGTACAACTCAGACGCTTGCTTGTATTGGCTGTTCGCCAGATCAAATTTTGCTTGTGCTGCATCAACGGCAATACGGTAATCCGTCGAATCTAACACGGCGAGTACCTGTCCTTTCTTCACTTCTTGTCCCATGCGAACAGATAAAGTTTCAATATCTCCACCCACATTGAAAGAAAGCGCAGCACGGTCGGTCGCATCCACTTTTGCGATAAAACTATCAAGCTCAATATCTGTCTGTTGAGGGATCTCAAACAGCTTTACTGGCTTAACAACTTGAACGGTTTCTTCTGACTGAACCTTATTACATCCGGTCAAAGAACCTGCGAGTAATAGTGCTGTAATAACAACTCCCATGCGCTTACTCGATATGGCATTGATAGACAAATTGGACTGCATGAAGTCTCTCCATTTAATTATTATGATTTATTACACAGGTGGGCAGTATATTCAAAATTCTAGATTCCACAAGCTTTACTTTCCACCTGTGCAGTATTTTTTATTTCAGTAAAAACAGTGTAGAATGTGGTAATCAGGTAATTGTGTGAAATGAAGATGACCGAAAAGAAACAAGGTAGAAGAAGTGCAAAAGACGCCGAAGAGACGCGGTTTTTGATCATGAGTGTTGCCGCAGACATGTTTTGTGACTTTGGTTACGACCGTGTATCACTGCGAAACATCAGTGAAAAGGCAGGTGTATCACATAGCCTTATCCGCCACCACTTTGGTAGCAAAGAAAAGATTTGGCATGCGATAAGTGATTGTTTGCACGATTATTTTCAGTCTTACATCAGTAAGATTATGGAAGAGTTACCAAAAAACATTGCACCAAACGTTTCTATCTATTTATTTAGTATGCGTCTGTTCACCAACATGATTCACTCACGTAGGCCAATGCAGCTGATTTCGGATTCTGTTCGTCAAGAAGATAACTTGGTTGATTATTTCATCGACAACGTTGGTGATGTTGAGAAAGAGATTAAAGGCCTTGCCGCAGAGTACAATGCAGCCAACCCAGACAAAATGATCAACATTTACGAAGTTAAATGGCAAATGATCATGTATGCAAACGGCGCAGTATGCCTCACTCCCTTCATGGAAAGCACTTGGAATGAAGGCGATATGGTCACCTCACCCGAAGATGCCCTACTTAAGCATTGGCAGCTTTTCAACACGCAGATGGTCAGCAAGTTCAATATTAATGAAGAGTGGGTACTTAATCCGATTAGCCTAGAAGAACTGATTTACGATGTACCTTGTGTGTGGAAGTGTAATCAAGAACATCATTAATCCAATGCTTTGTTTGCCCTTCCCGTAAATTAATTTACTTGATATAAAAAAGCGCAGTTACAGAATCAACTGTAACGGCGCTTTTTAGTATCTTATGTATTGTAGATCTTTAATCTGCCCGATTAACGACGAGCTTTACCACGGTTTTGGTGAATCTTAAGCTTGGCTTTCATCTTACGTTTTTCTGACGAACGACTCTTGCTACGACCACTGCGATCAGGTGCAAGGTCTTTTTCAAGGCTAGGTTCAAAGCCCTCTAACCACTCTTGAGGCAGGCGCGTATCCAGTAGTCGTTCAATGTCACCCAATAGGTAAGCTTCGTCTTGGCTCATCAATGAAATAGCAAGACCGCTGTTACCAGCACGACCAGTGCGACCAATACGGTGAACGTAGTCTTCTGCTTTAAATGGCATATCGTAGTTCACAACTTGTTCCAGCTGCTGAATATCAATACCACGCGCTGCAACGTCTGTTGCAATCAACGCTCGCACCTTACCTGATTTGAAATCATCCAGTGCTTTTTGGCGCGCACCTTGGCTCTTATCACCATTGATTGAAGCCGCTTTGATGCCGTCTAATTTAAGCTCTTTTACTAGCGCATCGGTACCTTGCTTAGTTTTAGTGAATACCAACACTTGTTGCCAGTTCTTTGAACCAATCAAGTAAGCCAACAGTTCACTCTTACGCGATTTATCAACCGGATAAACCATCTGAGTCACAGTGTCAGCCGTGCTGTTTTTCGGCGTCACTTGAATTTCACTTGGCGACTTCATCATGCGGTACGCAATCGCTTTGATTTTGGTATCGAACGTTGCCGAGAAGAACAAGGTTTGGCGAACTTCATTCATACGCGAAAGAATGCGTTTGATGTCTGGCATGAAGCCCATGTCCAACATGCGGTCAGCTTCGTCCAATACCAACACTTCTGTTTGGCTTAACATGATGTTCTTAGTGAACATGTGGTCAATCAAACGGCCAGGTGTCGCGACTAAGATATCTGCACCACCACGTAATTTGTCGGTTTGAACCTTCATGCTCACACCGCCGTACGCTACAACCACTTTAATGTCAGTGCCCTTCGCGTAGCTAGTGAGGTTGTCGAACACCTGCTGTGCCAGTTCACGTGTTGGTACTAATACCAATGCACGAACTAACTTAGGGTTTGGAATCACGTTGTCTTTCGTTTCGATTAACCTTTGGATAATCGGTAAACCGAACGCAGCCGTTTTACCCGTACCCGTTTGAGCACCAGCCAGTACGTCTTTGCCTTCTAATACCAATGGAATCGCTTGTTCTTGAACACTGGTTGGAGCCGTAAAGTTAAGCTCTGATAGCGTAGCAAGAAGGTGCTCAGACAATCCTAGTTGGTTAAAAGATTTAGTAGATTCAGACATAGTATGATGCTCAAAGATTAAATAGGCGCGGATTGTAGCAAACCTGCATTACGCTGTTTACCTTTCCTTTTGATTTTTCTTCAATTGAAGTGCATTAAATTGGTTTGCTTCTTCTAAAACACTCGGATACAGCTCATTAAAGTGACACTGCAACGTATCATAGTGACGTTCGAGGTCGTTATAACAAGATTTAAGCATCCCAAGCTTTGGCCGTCTTAAGGCCATTCGTTGCAATACCATTTCTATGGATGACATCTCTTGATAACTCTCTAACCACCTCTGCTCAGCCATTTTCTGGTGAACAGAAATGAAGTGCTCAGGCCAATGTGGCTCTTGGTGTTCAAAGATCTGCTGATGGCTGTCGGAGCAAAAATGCTCAAGTGATTGTGTCGAGAACTGAGCCCAATGATTAGCTAAGCAGTGGTCCCAAAATACATCGAGTGCAATAGGCGCAAAGCGTTTTGTTTGATCTGAAAAGAGAGATTTTGCAGAGCGAGACACATCATGACGGTCAGTATAGCTATCGACAAATCGATGAAGTCTAATACCATCAGAAAGTGAGTCCGAATAGAATTTATTTGGGTCGCCTTTAACGAAGTCACCTAACAGGTTACCTGCTAAGTTGCTGTTACAGTGCTGAGCGATGTGAAGGTGTGCGAGAAAGTTCATTGAACCTCATTAAAGTATCGAGAACTTAGTAACATGGTAAACGTACTCGTTTATCTTCGCGAACTTTAATGAGGATAGTTTTGGTATGACGTGTGAGCGAATGAGATTTGCTCAGTCTAAGAATTGTCTAATTTGAGAACATTGAACTCTAAAATCTTAACTACGGAAAACCTAGTTAGAAGATTTGAACAGTTCTTCTGCTAATTGTTTAACTGTCTGCTCATAGTCAGACAAATCAATGCCAATTTCCATAGCATCTAACAACTCAAGACTTTCGTCATTATAAGATTGGTCACTCATTGTGCCCCCTCTATTCCTTGGTGTGGACATGATGTCCTGTTAACTAGTGCACCATCTTGGACTTATATTATGTCACTTTGATGAACGCACTCTACTCTACCCATTCCATATTTATAGCTTGACGCTACTCGCGATCATTAACGCTTGTTTACGCTAAAGGGGTATACGCGAACGACATATGTACTGCCACCTTACACCAAGTACAACAAATTACTCTACAAATTTTGAAGCAGATCATGGTCAAACGTTTGCTTCACCCTTTTCAACACCTAACCCTTAAATTCATGTAAATTAATATTTACAGTGGATACTTTAAATTACATTAGATGTTGCATTTGGAATTAAACTCAATCAGAATACTTCAAAATCGAGATATTCTTTGGGTTTATGCTCTTAAGCTAGAAGAATTACAATGAAAACACACTCTAACGTAAAGAATTATATACAATGAATAAATCAAAGGTTTTTGGTAGTACTTTGATCATTGCAGGCACAACGATTGGTGCTGGCATGCTCGCTCTTCCACTTGCTTCTGCAGGTATTGGCTTTTCAACTTCACTTTTCTTAATGCTTGGTTTGTGGGCTTTAATGGCGTTCACTGCACTATTAATGGTCGAGCTTCACCAATTCGCAGAATCTGATGCAACCCTACACACTTTAGCTCACACAATTTTAGGGACGAAAGGAAAATGGATTGCGAGCTTCGCAGTCATGTTTCTGTTTTACGCATTATGCGCTGCCTACATTGCTGGTGGTGGTGCTCAGTTTAACCAACGTATTTCCGATATCGCGGGCATTGAACTCAATGGCCAAATCACGACCCTTCTGTTTACCCTGTTGGTTGCAGGCGTTGTGACGATTGGTACACACAGTGTCGATAAAGTTAACCGTGTTTTATTTGGCTTAAAGCTGATTGCTATGGTTCTAGTACTGAGCTTCCTAGCGCCTAACATCACTTCTCAATACTTGCTGAGCATGCCTTTACAACAAGGTCTGATTGTTGCGGCTATCCCGGTTGTGTTCACCTCTTTTGGTTTCCACGGCAGCATCCCATCGATCGTTCGTTACCTAGATGGCGACGTTCGCTCTCTACGCAAAGTAATGATTGTTGGTTCTGCGCTACCTCTGGTTATCTACGTATTCTGGCAGAGCGTTACTTTGGGCGTAGTAAGCCAAGAACAACTGCTGTCAGACACAAGTTTGGGTGCACTTTTAGTTTCGCTTTCGCAAACCGTTCATCAATCAAATCTCAGCGTGATTGTTGGTGTGTTCGCTGACCTTGCACTTCTTACCTCATTTATTGGCGTGAGCTTAGGTCTATTCGAATTTATGGGTGACTCGCTCAGCAAAAAACTAGGCAGTGCAAAGCGCGTTAAAACCGCTGTTATCACCTTCTTACCGCCATTGGGCTTCGCCCTGTTTTACCCACAAGGTTTCATCATGGCGCTGGGCTATGCTGCGATTGCACTTTCAGTTCTAGCGATTCTTCTACCTACCGTAATGGTTTACAAAGTTCGCTACACAGATTTCTCAGTAAAATCTCACTGTACAGAAGCGACTTACCAAGTCTTGGGTGGGAGCAAAGCGCTATTTTTAGCGGGTAGTGTTGGCGTATTTATCATTGCGATTCAAATCCTTATTTCAGTAGGGTTACTGCCTTCTTTAGGCTAATAAACCTATACAGAACTAATTTACTTGATATAGATCTCATAATTGATATGTCACTATCATTAATTTTCACAATTAGTCGATTAATGTCACATTTTTATTGAGGTCGGTTATTTAGAGTCCACGGTAAAGGATTTACCGTGGAGTTTTTATGAAAGAAGTACAATTTCGAACGATAGACAAACTGTTTATTAAAATGTCTATCAACGATAAGTTTTGGGTCATTTTCTTAATCTTTTTCGCCGCTGTAGCGAGCCTAGCTGGACTCAACTACGTCAACAAAATGGAACAAATTGACGCAAGTGCAAAACAGCAAGTTGAGTATCAACTCAAAGGTATTTTATCAGCGTCAGATTCCCCTGCCTCTGTTCGTTCTGTTAGCCAGCAAACCCTTCCTCAAGAAACCATCATTTCGAACAATGGCGCGGTTACCGCAACGGCTATTGGGCAAGATGGTAATTACTACTCTCTTAGCGTCTCAAATAATGATACACAAAACCAAAAGCAGCAAGCACTGTACACTTTATTACTCAGTCTTTTATGGTGTGTGCCTTTTGGTCTTTTCTGCTATTGGGTAGCGACCTTCTTAGGTGGCGCTCTTTGGGTACTTTACTCAACGACTCAAAAGATTGGTGATGGTGATTTAACTTCACGCCTTGGTTTTCACCCTGGCCGTGATGAATTTGGTACGATTGGTTGTGCTCTTGACCGTTCGATGGACACGCTTAGTGAACTAGTAAACAACGTAAACCTCAATGCCACGACTTTAAGTGAAACGTCAGCCTCTTTCGAAACAGAAATGAAGCGCAGCGAAACACAAATCATGAGCCAGAACGCATCTCTAGACTCTGTGGCTACTGCTATGGACCAGATGACGGCATCTGCCAATGAAGTGTCTAATATCTCTGCTCGTTCAACAGAACAAACAGAGCAAGATGCACAGCAGATCAACCACAGCCACGCGAAGGTCCAGCAAGCTATTTCAGAGATCACGACCCTGTCTTCTTTGATTGAGCAAACTTCTTCTTCAGTGACCAGCTTGAATGTGAACACTAGCCAGATTAACGAAGTGATCACCACAATCAACGCTATCTCAGAGCAAACAAACTTACTCGCACTGAACGCAGCGATTGAAGCGGCTCGTGCTGGTGAACAAGGTCGTGGTTTCGCAGTCGTTGCAGATGAAGTTCGAACGCTTGCGAGCCGAACTCAATCCGCTACGGTAGAAATCCAAGCAATGATTGAACGCTTACAACAAGAGAGCCAAAACATTGCGAAGATCACCGAACAAACAGTCGATCAAGCGCAAACCAGCAGCCAGTTGATTTCAAACATTGGCGACGACGTAAACTCTATCGCTGATTCAGCTCAAGCGCTAATGGATATGAGTATTCAAATCGCTACATCGGCCGATGAGCAAAGTAACGTAGCAAACACCATTGCAGCAGAGCTGAACGATATTCGTAGTCAATCTGATGTGATTAAAGAAGTCGCTCAAAACTCGTCAAATGGCGTATCTAAGCTAACGGAAGCGTCAGTGTCACTATCACAAACTTTGTCTAGATACCGCACTTAAACTCAGTCATAACGTTTCGAAGCCAAGGTCAAAGTGGCTTACAGTTAACGTGAATTGAAACCAAACTAATAAGGACTCGCATGAGTCCTTTTTTATTGGATGGGGTTAGTAACATTACAAAAATCATGGTCACTAAAGATGAGATTATCATTACCATGAAGCAAGTCGCAAAGGAGAGATTAAGAAGTGTCAAAACTGTCTAATAATCGAGCTTAGGAGTAATCTACTTATACGGGTCGTATTTTCGCTTACCCTCTTGCTGCAGGTGGACACATAATGAATAAAACAAAAGCACCAAACACCGACGACATCACATGCCCTTTATGCCAACACGACGAATATCTGCTTTCAGAAAGTGGAGAGAAGTTTACTTGTGCATCTTGCGGTTTCCACACCAAACAATTTAGTAAAGTAGTCAGCCTTCAATTAGGCACTAACCCACCAAAGCTGCAGAGTTCGGTATACCATCACTTGAGCAGTGCTTGCCATTAATCCAAACAGAAATTTCTTCCAAACTGTAGATATCCTGAGCCGCTAGCTCTGCTGAGTCGGCTTCTGGATCTACAAGTGATTCATCAATGCTTGGACGTAATCTGAATGATTGAATGCCTGCTCGAACGCCCGCTTCGATTCCCTTCAAAGTATCATCCACATAGATGCATTCATTGGGTAAAAAGCCCATGTTCATTGCTGTGTACATAATTAGGTCTGGCTCTGGCTTCCAGCTGTTTGCATCAAACGCCGAAAACACTTTGCCTTTGAAATCGTCGAGCATACCGGTCATCGCTAATGAGGATTCAACTCGAGATTTGGGTGCATTAGAAGCAATACAAAACTCGATGTCTTCACCCTTAAGGAATTCAATCAGCTCTATCGCGCCATCCATAGGTTTCAAGTGGCGTTGGAACAAGGCTTCGAGTTCAGCGCGATATAGTGGCTCAAGTGTATCAATCGAAATAGACAGGCCTAAGCGCTCTTGAGTATCTATTAAGATGTCAGCCAACTTACCACCTTGAAAATGTGCATAGCAGTCATTCAGGTTTAACTGAGATCCAAAGCCAGCAAATACATTCACCAAGGCTTGGCAACACAGTTTCTCGCTATCGATAAGTGTCCCGTCACAATCGAAAATTACACATTTAGTCTGTTCTAACCGCATAGCTCTCACTCCCATTGAATCCTAGCTTTATCCTATAGGGTTATCTTCAGGGTCGGCATGATTGAGCTAACACTTTACCGAAAGCTGGTTATTTTTCTTCGCAAAATATGCAGCTGATCACCTTGTGGATCAAGATAAGTAATAGCTCTCACTAAAAACTGAGGTATCAAGCACCACCAAATACTAATGGGTTTGGGTGTTGTTAGCTAACATAACTTTCCACTAGTGCTATCGAAATTAAGGTAAGAATTTGTTGCTTGAGGTCGCTATTTTCATCATTCATCAAATAACGGATGGTCATAAGTTCTGAATGGAATCACCAAATTTGCGTGGTTATGCTTTTAGCCAACAACGCCCTTGCTTTACATAAATTGTTAGGGCATGTTTATCTTTCGACCTGAGGGTTGAAGCGTATTGTTGTTTTTCAACAAGGCAGAGGTTTTGATGTGTAGCTTGTAAACATGAGAAGTCGATAACGTAATAGAAATGACCAGCAAACCATCTTGAAGGGCGCCAGCACTTTGTGCGACAATTCCAGATATTTGCTGTTACACAATGATATTTGAACTACTAATATTCTGAATTCGAAGGAATAAACTTGAAAGGCGCAACCTTTACCATCCGCTCCATAGTGCTATTAGTGAGTAATTTATTTGTTCCGATAGTTTATGCAGGTACTTTTGAAGTGGAAGTCGGTGCCTTCTTCTCTAAAACAAGCACTGATATTGAAGTGTATGACCCTTTTCATCACGAATATGTTGACCTGAACTTCGAATCAGAACTCAATCTGCCTCATGATGATGTACTACCTTATCTGGATCTAGAATATCGCTTCAACGAAAAACACCAGATCTACCTTGACTGGCGCCGATTACACCGCAATGGATATCAAGATTATGTCGCTGATCCTTTTCAGTTAAAAATTGATGACAATATCTATACCATTGGAGGTGAAGTCGACCTATTAACCACCCTAAATATCGACATCATGCGTCTAGGCTACGGTTATCGTTTCTTTCATTCTGAACATTTGGACGTCCACTTTCTCACAGGCCTTCATATCACGCGATTAGAGTTCGGTATGAACGGAAAAATAGAGGTGGAAGCTCAGAAAGACGCGACATCGGATACGACTCTCTTTTCGGAAGGCTTTGCTAGTGGTGTTACTGCTCCATTACCAAATTTAGGTTTTCTCGTGGAGCATAACGTGTACAAGGATGTCGTAATCAAAAGCCACGTTCATGCCTTTTACTTACAGTATGATGAAATATCCGGCTGGATGTATGAGGTAGAAATGGCCGCTCGCTACTATGTCAATAACAACTTCAGTGTCAGCGCATCATTTAACTACTATGATCTCGGTGTCGGCTATGAAGCTGAACACACAAAACTAAAAATCGACTATCGTTTCTTTGGTCCGATGTTGAAAATGGCCTATCGTTTTTAAACCAATATTCTAAAAAATTTGGAATATTGGTGGGTTAATAGATTGCTTCCAGCTCGAGAGTATAACATTTAAGCGTAGATTGATTGCGCGATCGACAAGTAGCTACAATTAACCTCAAAAAACGCATGCAGATTAACGCTTTCTCAAAGGCTTTTTAACTTTCCAACCATACTTTATGGCTAGAAACTTGATCTTGAGACCAAAATTCGTGTAACTGTTTAGCAAACCCTATAGAGTCTTGGTCATGCTGGTTTACTACATCGGAGAGCAGCAGTGAATCTTCAGTCGCTGTAACAATCGCACTCGCCACTACATTACCGTTCTTGGTACCTACATATAATTCATGCTCATCCGACAGCATTATTTGGCTTAAAAACTCCAAAATATGTGCTCTTTCGGTTTCATCTTGATAAACGCTGGCTTGATTAATCGAAAATAGAACCGTCAGTTTATGAAAGTCGACTTTATGTAATTCGTCTAGTTGGGTAGGTGTTTGATCTTGCGGGAGAAGTTGATACGTTTTCTGGGGAAGTTTGCTTTTATAGATGTCTCGACCGAGAAGGCTCTCTTTTGCGGGATACGCAATGTCGAGTTGGCTGAATAGCCATTGGTTTTTCTTGCGTGCATTTTCAGGTATTTCGTTATTCATTCTATTAGTACCTACGTTTAGTATCCCCAAATATCACAGTTATTTGGAAGACATATGGTCGACTGAGGTGCCGAGCTACAAGCAGAAAGCATACAGAGCATGACCAAGGCCAACAAGTACTTTAAATGCTTCATATTTTTCATTCTTCAACAACATCCTTTAAGAACTCGGTGAAAAGCTCTACACTCGTATTCAAGTTTTCAATATCCTTATAGTAAACAGAACTATATAAATAAAAAGGACTTCTTATGAAAAAAGCCTTAATAGCAGTTGGTATCATGACATCGTTGGCTGGCTGCTCAGACAACGAGGTTGGCGACGTATCTCTTGGATTCTTCACACTGAAGGATATCAAGATGTCCTCATTAGATGATGATAAGATCGCGGGTGTGACTTGTCATATCGCATCCATCGAAGCAAACCTTAGCCTTTCTGATCCAAGTGATAGCTCTATCTCTTGTCGTCAAACCGGTGAAATTACACCTGAAATGATTGCTCAAATAGACAAGAGTAAGTCAGGCGAAGTGGTATTCAAGCAATCAAAAAGTATCTTTTTCAAAACAATGAAGGTTCGCCGTATCTACGATGCAGAGAATCAATCATTGCTCTACTTGTCTTACACCACCAAAGAAACGGAAGGCAGTTTCAAACATAGCCTTTCAACCGTTCCGCTTTGGGGTACAGAGGCTTACGTAGATCCAGCAACACTCGTTACATCTGAATAGCCTTAAGCGCAAGTAAGCCGAATCACCTGTACAGACATTGTGCAGGCGATTCAAAATGTAATAAAAATGAAAGAACCAGAAACAAAATGTGATATCATGCGGCAAAATTTTTTCACTGTATTTTTCATATGAAGTTTCCTGGACAGCGTAAATCTAAGCACTACTTTCCAACTCACGCACGTGATCCGTTGGTCAACCAAATTCAACAAACACCTAAGCTTCACCGCGCAACGATTGTCGGTGTGGGTCAAACTATTGTTGATATCGAAGCCCGTGTTGACAGCGCGTTCTTAGAAAAATACGAGCTAAGTAAAGGTCACTCGCTTGTATTGGAAGAAAGTAAAGCAGATGCGTTGTATGAAGAGCTAGTTGAGCGCGGTTTGATCACGCATCAATACCCCGGCGACACTATCGGTAATACACTGCACAACTATTCCGTACTTGCAGACAGCAAATCTGTACTGCTTGGCGTTATGTCTAAGAAAATTGAAGTAGGCTCGTTCGGTTACCGTTACCTTTGCCGCACTTCTTCTCGTATGAACTTAAACCACCTACAAACTGTTGATGGTCCAATTGGTCGTTGTTATACACTGATTACCGAAGATGGCGAGCGTACGTTTGCAATCAACGAAGGCCACATGAACCAACTTCTTCCTGAAAGCATTCCTGAAAAGATTTTCGAGAAAGCATCTGCGCTCGTTGTGTCTTCATACCTAATGCGTGGCAAGCCTGAAGATCCAATGCCAAAAGCAGTACAAAAAGCGATTGAATACGCGAAAGCGCACAATGTGCCTGTTGTACTAACGCTTGGTACAAAATACGTGATCGAAGGTAACGCCGAATGGTGGCAAGAATACCTAAAAGAAAACGTAACCATCGTTGCGATGAACGAAGACGAAGGCGAAGCACTAACGGGTGAGAAAGATCCACTACTAGCGGCGAACAAAGCGCTTGAGTGGGTTGATCTAGTACTATGTACTGCAGGTCCAATTGGCCTTTACATGGCAGGTTACACAGACGAACTCGCGAAGCGTGAAACTACGCTACCACTATTGCCTGGTAACATCCCAGAATTCAACAAGTATGAGTTCAGCCGTGCAATGCGCAAGCAAGACTGCCAAAACCCAGTGAAAGTGTACTCTCACATTGGCCCTTACCTAGGTGGTCCACTTGAGATTAAGAACACCAACGGTGCTGGCGATGGCGCGCTATCGGCTTTGCTACACGACATGGCAGCGAACAGCTACCACCACGTGAACGTACCAAACTCTGAGAAGCACGAACACGCTTGCCTAACGTACTCGTCACTGTCTCAAATTTGTAAGTACGCCAACCGCGTAAGCTACGAAGTACTGACTCAGCACTCTCCTCGCCTTTCTCGTGCGCTGCCAGAACGCGAAGATAGCTTAGAAGAAACATACTGGGATCGTTAATCTTTCTAGACGACGTCTAAATAGAATTACTAATCCTTCAAGGGCTGCTATATGCAGCTCTTTTTGTATCAAACGCCAATGCAATTCCAATCGAAGGTAATCGAATCAAATATTTTGCTCGTTTAAGATTTGATCTCGCGCAATGACTCTTTAGATCTGTTATCTTCCAGCACATAATTCGTGTGGTTTGCCTTTACTTGGCAAATTTATGCAGTAGTATCGCCACGCAAACGTTTACGTACCACCTTTCGGTTCTGATATAAGGATCAAATATGCTGTCTGATATTAATATTTGTCGCTCAACTCCCCTTAAAAACATCAGTGCGGTTGCCAAACAAGCAGGCCTGCAACACGACGAACACCAGCCATTAGGCGAATTCAAATCTAAAGTGTCTCTAACGTCACTTGAACGCCTTGCTAACCAACCAGATGGTAAATTGATCGTAGTGACTGCGATTACACCCACACCACTTGGTGAAGGCAAAACAGTGACCACCATCGGGCTCGCACAAGGTCTTGCAAAAATTAACCGATCGGCGATGGCATGTATTCGTCAGCCTTCAATGGGCCCTGTGTTTGGTGTTAAAGGTGGCGCAGCTGGCGGTGGCTACTCTCAAGTCGCTCCTATGGATCAATTGAACCTGCACCTGACTGGTGACATTCATGCCGTAACAGCCGCTCATAACCTTGCTTCTGCTGCGATTGATGCACGTTTGTATCATGAACAGCGCGAAGGCTTAAAAGCGTTTGAAGCGCGCTCTGGCCTAAAAGCCTTGGATATTGACCCAAGCAGAATCGTTTGGCGACGTGTACTCGACCACAATGACCGCGCACTGCGTATGATCACTGTAGGTAAAAACGAAGCGAATAAAACAATTAATGGTTTTGAGCGCGAAGACGGGTTTGATATCTCGGCCGCATCAGAGCTAATGGCCATTCTTGCACTGGCTGACGACCTACAAGACTTACGCAAACGGATTGGCCGTGTTGTGCTTGCTTACAATCATCAAGGCTTGCCACTGACCGCAGATGACTTCAACGTTGCTGGCGCTATGACTGTAACAATGAAGGACTCTATTGAACCAACCTTAATGCAAACCCTTGAAGGTGTACCTACACTTATCCACGCAGGGCCATTTGCGAACATTGCACACGGTAACTCTTCAATTATTGCCGACAAGATTGCCTTAAAATTGAGTGATTTTGTGGTGACCGAAGGTGGTTTCGGCTCAGACATGGGGTTCGAGAAAGCGTGTAACATCAAGGTTAAGGCATCCAACAAGAAGCCTGACTGTGCCGTTGTTGTTGCAACGCTACGTGGATTAAAAGCGAACTCAGGTTTATACGATTTAAGGCCGGGCACTCCACTACCAGATTCTATCTTTAGTGATGACCGAGATGCACTCGTTGCAGGTTTTGAGAACCTAAAATGGCACATCAACAACGTTAAGCAGTACCAAGTGCCAACCGTCGTTGCCATCAACCGATTCCCACAAGATTCAGACCTAGAGCTAGACGCATTAAAACAGATGATCGCCGATTTCGATTCAAGCGTGAGCGTTGAAGTCAGTGAAGCGTTTGGTCAAGGTGGTGAAGGCGCGACTAAGTTAGCGAATGCAGTAGTAAAAGCTTGCCATGTTGAAAGTGAATTTAAGCCGTTGTATCAGTCAGAGCAAAGCATAGAAGAGAAACTGATGGCAGTCGCTGAAGTGGGTTATGGCGCAGCCAGTATCTCGCTATCGCCCCTAGCAAAAAAACAACTCGCTGAATTCAAGCAGCATGGTTACTCGAACCTATCCGTGTGTTTAGCCAAAACGCCGTTATCTATCTCAACAGAAGCGCATGTAAAAGGAGCACCAACACAGTTTAACGTTCCAGTTAGAGAGTTAAAACTGTGTGCAGGTGCGGGCTTTATTTACGCTTTATGCGGCAATGTAATGACCATGCCTGGTTTACCTGATAAACCCGCGTTTATGTCATTAGACATCGATGATAAAGGGAATATCATCGGGTTAAGTTAGTTATTACAACGCGTTGGCGAAAATAATTCAGCTTATGCCAGATAACCTGTTCGCGTGACACGCTGATTGATGCTCGCGAACAGACATCTAATGAGTGGTTAAGCTCTATTATTGATTGCTCAACATGCAAGTTGATTTGCAAAAAGTTGCACTAAAACCATAGTAATATGCAACCCTTGCTCTAACTTCTGGGTCAAGATCACATTAAAAAACCCATAAAATATATAGTATTGCGCTGATTCTTTGAGGACAGTGATGAATACGAGTATAAAGAAACTAGTCAGCCAATTTCTGTGCACCATTTTTGCCCTAGGATTAGTCCCTGCTCTCTATATCAACTCTGAATTTGACAGAGTTGAAGCTCAGCACACACTAAATATCAAACAGTCGAGCCAAAACCAAATCGAATACAGCTTTCACGAGCTCTCTGTGATCGTTGAGCAAATCTCAAACTCAGTTCCTGCTATTGCAGATTCGCAAACCTTACTCCGCGCAGTCAACGATCCGTCAACCATTCATAAAGAAACACTGCAAGATCTCTGGGTTATGTTGGTGCGTGGTCAAAAATACTATTCTCAGCTGCGCTACTTAGATCTAGAAGGTAACGAAGTATTCCGTGTTAACTACAAGGACGGACAAGCAATCGTGGTTCCCGACAACGAACTGCAGGACAAATCCTCTCGTGATTATTACAAGGCGCTACAAGAATTAAAGATTGGTGAGGTGAGCTCTCGCGGCATTGACTTAGAAGTTGAAAATGGAGAGATCGTTCGCCCTTTAATTCCAGCGCTTCGCATTATGACGCCAGTCGCTGAAAACAACCGCATCATTGGTTACTTCATCGCAAACCTAAACATGCTTGAGATCTATAAGCGCCTTCATTATCAAATTGGCGCATCGTCTGCTGTTCCGATTATTCTCAACAAAACCGGACATATCATTATGGGACCGGAGCCTACTGAGTCTTTCGGGCATGTGATTGAGTCACGTTCAGAACAAACTTACGCAAAGTTATACCCAGAGCTTTGGACATCGATTCAAAACAACACATCCTCTAGCTATTTTGATGGCGAGAACTGGTATTTCCATTCCGATATCAGCCCCAAGATAAAACAGTTCGAAGGCCCTATCTACATGGTTCTTCATGTTGAAAACCAACAATTTAATAGCCAATACCAGCGTGAAAACCACTCGATCTTTGTACAGATAGTGACCCTAACGATTTTAATCTCGCTGATTTCGGCAGGCTTTGTACTATGGAATCAAAACCACAAGAAGAACAGCATTGAGAGTCAGTTAGCAACAGCGGCAATGAACGGCATGTCTGCCCTTGTTATCACTGACAGAAACAACCGCATCATCAAGGTAAACCAAGAATTTACCCGCGTAAGTGGTTACAGCTTGGAAGATGTAAAAGGTCGGCAGCCTTCTATGTTTGCCTCTGGTCGCTACAATCAAGAGTTCTACATTAAAATGTGGAGCATTATTACTAAGACCGGAGTATGGGAAGGCGAAGTCGTCAACCGACGCAAAGACGGCTCATTGATTACGGAAATACTCCGAATCCAAACCATTAAAGACTCAAAAGGTGTAATTCAATTTTATGTCGCATCATTTGTGGATATCAGCAAACACAAAGAACTTGAGAATAAGCTGAGAAACCTTAGTGAAAAAGACGCATTAGCTGGCTGTTGGAACCGACGTAAGTTCGACCTTGAACTGCGCGACGAGTGTTCTCGTGTAAACCGTTACCCTACCCGTGAACAATCTTGTTTGGCTATTTTAGATATCGACCACTTCAAACGCATTAACGATAGATTTGGTCATGACTATGGCGATCGAGTGATTCAGACCGTTGCGCAAGTATTGCAACGTGAGTGTCGTGAAACTGACTTCGTTGCGCGTATTGGCGGTGAAGAGTTTGGGGTTATTCTGCCCCACACCACAACAGAAGAAGCTGACTATGTACTTAATAGACTACGAATTGCGGTTAGCCTTGAGCTAGACAGTGTTGTTACCGTCAGTGCCGGTATCACCAACCTAACGAGCGATCCGGCTCTCAACTATAAATGTGCCGACTTGGCGCTATATGAAGCGAAAGCCGCGGGCCGTGATAGCGTATGTTTGTTCTTAGACACAGAGATGAGTGAAATCGCCTAGCTCCAAAGCGTCAGCTAGGCAACCTTCTTGGTTCAATAACTATCAGTTTGGCGCAGGGTGAAACTCTAACTTATTCCCTTCAACCACTAGAATGCAATCCATCTGAGCAGCGTGAGCAGCTTGTTTACCAAGGTCCGTATCTTCGAACACGACACACTGCTTGGGTTGTAATCCCATACCGAAACACGCGTCTAAGAAAGTGTCAGGATTAGGCTTGTGATTCTTCACATCGGTCGCCGTCACTAAGATATCAAGCTTGTTTAGAATGTCCGTTTTATCTAATAGTTGTTCTGCGCTTTTACGCTGGCTCCCCGTCCCGACTGCGATCTTCTTATTACCGAGATGTTCTAACAACAGAGAATACGTACAAGGGATAACGTCACCTTTGTCTTCAATGCCAGCAAACGATGCCATCTTGAACGTGGAAACCGCTTGTGGGTCGAGCGACAAACCGTACTTGTTGTTCACTTCACCCGCTATCTTATAACTCGGCATACCGCCTAAACTGTGCAACCAAGACGCTTCAAAATGAAAACCAAATTCTTCTGCTGTTTGCTGCCATGCTTTCACATGAGCAGGCATTGTATCGATCAACGTACCGTCCATATCAAAGATTAATCCTTCATACGCCGTTAAATCTATTTTCATCACTACTACCACTCTTTAAGAAAGTTACTGATACCATAACCAATATTCAGTATCATGACCCCATATTACTGTTCAAAATGGAAGTTTATGTTACAAATATCTAACTCTGTTTCGATTCAAGACTGGGAACTTCAGTTAACCGCGATCAGAGCACAAGGAGCTGGCGGGCAAAACGTCAATAAAGTATCGAGCGCGATACATTTACGTTTTGATATCAAGCACTCCACCCTACCTGATTTCTATAAAGAAAAGCTCCTCGCACACAAAGATAGCCGCATCACCAAAGACGGTGTGATTATCATTAAGGCGCAACAATATAGAACTCAGGAACAAAACCGAGACGATGCTTTAGTGCGCTTGAAAGAATTGATCTTGGAAGCGACAAAGGTTCAAAAAGTAAGAAGAGCTACAAAGCCAACACGTGGCTCTCAGAAAAGACGTTTAGAAAGTAAAAAACAAAGAAGTACTACCAAACAGCTACGTGGAAGAGTGAACTGATGGCTTCATGCGCTCAGTAACCACATTACTGTAGAAAGACCTGTCAATTTGACTAACGAATAGATCCATTACGCTGTTTATTTGAAAGTAAGTTTACTGCTTCTTTTTGACCGACAAAATCAGTTTGATCAACAACATTCGCTCTTCGCTGGTCAGTAAGCGACTGACCGCTGCAACGTCTTCCGCTGTTGCTTGTGATGCACCCACAATATCAAGAACCACATCCAAATCCGTCACCTTTAAGGTTCTGGTGATTGAACGATACTGAGACATCTTAATGTCCGCTTCTCCACGCTCGATACGCTGATAAGTCTTTAAGCTCATTCCTGCACTTGAGGCTAGTTTTTCTTGCGACAAATTAGCTTGCTTTCTGCGCTCAATCAGCGCCATGACTATGGGCTCTTGTGACATTAGCTTTTCCTCATTAGACAGTTATGACCTAATTTCAGCAAGAAGCAGACCATATTGACTCGCAGCGGTTTACATACGCCATCAAAGGCATATTATCCAATTATTAAAAAACGTTACGTATCATAAACTTTCACGCTTTGATCGGTCGTGAGCGTAAAGGCTAGAAAACTTGAAGACTCAAGTGTTGGGAAATAATAGAAATTGCATATTGCGAATAAGAAAGACGTCAAATTGGAAATTGCGAATCGCTATACATTGGCATTTCCTTGCATAAAGCACGCTTTAGAATCAGAGAATACCCGCAGTCAAATCATCGCGGTACAGCATAGGCTACTCACCTACAAAGAAGTGTTGCTGCACGGGAACATGTTGGAAGGTAAGGAATTAAAACAGGCTTTTTCTGCATTGAACGAAAATGAAAAAGGTGTAGCGCAAGGTGGGATTAAAAGCATCAATGCTGCGATAACAGAGATGGATGAGATTATAGAAAGATACAGCCGTAAAGCGGTTATCGAGCTGAGTAACTAGTTCGACAAGCAACTAGCCAACTGTAAACCTGTAAACCTACAAACCTACAAACCTCCAAAAGTACAAAGTCGACGCTATCGTTAGATAAAGCGTCGACTTCTTCAAAGCATTGAATATCTAACGTTTAACTGCTTTTCTAACGCCAGCAATCAACATCAGCATACCTAACAAACCAAACGAAACACTACCGCCACTGCTACCAGAACCAGTTGACACACTTGTACCAGCAACAGCAACTCGTTTTGCCTCTGTCGCGGTAAACTGGACAGTTTCCGTGCTATCAATTACCCCGTTAGTTACATCAGTAATCCAATCTTTATAATCATATATCTCTGTAAATACAGATGTTACTCCGATGTCGTCCCCACAAACTCTAGGCCCAAAACTAGTTATACCAACCTGCTCGTAAGTCGCGTCATTTTCCCAAAACACCGGACCACCAGAATCGCCTTGGCATGTACCACCGTATAAGCCACTATTCGGTCCCTTACCGTTGAAACAAATTTGTTTATCAGTGACTAACGGACCGAAAACAGCTTTACAATTAGGAGTATCAACATATGTCAGGTCAACTTGTTGTAGCAATGTCGTACCATCAACATCAGTCTCGATGTCACCATGGCCAACTGCAACGAAACCATTCGCAGCATTAAGGTATGTATCAAATTGAGGGATAATAGTTTCAGCTGAAGATTGAAGGTTAAGAGAAGCTTCTAACTTTAAAATTGCAATATCATTTCTTAATAGTTGATCGGTACTATCTGAATAATCCGTTCGATAAAAAACGTCAGATACTCGTACTTTCTGGATGCTACCGTTAGGGAATAGAGAAGTATCTTCCAATTGGGGAACGACTACCGTGAAAAGTTGAACATCCTGATCATCATAGATGCAGTGTGCAGCGGTCAGTACATGATAGTTATCTAAAATTGTCGCACCACAGTATGGGCCTGTTGAATAGACACCATCATAGTCAATTCTATCAATGAACAAACTCGCCATTGAAGGAAACTCAGCGACTGTCGCGTCATTACCATTCACAATATAAGGTGTTACACCCACATCAGGAGTACTTTCGACCGTGTTTTCCGTCGCCATAACACTTGATGTATAAATCAATGGGGCTAAAAGCCCTAAAACGGCTTTACGAACCGGACTCATTGTATGGTTTACGTTCATAGTTAACTCCTTGTAACCCCTACTACTTATTTACAAAAATGATGTATCGCCACCATAACACGTCACAACCGTGATTATAGTAAGTATTTGTAACGATATCGCCACATATCTCATTTTATAAACCAATTTCAAAGTAACAGTTCTTGATGATCGCTTACCGAATCAACACGCGCCAATAAACAAAAAAGCCTACTGTTGATTCCCTCGATAGAGAGAGGCCAACAATAGGCTTTCGTTATACTTGGTGTTTTCTCTTAAAAGAGATTAGCCACGGTAGTAACGTTGAGGTACGAATGGCATTTTTTCTACTGTCATTGGTAGTTTCTTACCACGAACTTCAGCGAATACTTCAGTGCCGATAGCCGCAAGATCAGTACGAACGTAAGCCATTGATACAGGCTTGCCAGCGTTAGGACCCGCTGTACCACTTGTTACAACGCCAATCTTGTTGTCTTCAGCGTCGAACAGCTCAGCACCTTCACGTACAGGAGCTTTAGTTTGACCCACTAGGCCAACACGCTTACGTTGAACGTCTTTAGTCGCGATTTGCTCAAGGATGATATCAGCACCTGGGAATCCGCCAGCACGCTCACCGTCAGTACGACGCACTTTTTGAATGCCCCATAGAAGGCTTGCTTCTACTGGAGTCGTTGTTGTATCTAAGTCGTGACCATATAGACATAGACCACACTCAAGACGAAGTGAATCACGTGCGCCAAGGCCAATCCATTCTACTTCAGCTTCTGCAGTTAGCTTACGCGCTAGCGCTTCAGCGTGATCGTTAGGAACTGAGATTTCGTAACCATCTTCCCCCGTGTAACCACTGCGGCTCACGATGCATTCAACACCGTCGATATCCACTTTTTGAACGTCCATGAACAGCATGTCTGCAACGCTTGGTTGGAAACGAGCTAGAACTTCAGATGCTTTAGGGCCTTGAAGTGCGAGTAGAGCGCGGTCATCAATCACTTCCATTTCTACGTCTGCAGGGAGGTGTGCCGTTAGGTGATCGATATCTTGTGTCTTACAAGCTGCGTTCACAACAACAAATAGGTGATCGCCAAGGTTAGCCACCATCAGGTCATCCATGATGCCGCCCTGCTCGTTAGTAAAGAACGCGTAGCGCTGCTTACCAGAAGGAAGGTCGATAATATCTACAGGAACCAAAGATTCTAGGACAGCAGCTGCATTTGCACCATGTAGACGAAGTTGCCCCATGTGAGAAACATCAAAAAGACCGGCAGCATCACGAGTGTGTAAGTGCTCTTTCTTTACACCTAGTGGGTACTGAACTGGCATGTCGTAGCCAGCGAAAGGAACCATCTTTGCGCCTTCTTCAACGTGAAGTGCGTGCAGTGGTGTTTTTAGTAGGTCTTGATTAGCGTGTTCTTGAGTCATTTTATTCTCCATGAAGCGTTGCAGGCTTTCCAAATCGAATCTGCCGCTTATATCTCTATTTAGAGTCGCCTCTAACACTAGGTCTCAGCATTAGAAACAGTAGATAGTAAAAAGTGATGTCTTTTATATAGGCTTATATAGTTAGCGTTATAAAAATAGATAGCTGTACAAAAGCTCTACAACTCACTTTCTAAGAATTCACTTCAGTAAACTTCAATCAACATGAGTAAACCGTGTTCACTATAGTAAACAAGCCTGAGTCAGTTTTACACCCTTAACAAGATTAAAACAGCTCAAAATGTGACATTTAACAATTTAAAAACAATTATTCGATACATACAAAAACGCGATATTGATGATTTTCACATCAATATCGCGTCATTTGGCAAACGTTAGAAACAAAAGCAAACGTTTGCATTCACTATAAGAAATTCTAATTTTGTTAACTTATTTTGCAGTCACCCACAAAATCAGCGCATCTTCTGAACTAGTAGAAATCAACATGTGGCCCATATTGGCATCGTAATACATGCTATCGCCTTCACTCATAGGCACAGGTTCGTAGAATTCTGAGTAGAACATCACATCACCGGAGATAATCATTAAGAACTCTTCACCATCGTGACGAACCCAATCATTATATTCTTCAAAAGTACGCGCTCTTACGCGGCTTTTGAATGGCATCATCTTCTTATTAGAAAGCTCAGTCGCAAGCAGTTCATGCTCATAAGTCGGTGTTGGGTGAGGTTTACCTTGGCCTGCTTTAGTTAAGTCACGACGTCCTGTTGCGACTTTTTTTCTTGGTGGTTCAAAGAGTTGCGGCATATCAATTTGCAAACCCATCGCTAATTTTTGCATAGCTTGAAAGGTTGGCGAGATTTGCTCATTCTCGATTTTGCTGAGCGTAGAGCGCGCTAAGCCAGTTCTTTGGCTTGCTTCTTCTAGCGTGATCCCAAGCTTGCCGCGGATATCTTTAATGCGCTGGCCTAGCCTAAGTGGCTCTATATTCTGGTCTAACGTTTCTTTCGCCAACGTTAAAGATGGGTACTCATCATAAATGTCTTCTGACATAGGTCCCTCATTATTTTCTTACTTCCTGTCTATTCATTTCATTGTTGCATGAAGCGCTTTGTTGATTAAAGAGCACACACAGAAATAAAGCGTGCTCCCTGTAGCAAAACGAGAAAAGTTGTTTCCTATTGGAAATTTTTGTTGAAAATTGATTTTATCGGAGCTATGTTATCGACTTGTTAGATGAAGAGATGCTACTTCAGCTTGTCGCAAATGATAGTTTTAACATTTGTAAGAGCTGTTTTTACCCGAACTTTTGGGAACCAATTCGTGCTGCATTGACCCTACAACGATCGCTTAGACGCTGTAAGAGTATATTTAAAACGCAATTAACGTTTATCTGTACCTATATAGCGCAAACGATACCGATGCAGAAATCAACGTAAGACCTAATGGACTATAAAAACAATCACCATTAGCTTAATGAAAGGTCTCGACAATGAACGCTTACCAAAACCATAGCTTAGACAGTTTTTTCTCTACGAACCTATCTGCGACTGACGACGCAGTATTTGCTGGAATCCAAGCAGAGAACGCTCGTCAAAACGAACAAATCGAACTTATTGCTTCCGAGAACATCGTTTCTAAAGCAGTAATGCAAGCTCAAGGCACCTGCCTAACCAACAAATACGCTGAAGGCTACCCAGGCCGTCGTTACTACGGTGGTTGTGAGCACGTAGATACAGTAGAAGCTATCGCAATCGAACGCGCTAAGCAGCTGTTCAAATGTGAATACGTAAACGTACAGCCTCACTCTGGCGCTCAAGCAAACGGTGCAGTTAAACTTGCCCTACTTCAACCTGGCGATACTATCCTAGGTATGTCTCTTGACGCTGGTGGTCACCTTACACACGGTGCACGTCCTGCAATGTCTGGTAAATGGTTTAACGCAGTGCAATACGGCGTTGACCGCGACACTCTTGAAATCGATTACGAAGCGGTTCGCGCTTTAGCGATCGAAAGCCAACCTAAAATGATTATTGCTGGTGGTAGTGCTATCCCACGCGTTATTGATTTCGCTAAGTTCCGTGAAATCGCTGACGAAGTTGGCGCAATCCTAATGGTTGATATGGCACACATCGCGGGTCTTATCGCGACAGGTGCTCACCCTAGCCCACTACCACACGCACACGTTGTTACTACAACAACGCACAAAACACTTCGTGGCCCACGCGGCGGTATGATTCTGACTAACCACGAAGACATCAACAAAAAGATCAACTCTGCAGTGTTCCCTGGCCTACAAGGCGGCCCATTAATGCACGTTATCGCGGCTAAAGCAGTGGCGTTTGGCGAAGCACTTGGCCCAGAATTTAATACTTATATTGATTCAGTGATCGACAACGCAAAAGTTCTTGCTGAAGTGTTGCAAACTCGCGGTTGTGACATTGTGACTGGCGGAACAGACACGCACCTAATGCTGGTTGACCTTCGTCCTAAGGGCTTGAAAGGTAACGTAACTGAAGAAGCGTTAGAGCGTGCAGGGATCACATGTAACAAAAATGGTATACCATTCGATTCAGAGAAGCCTATGATTACTTCTGGCATTCGTTTAGGTACGCCAGCTGGAACCAGTCGTGGTTTTGGCACTGAAGAATTCAAACTTATCGGTGAATGGATCGGCGATGTACTTGATGGCTTAGTTGAAAGCCCTGAAGGCAACGCTGAAGTTGAGCAACGTGTTCGCAAGCAAGTTAAAGAGCTTTGCAAGCGCTTCCCTCTTTACCGTTAGACCGTTTTTAAGATTTAAATTAAAACCTCATAAATTTTTGGAGAATAAGCAATGGACAATACACTAAAGTTTGCAGACAGCCACGAGTGGGTAAAAGACAACGGTGACGGTACTGTAACTATCGGTATTTCTGAGCACGCTCAAGAGATGCTAGGTGACGTTGTGTTTGTTGACCTGCCTGACACTGATGACGAAATTGAAGCTGGCGAAAGCTTCTCTCTAGTTGAGTCAGTGAAAGCTGCTTCTGATATCTACGCACCAATCTCTGGTGAAATCGTAGAAATCAACGAAGAATTAGAAGATAGCCCAGAGCTAATCAACGAAGAACCTTATGAAGGTGGCTGGATTGTTAAAGTGAAGATGTCTGATGCGTCTGAACTAGACAACCTTAAAGATGCGGAAGAATACCTAAGCTCTATCGAAGAAGACTAATAGGTAACCTCATTACGATAAAGCTGCTCTTTTGAGCAGCTTAATTTTAGGGGCTAGCTCACGGCTCCAGAGAGAAAGTAGAACATATCATGACTGAATTACTTCAAAGCCAATTACTGAAAGACCTGGGTACTCAAAACGAGTTTGTTGCTCGTCATAACGGCCCAAATAAAGCAGACCAGCAAAAAATGCTCGAAGCGATCAACGCGACTAGCCTAGACGCACTGATCGACGAAACGGTTCCTGCACAAATCCGCCTTGAAAAACCAATGACACTTGCTGCGCCACTGAGCGAAATGGACATGCTGACCTCTCTTAAAGAGATCGCTAACCTAAACCAAGTGAAACGTACTTTCATTGGCCAAGGCTACTACAACACATTCACTCCAAACGTTATTCTACGTAACGTTTTAGAGAACCCAGGCTGGTACACAGCTTACACACCATACCAACCAGAGATTTCTCAAGGTCGTCTTGAAGCTCTACTAAATTACCAACAAATGGTAATGGACCTAACGGGTATGGAAATCGCAAACGCATCACTTCTTGATGAAGCGACAGCGGCTGGCGAAGCAATGACATTGTGTAAGCGTGCTGGTAAAAGCAAGAGCAAAGTATTCTTCGTTGCTGACGATGTTCACCCTCAAACACTAGAAGTTGTTAAAACTCGTGCTGAGTACATCGGTTTTGAAGTAATGGTTGGCGCTCTTGAAACACTTCCAGAGCAAGACGTATTTGGTGCGTTAGTTCAATACCCTGGTACAACAGGTGAAGTTCGCGATCTAACAGACATCATTGCGAAGGCTCAAGCAAACAAAACTCTAGTAACCGTTGCTACTGACCTACTCGCTTCTGCTCTACTTAAGCCAGCTGGCGAAATGGGCGCAGACGTAGTAATCGGTTCAGCTCAACGCTTTGGTGTTCCTATGGGTTACGGCGGTCCACACGCTGCATTCATGGGTACTCGTGAAAAGCATAAACGTACAATGCCAGGTCGTGTAATCGGTGTTTCAATCGATACTCACGGTAACCAAGCGCTACGTATGGCAATGCAGACTCGTGAGCAACACATCCGCCGCGAAAAAGCGACATCGAACATCTGTACAGCTCAAGCACTTCTAGCAAACATGGCGTCTTTCTATGCGGTTTACCACGGTGCAGAAGGCCTACGTACTATTGCTCGTCGTACACACCACATGACAGCTATCCTAGCCGCTGGCCTGACTAAAGCAGGTTACGAGCTAACGAATAACAGCTTCTTCGATACCATCACAATCAACTCAGAAGATAAGACAGATGCACTGTACGCGAAAGCGCAAGCAGCAGACATCAACTTACGTCTACTTCCTGGTAAGATCGGTATCAGCTTAGACGAAACAACTACTGTAGATGATGTGAATGCCCTATTCGCTATCTTCGACGTGAAAGAAGACATTCAAGCACTTTCTTCTGACATTGCATCAAACGAGTTTGCCGCAATTCCAGAAAACTGCCGTCGTGAATCAGAGTTCCTAACTCACCCAGTATTCAACACGCACCACAGCGAAACGCAAATGATGCGTTACCTAAAACAGCTTGAGAACAAAGATTTCTCACTAACGCACGGCATGATCCCACTGGGCAGCTGTACGATGAAGCTGAACGCTGCTGCTGAGATGATCCCAGTAACATGGCCTGAGTTTGGTTCAATTCACCCATTCGCACCTCTAGAGCAAGCGGCTGGTTACACAGCACTAGCGAAAGATCTTAAAGAGAAGCTATGCGAAATCACTGGTTATGACGATTTCTCACTACAGCCTAACTCTGGTGCATCTGGCGAATACGCAGGTCTAATCGCGATTCAACGTTACCACGCAAGCCGCGGTGAAGCTCACCGTAACGTTTGTCTGATTCCAAGCTCTGCGCACGGTACTAACCCTGCAACAGCATCAATGGTTTCAATGAAGGTAGTGGTTGTTAAGTGTGATGAAGATGGCAACATCGACATGGCAGACCTAGCAGCGAAAATCGAGAAGCACAAAGAAAACCTATCAAGCATCATGATCACTTACCCTTCTACGCACGGCGTATACGAAGAGCAAGTGAAAGAAGTGTGTGAACAAGTACACGCAGCGGGCGGTCAGGTTTACCTAGACGGCGCGAATATGAACGCTCAAGTAGGTCTAACTTCACCTGGCTTCATCGGTTCAGACGTATCTCACTTGAACCTACACAAAACATTCTGTATCCCACACGGTGGTGGCGGTCCGGGTATGGGCCCTATCGGTGTTAAATCACATCTAGCACCTTTCCTACCAGGTCACATCGAAAACGGTGTACAAGGTTCTGACTACGCGGTATCAGCTGCAGATCTAGGTAGTGCTTCAATCCTACCTATCTCTTGGGCTTACATCGCTATGATGGGCGAACCAGGTCTAACAGACGCAACGAAAGTAGCGATTCTGAACGCCAACTACGTGATGGAAAAACTACGTCCTCACTACCCTGTTCTTTACCGTGGCACTAACGGCCGCGTAGCGCACGAATGTATTATCGATATTCGTCCACTTAAAGAAGACACAGGCATCAGCGAAGAAGATATTGCTAAGCGTCTAATGGACTTCGGTTTCCACGCACCTACTATGTCTTTCCCAGTCGCTGGCACACTAATGGTAGAGCCAACTGAATCAGAAGATTTAGAAGAGCTAGACCGTTTCTGTGAAGCGATGATCGCAATCCGTCACGAAATGGCAGCAGTGAAAGCGGGTGAATGGCCACTAGACAACAACCCTCTAGTAAACGCACCGCACACACAAGTTGACCTTTCAGGCGCAGAATGGGATCGCCCTTACTCTCGCGAGCTGGCTTGCTTCCCATCGAAAGCAACGAAGAACTCGAAGTACTGGCCAACAGTTAACCGTGTAGACAACGTATACGGCGACCGTAACCTAATCTGTTCTTGCCCAAGCATCGATAACTACGAAGACTAATTCGTAGCGGCGCTAAGCAGCGAAACATAACAAAAGGCGAACCAAATGGTTCGCCTTTTTGTTTTCTGAAATTCGACGTAAACAAATGCATTGACCTTACCGTAAGGGAAAGGTTTAAGGTGAAATGAATCCAATGATGAATGAGGAAACGATGATGGGATGTTGTAATAAAGCGCCAAAAGGTGGAGCCCCTCTTGGCTTGCTTCTAAAAGTAACGCTTGGGATTGGGTTATTTGTATTTCTGCTGGCTCTTTGGCAGTAGAAGACTTGTACAGCGTTAGGTTTCAAACTAAACAGTGATGGTATGGACAAGATAGATAGCGCCAAATTGGTATTGGCGCCATAGTCTCTAGTTAGATGCCTGTTCTCTGAACCTGATTTAGTAGTGGTAACGACACGAAATTATCGTTATAGCCTGATCATCGACTGCATAAACAAGCCTATTAGTATCATCAATACGACGAGACCAAAAACCAGATAAGTTCTCTTTTAATGGCTCTGGTTTACCGATGCCCTCAAATGGAGAGCGCTTAACATCATTGATGAGTTTATTGATGCGCTTGAGTGTTTTCTTTTCTTGAGTTTGCCAATACAGGTAGTCATTCCAAGCGTCATCAGTCCACGACAATAAACGTTGACTACTCATCAATTAACTCTCGTGCTGTTGTTTTACCAGCACGGTACTGTGCTATCGAACGGTTTAGGTGTTCAGCATTTTGAGGAGAGCGTAGTAAATGAACTGTCTCCATAAGGCTATTGTAGTAGTCTAAAGACATAACCACTGCATCCTCAGAATCACGGCGTGTAATAACTGTTGTATCAGCATCATTAACTACACCGTCTAAAACAGCTTTGAGACCATTTCTAGCTTCAGTAAAAGATACGATTTTCATAACAACCTCCACATGTTCAATTTACTGTACAAGTATAGTCTTCACCACCCTACTTGTACAGTAAGTTGAACATGAGATATAAATAAGGCAACTAACGAATGACATGGTTCCCCCCTCCCGAGGATATGCCACACTTATGTGGTACTAAAATGCATCGGAGGCACCATGTCTGATTATTCTTATTCCTGCGGTATCGACCTAGCTAAAAACCACTACAGTCTTCATGCCGTAGACCAAAATGGTAAGGTCCTACTTCATAAGTCAGTAACTCGCTCTAAACCACTGACTACAACAGCAAATACGCCACGCGTTGCAAACCAATCTTGAATGATTTGTTAGCCGCTCATTCCCAACGATTATTGCTTACTCAACAGGAACTTGCGTAAATCTCTCTCAGCACGCATAACAAACAGAATAAACACCTTGTCGCCGTCTTGCTTATAGAAAACACGACATGGATTAACGACAACTTCACGATAACTTAAATGTTCTAGTTCGGGTGGGATACGACCTGACTCTGGGCTAGTTTGTAGTCGTTCGACTTTAGAGAAGATCGTTTGTACTAACTGCTTTGCAGCAACGATATTTTCAAGTGCGATGTATTCTGCGATATCGTTGAGGTCAGATAACGCTGGCTCAGTCCAGATTATTTCAGCCATTTTGACATTTTGTCCTTGGCTTCATCATGACTTACCGCTTTACCGTCAACTAGTGCGCGTTCACCTCGTGCTATACCCTCAAGAATAGCTAAACGATTTTGCATAAATTCGTAGTCATCAACGTCAACTAGATACGCAGATGGCTTACCATGCTCAGTAATTAGCACCGGTTCTTTGGTGTCGTGGAGATCGGCGAGGATTTTAGTTGCTTGACGTTTAAGTGATGTAACTAGTTCTACTTTCATGAGAGCTGCTCCAAAGGAAGACTAAAGTGATACTATTCTATCACTTTGAACATAGCAAGCTCCATGACGGCTAGACACGTTAAGCAGTAAGCAACGCCACCACCCTACCTAAAACCTTGCCACCTTAAACACTAAAGCTGACCCAAACTGAAATTGCCAAGCGTTGAGAATCCGTCTTAAATGCTTTGTTAGGTCATTTCAGACAGATACTTCTCAGTCAAAATGCAATTAAGTACCCAGCCCAAAGTTAGTCGAATTAGTATTTTAAGGTCACTCAAGTCCTTATCCCCCCACTTACGAACATAATGAGTCTCATCATTACCCAACCATGTTGCTCGTTTTGCACACTCTTTTATGTTTGTATCTGATACATACTGTCCGATAACTTTCGCTAATTGTAAGGACTTGATGTTATCAGCGGAATCGTTGTGTTTATAAATACAGTAATCCTTAATTAGGAATTCAAGTGCCTTTCTATATGCAACTCCAGCAATTTCATGCAAACCATATTGCTCTGCAGCACTAGCTTGATTGAAAATGTCACAAAAACTAGGGGACACTTGCTTAATTTCATCTTGAAACTGCTCATTTTTAACAGTAACGGGCGATGAATTTTTATACTTAAAAACACCGACTCTACTTGTTCCTTGCATCGCAGTCCGAATATATGAGCTGATAAATAACCTGCTGCACTCATTCCGTGTACAGCGATATACAAGCTCTAATTTCGTCCCAGATTTATCAGGGTTTCCACTCAAGCTGGAAGTAATATTTGTTGGTTTTATTGAATAGTGACAATGCGGGCACATATCTGCGTGCGCATTAATTTCAAACCAATGTGTCTCATTAACAACTACTCTAGGATTCATTTTTACCTCTATGACCTAACGAATGACATGGATTCCCCCTACCGAGGATCTGCCACACTTATGTGGTACTTAAATGCATCGGAGGCACCATGTCTGATTATTCTTATTTCTGCGGTATCGACCTAGCTAAAAACCACTTTAGTCTTCATGCCGTAGACCAAAATGGTAAAGTCATACTTCATAAGTCGGTAACTCGCTCTAAACTACTGACTACAATAGCAAATATGCCACTCATGCGTATAGGCGTTGAAGCGTGTGGTGGTGCACATTATTGGGCAAGAACACTCAATAAGTTCGGTCACGACGCCCGTATTATGGCCGTTAAATACGTAATCCCTTATCGAACTAAGGGAAAGAACGACCTTAATGATGCTGTTGCCATATGCGAAGCTGTTCAGCGTCCATCAACTCGCTTTGTACCCGTAAAATCCCCCGAGCAACAAGCCATCCTATCGGTACATAGAATGAGAGAGCATTGGGTTCGTGAACGCACGGCGCTTATGAATCGCATGCGTGCCCTGCTTTCTGAATTCGGATTAATAATTCCTGTTGGTCGCTCTTCATTGCTGAAACACGTTCCCTTAATGCTCGAAGATGCAGAAAATGAACTGCCACACCTCGCAAGAACAGTTATTGCCGATGCTTATCACCACCTTGATGAATTGAATCAACGTATCGCCGATACCGAGCAAGTCTTTGACTCTTTTGCTAAGGTCAGCACTAATGTTCAACGAGTGATGAAGGTTCGAGGCATTGGTCCTCAAACCGCTACTGCGATACTCGCTTCGATAGACAATGGCTCTCAATTTGATAAAAGCCGTGATTTCTCTGCTTGGCTGGGACTCGTACCAAAGCAATATTCCACAGGAGGAAAACCTCGCTTAGGCCGAATAACCAAACACGGTGATAAATACTTACGAACACTATTAGTTCATGGCGCAAGGACCGTGATTGCCAATCTTGGCGACAAGCAAGATAAGTTAAGTCAGTGGTGTCGAGGCGTTCTAGAACGAAGAGGTATGAACCGAGCAATAGTGGCACTGGCCGCGAAGAACGCAAGAATTATATGGTCACTTTTACACAATCAAACAGAATATGAAAACTATGCTGCTTAAGTAAAAACCGAAGCAGCATAAAGAGTTAAACCCACCGGGTCATTGCAGACGCTAATGATGGAGATAGGTTAAGACCACTTGCGGAGAGCCTGTTAATGCGGCGGACACACTAGATGTCATCTAACGAATAAGGCACCGCAGTCGCGTAAAGTCATCAGGGCCACGACGTATGCGAATCGTCGATAAGTAGGCCGAATGTAGAGCGGCAGTCCAAAACTCATCAACATAAGTTTGGCGGATGTTTGACAACCGGGGGAATCCATGTAGCCTTGTTAAGCAGCAGCTAACTGCCACTGCACCTAAACAAAGCTACTGTAATCACTAAACCCAAATCAAACCAAAATCGCCAAACGTTAGCTGTCTGCTTGAACAATTTGTTATGTGATGGTGACTAGGATTTGAATATTCTATATTTTAGTCTCGCTTCGTAATCCTTTATTTCCATTTCATCCAAAGTGGCATTGTATAAATCGTCCCATTCGATAAGACGGTCATTATATTGCTTATCTGACTCGCTATCGTGCCGCACAGGCTTACTAGCTTTATTTGCTTTGTTTACGTAACCGAAGGCCAAAGTTGAAGTTGCAGATGTATATTTCATTGATTTGTTCTAACTGATTACCTAAGCAAGATCTTACCATTAATCCCAACTGGTAGCGAATATCACATAACGCTTAAGTATTTATCCGTTGTCGTAGCACAATGGATAAATACCTGTTGGACTTGGCCGCTTCTATCTATGGAATTTGCTTTTTAGGACTGACTTACGTTCCACTATTATCATTAAGACCAGTACATCGTCAGCCGTCCATTTTCCATTTCTAGCCGCCAATTTAGCTACAGCGACTATACCCGTTGCATAATCTTTTTAAAAGCGAACAATACCCCTCTCTCGCCATAACACAACGATAATTTTATTCATTATAATCAGACAACTAGGTCAGTCGGTGCTCTGAAACGACTATCCTAGGTCTAATATTGATGCACACGAGTACCATGCTGTTGCTATGGCAGTTCGGACAACACGGTTTCTCTTTCATCACTTCCGACTTCTCTGCGGGTCGCTCTCGTAAGCTATGCCTAATTTCCGCGATCGCTTTTACCCGTACCGCGTTAGCTAAAAAGCCATAATAGCGTATTCGCATTAGTCCTTTAGGCAACACATGTAAAAGTAAGCGTCGAAGTAACTCGCCCGCATTACAACACATTCTTTGAGTCCCGTTGGTTCGATAATCTTTGTAACTCATCGTGATACGGCCATCCACGTTATAACTTAATTGATTTGGATTTAACCCGATACGATTGCAATACCGAGATAGATAACCCACTACTGCTGTGGGCTCGTGCAGTACAGGTTTACTGTACACAACCCATCTCTTATTAGCGGCTTCCTCTAATAAGTTACTGTGTGTCGCTATCAACTGGCTTACTCGACATAACATCTCTTTCTTAAAGCGAACGGATAAGGCTTTAACCGGAAGCAGATAGCTCGATTTTCTTGTCGGTTGCCATTGCCGATCTTTTGTAAGCACCCCACTCGGTAACAGGCAATGAATATGCGTATGTTGACTCAGATTTCTTCCCCAAGTGTGAAGAACCATTAATGCTCCAAGTTGACCGACAAGGTGATGCCGCTCATTAGTAAACGCGCATAATGTTGCCCACACGGAATGAAACAAGCATTGATAAACAACCTTAGGATGCGCTTTAACCAGAGCATTGAATTCGTGAGGTAAGGTAAAAACCATATGATGATAGGCCACGGGTAAAATATCTTGGCTTCGCTTTATTAACCATTGCTGCCTCATCTGCTCTTGGCAACTGGGGCAATGACGGTCTCGACAAGAGCAGTACCAACGCGTTTCATGACCGCATTGTTGACAACGCCAGTCGTAACTACCCATACGCTCTGTTCGGCAGTCTCTTAAATGGTTAAGCACTTGCCACTGCCTCGGTGTGACTTTGCTTTTATCAAGCTCTTCTAAGCCTTGGGTTAATACGGCTTGGTAAGGAGATAATGCGTTCATTTGCTCTCCTCCCATAGTTGAGCAACTAAGTCGAACTTACTTCCGTCCGAGCTTTCGTTGTGATGACCTATCCAATGGGTGTACCTCAATGTCGTTTTGATATTCGAATGCCCAAGGTAACGCTGCAGAACATTCAAAGGCATGCCCGATTCAAGTTGATGAGTTGCATAAGCGTGTCTCAGGGCGTGTATTCCCCCTAATTTTCTAACGTTAGCCTCAACTTTTGCAGCTTTGAAGCACTTCTGCAAAGAGCTAATACCCAATGGCTTTTCGGGCTCTAGGCTGGGAAACAGCACTACGGTGGGGTGATAATGACGCCAGTAATTTCGAAGATGATTCAGCTGGCTATCACCCACTGGAACAAAGCGATCTTTTTTACCTTTACCACAATGAATGTGCAGTCGTTTCGCCGTACCATCGATGTCTTTCACGTACAGGCCGACGACCTCACTGACACGTAAGCCACACCCGTAACACATTTCAAGTGCGGTCTGATATTTAAGGCTTCGACAATGACTTATGATACTTCTTACTTCCTCGCGATTCAGCAGCTCCGGTATTTTACTGGCGCGTTTAATCGGGGGAACCAGTCGCTCTTCAAATGCTCGATTCAAAACAGCACGATAAAAAAACAAGATGGCATTCAACGCTTGAGCACAAGTACTACTACTTAAGCTCCGCTCTGTGGTAAGCGTCCGTAAATACGCACTAATCTGTTGATCGGTGAGTAAATCAGGGGACAGATCGTAAGTAGTAGATAGATCTTTAACCCAACGTAAATAGCTTGCATGGGTTTTCGGAGAAAAATGGCGAACCGCCATTTCATCGATAAGTTGTTGTCTTAATGGGGTCATGATGCATTCCTTAATCTATGGATACATCATAAGTTTGGTCTATAGAATAAGTGAGAGGAAAGTCCTCCGCGAAGCGGCTTAGTTCAACGCCCTGTTAAGGTGTGAGCAACGCAGTACCTATGCCGCCGCATACCACCTTAAACACTAAAAGCAACGCATAGTAAAAACGCCACGCGTTGCGAATCACTCTTAAACAGTTTGTTAGCCAGGCATTATGGGACTTTGAACGCTATAGCTCCTAACTGGTCCATACTCTTAGCTGGAATTTGCGTAAGTTTGTTTGGAAACAGTCTGCCCATACCACTTTGCTTATCAGCTAACAAATAAACTGCGATATATGCATTTTCTTTGGAGCGTGACGGTACCTTTGGCATTGTGAAATCACCATTTGAATTTAAGAGTGCGTAAGTTTTATTTAGCCCAAAATAGCTATACTCATACTCGCCTGTTTCTTTATTCATAAGGTACAGAGCGACGGTATAGTCATTTGGATCCGCAGTCTCGTCAAATTTAATATTACCTTTCAAGAAAAGAATTTCCCCTTTCTTTTCAAACTTCAAAGAATTCAATTGTGCGTTGACTAAACTTGGCTTAGGTGGAAGCAGATAACGACTACCTGAAACATTACCAAATAGGTTTGTCAAATTAGGGAAGAAATTTATTGTCAACGTAACAAAAAGTAATGTGCCTGCTAACGACAAAATGCCACTCAGGTAGCGTTTATTTTTGATACGGTGAATAGACTGCTTTATTAGCCCAGTAAAACCGAAAGCGAACAATGAAATGAATAAAAAGTAGAAGAATACGGCCCATAAAAAGTCTGAAAGTTCAAACCCCTTTCCGGTCAACTCACCCAGCAAAGGTCCGGCAACTAACGTACCGACCGAAACACCGAGTATCGTTGCAAAATCTGAAATGATAGAAATAACTTTAAGAGGTGTAGCTTTTTTGAGTTCTTCGATAGTCTGAGTAAGCATTGATAGTAGAAGCTAATGTCTGATAACGCTAATAATACCATAGACAAATTTGTTCCGTGGACTTTGTATGGCTAACAGCTATATTAGACAGAAAAATTCTGCATTTAAATATAGAATTTTTCTATCTAGTATGATTCACATAAAAATCATTGGGTTATGTACATAGAAACAGTATCTAAACCCTGCAAATCTGGCATTCCTCCAGAGCGAATTAGCCCCTATAAACCCAATGCTTGACCCTATACGGTAAGGTGTTTATATTGTCGCCCGCCCAACGGGGCACATCCTAAAATGCACACCGGCCATCCTGCCATCATTCGTGTATTTATATTGGTGTTGTGAACTTCCATGCTAACGAAACTTCGTCCTTTTACTCGTGAATCGGGTGCGCTTATGCATCTTTCGGTTCCAATCATTTTGACTCAAATAGCTACCCAAGCGATGGGATTTGTCGATACGACTATGGCTGGCCAAGTAAGCCCTGCCGATCTCGCCGCTATTGCACTTGGCACCAGCCTTTGGATTCCTGTATTGCTGCTACTGCGTGGCGTGATTATGGCGTTAACGCCTGTTGTCTCTTACCACCGAGGCGCACGCGACTTTCAAAGTATCTCGGTTGAGTTCTTCCAGATGGTTTGGTTGGCATTGATTGCTAGCGTATTACTCATCGCTTATTTGGTGAGTGCGAAACCGATCTTAGAATGGATTGGTGTAGCCGCTGAGATTATTCCTATTGGCAGCGATTATGCGTTTGCCCTAGCCTTTGGTGTGCCGGGTATCGCCCTGTTCTACACTTTGAATGGCTTCTGTGAAGGTATGAACAACACCAAAGTACCGATGATCATTTCTGTGGTTGGTTTGTTGGTGAATATTCCGGTCAACTACGTGCTTATTTACGGTAAATTCGGCTTCCCCGAAATGGGCGCTGTGGGTTGTGGTTGGGCAACAAGCTTGGTGTATTGGCTAATGTCGGGGATGTTCTATTCCTACATTAAAGGCCATCACCACTACAAAACAATCATCAGCTTTGCAGACGCTAAGCCAAAAGCAAAAGAGATGCTTCACCTTCTAAGATTAGGATTACCTATCGGGATGAACATCGCGGTATGTGGCAGCATCTTTGCGGTAATCGCATTGATGATTGGTCGTATTGGTGCAGAGAACGTGGCAGCCGCACAAATTGCACTTAATATCTCGAGCCTGACTTACGTGATTCCTATGAGTATCTCATTTGGCATTACGATTCGCGTTGGACATGCATTAGGCGAGAAAGACGAACTTGGCGCTATTGAGCGTAGTAAAGTCGGTATCTTGGTTGCAGCTTTGATTTCATTGCTTTCAGTAGCGATGTTCCTGCTGTTCCCTGAGTGGATCATTAGGCTTTACACCACCGACCCTACAATAAGCGCGACAGCAGCAGTATTGTTGACCTTTACCGCTATGTACCAATTCAGCGATGCATTGCAAACGTCTGCTAACGGCGCACTGCGTGGCTATAAAGACACTAAGATCCCGATGATCTTAGCTATCGCTTCATACTGGGGCTTAGCACTACCACTGGGCATGGTATTAGGTTTAACAGACCACATTGTGCCTGCAATGGGTGAAGAAGGCTTTTGGATTGGTATTCTGACAGGGTTGAGTGTGTCAGCGGCTCTGATGTTACTACGCTTACGTTACGTGATTAATAAGCGTGACTTGCCACCAGCAGATGCTGCGTTAGCAAACTAAAATAGACGAATAAGCTAGTACAAAAAAGCGCGTTACTACCAATCGGTAATAACGCGCTTTTTATTCGAAGTCTAAAAATCAGTTAAAGGGTTCGGTTTAACAATTGTTGTTCACAATACGAACTGTACACTCACATCCTTCAGCAGGACACTGGCTGCCATTTGTTCGGCCAAAAGAGTCATAAAGAACAAAACAACCTTGGCGCGCCTCTAGCTCCGCATCCGTTATGTTCGTGCTATCTAATTCAGCTTGGGTAAAGTCGTAGTCATAGCCGATCACAGTGTGTCGATTACCAAAATCAGAAGTTAGGCTGTCATCATCTGATAAGGTAAGGAAATCGAGCATTTTTAATGGATTATCACCAGACTCTCCTTGACTTTCAGGGCATAGCGTTCCCCAATCGACTTCAACGCTACCAATACCAAAATCGATTACGTAGTTGCTCTGATCACCTGGGTTTGTTGCATCCGGATTAAGCCCAGCGATAATGGCCTTTGAGGTTACCTGAGTGATTACCCCTTCCATCGCGCCAGCAACACCTTCAAGTACTGCTTCTCTCGCTGACTCTTGAATATTAAGAAACCTCGGAGCTGCCGTAACGGCTAAAACACCGAGTATCACGATGACAACGATTAATTCCATTAACGTAAAGCCGTTTTTCTTCATAACACCCACATCAGCTGATAACTAAAAGATTCAATAACCCAATGAATTATCACTAACTATACATCTTGAATAGCACACTTAAAACTCAACTTAATTTTCTATAACCCATCTAAATTTAGTCAATTTTATAACTTTAAATCTCTCATACTTACTGGAAGCATTGTCACATAAGGCGTGAATGAGTTTTCTATCAGTAATACTGTAGGAAGAACTTGAGTTAGACACTGATTAAGTTTGATCCATTTCTTTGAGCCCACGCATGATTCAATGATCGACTGAAACGACTTCTTGTTCCTAACTATTCAACTTCCAACAAAGATGTGACCCATTTTTGTAGCGGATCATCGTTGTATCTAGGGTGCCATGCGGCTATCACATCGAAACTCTCTGGTGATTGTTCCATTGGGATTGTCACCAAATTCAAGCCTTCTATCGCTCTTGATGGTAAGAAGGCAATTGAGTCAGTGGTATTTAGATACATGGGTACGATGGAGAAACACGGAGCAGACACCACAACATTGCGCTTTACAAGAACGTGGGACACTTTGATGCGGTTGTTAACACCGTCGGCCTTTGCGAATACAACACTTTTGCAGATATGACAGAAGAACAATGGATGACCACGGTAATGAGCAAAATGATGGGACAGATTAATCTTGTTCGTATCGGCCAAAAGTACATAGCTGATGGTGGTTCGTTTACACTGATTAGCGGTATTTTGAATGTTAAGCCAATCCCTTTCGCGATTGCAGATGCGACCACCAGCGGCGCGATTGATACTTTTGTAAAATGTGTCGCGTATGAGATGCCAAGAAACACACGCATCAATGTCATCAACCCGACCGTGCTCGCTGAAGCGTGGGATGTTTACGGTGAAATGATGCCAGGTTTTGAGCCCGTACCAAGCAAGTTAGTCGGCAAAGCATTCGAGCGCTCAGTCGATGGCTTCCTTACTGGTGAAGTGATTTTTGTAGACGCTTAGATTTACTAACAAAGCGTAAATCCATACGAAAAAGGCGACCCCATCGGTTCGCCTTCTTGTTTAAAGAATCGTGTTTATCGATTTATCGCCAAATATGAGCCAGCCGCAATCATTATTCCACCTGCACTTTGGTTTAATCTTTTATGAGCGCGTGGCGTTTTAAGTAAACTTGCCATTCTGCCCGCACCCATTGCAATGAGCATTAAACCAGACATCAGAGCAACAGCCGCTAAAACAGAAACCAATATGATATCTTGTGACTGCAAAACCGTCAGGTCAATGAACGTCGGTAAGAATGAAATATAGAACAAAATCACTTTCGGATTTGATGCTGAGATCAAAAAGCCTTGCGCGAAACTGGCGAGTTCTGATTTCTGACTTTGTTTTGCTGCGAGCTCCGCCGAACCTTGCACTTCAGGTAGGCTCTTAAACATCTTGTAGCCCAAGTAAATCAGATAAGCGGCACCAACGTAGCGAATCACCTCAAAGGCCAATGACCAGTTCTCAGCAATCGTCGCTAGACCAAAACAGGCGAGCGCAAGATAAATCAGATCACTGCATATCATTCCCACAGAAAGCGAGATGCACTTTCGCCATCCATCGACCATACCACGAGCCAAAATCGCAAATACACCGGGCCCCGGAGTAATGCCAAATATAAACATGGCAATAAAGAATGTAACTGCGCCTTCTAATGACATTGGCTTGTCCTTACTTATAACCCAACATGATTGGTCACGAACGTATCATGGAGTTTTAACTAGAGTAAAGAGATCATTGGGGATGATAGTATTGTCAGGGACACCTCTTACATAGGCTTCAGTGTTGCCCAGTTAGGAACGGCGATTGTTTTACTGATTGCTAGGTGACGTATGTAAATCACGGAGGCAATAGAAACGATCGCACTTACATCTGTGTACTGTGGCAACAACGCCAGAGTTGTGGCATGTAATGTACACCCTAACGCCACAGGAATAGCATAAAGCTCCTTTGATAACAGTAAGGTTGGACGTTGAATCAATACGTCCCTAATAACGCCTCCCCCCACGGCGGTAATAATACCCAACATGATTGGACCGAGTGGTAGCCCGAAACCTAAGCTCCATGCTTTTTCGGTCCCTTGAATCGCAAACATGGCGATAGCAATAGCATCGACGTAAAGGTTAATCGTATGAAACCATCGCTTCTTCAAAAACGAAACACAGATAAAACCCATTAAACTACTCACAACCGCGATCCAAACATAATATAGTTCCTCTGACCAAAACACGGTCACACCGAGCAATACATCACGTGTGCTACCTCCCCCTACTGCCGTAATTACACCCAATACCGCCACCGTGAAAATATCCGTCTTTTTTTCACTCGCGGCCAATACCGCAGACAAAGCGAAAGCCGCCGTACCAAGAACAGAGATCGTATTTATGAGTTCCGCGGTTGTTAGGAACATTTGATTACCCTTTAGATGCTAATTTGGCGATAAAAAAGCAGACATGAAATCAAAATTCGCACATCTGCTTTTATGACAGTTTGTTTCGGTAGATTTATTTAGTAACGCTATTACGAACCGCTTTGCCCGGGTAAACATTGGGCAGCACTTTAGAGTCTTCTACGACGACTGTACCGTTAACCACAACATACGGGATACCTGTTGATGGCAAACCTGGTTCTTTAAGTGTCGAGTTATCCGTTACCGTTTCTGGATCAAACATCGTTATATCAGCGTCAGCGCCCACTTGAATACGACCCTTTTTACTCATTTGATTGATACCATTGTCTTGAAGAAATTTAGCCGGCATGTAAGACATTTTAGAAACCGCAGCCATTAATGGCATTAGGTTGTCTTCACGAACCATTTTCAATACTCGTGCTTGAGTACCTGCGGCTCTTGGGTGTCCTTGTAGACCTTCATAAGACGTATTCCAGCTGTAAGCCATCATTCCGTTCTCTTTCATCAGTGGAAAAGCATCACTACCGACGATTGTTGACTCATGAGCGAGCGCGTTTTTAAGATCTTGATCCGTTGCACCGTAGAACATAACACTCGCTTGAGGGTCCTCTTTTAGCAATTGCTCATATCGCTCTTTGGTTAGGGGCTTCATTGTTTCTGTTTCAATAATGTCTGAGTAGTCTCGTGCCATATTACGCTGGTAGTTTGTTGGCTCTAGGTAGTCTGCCGCTGCAATGGTTGCGCCGTAGTTATATGGGTAGATCTCTGCCGCGACGTTCATGCCTTTTACTTTTGCATCGTCTAGCATCTTAAGTGCAACCGGTGTTTCATTGAGCGTTTGCTGATGTAAGTGTTGAACTAACAAGCCACCACCATAAATGCCCACTCCAGATAGCATCTCTTCAATACCAATTAAGCCCGATGTTGGTGGAAGTTGGCTTGAGAATCGACCGTGTAAAAAGGTTGGAACACCGTATTCACCCGCAAGTCTTTGCCACTCTTTAGTTTCGATAGTCGTTGCAGCTTTAGACATGTAACCAACTGGAACACCGATGCCTAAACCGCCATCTTTTAACTCTTTGTCGACCATTTTAGAAATCACTTCAATCTGCTGCCTTGATGCAACCTCAGTCAGTGCATCAGAGCTAATCTGCGATGCTTTTGTTTCTTGGCTATCAAAAATATCGTTGATCATTGTGCCCGTGCGAGTGTGGTAATCATCATTAAAAACTTTGGTTCGAATGCCAGCAGATGAAACGCTTGCACCAAAGTTCGTTTGTGAACGACCTTCTAGCCTTTGATACCAATCACTCACAGGATAAGCACCAACTTCTAGCGCCAATGGAGTGGTTACACCACTACGCAGATGCAGCTTTTGCATCACAGGAATCGCTACAACGTGTGAGTGAGTATCAATAAAGCCAGGTGCAACAACCAGACCTTCAGCATCAATCATTTTATCGCCTTCAATAGCATCACCAGTGATAGCAACGATCTTTCCATCTTCAACGGCTACATTAGTAACTTGGTCATACCCTGTTTCAGGATCCATAACTCGACCATTCATAATCACTAAATCGTAAGCGAAGACACTTGGTGACATTGCCACTAACATTGCTAGGGTCGTACGTTTGATTTGAGTAGCTTTGATTTGCTTGTTCATGATGTTGACTCCAAAGGTAAGTAAATTAAGTCAGCGTTGTCCGCCTCTTTGACTCACATTATTGATGAGCTTTGTCAGTCTAATAAATCACTTAAGACGGACTAAACTCATCCAAACTTCATCAAGCACAATTAACTCTTTGATATAATTAAGAACCCACACCTCAATGCGGCTTACCTCGGTGGCAGTATTTTTTAATTATTTAACTTTCTTATGGTAGGCAGGAAGGCTTGCGATCCATCTACTTAATTGAACACGCCAACAACTAAAAAGGCAGCGTTGTTAACGCTGCCTTTCCGGTTATACATTAAAAGTTAGAAATAGAATTTGTAGTTAGCCCAAACAACCGTATCGTCTATATCAATCGAACGAATTTCGGACTGCATATAACCTGTGGTGTTATCGACTCTCAGTTGACCCCATCGAGTTTTATCATTAGAGAAAGGCGTTGCGATCATTAATGTTGATTTAAGCATCGACGTTTCAATATCACCGTTTAAATAATTGTACTCCGGCCATGCCCCGATATAAGTACCATCTTCACCCAATTGATACATCATATAGAAAGCAGCTGACCCGCCGAACGCTTCTTTGTTATCGGCGTGAAACGACAACATTGATGCATCAGAATATTCACCCGCTAATACGCCTAAGCGTGGGAATAGCTGCAGCCCTTTAACCCCGGTATCAATCGCAGCGACTCCGCCCAAAGATGCAGAAGTAAACATTGAGTTATCAATAACGTCGACCGATAAAGCCGCTCTTGGAACAATTTTGTTCTCTGTTGAAAAAACATGAAAATATTGGACTCGACTGTCAGAATACTTACCCTCTTTAGTCATTGTTCCTTCGACGGTAAGCATGCCTGTTTGCCCATTATCAAAATGAAAATCTCCAGATATTGAGCCCTTTACAGCGCCTTGGTTACTCATACCAAAGTACGCAGAGGTACTCGTTTCCGTTAAGTCTGACGGGTTAGGTTCAGCGTCTTCTGCGAATAAATGCGCTGCGAACAAAGGCGTTGTCGCTACAATTGAAAGAATAGATAAAGAAAGTTTATTTCGGTTAATCATTATATATACCAGTGTAAGTTAAGTTATCACTCTCCTATGAATAAGCGAGCCGTTGGCTCTCGTTTCCGTACACCGACATTATTGAATGGAACTGATCTATCTAAAAGTCCACTAGGACGGATGAAACACATCCAAATAAAAGATACGACGAAGTGTTGAATCCTACGCATTACGCACATCATAGTTGGACATATGAATTACCTAACCCTGCAAATATCTGATAGGTTTATGTAATGCCCTAATGATTGAGTACAGCCTATGAATTTTAGTATTGAACAGTTACTCTCCTTTGTGACCGTTTACGAAGAACGTTCATTCAGCAAAGCAGCAGCCCGATTAAACAAGCACCGCACAACCACAGGCCAAGTTATCAATAACCTTGAAGATGTGTTAGCTGTTGAGTTATTCGAGCGCATAGGCCGTACGGTGGAGCCTACTGAAGACGGCAAACTTCTTTACCACTATGCTAAGTCCGCGATTGAGCAATCTCGCATCTTCGATAACATTGCGTTAAGCCTTTCTTACGGTGGGCTAGAAAGCATCAATTTTGCCTACCCTAGTATGACCCCACATCGCCTACTCTCTTCGATACGAGCTCAACTCGACCAAGACTTTCCGAATATGAAGGTCAACTTTCTAGTCAGGTCAAAGAGTCAGATTGAACAAGGGCTGGCAAGTGGCGATATTCACTTTGGCTTAGTGATGATCGACAAAGGCAAAGGAATGTACAGTAAAGACTCGACCTTTATTGGCCATATCGAGTTTTTGCCGTTCGTCAAAAAAGGAGGCAAACTCTCCCAGCTTTCACCGACAGAAGCATTAACCGCTTTGCGCAGCACACGTCAGTTTATTTTGAGTGCATTTAAAGATGAAGGGCTCAAAGACAAGCTCTTGGTATCGGCGATCCATGAAGAAGTTGATCAGCTTGCCTTAGTTATAAAGCTGGTTCAGGACGAGCTCGGTTGGGCATGGTTACCTAAGGTGTTGTCAGAGTCACCCTATGTAACTGAAAGTTTGGAAGCATTGGAGTTAGACCAATTGAAAATGGGAATGAAATTCTCGTTCGCGCTTTGGAACCCACATTCTAAGCAGATTATGGAAATCAAAAAGTCGATCATGGCAGCAACAGATGCCTACGTTGAGCGCTTTATTTCATTGCAAAACCCATCTAATTAAACGTACGAGTTTAGATTTCCATCAGCTCAAGTTTTAGAGACTAACCAAAAAAGGTGACCCGCAAAGGTCACCTTTTTTAAATTCGCAATCATATAGGCGCTTAGAATTAGCTTGTATTCATCTACATTTGAATCAATATCTGAGCACTCATAGGTTAATTGTTGTTAAACAAAGACTTTACATCAATATGAGCCCAGTTGGTATCACTGCCAAGCGCAGGCAATTTCACCCACATTTGCAGCTCATTTAAGTCAGCGACGACTTGGTAGTTGGTTAAGTCGACATCTTGGTTGGTTGGCTTAGTCACACCGCCATTTTCTTTGAAACTACCATCTTCGTTATACAATGGTAAATCAAAGATGTTACGCATTGCTTCAGCGTCAATGTGACCGCACAGGTCTTGATGGCGTGCGTTTAAGTTATCAAAACGTTTAAGTGAAAAGCTTTGAGTTTCACGAATACCTAAACCCCAATCTGGGTTTAAGAACGTGTTGACCGTCGCGAACGAGCTAGCATCTTTATCGCTGATACGCTTTCTGTTTTCTTGGATTGTATTCTCGTAAGCGCAAGCTTGGCCGCTTTTATCCGCTAACATCCAGATCGATGCAATATCGGTACGTGACGCTTGAAAGCGTGAACTAAGAGCTTCGATCGAATCAGACTCCACCATGTAATCGACAACTGAATTTAGGAAAGATGGCTTCTCTAGCGATACGATATTACCGCCCATTGATGTACCGTCATGCAGATCGGTATACACCCCCTTGTCGTTAAAGCCAGTAACCATCCACTGCCAACCTGGCCAGCTCACATTCACTAATCCGTTTGAACCGTCTGTTGGATTATAAACAGTGGTATAGATTGGAAAGTCTAGGAACACATCACTCCAGTCCATATTACGACCAATAACCGAATGACCATCAACCGTACTTTCGCCCCAAGTTGCTAACGAAGAACAACCAGAGAACGAGTGTAACTTTCCAAGGTAAATCGCCATTGGACCGCTTTGGTCTAGCACGATGACTTTTTCCAGAGGCCAGCCCAGACCATCAGCGACACCTTGGAAGTATTGCTTACGACGTAAAGAAAGTGCTGCGAAAACGCGAGTGCCAAACAATTCAAACGCTTCTTTTTGACTGATTAATCCTTTATCAAACTCAGGCTGAACAATAACGTCGTACATCGCTTGCATGTGCTCTTTTGACAGGTTTCCGTACTGCTTGCCCATTTCATACCAGCTGCCGTTAAGCTGAAGAACGTAAAGCATTTCCTCACCAGTCTCAAACATTGTGCCGTTTTCGAATTGAGCTTTAGTAGTAAGTGTTGAAGTGTTCATAATGACCTCTATTTATCTAAGTAAGTTGGTTTGTTTCTTTGCGATGGGGTCATTGTATGGACGATTTTGAAATACCAACAATTCGATATGACGGACGAAACTCATCCAAATGTGAAGTGTACGAACATATGAGATCAGAGATCATCGATCAGAGAGCGCAGTCACATCGGTCGTTGAGTTGGAACCGCAGAAGAAAGAAAGAGAGAGAAACAGATTGAGAGAATAGATAGAGCTAGAGGTTTACCAAATTTATAATTAAGCACGTCGCCAACAAAAGATTTGGTCAAACAAAAAGGCGAACCTAGTGGCTCGCCTCTGCAAAATAATGAGTACCAATCAAGGTAACAAGATTAGTTCGCCATTGGTGACAACAACTCAGGGTTAACCACCAAGTTTCTCACACCGTGAGCGTGGTCTTCATTAAAGTCATTGCCTTCACACCAGTTCCCCACTGTCGCGATGTTTACTTTCGCTACTTGTGGACGAACGCTCCATGTGACTTGGAAAGGTGAACCTTGCTCGTTATAACCTGGACCCGTTGTTGAACCCGCGTATTGAATCGCTGAGCCAGTATCTTGTGGAATGTTGGTTGCTTGGTGCAAACCATTCACTTTTGAGTGCTTAGCCAATGCTTCGAAGTCGAGTGCTTTGTCGTCATTCACTAACACATAAACTTGGGTCTCAACACGCAGTTGCGGATTGGTAATCGCATCGTTGAAACAAGCACCAAGCGTTTCACCTGGTTCTACTTGTGCCGTTGAGTACACGTAATGCACTTCTATGGTGTCGCCCGAATGCAAAGAGCCATGTTCGCTTGGACAAACCTCACCCTCAAATGGTTTAAGCTCTGCATCACTCAACTTACCCGTGTATTTAAAGCCACTTTGGAAGCCCTTACCATCGCCGTTACCAGCGTATTGGGTAAACTCGCCACCTTTGTGTTCTGCGTTCTTATGGAAGTGGATATTACATAGGTTCATGGCTGTTGAATCTGGCGCATCCGAAAACAATCGAGCGTTTGTTCCTTCGGCTGAGCCTAAATCGCGTGGCGCTTGTGGGCCAAAACCTTTTCCTTGCGTGTTGTCAGACAGGTTCGCTCTTTGTTCGGTGATGACACTGTCTGCTACAGACTCATGGCTCGCGTAAGAAGCGTTTGCGTGAGCCGCCAACATAACCATCGCGACGCTTAAAAATGCACTCTTATTCTTCATATCTCTTCCCTAGAATATTGATAACTAAACCTAAATAACGGATTTCACGCCAGACATACTACTATGCTCTCGAGTGAATATCAGACACTGTCTTTGTAAGATTAGATTTCGTTGCTTACTTTGGGAGGAGTATTAAAACACTCGATGCATATAACAAGTCGAACAGCGTAAATACGGCGTGCCCATTCCAGAACAAACAAATACCTGCTTTATTGACTGTCTCCTGACGCAAGCTAATGGGCTTATTGGCTATGAGTTAAAATATAACGATGGATAAGCATCTGAAATAAAAAGGCGAACCATATGGCTCGCCTTCTCTAATGATTGGATGTACTCAGTGAGAGCTATTCGATTAACCGTGGCCTGTTGCAAATATTCCAAAGGTCAGAACGTTCAAGGTGTCTGTTACTCCCTCGAGTGATTTGATGACTTTCTTAGTCGGCTCGTTGTTGAGCAATAGGTAACTTCCCAGCCCTTTTTCATTGTCGGTCTCGACTTCATCTTGTTTCGCTGTTACTTGAGATGAGTGTGCTTCAGACTCTTCGACCGCTTCTGAAACAGTTTCTGCTTCTGCTTTAACGTTGGCACTAGTATCTTGAACTAAGGTCTCATCACTAGAGTCCGAAACACCATTTAGGTTCGTATCCTTCTCGACACTTTTCGACAGAGCGTCTTCGTTGCTCAACGCCTTCTCATCGATCTGCTCGTTACTCGTTGTAGAACAAGCCGTTAAGAAAAACAGACTTACGATGAATGTGATTAGGTTTCGCACCATGGGAATAAGGCTCGAATTAATAAAACATTGTTCGATTGTAATTTATTTATCTCTCTACATCCACCACCAAGTTGCTTAAGAGCGCGGTTTATTGTTTCGAAAGATAAAGCTGAAATGATGTTTAAAGCTAGGTCCTAATAGTTAGAAACCTCAATCAGATTACCATCAGGATCTCGAACATAAACAGAGACAATTTTACCCGTCGCACCTGTTCGCGGCACAGGCCCTTCTTCTATCTCTATTTCGTTCGCTTTGATATGTTCGATTACCTCAGCCATGGGTGTATTGGTAATAAAACAAAGGTCAGCACTTCCCGCTTGCACGCGCTTTGCTTTTGGTTCGAACTCATTACCTAACTGGTGAAGGTTTATCTTTTGATTACCAAATGATAACGCCACGCGACCTTCTCCGAATTGGATAGACTTCATACCCAAGACGCGCTGATAGAAATCTACCGTTATCTCTATATCTTTAACGGTTAGTACCAAGTGATCTAAATGACTGATTTCCAAATTAATCATCCTTGTGTCGTCGTGACTGAATATTGCGCGCTGAATGCCGAATTAGCCTTAGCCTTAGCCTTAGCCTTAGCCTTAGCCACATACTCCAATGTTGGACGTGTTAACACAAGACAGGCAAGCAGCCCTACTTCTCACTTTAGTGATTAAAGAGAGCGCCGATTACGCTCCCTTGTTACTTAAATCAGAAGACTTACAAGATGTTCAGGCCAAATACTTCTTTAACATCAAACAACACGGTTTCTGTTCTTTCTCTCGATAGCTGCGTGCCTTGGCGCAAGATATCGATGAGTTGCGCTTTGTCATCCAACAGTTCGGCTCTATGCGCTCTTATCGGGCGAATCATCTCTTGTAGACACTCCTCCAATACCTTTTTAGTTTGGCCATCGCCTAACCCGCCTCTGCGATAGTGATCTTTTAGTTCATTGACGTAGTGAGCGTCAGTATGGAAAGCATCAAGATAGGTAAACACGATATTCCCTTCTACTTGGCCAGGATCTTCGATTCGCAGATGATTTGGGTCGGTATACATGGATTTCACTGCGGTACGAATCTCTTTCTCGGTCGCGCCAAGGTTAATAGCGTGGCCCATTGATTTAGACATCTTACTTTTGCCATCGGTACTCGGAAGACGAGAGGCATTGCTCAGCAAGGGTTTACACTCATTTAAGATTGGCTTGCCTGCGAGCGAGTTAACTTTTCTCACGATCTCATTGGTCTGTTCTAGCATTGGCAACTGGTCGTCACCCACTGGAATCAAGGTGGCGTTGAACGCCGTTATATCAGCCGCTTGTGAAATCGGATAAGTCAGAAAACCAGCTGGAATTGAGCGACCAAACTCCTTGTTTTGAATCTCACTTTTAACGGTTGGATTGCGTTCCAAACGAGCAATAGAAACAAGGTTGCTGTAGAACATGGTGAGTTCAGCCAGTGCTGGTAACTGTGATTGAAGACAAATCGTGGTTTTTGTTGGGTCGATCCCGACCGCTAGATAATCAGCCACCACATTAAGAATGTTAGACGAAACCTTGGCAGGATTATGAGCGTTGTCGGTAAGCCCTTGCATGTCGGCAACCAATATCGTTTGGTCGTGAATATGCTGTAACGAAGTACGCTGCTGAAGTGAACCAACATAGTGACCTAGATGTAACGGACCGGTAGCTCGGTCGCCAGTCAGAATGATTTCCGGTTTGTTCGTGTTTTGAGGTGTTTTCATGGGGTATCTCCAAGTAATAAAAGCTACTGGAGATAAAAAGAGACGACATTCTTGGTGACATTCTTAACTACCTTCCAGCAGCTAAAGAATGTGAGTATTCCGTGCTGCTCTAGATAGAGCACCACCAGAAGAAAATTGAAGTTGAAGCAGAAGTAAATTTCATTATTAAAACCTACCAACAATATAGGTTAACGACAACCCTTTTATTGGTAGGTAATAAAACTAACGTACCGAAACCTTGAGTGAAGGTTGGCAGCAACTAAGCAAACTTAGGAAAGAGGTAACGATCTGCGCAAGTTATTGTTCCATTAAAGCGGGTAAAACAGCCACTAGCACCCGCTTTATATTCAATTTATAACGAATACTTCGCTAAATACGCTGCCATTTCTTGCTCTGGAACCATACCTCCACCTGTCGCCCAAACAAGATGAGTCGCGTTAGTTAAGGTAGATTTAGTTATGCCTAACCTCTCCAGATATTCTCGGTTGTGTTCAACATGCACTGCGCCGGGCATACCAGCCAGTGCCGAAGGCTCTAACTGAATACCTTCGGCTTGATTCAATTCACTTAACAGTTGATACATACGCTCGTCGGTTAACGTGTAATAACCATCCAATAAGCGTTCCATCGCTCGCCCAACAAAACCGGAAGCACGACCAACGGCTAGGCCATCTGCTGCTGTTAGGTTATCAATACCCAGATCTTGCACTGCAATTTCGTCATGTAAACCGGTGTGGACACCGAGCAGCATACAAGGCGAATGGGTCGGCTCAGCAAAAATGCAGTGCACATCATCACCAAAGGCCATCTTTAAGCCAAATGCCACGCCACCGGGGCCACCACCAACACCACATGGCAAGTAAACGAACAACGGGTGCTCTTTGTCTACGACGATCTGTTGTTGTTCGAATTGTTGTTTAAGTCTTTCTCCCGCCACAGAATAACCAAGAAACAAGGTTTGAGAGTTCTCATCATCAATGAAGAAACAACGGGGATCTTGCTCTGCTTCTTTACGACCTTGCTCTACCGCTACACCGTAATCTTGTTCGTACTCAACGACATTGACGCCATGCTCGCGCAGTTTGTTCTTCTTCCACGCTCTCGCATCAGCAGACATGTGAACCGATACCGTAAAGCAAAGCTTGGCACTCATAATACCGATGGACATGCCAAGGTTGCCTGTCGACCCTACGGCAATGCTGTACTGTTGGAAAAACTCACGAAACTCAGGCTCTAGTAGCTTGCTGTAATCATCGCTCTCACTCAGTAATCCAGCTTCAAACGCTAACTTCTCGGCGTGGGTTAACACTTCATAAATACCGCCACGCGCTTTGATTGACCCTGAAATCGGTAAGTGACTGTCTTTTTTCATCATCAAGCGCCCTTTGATAGACTGCTGATAATGCGCTTCCAATACTGATTTCATCGCTGGGATATCAATAAGCTCAGACTCAATAATGCCATTGGTGATTTGAGTTTCAGGGAAAGCCTTTGCCAGATAAGGGGCAAACCTTTGTAATCGCAGGCTTGCATCGTGAATGTCTTTATCGCCCAAACCCACATAAGGCAAACCCTGCTCTAGCGTTGTGATATTTGGGTTAAACCAAGTCACTTCGTCGAGAGCCATTAATCGTTGAAGCAATGGGAAGTCTGAGATTAGCTTGTCGACATTCAATACAGTCATGGGTGACCTTCTCTGGTAACGCGCGTACTGCGCAGGTTCAATCATTAGTAGCCCTATTTAAACGGTATTTGTGTAATCATTCAATGATCTGTAGGCTAGCCTGTCTTCTCATAAGCAAACAGTAGAACAACCTATGAGCGCCTCACTTCGTAACAGCATTTTCGTCATGTTAGGGATTCTATTCCTATCACTTAACCTTCGTGGGCCGTTTACGAGCTTGGCTCCGGTGCTTTCTCAGGTTATGGAAGGGCTCAGCCTTAATTCTTCTGCTGCTGGATTCTTAACGGCTTTACCACTGTTAACCTTCGCCCTGTTCTCGCCGCTCGTTACCAAAATATCTCAGCGAATTGGGCTTGAACCTAGCTTATTGTTGGCTTTGGTCTTGATTACCACAGGTATCACGCTACGTTCTTTTGGAGCAATTCCGACTTTATACATCGGCACCGTGATGATCGGGCTTGGTATCGCAATAGGTAATGTGTTGCTTCCTGTTGTGGTCAAAATCAGCTTCCCGACACGCATCGCGACGGTGACCTCTTTGTATATTTTTACGATGGGTATCGGTTCGACGTTAGGCTCTAGTTTGATGGTGCCATTTTCAGAACTGACCTTGTTCACATTGACAGGTTGGCAGTTAGCGCTATTAATGAACCTCGTATTTCCGATATTGGTATTAATTATTTGGCTCCCTAAAATCACCAAGCGTTCTTCTTCTAAAAGCACTAAGCAGAACGAAGAAAATCCGGTGCCGATGAAAAAGATGATTAAGAGTGGTGTCGCGTGGCAAGTAACGTTGGCACTTGGGCTTAACTCATTCACTTTTTACTCTTTGGCGGGTTGGTTACCACAGATTTTGAACGATCTTGGCTACAGCGAGATCGATGCGGGTTATATTTACGGATTCCTACAGTTTTCAACCATGGTTCCAGGGCTACTGTTACTGCCGTTCTTAGGTAAGAGCAATAACCAACGCTGGCTGATTACCTTGTGTACTTCGAGTGTGTGTATTGGATTGATTGGCCTGCTGTACTTGCCTGATTTTGCAATATTTTGGGTAGGACTCTTTGGTTTAGCCAACTGTTCTACGTTTATTATCGCGCTTTCTTTTGTGGGCTTGCGTACATCAAGCAGTAGCCAAGCGGCTTCGTTGTCTGGTATGGCTCAAGGCATTGGTTATGCCCTAGCGGCGACTGGCCCGACTTTGGTGGGTAAACTCCATTCACAAACCGGCTCTTGGAGCGTTCCGATTCTATTGATTGCTGGCGCTGCCTTCGCATGTACGATTTTTGCCGCACTCGCAGCAAGAGATACAAAGGTCAGCGTTTAATCAGTAGAAGAATTATTAAACAATAGAAGTATGGTTAAGGCGTTGCGACTCTATCACTCGCAACTGTCTTAATGTATTCACTCGGCGATAAACCAAACTTACCTTTAAAGCGTTGGCTAAAACGCCCTTCAGATTGATAACCACAAGACTGAGCCAACATCACTACATTCTGTTGGCCATTCTGCATCAGATACAGTGCGTGGCTTAAGCGCACTTCCGCTAGCACCTCACGATATTGCATGCCTTCAAGCTTGAGCTTACGAATCAACGTGGTACGACTCATCGCAAAGCGTTCTGCTACCGACTCTAACGGGTGTTTCTCGTCTGGAGAATGGGAAAGATAGTGGCTGAGCTTTTGGCTAAACGAAACGTTTGAGCTAATAAACAGTCGATGTAATACGCCCTTCTCCGCCAGTTGCTGATACAAGCCTTGCAACCAAAATTGCTGGGTTGCTGCACTCATGCTTTGACGATCAAATGTAAACAACGCGTTCAACGAATCTTGCAAACTCCGGTCAGCTTCTATGGTCGGTAATTCCAACTCATCGGCTCGCTGTTCACTTAAATCGAGCATCGCTTGAGTTGGCTGAAATTGAAAACTGAACACACGCGAAAGGAAACGTCCTTTGTGAGGCATGTTCTCAAAACTCAATGATGCCGATGCTTCACACAACAACAGCTCTGAGTGCGTAAGTTCGGCTGCTGACTCTTTCCAAAACAGGCGCTTACTGCCTGTAATTATCTGAATGATACTAGGGGATAGAATCCTCACATTGCGCAGCTTCTGTAATTGCTCGGCGCGAAAGACTGTCACTTGATATTGATGATTCATCCCATCCCCTTGTTTGGTTGTATTTCTTGTAGTTATATTTCTTGTAGCAACAATAGCTTATTGCTTTATTAACCAACTAACGAGTGTAAGTCGCTGTCAGTCTCGCTTTATCTAACGCCATGCTGTTGAGCGTAAAACCGATCACAGCAGACGGCGTATTTTCGTCTAAATTAAGCTTATCGGTTGGTAATGCCCAAACGGTGAATTGATAACGGTGCATACCATCTTTTTCTGGAGGACAAGCGCCACCAAAACCAACTGTTCCGTAATCAATACGACCTTCTTTACCGCCTAGCTTTGAAATATCAGCCGCACGTGGAAGTTCATTTACACTTGCTGGGATATCAAACGCCACCCAGTGCCAGAAACCGCTTTCGGTTGGTGCATCCGGGTCGTAAGCTGTAATTGCAAAGCTTTTAGTGCCTGTTGGCGCGTTTTTCCACATCAACTGAGGTGATAAGTTATCGCCGTCACAGCCCCAGCTAGAGTATTCAAACGTCTTCGCCATAGGGTGACCTTCTTGAATATCATTGCTCGTGAGTTCAAATGCCTGAACTGAACCTGCAGCCAAGATACTTATTGCCAATACTGATTTGATGATTGTTTTCATGGTGATTCCTCTTATTAGGTTTGAACCCAGTATATTCGGTTCCACCTTCCCAAAAATAACAGTAAGTACACAATAATCAAATTTAAACCAAATAAATGATACTTTCTGTATTTTAGTCTTCTTCTATCAAAGCATGTTCAATTCAGGCTTATGATTTATTTCATGACTCAGCTTCACAATTTTATATTGAAAGGACACTTGTTGACATTCAGGTTACAAATCTCAGCCAAAACTCTTTAGACTCGCCCTAATGACTTTTAACGAGAATGACTGGATGCGCAGGCTGACATTAGCCCTTTGTTTGACCCTTTGGCTCCCAACGCTAGCCAATGCCCAAAGTTTGCAAGACAAGTGGCAAACCCTGTATCAACTCAGTTGGCAGTCGTCTCCTATCTCTGTCTCTCAACAAGAATTAGCTCAGTATCCAAAAGTTCTTCTTAAGGAAAGCACCCGCTACCCGGATTTCAAAAGATTCAGTTGGGAAGAGATCGCTGCGCTAGCAACAATTCAAGATAGCTGCAGAGCGATTGAAAACACCAACCCTGCTTTGAACGATGCCATCGAATTCGAACTGGCTTTGTGTCAGCAACAAGCGTTGGATTCAATCTGGTTTGCGGCACACTCAAAACGACACCCTGCTGGTGGCAGTTTTGCTGATCGTTATGTAGCGTATTACCCAGAGAACAGTGAGCAAATTCATCCCTTTCTGAGCATCAGCAATCCCCTGCACCCTTTATCTACTAAGCTAGAAGCCTTAACGACAGAAGGGAAAGAGGCGCTACTTAATGGATACCGCGCTTGGCAACAAGGTGATGTGCTTTGGTTAAGTGGCGAGCAAGGCTGGAAAGCGATTCCATCTGAAGTTTGGCAGCCTATCGCCGAGCAACAAGAAGTGACCTTGTCGGGTGAAAACTGTTCTTTTCGTTACAGTAACCTGTGCCTGAGCGAGTCGAGCAACGACAGACTTGTCATGAAACTTGTGACTCTCGCACTACTCTTCACGCTACTTTGCGTATTAACTCGTGCCATATATCTACGTAGGAAAGAGCGCAAAGAGAAACAGTTCGTATTGCAACTTCTCACTCATGAACTTCGCACACCAATCACGAGCCTTGGCTTAACCGTCGAAATGTTCAGAAACCGCTACGATGATTTCCCCGATGACACTCAAGGAGCTGTTTGGCGCTTATTCTCCGACTATCAAAGGCTTTCTCAGCTCACTCAAAACAGCAAAGTTTACCTAAGTTCCGATCAGCCAGAGCCCCTGCTAAAGCAAAAAGCATCATTGGAAGAATGGCTAGACCATGTCTGCGACAAGCACAATATTGAGTATCAATGTGAAGCAAGCGAAGTCGAACTTAATCTACCGTATTACTGGCTGACCATTTGCCTTGATAATTTGATCAAGAATGCCAAGCAACACGGTCAAGGTAAGGTTTTAGTTAAGGTCACACTTGCCGATAAGCTGACGATAGAAGTGCAAGATGAGGGGCACTTCCCTTCCTTAGTTCAACGACTGATGTCCCGAGTAACACCGACTGAAGCACACAAACAAGATAACATGGGCATTGGCCTAACGATTGTCGAACACTTGATGAAACAAGCCAATGGCCGTCTCATCATTTTCCGTAACCCAACCCGATGTATTTTGGAAGTCGCTTATGAACACCCTATTGCTGATTGAAGACGACCAACTGCTTGGGCAAGGCCTCGTCAGCTTCTTTGAGTCCAATGGTTACCACTGCATTTGGGCACAAGATGCAAAGAGTGCCAGCAAGCAGTGGTTGCGTGCCGACCTTGTGGTACTTGATCGACAACTCGAAGACGGCGACAGCTTACAACACCTTCCAAATTGGTTACTGCTCAAAGCTTTGCCTGTGATTGTGTTAACCGCGAAAGTGGAAGTTCAACAACGTGTCGAAGGCTTGATGGCAGGCGCTAAAGATTACGTGACTAAACCATTTTCAAATGAAGAGTTGCTTGCTCGGGTGATCACTCAGCTACGCCCATTAGGTGTTAGCCACTTGAACTACGCCAATATCCAGATCAACTTGTCGGAACGAATCGCTTATCTGAATGACAACCCTGTTGCACTCAAACCTAAAGAGTTTCAGCTATTGGTTTTGTTTGTTCAGAACCAAGGGCGTGTGTTTCACCGAGGTGAGTTACTCAATAAAATTTGGGGTTACCAAGCCTTCCCAAGCACCAGAACCGTGGACAATCACATACTGCGCTTGCGTCAGAAGCTGCCCACACTTCACCTAGAAACACACCGAGGCGTTGGCTATCGGTTGGCAGGAGAATCACAATGAAACTAAGCTCGCTAATAGCACTGTTCTGCGCATTGCCCTTTGCGTGTAATGCGGCTTGGTTTTCTGATACGCCATTGCAACACACCTATCAATCGCTGCTTGATGACCAACCACAAGTCGCGTGGCAGGAGCTACAAATCGCGCTGAATCAGAAGACACTTGATAGCCAACTTTGGTTGCCCGTTAAACAAGAAATACTGAGTCGAACTCAATGTGGAACGACTCTTGAACAAAGCTCTGCACCCAACAATCACATCCAACTCAGCTTTATTAAACACCACGGCCTTTCGTCACAAGGCTATCAGATTAAAGTGTCAGCGGAGCAGTTGAATAAAGCGGCAGAAGATCAAACACAGCGCATCTCTTTGGTTTCACCAGAGGGTAAAGTGGTTATCGATGGGCAGCTCAATTCTGATGTCGAATATCAAGAGATTGAAACCAGTGAAATGTTTATCAAGCCGGAATCTGGTGTTTATCAGTTAACCATAGGATCGAACAACTACCCTATTATTGTTGCGCTAGATGACAGTAAGCGATGGTTAACACTCGAAAACAAACTCAACGACCCTCACATTGTGGTAACGCAACCCAATGTAATCGACAGCTGCCCTAACACCAATGTGAGCTGGCAATGGTTTGATGAAAACTACGACATGTTAGGTTTCAAGGTGCCAATCAAGTCACTTGAAGCAACCGTTCCAACAGAAAGCCCTTCGGGTGCTGCAGCCAAACACTTAAGTGCTTCGGTGGAAATGTTTGAATATCAAGGCTCGATTGAAATCCAATATGTACAGCGTGTCGCGGTACCTTTCTAAGCTAATACCTTTCTGAGTTAAGCTCACTATAAAATGGAATTAAACCCCTAAGGGAAAGAATAGAGACATATAGGTGACAAAGTACTAGGGCGTGTTGATCTTTGCTGTACATTTCGTGTTCAACAATACATCGGTAGCCACATTAACATGAATGCCAGCGATAACATGCTGGCATAATTCCTTTCTAGCTTGTCATATCTACTTGAAATAGCTCGATAATGCTTAATTCTCCCAAAGGCATTTTCGACCAAGTGACGATACTTGTATAGACACCAATCCATACTGYCTTTGTCTATATCTTGTCCATAATTGCGTTTGGCAATTACCGTTTCTCCGCCACACTCCTTAACAAAAGTACGGAAAGGTTCGCTGTCATATCCTTTATCACAAACGATGGTATTAACTTCATCGAGTTGCTCAACTAAGCTTTCGGCATGCACTATATCGTGGCGTTGTCCCTCTGATAAATCAAAGCAAATCGGCAGGCCACCACTATCCACGGCTAAGTGAATTTTGGTTGAGTTGCCCCCGCGACTTTTTCCTATTTGCTCTGAGCTTTCAGTCGCTGCACCTGTACTATGCTGATGCGCTCTAACTATAGAGCCATCAAGAAATACCCATTCAAAATCAGCCATACTAGATAAGCTTTTGAAAAGACTATCTAAAATCCCTTTCTTTGACCAAAGATTAAAT
>NZ_JAKEUO010000066.1 GCF_022397915.1 Vibrio sp. Isolate34 | reverse complement strand
GAGTCTGAACTGTGGAATGTAGCGCAGTCGTATACAATTCGTTGCGAGTTACCTATTACAACGTCTCTAGATGCGGAGAGCGACGCTATGCATTTTGGATCATTGGAACAAACATCCAAGCAAGTATTACCTGATGAACTAACAAGTTCGTCTTCGAGAGATATAACTGTCTTATTGGCTACAAAGCTGTTCTCAAGCCTCCAATAGTACAGCTGATCAAATGAGTTTAGCTCAAGGGTTAGTGGTCCATTGTTCGGTTCGAAATCACAACTCACTCCGCGCCCTGTGCCGTCATCAAGCATGACCGTGAGTTGTTTAAGCGTGCCAGTCGGGATAGTATGAGTCGCTGAAGGGCAACCTTCTGGATACTGCCCTAGATTTGCCAGAGCTTCGCATATGTGCTGATGATTCAATTCAACTGCCAAGTTCTGGCTCGCGCTGTTTGAAACTACTGGCGAACAATCATTCACATCGAACACGTTGTCACCGTTAATATCCTCACTTGCATCATCTACCCGATCTTCATTTAAATCCCAACAATTTATTCCTGCAGGACCCAGCAGGACCAGCAGGACCAGCAGGACCAG
>NZ_JAKEUO010000065.1 GCF_022397915.1 Vibrio sp. Isolate34 | reverse complement strand
GCAATATACTGAGTTTCAGGCATACCAAGTCCTGTAAGCTTGTTCAGAGCTTTGATCATAGCGTAAGTCTCGCCAACCTGAGCATTGTAATTTCTTAGGCTTAATTTCCCATCTAGCAGCTGTTTTACTCGGTACATTGCTGTCTCTGATAGTGAGCGCTTGTGATAGCCATACCGTTGTTTCCACCTCTTGTTGGAGCCGTAGAGCTTTTGACAACCTACTGCTAAATTACGAGGGTGTCCTTGTTCCCAGAATGCAGCCCCTTCTCGTGGTGGGATAAGCGCAACCGCTCGCTTAATCCGTATCGCATCATGACAATTCCTTGTGTCATAAGCACCATCACCTGATATTTCAAATTATTTTACGACACGTTTGCTTGAGTAAGTTGGGGAGCACTTCGGCATCGGTTACGTTAGATAAACTCAGCTCTGCTGCGACTATTTCGTGAGTGCTTGTATCTACTGCAATATGCAGTTTACGCCAGACTCTGCGCTTCCCATCAGAACCATGCTTCTTGACCTTCCATTCACCCTCGCCATAAACCTTGAGGCCAGTGGCATCAATTGCCAGGTGTTGTATTGCTCCTCTGGTTTTGGTTTTAAATGTCCTCTGGTTTTGGTTTTAAATGAAACCTCAACTTC
>NZ_JAKEUO010000064.1 GCF_022397915.1 Vibrio sp. Isolate34 | reverse complement strand
CAGATGAATTTGAGAACCTTACGATAATTCATATCCCACCTTATTCTCCCGAACTAAACCCTATAGAACAGGTATGGAGTTGGCTCCGTCAAAATGAAGTAGCAAACAGGTGCTTCGAAAACTATGACGATATCGTAGAGACGTTATGTAGAGCGTGGAATCGGTTTTGTGAAGATAAAAGCAGAGTGATCTCGCTCTGCTTTAGAGATTGGTTAAACTTGATAAGTTAATTAACGGAATTGGTATAAGAGGCCTCCATAACCACCTTAAAAAGTGATAGATACAAAAAAGCCCCAGCATTTCTGCTGAGGCTTTCTATATGGCAGGGGTGGAGAGATTCGAACTCCCAACACGCGGATTTGGAATCCGCTGCTCTGCCAATTGGAGCTACACCCCTATTTTCAGTTTAAAGAGCTGAACTCTAAATAAGTGGCGGAGTGGACGGGACTCGAACCCGCGACCCCCGGCGTGACAGGCCGGTATTCTAACCAACTGAACTACCACTCCGCAGTGGTCAACTCACTAAGTGAGCGTCCATATCTCCAGGTCGGTCAACCTAAAGATTTAATTTAAAGCCTGGCGATGTCCTACTCTCACATGGGGAAGCCCCACACTACCATCGGCGCTATTGTGTTTCACTTCTGAGTTCGGCATGGAATCAGGTGGGTCCACA
>NZ_JAKEUO010000063.1 GCF_022397915.1 Vibrio sp. Isolate34 | reverse complement strand
CCGTGTACGCTTAGTCACTTAACCATACAACCCGAAAGGGTCTCTGTTTTACTTTCACTTTCCTTTTTATTTTCACTTTTAAAAAGTGAAGACAAACAGGAGTGAAAACAAACTAGTATGGCAACTAACCAAGGTTTTTGCTTGTCATCAAGAAGGGTTAATTCCTGATGACTGTTTGCCGGACTCAATTGTGAATCAAACTAAGTTTGATTCGAATACAAGACACTTGAATGTGTTTGTTGTGTTTATCAATAAAGATAAACATTGAGAACTTTTAAATTTGATTGAATTACTCGTAAGTAATCAATCAGTCAGCTTTCCAAATTGTTAAAGAGCATAAAGCAAAAAGCTTTAATCAATAACTTACGTTATTAATTAAAGCTCTGGCTTTAACTAAATCTAAACCATCAATCTGTGTGGACACTTGTCGTGAGTATCTTCGTATAAGGAGGTGATCCAGCCCCAGGTTCCCCTAGGGCTACCTTGTTACGACTTCACCCCAGTCATGAACCACAAAGTGGTGAGCGTCCTCCCCGAAAGGTTAAACTACCCACTTCTTTTGCAGCCCACTCCCATGGTGTGACGGGCGGTGTGTACAAGGCCCGGGAACGTATTCACCGTGACATTCTGATTCACGATTACTAGCGATTCCGACTTCATGGAGTCGAGTTGCAGACTCCAAT
>NZ_JAKEUO010000062.1 GCF_022397915.1 Vibrio sp. Isolate34 | reverse complement strand
AGAAACTTTTATAGCTCTATTAAATAGAGAAGCAGCTTTCCAGATTATTTTGCCTTCAGTTTTTAAAAGCTGAAAGTAAAAGCAAAATTTGCTTGGCGACCATAGCATTGTGGACCCACCTGATTCCATGCCGAACTCAGAAGTGAAACACAATAGCGCCGATGGTAGTGTGGGGCTTCCCCATGTGAGAGTAGGACATCGCCAGGCTCCAAATTTATTTTCACTTTTTAAAAGTGAAGACAAAAAGTTCGACTTTGTCTACTAAGTAGACAAGTCACCATAGAGTTCTAAGTTTTCTTAGTATTTTATGTTGACTTTCAAAGTAGAAAGCGTATTATACGCGTCCTGCTTAAGTGCTAAGGCACTGAAAGCAAAGCTCTTTAACAATTTAAACCTATCAATCTGTGTGGGCACTCGTTGATGAATATCAAAACGTTTTATCGTTAGATAAAACAGATTCTTCGGAATCAAAATGATTTCAATGAACTGAGTGACCAATACGAATAATTACTTTCTATATAGAGAGGGGGTTATTTGGCACAGTCAATTCATTATCTTTCTGTTGGAAAGATAATAGCTTTAGAATTACATGTTCATTTTCGAATGAATATTAGTTTTGAAGTCAGTATTCGTTGAGTCGACAAAATCTTAAATTGAAGAGTTTGATCATGGCTCAGATTGAACGCTGGCGGCAGGCCTAACACATGCAAGTCGAGCGGAAA
>NZ_JAKEUO010000061.1 GCF_022397915.1 Vibrio sp. Isolate34 | reverse complement strand
CCGTGTACGCTTAGTCACTTAACCATACAACCCGAAAGGGTCTCTGTTTTACTTTCACTTTCCTTTTTATTTTCACTTTTAAAAAGTGAAGACAAACAGGAGTGAAAACAAACTAGTATGGCAACTAACCAAGGTTTTTGCTTGTCATCAAGAAGGGTTAATTCCTGATGACTGTTTGCCGGACTCAATTGTGAATCAAACTAAGTTTGATTCGAATACAAGACACTTGAATGTGTTTGTTGTGTTTATACTGTTCTTATTAAATAAGAGCAGATAAACATTGAGAACTTTTAAATTTGATTAACTTAATCACAGCCTTGAGCTGTTTGATTTCACTTTTTAAAGTGAAAACCAATTAAGTAATCAGTCAGCTTTCCAAATTGTTAAAGAGCATGAGACTTTAAGAACCAGTGTTCTAAAATTCACATTTTCTAAAGACTCTCACAGTCGAAAAATCCAACCAGCGACATAAGAAGTGGTTTGGAGTTTTAACTTCCAAGAATATTTAGAGAATGGTGGGCGATACCGGGCTCGAACCAGTGACCCCCTGCTTGTAAGGCAGGTGCTCTCCCAACTGAGCTAATCGCCCACGATAGTTCCTTTTGTCTTCACTTTTATAAAAGTGAAAATAAAAGCCATCCTTTACGCGGAGAAAGAATGGTGGGTCGTGCAGGATTCGAACCTGCGACCAATTGATTAAAAGTCAACTGCTCTACCAACTGAGCTAACGACCCAA
>NZ_JAKEUO010000060.1 GCF_022397915.1 Vibrio sp. Isolate34 | reverse complement strand
CTGCAACTCGACTCCATGAAGTCGGAATCGCTAGTAATCGTGAATCAGAATGTCACGGTGAATACGTTCCCGGGCCTTGTACACACCGCCCGTCACACCATGGGAGTGGGCTGCAAAAGAAGTGGGTAGTTTAACCTTTCGGGGAGGACGCTCACCACTTTGTGGTTCATGACTGGGGTGAAGTCGTAACAAGGTAGCCCTAGGGGAACCTGGGGCTGGATCACCTCCTTATACGAAGATATTCACGATAAGTGTCCACACAGATTGATGGTTTAGATTTAGTTAAAGCCAGAGCTTTAATTAATAACGCAAGTTATTGATTAAAGCTTTTTGCTTTATGCTCTTTAACAATTTGGAAAGCTGACTGATTACTTAATTGGTTTTCACTTTAAAAAGTGAAATCAAACAGCTCAAGGCTGTAATTAAGTTAATCAAATTTAAAAGTTCTCAATGTTTATCTGCTCTTATCTAATAAGAACGGTATAAACACAACAAACACATTCAAGTGTCTTGTATTCGATTCAAACTTGTTTGAATCACATTGAGTCCGGCAAACAGTCATTGAGAATTAACCCTTCTTAATGACAACCAAAAACCTTGGTTAGTTGCCATACGCGTTTGTTTTCACTCCTGTTTGTCTTCACTTTTTAAAAGTGAAAATAAAAAGGAAAGTGAAAGTAAAACAGAGACCCTTTCGGGTTGTATGGTTAAGTGACTAAGCGTACACGGTGGATGCCTTGGCAGTCAGAGGCGATGAAAGGCGTAATAACTTGCGATAAGCCCAG
>NZ_JAKEUO010000006.1 GCF_022397915.1 Vibrio sp. Isolate34 | reverse complement strand
TCGAACTTTCCGTTCAAACTCGAAGGATTAAGTGTCGTGACTGCGGCATAAAAACAGAGTCTCTATCTTGGTTGGAGCCTTATGCTCGTATAACGAAGCGCCTAAAAAGCTATATAGAACAACTACTGCCTCTTCTTCCCATTAAGCATATCTCCCAGTTAACGGGCGTTCATTGGCACACCATTAAAGAGATAGATAAACGTCGACTTCGCCAAGTTGTACCGTCAGTGAAATGGGAAGGGCTAAGGCAACTCGTCATGGACGAGTTCGCCATCTTTAAAGGGCACCGATATGCCACAGTCATCGCTGATGCTAAGACTCACCAAGTCATTTGGATAGGGTTAGGCCGTAGCCGCAAGGACATACGACCGTTCTTCGAGCAGTTAGGCAAGTATGGCAACAATATCGAAGCGGTCGCGATGGACATGAATACGGCTTTTGACCTTGAAGTTCAAGCGCACTGCCCGAACGCAAAAATCGTTTACGACTTATTCCACGTTGTTGCTAAGTTCGGTCGTGAGGTGATGGATAGAGTCACATCGCTGATGCTAAGACTCACCAAGTCATTTGGATAGGGTTAGGCCGTAGCCGCAAGGACATACGACCGTTCTTCGAGCAGTTAGGCAAGTATGGCAACAATATCGAAGCGGTCGCGATGGACATGAATACGGCTTTTGACCTTGAAGTTCAAGCGCACTGCCCGAACGCAAAAATCGTTTACGACTTATTCCACGTTGTTGCTAAGTTCGGTCGTGAGGTGATGGATAGAGTCAGAGTCGACCAAGCTAACAAACTCAAGCCGGATAAAAAAGCGAGGCAATGGGTGAAACGCTCACGCTGGGTACTGCTGAAAAACAGAGGTAATTTAAATGCACGACAAGATAGCTATCTTACTGAAATATTGAATATCAATAAGGACTTAATGACCACTTATATACTCGGCTCACAACTCAAAGAGCTTTGGTATTGTGAATCAGAAGCACATGCTAAGGGGCTCTGGGAGGTATGGTGGGCACAAGTGCAAGAGAGTGGAATTAAGCCATTGAAAGAGTTCGCACGAAAACTGAGGCCTTATCTTCACGGCATTATTGCATCGGCAAGTTACCCGTTAAACACCTGCACACTAGAAGGGATAAACAACAAGATAAAGCTAATCAAGCGAATGGGGTATGGAGGAGGTATGGTGGGCACAAGTGCAAGAGAGTGGAATTAAGCCATTGAAAGAGTTCGCACGAAAACTGAGGCCTTATCTTCACGGCATTATTGCATCGGCAAGTTACCCGTTAAACACCTGCACACTAGAAGGGATAAACAACAAGATAAAGCTAATCAAGCGAATGGGGTATGGATATCGAGATACAGATTACTTCTTCTTGAAGATAAAAGCGGCTTTCCCCGGAAAGCCGCGATGAACCAAAAAAAAGCCCAAACCAACGTGGTTTGGGCGGATACAAGTATAGGAGTTAATAAGGAAAATGCAGTAATTAAGAAAGCAGGGAGAAAAACAAGTTTGACGGCCTGTTAAACTTCTAAATACTCTGTTTTCTACATAATTTATGACCCTCCTTTTCAATTTCAGTTCCCGGAAAATTCATTAATTTTTCCTTTTTTTGTAAACACACGTCGATTCAATCGGTTAGTGCAGACTTTTATTAACTGGTACGACCAATTTGTGAAAATGTGATGTTGCTTGCTTGTTAAATAAATGTACTAAGCGTATATTTCAAACAGTTGTTTAATACGAGTGATTGAAATGGCACCAAGAAGTACAACCAAAGACAAAATCTTAGATGTGGCTGAAGGCTTATTTGCTGAGCACGGTTTTAATGACACCTCTTTACGCACTATTACGGGTAAAGCCAATGTCAATCTTGCTTCAGTGAACTACCACTTTGGCGATAAGAAGACTCTGGTTCGTGCCGTATTAAATCGATACTTAGAAGCATTTATGCCTGCACTGCAAGACGCTTTAGTGAACTTAAACTTAAACGAAACGTATTCTATGAGTGACGTGTTTGAGTCTTTAAGACAACCACTAAGAGCACTTAACGATGTAAGGCCAAATGGTACGAGCCGATTTATGTTACTCATCGGTCGAGGTTATACGGATGTGCAAGGTCACTTGCGTTGGTTCATTACAACTCGCTACAGCGAAGTACTGACTCTGTTTACCAGTTCAGTAATGAAAGCCAACCCTAACCTCACTCAAGAACAGTTATTTTGGCGATTGCACTTCACCCTAGGGACTTGTGTTTTCACCATGGCTTCCAGTCAGGCTCTCGTTGAAATTGCAGAGAATGATTACGGCAAGCGAATAGATGCCAAAGCAGTGGTCGATATTCTTATTCCATACTTGGCCGCTGGCATGTCAGCAGAAGAATAAAACAATAAAAAGCGAAACATTCACAACCAAAATAGTGAACAAAAGGATCTGAACTATGAGCTCTCTAAGACAAAAATGGGTAAGTGACCCAGCTTTTAAACTCTTTAAAAAAGTACTGCCACCACTATCTAGCACTGAGAAAGAAGCGATGGAAGCGGGTAGTGTTTGGTGGGACGGAGAGCTGTTTTCTGGTAAACCAGATTTCACTAAGCTGCACCAATATCCAAAACCTCAGCTGACAGCAGAAGAGCAATCGTTCATGGATAATGAACTTGAAACTTTGCTTGCTATGCTTGATGACCACCAAATCGTAAAAGAAGACCGAGACCTTCCTGAAGAGGTTTGGAATTTCTTACGTAAAGAACGTTTCTTCTCTCTAATTATTGCGAAAGAGTACGGCGGTCGTGAATTTTCAGCACACGCAAACTCGACTATCGTAACTAAGATTGCGACTCGCAGTATCAGTACTGCGGTTTCGGTCATGGTTCCAAACTCTCTTGGCCCTGGTGAGCTGCTGTCTCACTACGGTACTCAAGATCAAAAAGACTACTGGCTACCACGTCTTGCTGACGGTACAGATATCCCATGTTTCGCGTTAACAGGTCCTGAAGCGGGTTCTGATGCGGGTGGTATCCCTGATGTCGGCACTGTGTGTATGGGCATGCACGAAGGCAAAGAGACATTAGGCATCAAGCTTAACTGGAACAAGCGTTACATTACGCTAGCGCCAGTGGCAACGGTACTTGGTTTGGCTTTCAAACTGCACGATCCAGAGAAGTTGCTTGGTGACAAAGAAGACATCGGTATCACTTGTGCGCTAATCCCTGCTGACCACGAAGGTGTTGTGATTGGTGAGCGTCATGACCCACTTGGCCTTGCATTTATGAACGGTCCAACACGTGGTCATGATGTATTTATCCCTATGGAATGGCTAATTGGTGGTGCAGATTACGCAGGTAAAGGCTGGCGTATGCTGGTGGAGTGTCTTTCTGCAGGTCGTGGTATTTCACTACCAGCACTAGGTACAGCAATGGGTCACTTAACTGCGAGAACAACTGGCGCATACGCTTATGTTCGTAAGCAGTTCGGCATGTCTATTGGTAAGTTCGAAGGTGTTGCTGAGAGCCTAGGCCGTATTGGTGGCTTAACGTATCTACTAGAAGCAACTCGTACGTTGACTACCACGTCACTCGATATGAAAGAGAAGCCGGGTATCGTAACGGCTATCGCGAAGTACCACATGACAGAGATGGCGCGTACGATTCTGAACGATTCAATGGATATCCACTCGGGTCGTGCAATTCAAGACGGCCCGATGAACTACTTGGCTGCGCCTTACTTAGGTATTCCAGTTGCTATCACAGTAGAAGGTGCGAACATCTTAACTCGCAACCTGATGATCTTCGGTCAAGGTGCGACACGTTGTCACCCATACGTGCTAAGCGAAATGGAAGCGGCAGCAAACCCAGATGAGAAGCAAGGTGCGAAGGATTTCGATAACTTGTTGTTCAAACATATTGGTCACGCTACTAAGAACACGTTTGGCGCGTTCGGTGCGGCACTAACAGGCTCTAAGTTCATTAAAGCAGATATGAGCGGCCCAACGAAGCCTTACTACCAAGACCTGACTCGCTTGAGCCGTGCGCTTGCGGTAAGTGCGGATTTCGCAATGCTAACGCTAGGTGGCGAACTGAAACGTAAAGAGCTTATCTCTGCACGTCTAGGTGATGGTCTAAGTTACCTATACATGGCGTCTGCAGCACTTAAGAAGTATGAAGACGAAGGTCGTCAACAAGCTGACCTAGACTACGTACACTACGCTGTTCAACACTGTTTCCATAACGCGGCTAAATCGCTACAAGAAGCGTACAGAAACTTCCCGAACAAGATGGTTGGTAAAGTACTCAAAGGTCTCGTTTTCCCGGTAGGTAACCACTTTGAAAAACCAAGTGACAACCTAACGGTACAACTGGCTGAGAGCTTAATGACTCCGGGTGCACACCGTGAACGTCTGACTCATCTTTGCTACATCGGTCAGGAAGAAGACGATAGCGTTGGCTTGATGGAGAATGCGTTCAATGCGATGTACAGCATCAAACCACTTGAGCGTAAGATCTTCAAAGCGGTGAAAGAGGGCAAAGTGGCTCGTAAAGGCTTACTACAAGATAAACTTGCTCAAGCACTGGCGGCAGACGTTCTTACTCAAGATGAAGTTGACCAAATCATTGCAGCAGACAAACTTCGCTATGCAGCGATTCAAGTTGACCACTTCAGTCATGACTTTAGTGAAACTTTGACGCGAAAAGAGTTAAAACCTAAGCTAAATAGCGTTGCTTAGATAAAGAAATGACAAAAGGCACCTAATAAGGTGCCTTTTTTTGTTTTTGTGGTAGAAGTCGCAATAGACGCGTTAACAAATGGTGACTTAGTCAGCAAATATTCGCTGAGTGCTCCAACCACTTGCATTTTCACCACATTTTTACAGAAATTAGATGCCATTTGCGTACGAAACTTTTATCCTTAACCTGATTTTTTAAGGAAGTTGAATATGATCATCAAACCTCGAATTCGCGGATTCATCTGTACTACAACACATCCAGTCGGTTGTGAAGCTAATGTAAAAGAACAAATTGCTTACACAAAAGCTCAAGGCCCAATCGCAAACGCACCTAAACGTGTACTAGTTGTTGGCTCTTCAAGTGGCTACGGCTTGTCTTCACGTATTGCGGCTGCATTTGGTGGCGGCGCTTCAACTATCGGTGTTTTCTTCGAGAAAGCCGGTACTGAGAAAAAGCCGGGCACAGCTGGTTTCTACAACTCAGCAGCGTTCGACAAGCTAGCTAAAGAAGAAGGCCTGTATTCAAAAAGCCTTAACGGCGATGCTTTCTCTAATGAAGCGAAACAGAAAACAATTGATCTGATCAAAGAAGATCTAGGTCAAATAGATATGGTTGTGTACTCACTGGCGTCTCCAGTGCGTAAAATGCCAGAGACTGGCGAAGTGATTCGTTCAGCTCTAAAACCTATCGGCGAAACGTACACATCAACAGCGGTTGATACCAACAAAGACACTATCATCGAAGCAAGTGTTGAGCCTGCATCTGAAGAAGAAATCAAAGACACTGTGACAGTAATGGGCGGTGAAGATTGGGAACTTTGGATCAACGCTCTTTCTGAAGCAGGTGTTCTAGCTGACGGTTGTAAAACTGTTGCTTACAGCTACATCGGTACTGAACTAACGTGGCCAATCTACTGGGATGGCGCGCTAGGTAAAGCTAAGATGGATCTAGACCGTGCAGCATCAGCGCTGAACGAGAAACTAGGCCAAACTGGCGGTACTGCAAACGTTGCTGTTCTTAAGTCTGTTGTGACTCAAGCAAGTTCTGCAATCCCTGTAATGCCTCTTTACATTGCTATGGTGTTCAAGAAGATGCGTGAAGAAGGTATTCACGAAGGTTGTATGGAACAGATCTTCCGTATGTTCAGCCAACGTCTATACAAAGAAGATGGCAGCGCGCCAGAAGTAGATGAAGTGAACCGTCTACGTCTAGATGATCTTGAGCTTCGCGAAGACATCCAAGACCACTGTCGTAACCTATGGCCTCAAATCACAACTGAGAACCTAAAAGAGCTGACTGATTACGTAGAGTATAAAGAAGAGTTCTTGAAGCTATTTGGTTTCGGTGTTGAAGGTGTTGATTACGAAGCTGACGTTAACCCAGCTGTTGAATTTGATGTTGCTGACATCTAATTCAAGTTATCGAGTCTAAACGATATAGGCGCTCATTGAGCGCCTATTTTTTTGTCTGCTATTTGATTAAAGAGATTAATAGCAGATACGGGATTCGAGTGGCGAGGTGCGAAAAGATTTAAGAGCGGATATGGGTACCGCGATTCGAAGGGGGACAAGAGTAGAAATAGGGGACGTAGAGATTAAAAGCTAGGGGGCGAGGCTTGAACTGCTTAAAACAGGCCATAAAAAATGCACTAACCCAAAGTGAATTAGTGCATTCGAAATATCTAAGTTTGGCTGCATTTAAAGCAGTAGACGCTAGCTAATGATGATGATGAAAGTACCTGCTAAGGTCATCAATATATTGGCTATCGCGTACGTACCTGCGTAACCCAGTGCTGGAATAGTTGAGCGAGCGTGATCATTTACGATGTCCATTGCTGGAGCACAGGTTCGCGCACCAATTATCGCCCCAAACAGTAGCGCTCGGTTCATCTTTAGCACGTAAGCACCAACCAAGTAAGCGAAGAATACCGGTAGCACACTCACTACTAGAGCAATACCGATAACTTGCGGGCCTACTTGAGTCAAGTGTTCAAACATCTTACCGCCGGCACTTAAGCCGATACCGACCATAAAGAACATCAAACCGAGATCTTTGACCATGTTTAACGCACCTTGAGGTACGTAACCAAAGGTAGGGTGGTTTGCCCTTAAGAAGCCAAGCATGATACCTGATAGAAGTAGGCCAACCGCATTACCTAAGCCGAATGAAACCTGACCGAATGTCATGGTGATCAAACCAAACAAAATACCCAGAATGAAGAAGCTACAGAAAGCCATCAAATCGGCCATTTGGCTGTGAATCGAGATGAAACCAATTTTCTCTGCTAGGCCGTGAACACGACTCTTTTCACCACTTACCTGCAGTACGTCACCCTTAGAAAGCACGATGTTTAAGTCCATCGGCATTTCAATCTGAGCTCTGACTACGCGGTTTAGGAAACAACCGTATTCAGACAGGTTCAAGTCAGATAAACGCTTACCTGCGATGCTGTCACTCTTAACGACGATCTCTTCTTCCACGATACGCAGATCGAGAAGGTTACGGTCGAAAACCTCTTTACCGTTACGGAAACTTGGGTCTAGACGTGCGTGGCTGTCTGGGAAACCAACCAATGCGATTTCGTCTCCTTCCTGCAGAATTGCATCACCATCTGGGTGGGCAAGAATACCATTACGACGAATTCGTTCGATGTAACAGCCTGTTTGGCGATAGATACCCAATTCACGTAGGTTCTTACCGTCAGTCCAAGAGATAAGCTCTGGGCCCACACGATAAGCACGAATGATAGGAAGATAAACCTTACGTTGACCAGAGGTACCTAAGCCACGCTCTTGAGCTATCTGCTCAGCTGAGTCGTGTAGGTTCACTTTTTGCAGCTTTGGAATCAGGCGAGCGAACATGATCATGCTGATTAAGCCAACCAAGTAAGCCATCGCGTAACCGACCGAAAGGTTTTCGATAATCAGGCTTAAATCCATGTTTCTTGGCACTTCAGCAAGCCCAGAATTAAGAGCGTCTTGTGCACCTACCAAGATTGGCGTTGCTGTAAGCGCACCTGCCATCATGCCGGCAGATAAGCCGAAGCCTAGGCCGAGGTAATGACTGCTGAAATAGGTTAAGGCAATCGCGGTAGAAAGTACCACAAGGCTCAGAATGAGGTAGTGCTTACCGTCTCTGAAAAAGATACCGAAGAAGTTTGGACCCGCTTCAATGCCAACACAGTAGATGAACAGCATGAAGCCAATGGTGAGTGCATCTGCATTAAAAGAAAAGCCAAGATGTCCCATAACGAGGGAAGTAATCAGAACACCGATTGAATTGCCGAGTTGGAGACTACCGAAACGAATTTTACCAATGGCTAATCCAATCGATAAAACAACAAAGATGAGGAGAATGGGGTTTTGTTCTAACAGAAAAACAACGTCGATATTCACAGTGGTCGCTCAATAATTGGCGTGAAACACAGGGTAAGGTTGAGAGGTGAATTGTATCTAAATATAAATAAATTATAAGCGATATTTTGCTATTTTACTTGATTTTGACCTTATTCTTATTCCGTACGAAAACTGGTCATAAAAAAGCCCGCTACAGTGAGCGGGCTTATTATAAATCGTACAGTCTAACGCTAAAATTGGTCAGCTGTTTAAGGCTATAGCATTGGATCTCTTGTGATAAATATTAGCTTAGTCGAAAAGACCTAGGTTTTCTTTTGCGTATGCTTCAAATTCTGTGCATCCGCCGATGTGGTCTTGATCGATGAAGATTTGTGGAACTGTGTCTACTGGCTTACCCACTGTTTTCTCTAGGTCAGCTTTGCTGATGCCTTCAGCGTGAATGTCAACGTAACGGTAGTTGAAGTCATCACGTTTAGCTTTAAGAGTTTCAGCATGCTCTTTTGCACGAACACAGAATGGGCAAGCAGGGCGACCAAAAATAACTACAAACATTTAATTTCTCCTAAATACGGGATGAGGCTCGTTAACTCATTTATGTTAACTATTCTTTTATGAATGCCACTCAAAATTTCTTAAAACCAACTATGCCTCAATGCTATGGGGAAATAAAGATGGAATTGCCTCTTAGTACAATAGGTTTTGCCTATCAGAGCAAATAATGGTCACAAAAAGGATCTGTGATGATTTCTGATGGGTATTTAGGTTGAGTACCCATAATTTAAGAGTGTGAATTACCCCTAAGAATAGGACTTTAATCCATCTTTAATGCGATAAGTTGCACCTCGTCAAAAAACGCACTCATGGAACGAGGCATCTTAATACTGATGTGCGGGAAAGAAGCGAAATTAAAAAGAGGCGGCATGGCGTAAACATATGGACTACAGCCATGTTCGATATTCTCTATTAGCCTTATGTCGCTTCCAGCATGTTTTTCCTCGATACGAAATCTTTCAGTTGCAAAGGTAAGAAACGAAGACTAGTTACAAAGACAAGAAAAAACGAGCTACAGAGTCTACATTCCAAAAACCAAGAGTTCGCAGTTTTGTTTGGTCATAGGCGCAGGAGGCACCATGTTTCAATTTATGACATCTACAAAGATCATCTTTGGTGATGGAGCACTTTCCGCTTCATTGTCTCTCTTTAACCAATACGGCTACAGCGTGCTATTGGTGACTGGCAATACATTAGAACGCACGTCAATTGTCACTGATTATCTAGATGCTCAGGGTATGCGCTATCAACACATCGCAGTCTCCGGCGAACCCAATATTAAAATGGTCGAAGAGGCGGTGATATCTGCCAGAAGGTTCAAGCCTGATATGGTTGTCTCCATGGGAGGAGGCAGTGCAATCGATATGGGAAAAGCGTTAGCCGCTGTTTTACCTAACCAAGGTAATTTATACGACTATGTCGAAGTGGTTGGGCGTAATGTTCCTCTTAAAACCAAGCCGCTTCCATTCATTGCGATTCCTACCACGGCCAGTACAGGCGCAGAGGTGACTAAAAATGCGGTGCTTAAATCAGGGCAAGACCAAGTTAAGATCAGCCTTAGAAGTCCAGATATGTTGGCTGACGTTGCGATTGTCGATCCAACTTTAACTCATGGCACCAATCTATATTTGTCAGGGCGCGGTGCGATGGATGCCTTTACTCACCTGATGGAAGCTTATGTTTGTGGTGAACCTAACCCGCTTACCGATATGATCTGCGAAGAAGGGTTACGCAAGCTGAGTGGCTCCGTAGTAAAAGCATGCGTTTATGATGAGCCTCAAGCACGATCAGATCTGGCGTTTGCTTCCATGCTTGGTGGTATTGCGATTACCAATGCCAAGCTAGGTGCTGCACACGGATTAGCTTCTGCGTTGGGTGGTAAGATTTCTGCTCCGCACAGTGTTATTACTGCTCGATTAGCGCCATTTGTGATGCTGGAAAATATTGAGGTAGCAAGAGAGCAGCAGCGAAGCGACATTTTAGAGCGTTACCAAAGGATTGCTCAAATAGTAACAGGTAAAGCGCAAGCCTCCGCAGAAGACGCTATTTCTTGGTTATCAGAGGTGCTAGATACGCTTAAGCTACCAAGTCTCTTAGAGTTTGGTGTTTGTGAAGCGCAATTCGAAGAGGTATCTGTTGATGCACTTAAATCGGTTGCTATTAAAGGGAATCCATTGCCATTGAATCAACAGCGTTTAATACATATCTTGCAGCAGGTTTGTGAGGAGTGCAGTTGTGAAGGGGAGCGTCACGAAGCCGCTTCAAGAAAACAGCCAGCTCAAATTACTCAAGAACCTGCAAGGGAGTCGAGCTTTACCATTATCAATTCTTATGCGTCTGAGAACAGTGTGGTGGAGAAGGGTAACAGTTGGACTATTTAACGGCCTTTGAGCTGTTCGCTGCATAAAGCATTTTAAACAGACAAACAAAACGGAGCACTAGGCTCCGTTTTTTAATAGCTATCTTTTTATTCGTATCCAATAGGTACTTTGTTGGTACCTAGAAGGTTAGAACTGAGAGTACTTCTCGTAACGTGAATCACGAAGAGACTCTTTAACGCGCTTTAGGTTCTCTCTGAAACCAGAACCGCGACGCAGTGTAAAGCCTGTCGCTAACACATCAATAACCGTCATTTGAACAACGCGGCTTGCCATTGGCATATAAACGTCTGTGTCTTCCGGTACATCCAATGAGATAGAAAGCGAGCTTGCCTTATCTAGTGGAGAGTCTTTTGCTGTGATAGCGATAACTGTTGCACCGTTTTCACGGGCTAGGTTTGCAATCTCAACTTGGCTCTTAGTGCGACCCGTGTGAGAGATAAGAACGATAACGTCGTTATCACTGCAGTTAATGCAGCTCATTCGTTGCATCACGATGTCTTCGAAACAAGTGATTGGGATATTAAAACGAATAAACTTGTTTTGAGCGTCTTTCGCTACGGCAGAAGAGGCACCCAGTCCGAAGAATGAAATGCGTTTTGCTTGAGTCAGCAAGTCAACCGCACGGTTTACTTGCATCGCATCTAGACTGTTTTTAGCAACGTCTAGACATGCCATAGTCGATTCGAAAATCTTATGCGTATAAGCATCTGGACCATCGTCTTCTTCAACATTACGATTCACGTAAGGTGTACCGTTCGCTAAGCTTTGAGCTAGGTGAAGTTTGAAGTCAGGGAAGCCCTTTGTGTCTAAACGACGACAGAAGCGGTTAACTGTAGGCTCACTTACGTCAGCCATCTTAGCTAAGGTAGCAATGCTAGAATGGATTGCAGTTTGAGGGGAAGCCATGATTACTTCGGCTACCTTACGCTCAGACTTGCTGAAATTTTCCAGGTTTTTTTGTATTTTTTCTAATGTATTCATAGTGTTCACAAGGGTATAGAGAACAACTTGCCAGTTAATATCTTTTACCAGGGGGTATGGCTGAAACAAATATCAATAATCACAAAACCAAACTTAGATTCGGTATCGTAAATACTGCTGCTTCAAATAGATATCAAGCTAACTAGCACCATAGAGTCAGTATAAACCCAACATACTATTTACTAATACAAAAACACGGCATGAATGCTTAAGAATATGACAAACCTCAACAAAATTTTAGAAAACTACAGAATTGGAAGAGGGTTTGAGCAAAAAGAATGCAAATTGAGTATGAACTGACAGCTTAGTTACATCAAAAAGAAAGAAATTTTCAATTTGATGCAACTAAAATTGAATGGTTATGCGTTGATTTGCGTAACCAACTTGGTGATTTTACCCATCAAGTTAGGCGCTAGTTTAGAGATTTCGCGTTGTTCTTCAAGCACTGAAGACAGAATCTCATTACCCGTTAGTGGATTAGCTAATACGACGCGGAAAACGATGATTGGTTGGTGTGCCCAAGCTTCAGGATTTAAACGAGTACGTGACACAAAAGATTTGCCGGTTTCACGCTGCTTCTTCTGAATAAACTTAGTCAGTTCGTTAAGCAACTCGTTCAGCTGTACGCGTTGTTCAGGCTCCGCTTTAAGCAGCGCAGCTTTAACTGATTCAGGAACATAGCGGTATGTCAGCAGGCAAAGCTCTGGCTCTGATACCAACTCGAAATCGCTTTGTTCTTTAATCAGATCGGCGAAGTAACGTGCCTTGTTGATACTTTGGTCGATCAATAGCTCATAACCTGGGCGGCTAATGATGTGCATAGCAGCGTAAACCAACATCGCCATGCCTGAACGTGAACCTTCTAAAGTATGGCTGCCTAAGTCTTTAGAACCTTTACGCAGGATGTATTGAGCGTGATGCTCAATCGCTGTCATCGCATCAGGCTTCTTAAACAGAACCATGCCTGCACCCATAGGGATGTAAAGCTGTTTGTGCGCATCGATGGTGACGGAGTCAGCCAATTCGATACCATCAAGCAGGTGACGATGATTGTTAGACATCAAGGTCGCACCGCCCCAAGCAGCATCCACATGGAAGTGACAATCTGATTCTGCACACACCTCAGCTATATCTTTAAGTGGATCGATATTGCCAGTTTCGGTTGTGCCAGCCACGCCGATCACGGCGAAAGGCTTAATCTTGTTTTGCTTTAGTTGCTCGATCTTGAGTCTTAAATCGTCAGTGCAAATGCGGTTGTCGTTATCCGTTTTAACCGATACCAAACCTTCTTGGCCAATACCAAGCACATCAGCGGCTTTTTTCAGAGAGTAGTGACCACGTTCAGAGACTAAGATGGCAAGGCCTTCATAGTCGTAGTGCTTCATAGCTTTGAATAAGCCTTCTTTCTCGACACCTTTGAACGAACCTTGTGCTTTAAGTGCATTGTTACGAGCAACCCAAAGCGCCGTAATGTTCGCGATGGTACCGCCAGAACAAAACGCACCCAAAGAGTGGTTTGCACTGTGCATCCAACGAGAATAGAACTGGTCGCTATCTTGATAGATTAAGCGATGTAACATGCCCAGAACTTGGCGTTCTAGGGGAGTGAAAGCTTTGGAGGTCTCAATTTTGACTAGGTTCTGATTCAACGCAATCATGATTTTAGAAAGCGGCATCAGAAAGTACGGCAACGCAGACGTCATGTGACCAATAAAACTTGGCGAAGACGTATGTACCGAATGAGACACGAGCGAATCGAGGAGATGCTCAGTATGTTCAGAAACAAACTCAGGCTGCTCTGGAATATGAGCATTTGAAAAATCTTTCTCAATTTCACGCAGCGGCTTTTCTTCAGCCACAATATGTTCACGTAAGAATTGATTCAGGTTTCGTGAAAGTTTGTCTTCAATTTGAGTGAGTGTTGAATCTGGGCCTTCCGGTACCGTGAAGATACGTAAAAGACTGTCGAAGCTAACATCTGCTGTTTTTTGTTCCGTAACCATAGCAAGCGAGTTATTTTTCTAATATTGACGCGAGCGGGACAATCTAAACGAAAACGGGAACAATGTCCCGTCTTAATTATGAAATCCAACTTCTCAAAAAAGCATATTAAATGAGGGGTTATTTACACTTAATTGCTTCAAGTTTAGCAATCGACTGGTTGTAGCGTTGAAGTGCCGTGTCGATTTGCTTAGGGTGGCTAAGCAGTTCTGCAAACGCTGAGCGTAGCTCGTAGTTTTGAGCGTGAGGCTTTGATTGGCGGTCGTCGAATGTGGTTTTTGCTACTTTACCTAGTTCGTCATCGCGCTGTGAGAGCGTCTTAATGTCGTGTTGCTCTAGCTGTAGCCAGCCTTCAACAGGTTGCTCTGTAGCCACTTTGCTTGAGTCGTTGACTAAGTAGTAGTGAACGGCTGCGCGATTAAGCTCGAAGTGGTGCTTACGGCCTTCTAGGAACCACTCGCTTACTTCTGTCAGCTCTGGGTATTGTTCAGAAGTTAATGCAGCAAGGTCTGAATACCAACCTAATGAAGCGTCGATGTACGCATCATATTTTTTTGCTTGGCACTGGTTTGTCTCAGACATTGAATCTGCTGCAAAAGAGAAAGTAGAAGTTGTAGCTAGCAGTAATGCGACGCAAAGGCGTTTCATAGTTGTTCCTTTTGTAAGTTTATTCTTTTTATAACTTTGTCGTTACAGGGTACCGTGATCATTATTTGTTGAGCAATGACACTTAGTGCCTTTTTATTTCGGTAACTGTATCGGTGTCTTGGGCATTGGTATTCGAGATGCATTCTAATCTAAAACAAACGCTATTCCTGCGATCTAGTTAGCAAGAGATACAAAGAACAACATCAAAATAGGCACAAGCAGACTCAGTATAAAGCCACTGACAATCGCGATAGGGACACATCGGACGCCACCTGTTGTTTGAATCACAGGCAAGGTGAAGTCCATTGCTGTCGCACCTGCATAGCCAATAGAGGTGCATGGGTAGCTGCGGATAAGCACTGGGATCAGCACTAATGCTACTAATTCTCTCAAAAGCTCTAGCATGAATGAAGCACCGCCATAAACAGGGCCGAACGCGTCACCCATTAAGATACCGGCAAGAGAGTACCAGCCAAAACCAGAAGACATGGCTAAAGCTTTGAACAGTGGAATACCCAATAGGTAGGCCGCGATAACGCCGCCTAACATTGAGGTGATGATGATTGTAACAGCGATGACCATGCCGTGTTTATTGAGCAAGATCTGTCGAAGTGTTAATCCGCTATTGCGCAGTTGAATGCCAATAAAGAACAGCAGTACAAACAGAATCCATTCACTTGCGGTATCTACCCAGTCAAGGCCGATAGGCAACACTAAACCAGCAATAAGACCAGAACCCACGACTAAAATCAGCTTGGCCGATTCCATCGCCATCGAAGAGAGGGGCAGTTTCTTTTTGCTGCTATCTGTTTTGAGTGGCAATAACTTATCAATCGCAGGAAGTGCCATTAGATTACAGACGCTTAAGCAGACAAAGAAAGTGACGGTATAAAGAAGTATTGTCTGCAGGTTACTGCCGAGGTTATCGAGCGCCGCTAAGCTAAGGCCCATTAAGGCTAGAATCACGTAGATTAAACGTGATGTTGAGCGGTTGATAAATTCGAGCGTTTGAGCGTTTGAAATAGAAAATAGATACCCCACGACCAGTGGAGCAAATATAAAGATCATCCCTGTAAACATGCTTTCCCCATTGCATTTACTTCATATATAACGGTGACTTAGAAGCCGCTAGCGTTGATAACGTCGTTTAGCTTTGCATTAAAATCATGTTTACTCAAGTTGCTTAACTTATAAAGCACTTCTGCACCTGTCACGTTCAGTTCAACTTCGTGATCATCGATGTTCTTGTCCTTGTTTCTGAACATCAGTAGGTGGTTAGCGATTCGTGCAATATCTAAGTAAGACACTTCACGTTCTTCTTGTTTGTTGATGGTGTTGCTGCACACGTCAATGAAGTCGCTGTCGAAACCCCAGCGGTCAAGAACCAACTTACTGGTTGCAGAACATTGGCCTTGGAAGATTTGCAGGGCAATGTCATGATCTAGGTAGTTGCCGTTCTCAAGATAGAGGTGATATTCGCTAACCAAACAGAACAAGCCGATGTCAGCGAGTAGTCCTACAAGCAATGATTTTTCATGTTCTAGGTAGCGGTATTCAAGAGGGGAGAGCTCTTTGAATCCGTTGGTCACCAAGACCATAGTGGCGCCCAGCTCTTTAGATACAGAAGCACTCTGAACCAACAGTTGGTTACACTCTTTGCTCAGATTAACGGAATGTTTGAGCTGCTCAATAGCTTGCGCTGTCACGATGTCACGCACACGTAATATGCCAAGGCGCGATACTGCCGTCATAATATCGACACACGTAATGTTGCGTCGGTTAAAGACCACGGAATTAGCAACACGAATTACGATAGCTGTGAGGCCAGGGTCTTCGAGTAAGCACTCGGCAACGTCGACAACCCCTGTTGATTCAAGGGTACACAACTTTTGAATTTTCAGAACAACGTTGGGGATAGGAGGAAGGGTTATTTTTCCCGCTGAGATAGAATGTCCAACCAGTTGGGCGAACTCTGATTCTAGACCCTTTAAGAGAAGAGCCTTATTTTGTGGTAGCCAGAAAAACGATAAATGATTCATATAAAGTGTACAAACATGTATGTCCTGCCATTTTACAAGCCGCGATGCTGCGAGGCAATACTCATCGGGCCACATAAGCTTTAATAAATTGAACCGGTGTATCACCAAACGTCAAAATTCAATCATAGTTTGATACTTTACTGTGATGTCAATCATGAAAAACCGGAATACACAATTGATTGATGTGAACTAAGTCCAGACTTATTTTTCTTTTCGAAGTATCATTTATTTAAAAGGTGAAAAACGCAATCATAATATTCACCTAAAGAATAAAAGATAGATTTAAAAATTTTCGCATAAAAAGCTGCTTGTCTGGTGATCAACCTAATCGGGGTAATTTGATTAAGGATCAACGGATATGACCGAGACAGCATTTATTAATTACGTGAATCAATTTGGTGAGCATCAAAAACGTTCTATGTTCGGAGGTATTGGCCTCTTTCAAAATGACGCTATGTTCGCTTTATTGAGTGAAGGTTGTTTATTCATTAGAGGTGGAAAGTCATTAGATAAAAAACTGACCGATCTTGATTGTGAAAAGTATCGTCATGTGAAAAAACAGACAACAGCAACCGTAAATTACTACGATATTACTGACCTGTTTACATGCGAACATCCTGAATTGGATAGCATTATTCGTACTTCAATCGATAATTCAATTCAGCAACGCAGCTTCAAGAAATCATCAGCAAGCCGTAGATTAAGAGATCTGCCAAACATGCAGCTTACACTTGAGCGCATGGTTAAAAAGGCTGGAGTAGATGATGTTTCAATGTTTATGCAGTTGGGCGCGCCTGAAGTGTTTAATAAGGTTCGCAAAGCGTACGGAAACGATGTTGACCTAAAACTCCTTTGGAAATTTGCGGGCGCAATTGATGGTATTCACTGGAAACTATTACAAGAGCCGCGTAAGCAGCAATTATTAAAGAGCTGCCACTAAAGAAGTCATCCTTTTATGCTTAAGATTACTGTTAATAAAGAAAAACCGAGGAATGTCCTCGGTTTTTTTGTTTCTGTCTTAGTCGGGTTTCTTAAAAGATTAAGTATTAAAAGACTAAGTGCTCATTGGAGCTGGCTCGTTAAGTTTTAGAACTTGAAACGAGTAGTGAACATTAGCTGGTCACCGTAGAAGTCGTTGATACGAGCTTCGGCACCGATAGAGAATAGCTCTGTAGAGTGGAAACGCGCGTAAACAGAACCTGTCCAGTCATCGTTGTCATCGATAGAAACGTAACCACCTTTACCACCAACTTCTAGTTGTGGACCAAGCCATTGGCGAATACCAACGTTGATTTCCATACCGATATCAGTAGAGCTTGAATTTTCAGGCTGAACGATGCGCGCTAGCATTTCACCTGTTAGATCAGCCCAGTTGTTGATTGGTGCGTGGAAACCAAGACCGACAGCAGAGTCGTAATCGCCTTCAAATTCTGAATCGATACGCGCTATAGCGTGAGCATTCGGGTGGATTGACTTACTGAACGCACCACCAAATGTAACTGGGCTAGCACCAATACGTGCTTCGAAGTAATCGTAGCTGAAGTTGCTCATTACTTGTGGTTGTTCATCGACAGCTAGCGCTTGACTAGAAGCCAATAGCATAGCGGTAGTAAGTAGTATTTTGCGCATAACGACCGTAAACCTTTATTAGTGTTAATTCCTTTGGTTTGAGAAAAATCAGGCAAACCATAAACATTGAGACAGTTTAATCTAACTCGCGGAAAAGTAATCCATTAAAATGTAAATCCTTACTCATTTAGTTAAAAAATAAGCAAATTAAGGGTCAGTCTGTAACGGAGATCTCATGTTTTAGCGCAAATAAGAAAAATAGACGAACGAATTATCCAAAATTTATATGTATTCGATCCGTTCTTATATCGGATACCGCTTTTCTCATTGCCTATTACAGGCTGCTCGTCGTTAGCGCTATTCACCAAAGCTTGTTCGTTTGTCTGCCATTGAAGTAAGGATGCGCTCAGTATCTAAAATGGCTGTCCAGTTAAGTAGTTGCTTATCGTTCGCAATAACATAGTCGGTCAGCTGCTGGGTAATGGTGTCTCTGAGTTGATCGCCTTGCCAAGGTTTGGAGATATAAAAGTCGAGAGCCGCGTTATTAATGGCGGTGACCGTATCTTCCAATCCTGCTTGCCCGGTGAGCAGCAGCTTACGTGTTGGCTTTGTCGACTCTTGCTGATTCAGTTCAATAAGAAAATCGATGCCGGTTTTTTCTGGCATGATGTGGTCACACAAGATCAAAGCGAGCTTGATACCATCTTGTCCCATTTCTTTAATGACTTGATTGGCTTCATCGACCGATTCAGCCCCTTCAACGATAAAGTTTTCTTCAAATACCGCTAGATCTTGAAGCACACTGTTGAGAACTTCAGGTTCATCATCGACACATAAAATTAGGTACTTATTCATGAGGTGCTCCTTCTTGTTTGAATGGAAGCCATACTTGCATGTGAGTACGGCTACCTACCTCAGACTCCACCAAAATAAACCCTTGATGAGCCGAAACGATTTGTTGAGAAATGGACAACCCAATCCCTAAACCAAAGTTGCCTTCTTTTTTGGTGGTGAAATTTGGGTTGAAAATAGTGTTGATGTCTTCTTTGGCGATACCATGGCCGGTGTCTGATATTTGCACCACCAGAAAAGTATCATCACCTTTAGTTTCTTGAGAGGTAGTGATAGAGACTTTGCCTCGCTCCGAAAGCGCATCAAGTGCATTAGAGAGAAGGTTGGTCCACACTTGTTGCAGCGCAAGCGACTGGCATAACAAAGGCGGTAAATCGGTGTCGTAGTGCTTTTCGAGTTGGTGATGCTTCAGTCTGTTTTCAAAGATCACTAAGGTATCTTCGAGCCCTTCATGGATATCCGCATAGTGACGCACTTCTTCATCTTCTCGGGCATAGCTTTTTAGGCTTTTGACCATATCGGCAATACGTTTACTACACACTTTGATTGAGCGGATAGAGTTCCCGACATAATGATAATGCTCTAAGTCATTGAGTAGCTCTTTGCCTGCGACAGGGGAATCTTTCAAGGTATCTAAAACCGCAGCGTCTTGGCTTAAGTTGAGTCTCACTGCTTTTTTGGCCAGAGCACGATCATCGATGGTCGATGTAAGGTGTTTTACCAGTTGTCTTTCTTGCGCTGTGGATAGTGGTTTCGCTAGTTTTGAATGCGCTAATACGTCAGTCCCTTTATTTGATTCAGAGAGTGACGAGTTCTCAAGTATCTGGTCTAGGTGTTCTGATAGGGTTTCAATGCTACGCAATATAGCTGCAATCGGATTATTCAGTTCGTGAGCAACGCCTGCTACGAGTTGACCCAACATCGCCATCTTCTCTTTTTCGATCAATTGCTGGTGGGCAGATTCCAGTGACTCGAGTGTTTGTTGCAGCTTGATTTTATTGGTGATACTTCGCTGTAATCGTCGATTGAAGTGACGCAGCAATAGATTGGTAAATAGAGGAAGTAGGGTATTGTTGGAATGCATTACCTGGGCAAAACTGTCTTTATCAAGCTTAATCACCCGTGTTTGAGTAAGAGTGATTCCAGTAGAGAAAGAAGGTTCACCTGTCACGAATGACATCCCGCCAACAATGTTACCTTTAGAGTGACGTACAACCTCTCTCTGTTGTCCCAATTCATCTTTTTTGTAGAGTGCCACTTCGCCTTCAATAATTAACCATAGGAAGCGATTGTCTTCACCTTCAACCGTTAATAAGTGTTCTGGTGAGTAATCACGAATCGCTTTGGACTTGTCATCTTTAGAGAAGACTTCCTGCAAGGCACTGACGACACGCTCGGCAAGGGCATTATCAGAAAGCTGGTGGTAGTCATGAATGAATCCAGATTGGAATGATTGAATCTTTTGTTCGATGTGTGCTCTGAGTAAACGCTGCTGGTCGAGTGCGTCGCTGTAAGACAACAGATTTTCAGAGTCGTATTGAATAACAAAAGACGTCAACTCTTTTTGTGCTGACTTGAAGAGCACCTGATCTTGAACCGGTTTGGTTAAGCAGTGGTTGAGTCTACCTTCGTTTACTGCCGTCAGGATCGATTGAATGTCTGACGAGGCGCTGACCAAGATGGTTCTAGCAGTATTACTATGAGGGAGCTGTTCAAGTTCAATCAGAAATTGCACGCCATTAAACTCAGAGTGATGATGAGTGATCACCAAGGCAACGGTCTGGTTATGATCATGGATATCTTCTAATGCGTGGTGCGCGTCTTCTATGTTCTCGGCAGTATAAATGTCGAATACACAAGATAGCGGAGCGAGCTCCGAGCGTATTCTTTCAATGCTAACCGGATTATTGTCTAAACAAATAACAGCGTATTGATTCACGGCTTTACCTTAGTAGTAGCGACGCTTCTAGCCTATCAAGAAGTCTTCAATAAGGATGAGAGCTAGCCGTTAATTTGTTGAGGGAATTGAAGTATCGAGCAATAGACTGATTTAACTCAATGTTTCTTGTTTGCGACTGATGGGTTAGACTAAAAAAAAACAGACACGTGTAGAAAGAGAACTCATGGAACAGTTAAGAAAAATTGGCGCAATCGGCGGAGCAATCTCATTGGCACTTTGTTGGCCACTAGCGGTTGGGCAAATTGGACAAAACGCGATTACTGATGGCGTTGCAAAGCTTAACAATTCAAGCATTCAAGCTGAGATCGTGGAATACGATAGAGGTTACTTGTCTTCTAATGTCACCACTCGTGTAACAGTGACCGATGAAAGCCTGAAAGAGCAACTTGCGATTGATGGCTTACCTAGTGAGTTTGTCATTAATAGTGCGGTTAGCCACGGTTTAGTGAGCTTAAACGCGCTATCAACGTTTGAGAACGCTGACATTCTGCCTCTTACTCTGACTACCAGCACGGAACTAAACGGCAACACGGACTTCAACTTCGAGTTAAGCCAGTTCAATCATCAAGGTTCTGATGAGAATGGTACTTCAGTATCTATCACGAAATCGAACCTGTCTGGCCACGCGACTGTGTTAGGCCAAGTGGATTACGAGCTTTCTATCCCTTCGGTTCAAATTGATTTTGAAACGGGTGAAGAGGTAACGCTGTCTAATCTGAAAGGCGTTGGTTCAGGCCAGCAAGCGAAAGGTTACTGGTTAGGTACACAGAACTTTACGATCGATAGCTTTTTGGTTACAGATTCAACAATGCAACCATTCATGACGATCGAAAATTCTAAGTATGATTTTGAATCGCATCTAGACGAAGCGACTAAGCGCCTGCGCAGCAATCTTAAACTCGATATCGCAAACATCGAAACCAATGAAGGCCAGTTGAATAACCTAAACGTTGATTTTGAAATGTCGAAACTGGACAGCCAATCGTTTGAGAAGATCTTTGAGATCTACCAATCGAATCCAGTTATGACTCAAGAAGACGTTGCTGAGATCATTCCATTCATCGACGTACTGTTTGCTAAAGGCTTCGACCTTTCAATGAACAACATGTCACTAGAGTTAGGCAAAGGCCAGTTTGAATCTAAATGGTTGGTGAGCGTACCGGAAGGCACAGAAAACATCAGCAGCAACCCGTCAATGATCGTTCCTGCACTGACGGGTAATGTTCATTCTAGTTTCTCAAATGAGTTGGTTGAAGAATACCCATTCATTCGCGAAGGCATCGATGAGTTAATCGTGATGGAAATGATCAAAGAAACCGAAAGTGGTTATGAAATCAGTGCCGACCTAGAAAATGGAAACCTAGTGTTTGAAAATGGACAAGAAATTCCATTAATCGCGCTACTTATGCCTGCTTTTGTTCAATAAACAGAGCAAAGGTTAATACTGATAGGGTGATTTGGCGGATTAAGTTTAAACATTTTATACGGTACAAAACAAAAGAGGTCTTAAGACCTCTTTTGTTGTTTTTATGTTGGGTAAAACATGGTATTACTTGCATAGTTATTATTTAGCAGGAGCAATGATCCCCATGGAACTTACATTAGATAACGTATTCAACTTTAGTGCTGGCCCAGCGGCACTGCCTAAACCGGTAATGAAACAAGCACAAGCTGACTTCATTGATTGGAATGGTTTAGGTACTTCCGTTATGGAAATCAGCCATCGCAGCAAAGAATTTATTCAGGTTGCCGATGAGTCTGAGCAAGACCTACGTGATCTTCTGAACATCCCAGACAACTACAAAGTGCTTTTCTGTCAGGGGGGCGCTCGTGCTCAATTCGCTGCTGTTCCTCTAAACCTTCTAGGTGATGCGACAAAGGCGACTTACATTGATGCTGGTTACTGGGCTGAAAGTGCAGTAACTGAAGCAAGCAAGTACTGTGAAATCGACGTATTTAACGCTAAGACGTCAATTGACGGCAAAGCGGCTGTTGTTCCAGCTAAAGATTGGAAAATCGACCCAGAAGCGGCATACGTGCACTTTTGTCCAAATGAAACAATCGATGGTATTGAGATCAGTGAGCTTCCACAAACGGACAAACCAATCGTAGCGGATATGTCATCTAACATTCTGTCTCGCAAGATTGATGTGTCTCAGTACGGCGTTATCTACGCTGGCGCTCAAAAGAACATTGGCCCGGCGGGTATCTGTATTGCCATCGTACGTGATGATCTTTTGGAGCTTGCGAACGAAGTATTGCCAAGCATCCTGAATTACAAAGTGCTTGCTGAAAAAGACTCAATGTTTAACACGCCACCAACCTATGCTTGGTACCTATCTGGCTTAGTTTTCAAATGGTTGAAAGCTCAAGGTGGTGTAGAAGCGATGGAGCGTGTTAACCAAGAAAAAGCAGCGCTACTTTACAACGCCATTGATGATTCTGCTTTCTACAAGAACGACGTTCACACAGCAAACCGTTCAAGAATGAACGTGCCATTCCAACTAGCGAAACCAGAGCTAGACGGTAAATTCTTAGAGTTGGCGGATGCAGCGGGTCTTAAATCACTAAAAGGCCACAGAGCGGTGGGCGGCATGAGAGCTTCGCTTTACAACGCGATGTCTCTAGAAGGCGTTCAAGCTCTTGTAAGCTTCATGAAAGATTTCGAAGAGAAATACGCTTAATCAATGACAAGACTTTGATTGATACATCGCTTATTTGCTTTGTATCGTGTCGAATGTCCCAAACGAGATGAATGCCGCTTTTGCGGCATTTTTTTTTTTTTTGCCTGAGAGTTCATAAAGGGTATGATGTGTTGCACTCTATCGTTCAGAGTAAAGCGAATGACAAAGTGCTTAGTTGGTATCGGGGGAGAGCAACTAAGCACCAATAAAAACAATCAATAACAATAGCCAATAGAAAGCGTGGTTTTTCTGTTTATTATTGACCTTTTACTATATAACGTCTTGCCTCAAAACGGCGATGAACCCCAACTGTTGATGTCATCCTATTACCGATGACTTATGACGTAACTTCGAGACATGATATTTATCACCATGAGGAATTAGGTGTGAGACTTTTGAGTATATTAACGGTGCTGTTTCCGGTGTTTACTTGCGCGTCTACGCTTGAAATATGGGCAGGTATCAATTACGAAGCATCTGGTTACGTTAAAGAACATATTGAATCGATGACTGAGCATCGCGTCGAGATACGCCCATTTGATATAAACAGTATACGTTCAGAGCTTCTTATTGCGGATCCGAGAGACAATACGTTTCCTGATGCTATCTGGGTGCCATCTGACTTTTTAGGGTTAACGGAATACATTGAACTGTCGACGTTGCCTTCTGCTTGGATCGATACTTCACGCTACGAGAAAAAGGCACAGGATGCTGTAGTGATCAATGGTGAACTCAAGGCCCTGCCGGTAGGAATCGGTAATCAGTTAGTTCTGTATTCGAACAAGCCACAAGACCATGCCATTAGTTGGGAAGAGTTGATTCAACGGTCTTCTGAGTCGAAGCGTGCCAGTCTTCTTTTCCCAAATCCGAACATGTACTTCTATCTGGCATTTTTCCAGCTGTTTTCTCACGACATACTCTCATCAAGGAATGTCGACGGGGAAGGTTTGGTCTCTATTTTCGAATTCATCGATAAACTTGAGAAGGCCCAGGTCATTGAAGCGTCTTGCAATGAAGTTTGTGCAAGGCAGCGTTTCATCGATGGTGACGTTGAGTTTTTAATTGATGGGGATTGGGCATTCGGTGAATTGAATCAGGCTTATGGTGACCAGTTACACGTGGGCTCTTTGCCAACCTACCGCGATAAAGCAATGTCTTCATTCAGTGGCGCTAAGATTTTCGCGATTACACAAAAAGGCATGGATAACCCAAATAAAAGAGAAGCACTAAAACAGGTGGTTCAGTACTTACAGTCGAACAGCTTTACTTATTTAGCGCACTCTAACGCAATGATCTCGCCATTTCGTGAAGTGAATTTACGCCGTGTCGAAGAAGGCAACATGACCTTTTCTAACATGTACGATGAATTTCAGTCGTCGCAAATGATGTCGAGCGATTACAATATGGCGATTGTCTGGGAAGCTTCTGCAAGAGCCTATGAGCGATACAAATCGGATATGCCTAAGCAAGAACTGCACAAGTTTTATGATGACTTTGTGGAGTACTACTCAGCGAACATGAGGTCAGGCAATTGAAACTCTCATTGAAATACAGCATGGGCTTGGTGTTATTGGCTTGCGCGCTGTTACCTGCTTACTTCGCGGGGCAGCTGATATTGAATAAGCAAAACGAAAGCTCGCTTGAACAAAAAGAGATCAAGCTTGCCAATTCAACTGCGGGTATCAAGCAAACGGTACAAGAACAGATCAGCCTTACAGCGAGCCTTACGCAGTGGTTCTCACAAGATCGTTCACTGATTAAAGCGGGTGGGAATATCTTCTTCTCCAGCGTGGTTTGGGACAAAATGGAGAGCTTCAACGCGCTAGCAGACAGCGTGTCGGCGACCTATATATTAGATCGTAACTGGAAGCCGATTTATGACAGCAAAGGCAGTTTGTATCATTTCGAACAAAGCCAGTTGCTTGATGATATAAAGCGCCCGCGGACAGCTTCTAAACAAGGGCTGCAATTTCATACCGAATTTGTAGAGTCAGATATTGCCGATAAAGCGAATGCAGGGCTCGCTTTTGTTGCTCCGATCCTACCGTATCGACTGATTGAGGGCTCAAGTTATACGCCGCAAGGTTATCTGGTCGTGTTAATGGGCTATGACCGATTAGAGTCAAAAATAGCCCCTTTCCTATATGACAAAGAGTCTGTCGAGTTTGATTATTTGGCTCCCGCTAGTGAGCAACTCGCGGATACCGACACTAAGTTAATCACTAACGACAATAAGCTGTTTTCAGAAGCGTTAACATTGGCGCTGAGACATCATGTGTCGGACAGTGCTCGTTTACAAGAGATGCAGCAATCCCAAGTGGTGTTTGTTCGAATCCTATTTGTGACACTAGCCGTCGCGATCGTTTTTGCGTTGTTGTTGAATCGCGCCTTTTCAAGACAACTAAACCTACTGACTAGCTCGGTAGAGTCTTACTCAAATAACCAACCACCTACGCACAACGCAGATGAACATCGTTTTACCGAGTTCACCACATTCAGCCGCTTGTTGGAAAAAATGTGGTCTCGCATACAGCGTCAGCTGAGTGAACTGACGGTACGTAATGACCAGTTGAGATCCGCTTACCAGCAGATCAAAGAGAACAACCTCAAGCTTGAAACCTTTAACACCCAGCTAGAGCAAACGGTTGAAGAGAAGACGAGTAGCTTAACGCGTTCACTGGCTCGTGAAGAGTCGCAGAAAAACCGTATTCTGAAGATAGTTAAGTTTGCTTCCATGAGGCAAAGTGTTGATTACCGATTAATTCCAGAACACGTTAATCGACAACTGAAATCGTTACTTCCGGACTGCCTAATGGAGTTCAGCTTTAACTCCGTATCTGGTAGAGAGGTTGCTGATGGCGGCAATGCTGATAGTGATATTGCTGTGAGTGGGATTACGAACAGCTATAAGGTTTTAAAAGACTCAAAAGAGACAACGATTGGCTACTTCTATTCTAAGAGTTTTAATTTGTTGGGTGAGGAAGACTTACTGATTTTCGACTTATACCAAAAGCAGTTAGCTGGCTGGATAGAGCTCGAAAACATGAATCGTATCAACATGTCGACAGGTTGTTACAACCGAAAAGCCTTCGATGAAGATTTGGATTTTTCTAAGCAGCGCGCGACTGAGAGAGAAGAAAGCTTGTCTCTGCTGATCATTGATATCAATGGATTAAAAACGACCAACGATCTTTATGGGCATGCTGTAGGTGATGAGCTGATAAAAGGTTGCGCTGAGGTGATTGATAACCGATTAAGCGATAGTAGTAATCTGTATCGTTTGGGTGGTGATGAGTTCGCTGTCCTTACTTTGACGCCTGCTGCTCAAAAAACGCAAGACCCTCATCAACTAGCAAAGTTGTTATACGCTGACCAAGCTAACTGGACCGTGGAGACTGAAGTGGGTGTGCGAATACCCGTTAGGTTCTCAATTGGTGTAGCATCGACAGAATCGACCGACGTAGAGAAGTTGTTCACCACTGCGGACGAAGAGATGTACCGTCAAAAGCGTCGTTATTACCAAGCTCTACCTATAGTAGGCAAATAGTCAGCTCTCACTACCTTCTGCGATCATTAAAGTTAGTTCACACAGCAGTATAAACTCAGATGATAAATAATAAAAAAGCCAACTAATGGAAGTTAGTGGGCTTTGTGTTTTGGTCACTGATGTCTAGCTTACCTAACTCAATTAGAGCCAGAAACTCTTCAACGGCATCTCAGAGTCAAAGTGATGAGCGATCTGCGCTTGGAGTAGCTCTGCAGTCGCAATAGCATCGGTTAGTGCGTGATGCGGTGTGTAGTCGGGTAGGTGGTACCGACGACGACTCTGACCAAGCCTTACAGACGCGGGCTTCTTACCTTTCAGTTTGTTCCACAATCCGCCCGCCAGTTTGTTCTGGATTTGAGATTCAATCTCTAATGTGTCGAGTACTGGAAATTCAATTCCTTCGCCAAGTCGTACCTTCAGAGCGTTATCTAAGAAGTCACGCTCAATGCGACGATAGTGAACGACTGGGATATGTCCCGCCATAGACTCAAGAATCTCGTCTAACACTTCACTAAGATCGGGCGCATCAATAATGTCATTGTGAGTAATGCCATGAATCACCACGGACTCTTCTTCCAACTTCTGCTTTGGCCTCAGAGTCCAGTGTTTCGCTTGTCGTAAGTAGATGCGATTGAGCGTAAACGGCACTAGGCCAATGGTAATGATGCCGTCTTTGTTTGGGTTTAACCCCGTTGTTTCAAAGTCGACAGCCAAAAAGGTTACTTCTGAAATTGGCGTATCAGGCGCAGGAAGAGGCTGGCTATAAAAATGCTTTAAGCGTTCGTCTCTCGCACGCTCAAGCTTTTGAGCAAATTTAAATGGCCAGTCAACCGCAGGTGATCTAAATAGTTTGTTCATAGGCCCTACTTAAACTTGTTGCTAGCTTGGTAACGGAACTTAAGGAAGTTCTGTGCATTACTTAAAATCTGGAATGCATCCTTCAGGTTACGTCGCTCGAAGTCAGACAAGTTCTCCGGTTCGATATTGTTATCAGGCTCGACATTGTTATCAACGTCGTGCGCTTGGTGACGAATACGAACCAAGGAGATGAATTCCATGGCGTCTTTCAGATCTTGCGCTCTGCCTTTTGGAAGAATACCCGCGTCTATAATGTCATCCAAACGCTCGAATGAGTTCTTCGAACGAGAAGCCACCGCCAAAGAGTGAACACGAATCAGATCGGCTAGCGGTGCAGTTCCGCGACGCTTAAGGTTGATCGAGTTGTTATGACGGCCATCTTTCTCCATCACGAAATCTTTGAAGAATCCCAGTGGTGGAGTGCGGTTGAGCGCGTTACGGGCAAGACACGCTAGGAAGCGGTTGTTCTTACGTGCACGTCTTACAATAAAGCTGTTCAATTGCTCAGCCCATTTTAAGCGGCCATAAACACCATCTAAGTCAAAGAAGATAGAAGCGTTCAACAAGGCTTTCGGGTTTGGATCATCAATCCAATCGGCAAAGCACTCTTCCCACTGTCGACGTGTCATACGCCAAGTTGGGTTGGTTGCCATGATGTCACCAGTACAGTAGACATAACCACACTGATCTAAGCCGTCACAAATGAACTTTGAAAGCTCTTCAAAGTACTTACCGTGTTTCGCTTCGTCGTATGTGTCATCAAGAATGATGGCGTTATCTTGGTCGGTGACCAGTAATTGCTCATCACGTCCCATCGAACCTAACGCAAGGAAACAGTATGGAATTGGTGACTTACCTAACTTCTCTTCACCCAACTCGATAATACGCTGTTTAAAGCTGCGACCAATTACCGACATTGCGGTTCCCACCATGTGAGCATTGGCATCTTCGTTAACCAAACGTACAAAGCTGTCTTTCACTTGCTCGGAAAGCACTTTCAGGTCTTCAATGCTTTGCTGTTGGAAGATACTACTTACCAGTAACAGTGAGTTTTGAGACTCATAACGGACGATGTCTGTCGCCTCGATAATACCGATTGGCTTCTTATCTTTAAGCACTGGCAAGTGATGCACGTTGTAACGAAGCATGGTCATCATGGCTTCGTAAACATAAGCATTGTGGTCGAGTGAGATAACCTCTGGTGTCATTACGCTAGAGACTTCATCCGACGGGTTTAAGCCTTCAGCAAGTACACGAGTACATAAATCTCGGTCGGTGATGATGCCGATTACGGGTGTTGAGTCATCTTCGTCATCTTCAACGATTTCTGGGTCAATGATCAGCAAAGAAGATACGTTGTCTTCGGCCATCATGGTCGCGGCTTGTTGAATCGTACGAGTCTTCTCGATCATCGGCGCTTCGCTAGTCAGCAGCGTTTTTACCTTGGATGTCGTGAGATCGTTGGCATCGTTATTACTTGAGTTTGCTTGACGCAGACGAGCGTTATCTTCTACTTCTACAAAATCGGCAAAGGAGTCGTAGTTGTCGTAGAGTTCTTGGAAAATTGGTTCAGGAATGCAGTAGAGCAGGGTATCTTCGGTCGCTTTTACTGGGAAACGAACCTTGTTGTTGGTCAGTAGACCCATTTGGCCGAATAAGTGGCCTTCATCCAGGCGGTTATAGAGTTCGCCTTTACGACGGTAGACTTCTACTTCGCCGCTTCGAACCATATAGAGATCATGAATTTGATCACCAAAGTGAATGATAGGTGTGTCTTGGCGGTAATAAGAAATTTCCACGCTACTGGTCACTTTCGCCAACATCTCCTCAGGGAGTTCTGTGAAAGGGGGGTATTGTGCCAGAAAGTTTTGAATCTCTAATAACTCAGCATCCATAATGATCATCCATTAGTTTGTATGATTTCATGGTACAACATTTGATAATAATTTGCCGTCACAAATCAATCTGTGAGCTAAAACCTTTTTAAAGTCTTAGGGATAGACTAACCTTTCAATTAATGGAGTGACAGTTTAAGGATGATAGGAATGTCGAAGTGGAAGCTTAGTTTTGTATCTGCGGTTTTAGCGTTTTCTCCAAGTTTGTGGGCGGACACTAACGCAGTGGATATTCTTGATTATGACCACGTTTATGCCACAGCGCATTCGGGCAGTTTAAATGAAGATGCAGGCAGTAATAACAATGCCTCGTCGTATGGATTAGGCGTCAGTTACGCGATGACGGATGATTGGTTGTTGCTGGGCGACTACAGTGCACGCTTCATTCATCCTGATGACACCACGACTCGAATTGATACACTTATGCCGGGTGTTGGTTACCGTTACAGCATCAAGAAAGATTTAGATATAGTGGCTTACTACCTGCTTGGTATCACTAAAGTTAAGGTTGAAGATAATGACACCAACCGAACTGAATCTTCAGATACTGAGTTCATCCAAGGGGTAAAAGCTGAGCTTAACTATGGTTTTGCGAAACGTTGGATTGCCAACAGTAGTGTGCAAGTGAATCGAAGTGATTTGTTCGACGAAGAGATTTATCACTTAGGTTTACGTTATCTCGTGACCAACAAGTTTGCGATTGGTGGCTCGTACCAACATCGAGATGGAGAAGGTAAGATTCGTAGCGAACGAACCAATGAGCTGGGCGTGGAGTTTTTCTTAGAATATTAACTTACAAAGTATCTAAAACTGAAAGTCGAGACACAAAAAAGCCAGCTTAATCGCTGGCTTTTGCATATCTATTGGTCTGCAAGTGCAGGTTTCTGCTCTGCAAATACAGGTTTCACTTTACGATTAAAGAACCGCAGCGATACCTTTACATAGAGGACCCATGTTTGACTTAGTCATGCCCGCAACGCTGATGCGACCAGAGCCAACAATGTAAATAGAGAATTCATCTTTCAGACGAGTTACTTGCTCTTTGCTTAGGCCAGAGAAAGAGAACATGCCATTTTGACGTTCGATGAATGTGAAATCTGCATCAACACCTTCAGATTTCAGTGTTGTTACGAATAGCTCACGCATCTCTTGGATACGGTCACGCATCTCTGCTACTTCTGCTTCCCATTCAGCACGTAGATCAGCATCGCCAAGGATGTGAGTTACTACAGCACTACCGTGCGCTGGTGGGTTAGAGTAGATAGAGCGGATGATGCTCTTAACTTGAGAGAATGCTGTTGTTGCTACGTCTGCAGATTCAGCAACCAGTGTGAATGCACCAACACGCTCGTTGTACAAGCCGAAGTTCTTAGAGAATGAGCTCGCTACTAGGATTTCTTTGTTGTACTTAGCAAATACACGTAGGCCAGCAGCATCTTCTTCAACGCCTTTTGCAAAACCTTGGTAAGCAAAGTCGAATAGAGGAAGCAGTTTCTTCTCAGCAACAAGCTTAGCCAGTACTTCCCATTCTTCAGCTGTTGGGTCGATACCTGTTGGGTTATGACAGCAACCGTGAAGAAGAACGATATCGCCTGCAGAAGCTTTCTCTAGGTCAGCAACCATGCCTGCGAAGTCTTTGTCTTTTGTTTCAGCGTTGTAGTAGCTGTATTGAGCTGTTTCGATACCTGCAGCAGCGAAAACGCCGTTGTGGTTAGCCCAAGTTGGGTTACTGATCCAGATTTTCACGTCGCCCAGTTGGCGCTTGATGAATTCACCTGCTACGCGAAGTGCACCTGTACCACCTGGAGCCTGTGCTGTTTTAGCGCGTTGAGACGTTACGATCTCTGCATCTGAACCGAAAAGCAATTTCTGAACCGCTAGACCGTATTCAGCAGTACCTTCAATCGTTAGGTAAGATTTAGTTTTTTCGTTTTCAAGAAGTGCAGCTTCTGCTTTCTTTACTGTTTTAAGTACTGGCGTTTGACCATCTTCATTTTTGTAGATGCCAACACCAAGGTTGATTTTCTCTGCACGAGAGTCTTTTTTAAACTCTTCAGTAAGGCCGAGGATAGGATCGGCGGGAGCAGCTAACACTTTTTCAAACATAATCTTCATCCATGTCAATTGAGAGGGAGGGAATAATAACTCCAGTATTTATACCTTTCAACGTGACTCGGTACAACTGTAAATGGAGAGTAAATTTAGATAAATGGACGATATTTCTGAGTAGACGGCTGAAAGAGATAAAAATTTAAGTTTCTTTTTCTAGCGGCCTTGGAATTACACAGTAAATTTGTTGAGTATGTAATGTTAAGCTAATCACAAAATTGATATGCAACTGGTAATATATCAAGTAATCGGTCGTGTGATGTGGGTTCAGAAATGATTTTTTAACCAAATTATATTTAACTAAAGAATTAACAAGCGATGAATTTAGCTATGGGTATATTAATCAAGGAGTAGAGGATGAGCTTTAAATTGAGGATAGGTACATTACTTGTATCAGCAGCACTGATTGGAGGGTGTTGGAGTGATAGTGATACGATATCAACGGAGTCGTCAAGCACCACTGATACAACCACTGATACAACCACTTTTGCAGGTACGTTGCTCGTACCTGAATCTACAGAGATTAGAAGTGCAAGGGCCCTTAACAGAAATCTAAACATATCAAGTTACAGTGCTGAGTGCACCAATGTACCGACTGGTTACCTACCAATGTCGAGTGCGACCGTTGCTATTGAAGACTCTGTTAGTGGTCAAGTTGGTGATACAACGACAACAGATAGCTGTGGCTCTTTTGTCATCGAAGTTCCTGTTGATAGCGCTGACACCGAAGGATATGTCATTGCAGCGACAGCAGATGGTTATAAGGCGCTGAAAGCGAATGCCGCAAACTTCCAGCAATCAGGGACTACTCCAAATACAAGTGTTGTGGCTTCGACTATCCCTTCCAATGCAACTTATGTCATCAGTGCGATGCAAAAGGCTGGTGGCAGTGAATTTATTTTTTCCATAACAGATTCTGTAACCAATAATGCGGTCATTCAGTTGTCTAAAGATGCTTTCCTATTAGAAATCAATGATTTTCCGGTAAATTTTTTGTCGTTGAACACTTCTGAACAGCTTGCAGTGTCCACTTCAAATGTTCTCGCATTGGATGCGAGTGGCTCTATGTTTGCCAATGAATTCGATGAAAGCGTCGATCCGCCGGTCGCGATTATTGATGGCAATGGCAATCCTGTAACGTTACTTCAGTTAACAGCATCGGCAGCACATCAATTTATCAGTGAAAAAGCAGACGCAGACGAGGTAGCCGTTGTACCTTTTGATAGCAACGTAGAGTTGATCGATAACACACTTTTGGCTAACTACTCAATGACTGACAGTGACAGTGCCAATGTCACCTATAATTACTCAGATTCTGGCTTCGTTACGAGTAAAGCGGACTTACATTTTTCTGTAGATATGTATAACGCGTTCTCACCACTATGGAATAATTTTTATCGGTACGATGAAAAACATGCCGATCGTACTGATTCTGTATCTTCTCTTAATGATGACTACAGATGGAGTGGTGGTACTCAATTAGAGGGCGCTATCAATGATTCTGTTACATTAGCTTCAGCTAGAAGCAACACGCTCAAACGCATATTCGTAATGACGGATGGGAATAGTTCATTTGCGGACCGTGATGGAGTTGTTGCTGCAGCATTACAAAACTCGATTCCTGTGAATGCTATTTCGGTCGGTAGTGGTGCGAATACTGTTGATTTGTCAGTCATTGCCCAAGAAACCGGCGGTGCATTCTTTGAATTGACTGACGCGATAAACATTGCTGGGATTTATTCATCTCTGCAAACGTCAGTGAAATTCTCTTACGTCGCTTACTTGGGTATTCCACTTCAAGCGGGTGATGTTATTAAATTGACGTTAGACCTTAATGGTGAAACTGTTATTAGAACAATAACTTTATAACTTGTTAAATAAAAGTGGCGCTAGAAGCGCCACTTTTACTCTATTGCACATCTTGATAAGTCGCAGCAATCGAAACAAATGCTTGTTCTACAGCCAGAAAAGCTTGGACAACTTGCGGATCAAAATGCGTCCCATTGCCCTCTAAAATGATCTGTTTAGCTTGCTCATGAGTAAAGGCTGGTTTGTAGACGCGCTTCGAAATGAGTGCATCATAAACATCGGCTAATGCCATTAAACGACCCGATAGTGGAATATCTTCACCAGACAGCTGATTTGGATAGCCACTGCCATTCCATTTCTCATGGTGAGTCAGGGAAATCTCTTTTGCGACTCTCAAGAAAGAGCTGCTTCCTAGTTGCTTCTCTGCAATAGATAAGGCTTCTGCGCCAATCGCAGGGTGACCTTTCATTATTTCAAACTCTTCGTCAGTCAATTTTCCTGGTTTTAATAGCACGCTATCAGGCACACCAACCTTACCGACATCATGCAGTGGTGCAGACTTATAAAGCAATTCGATATAGTTTGGAGTTAACAAGGCAGAGTGTCTTTCAGATTTGCTAAGCTCCTGAGCGAGTACCTTAACGTACTCTTGAGTTCTAAGGATGTGTGCGCCTGTTTCATTATCTCTCGATTCGGCAAGCGCAGATAGACTGACAATCGCAACGTCGCGTGTGGTTTTCACTTCGTTTTGCGCCGTCTCTAGGCTATCAAGCATGGTGTTGGTCATTGAGACCATTGAACCAAGCTCGTTGTAACCGAAAATAGGTAAGCGAACACCTTGCTCGCCATTGGTCACCTTGTTTAATGCGCACTCTTGGCTAAGTAGAATGCGTTTAATCAGCTTGCTCCACAGTGTCATTATGGTGATTGCGTATCCACCCAGAACTAACGCAAGATAAATAAACTCTTTAATCACACTGATCTTGCCTGTCCCATCAAGCAAGCGATCGGGGTTGTGCTCGAGCCAGAAAATATCTTTAACGGCAATCATTGTGAGCATGGTTGTGAGTGTCACTAAAAGCACCATCACCAAGCCAATCATCTGTTTTATCAGAGAGCTTCTTTCGCCAATCAGTTGGAAATCAAACTGCCCTGTCGCTTCCATCTTATCCATTTGATTGAGCTTGGCGTTGAGTTGAAGAATCGTTCCAGTAAAGAAACCAAATAAGCTCATGCCGAACAGTACTTTCAAATTACTATCAATGGTGAATTCGTAGCTTAGGTTGTAATAGAGCGCGAAAGGGACACTTGCAGCAAAAAACAATAAGGTCTCAAGCTGAGCAAACCGACCTTGTTTGACTAAAGTGTGTTGCGCTAATAGGTAGTGACGGACTAGCCAAAGTAAGACGAAGACAATACTAACTTGAGTAAAAATCTCTAACGTCGTTAAGCTTTCCAGCATAGGACATACTCTACTGCCATAAGTCCCAAATAGCACACCAGCAATGAGATATAACTTAGTCGTTAGCGATTGATTGTAGTTCGAATTATCCATCAATAAGCCTTTATTCTCAGGTTCAAAAATTTGTTTTTTAGATCTACATAACTTGTATAGATTCATGCAAATTTATAGATCCATACAACTTTACTGATTCACGATTTGTTGAATTACATACAATTTGTATAACTGACGTAAATAAGACCGGAAATTCTATCGATAGCTTTCGTGGATTGATACAAGAAAGTGGTTTGTGTTAGGGATTTGTTAGCTAGGTGGGGATTATTACAGCGTTATTATGAAGAGGTTTGAATAGCCTCGGTTGAGATACAAGGCTATTCCGTCGATGTGCTTACTGGAATCACGAGTAGTTAACCTTGCGAAAACCAGTACACCGAATCACTTTTTCAGATTAATTTCAGCTTCAATTGAGCCAGTTTCAATCTCAGGGTGCGATGCCAGTTTGTCAGCTGCCCATTGGTTAACGTGTTTTAGAATTGCAGACACCGCGTGCTTTTCTGTTGGTGCTTGGTCTTGGTCTACATCGAGTTTCTGTTTTGGATGTGAGCCCGTTGCGTCTTCCGCAATGTGAAGCCAGTCTGGATGCCAGTAGTATGGTTGGCCGCTCGGTGTTGTCCAACTATGAACACCGTTTGACTCTCCTTTATAACTTAATTGGTCTGCTTCTATTTTTTTCATTGTTATCTCGCATGTTTTTGGATTACATCAAATTATTGAGGCAGAAAGCCAACTTAGCTCCTGCCTTGGGTACAAACTTAGCAAAGCTTACAAAGTTATCTGTGAACCAATTCACATAATTATAGAAATTAGGTGCAATCATATGGATAGCAGCAATAGTTGATGGCGTTAGTGATAAAATCTCCGGCTAACAAAATTTCCCTAGGTAGTACAATTAGATGGCGCGTTATGAAGAGCTTGCAAAGGATATTCGAACTCAGATCGCTAATAACACATGGCGTTCAGGAGAGAAGATCCCTTCTGTACGCATGAGTTGTCGCAATTACAACGTCAGCAATAGTACTGTCTTACAAGCCTACCAACTGCTTGAAAGCGAAGGTTGGATCATCGCTAAACCTCAGTCGGGGTATTTCGTGGCGCCAAGAGTGGATGGTGTTGATTACGATCTGCCATCAGCGCCTGAAAAGAAAGCCATCAACGATCGCTTATTCGACTTCTTGAAATCTAGCTCTGCTGAGGGTGTGATTCCTTTTGGTTCGGCGTTTCCAGATCCAGACTTGTTCCCTTTACCTACTTTGACTCGTAATCTAGCCAGTGCTGGCAGGAAGATGACGGGTGCCAGTGTGATTAATAATCTGCCACCGGGAAGTGAATCTTTAAGAAGGCAGATAGCACAGCGTTATCTACAACAAGGGATTACGGTTAATCATCAAGACATCGTGATCACGTCAGGCGCGATGGAAGCGCTGAACTTGAGTCTACAAACTGTCACTAAGTCAGGAGACAATGTGGTGATTGAGTCACCTGCGTTCTATGGAGCTTTGCAGGCTGTTGAGAGGTTAGGACTAAATCCTATTGAAGTGGATGTTTGCCCTATTAACGGACTGAATATCGAACAGTTTGAAAGTGCCTTAAAAACACAAGATGTGAAAGCGTGTTGGCTCATGACGACTTTTCAAAACCCGACGGGAACCAGCCTTACGGAAGAAGCAAAGCGCCGCGTTGTTGAAATTGCCGAGCAGTATAATACCTGCATTATTGAAGATGACGTGTATGGTGACCTTTATTACGAAGGGCATAAACCCAAGCCATTAAAGGCCTTTGATAAAACCGACTCTGTATTACTTTGTGGATCATACTCAAAAAGCCTTTGCCCCGGTTATCGTGTCGGTTGGGTGGTGAACACACGTTTCAACGATGCTATTCAAAAGCTTCAGCTTCTTTCTACGCTATCAAGCAGTGCGCCTGTCCAGCTCGGGGTTGCGCACTTTCTCATTCATGAAAGCTACGATAATCACCTTCGTAAACTGCGTAAAAACCTGTTGATCAGAAAAGAGCGCTTTATTGGTGTGATTAAACAGTACTTCCCGCATCCCATCGAGATTGAAGAGCCTGCTGGTGGATATTTCGTTTGGGTTCGTTTCTCTGAAAAATTCGACAGCCAGCAATTCCATCAGTTAGCGATTGCCCAAGGTATTAGTGTTGCATCGGGAGACTTGTTTAGTGAGCAGGGCAGGGTAGACAACGCGATTCGGTTGAACTTCTCTTACGAGCTTACCGAAGAGAAAGAGCAAGCCCTGATCTTACTAGGCAAGCTTGCACATCAACTTACGCACTCGTAAAACCTTAAGTCGCTCATAAAACAGAAAATGATTGCAACTGTACGGGTTGTTTGTGGCGTAACTGTACGCCTTATAGAGCAGAGAGTTGTGATTCAATGACGGTAGACTAAATATTGGAGATACCGTTATGCTGAAAATGACCATGGGAAACGAAGTTAAGCTAATCATCGTTGCTATTGTGTGTGCTCTTCTGCTTATCCTCGGCCACGTACTACTCGCAAAAGCTTTCGCTGATATGGCTTGGGCAGAATATACAACCGCAGCAATCCCATTTGTAATGATGGCAATTTGCGGTCTCGCGATAAAGTACGCTAGCGCTCAAGATGTTGATTGAGCTTTGCTATATCGACTAAGCACTGAAATGCCAATTAAGCTCTGAATAGCTAGTTTTTGTCAGCGTTATACCGTTAGCCTTAATCGTTTAACTTATCCCGAATATAAAAAAACCTCCGCAAGTGCGGAGGTTTTTATTTGTTCTTAACTTTTAATTGCGATTAAGTATCGAATTAGAAGTTTGCAGAGCGTGGTGTACGTGGGAACGGGATAACGTCACGAACGTTGCCCATACCAGTTACGTAAGATACTAGACGCTCGAAGCCAAGACCGAAGCCTGCGTGTGGCACTGTGCCGTATTTACGTAGGTCGCGGTACCAGCTCATGTGCTCAGGGTCGATACCCATAGCAACCATGCGCTCGTCTAGAATGTCTAGACGCTCTTCACGTTGTGCACCACCGATGATTTCACCGATGCCTGGTGCAAGTACGTCCATAGCTGCAACTGTTTTGCCGTCATCGTTTAAGCGCATGTAGAAAGCTTTGATGTCTTTCGGGTAGTTCTTAACGATAACAGGAGCTTTAAAGTGCTCTTCAGCTAGGTAACGCTCATGCTCAGAAGACATGTCGATACCCCACTCAACGTCAAACTCAAATTTCTTACCAGAGTCTAGTAGGATTTGGATTGCGTCAGTGTAGTCAACTTGTGCGAAATCAGCGTCTACGAATTGCTCTAGACGAGTGATTGCTTGCTTGTCGATGCGAGAAGCGAAGAACTCAAGGTCGTCGCGGCGCTCTTCAAGAACAGCAGCGAAAACGTACTTAAGCATGTCTTCAGCTAGTTTTGCTACATCGTTAAGGTCTGCAAACGCAACTTCAGGCTCAACCATCCAGAACTCAGCTAGGTGGCGGCTTGTGTTTGAGTTTTCAGCACGGAACGTAGGACCGAATGTGTAAACTTTGCTTAGTGCACAAGCGTAAGCTTCAGCGTTAAGTTGGCCAGATACTGTTAGGAAAGTCTCTTTGCCGAAGAAATCTTCGTTGAAATCAACTTTGCCTTCGTCAGTGCGAGGTAGGTTTTCCATGTCTAGCGTAGATACGCGGAACATTTCACCTGCGCCTTCAGCATCAGAAGCAGTAATAAGTGGAGCCGAAGTCCAGAAGAAACCTTGCTCGTGGTAGAAACGATGAATCGCTTGCGATAGACAGTTACGTACACGTGCTACTGCGCCGATCACGTTAGTACGTGGGCGTAGGTGAGCAACTTCACGAAGGTATTCGATAGAGTGACGTGTCTTAGCCATTGGGTAAGTGTCAGCGTCTTCAACCCAGCCAACAACTTTAACGTCAGTTGCTGCTAGTTCGAAATCTTGACCTTTTGCAGGAGACTCAACAATCTTGCCAGTTACTTCAACAGAGCAGCCAGTGGTTAGCTTTAGTACTTCGTTTTCGTAATTATTAAGATTATTAGGGACCACGGCCTGAATCGGGTCGAAACAAGAGCCGTCATAAATGGCAAGGAAAGAGATTCCAGCTTTGGAATCACGACGTGAACGGATCCAGCCGCGAACAGTTACTTCACTGTCTACCGCTAGCTTGCCGCCAAGTACGTCTGTTACAGGCGCGTAAGTCATGTTGGTTTCATTCTCCATTGAGGGACAAATTCAACGCAATGTTTGCAACCGATTGTTTATAGTTCGCTAAATTCTGAACAAAAAACAGTCGAAACATTGGGTTGTATAAACTTTTTAAATCAATGGAACATATTACCTGTCATACAGAGAGCTTCAACCTTTATTCTTGCTTGTGGAAAGAAATATTTCGAATCAAAGCGAGAAAAATCATTGAGGGTTGGTTTTTTGTTCAATCGTCGCTGGTGACGATCGATATTAGAGATGCATCTTTCCTCGATAACACTTCGGTTGAAGCGCTTGATAAGGTGGTGTTCAAATTCCGTAATAAGGGGGCTTATGTAGAAGTCTCTGGAATGGATACTGTGAGTGCGAACCTCATCTTCAAACATGCGATGTACCATAAGCATAAAGATTTAACAGCGGTTTCAATTACGCACTAGTTACTGTTTGGTTTGATTCCGAGTTGGGGATTGAATCTTAAACAAAGAGAGCTAAAGAAGACCAAGCGCTCATGAAGGAGCGCTTTTTTGTGGGTCGAAAGTAAAGTAACTCTATCGACTTAAGATTTGATAATGGTCTCCGAGCTCGGTTTTGAGTTCATCTTTGATTGAGACAAGGTGAATTGATTGATCAGCGATTCAAGATGATCAGACAGCTCTTCCAAGTCATTACTGATGTCACGGGTTTCAGCCGCAGATTGCGATGTGTTATTAGCGTGAGAAGTGATGGTTTCGACTTTCTGCTGAACATCTTTAGTTGCCTGTGTGGTGGATTGGGTTTGCTGCTGAATGTTCTGTGCATGTGCCAACACTTGCTTCATCTCTTCTACAACACCATTCATTTCAACAGACAGTGCATCGATATCGCTTGAGCTTTGATGTGCTTGTTCGCAAACATGATCAGCTGAGGTTAATGACTCTTCACTGCCTTGCTGGAACTGATGGATAATCGATTCAATACTGCCTGTTGCTTCTGCCGTTCGTGAGGCGAGGTGACGGACTTCATCAGCAACGACGGCAAAACCACGACCTTGTTCACCAGCACGCGCGGCTTCAATGGCTGCATTGAGTGCCAGAAGGTTGGTTTGATCAGCAATGCCACGAATCACACTCAATATTGAAGAGACTTCTCCAGTTTGCTCATTGAGAGTGTGTATCTTGTGCTTCACTTCTTCAATGCTGGTCACTAGGTTCTTTATTTCACTGCTTGCATCATGCGCTTGGTTAGCACTTTTGCAGGCCACATCGGCGGTGTGATTGATGAGATCGGATGCGGTTAACGTTGCTTGTTCTACATTAACCTGCTGAGCCTGTATCCCTTCAACATTGTTTTGTACTTCCGCTGTCTCATGTTGCTGATCGCTCGCCGCTTGTTCCGTAATTTGTGCAACGCTGGTCAGTTGGTTGGCAGACGCATTCAGTTTGTGCGAAGTATCTTGTACCTTCTCTAAACTGTCAGAAACTGTGCCCATGAAGGAGTTAATCGAATTGGCGAGTGTACCTATCTCATCTTTGCTTTGTGATGGTAAGCGGGTCGATAGGTTCTTGTCGCTGCTAACTTGCGTCATAAAACGAGAAGTCTGTTGAAGAGGGCGAACAATGATCTTACGAATCAGCCCCATCGTCAGCACAAAACCCGCAAAGGAGATCACTGCCATAATGCCAATCGCAGCCATGGTTTGAGTGTTGATCAACGAATTAACGTGGCTAAGGTTGTACTCCAAGCGAATAGCGCCCAACACTTCACCTTCTGGAGCCATATGGCATGCTACGCAATTGGTGCCGCGATAGTCTTCGCTCGACTTCATTGGCAGGGCAATCACTAAGCCTTTGCCCCAATCTGCAGAGAATGGCTCGATGACGGTTTCACCAGCTAGCGCGCGTTTATCAATATCATCAACGGGTGTTTGGTTGTCATTTCCCGGGCCGTAGAGTTTACTCACAGCATCGGCGCGTAATACACGAACATCTTCAATACCTTCTTGTGCCAATGCTTTCTGACGCAGGGTTTCTTTCTGTGCCATGGTGCCAGTCAGCATCATCATATTGAGGCTATCGAAATAGTTACTCGCTTTATCGTGTAGCTGTTCACTCAGCACTGAATTAACAAGTTGTTTTTGCTGTGAATATTGAAAATAGGTCGAAATCGCGAGCAAAAAAGTGAACACGATGGCGAGGGCCACTAGGATTTTAAAAGTGATTGTTGAGCGCATAAGGTGTTTGTTTTTATTAATTATAATGACGCGCATACTTTACGTGTAAGAGACCCTACTACCTATGGGGTATAGTGAATTGTGTGACCACACTCCAGTTGTGGTTATGTTTCTGTGATGTAGCAAGTTTGTGTTATGTCTTATGTCAAAATATAACGTTGAGTTGTGAATTTGATTCTAGTTAGAGGAGAGAGTCTCGGGTTCCATGGGCTAGATGTATTTATCAGCTTGTCTTTTATCAATGAAAATTATTGTATTAGAAGGTTTGGTGGTCAACTTATATCCAGATAGCTATTTTGTTCAATTTAATAGCAAAAAGTGTGGCTATAGCGTTGTGTTTCGAGTCTCATTCGATAAGATGAAACGACCTCTAATGCTAGAGGTAGGGCGGCAACGGATACGCTGCTTCAAATACTATGGAATGTGAATCAATTATTGGACACATACATGAAATTCAAGATTACATCTCCGATTATTGAACCTACGGAAGGTTCACCACATCAGTTAACGCTTACTCACGCTTCTCGTTTTACCTCTTTTAAGACAAGATCCCCTTTGAACGCCCTGTTCGACAACGTCTCTGCACGCTTCTTTACCGCTTATCGCTCCTATTGTTATTCGTTTTATAACTTTATTTCTATCTGAATTCCTTTGTCATCCACTTGATGCACGAAGACTCACACCTATAAAAACTAAACAAATAAGTTAAAAATAATGAATATTAAAATGATGGGTAGCTCCCTAATTATCGCTGGTACCGCTCTCGGTGCTGGTATGCTCGCGATCCCAATGGTATTAGCTCAATTCGGATTGCTTTACGGCACACTGCTGATGGTTCTGATCTGTTTCGGTACCACTTACGCAGCTCTATTACTTCTAGAAGCGACCATCAAAGCCGGTGGCGGTCTAGGGTTGAACTCTATTGCTCGAAAGACCTTGGGCAAACAAGGCCAGTTGCTTACCAACGGCCTGCTTTACGCGTTGTTAATTTGCCTATTAATGGCTTACATTTTGGGCGCGGGTGACTTGCTGAGCAAGTTACTGTCTAACTTCGGTGTAGACATTACCGCAACGTCTAGCCAAATCACGTTTACCTTGCTTGCCGGTGCTGTTGTTGCAAGTGGTACAGGTGTTATTGATAAACTGAACCGCGCATTGTTCTTTGTGATGCTAGCAAGCTTGTTTGCAACCATGGCGTTTTTGGCGCCAAGTATGACGCAAGAAAACTTGATGCAGGTAACAAGTCACAACCACGTTGACCTAATCAAAACCAGTGCAATTCTGTTCACCAGCTTTGGCTTTATGGTCGTGATTCCAACCTTGGTGTCTTACAACCACGAAGCGACAGACAAACAGTTACGCAATATGGTGATTGTTGGTTCTCTGATCCCATTGGTGTGTTACTTATGCTGGTTGTTTGCGGTGGTCGGTAACCTGAGCGAAGAGCAATTCCGCAGCTTTAAGAATGTCTCTGATTTGATGGCGGCGTTTGAGGCTCAATCTCCTTGGGTAGGTAACGTGCTTTCTACCTTTACAGGTCTAGCCCTACTGACCTCTTTCTTTGGTGTGGCAATGGCATTGTTCAACCAGAACAAAGACATGTTCAACCAAAACACAGCGGTGACTTACTGCATTAGCTTCATCCTGCCACTCGCGGGTTCAGTGCTTGCAGCAGACAAGTTCCTACAAGTGTTGAACTACGCAGGTATCATCTTAGTGTTCTTAGCTGTGTTCGTTCCTTTGGTAATGGTCCATAAGCAACGCTTTATGAAAGTAGCAGAAGACAGATACAGCGCGGAAGGTGGTAAGCCAATGATGCTTTTCTCATTGCTGTTTGGTTGCTTCTTACTTATCTCGCAAGTGATTTAATCTGGCTATTTGGCGAGTTGATTAAATAGCTCGCCAAATTTCAGATACAAAAAAGGAACGCCTCGGCGTTCCTTTTTATTATTTGCTTGTTAATTCAGATTGATTAGCAAACAACCTTAACAGCCAAACCACCTTGAGAAGTCTCACGGTATTTAGCGTTCATGTCTTTACCTGTTTCTAGCATGGTTTCGATAACTTTATCTAGAGAAACAGTAGGCGCAGAAGAACGACGAAGTGCCATACGAGTTGAGTTGATTGCTTTTACCGCAGCAATACCGTTACGCTCTATACATGGTACTTGCACTTGGCCAGCAACAGGGTCACATGTAAGACCTAGGTTGTGTTCCATAGCGATTTCTGCAGCCATACACACTTGCTCTGGGCTGCCACCCATAAGCTCAGCAAGACCAGCAGCAGCCATAGAACATGCCACACCAACTTCACCCTGACAGCCAACTTCTGCACCAGAGATAGAAGCGTTACGCTTGTAAAGACCACCGATCGCGCCAGAAGCCGCGAAGTAACGGATGTAATCTTTCTCTGTCACTGTTTGGATGAACTTATCGTAGTAAGCCAGTACTGCAGGGATGATGCCACACGCGCCATTTGTTGGAGCCGTTACTACACGACCACCTGCAGCGTTTTCTTCGTTTACTGCGAAAGCAAACATGTTCACCCAGTCAACAACCGTCATTGGGTCGTTCGTTGTTTTTTCTGAAGTGATTAGCTGTTGGCGAAGTGCTGCAGCACGACGAGGTACACGCAGTGGGCCAGGTAGGATACCTTCAGTATTCATACCGCGATCCATACACTCACGCATCGTTTTCCAGATGTTTGCGAAGTAAGTACGAGACTCTTCGTCTGAGTGGAAAGCCGCTTGGTTTTTCATAACCAGTGTACTGATAGAAAGACCGCTTTCTTTACACTGATTAACCAGCTCTTCAGCTGTTGTAAATTCGTAAGGTGCTTTAATTGGGTTTTCTTCTTCTTTGCCGAAGTTCTCTTCGTCAACGATGAAACCGCCACCAATTGAGTAGTAAGTTTTTGAGTATGCTACTTCGTCGCCAACCCAAGCGTGAATGCTCATGCCATTCTCATGTAGAGAAAGGTTGCTAGTATGGAAGTTCATACCGCCATCGCGTGGGAACGATACTGTATGACAGTGCATCCCAACAGGAAGGCGTTCAGTTTCTTCTACGCGAGCAATGAAGCCAGCAATAGAATCGATATCAACACGCTCAGGAGTATTGCCAGCAAGACCCATGATGATTGCAATATCTGTGTGGTGACCTTTCCCTGTCAGTGATAGTGATCCATATACGTCCACGGTGATTTTAGTGATGTCGCGCAATTTTCCCATTGAACGTAGGTCATCAATAAATTCTTTACCCGCTTTCATTGGTCCAACTGTGTGTGAGCTCGATGGACCAACACCGATTTTATAGATATCAAATACACTAATCATAGCGATTACCTCAAAAAAGAGAGCCTCCCAAGGGGAGTAGGGAGGCTCATTTATTATCATTATATTTTGTGTCTAATCTCGCGATATAAGATGGAAGTCATCTTATAAAAAGTGCTTAAGATTAAAGAGCGCCGTAGATTACAGAACTAATAGCCGCTAGACCACATAAAGCTGTAAAGATTTGTACAGGTGCTGAAGTTTTGTACTTAGCCATTGCTGGTACTTTTTGCATCGCGAATACAGGCATTAGGAACAGGATAGCTGCAATCATTGGAGCACCCATTGTTTCAATCATACCTAGGATGCTTGGGTTAACGACCGCAACAATCCAAGTGGTAACAACGATGAACGCTAGAGATGCTTTTTCGATAGTGCTTACTGAAGAACCAGAGCGAGACTTGATTAGACCAACAAGACCTTCGTGAGCACCTAGGAAGTGACCGAAGTAGCTTGAAGTAATCGCTGCGAACGCTACTAGAGGGCCCATGTAAGAGATAAGTGGAGACTCATGTACGTTTGCTAGGTAAGAAAGAACAGAGATGTTCTGTGCTTGTGCTGTTGCTAGTTGCTCTGGAGATAGAGAAAGCACTACAGAGAATACGAAGAACATTACAAAACCCATCAGCATCATTGCTGCGCCGCCAGTGATAGCGTCAGTTTTCTTAACTGCGTTTTCACCGTATACACGACGTTGCTCTTTAGAGAACTGTGAAATGATTGGGCTGTGGTTGAAAGAGAATACGATGATTGGAATTGCAAGCCAGATAATAGAAGGCATTGTTGACCATTCTGGGCTTACGTCCATCATTGAAGTGTTCCAATCAGGAACTAGGTAGAAAGAAAGTGCTAGTAGGATGAATACTAGTGGGTAAACCATCGCTGAAGTTGCTTTCAGCATTAGATCTTTACCGAATACAACACCCGCTGTCATAGCTAGGATAAGTGCACCAGAAAGGAGAGGACGTGGAATAGATTCCATACCCATTTGGTTTACTAGGAAAGAATCAACCGTGTTCGTGATACCAACACCGTAGATAAGAACGATTGGGTAGATAGCGAAGAAGTAAGCGAAAGTAATAATGTTTGCGCCAGTCTTACCGAAGTGTTCTTCAACTGTGTCTGTAATATCTGCTTCAGGGTTTTTAGCTGACAGAACGAAACGAGCTAGAGATTTGTGTGCGAACCAAGTCATTGGTGCCGCGATTAGAGCTAGGATAACTAATGGCCAAAAACCACCCGCACCAGCTTTGATTGGAAGAAATAGTACGCCAGCACCAACTGCTGTACCGAATAGTGATAAACACCAGGTAAAATCTTTATAGTTAAACTTGCTTGAATCTTTAACGGCATTTGCCGAAGAAGTTGTTGTGTTCATGTTAAATTACTCATTTTTTGGGAACAGGAAATAAGTCGGGGCTAATTCTGCAGTATTTTCGTCTGTAAAAAATAGATCTAAATCATGTAATGAAACGGCGTGTCACATGATATGCGAAAAACGGATTTTTGATCACGAAAATAGCGTGCCACAGATGATTTATGTTTATGCCTGTCATTAGTTTTTTTTATGCTAAAGGGCGAGTTGTATAGATCTATGGCAGGTAAACGTTTGCGTAAAATTGCATTAATAATTCTGTTCCATACAAAGCTTGCGATTTGTTAACAGGGATTAAACAAAACGTAGTTTCTATGTAACTTGTTGCACTACGTGCTGCTGCATTGATTGGATGATTTGTGCTGTAACACCCCAAATTAGGTGCTCTTCGAAGGGCATGGCAAATACACGATGCTTGATTTGCTTAAAGTTGACCAAGTGGCTGTGTAATTTCGCTTGGTCTAAAACATAAGTGGCGGGAACCTCGAAAATCGAGGCAACTTCGTTCTCGTCGATGACGGCTTCATAGTTTGGATCGACCATGGCCACAATCGGTGTTACTGAAAATTTACTAATGGTATTTAAAGCAGGGAGTTGGCCGACAATTTTCACTTGGTCGGAACGAATTCCGACTTCTTCGTGCAGCTCTCTTAGCGCGGTAAATTGCATTGAAGGGTCTGACAGCTCATGTTTACCTCCCGGAAAACTGACTTGACCAGGGTGGTGCTTAAGGTGTGCTGCTCTTTTAGTAAAAATGACGTGTAAACCATCTTCTCTTTCAACTAAACCAACCACGACAGCCGCTTTGCGAAGTTCTTCTCCACTGATGTGGGAAACACGCTCTACAGACTCAGGGTGGTAGCCAACGGTAGGGTTAAGTTGGAACTGTTGAAGGAAGTTATCTCGGTTCATATCATGCCAATATATTGATTATTATGCCTTTAAGTATAGGCATAACCCCTAAGCTAACGCCAATCTTGGTGTAAATCGGGTCTAATTAGTTAACACAGCGGGTCTGTTTGAGTATCAAACCTGTCTATCTTGGAAGTTAACCACTTATGAATCAGCTTTTTGTTTCAAATTCTCGGTTTTTGCTATATTCAATATGGGCATATGAGCAGGTAAGCGTTATCAATGTCATAAAAAAGAGCAATAAAACGCATATTTTTTGATTAAGAATTTGATAACAACAACTTAGTGGCTCATTCTAAAAAGAAATAGATCAAAAGGTATGAAATGAAAGGAATCATATTCACCGAATTCTTAGAACTTGTTGAAGATAAGTTCGGTTTAGAGCTTTTGGAAGAAGTGCTAGAAATGTCGGAAGATGAAGGGGTCTATACGTCGGTTGGTAGTTATGACCACAAAGATCTCGTTAAGCTCATCATGAACCTCAGTAAAAAAACGGATATTGACGCAGCCAGTTTACAACGCGTGTTTGGCCAATCGGTGTTTAAGAATCTATTGGCTTCAATTCCTAATAAAGCGAGTCTCAAACACAGCAACACGACGTTCCAATTTATTCAGCACGTTGAGCGTTACATTCACGTTGAAGTGAAAAAGCTCTACCCAGACGCTGAGCCACCGGAGTTTAGCTTTATCACGACAACAGAAGCACAGCTTGTTTTTGACTATAAAAGTGCAAGATGTATGTCGCATGTATGCCTTGGGCTCATCGAGGGTTGTGCCGAACACCATGGCGAATCCATTGTTGTAGAGATGACACCTCAGAATGATGACCAAAGTGTGGTTAGGTTTAATCTGAAAGTAGAAAAGTAATATGAGTTTACTAACCGCTCTAGAAAAGAAATTGAAGCGGCAAGTGGGTGCTAGAAAAGAAGCTGAAAAGCTGTTGGAACAAAAAAGCCTGGAGCTCTTTGAGGCTAACCAGCAGCTTGAGCTTGCACTGCGCCAGCTAGAGAAGCGTTCGAATGCGAACATACGTCGTATTGAGTTTCAGGAACAGATCGACAACTTGTTGATCGACTTCGGGCGCGCCTTTCTCAGAAACGACCTTAACGATGTGATGCTTTCCGAGCTTACAACGAACGTGACCAACAGTTACTTAATTGAAGCCAGTCGTTTGATCTTGCCTCCTAAGCTACTGCCCCAGTTGCAAACTAACGACTATGGTGATGGAACCGTCGAGGCACCAACACAAGACATTCAAGAGCCTCATTGGCAAGGCAACCTACTCAGTGTGCCGCTAGAAGTTGAGAACGTAATTGTCGGCGTATTAATCGTCCAGGTTCGGTTGCTCGACCAAGATTACGAATTTATTCAAAGCCAACTGTTATTGGTGACCGACCTTATTTGCAGTGCTTTAACCCACCAGCTGGCAATCAACCGAAATATTGAATCACGTAAACGGGCGGAAGAGTCTGAAAGGGCGACGCGTGATTTCGTAGCCATGATTAACCACGAATTGAGAACACCGCTTAATGGTTTATTAGGCAGTGCCGAATTGATCAGCGACACCGAACTGAACAGCTCTCAGCGTGAGATAGTGAATAACCTAAGCCAGTCTGGCGAATTTCTAAGAACCATCATTAATGATCTACTCGATTACAGTAAAATTAATGCTGGGATGTTGGAGCTGATTCCGAAGAAGTTTTCGCTGCATGCTCTAAGGAACACGATTGAAAGTGTCTTCGTCAATCGAGCAACAGAAAAGCAGCTTGAATTCAATATTACTGTCGCACCGAACGTGCCTTCCCATTTCTGGGGAGATTTAGAACGTATCACTCAACTGTTTGTAAACTTGATTGGTAATGCGATTAAATTTACGGAAGAAGGACATGTGAATGTTGATATTGAGTGGGACAACAAGAATTTCGTTTTCTCGGTAGAAGATACAGGGGTTGGGATTGCCGAGTCTGCCCATAAAACACTCTTCGAACCTTTTACACAGGCGGATAACTCAAGTAGCCGAAACTATGAAGGTACTGGGTTGGGTTTGGCTATCTGTCGAAAGTTAGTCGCTCTGATGAATGGTGATATTGGGGTGACCAGTGTTGTAGGTTCTGGCACCACCTTTACTATCTCGATTCCGCTACAAGTGGTCGATATACCAACAGAGAGTGACCAAGTATCGAAAGGCTTTGAATCTGAGGTAGAGCTGTCTCTACTTAAAGTGCTGGTGGTCGATGATATTAAGATGAATCAGATCATCATCCAACAGATGCTGCGCAAACATGAAATAGAACCCGCGATAGCCAGCAATGGTATAGAGGGGTTAGAACTCGCATCAGACAATGAATATGACATCGTATTTATGGATTGCAGAATGCCCGTCATGGACGGCTTTGAGGCGACAGAAAAGCTCAGAGAGAAAGGTTACGCCAAATCGATTGTGGCACTGACTGCCGGAACCACTTTAGAAGAGCGAGAGCGTTGCATCAAGTGTGGGATGGATGACATTTTGAGTAAGCCATACACCGCCAATGACCTAAAAGAGATGCTTAAAAAGTGGGGCATGACACCGTCCAATGCCGCCTGACGGTATCCATATATTATGTGAGAGACTAAAAAGCCGAAGTGATCACTTAGATGACTTCGGCTTTCTTATGCTTTTAGCGTTTACTTAACTTAGCACTCCTCAAGCACAGGTAGGATACGGCTTAGCTTGTCTAGCGTCTCTTGGTATTCAGAAGCGCAATCACTATCAAACACCACACCACCGCCAGCCCAAGCATAAAGCGTGTTGTTCTCTGCTACTAAGGTACGAATGGTGATGCTGGTATCCATTCTGCCGTGTCGACTGATGTAACCGATACTGCCGCAATAAGCAGAGCGACGATGAGGTTCTAATTCTTCAATGATCTGCATGGCACGAACTTTCGGTGCGCCAGTAATCGAACCGCCCGGGAAACAAGCTCTCAACAGATCCGTTGCTGAGTACTGATAGTCCAGGTCAGCTCGTATTGTGCTCACTAGGTGGTGTACTGCGGGGAAGCTTTCAATATCGAACAGTTTAGGAACGTGAACGGTGCCCGGTTTTGCCACTCGGCCTATGTCGTTACGAAGTAGGTCGACAATCATCAGGTTTTCAGCCTGATCTTTATCGGCACTGGCTAAGTCTTGTGCGTTCGCATCATCAATTACGTGGTCGTCAGAACGAGGGCGTGTGCCTTTAATCGGCTTAGTCTCAATCACGTTGTCTTTAAGTTCTAAGAAACGCTCGGGTGAGACACTGATGATGGCACTGTTGGCTAAACGGATAAAACCAGAAAATGGCGCCGAGTTATACTGTTCTAGCTTTTCATAGGCAAGCCATTCGCTGCCTTGGTATTTGGCATTGAAGCGCTGAGCCAAGTTGATCTGATAACAGTCACCAGAAAGCAGGTATTCTTGAACGCTATCGAACTTGTCCGCATAGCTCTGTTCGCTCATGTTCGATTGCCACGGTGTCGTTAGGCTAAATTCTGCTGCGTGAGGCTTTTCTTGCTGCTCAGATAACCAATTCCAGTGAGCCTCGATATTCTGTCCAACCACACACGCTGTTTTAAGCTTGTGATCAACCACGATTGCCCATTCATACAAACCAACCGCCATGTCGGGCGCTTCAATATCACGCTTTGCCAGAGACGGAAGCGTTTCCACTCTACGGCCTAAATCGTAGCTAAAATAGCCCAATGCGCCGCCAACGAATGGCAATTCAGGATGGTCTTTGGTTGCAGGTAATAATTGCTGCTGATATTGGTCGAGTAGTTCGAAAGGATCAGACTCTGAAACCTCGCACGTCTCATTAACATTAACGGTGGTTTTTGCACCGATCGTTTCAAAGGTGGCGATGGGTTGAGCAACTAAAATGTCGTATCGACTATCAACATGGCTTTCTGAGGCAGAGCGTAATAGCATTGCCCACGGCAGGCTTTCAATATGAGAAAACAGCTGTTTAGCTAAAGTTGATTGATATTCAAGCGGCTTGATTTGGATAGAGCGAAATTCGTTGTTATTCATTTGTTTAATTTGTGACAAAGAGTTCGATCACTGCATGGCGTGTGAGAGGAAGCAAGAGTATCATAAATTGAAAATAAAATGGGTTCTTGATTAGAACGGTGCAAACCACATGGTTTAGTTTAAAGCTATGCAAGCGATTGCTACAGCAACTAAATACAGCTCAACATAATAAAAAGCTAAGCCAACTAATTCGGTTAGACAAAAACAGTTAAACCAAGATCCCACATGGAACCAGAACAATAAAGAGGCATGCAATGACGGTTATTCGTAAGCAAGATGTGATCAGCAGTGTCGCTGACGCACTTCAGTACATTTCTTATTATCACCCTTTAGACTTTGTCCAAGCCCTAGAAAAAGCGTACGAGAAAGAAGAAAGCCAAGCAGCAAAAGATGCTATCGCTCAGATTCTTATTAACTCGCGTATGTCTGCGGAAGGTCATCGTCCAATTTGTCAGGATACGGGTATTGTTACTTGTTTCGTGAACATCGGTATGGATGTTAGGTGGGAAACGGATCAAACAGTACAACAGATGGTTGATGAAGGTGTTCGTCAAGCTTACAACAACCCAGATAACCCATTGCGTGCATCTGTCCTAATGGACCCTGCAGGTAAGCGAATTAATACTAAAGACAACACGCCAGCGGTTGTTCACATTAATATGGTTCCGGGCAACAAAGTTGAAATCCAAATCGCAGCGAAAGGCGGCGGTTCTGAGAACAAAACTAAGATGGTTATGCTGAACCCTTCTGACGATATTGCAGAGTGGGTAGAGAAGACGCTACCAACCATGGGGGCGGGCTGGTGTCCACCGGGTATGCTAGGCATAGGCATCGGCGGTACAGCTGAAAAAGCAGCGGTACTTGCGAAAGAATCTTTAATGGAACACATCGATATCCAAGAGCTTATCGAGAAAGGTCCTGAGAACGCAGAAGAAGAGCTTCGTTTAGACATCTTCAACCGTGTAAACAAACTGGGTATTGGTGCACAAGGTCTTGGCGGCCTAACGACTGTGGTAGATGTAAAAATCAAAACAGCACCAACACACGCAGCATCTAAGCCAGTTTGTCTAATTCCGAACTGTGCAGCGACTCGTCACGTTCACTTCACACTAGATGGCAGCGGCCCAGCAGAGCTAACGCCACCTAAGCTAGAAGAGTGGCCAGACATCACTTGGGAAGCGGGCGCAAACACACGCCGTGTTAACCTTGATGAAGTAACCAAAGAAGACGTACAAGAGTGGAAGACAGGTGAGACTGTTCTACTTTCAGGTAAGATCTTAACCGGTCGTGACGCAGCACATAAACGTATCCAAGGCATGCTAGAAAGCGGCGAAGGCCTTCCAGCTGGCGTTGATTTCAAAGGCAAGTTCATATATTACGTTGGCCCTGTTGATGCAGTTGGCGATGAAGCGGTAGGTCCTGCGGGTCCAACAACGTCAACACGTATGGATAAGTTCACAGACATGATGCTAAACGAAACAGGCATCATGGGCATGATCGGTAAAGCCGAGCGTGGTCCTGCTACGGTTGAATCAATCAAAGAGCATAAAGCGGTTTACTTGATGGCTGTAGGTGGCGCTGCTTACCTAGTCGCGAAAGCAATCAAGAAAGCACGTGTGGTAGCGTTTGAAGATCTTGGTATGGAAGCGATTTACGAGTTTGAAGTTGAAGATATGCCAGTAACGGTTGCGGTTGATTCAACGGGTGCTAACGCACACCAGATCGGCCCTGACACGTGGAAAGTGAAAATTGCTGAAGCTGAAAAAGCTTAATTAAACTAAGCCAAAAAATCGTAATTGATGTTGGCTTCACTGTTTGAATTGCAAATTTTGACAGAAAGTTAAAGACAAAAGTGCAGCATTATCTGCACTTTTGTCTTATTATCAATGATATAGTGATAAACACATCGTTTGATATAAGAACATAGGAGAGAGGAATGCCTCGTTTTATTCAGATCCTACAGATTATCTTGGCAGTGGTGATTGGTAGTTTCATTGGTTACGATTTGATCTTGCACGGAATCAGCATCTTTAACGAAAAATACGTAACTATTACATGTGTATTGTGGTTGATTTCTGAGATAACACTGTTTGTTATCTACAAGCTGATAGAAGACGATTAGTCCGACATCAACGAAAAAATTCAAAGCCCCTGATTATGAATGTAGTCAGGGGCTTTTATTCATCTAGCATTAAGAATGGGTATTGCATACTCACCAACATAAGCAAAAGAAAAGCGAAAGCATACAAACTATCCCAACAGGGAAAGAACATAGGCTTGCCTCTCTATTATCATAATCAGCTAGCCTATTTATCACGGAGTCGTTCAAATGAAACACCTAACTCAAGAAATGAGTGACTTTATAAGCAGAGGAACGGATTCTCACATTAGAGTAGCGGTTACGGGCCTGTCTCGTGCGGGTAAAACAGCCTTCATTACCTCGTTGGTTAACCAGCTTCTCCACACCTCTACTCACAAAAATCTACCGCTTCTTTCATCGGCGAGAGATGGAAGGATTATTGGCGCAAAGCGTATCCCGCAGCACAACATGATGATTCCCCGTTTCTCGTACGATGAAGCGATGGAGTCACTCACTTCTCAACCACCAGAATGGCCAGTGCCGACGCGTGATGTCAGTGAAATTCGATTAGCGATCAAATATAAGCCGGCTAAAGGTGCTAAGAAACTGCTGAGTAAAAACAGCACGCTTTATCTCGACATCGTTGATTATCCGGGCGAATGGTTACTCGATTTGCCACTACTGGATATGGATTTCGATACTTGGAGTCAGTCCCAGTTCGCAGCATTGAAAGGCGACAGAGAAACCTATTCGCAAGAGTGGAATACCCTGCGCGGTGACATCGACTTGTTAGCCGAAGCCGACGAAAAGAAACTGGTCGCGATTGCCGATAGCTACACTCAGTACCTTCATACTTGTAAAAGTAACGGACTGCATTGGGTACAGCCGGGTCGATTCGTATTGCCGGGTGAGCTTGAAGGAGCGCCTGTGTTGCAGTTTTTCCCGTGTGCTGCACCAGAAGGTAAGTTCTCAAAAACAAGTAACTATGCTGTGCTAAAAGCGCGTTATGAAGAGTACCAACAGAAGGTCGTTAAGGCGTTCTATAAGAATCACTTTGCGACGTTCGATAGACAAATCGTGCTGGTGGACTGTTTGCAGCCACTCAATGCAGGTTATGACTCTTTCATGGATATGCGTGGCGCACTTGACCAGCTATTGAAGAGCTTTAAGTACGGTCGAAGCAATATCTTAAGACGCTTGTTTGCACCAAAGATAGACAAGATCTTGTTCGCAGCGACCAAAGCCGATCATGTAACACCAGATCAGCATCCAAACTTGGTGTCACTGTTACAACAGATGGTACACCCTGCGTGGCAACAGGCAGCATTTGAACATATCGATATGAGTTGCATGAGCATCGCGTCTATTCAAGCGACCAGTGCAGGTTATATCTCGTCGGGTTCGGACAATGTACCTGCGCTGCAAGGTGTTACTTTGGATAACGTTCCCCAAACCATGTATCCGGGTGAGGTGCCACGCAAACTGCCTAACAAGCAGTATTGGGAAACCAAACAGTTTGACTTCACGAGCTTTAGGCCAATGGAGCAACATTCTGATGAACCTTGCCAACACCTAAGAATTGATAAGGTTTTAGAGTATCTCATTGGCGATAAGTTGAAGTAATTGAGGCAATCAAAATGAGTGAGTTAAAAACAAAGCAGGTCTTTAATGAACCGTTGAAGACCTCTTTTGATGAGCAAGATAAGAGCGAAGTTAGTCCTGATTTAGGTGCTCAACAACTGTTCACAGAGCAAGAAAAATTTGTCCCTGTCGCACCGCAAGTGGAAGACGATCTTGATGGTGAAGCTGAGCAACAACTGGAACAAGTGATTCGACCGAGCAAAAAGAGAAAGTGGTTGGGCTCTGGCTTACTGGTTGCGTTTTCTGGCTTAGTCGGCTGGCAAGCGATTGATTCTGTCATCACCGCTATTCAGTCAGCCGACTGGCTCGCTCTAGGCTGGGCAGGCTTTATTGCTGCTATTGCTTCGTTAGGTTTAGGCGCAATAGGCAAAGAGCTGTGGAAACTGCGCTCGCTGAAAGATCACTTCAGTGTGCAAGAGCAGAGTGAAGAGCTACTGCAAAGCCAAAGTGTCGGTAAAGGCAAAGCATTCTGTGAAAACATCGCCAAACAGGGCGGTATTATTGCTGAGTCTCCAGCTTACGATAAATGGCGAAACAGCATTAACCCTGCACACAGCGATGCTGAAGTCTTGGATATGTACGATGCACTCGTCGTGAGCCAGCAAGATAAAGTAGCAACTCAAATCGTCACTAAGTTCTCGACCGAATCGGCGGCCTTGGTTGCGGTGAGCCCATTAGCAGCGGCAGACATGTTGCTGGTCGCGTGGCGTAACTTCACCATGATAGACAAGCTCGCTGATGTGTACGGCATTGAGCTTGGTTACTGGTCGCGCATTAAGTTGTTCAAGTTGGTGTTAATCAACATGGCGGCAGCGGGCGCGAGTGAACTGGCTATTGATGCGAGTATGGACTTAGTTTCGATGGATCTTGCAGGTAAAGTCTCAGCACGAGCAGGGCAGGGGCTAGGGGTTGGTATTCTGACTGCACGACTGGGTTTAAAAGCCATGACACTACTTCGCCCAATGCCTTGGCATAACGAGCGCAAAGTAAAACTGGCCGATATGCGAAAAGCCGTCCTTTCTGAAATAAAACGAATCACGCTGAAATAGCACATACCACTTTGAAACAAAATGTATGACATTGAGTGGTTTGCGAGCGAAGAGTAAACATATGTTTACTCTTCTTCTTGACTGAACTCAGACCTTAATTCACACTACTGTCAACTTATCCTGACACCTATAATAGGACTATTTGTGCGTCTTGAAGTATTGTGTGAAGACAGACTCGGCTTAACGCGTGAGTTGCTCGATATCTTGGCCTCAAAAAGCATTGATTTAAGAGGAATCGAAATTGATGTTAAAGGCATTATTTACCTAAACTGCCCTGATATCGATTTTGATGCTTTTAGTGAACTTATGGCTGAAATTCGCCGAATTTCAGGTGTGAAGGATGTACGTAAAATTCAATTTATGCCAAGCGAAAGGCATAACACAGAGCTGATTGCTCTGCTGGCTAACCTACCTGATCCCGTGATTGCGATTGACCTTAAAGGCTCAGTCGACATGGCGAACCACGCTGCATTAAACCTATTCAACAAGCAAGAAGATGAAGTGATCGGTGAACCGCTATCGACATTCGTGCCTAGTTTTAACTTTGCTCGTTGGATTGAAGGCGATGTGACTCGTCATCGTGAAGTTGTGGTGTTGGATGGTTTAGATTTCTCGATTGAGATTCTGCCTATTTATCTTGGTGGCGACGTTAACGAAGCCGTGCTAGCCAGTGCCGTAATGACGATTCGTTCTTGTAACCAAGAGATGAACACGCCAGATGCTATCCCAGAACAGAACAACCTAGGTTTTGAACACTTTGTTGGTGTCTCTAATCGCCATAAAGCCTTGATCAGCCAAGCTAAGAAATTGGCTATGCTGGATCAGCCGCTATTAATTGAAGGCGATACCGGTACGGGTAAAGAGATGTTGGCGAAAGCGTGTCACAACCGCTCAAACCGCTCGTCTTTCCCATTCTTGATTCTAAGCTGTGCATCGATGCCTGATGATGTAGCAGAAACCGAATTGTTTGGTCATGCTCCGGGTTCATTCAACCATGAACAAGGTCATAAAGGTATTTTCGAACAAGCGAACGGCGGCACGGTATTTTTAGATGAGATTGGCGAAATGAGCCCGCATCTACAAATCAAACTGCTTCGTTTCCTACAGGACGGTTCATTCCGCCGTGTCGGTGAAGAAGAAGAGATGCACGCTGATGTTCGTATTATCGCGTCAACGCGTCACCGTCTTTCTGAACTTGCTGATTCTGGTTCATTCCGTGAAGACTTGTTCTATCGCTTGAATGTACTGACTCTGTCTATTCCAGCTCTACGCGAACGTTCTAACGACGTCGCACCATTGTTGGAGCTGTTCGTTGCGAAATACGCGCAGCAGCTAGGCATGTTAAAACCAAAGCTTACTCAAGAGTTGATCGACCAGTTAGGCAACTATCAATGGCCTGGTAACATTCGTCAGCTAGACAACATGGTTCTACGCGCCCTAACAGAGTTGGATTCAGATACCTTAACCGTTGAGCAATTCCACTTGCCTCAGTTAGAAACCATTACGGCAGGAATGGCGAATCTAAGCTTAGATGGGTCTCTGGATGAGATCATGAAAGACTATGAATCTCAGATTCTAGAGAAGCTTTATCAGTCGTTCCCATCAAGTCGTAAGCTAGCAAAACGCTTGAACGTTTCTCACACCTCAATTGCCAATAAACTGCGCGATTACGGTATCAGAAAGAACTGATCGAATAAGAACAAGATTATGGAAGATTTGAGCACACCAGAACGCATTTATAAGCGCGATGGCAACCTGATTCTTCGCACCGCTGAGATAGACGATGCGAACATGATCAGCGAGTACTTTCAAACTAACCGAGAGTACCTTAAGCCTTGGGAACCTATTCGCGAAGATGCGTTTTTTGATAGAACGGGTTGGGCACAGCGCCTAATTAAGCTAAACGAGCTTCATAAAATGGGGCTTGGCTACTACTGTTTATTGATTAATGCGGACTCTAACGAAATGTTAGGGACAATCTCGTTCAGTAATTTGTCCCGTTTCCCGTTCTACGCGTGCAACGTTGGTTATTCACTTGCAGAGCGCGCTCAGGGCCACGGTTACATGCGCAGAGGCTTGAGCATGGCGAAGGACTACATGTTTGACGTGCAGAACATGCATCGCTTAATGGCGGGCTATATGCCTCACAATGCGCGAAGTGCTGGTGTGTTGGAACATCTTGGATTTGTTCGTGAAGGTTTTGCTAAAGACTACCTACAGATTAACGGTAAATGGGAAGACCATATACTAACCGCGTTAGTTAACCCTAACTGGGAAGACAGACGCAAGGCTTAGACGCAGTTGTATTTAGCACCGAGCGTATTTAAGTAAACAAGCTAACAACGAATTTAAAGGCAGCGAATATCAAGCGATCTCTAATCGCCGCTGCATCAAAAAGAACATATAGGCATGGTAATCCATAAGCCTGAGAAGAAATTTGAGGAATTTTGATGTCATACACAACTTTGGACGAATACCAAAGAAAATGGATTTTCACTCACCAGTCGATGCCACTACCCATTGAGGACTTGGAAAAGATTAAGCCAATGACACAGGCAAGAGCATCTCAGTTCTGGAAAGAGAACGTAAGCCCTCAAAGCCCAGACGCAGAACGACTAAGCTCGCAAGACTGGCCGAGCAAAGCATCGAACTGGAATGAAGAGATCAGCTGGATGGCACACTGGGAAGCGGATGAGCCTGAAATGCCAGAAGAGATTCTCAACTTCATTGATTGGCAAGATGACGTAACTGTTTATTTTTGCTATGAAAAATACAATGTACTTGAGACCAAGTGGGCGATTTTCAAGAAGCATTGGAAGAACTTTTTGTTCTACGATGATGGCCCGATTTTACTAGGTCGCCGTCGTTCAGAAGCACTGTGGTTTGCGACAAACGGTACTGTGAAAATCGGTAACCGCGCTTAATGACAGCATGATTTGATTAAGTCTACGTTGTATAAACAACAGATAAAAAGCGAGCATCGAGCTCGCTTTTTTTGTGCCTGTGGATCTTTGAAGATCGTTGCGAAACACCCACTGTTTGAAACTGAAAATTGAATCGAAATCCTACTCGTTTAAAGCCGGAAATTTACGAAATTGAGATCGCTATCTCATTGGCTTAGTTGAAGTTTTATTCCGTTGGGCTATCTTTATAGTACTGCCTTAGTGGAGGTGAAGTATTATGATTTGGGATACTCTCGAACGTGTAAATAAACTTCGCAAGGAAGCAATGGAGGATCCAGAGTTTTTGGATTCAGCAAAAATGCATGAGGAATGGCTTTTAAGCGAAACTCATAACCAATCTCAGAAAGGAGTCAAAGAGAAGAAACCGAAAAAACTGTCCGACATTTATGAAAACACGGATTTTCCTATCAACCCAACTGGAACGAAACATTAACAATGATTAACTGCAACACGGCTGAGGCTCTTAACCCGAAAGCTGATTATCAACGACACATACCAGCCTTAAGCCACCAATAAAAAAGCCACTTTCAACGAATCGAAAGTGGCTTTTTCTTTTCTTGTTAGCTTCTTTACCATTAGCAACGAAAGCTAATCGTTTTTAAACCTAGTTATTGATTAGGCTTAAGCCGCTTGGTAATGCATCACCAAACACACGCTTAGATTCACTCTCAGAAAGCTCAGTCACTTCACTGACAAGTGTTAACCAAGACTCTGGCACCTTGCTTTGCTTCAGTTTCTCAATCACTTGATTACGGTAATCGTCAGAGATATCAAACTGTCGGTCGCCGGTCTTACGACAAATCATCACAGCAGCGAAGGCAATCATTTGCTCTTTCTGCCAGTTCTGCTCAAGCAGCTTAGGTAACCATTGCTCCGCTTGCTCGCGAGGAATGACGCTGTGTTGGCTGCCATACAAAGGCGTTCTTGAAGCCAATCGACCTAGAGCCCACCAGTGCGCTTGCTCAAATTGATTATGGTTAATCGCTTTGCTTAGGAACCATGTCGCTAGCAATACCTTGTCTTCCACTTCCAGTTGCTCAAGCGATGCGGCTAATCGCACCATGGCTTCATAACCATTGTCTTGCGCATCTTTGGCCGTTTTAGGGTTCTTCATTGCGCCCGGGTGAAGGTACTTAGCAATGTCGGCCAAGATAGTCTCTTGCTGCTCTTGGTTTAAACCACCTGCAACACGACGCCAGAACACCCACCAGTCAGTCCAACCTTGGTGGTTCTTAAACTGGATGTTTTGTTGGTAAAGGCCCCAAATTTGCTCGATACGCCATGAGTCCGTTGGATCACCAAAGCCAGGACGCAGCGAGTAACCCGCTAAACGCAGCCAGTTCTTCTCGTGTGCTTCTGAGCGGCGACGACGTTTGCGACCTAATGAGAAGCTATCGAATAGGTGACGAAGGGTCGTGAAGTCCCACTCGTCGCGTTTACCGAGTCGTTTCTCAAGATCTTTAGACAGAGTCTTGATCTCTTTCGATTCAGCACTCTTCTTATTGCCACTGTACAGGCGAGAAATTAGCTCTTTACACTCATCCAATCTTGGATGAAGTTTAGAGTTATCGGATTCATCGCCCTGCTTGTTCCTTACTTCAAATTCTAACAACCAACGTTTCGAGTCATCTTCGGTGCTCACGCACTCCATTTTCAGTGTGCCGACTTCAGTCAACTGACAAGCGAGTAGCACTTCCACTCGCTCTTTTTGGTTGGCTTGAAGATCTACAGTACCCGAACCTTCCAAGGTAGAAATGTAAGGTGGAAGAGGGGAGAACAGATCGGCATCCACATCCACCATCACACCGTTTTGGATTGCAGTGTCATGAGCGATTTGATCGTGTGTTGAAGTCAGTAGATTAAAACGAACCGGTTCGCCTAGTGTCAATGAGAAACGACGACTGTTCAAACGGATTTCTTGACCTTCTTCAGTACCTTTGGCAAGCAGACACAGTGCCTTACCCATCTTGTTCTTTTCTTGCAGATGTAAGAAGTAAGAACGAGCAGCACCACCACCGATTTTAAGTTGTGCGCCACGGCGTGCTTTACCAAACGCAACTGCACCTAACGCCACTGACCAATCTGGATGAGGGTTATCTAATACTGTGATTGGAGAACCATTCCAATTGCCCAGTAGTTGAGTAATACGCTCGGTCACCAGTTCACTGTTGAACACACCACCGTTAAGCAGCACACCGAGAGGGATAGCAGGCTTGGTGTCATCGAACTCAATAGAGTCAGAGTGTTCCAGCGCAGCTTTAGACACTTGCTGATGTGTCGTTAGGAACTCTGCAACGTGCTTGCTGACCGCAGGATCGGCAACGTAAGGTAGACCGAATTCAACCACGGCGCTGCGACGTTTGTCTGGCGTTTCAGTAAATTCAGAAAGAGGGAAGAAGCCTTCCAAAGCGATTTGATGAACTTCTTGCTTGGTTAAGCCAATACTCTTTGTTCCACCTAGTAGCTTCGAACCACTACCCAGCATGGTGATCTTGACATCGTCTGGCGCATTAGCAGAAAGCAGGCTCTCTTTTGCAGCGCGAGTTTGCTGAATCAGTTTAGTTAGACTAGAGGCATTCAGCTTCTTGTTTTGATTGAAGCGCTGCTCGGCTAGGTGAGCGAGGGCTAAATCTAGGTTATCACCACCTAGCATTAAGTGTTCGCCAACACCGATACGGTCGAGTGCTAGCTCGTTATGACCAGCGTTACCCGCATCGTTATTTGCATCGAACTTGGCTTCAATTAAGCTCAAGTCGGTAGTACCACCGCCGACATCACACACTAAGATCAACGGGATCTGTTGAAGCTCTTCGGCGGCCGTTTGTTGGTGACGCGCATACCAGTCATAACAAACCGCTTGAGGCTCTTCGAGTAATAGAATCTTACCCAAGCCAGCAAGTTCTGCGGCTTCAAGTGTCAGTTTACGTGCTGTCTCATCGAATGATGCAGGAACCGTTACAACAACATCTTGGTCTTCAAGTTTGTTGCTTGGATTACGGTAGTTCCACGCTTGGCGGATGTGATTCAGGTAGCTCGCACTCGCGACAACCGGCGATACTTTGTCGACATCCGCTGCGCCAGCCCAAGGGAGAATGTCTGAGCTACGATCCACCGCTTGGTGCGATAACCAACTCTTAGCACTTGATACTTGGCGGCCTTCTACCTTAGCGCCTAGTTCACGTGCCCATTCACCGACGATAACATTCTTGATATCGCCTTCAACTGGGTTTGGTTCCCACGGCATAGTCAGGTCTGAAGGGCAGATTTGACCTTGGGCTGGGTGGTAACGAAACGATGGGAGTAGGGGCTTACGAACCACTTCACCAGGGCCGATAAGCTGATCGATTTCGAAAAGGGAAACGGGGGCGTGTTGTAGGTCGTCGTTAATTTCACAGTAGGCAACCACAGTGTTGGTTGTGCCTAAGTCAATGCCGACTAAAAAACGAGGAGTTGCCATACAAAACCTTATTCTTCCAGAGTGATGACCAGTTTGCTGATGCTTTGGTCTTATTGTTGTTATTCGTAAACGTCATTCCTGAGATACAGGCAGGACTAGGTTGGGAACGGTACTGATAAAGTAACGGCACCCGCTAAGGTGCCGTTGATTCATTATGCTTCTTCGCTTGAGTCGTTGTTCGAATCTTCACGAACGTCGAACTCAACGTGCCATTTCTGACCATTATCAGTGGCAATCGCTTCTAGGTATAGAGTACCAAGCTCAGTAACGCGAGAAGCCAAAGTAACCGGAACCACTTCACCTTCGCGACGGCCTTCAGAAACAGGCAGCGTCACTTGGATTTCAGGAAGCTCATCAAGCTCTTCTGGTGCCCAGTGATCAAGGTGAGTACCCGCTTCGTCTTCGCGGCGTGTCGTTGAACCGAAGAATTGGAAGTGAACAGGCTGACCAATCACTAGACCGAACTCTTGGCTAGGCACTTGAACGCTTGAACCTTCTTCCATACCAAATGGAGCAACACACAGTGCTTCCATTGGAGGAGCCATACCTGGGATAGCTGGCATCGCGCTCTCGATTCCTACGTAGTAAGAAGAAGCGATACCACCGCGGATACGAACGCCTTGACCGCGACGTACAGCGCCGTAGTAAGAAGCGCCACTTGCAACCGCTAGGTCTAGGTCTAAACCTGAAAGCTGTTTAGCAAATTCTGCATCAGCATTGATCAACCACTCGTTGATGGTGTCTGAAAGACGATCAGCAAGTAGGTTAGATTTTAGAACACCACCGTTAAACAAGATTGCTGTTGGCTTGATGAAGTCTGCTGCTGGCGCTTCAGCACCTGGCATACCGGGCATGTTTGCAAACGGATTGAAATCTTGTTGAGCCGTTTCACTATTTCCAGAAAGCGCGTTTGCTTGCTTAGAAAGGAATGCAGCAATGTGACGAGTGATACCCGCATCTTGAGCGTAAGGCAGACCCATTTGAGTCAGTGCGCCACGCGTCTTTTGTACAGGGTGCTCAGTTACAGCAACTTTAGGGAAGAAGCCATCAACCAATGTTTGTTGAACTTCTTGCTGAGTCAGTTCTGTTTTCAGTGTTGCGCCAAGCAGTTTAGAACCACGGCTTGGTACTACGATTGGCACAGATTGAAGCTCTGCATCGTTAAGAAGCGCTTCTTTAGCATCGCGACACGCGTGAGTCATCGCTTGAACTTGCCATGGTGCTAGCTCTTTGCCGTCTTGCGCCAGTTTCATCTTCAAGCGGTAAGCAAGAGCTAAGTCCATGTTGTCGCCGCCCAGCAGGATGTGTTCACCTACTGCGATACGGTTCAGGCTTAGGTTGCCGTCGTCTTGCGTTACTTCAACTAACGAAAGGTCGGTAGTACCACCACCTATATCAACAACAAGAACGATGTCGCCAACGTCAACTTCGTCACGCCATTTGTCATCGCTGTTATCAATCCAGCTGTAAAGTGCCGCTTGAGGCTCTTCAAGAAGCGTTAAGTGAGTGAAACCCACATTACGTGCAGCTTCAGCTGTTAGGTCGCGTGCAGCAGGATCAAACGAAGCTGGAACCGTGATTGTTACATCTTGGTCTGCCAGTTTGTGTTCTGGGTTCGCCTGGTTCCAAGCATCTTTAAGGTGTTCAAGGTACAGTTCAGTAGTCTTAAGCGGAGATACCTTTTCTACTTCCTCAGGGCTACCTGCAGGAAGGAATGCATCACGACGGTTTACACCACCGTGGCATAGCCAAGATTTTGCACTTGCTACCAAACGGATAGGGGTTTTAGCACCAAGATTACGCGCAATCGCACCAACTAGGGCTTTAGGCTCAGAAGACCAAGGAAGAACGCGAGAACCCGCATTCATTTCATGTTCGTGCGGCTGGTATAGGAACGAACCAAGTTGGCTGCGAGTTTCTACTGTACCTGGAGCCGTCAGTTGAGGGATTGGCATTACCTCAACGCGAGCGTCTTCATTGGTTGTATCGATGAAAGACAAAACGCAGTGCGTAGTACCCAAATCGATACCAACACTGAACTTAGGTGCCTGATGCTCTTGAGCTGAATGACTTTGGTGTTCCATTATAGCTCCACCTCTGCTGGGGCAATCACAGATGCATCATAGTTCTCAGCAAGTTTTGGAAGGTTCATGTCAGTTGCTTTCCAACCTTTGTGAACAAGTGTGCCGTTGAATGGTGCATTACCCGTTACATTGCCTGTTAGGCGGATTTCTTGCGGGTTGAAACCTTCAGCTACCGTGATGCGCGTTTCTTCATCTTCACTGCGGATGTGAGAAAGCGTTACGTAGTCTGCTAATACTTTTTGGCCGCCAGTGTGAATAACACGAGCCGCTGCGCCAACTTCTTCGTCAGAGAATGACGTTAGGTCTTCTTTTAGGAAGTCGATCAAGCGCGCTTCTTGTTGCATGATAGACAGAAGTTGCATTGCAGAATCTGTTGGTGCTGTAGCCAGCTTAGATTCAACTTCGACTACTTTTTCGATCACTTTTTCAACTTCAACAACTTTCTCTACTTCGACAATTTTTTCAACTGGCTTTTCAACTTCAACGATCTTCTCTACTGGTTTCTCTACGACTTTCTCAACCACTTTGGATTTACGAGAAACGGCAATAAGCAGTAGTAAAACGCTTGATGCAGTTAAGCCTGCGTGAAGCATATCAAACGTTTGTGGGATTAGGTTCAAATCAACGATCATAGTGATTTCTCTTTAAAATTGATTTAACGGTATATTCGTCGGTTCAAAGGAATATACAGGTTGGAAAGGAACGCAATAGCACAAGGCAAAAATGGTCACTTTCAAGCTATAAATATGGATGGATACTAGCATATTCAAGGCTTAAGAGTGGTATTTAATATTTTCAATCAAGTGTGTTTTTGGTGTGTTAGCTTGAAATTTAGTCGAGATTTGCCTGAATATTGGCCGCTGATGTAAGCGAGAGGTAAACAATGCCCGTTCTATGTCAGTTTTAAGACGAAACAGAAATGGAGCATGAATCCCTTCCGTTATATACTTTTAGCTCATTAACGCCTAATTGGAACATCTATGCTGCACACTACCGACCCTCTAACAGGGTTGAAGAGACGAACTCTCCCATTGGTCGTATTTTCGGTCAGCTTTTTGATTACTGTGTTGTGTTTTATATTAGCCGCGCTGAACCAAAACCGCGCCCTGAATATGAATTTGAATAGCTTTGCTACTCACCAGACACTGAGCTTGGAAGCGTTTATCGACAATGATGTGGCTTACATAGGTTCCGGCGCTAATTTTTTCTATTCTAACGACCCTGAAAACTGGGATAAATTTGATCGTTTTGCCCAGCAAACCATTAATGGCTCAAAAAGCTTAATCGGCTTGCAGTGGATGCAAAAAGTGCCGGCAGACGAGGTTGCCGAGCATACCGATAAGATGAAAGCAAAATACCCGTCTTACGAGCTGTATACAATCCCAAAACATGAAGCAAAAACCTATGGCTACGTCTTAGATGGCGAGCCAGCTTTTATCGCGACTGACTTGTATCCCAATACTGCTGCTAACGATAAGGTTCTTGGCTTTTACTCTTCTCGTGAGCGATTCAAACGTGTTCTAGAAAACATCAAGCAGACCCGCGAAGCGAATATTTCAGACAAGGTGCGTCTGATACAAGACGGCCTAGATCAAGATACCCCAAAGAGCGGCATGTTGGTTTACCACCCAGTGTTTGAAGGCGAAAGTGACAACTTGCTCGGTGTTGTGATTGGTGTAGTGCGCACCACCTATTATTTTGAAAACCTTTTGGCGTCAGTGGTGGGTGACATGGATGTATATATTCGTGTTACCGATAACGGGTTCGAGGCAGAGGATTCACCAATCTTATTTGAAACCGAAGGTTATGAAGCGGTATCTGGGCACCACATTACCAAAACGATCGCACTGACTAATCGTGACTGGAAGATCGACTACAAGATCGATTCATGCATCTCTTTTTATGGTTACCTTGTGCTAACCGGAATCGCTTTGGTTGGCACAACTATCTCATTGTTGTTGGCGTACATTGTGAACATGCAAATCAGAGAAAAAGAACGCCTGTATGCGATGTTGGATAAAAGGACAGAGGAGCTTCGCTTCTTAGCTGACCACGACAGCCTGACTGAAATTTATAACCGACGTGCTTTCAATAAGAAGCTGGATAAGGCGATTGAGCGAGACCAACCTTTTAGTTTGATTGGGTTTGATATCGACAAGTTCAAAGGCATTAACGATGAATTTGGCCACCCAGCAGGTGATGCTTTGCTTGTTCATGTTATCAAGTTGATATCTGTGAACCTGAAACAGGGTGATGACCTGTTCCGCTTAGGTGGTGATGAGTTCTGCATTATTTCTAGCATCTCAAATCATGAAGCTTTGAATCGTTATTTAGAGTGCATCCTGAATACCGTCAGCCACTCTCATTGTGAACACAAAGGTCGACAGCTTAGTTGTACTCTGAGTATTGGTGCTGCTGTCCATACCAATGAATACACTGAAGAACTGCTACAAAAAACAGATAGCATGCTTTATCAAAGTAAGTTAAATGGTCGAAATCGAGTCACAATTGCAGGCTAAATGAGCACTTGATGCAACTGGGGTCGAGTTCTGTATTGGGCTCATGTACAATTTCACAAAATTTTTGACGAGAGAATTAGGCGACGTATGAATCACAATCGAGTGGTGTGTTTCGATTTGGAAATGTGCTGTTGGAGCGAAAATGGTGTAGGAACAACAGGCGAGATCATTGAAGTGGGTCTTGCTGAGATTGATCTCGCATCCGGTACTATCGTGAAGCGCGCACAGTATTACGTTAAGCCAGAGAAAGACGAAGTCTCTCTGTTCTGCGCCGAACTCACGGGTATTACACCGCGTAAAATCGAAAAGCAAGGTCGCCCGCTAGAGTCTGTCATCAAGTCGATGATCAAGAACTTTGGTGGTCCAAATAAGATCTATGCAGCGTGGGGACGTGATGACCTGATCTTACACAAAGAGTGTAAAGAGAAAGGCATTGAACCTCCGTTTAGCGAGTTCTTAAACATTGCAACGCTTTACCGTGTTCAGAATCGCTTGAAAGATAAACGCATTGGTCACCGTGCCGCTCAAGAAGCAAAAAATATCGAGTGGGAAGGTCGTCAGCATTCCGGCTATGTTGACGCGTACAACTTGGCGAAGTTAACGCTGACCATGCTTTAATTATTGCTCTCTATTAGAGCATTGTCTCTTACTTTCAAATCAGCGCTTTTTAGTGCGACAGATGACGGATGCTTAGGCTAATAGAAACGCATTTTTGCTAAATTTTACCAATTACATTTAGTTTCGTTTTAATGAAATCACTGTGGTCAACGTAAAGCAGTTCTGCGGTTTTGCGGATAACTGAATCTTCAAGTGGATCTATCTCTCCATCGGCATGCGCGACTTCCCACATAGCTTTGATCAAATCTATGCGAACTGGCCGCGACAGCTCTCGTAGTTGAGAAGTGAAATCGTACAGAGAAACAGATTGTTCAACTTGAGGCTCAGCTTGCGCCAATAAGTCTTTTGATTCTTCTTCGGTTATGTTCAACAAACGTTGCAATAAGTGAAGCTTGGCTTCTTGCTCTGATTCGTTGATCGCGTGGTCTGCACCTGCGACTTCACATAACAAGCTGGCGATAGCTAGGTTAGGTGAGGCAATGGGCGTTTTACCTAAATCAGAGCCTTCAACTAATTGTTTAAATAACGAGGTAAGTGAGTTAAACATAAGAGCATTCCAGTTATGGTGAATATTATTACTATTGGGCCAACAGAGTGTGATCGCAAGCGTCTTTACTTAAAACTGACATTACGAAGACGCGAGCAATAAGGAACACTTGTTTAGTCAGGCGCTGGAAAACGCGTGACTTTTCCATCACCACTTAACGTCGTAATCGCTTGTGGTTTCCCGTCGCTATCTAACCTGAGTTCACCAATTGCACTGCGGTTTGAAAGGCGATAGAAGGTTTGGTTGTCTGGGCTACGTTTCTCGATTTTTAAGCGCTTACGTTTAGTGAAGTAGTTGAGTACTGAGCGCGGGCTATACAATAGTCGGTCACATACATCGCAGAATTTTAGCAATGGGGCAGGGAACTGATTCTTGATACCACTACAAGTAATTTGGTAGATGTTCGGACTGTTTCGGCGATACCTAAGCTTAATGTCGTAAGCAAAGGAGTAATGCACATCACCTGAAAGCACCACAAAATTGGTTGGCGTTTTGGTGTGAGTAAAGATACTGATGAGGGTGTTAGCACTGCCTGGGTGTGCCATCCAGTTCTCGGCATCAATCACCAGTGGCTTACCCAGTGTGGTCATCATCTTCTGCAGCGTTTCAATGAACTTAACCCCAAACATCGGTGCAGCGGACACAATCACCACTTTCTCTTGATTGATTAACTGATGTTGAAATTCAGTCAGGGCTTCCCAGTCCATCAAACCCGATGGTTTATTCATGCGTGACTCAGAACGCCAACGACGAGTGCGTGTATCCAACACAATCACTTTTGGCGACGTGTTGATGGTGTAGTGCCACTCTTCGAAACGATCCAACATCTCAATGTATTGCTTGTGTCGTGCTGGTTCTAGCTGCCCAATAACTGTCTCAGTAGTGTCTGCCAGTTCAACCGTTTGTTCGCTGTGGTCACTCAGGTCAACATCTTGGCTCACTAATTCGGAGAAAAGCTGTTTGGTTTGTTCCATGAAATCGCGGTTGAAGTTCTCTGGTGCGTTACCCCAACCTTGGCACATCCAATAAGCCGCGAGGCCGTTACCAATCACTTGAGTCGCGAACTGGTTTTGATCGACCGCGTGTTCCCAACCAACCGTAAGGTTCCAATCATCCGTGACATCGTGGTCATCGAAGATCATGTAAGTTGGGATATGAGCGAACAGACGCTGTACTTGTGGCAGGCCAGCGATGAAGTCATTAATGATGATGCTCTCATCACGCCACTGTTGCTGCTCGGCAGGCGTTAATTGTCGTCCACCGTGCATAAAGTCATTTTCGATTAATCGTTCGCGGTTGATGCATTGCCATAGGGTGGGAGACCAAACCAGCAAGTACATCGCGATGAATTCAGACAGCGTGACCAAATGGTTCTCACAATCGGTCGAGCTGAAGATAGGGATCCCATGTTTAGGGAATAACTTATCGAGCAGCGAATCTGACGTGTTGTGGTGTGGCAGTAAATGATCACGTTGGTAAAGATGATACTCGCTACTAAACAGGGCTTCACTACTGCTGATTTTGCTGTCCAGTGAGTCGGTTGGCAAGCTTTCACCGACTAACCCAAGCAGTTGGATTACTTGTTGAATCGCGTCCAATGTTGGACCAGCTACGTGATCGGCATAGATTTGGTCACCGCTCATCATTAGCATATCCGGTCGCTCAACAACAGCTTGGGTGGCGATCTTGTTATCTGCCGCTACTAGGCTGTCTTTGCTTGGGTGATGAGGGTTACGACAAGAGCCATGCAAGATGTAGTCAGCCGTTGTCGATATCTTAAATTCGATTCGAGTGTTGTCATTGTTGGTTCGCTTGTCTGCGTAAACCAAGTGCGGTGCCAGTTCCGTTAATGAACCTTGCTCGGTCTCTATTTGATACTGCAACGGAACGTTGGTTGGAAACTCTCCCTGTAAATGAATCAAGGTTACCCAAGCGTGTGTGCCCACTTGAATCGATTCTTGTTCACCCAGTGGCGACGTAAAGAAAGGCGTTTCTTGCTCTGCATTGAATAATTCGGTTGTACCCGAAAGCGGGGCACTGGTGACTACCCAGAGTACCACCTCAGTTGCGGTGGTTTTTCGTAGAATTGGGCCTGCGAGCAATAAGGGAAGAGTTGATGTCGTCGAGCGTTTCAATGCGGTTCCTAAATCGGTAGCGTTAGTCTTTGAGTTGTCTCGTTTCAAGGCCAAAGGTTTCGAACTCTGGTGTATCAGGCTCGTTAATTTCGAGAGCAGAGATGTCCTGCTCTATCGCTTCAGATTGATTTGCTTCGAGTTCCGTTGTTTCAGCTTCTGTCGTTGCCTGATCTGGCATTTCAGACTCCGTTGCCTCAAGCTCTGTCATTTCAGGCTCTGTTGACTCAAGAACTTCGATAACTTCTGAACTAGAAAGTTCATGGCCCATTAGAAATATTGCCAATAGGGCATCGGCTTTTGTTTTGGTATCGGACGGATCGTCCAGTACTTGTTCGAGTTTTTCTCGAATCATAGCGATTTCGTGTTCGACGAAACCACGGCCTTCATCGTCCCCTTGGTTTTCTTCAGGGGCATTATCAAACTCAAGAAATAGCATGTCGCTATCGAGTCTGGTGTTAACCAAACGCTCAGGCAACCACTCTTCGCCCATGACAATATCTGGATCGGAATCTTGGGATAAGTGGTCTATAATGTTTTGTAATTCTGAGACTTTCACAATACTTTCATTTAACCGAGAATATTCTTCATTGTAACGGTCAAAGTCGATCAAACCTAAAACTAGTTGGCTGGCATGGCCAATAAATGTCTATTCAGTAACACCAAAATTATTACAAAGAGTAATTACACAAGAATGAAGCACAAATTTTCACCGAAGCTCATTTCGTATGGAGCGGTTTTATTGAGTAACGCTTTTCTAGGTAATAGCGTAGCCTGGGCTGCCGAAGAGCAAGAATGGGGCATTGCTGCAATGTTCCGCAGTGCGAGTATTCCCTACGATACATCAGGTGGGGATCAAACCGTCGGTTCTTTTGTTCCGATGCTATTTTTTAAGAATGACTATGTATTTATCGACGGTACTGAAATGGGGGCTTACCTCTATCAGACTGACGACGAAAAATGGTCTCTTAATGCGATATCGCGTATGCGTTTTATTGATATCCCTGCTTCAGAACAAAATGCCATTGAGGGTGATACTGCCGATTTTGGTGCGCAAGTCAGTTATCAGTGGGATGAGCAGTGGAAGCTTGAAACCGAGCTAATGAGCGACAGTGAATACAATTTTCACGGAAATCTACGCGCCAAAGCAAAGTATGAAACGGGCGATTGGGAGTTTACTCCGAGTGCGACACTTCGTTATAAAAGTGCCGATTTCAATAGTGCTTACTATTCAGCCGAAGGCGAGTCGATTGGCGCAGGTATCGATCTTAATGTGGGTGTTGAAGCACGTTACCACGTGGTTTCCAACTTATACCTACTTGGTTCAACCAGTGTCACTCGATTAGACGACAACGCTTATGATTCGTCAGTAGTTGAAGATCGTTATCAAGGTGAACTTTATCTTGGTTTTGGCTTCTTCAATGACAAAGAGAAAGCGCCAAAACCGAAATTGAGTAACGCGCCGTATTTACGTGTCGCGCACGGTTGGGCAACGCCATCGAATATTGGCGAGATTATGAAGTTCAATACTGAGAAAGACGAATACAATAACCAACTGACCTCGTTTTTCTACGGCCACCCGCTAACAGACGAAATCTTTGGTCTCCCGCTGGATATCTACCTAACGCCGGGTATTGCACATCACTGGAGTTCAGACGTTCAATCGAGCAGTACGGAATACATCATTGCGATCAAGGCTTACTACACGTTCAACTGGCCGACACAATGGCGATTTGGTGTCGCAGAAGGTATGTCGTACATTGATTCGATTACCTATATCGAAGGCTCTGAGATGGACCGTAAAGGTTACACTGCAAGCCACTTGTTGAACTACCTAGACTTCTCATTCGATGTAAATGTGGGCGACTTGATTGGTAAGAACGACCTGAACAACTTGTGGTTCGGTTATTCGTTACACCATCGCTCAGCAATCTTTGAAAACGCCTCTCAGTTTGGTCGTATCAAAGGCGGCAGTAATTACAACACCGTTTATTTCCAATATGAGTTTTAACGATTGATTTAGGCGCTGATTGAACCTGAGATAAGAAGCCTGACAGCCACTGTGGAATCGCTGAGTTTTTAAACGTTAGCGTAGTTTTCACATAGCTCTCAGGCTTTTTTATTGAATACTTGTGTTACAATCGCGCGAGTTTATATAAGAGAAAGAATAGGACACGCTGTGACTTCGTCTCCGGAAAAAGCAGACCAAAATAAGCATACTGCGAACAAGCAGAACCATGACGCGAATTCAAACGCGACATCTGACTCCTCTGCTAATCAAGCAAAACAAAACCAAAAATCAAAGCAGCAAGCTCCCAAGACTAGCGCATCTCAAAATAGCCCAGCCTCCCTTCGTAAGGCCTTAAATGAGTGCATGATGCGCGACCGCTTCCGTTTAAGTAAGCGCATCTCTGGTGCAAGCCGCATTAAGAACGAACAATCTAAGCATGCTGTTTTCGATGAAATCGCATTAGACATTGCCAAGTCGATGATGACGGCAACTCAGCGTGCTGCGCAAAAACCAACGATTGAATACCCTGAAATTCTGCCTGTTAGCCAAAAACGCGACGACATTGCGAAAGCCATTGCTGAAAACCAAGTGGTTATCGTGGCGGGTGAAACGGGTTCGGGTAAAACCACTCAGCTTCCTAAGATCTGTTCTGAGCTTGGCCGCGGTCGCTTTGGCCTAATTGGTCACACTCAGCCTCGTCGTCTTGCTGCGCGTTCGGTTGCGAACCGCATTGCTGAAGAGATGGAAACACAGCTGGGTGAATTTGTTGGTTATAAGGTTCGATTCAACGACCAGATTTCTGACAACACTCAAATCAAATTGATGACCGACGGTATTCTACTGGCGGAGATTCAACACGACCGTTTCTTAAACCAGTACGACACCATTATCATCGATGAAGCGCACGAACGTAGCCTGAACATCGATTTCATCATGGGTTACCTGAAAGAGTTGCTGCCAAAGCGTCCTGATCTGAAAGTGATCATTACGTCGGCAACCATCGATCCAGAACGTTTTTCTAAGCACTTCAATAATGCACCAATCATTGAAGTGTCTGGTCGTACTTACCCAGTCGACACACGTTACCGCCCATTAGGGGGTGATGAAAGTGATTCAGACCGTGACCAAATCGAAGGCATCTTTGAAGCGGTTGATGAACTGTGTGATGAAGGGCAAGGCGATATCTTGATCTTCATGAACGGTGAGCGAGAGATTAGAGATACCGCAGATGCATTAAGTAAACGTAACCTACGTGATACTGAGATCGTTCCGCTATACGCGCGTCTTTCGGCGGGTGAGCAGAACCGTATCTTCCAGTCTCATACTGGCCGACGCATCGTGCTAGCGACCAACGTGGCAGAAACCTCGTTAACCGTTCCGGGCATCAAGTATGTCATCGACCCGGGTACGGCGCGTATCAGCCGTTACAGCTACCGCACCAAAGTACAACGCCTACCGATTGAGCCCGTGTCTCAAGCGAGCGCAAATCAGCGTAAAGGTCGTTGTGGTCGTGTTGCAGAAGGTATCTGTATTCGTTTGTACTCTGAGGAAGATTTCGAGTCACGCCCAGAGTTTACTGATCCAGAGATTCTTCGTACTAACCTAGCGTCGGTAATCCTTCAGATGACAGCGCTTGGCTTAGGCGACATTCAAGCATTCCCATTTGTTGAAGCGCCAGATAAGCGCAACATTCAAGATGGTGTAAGACTGCTTGAAGAGCTTGGTGCGATCGCGACCGTTGAACCGTCTGCGAACAAAAACAAGAACCATGGCGACGATAAGAAGAAGCTCACCGCGATTGGTCGTAAGCTGGCGAAGCTGCCTATCGATCCACGTTTAGCGCGTATGGTTATCGAAGCACCACGCAACCGCTGTCTACATGAAGTGATGGTTATTGCGTCTGCACTGTCGATTCAAGACCCGCGTGAACGCCCGTCAGACAAGCAACAATCGTCTGACGACAAGCACAAGCGCTTCTTCGATAAAGAATCTGATTTCATCACGTTTGTGAACCTATGGGATTACATCAAGCAGCAACAAAAAGCGCTGTCGAGTAACCAGTTCCGCAAACAGTGTAAGCAAGATTACCTCAACTATTTACGTATCCGTGAATGGCAAGATGTGTACTTCCAAATTCACCAAGCGATGCGTGAGCTGGATACCAAATTGAACACTGAACCGGGCAGTTACGATGGCATTCACATGTCGCTGCTGTCAGGTCTGCTTTCTCACATCGGTATGAAAGACCAAGAGAAGAATGAATATCAAGGTGCTCGTAACGCACGCTTCCATATTTTCCCTGCGTCTGGCTTATTCAAGAAGCAGCCTAAGTGGATCATGTCTGCTGAGCTGGTGGAAACCTCAAAGCTTTGGGGTCGTGTTATTGCCAAGATTCAACCAGAATGGATTGAACCGCTCGCGAAACACCTGATTAAACGCAGCTACAGCGAACCACATTGGTCGAAGAAGCAAGCGGCGGTAATGGCACACGAAAAAGTGATGCTTTACGGGATCCCAATTGTCCCTAAACGTCTTGTGAACTACGGAGCGATTGACCCAACTATCAGCCGTGAATTGTTTGTACGCAGTGCATTGGTAGAAGGCGAGTGGGAAACCAAGCACACCTTCTTCAAGCAAAACCGCAAGCTACTGCAAGAAGTGGAAGAGCTTGAGCACAAGTCTCGTCGTCGTGACATCTTGATCGACGATGATGAGCTGTTCGATTTCTATGACCAGCGTGTGGGTGAAGAAGCGGTTTCAGGCCGTCACTTCGATACATGGTGGAAGAAGACCAGCCAGAAAACACCTGAGCTGCTTAACTTTGAAAAGTCGATGCTGTTCCGAGGCGATGCTAGCCACGTTACTGATTTGGATTATCCGAACTTCTGGCATCAAAATGGTATCAAGCTGAAGCTGAGCTACCAATTTGAGCCGGGCGACGACAACGATGGTGTAACGGTACACATTCCGCTGCCTATCTTGAACCAAATTGACCAAAACGGTTTTGATTGGCAGATCCCAGGCTTACGTCAGGAATTAGTGATTAGCCTAATCAAGTCGCTACCTAAAACGCTACGCCGTAACTTTGTACCTGCGCCAAACTACGCAGATGCGTTCTTGGCTCGTGTTACACCGTTAGAAGCGCCGCTGTTGGATTCTCTTGAGAAAGAGCTGCGCCGCATGACAGGTGTAGAAGTAGTACGTGATGACTGGAAGTTAGACCAGATTCCAGAGCACTTAAAGGTAACATTCCGTGCCGTGGATCATCGCAAGCGTAAGCTGAAAGAACAGAAAGACCTGCATGAGCTTAAAGAGAGCCTGAAAGACAAGGTTCAAGAAACACTTTCTAAAGTTGCGGATGACGATATCGAGCAGCAAAACCTGCATACGTGGAGCTTTGGTGAGTTACCAAAAGTCTACCAGCAGAAGCGCGGTGGCTACGATGTGAAAGCCTTCCCAGCGCTGGTGGATACCAAAGACAGCGTAGAGATCAAACTGTTCGAAACTGAGCAAGAGCAGATCTCGGCAATGAAATCGGGTCAGCGTCGTTTAATCTTGTTGAACGTGCCATCGCCGATCAAATACTTGCACTCTAACTTGCCGAACAAATCGAAACTTGGCTTGTACTTCAACCCATACGGACAGGTTCTCGATCTTATCGATGACTGTATCGCTTGTGGTATTGACAAGCTGATTGAAGAGAAGGGTGGTTTGGTTTGGGAGCCAGAGCAGTTTGAAGCACTGAAAGAACACGTGCGTGCAGAGCTAGGTGACACCGTTGTTGAGATTGCTCAACAGGTTGAAACCATCCTGACCACGGCATTCAGCATCAGTAAGAAGCTGAAAGGGCGTGTTGATCTTTCTATGGCATTCGCACTTTCTGACATAAAGGCTCAAGTAGAAGGTTTGATTTTTAAGGGTTTTGCCACAGAATGTGGATGGAAACGCTTGCCGGATATTCTACGCTATATGAAGGCGATAGAACGTCGCATGGAGAAGCTGCCTATTGACCCGAACAAAGATCGTTTACACATGATCAAAGTTGAGTCAGTAATGAATGATTACAAAGAGCTGCTGAATAAGGTTCCAAAAGGGATCGCGGTTCCAGAAAACGTAAAAGAGGTGCGTTGGATGATAGAGGAGCTTCGTGTAAGCTTCTTCGCACAGCAGCTCGGTACGCCTTATCCGGTGTCAGATAAGCGCGTTAAAAACGCGATTGATGCTTGCTAAAGGAATAATGCTAGAAGCAATGACAAGGTTTGGGTATAAATCTTGCATGTTGCATTACTAATTGAATAGTTATTACATACAGGGCGACTTGGTGGCAATTTATTACCACTCAAGGCCTGCCACTAGGACGAAAAAGGTCGAATATGAAAAAAACGTTATTGGCACTAGCACTGCTAGGTGCATCTTCAACAGCAATGGCTGATTCTTGGTTGTACGGCGGCGTAATGGGTGGTCAAAACTCATTCGCAGGCGAAGATGAAAACGCAGTTGGCATCCACGTGGGTACAGGCATCCTTCCAATTATCGGTGTTGAAGCGGGTTACTGGGATTTAGGTTCTTTCGACAACGTTAGCTACGGTAACCGTGCTAAGCAAGGTGTTGACGTGAGCACGGCTTACCTAGCGATCAAACCAAGCATCGACTTCGGTCCTCTACACGTATACGCGAAGGGTGGTCTTCACTCTTACGAAGTGAAAGGCGATAACTTCAAGCAAGACGATGTAGACGTAATGTACGCTGTAGGCGCTGAATACTTCATCTTTGGTCCACTATCTGTAGGCGCTAGCTACCAAAACTTCAAAATGAAAGATGACGACTCAGGCGTATTCACGCTAAACGCAACTATCCACCTACTGTAATTAATCAGTAAGGCGATCGTAAATAACGTTCGGTTAGTCGCTAAAGAGTTCGTAAGAATTCATAAAAAATGCCAGCTTAAGAGCTGGCATTTTTGTATCGGTTAAGCGTGTTGTCGTTAATCTGTTCTCTTATAACAGATCACAATGGACGGTTACTTTTTACTGTTTAGAATCTGTTGGATACGCGGGTTCAGTGCTTTGCCATGTTGGCTTTCGTACTCTTCACGTTTTAAATCGTTCAAGTTTTTCACTGAGTTAGCGGCAAGAAGGAATTCTGGTAACTCAGTTTCAAGCATGCCTTTCTCATCTAAACGTTTCGCTTCTAAGTAATACTTCTTGAACAGGCCATCGAGCTTGTTCTCCGCGGTGCGCTTCAAATCGTACAGCTTGTTTTGAATTAGCCACTTTTCAATCTTGTTCACGGCAGTGCGAGACAACACTCGTATACGGCTATCTAGCAGTTCTTCTTCCGTCAAAGAATCCTTTAAGATCCAAAGCTCACCCATTTGTGGCGGCCAGCTATTGCCAAGCTGAATACGCTCGTGGCAGTGCATGAGCACGCGGTTAAGTCCGTCAGAATCAACAGAGTTAGCAAACTCAATGAACTTACCACTTGGCTCACTACCGTATTGGTATTCCCACTGTGTTTCGTACACGCTTAAGAAAGAGCCGAACACATGGATACACCAGTCCGTTAGCTCAAGTTCTGCTGGATCTTGATCAACAACAGGTACTTGCTGAGACGCACCAGCGCTAGCAGCGTTTGGTGTCGCTACTTCAGTGTTCTGCGCTTCAATAACGTCAGGTGCTACGGGATCTTTAGGCAGCACTTCCGGAACAACAGGTGAAGCTGGCTCAGAAGGTTGGCTTTTTGCCTTTTTGAATGAGCTGCTGCCTGAAGCGTTCAGATGGGCTAAGCTTTTGTCGATACCCATTTCCTTGAGCTTGTCCTGCATTTCCTGAATATTGAGAGGTCTTCTGCTGTTGTTGTCTTTCATTTTGCTTCTCGTTAACTAGCCAGTACTGCAGCTTGGATTCAATCCGAGATAATGGCATTAATTCATTGGCTTTGGCTTTATACCAGAGGACAAATTTCTTCCATACTAAACTATGGTCACCGGTCAAACCGGAGAATTTAAACGCTCGTTCTGCCCATGATGGTATCTCTTCTTCATTGAGATCATGAGTAGAAACGGTATTGCTGTTCATTGAGCCTCGGCCTTGTGGACGAGGGGCTTGCTGCATGTTTTGCATCGGTGCTGGAGCTGGCTGAAACTTGGGGGCAGGTGCAGGTGCAGGTGCAGTAGAGTAGACCGGAATACTATTGGTCGGTTGAGCTTCAACCTTAGCCGCAGCTTGCTCTTGCTCAATGAGCATTTTAAAAACGTGGATCTCTTTCTGATCTCGATAATCTACTTTCACTTTATCGAGAAAACCTTGGTCGACTAAACACTTAAGACAGTCAGCTAAACCAAACGTAGAGAGAGCACAAAGTTGACCTGCTGTTTGTAGGCACACATTGGTGTAGCCGAATTCGTCAGCACCGTCTGCAAGCATCAATAAAACAAGCTTTTCTGCTGGGCTAGAAGTATTCACTTGCCAAGCTAAATAAGAATATTTGGCGCTCAATATCGTGTTCTCAAAAAAGGTAAGTCGTTGGCACTATTGTAAGTCACCCCTTACCTAATTTATAGCAACTTAACAGAAAACGGCATTAGTAAGCCAAATATTGACCATAAGGAGAGGTCTGCCCCAAAAAGTAAGCCTGCACTAACTCATTCTCGCGGTTCGTGTTTGGAATCGTCGGGTAACTACCCATCGCAACTTACCGTGCTAGAAAGTAGATTTAGACAACCATTTTACACATAACAGTAGAAAGGCAGGGCTAAATAACAGTTGATGGAGTTCGATGGGCGCTCTCGTTAAGGGGACGTCTCAAATTTAAGATGACTTATATTTAGAATGTTCAAAGTCGCCTTTTTATAAAACGGATCAAACAATGAAATAGACCCACAGGTAGAATGGTTATATTTTTCGAATATCTATAGCCACCGAATATGCATGTAAATTGTGCTGGCGGTATCGACCCTAAGGGATTTATGAACTCATTTAATTGGGATACAAACTTTGAGACAGGCATTGGTGTTGTCGATGAACAGCATCAATACCTTGTCGGTTTTATCAACCATTACGGAAACCTGTTGTCGGAGAATACGATCTCTATCGACGACATGAGCGCTGCTTTACTCGACCTCACACGCTATGCTGAATTTCACTTTAAAGAAGAAGAGTCTTTGATGAGAGAGCGTGGCGTTTATGACTTACACATAGAAGAACACATCAAAGTGCATCGTGTGTTTATGCAAGACATCTACAGCATGCAAGCCTTCATCTTGGAAGAAGATCAAGCGTCAGCACGTCAGTTACTGGACTTCCTCATCCATTGGCTTGCTTATCACATCCTTGGCATCGACCAAAACATGGCGCGACAAGTGGCCGCGATAGAAGAGGGCGCAACACCTCAACAAGCCTTTGAAGCAGAAGAAAAGCAGCAAGACTCTTCAACCATCCCTTTATTAGCCGCTCTCAAAGGCTTATTCGAACAAGTCTCTGAACGAAACAAACAGTTGTTACGTTTCAATCAGGTACTCGAAGACAAAGTCGAGGAACGTACCGCAGAATTGAAACGAGCGAACAAGAAGCTCGAAGAACTCTCGTTAACCGATTCACTCACGAAATTACCTAACCGCCGTTGCGCTTTTAAACAGTTAGCTTTGCATTGGCAAGAATCGAAAGAACTTGGCATGCCTTTGGTGTGCATTATGATCGATGCCGACCACTTCAAGCGCATTAATGACACTTGTGGACATGATGCTGGTGACTTGGTGTTAAAAACCCTTGCGAACGAGCTGAAAAACAGGTTTCGCAACGATGACATTGTGTGTCGATTAGGAGGCGATGAGTTCTTGGTGATTTGTCCGGATACCGATCTTAATGGAGGCATGCACATCGCAGAAACGACGCGACAGAAAGTGTCTGAATTAGAGGTCGAAACCGGCAACCAAGCTTGGATTGGCAGCATCAGTGTCGGTGTGGCTGAAATGACCCAAGAATTCGACACCATGAATGAATTGATTAAAGCGGCTGATGAGTCCGTTTATTTAGCGAAAAACGCAGGGAAGAACAGCGTTTGTTCGATTCAGATCTAGCCTTCAGGTCATTTCCAAATTAAGAAGTGGAACCTGTAATTGTTCCACTTCTTCTTACTCCTCATTAATATCCTGTTAAATTTGCCGTGTTTTTAGTCAATAACTTGTTCTTTTAGCGATTCAATTTGGCATTGGATGCGTGTTTGATTACTATGTGTAGCTATCTAAAAAAACTAATCATCCGATACGGACACTACCAACTGGTAGATGAGGAAATGATGCAACATCTAGAAGAGATCATTGCTAATGCAACGACTGCTATTGATACAGCAGATTCGTTAGTCGCACTTGATGAAGTGCGAGTTCAGTATTTAGGTAAGAAGGGTGAACTAACTCTTCAACTACAAAGCCTAGGTAAACTTCCACCTGAAGAGCGTCGCACTGCTGGTCAAGAGATCAACAAAGCGAAAGGTGCTGTTCAACAAGCGATCGCAGCTCGCAAAGACGCACTACAACGTGCAGAGCTTGAAGCGAAACTAGCTGAAGAAACTATCGATGTGAGCCTACCAGGTCGTCGCATTGAGAACGGTGGTCTTCACCCAGTGACTCGCACAGTTGAGCGTATCGAACAGTTCTTTGGTGAGCTTGGCTTTAGCACTGAGTCTGGCCCTGAGATCGAAGATGCATTCCACAACTTTGATGCACTAAACATCGCAGACGATCACCCAGCTCGTACTGATCACGATACTTTCTTCTTCAACCCTGATCTAATGCTACGTACGCACACTTCTGGTGTTCAAATCCGTACGATGGAAAACGGCAAACCGCCATTCCGCTTCATTGCTCCGGGTCGTGTTTACCGTAACGACTACGATCAAACTCACACGCCAATGTTCCACCAAGTGGAAGGTATGTTAGTTGATGAGAACGTAAACTTCGCACAACTTAAAGGTATTCTTAACGATTTCCTTTGTAACTTCTTTGAAGAAGAAGTTGAAGTGCGTTTCCGTCCTTCATTCTTCCCGTTCACAGAGCCTTCAGCTGAAGTTGACGTGAAACGTAAAGATGGCAAATGGCTAGAAGTTCTAGGCTGTGGCATGGTTCACCCTAACGTACTTCGCTCTGTTGGCATCGACCCTGAGAAATACTCTGGTTTTGCATTCGGTATGGGTGTAGAGCGTCTAACGATGCTTCGTTACGGCGTAAATGACCTTCGTGCGTTCTTCGAGAACGACCTTCGTTTCCTTAAACAATTCAAGTAATCCGGGGCAGTCAAAACTATGAAATTCAGTGAATCTTGGCTACGCGAGTGGGTTAAACCTGCAATTAACAGCGAAGAGCTAGCTCACCAAATCACTATGGCTGGTTTGGAAGTTGACGATGTAGAACCTGTTGCTGGTGAATTCACCGGCGTTAAAGTAGGTAAAGTGGTTGAGTGCGGTCAGCACCCAGACGCAGACAAACTACAAGTTACAAAAATTGATATTGGCGCTGTTGATGCAGACGGTAATAAAGAGCTTTTAGACATAGTATGTGGTGCATCTAACTGTCGTCTTGGCCTAACGGTAGCAGTAGCAACAGTTGGTGCAGTACTTCCTGGTGACTTCAAAATCAAGAAAGCAAAACTACGTGGTGTTCCATCGAACGGCATGCTTTGTTCTTTCTCTGAGCTAGGTATCGACGTAGAGTCAGACGGCATCCTTGAGCTGCCTGAAGGCACAACGCTAGGTATGGACGTACGTGAGCTTCTAGAGCTTAACGACGTAACTATCGACGTAGACCTAACAGCAAACCGCGCAGACTGCTTCAGCATCCGTGGCCTTGCTCGTGAAGTTGGCGTACTAAACCGCGCAGACGTTACAGAGCCAGCAGTTGAAACTGTTGCAACAAGTATTGAAGACACAGTATCTGTTGAAATCAAAGCAGCTGATGCTTGTCCACGTTACCTTGGCCGTGTGGTTAAGAACGTAAACGTGAAAGCGGACACTCCAATCTGGATGCAAGAAAAACTGCGCCGTTGTGGTATCCGTTCAATCGACCCAGTTGTAGACATCACAAACTACGTGATGCTAGAGCAAGGCCAACCAATGCACGCATTTGATCTAGCTAAGATCGAAGGCGGTATCGTGGTTCGTCTAGCAGAGCAGGGCGAAAAGCTAACACTTCTAGATGGCAACGAAGCTGAACTAAACAGCAACACACTTGTTATCGCAGACCACAACAAAGCACTAGCCATCGCTGGTATCTTTGGCGGTCAAGATTCAGGTGTTACTACTGAAACAACAGACGTACTTCTTGAAGCTGCATTCTTCGCACCGGATCACATCCGTGGTCGCGCACGTGCTTACGGCCTTCATACTGATTCTTCTCTACGTTTCGAACGTGGTGTTGATTCAACGCTACAAGCAGCAGCAATGGAGCGTGCAACACAGCTTCTAGTTGAAATCTGCGGTGGTGAAGTTGCGCCAGTAAACGGCAGCGAATCTGAAGCTGATCTTCCTAAAGCAAACGTAGTTGCTCTACGTCGCGCTAAGCTAGACAGCCTACTAGGTCACGAAATCCCATCTACAGACGTAGTGGAAATTCTTACTCGCCTAGGTTGTGAAGTAGAGACTACGGACGCAGGCTGGACGGCAACGTCTCCATCTTGGCGTTTTGATATCGCAATCGAGCAAGACCTAATTGAAGAAGTAGGTCGTATCTACGGTTACGATAACATTCCAAACCAAGCGCCTAAAGCGGCACTTAAAATGAATGACCACAAAGAAGCTAACCAACCGCTTAAGCGCGTTCGTGACCTTCTTGTAGACCGTGGTTACCACGAAGCAATCACATACAGCTTCGTAGAACCAGAACAGCAAAAACTTGTTGTACCTGGTGTTGAGCCGCTAATCCTGCCATTCCCAATCTCTGCGGACATGTCAGCAATGCGTCTTGGCCTAATCCAAGGTCTACTAAACACAGTTGTTCACAACCAGAAGCGTCAACAGTCTCGCGTTCGTCTATTCGAATCAGGCCTACGTTTCATCCCTGAAGCAACTGCTGAAAACGGCATGCGCCAAGAAATGATGCTTGCGGGCGTTATCTCTGGTACTCGTGGCGAAGAGCACTGGGACATTGCAACTAACACTGTAGATTTCTTCGATCTTAAAGGTGACCTAGAAGCCGTTCTTGAGCTTTCAGCAAACGAAATCGCATACAGCTTCAAAGCCCTTTCTTCTGAAGCAAAAGAGCGCAACCCAGCACTTCACCCGGGTCAATCAGCTGTGATTATGGCTAACGGCAAAGAAGTGGGTATCATTGGTACTGTTCACCCAGAACTAGAGCGTAAGTTTGGTCTTAACGGCCGTACTATCGTATTCGAAATCGAATGGGCAGCTATCAACACTCGCGTGCTTCCAGAAGCAGTAGCAGTATCTAAGTTCCCTGCAAATCGTCGTGATATCGCTGTTGTTGTTGACGAAGCAGTTGCTTCTGGCGACATCGTAGAAGCGTGTATCGCAGCTGGTGGCGAATTCCTAACAGACGCGAAACTGTTCGACGTTTACGTAGGTAAGGGCGTAGAAGAAGGTAAGAAGAGCCTAGCTATCGCACTGACTCTACAGTCTGTAGAGCGCACACTAGAAGATGCAGACATCGCTGGTTCAGTAGATGCTATCGTAGCTTCAATCTCAGAGAAATTCGGCGCAGCACTTCGCGACTAATCTCTTCTGAAAGATAGAAAACCAAAGGCCTCGCATTGCGAGGCCTTTTTGTTTATAGGTTAACTGTAATTTAACGAGCCTTTTGTTATTTTTGCTAGCAGTGTTGGATATGTACGTTTTTAGTTAACCATTAAGTCTTAAACCTTGCCCTTTTGCACTAGGTCGATCCGAGACATTTAATATTTTCAGACATATTAAAGTTCTACTTGGTTCCTATAAAGTTGTTCGTTGGGCTAGTGTCTAGGACAAAGTGTGTGTGAGACTGAGCAATTAATCGCGACAGAAACTTGATAGATATTCAATAATAACTACAACTACTTGTTATTATTGATGTTATATGCTTTTCCTATGTTATGCTAATATTCTCTTACATCGTCAATATGATAATTTCTTATGCCAAGTGAAGTGCTACCTTTAGAAGTGGGCCAGGTTTACTCCTTCACCACTATCCGCGAAGGTATTGAACCCATAATTTGTGTTATCAATGGTTTTATGTCGGAGTCAGCAAGTGACGTAGAGGATTGGCTCTCTATTATTGATGTTTTGTATCCAAACAATAAAGTTGTTCATTTTAGTTGGCCTGCTGGAAATCTAAAGAATATGCTTTTTGATGATGAATCAGCAATGAAACCTGGGGTAGCTGCAAGTCTTCTGAGGTCGAACCCACTTGGTTTAGGCGTTTCTGTTGTCATTGACCGGGTAGCCGGTCGATGGCGGAAGTCTTTAAAAAACGCAGAAAAGGCAGGTCAATTCTTAGCGAATCATATTAACCAATCTCAAGAAAAGTTCGTTTTGATGGGGCATTCTTTGGGAGCTCGTGTAAGTTACTATGCTTTAGACGACCTATCTCGTTACGGAGCTATAGAGTCAGCAATATTGTTTGGTGGTGCAATTACTCATACGGGTGAATGGCAAAAGATCTTACAACGTAATAAAGACCTTTGGATATGTAATAACTACAGCCACAATGACAGTGTGCTCAAATTCTTATACAAAGTAGGAACGCTATTTACAAATCGGCCAATAGGTTTAAATAGGATTAAAGCGACTCACCCGCATCTATATAACTTCAATACATCTGAATATGTTTCTGGTCATACCGCTTATAAGAATAGAACGGTTGGGAACTTTCTTGCTTGGAAATTCTCTGAAGTCCAAGAGCTTCAAGCCTTAACTCAACAGTTTATTATAAATAAAGTCGAGCTGAGTAAGCTACAGAATAAAGCCTTAAACAATAACCAGAATTTTACGCAGCAACTAAACACCTTAGACGCAGAACAACAACATTCACTCGATGCAATTAATAAGATTTAATGATGACAACTGAACTTCAAGAAAGACCAATCACCGAGCTTTTACAATGGGCTAAGCAATTCCCAGCTCAGACAGAGCAACTGGCTTATGACATGACTCGTCTGATGCAGGCCACAGAAGAAAATATTAATGATGTCAAAGGCAAACCTTTTTTTAGTCGAGTACTAGAACGTATTACAGGTTCAGACAAAGAAACCCAAATTGAGACAAACCAACAGCTGCTAGATCTGCAAAAATTAACTCAACAACGTTTACTTGATTTACAGCAACAGAACCTCTTAACAGCAGAAGCAATTATAGGTGTTCAAAATAACCTCAGCACCCTCGTAGCTAAAAACGAAGAGACTCAACGTCAAATAACCTTGATGGCCGAACGAGTGCGTGAAAGGTTTCTTGAGATGGAAGAGCGAGTAGGGGTTTTAGAAGTAAACTCTCGTATCCATTCTTGGTTACTGACACTAGAAACCTATGACTATGATGAACGTTATCCTACAGGCTTAAGAACACTTAAAGTGATCCAAGACTTCATAAAAATCAAAGGGAATGAATGGAACCTACAAGAGATTAAGTTTTTACAAAAAGGGCTAAAAGAAGCGGGTTTACCCTGGAAGGAAAAGCTATCAACGGGCAAGTTTATCGATATGCTAGTTGATGAGATAGAAAGCAAAGGCTTTAAAGATTTTGAACAATTACTGCCGCTTAATACCGAAGAAGTATCAGCTAAGTTTGTTAGTGATAATATCTCAGTAGCAACATTTAGTGCCCTGTACCAAATAGCAGATAAGTATCAGCATAGTGCAGATACCATTGAGATTTTGCAAGACTCAATGGATCTTTCAAGAGCAGAAGCAATTCGCATGGTATTAAGAAAGTTCGTTAAAAAACAAGGGGTAGACCTCGACATAGAAATCCCCCTCAAAGATATTGCGATTGAAATATTGAGCTGTACCGCTCTATCTTCACAGCTATCTCATGCAATAGAAAAAACAGAAAAGTCTAACGTTGTGCCTGAGTCTCCCATAGACAGATTAAAAAGAGAGTTCGATAACGGTAATTTAGACTCCGGTGTTACATTGCTTTTTACTTACTCTTCAGAGCTTAATTATGAACAACGTCAAAAGATTAAATCAGCAATATTAGCTTCTAATAAACCAAAACTAATTCACGATGTTGCGTTACATTATCAGTTAAAAATGAAGTCTAATGCATCCGCTTTGGTTTATCTAAAGAAATTAGCTTCTCTAAAGGTTCTCTCAGTTGAGTATGAACAAGCGCTTCATTTCTTAGGAAAAGATGATTCAGCTTATCGAACGATGATACTCAGAGCCAAAGCCCAAGCTTGCCCTTATGCGCATAAGATTGATATTTAGATTATAAAAGTTGCCAATATTCAGGTGGAACATCGGCAACTTTTGGCAAAACACAGCGGAGATAATCAACCTAGCTCTACTTGTTACCTTCCATTTGACCCGTCTACAACTTCACACTATGAAACGTTTAATTCCAAACATCACATTCTTGGTATTCATGGCGCTTGGTAGCTTTAATGCCATGGCTAATGATTCAACAGTTAAGTATGGTATTGCGATATCTCACGATGGTGAGCAAATTGCGTATGGCAAGAGTGGGAGTTGGTATGCGGCGCTTATTGTCATACGTGGCTGGAGCTCACACAGGAAGTTAAACCAAGTCAGCTCTTGCTAATAGCCTCTCAATTTCTCCCACGCTCACTGCTCGATAGTGATAGAATCCCCGCATTAGAAATATCGAGAACCACTATGTTTATCCATCATGTAAACGGCATCGACTGGCTGGTGATTACTGCCTTTGATGAACTGAAACCGATGTTTATCGAAGATGCTGGCCCAATCCCATCGTACTTCTCTATCAACAGTGAATTGAGCCTAATTGACCAAGCCAAGCGCAGCTATGGTTTTTTGCCTACGCTCCGCGGCGTGATCACTGATACTGGCACCTACCAAAGTAAAGATCTTGAAGAAGACTTGAACCCGCAGCTCGCTTGTATTGTTGAAGGGCGTGGCCGCGTGTTCATCTATCACGGCGACTACGTGGCTTTTGTCGATGATGAGCAAACCTTCATCACTCGAATGGATTAAAGCCAGTGAAGTAGGGCAGTTGAAGCTCTAAATAGAAACCAAGGCCTCGCGTTTGCGAGGCTTTTTTGTGAGCGGAGGTTTTCTCGGTACATTGATATCAATTTGCGAGTCATGACGGAATCTTTCATCCATTAACCGTCCTAAAACGGGTGTCTCATAGTTATATAAATGATTCATCAACCACTCACTCTTAGGTAATTAGCTTTGTTTATATTGACCAAAGCTGAACGTACCCAGCGGGTGTTGGTTATTGAAGATAATCACTTTAACCCCGTAACTTAGGATGCCTGTTATGGCTAAGAAAATCATTTTCATTCATGGTCGCGCTCAAAAACCGGACAAAGCGCCACTTCAAGCACTCTGGTACGATGCGATAGAACATGGCTTGTTGAGAGACTATGGGGAGTCAGGTTCATTGCAAGCTTTTAGAAATGTCGATAAACGGTTTGTCTATTACGGTGAGCTTTCAAACTCATTGTTAAGAGAACCTGCGGAAGACCCTGTAAGTCGACAACAAGCCCTATCCGATCTCAAAGCGTACCAAACCAACCAGTTCGACGAAACAACGTATAGCGAAGTATCTAAAATGGGCTTTCTAAAAGAGTCCTTAGCTGATACCTTTTCTGCGATATTGGGGCGGATGGGTGCAGCAGAAACACTCATTACAATGGTCGCACCGGATATGGCGCACTATTGGAATGAAGATACCTACTTTGGTAGCGATGTTCGGCATAGATTAATGCTCGAACTGAAGGAAGCGCTTGATAATCAAGATGACGTAATGATCGTATCGCACAGCCTTGGTTCGATGATCAGTTATGACGTGTTATGGAAGTTATCTCACTACGGAGAATACAGGCACGATTATGGCGCCGACAAGAAGGTAGACCTATTAGTTACGCTCGGTTCACCGCTGGGTGATGAAAACGTGAAAGATAGGCTTAAAGGCAGCCGCCTAAAAGGTGAGAAGAAGTACCCTTTAAACATTCAACGGTGGATAAACCTATCGGCAGAAGATGATTTTATCTCTCACGACAGTAGAATCAAAAACGATTATCAAGAGATGCTTGAGCTGGGGTTAGTACCCGGCGGAATGAAAGACATCTACCCAATTTATAACCTCAACATCCGCAACGGGAAAAGTAACCCGCACGCGTCAATAGGCTATCTTATCCACCCCGAATTCATTGCAGTACTGGATGAATGGCTCTTGAGTTGATTGGTTCTTAACAATACTTAGTTGAATAACAAATACATGAAGACCTCGCGTGTACGAGGCCTTGTTCTTTCAAATTAAATGCTATTCGAGCTTAGCGAAAACTTGGGATAATCGCTGGAACTCCCGGTAGAAGACCAACCAGCGCCATTACGCCACTTAGTACAATAAACATGATGCCAGGCAACACCCAACGGCTCATTTTACTCAGTTCGCCGCTGCGTTCTTTACAACCGACTAAGCCTAAGTTGTCTAACAGCATGGTGAGAGACCAACCAAATGCTGGGTTCACTAGCGCCGATGAAAATACAACAATCGCTGCCGATTGGGTGGTTTTCCCTTCACGTGTCATTTCCATGCCAGCTTCTAGCAATGGAACAAATACCCCAACAATCAGCGCAACACAAAGTACAGGTTGCCAAATAGCGAGATCCATCGGGTAGCCCCAAACTGCGGCGATGATACAGAACAGAGCTGTGAGCAAAGCGCCAGCAGGGATAGGGCGCTTAGCAATCGCCGCCGGTACGATATAAGTACCCCATGAAGACGTAAAGTTAGTACCGCCAAGCAGAGAGCCGAAGGTTTGACGAATTGATGCCGTGGTCATGGTGTCGTCAATGTTCATGTGTACTTTTTCGGTACGTTCTGGATAGCTGATTTTTTGGAATACTTGGTGTCCTAAGAAATCGGGTGACCACATCGCCACGGCCAGAATCGCAAACGGCAATACCACCATGAAGTGTTCAATCGTCGGTAGGCCTAGCATCCAACCTGTATCTTCTCCCCACCAATACATAGGGTTCATGTTAGGTAAGCCTGGCTCAGTGTGGAAAGCAAATGGCGCTCCCATGGCAAATGCAATCGTACCACCCAGTAAGCAGCTAAGAGGTACCGCTAACCAGCGCTTACGGAAGTGTTCCAATAGCGCGTACAAGATAATGGTGCAAAAGATCACCACAAAAGCGATGTGGCTCATGCCGATTCCTTCAGCCCAAGCGAACAGCTTTTTCACTTGAGAGGCGGTTCCAACAAAGCCAAGGTAGAGCAATAAGCCGCCACACACGCCTTTACTGGTGAGGTTAGCTAACATGCTGCCACCTTTACTGATGGCTAAGATGAGGCCAAAAGCACCAATCAACAAGCCAAAGGCCATAGGGTGTCCGCCTGCTGCAACCACAATGGGAATTAAAGGAATGAGTGGGCCGTGTGTACCTGCGAGGTTCGCGGTCGGCAATAGAAAACCAGAGAAAATAATAATGAAAACAGAGGCGATGAGGAGTTCATAACGAACGTTTTCTAGAATGAAGTCTTCATCTAATCCGAGAGCCCCCGCAAAGGTAGCAGCAATCGCGCCCACCATAACAACTTTACCAATGGTCGCGGCCATCGCTGGGATGGTGTCTTCTATCTCGAATCGATAATCTTTAAACGGTAAATTTGGACGCCAGCGTTTAGGCGCCATGATTTGTAATTCATGTTCTAAATATTGGTCGCGGGAATCAAATTCTGATCTTGGTTTGTGTTGTTGTTCATAAGTGAGTTCATCCTCATTGGCTTGAGGCTTATCTGCTTGTAGATGTACGGACTCTAAAGTACTGCTCATGTTGATTCCTTTCGTTCACACTCTGAGGTGTGTTATTCCAACAAACGTTGTTGACTCACGCAGAAGTGCAAACAATGCGTCAACTTATCATTAAAAATTCATTAACATTTAGTTGTTAGTACCTTATACCAAACCAAAAAAAACAAATAGTCTCAGGTAGTTAGACATTAGTCGTAGAGTTAGAGGGCTAATATGAGAAGCTATAAATAGTGTGACTTAGTTTATTTATAGACCAGTGACCTCTATTCATGGCTACACGAAGTGATATGATTTTGCTGAAAGAACTAAAGAACTAAAGAACTAATGAATTAAAGGATGAGTACGATGGCAAAAACGATCTCATTGGTACTGGGTAGTGGCGGCGCGAGAGGCTTGGTTCATGTTGGAATCATCCGTTGGCTGATTGAGCATGGTTATGAGATAAAATCCATCTCTGGCTGTTCAATTGGTGCGCTTATCGGCGGAGTTTACGCCGCGGGCAAGTTGGATGAATTTGAAGAGTGGGTCACCAGTATCGACCAAGGTGATATGGCGATGTTGTTGGACTTTTCATGGCAGTCGAGTGGTATGTTCAAAGGGGACAAGATCATCGACACGCTGCGTGGGCTGATCGGCGAGACTTCAATTGAAGATCTACCTATCCCTTATACCGCAGTTGCGGCTAACGTCGCCGATGAAAAAGAGGTTTGGTTGCAATCAGGATCTCTGTTTGATGCTATTCGTGCCTCTATCTCTTTGCCGCTGTTTTTGACTCCTCACGTTATCAATGGAGAAGTGCTCATTGATGGCGGCGTTCTCAATCCCGTACCGATTGCGCCTACCTTTGGTGATAATACAGACTTTACACTGGCTGTGAACTTAGGGGGTGAACCTGAAATGGTTAAACAGGAAGTGATGCCGGTTTCCCTGCCGACAAAAGAGAGCAAGCTGCATGAGAAGGTTGTGCATTTTATCGATAACCTCGGTAGCAGTGTAAAAAGCAAAATGACCTTCAACTTTGCTTTTTACGATATTGCCAACCAAGCATTTGATGCGATGCAATCGACGATTGCTCGCCAAAAGTTGGCCGCTTACCCCGCCGATATCACGCTTGAGATCCCACGTAATGCCTGTGGCACCTTAGAGTTTTATCGCTCGCAAGAGATGATAGATAGAGGCTACCATTTGGCACAGGCTAAACTGGGCAACCGTCTTTAATGGGCAGGTTACAGCCGTTTTAGATAGCAGATAATGCAAGGGCTTCACTTCAAATGCCTGCCGCCATCAAGGTGCAAGGTTCTTCCTGTCATGTAGTGACTGGTCAACATAAACTTGATGCCCTCTATTATTTCCTCAAAGCCCGCTTCTGCGGGAATAAGAGCTTTCTGCAGCGCTTTGGTTTTGTATGCCTCATCGTCATGGTCATTAAACTTAATCATGGCTGGAGAGAGGGTATTTACTTTAACCTTGGGAGCCAACATTGCTGAAAACGACAACGTCAGGTTGTTAAGTGCAGCTTTACTGGCCGCGTAAGCTATGTGTTTTTTACTGCCTTTTTCCGCAACGTAATCACTGATGTGAATGATGTCTGAAGTTTGATCGCCAGACATCAGTTGATCTTTGAGTGTTAAATTGAACAGATAAGGCACGGTAGCGTGAATCGTCATCATCTGGTGCATGACTTGTGATGCATTCTCACTGGGATCTTTCTTGCTCTCAGGTTTCCAGTCGGATGCGTTATGTATGATGGCTCTGAGTGTCTTATATTCTTGACCAACATAATGAAGAAATTCGTCTAGGCTGCTTTGTTGATAAAAGTCGACTTGCTGCAAATCGGCTCCACTATCGCGCAACAATTTCAGTTGAGGATAGTTGTTGCGGTAGGTGCCAACCACGTTGTATCCATCCGCTAAAAGTTGCTGCGCCAGTGCGAAGCCGAGTCGCTTCCCCACGCCGGTTATTAGTATCGTTTCACTCATCGTAAAAACTCAGCTCTGGTTTGAGGGTTAGTTTTGAAAATACCACCAAGCGCGGTTGTTGAGGTTTCAGAGTTTGCATCCATGACGCCTCTGGATTTAACGCAATAGTGGGTTGCTTTAATCGTCACGGCCACGTTTTCTGTTTCAACGAGAGTTTGAATCGCAACTAAGATCTGCTGGGTAAGACGTTCTTGTACCTGAGGACGCTGAGCAAAGAATCGAACAATACGGTTGATTTTAGACAGCCCAAGAATCTTGTTTTCAGGAATATAGGCCACTTCCGCTAAACCATCGATGGTAATGAAGTGATGTTCGCACGTCGATGTTAAGTTGATGTCTGATACCTTAACCATTTCATCAACGGACATTTTGTTGTCTATAACACTGATTTTTGGGAAGTTATCGTAATCGAGCCCTGAAAAGATCTCGTGAACGTACATTTTTGCAATACGATGAGGTGTTTCGGCAAGGCTATCATCGGTTAAATCCAGTCCCAGCGTACTCACCACTTCCGTTAAAAGCCCTTTGATGCGGTTGTACTTTTGGTCGGGGTTCATTTCACTCGCTGTCATTGGGGTTTCAAGTCCTTTTGCGAGCAAAGCTTCTCTTACTTTTTCGGCTTCTATATTCAGCATGACTCTCTCCTTATGAATTATTGTCGTTGTCTGCTTCATAACTCAGAGTGAGCGAAACAGAGTCGGCAAAACGTAGCGCATGAGGCTTATCAATTCTCACTTGAGCGTATTTCACCCATGGATGGTCGATACAGATGCCAAGTACGTCGCTGGTTAGTTTTTCCAAAAGCAGAAACCTTCCGGATTCGACGTGTTGAATGATCTTCTTACAGATGTTTTTGTAGTTGAGCGCGTTGTCTACATCATCAGAGAGACAAAGGTTGTTAGCGGGGTAGTGGATCTCTGCATTGATAACGATGTCTTGCTGCTTAGACTTTTCTTCTTCGTTGAAACCGATGAAGGTTCTTAGTCTCAGGTTTGTAATGGTGATGATGGCGTTGTGATTCATAACAGTGTCCATTCCTTAGAAAGTGAAGTCAGTTACGTGCTTGTTTTAAGAAAAGATCAGTAAAGTCACGCGATTAAGATTTCAGTTGTTCTTTTTTAGTCGTTCTTTTTCAGTCATGTACGTGCTAAGTGAAACTGAGCTCAAAAGAGATGGGCTCGGTTTTCTGACTCAACTGGTCGAAGCTTTCCCAGAGTTGCTGAAACGAGCTATTTAAGGTGGGGTGACGTTCTTGCGCGGCAATATCAACTAACGGCCTGAGCACAAAAGCGTATTCGGTGATTTCGCCTCTAGGTAGCTCTACACCGTCAATAATGCCCACTTTATTACCGTAAAGAAGGATGTCGATGTCCATAGTGCGTGAAGCGTAGGCTTTAGTCTGACGCTTGCGATCGTTCTCTGACTCGATTTGGTGTAGAACTTTAACCAACTCTGCGACAGAGAGGTCACATTCGAACCCAACGACTAAGTTAAGGAAGTTATCTCCTTCAAAGCCCACAGGCTCGCAATCGTAGAAGTTAGATATGTGCAGGGGAGCAAAGCGGTCATTCAATGCTTTGAGAGACTGTGTGACGTGGTGTTCGCGGTTAATGTTGCTTCCGATGCTGACATAGACGTTGGCCATAGTACTTCCTTCTTGTTTAAGGAGCCTATACGTCCAAGTTGCGATGAAGATCAGCTATGCATCCTCTTAAAAACAGGAAGATAAAAGAAAATGTGGTTCTGCCGCAAATCGCTTCTGATAGTGATAGAATCCCCGCATTAGAATTATCGAGAATCTAGGTATTTATGAACTATGTTTATCCATCAAGTTAACGGCATCGACTGGCTGGTGATTACAGCTTTTGAAGAACTAAAACCGATGTTTATCGAAGATGCTGGTCCAATTCCATCTTACTTCTCGACCGCCAGTGAATTGAGCTTGATTGATCAAGCTAAGCGTAGCTATGGGTTTTTGCCGACACTTCGCGGTGTGATCACCGATACCGGCACGTATCAAAGCAAAGATCTTGAAGAAGATTTGAACCCACAGCTTGCGTGTATCGTTGAAGGGCGTGGCCGAGTGTTTATCTATCACGGCGACTACGTGGCTTTTGTCGATGACGAACAAACCTTCATTACCCGAATGGACTGAATGTGATTCAGTGGGTTTAGATGGGCTAATTAGTTATAGATAAACTGCTCTGTAGATAAAACTAAGGCCTCGCGTGTGCGAGGCCTTTTTGTTTGTAGCGAGTCAGGAGAAAAGTCTCTTGAGGTGTTACTTTTCTAAATTGTGCTTAATGATTTGTTCCACCACACCATCCATCGTTCTGGAGCTAATTTCAGGCTTCAAATACAGGGAATGATACTCAATTCCAGTGCGGTCTATATAGGCTGCTTGTAAGCCAGCAGATAACGCACCATGAGTGTCCCAATCGTGAGTAGCCACAAGACGAAGGTTTTCGACAGGCTCTTTTAACGTTTCTGCTGCAAATCTATACACATCTGAATTTGGTTTGAAACTGCCTGTTTCTTCAACGGAAATGACGGTGTCAAAGTCATCTTCTAAGCCCGAATTCTTGATTTGAGCAGTGATGAGGTCGAGGGATGAGTTGGAAAAAGCGACGGTTTTAAAGCCGTTGTTACGCAATTCAAGCAGAGATGCTTTGATATCAGTGTGCGGTGGTAGGTTGGCAAAAGAAGTTAACAAGGCATCTTTACTTTCCGCCGATAAATCACACTTGTACCGTTGTGCAATTGCGTCGAGCGCTGAATTCGCTAGTTCAGAAAAAGTAGACTTTACGTTTGTTGCGATGCAAATCGTTGAAGAGTGTAAAAGCTTTGAGAACCAAAGCGACAGTGCATCCTCACTGCCAAATGCCGCTTTAAATTTGGGTTGTAATGACTCCAAATTTAAAACCGTTTCGTTTATATCAAACAGTATCACTTCTTTTTTCATGCCAAGAACCCAGATCGAATTGAATTTCGTACTTACATAATCCGCTCCGATGGCCCCGTTTTCAACCTCGATTTAAGTAACTTAAGCTTTGTTCTCTAACTAGAAATGAGGATTGGAATGAGTCATCTATGAACACGTCACTCAAATCTGGCGTTGCTTAACAAGTAGAGGCAACGCCAAATCTGGGATAATTTATTTAGCTTATTTAGCTTATTTAGCTTAATTTGCAGCTTCGATAGTGCCTTTGAAAGTGCTGTTTAAAAAGTCATTGATCTCTTGTGAGTGATAAATTGAGATGATCTTTTTATACGTTTCATTGTTTTTGTCTTCTTCTCGCGCTGCCACAACCATCACAGCTAAAGGTGCGTCTTTTTTCTCTAAGTAAATGCCTTGTTTCTTAGGATCGAGTCCAGCCGACATGACATAGTTCATGGTGATTGCAGCTGCGTCTACATCGTCAAGAGAGCGGGGTAGCTGCGCGGCATCCACTTCAACAAATCGAATGTTCTTAGGGTTGTTAACAATATCGTTTAATGAAGCATTGAAACCAACGTTGTCTTTTAATGAAATCAGCCCTGCATCTTCAAGTAGCAGTAGTCCGCGCCCACCATTCGTTGGGTCGTTTGGAATCGCGATTCGTGCGTTATCTGGGATAGAGTCAAGCGAAGTGTACTTGTTCGAGTAAACGCCCATACGCATCAAAATAGAACGTCCGATAGAAACTAACTGGCTATCGTGATTGGCATTAAAGTTATCGAGAAATGGCTGATGCTGGTAACTGTTTAGTTGGATACTTCCATCGTCGAGTGCTGCGTTAGGGGTGATGTAGTCTGAGAATTCGACGAGTTCAATGTTTATCCCTTGCTTCGCTGCTTCTTTAGCGACTGCCTGTACAACTTGTGCATGTGGGCCAACTGTCGCCCCAATCTTGATGACAGCCTCGTCTTGTTTTCCACATCCTGTCACGCCGAATACGAATGCTAATGCAAACAGGGATGCTGTGATTTTTTTGCAGCGGTTCATGATAACTCCATTAATTAAAAGACGTTTAGGTGTCTGGATGTCTATATTATCTATTTATAAAGTCGGGTCAATAGGTTTGTTAGAAGCAAAGTTAGATAGAGGAAACAAAGGCCTCACACGTATGAGGCCTTTGGGGTTTCGTTGAGTTAGGTATAGGGTAGTAACCTGAAATTTAAAGAAAACAGGTTCGGTAACCTTGCCTATCAAGAAAGCTTTTGATTAAAGAACTCAAGCGTACGTGCCCATGCTAACTCCGCTTCCTCTTTAGCATATCGACCTGTTGAATCGTTATGGAAGCCATGATTCACACCGTCATAGATGTAAGCTGTGTAGTCTGCCCCAATCTCTTTGAGTTCAGCTTCATAGTCTGGCCAAGTTGCATTCACACGTTTATCGATTCCAGCGAATTGGAGCAGTAATGGCCCTTTAACATTCTTTCTTAAATCAGGTGCGGCAGGAGTGCCGTAAAATGGAACGCCCGCATCCAGTTGCTCAGGCATTACCGCCGCCAACATATTCACGATATAGCCACCGAAGCAAAATCCTACAGCGCCTAGTTTTCCGTTACTTTTTTCATGAGACTTCAAGAAGTTTGCAGCAGCGATAAAGTCTTCTTCGATTTTCTCTCTGGATAATGATTTTTGCATTGCTCTACCTTCATCATCATTACCTGGATACCCGCCAAGCGAATAGAGTGCATCAGGTGCAAACGCAATAAACCCAGCGGCCGCGAGTCGTCTTGCCACATCCTTTACGTATGGATTCAAGCCTCTATTTTCATGAATAACCAAGACAACAGGCGCATTACTCTCTAGCTCTTTGGGTACCACCAAGTAGCCATAGCCTTCTCCGTGTCCCTTAGGCGAAGGAAACTTCTCGTAGGTTGCTTTGATGGAAGGGTCATTGAAAGAGACTTGCTCTGCCTGCGCATAATTAGGGATCAGTGCAGAAGTTAGCGTCGTCATAGTTAAGCCAAGTACAGCTAGCCCGGATAGACGAGCCATAAACTCTCTGCGATCAATCAGACCGTGCGCATATTCGTCGTACCAATCAAATGCTTCTTGAGGGATAGATCGAGTTGGATCTGATTGAGATTCGGTACTTTGATTCATAACTTTTCCTTGTTGTGAGTTGTTTGATCAATCAACTATAGTGGAAATTCCAATATATTTGAACGATCGCTCAATATTTTTTAAGCTATTTGTTATATCAAAGTACAAAAATTAGATGACAGTCCGATAAAATGACCACTTCGGAATCAATTCCCATGTCTTAGGTTTGTTTTACTGAATCAATCAATACAAGGTTGATGTAAGTGATTAAGTCAGTGAAGTAGTGCGTTTTTGATTATTGGTTTTTTGAAATGATCTAGGTCGGCCATCAGTACAGAAATGTCACTCTCTCGGCCTGGTTGAACAAGCTTGGGTATCAGCTCAGCTAGACCTCTATGGTTATAAAGGCCTGTTTGTTCGTCAGTAATCGATAAGCGATAGGTTTGCTTCAATAAACGATCAGTTAAGATCCAAAACACTGAAAATGCGAGGCTAATAGTTGTGATTGTTATGATAACGAAAGACAATTTATGAATATCTGATATCAGGTAATAGTTTGAATTCGTTCCTTTGGTATGAGCAAGTATGCCCCTAATTGCCATATAGAGAATGTTGATGAACAGGGTCAGGTTCAACAGACATTTTGCTTCTCTGTTATCGTACTTTTCCCCTGAATAGTTTGTACAGAGGGCTAAGATACATATCGTCACAACGAGAATACTTCGAGCTTCGATCCTAGAAGTAACAGAAGGCGCGATTATGGCGCTATAAAGAAAGAAGCTAATGCCAAGGGAGCTAATGATGATTGATATTACGAGAAAAGATCGACTTGCTCCTCGTAACACGGTTATGCCGACGAGTAACAAACCATATGCTTATGCAGATCAATTTATGTTCAGGTACGCCAGCACTAGAGCATTTCTGAACTAGAAAGTGTCACGTAAAAATTCAAGCCATCAAGATTCTGGACCCAGTAGCGACATACATCTACCTTACTGGCTGCTTAGTCTTTGTTTTTTCCTGACCAAAGACGAAGCTGGATTCTATAGACGCAATATTAGGTAGGCGTGATTGCCTGTCATCAAAAAGCACCCTGCTGATTTAATAGTCGGTAGGGTGCTTTCTCGATGACAATATTGTTTTACCAAGTTGCTTACTATTTGGGCTGGTGGCCTGTCTTCTTCGCAAGCTCTAGCATAGCCTCGGCAAACGTAGTTGTTCCGCCTTTCGCTTTAACCTGAACCACCTTATATCCTCGGCTTTCCAGCGCTTGACGCTCTGCTAAAACGGCTTTGTCATCGGGTTGGCTGCCTTGCACAGGCTGATGAATGTAACACCCCTCAAGTTGACCATCTTCGACCAGTTGGTGATGTTTCAGTGCGTTGATATCAAAATTCATAGTCATTCTTTTCGTTTTAAATGGAGAGTCTCTGTGGCAAAGGTCGTGAGTCTTTATAATTGATTGTTTGTACCATACGGCATTTTAACCATAAGAAGCTAGTGTAAATTCAGTAATCAGATACCAAGAAGTCAATCTCAATACTTTTGCTTAACTGAACGTGATCGCGTGTCATCAAATGGCAATTAACGCTTACTACTGGTGGGTAATATGGCGTCAGATTTCAGAGCACCACTACTAACTAAGAGAGTATTTTATGTTCAAGAAAACACTGATTGCCGCTTCTTTAGCTATGACAGCAGCTTACTCAATTGCTGCCCCTGCGCCCGTTCAGGAAACGGCACCAGTCGCTGTATGTGCTGGTTTCAATCACAGATTGATAAATTGAAGCGCTGTAACACTCTTCTATTGGCATAGCTCGCAATAGCTTGGTTGATTGGAGAGTGAATCAAGGCTTAACGTTGCCAATGTTTCTTTGAAAGGGGAGTTTTGTAAGGCGGTGGAGAGGGTGTCAACTTCCTTAGTCGAGAGCAAACTGGCGTGCCTAAACAGAACGTAATCTAATGCAACGTGTAGATATAACGTTGAGAAATCTGGCTGAAGTAAATCATGGGTGTTATTCAGTTGCTTGATAAGTGATTGAACACTCTTTTGAATACCTCCCTTTCCTCTAACTGTCAGCACATTTTGTTCAGCTTCAAAGCAGCTCAATGCAGCGCAGCGAAATGCTACTTCCATGAGAGTCTTACTCATTCCTAATAACGACATGCGTTTAGCATCACTCGTATTGGCTGTTGTGAGTATCTTTGTCGGATAAGCCTGTAATAGGAAATCGCAGATAGTTAAGCTTTCGGTGAGTGCAAAACCATCATTGGTTTCAAGAACCGGTATAGTGCTAAATGGATTGATTGTGACTAATGCTTGGGGTGTCTGCCATGGATCAACCCATTCAAGTTCAATGGGTGCATTACACAGGTAGGCAGTGGCCAACACCGCTCGTGAGAATGGCGAGGTATCATTTAAATACAGTTTCATGAGCGATTCCTTTGCTACGAACTTATTTGAGCAGTGTTTAATCCCTGCTGTTTGGTTGATGTAAATGCGATGCAGAGTATTGATAAAATGAGCGCACTCGCACTGAGCATAAATAGGACGTTATAGCTGGTGAGTTGCGGGGCGTAATGAGCCATAACAAAGCCAACGGTGCCTTGCGAAACGGCAAAAGCCATTGTCATTGTTCCCCAAGATTTTGTGTGGAGTTGAGTGCCAACGAGTTCTAAGGTGTAAGTTGATACGAGTGTTACGATACCCGGAGTGAACATACCGACGAGTAGCGACGAAACAAAAAGTGAAACTTCACCTGTATGCATTAACGGAAGTGCAACGCCAGTCGCCTTACAAATAAAGGCAGCTAATAGCGCTTTTTTGAGCCCAACCTTATCACCCAATACACCTGTCACTATCGGTCCAATCGCTGCCCCGATGCCAAATACGGCCCAATAAAAGCCGCCACTTGTAAAACTCATCCCTAACTCACGAACAATATAGTCGACCCAAAAAAGAGTATGAGGTAAGTAACCAATTGCGCTAAAGGTATAGGCTAAAAGTACAAATCGAATACTCGTACGTTTACGCTTAGATAAGTCCTTAAACGAAGCTGGGCTCATAGCACAATGACTCTGTTTAGCCTCAAGACTCCATGTTTTCCATGTCAGAACAGTTGCTAGAAAAGCGATGGCTCCCATCCCTAACCATGCGCTTTCCACACTTTGATAGATCAGAAGAGGTATGATCGTTCCTGAGATCATGGCACCAAGCCCAATCCCTGAAAATACGACGCCACTGATTCTCGCTTTCATCTCTTTTGGGTGAAGGCTAGCGATCATCGGGGGAGCGAGCACCATAAGAATGGCTCCGGACATTCCTGCAATGGTTCTCAGTGTTAAAAACCATTCGAAGGGGGCAGACTTTAAGGCGCAACCAAGATAACTAAAGCTGCTCAATAACAGAGAGGCACGTATGAGTGTACCGGTTGAATAGTATCGCTGTAGAAAGCTTGAAGTGGGAGCTCCAAATATATAGCCGATCAGCGTTGCAGCGCCAAGGGTTGAGGCATCTTCACTTGAGAACCATCCGCTCTGTATGAGCACTGGCATCAAGGCTATGTAGGCAAAGCGGCCAATGCCATTCCCAACTAATGTTGCTGCAAATCCTGCAAAGGTAGCGCGGTTTAAGAGTTTTATTTGCTGCATGTCGCGCCCGATGTTTGTGTTTGTAACATCACGCTAACATTTTAGTTTGAATGCTCTCAAATGAGTTTTTACTCTAATGTCTGGAGTTTGATGGTGATTTATATTCTCTGTAAATGTTGGATTCATCATTTACATTGGGGTCCATTCTTTTGAACTCAGTTCAATGTTAAAAATACACAGCCTGATAATCGATTGAATTAGCCGACAAACGAACTCGACTCAATCCTACCTTTTCGCTGCGATTGTATTCATTGATAGAGTGGTCAAACCCATAGGCGGTTGAAGGTGCCATATATTGGGTTATTCCTTGTTTTGTGGCAGTTATTCCATCATGGCCGTGACCACAAATAACGTCACGCACGCGATACTTGCGTAGCACCTTCATTACCTCGGCATCGTTTTCCAAACGGATCGCTTTCATCCACTCAGAACCGACGGGAATGATAGGGTGGTGAACAACAACGATGGGATCATCGGCCTTTCTTAGTTGCTGTTTTAGACGAGCTATTCCACGGTTATTAATGCGCCCTGAACCTAATGGATGACGGCTATCAAGCGGCTTGTCGCTAGAGTCCAGAAATACAAACTCTCGTCCATTGATAATCGTTTTATCGGTGACGAAAATCGTCGAGCCTTTTAGCTCAGTACGCATTAAGCGAGAGTCGTCATGGTTGCCCGCAATCGCGTTAATAGGCTTGGCGTTAATGTGTTGCCTAATGAACGCTTCCAATCGAATGTAGTCACCCAGTTTGGGATTACAACAAATATCACCGGTCAGAAAAATGGTCTCACAGGTTGGATCGTTAGCGACGTGTTCCAAGGCTTTACGCAGGTTTTCATAGCTGGATTCATCTGAAAGGTGGCAATCACTGATTTGGTATACGGTAGTCATCGATGTTGTCCGGTTATTCCATTCACTTTCATAGGTGATAGAAAAATGCCTGCTAGATCAGCAGGCATTTATTGGTGTTAGTTTGCTTAGGGTGTTTTAGGAGCGTTGGAAGCTTCGTGTTGTTCAATCATGAAGGCAATGGCTTCATCAGTTAAACAAGATTTACTCACATATTGGCGCTGTTTACCAATATGAAGGATAAAGCCGAGATCAGTCTGCTCAAGTTGGTCTATGTCAGTCCAAGCGATAGTGTTGGTCGCTTTGTGGTTTTTGTAACTCACTCCGTTAACATCACCTTGAAAGACAATTTTGCTGCCAGCGCCTGAGCTGATTTTTTGTCTCCACAACCACCAGGTTCTTTTGCAGTACACACTGAATGCTTCAATCACACTCAAAACAATGAAGAACCAACCAACGTAGCCATTTGGTAATAGTTCAAACTCTAGTAGAACCACACCAAAAATAAGAAACAATATTCCCTTTAAATAGGCTTTTGGAAACTGAGTCGGAAGGCTAGTTTGATCATAACACTCTGCAAAAAACGTCTTGTCGAGGGTGTATTCTGTGGTGAAACCGGGTTCTTTAGACATGTGTGGCTACTTTAAGGTTCTCTATAAATGGGCTCTCTATGGATGGTATCCATACTGCGCTGTCGCAACTTGAACATTGTATCGCTTCTCGATGCTTTTCTTTAGCGGTTTTGGGCTTTGTTTTGTAAATCGATGATACTTATCGGGTCCATTCTAACCATAGCCACATGACTATCTTAGGGGGCATCCCTAAGATCAACTAAAAAATTGGTTATGGAACGGATAGACCCGTGGCGTCTCTTTGTTGTTTAGGCTATTGCCCTTTTGGGATAAAACTTCGATCTCATGCCGAAGCGATACCTCGGGCATGACCTTATTCTATTTCAGTCAAGGGGTCAGTACTCGATGAATAACGACACCTGCTTAACGTTAATGAAAAAACTTCTTTCATAAGGAGCAGAGGTAAGAGCAATATCTAGTTTGTTCAGCCCAGATACTCTCTTCTCATTTAACGCTTCTAATAGTTTAGAGTTGGTAAACTTAAGCGTTTGACCTGCTTCTACGTTGTTGAATGTATTTAGCGGATTACTCCACGCTGCACATATTGTAAAAGACTCACAGAACGTGTCGTAATCCAGTGTGTTTGGAGACCAAGTTTGATTAATGATATGCGCGGTTACATTGTTGAATGGAAATTGAAGGGTTGATTCACCGAATTCGACATTGAGAGTTGCCTGTTTAATTTTTCCTCTAACCCCACTTAAATCAAAACTCGCTAGCGTCTCGTAGTCGTATGGGATTGAAGACCCTGCCCTTAGGTAGCCGCCAACACGATGTTGCGTGATTTGTGAAGCCGGAGTGGTCTGCCAGTTTTCTCTTTCTAAACCGAACAGGTTAGAGGATATGGTCACATTTACTGGTGGACTGAAATCAGAGGCTTGGTATGGTGGCGTTTGACCGAGTAACCCTTGTCGATAGGAGTCAGCGCCATTATAGACTAGTAGTGCGGTCAGTTCATAAGGACCATCTGCTTGCTTAAACGTATCACCAGGAACTGTAAACTTGACGGTGTTTACGCCCGCCTCGAGGGGTTTTTGAAAACTCACTAGCTCTAAATACTCTCCAGCAGCACCAACGATATTTACTGAACCTGTGTAAGTTCCACTGCGCGTAACATGGAGCGGAAACTCAAAATTCAGCGAATCTATGTAAGTTCCATCTTGTGACATGCTCGGTGTGGTGACTAAATCCCCCGTAATTTCAATCGGGTCACGGCAACGTTCAAAAGACCCCAACTCAATCATTTCTTCAAACTGAATTCGAGGGGCTGAAATTCGTATGTTATCTTGAGTGATTGCGTAGATGATCGTCGGATTGGAGATCAAAGTAGACGCAGAATCAAACGCGGCAAAAATATCTTCCGTTGAGTATTGCAGAGTGACGATTTGCTTCGCAGGTTTGAGTTGCAGACGTTTGCTCGTGTTAAGCTCATCAATTCCATCGCTGAGGTAACCATGAATGGCAAAGTCACCAGCGGAGTTAACATCAAGTTCCAAGCGCTGCTCTAAGGCAATAACACAGCCTTCAGACGAGAAAACTGGAGCGAGTGAGTGATTGATAAATTCAATGTCAGCGGGTAGTACGTGGATTTTTTTGCTTGTCTGGCGAGCGATGGTTGTTCCATATACCTCAAAAGACGTTGTGCCTTCAACTAGGTACTCCCCTTCAGCGGGTGGAACAAAAATATTGCTATAGACACCATCTTCAGCGACAGCATCGAAATTAGCCCCCTCATCTTTAAGCGTTAGGCGTGTTTCTACTCCAGTTTCATCAGTGATCACTGCGTTGGTTTGGGCACCTTTAACCGGATCTCCCTTGTTTGTCAGTAATGCAGAGACAGGAACTGGTTCACCGACCACAAATTGGTTAGCGGCTATCGCCATGCCAAACGCAATAGGTGATTGGATAGCAACCTGAGCAATGATTACCGTGTTGTAACTTGGGTTTGGAAAATCAACGACGATCTTCCATTCTCCAGGTTCAGGGTTAGTTACTTCCGGTAAAAATACATAGCTGCCCGGTAGCGGCGGACTTTGTGTGCCACCTGAGAGGATGTTCGCTTGCACATCATTGGATGATGTTACGACTTGCCCGTTAGGGCTAAATAAATATACGGTTGCATCATCCAACGGCACGATGATTTCTGCTTTTAGGGCTTCCGCTTCGTCGATGTTAAACAACATTGTGACTTCGTTATTGGCACTAGTCACTGGCTGAGATAGTGTCGTGCTTGTACTCATCCCAACGGGGATTGCGTTACTGGCGATAGCCGTTGGGATGAAGGTACAGATAAGACTGAACACCATCACTAATTGCTTGATGAATTTCATAGTGGCCACTCCTTAGCGCATTGAAATAATTTGTTGTAGAAAACGTTCAACGTTTTGTCCCGTTTTCATTGTTGAGTGGTTATTTAATACGTTACCCAACGCATTGGCAAAACTTGGGTTAGCGCTTGCCAAGGTCACAACGACATCATTTTCTTGCGGTACTGTTTGAATGGCTTGGTAACTGACTATTGTGATTGGATGAGTTTGTGGTCCATACACACTTGGCATTGTGACCGACTGAGTTTGAGTATCGAGGTAGGCCGCAGAACTAAAGCTTCTCAGTGCTTGCCAAGCGGTAACGCCCGCCCAACGAGATCCCCATGGGAATAGACCAACGATATCGGGTTCTTTCTCAATAACACCGTCTTGGTTGAGGTCGGCATTTGCACCAATAGAAAATGTATTTCTAATGTTGCCTCGAGTACGCATTTGGAGCGCGTTCGATGCGGTATCTGTTGTTAGATCGCGGATTCCGGGCATTTGGGGACCCGCAAAAGGTATATTTGGGAGTTGCATGTATTTGCCAGCGTAATTATTTGGATCAGTACTGACGTTACTGTAGGTATCAGCGTAGTGGTCCATTTTTATCACCGACAAATCTGCAGCGACACTGCCAAGATGAGGTGTGGAGAAAGTAGAAAGGGAGGTTATTTCAAATGAAGGACTAAGTGCTTTGAGGTTTTGTGTGTCTAGTCCGCCTTTACTGTGAGCAATGACATGAACTTTATCGGATTTCAACTCATCGAGAAAACCCTGAATCTTGTTGTTCAAGATATTTGCATTGGTCGCCGTGGTTCCATTTTTGTCAGCAGAGAAACGAGTATAGAGAATACCATACTCATCGAGTGTAGAAAGTACGCCTGGAGCCGTATCATCATCCCAAGTATTTGATTGTGCAGCAATGCCATGAGCAAGAACAACTGGAACGGCAACATCAAACTCGATTGAAACCCAATCGACAGACATACACCAGTTGTCTCCTGTATTACCAGTATCAATATCGACGCGAATTTCGTTGGTTTGACCGAACTTGATATCGCTAATATCAACTTGAAGGTTAGTATCCGTCCAACGGCTGTCAGCACCTTGCAGTGAGCCTAAAGATTTTCCGTTAAAAGATACTATATCTATTTCTGGCGTAATATTGCTTACGTTGGCATTGGAGTCTATGTCGAAAACCGGCATGCTGATCCTTGCGTTAGACCCGATAACGCCTTTTTGTTGCATATCGACCAGTTTACTTGGGTTAATTCTACCGTTGCTTTGTAAAACGTTGGGGTTGACAACAATAGGAACAGGCAAAGAGATAAGTAGAGGTCCGCCAGAAGCGTAGGTACAACCGGTATCAATACCTGGACCTGAGTTGACGACATAAACACCGAGTTCTTCTTGCGGTGGGGCTATCCCAGAACTTTGTGAATGCATTGAAAAAGTACGTAATTCGTGTGAATCAGGTATATCTTCGGCACTCGCGAAACTCGGAGAAAGTAACAAAACACTGAGCGCGGTGCTCGGAATGTATAGCTTCATTTGTTTACCTTTGAGTATGGGTTATCCAAGAATTTGGGTGAAGAAAACTTTATATGTAGTAGTAAGGTAAAGGTTTAGCTTCTGGTGTGAAATTTACTGCATATAATTTCGACTGGTTACTCAATTGATAAAACTGCTGCTCTATTTTTTTGCAAAATGGGAAGAGTACGATCGCAGTTTCTGGATTGAGGGAAGCTGTGTCCGTATTTTTAAAAGGTAGGGATAGTGTTTTGGGATTGTTAGAACAATCTAAGTTAGTTTATGGAAACGTAGCTAAGAATAGGAAAGTAACAGTTTGATGTGGCTTTGTTACAGATTGTTATTTGGTGTGATGTTCTGAATGGTTGATTACTAACCTAACGGACTGTGCAAAGTTAGGTTAGTAGAAATTGTGTAGTGGTTAATTCAGGTTGAGAGGTAAGGGCTAGTGTCCGTTAGTATAAATAGCAAAGGTTGTAACAAACTGAGGTTTGTTATTATATTGTGCGCTTACATCGTAAACACAGGCGACATACCGCTGTCTTGTCCACTCATTAGCAACAAGCCAATTAATACGAGTAAAACACCACCAAATAGCTGTAAATAATGACCTGCGGCTTTTAGTGACGCACTGTTATTCTTGTTACCTGCTGCCAAATAGCGTTTTACCAAGTTCTTGCCTGTTAGTGTCATTATTGCAATCGAAGAGGTCGTGAACGCGGTACCTACTGCCATGGCGAAGGCACTCAACACGCCCATCCAATATAGTCCGACCATATTCGCGAACAACAGAACCATAATGGCACCTGTACATGGCCTGACTCCAATAGTAACGATGATTCCTGCGTATTCACGGAGCGTTGAAGCTTTGTTTATCGCGTCTGCATCGGCAACATGCTGGTGGCCGCATCCACAGTCGGCATGAGAATGATCTGCGTGAGAGTGCTCTGCAGATTGTAATGCGCTAGATGGGTTCAGCATTATTGAACCAGCAGATACTGATGAGCTAAGTGCCATTGGTGATTGGTCTGAAATCGAAGATCGAGCAGACATTGGCGAAGACGTATCAGCCGCTAATGTGGTGATGGCTTTCACTTTCAACTTTGGCTTACGCATCGTTGTATAGATGTTTTTCAGAGCTTTCCAACAGATCAAAGCACCCACTACCGCGACTAACGCAAAGCTTAACGAGACAAACATATTAGCCTTGTCATTCACCACTCGCATTGACGCGCTAAAGCCCCATAGCAATGCACTTACCAGTAAGATAGCAACTAGAGCTTGTAAAAACGCAGAGACAACTGTGAGCACGAGACTCGCTTTCGCCTTAGTAGGGTGAGTCGCTAAGTAAGTAGACACGATAACCTTGCCGTGGCCTGGGCCTAAAGAGTGAAGCACGCCGTAGACGAAGCTGAATCCGATGAGGTAGCTGCCTGCGCCCCAAGGGTTAGACTTGGCTTCATAGAGTAGGTCAGCAAGTTCTGAGTTAACTTCTCTTTGCCATTGGATACTAGAGATAACCAATGATGGCCACATAGACCACAATTGGTATGCGCCGACAGCAACCAGCAATAAAGCGCCAATACCAATGAGGTAGTAATTTGTTTTGATTTGATTTTTCTGCATTTAACAAGAACCTGTATCAGAGACCTTTCTCATTGAGTGAGAGGTTTAATGAGTTAAGACATTTACTGACTGAAACGAGCCGCAATGATTAAGATGCTGGAACCGCAGCACAATGAAGCTCAACCGATTGAGTAAACAGTTGGCCTAACATGTTGTCTGGATCCGCATCGGCAGGTAAAGACATCGCATAGCTCATTTGTTCAGGTGTCGGGTTTGGTTCAATGATCTCCAACTGGCATTGTCTCGCGAGTGAAGACGATAAAGTCACATCGTTATTTGAGATCCACGACATATCGACGAAATAACTCGGATCAAAAATCAGCACGCGAAGCGAGTCTCGAGTTACGTGTTTTGGTTTTGAAAGTGGCAGGTCAAAAGTGAGCACCATCTTGGCTTTGTCACGCTCAAATTTGGCATGTTCAGCCACTTGATATTTGATTGGCTCTTCACCGTCATAGAAGTAGGTGAAGTAGTGCTCGTACATCATGTTTTCGATGACGGATGCTGCAAGGTTTTTGTATGTCTCGACTTCTTTCTCTGGCGAGACATCTTCCCCGTCTAACATGTACATAGATGTCATTGCGTCAAAAGACCATTCCATTGAAAGGCCGGTGATCATGCCGTTTTCGCCCTCGATATGGGTTTTCATTTCAATCCAAGAATGCGGGTGAGCAGATAGACTCGGAGCAAAAGAGAATAATGCCAACCAAAGAGGCAAGCGCTTAATAGAACGTAAGCCCGCTGAAAAACGGCTTACATAGCGCGAAGAGAGGTGATTGAATGCGTTGGTTAGAACAAATAGCTGTTTCATGAGAACGAATGGTTATTTAGTTTAATGTTATATTATAACAACTTGTGCCATTGTTCACTTCAAAATGTAAGTTTGTTTACTTCTAAATTGTCTCAATCCATGACTGTCTGTTTGATGCTCTCATTGCCACTAAGAACTCTACAAACGGTAAATCTAATTTTTCACACGATAGTTATTGGCATATGCCAATAATGAGGCGTATTCTGAACTCCTGATCATCAATAACAGGAAGTTACCATGTTATACGCAGTACCTTGCCGCGACCTTAACGTCGGCAATCACTTTGCTCGTTCTCCTGAGATAGCCATTGTCGATGAGCGACAGCAAATCAAGCATCTTATCCCTTTGGTTGAGTCTGACAGCCCGTGCAACAAAAAGAAGCAATGGATGTCTGTCGTTAAGTCTTACGATGTGCAGGCGGTGGTGGTTCGACACATTGGGAAGAAGATGTTGGCGCACTTGTTCAACAACGATATTCGTGTTTTTTCGTCTAAAGGTAAGGCGGAAGTGGCGACTTTGGACTTCAACAATCTGCAAGAAGTGACCGATCTTGATTATGGTCGAGAGCCGCGAAATGGCGGGTGCGGTCATAGAACGTGCGGCGAAAAAGGACACAAGAACAAAGCGTCGATCCTCACGCCCAAGTTGAGCAGGTTCAGTGTTATTCGAGGTATCCGTAAATGACTTTCTTACTCACACTAATGGCTTTTGTTGGAGTTGTTGCATTAATGGCGATTGGCGTAATTTTTTCACGCAAGCCAATCAAAGGCAGTTGCGGAGGGCTCGCGCAGTTAGACATTGAGCGAGAATGCAATTGCAAGGATGTATGCGAAGGGCAAAGCAGAAAGCTGTATCAGATTACGGAGCCATCACATTAATGTTTTTTAAGAGTAGCTCGACAAGCAAAGTTAAAGCTTCGGACTATGAGCCTTGAATCACTAATGCATGGCCGTTGACGATGCACTTAGCGACTTTGGTTCGTGCACGTTTAATGATGTTGCCGAACGTTTGGCGTGACACCTGCATTTGCTCGGCGGCTTCAAGTTGGCTCAGGCCTTCTTGATCCGCTAAGCGCAAGGCTTCCAATTCTTCTAACAGCAGTTCTTCTTTATGAAGCTCATCCATAGGAACACCATTGGGCTTGAAGCAAGAGTAAGCCGCGCGGGTACATAACTGGCGATGTTTTTTTGGTCGAGCCATATCAATCTCTGGGAATCTAAGGGTAAAAAGGAATAAGGTTAAGTATGAAGGTTTTCACTCCTCACAATCATCGCCGTTGCCAAGTGTGCAGCCAAGGTTTTTTCGCAGACAGCCCCATTTGTTTTGAAGCCGTTGGCGCACATGAAGCTTTGACCAATAATGAAGCTCTAGCTAAATATGAAGCTAAAGCCAAGTGTGAAACTTTAATTAAGTATGAAGCTTTCGCCAAGATTGTACCAACAGATAAAGTCGAGGGCTACGATGGCATCATGCAGGGCGGTATTGTCACAACGTTACACGACAGCGCGATGCTGCACTGTTTGTTCCGAAACAGTATCAATGCGATGACGGTGAGTTTAACGTCTCGCTTTCATCATCCAATAGCCATTGGTCAAGAGTTAGAAGTTCGCGCTCAATGGGTCAAAAGTAGACGCAATATTCACTTCTTAGAGAGCAAAATTACTCAGAATGGGAAACTGTGTTCATCGGCACAAAGCCAGTTTATGTCAGTTTCTAACTATCAAACTTAAGCTTGGTATGGCGGTGTTGCTTTATCAGCTATAAAAGTCGAACTACGGTTTCATCATCACGGAAAATAACCCGTACGAAGAAGAGATAAACCGCGCACTGCTGCAAATTAGGGAGTCTAGGAAGTGGCGTAAAATCTTAGTCGAATATTTTGCGGATAATTAACAGAGACAGCGACACAAAGCGTAAGGTATTAGCTATCAGTCTGCTCTGATTCCAACGCTGAAACTTTGCGCTTTTTGAAATGTTTAACACCGGTCCAAACGACATAAGCGGCAACAAAAACGATCAACGCTGAGCGAAGTAGGATAGGCGCGTCATGCTCTAACTGCTTAACATGAGGGGCGATACTGGCGAACAATCGGCTGGTAAAAAGCAGCCCCATAACTAACATAATAACTTTATTCATGTGACCAGCCTTTCAATGAGTTGGGTTACACAGAACAAGTTATCGTCGAGTTAGGTTATTAAGACGACCAAGAGCGGTTCTGCTTGGAAATAAAAGCATGCGCTTCTCAAGCGCCAGCGTCAACGCGATATCAGTCTAAAGCCAGTAAGCTAAAATTTCGTTTTTGGGAGAGGGTTGTTCTGTCAGATGCAGTTTGAGCACGGGACCATTAAAGGAGTTAAGGAATCTACAATAGTTATGTCAATGTATTGGTTTATTACTAACGTAGCCGTACGCTGAGTATTGGTCAAGTTATTATCTTTGAAATTTACAACTCATTTAGAATTATCAACTTCAAAGATAATATTGCTTAACGAGCTCAGATTATTCGGATCTTACCGTGTCGGATATATCTTTTCGACTACCGATAAGGCCATGCAAAATACAAGGTTATGTTCAAGGCAGGTATACTTAATACCAACTTCTCCCGTGTTGAAATCAACGGATTTTGCGACATCTTCTTGAAAATTATCAATGACTAACTGTAATAAGCAATCCTTGTCTAATACATTCATAAGCTTTCCTAAATACAATATGGTTGCAGATGCATATTAAAGAACAGGTTCCCGTCATTATCAAGGAAAGTGAAAGAATATTTTTTCGTATAAATCACGTGTTTCTATACTACTTAATCATAATAAAATCTGAACATCTACTATATTGTGCTTTGTATTTTCCCTATCTTGAAAACCATCAATTAATAGCAAAAAACAAACCAACTATTGTGAAGGTATGAAGAACTTTTTTCGGTGAACCTGAAAGGGTGATTGACCAGTGCATGTGAGAATAGAGGGCTAGCTTACAAAGGAATATTTTTATTTCAACGATATATTAGGGTTTAATTATATAAGTGTATTAGTTTTTGGTTATAAAGTTTGAATGTAAAGGGGTTCTTAGATAAATACGCTATAGCCTTAATGCTTTTAATGTTGATTTCTCCCTCTTTATTTCTCATAAGCTAGTATTATTTTATGTTGATATGAAATTGACTGCACTTGTGCATTGTGCTTGCTCTTGGATTTGTTTATCTAACCATTGGGTAGATCTGATGTTCGTTTTACTTACATTAAAATCCAATTGAATCAATGGCTAATGGTTGGTTTTTGAATGAGAAAAGGATCAAGTGTCTTCCTTTTCAGCGCGGTGTGGCATGGATGACCCACACAACAAGTTGATTGTTATCAAGTTTAAATAGGGAAATATTATGACAGAGCAAGAGTATGATTACCCAGAGTCGTACAATCTAATTTCAGTGACAGACCCTTCCAGTAAAATCAAGTATGCAAGTCCCCATTTTAATGAAGTAGCAGGTTATCAAGAAGGAGAGCTCGTAGGTGAATATCACAACGTAGTTCGTCATAGTGATATGCCTAAAGCCGCATTTAAAGACCTATGGGGCCATATTCAGTCAGGAAGTAACTGGATGGGTATGGTGAAAAATCAACGAAAAGGTGGTGGTTATTATTGGGTTGATGCTTTTGCTTCTCCGTTAAAAGAAGATAACGAAATTGTCGAGTACCAGTCTGTTCGGTTTAAACCCAAAAGAGAATACGTTGAACGAGCAGAAAAAGCGTATGGAACTTTAAATAGAGGAAAAACACCATTCAAGCTCATGTTACCGAAAACAAGACTTTGGCAACGTCAGACGTTCATTTCAATATTGTTAATCGGGCTCGTTTATGCGCTTCACGTTAATCAATTCGTAACCTTACCGCAAATTTTGTTGTTAATTTTTATTGGTAGTTCGATATCAATTTATATCCTTACGCGTCGCTTGGAGAGCATTTGTAAAATAGCAAAATATGAATTCAACAACCCTTTAATGGAACATATTTATTTTGGCAAGGTGGACGATATCTCCGAAATTGCTCTGGGAATGAAAGTTCGGAAACAATATGCCAAAGCGTTATTAGGCAGAATTCGAATTTCGGTGAGTGATTCATGTGAAATGACCCTAAAGCAGGCGAATAAAACCGCTGAATCGAACGCAACCGTGTCTGAAAACCTTGAAAATCAAAAAACAGAAATCGATATGGCAGCAACCGCCATCAACGAAATGCAGGCGGCTTCAAGTGAAATTTCTCAAAATGCGCAAGGAACTCTCGATTCTACCTTTAGCACTCAACAGGAGCTTTTATCTTGTCAGAACGAGCTAAATCAAGTCGAAGAGAACTTCGTTGAGCTCACCAATGAATTAGACAACATATCGACAATATCGCTATCTGTGGAGAGGGAGACACAACAAATAAGCTCCGTCATCGAGATGATCAACGCGATTGCCGATCAAACCAACCTATTAGCACTGAATGCTGCGATAGAAGCCGCACGAGCTGGTGATTCAGGAAGAGGGTTTTCGGTTGTGGCAGATGAAGTAAGAGTGCTTGCTCAGAAAACACAAGAAGCAACAACAGAGATTCAAGCGGTTATCGAAAAGCTATGCACAGGCAGTGGTCAGTCAGTAACGGCTGTTCAAAACGGTACTGAAAAAGCGAAACGCACTCAAACGACGATTCAATCGACTCTAGAAAGCCTCACATTATTGAGTGAAAAGGTTCAAGGAGTGGTTGATAGGAATAATCAAATCGCGGTCGCTATTGAAGAGCAAGTTAATGTCTCAGAGGAGATTAACCAGAATATTCTTTCCATACACAGTAAAGCTGAAGCTTCTCACGACCTTATGGAAGACAGTAAAAAGCAGTATGAGCAAAGTGTACTTAGTTTGAATGAGCTAAGAAAAGGAGTGGCTCGATTTTAAACTTAATTGAGCAAGTGGTTAGCTGGTTTTGGTTATACATTCTTCAAGCTTAGAGTAGGTAATTAGGGTTGCTTTTCGAAGATGCTCGTTTAAATGAATAGCTACGCAAATAGACAGCTAAAAGGGAGCGATCTTGATGATGAGAGATTTGTTTTTCTTTGTTTATTATTCTGATTTATGATCGCATGCAATCTTAGGGGGACAAATGTCCTCCTGTTTGTTTCTGTCAGCGCAATAAGATAGGTGCTACTAAAAACAAATAATAAAGGACATCCCTATGGATCTATTCGCCCTACTTGATATCAACAATACTCTAGTCAATATCCCAATAGGGGATGGCTATGCAATGAGCTGGATCGAAGCATTCGGCACTGTGTTTGGCCTGCTTTGCATTTGGTTTGCGAGCCAAGAGAAAACCATTAACTATCTGTTCGGATTACTGAATGTCACCTTATTTGCGGTTATCTTTTTCCAAATTCAGTTATACGGACTGTTACTTCTTCAACTCTTTTTCTTCTGCGCTAACATTTACGGCTGGTACGCATGGACACGACCGAATGAGCAAGGTGAAACACTAGAAGTTCGTTGGTTGAGCCAAAATAAGCTCGTAGCAACGGCTGCAGCGTGTGCGATTTCGATTGCTTTGTTAACTATGTATATCGACCCATTCTTCTTTGCGCTAGCACACATCGCGGTTGATAGCCTGAACCTATTTGGTGCGGATTTAGCGGAGCCAGTGCTTGAACCGGATGCGTTCCCATTCTGGGATGCGACCATGACCATTCTATCTATTGTTGCTCAAGTTCTTATGACGCGTAAGTATGTAGAAAACTGGATACTTTGGATTGTGATTAATATTATCAGTGTTGGTATTTATGCGACGCAGGGCGTTTACGCCATGTCTGTTCAATACGCTATTTTGATGTTTATTGCGGCGAACGGTACTCGTGAGTGGGCTCGCACAGCTAAACGCAACAGTGATAAATCATTGACTCAAGCTACGGCTTCTTAGGAGTTAAGATGGCAAAGCAACCTCATATTGGCGTTGATGAAACGCAAATTGCTCCGTTGGTCGTTGTTTGTGGTGAGCCAGATAGAGCGAATCGCATCGCTAACTTGCTTGAACATGCTGAACTGGTCTCTGAAAACCGTGAATATCGAATTTTCACGGGTACCTATCAAGGTAAAGCGATATCGGTTTGCAGCACGGGCATTGGTGCACCTTCGATGATTATTGCAGTCGAAGAGCTTAAGTTTTGTGGTGTAACCCATATCGTCCGAGTCGGCTCTGCGGGTGCGATGCAATCTCACATAGGACTTGGTGAATTGATTGTCGCAGAAGGTGCGGTGCGCGATGAGGGTGGCTCTGCAGCTTACGTTAAACCGTCGTATCCGGCTTATGCGAGTTTTACTCTGCTTAAAGAGTTAGATAGGTTCTTGCAGCAGCAATCAACTCCTTATTATTTAGGAGCTGTGCGCTCACACGACAGCTTTTATACGGATGACGAACAGGCGATTTGTCAGTACTGGAACGGCAAAGGTATTTTAGGCGCGGACATGGAAACATCGGCACTGTTTACTGTTGGGCGCTTGAGAGGGGTTAACGTCGCTTCTATCTTGAACAATGTTGTCTTGTACGAACAAGATGTAAAAGACGGTGTTGGGCAGTATGTCGATGAAGCAAAAGTGATGATGGAAGGTGAACGACTTGCATCATTAGCGGCGTTGGAAGCGTTGTTCGCTCAGTAAAAGCCTGAACAAACGGACGATAAAAGCGATGGGTGACCGTCGCTTTTTTTATTGTTCTCTCCTTTGGTTTAAGCCGCTACAATCGCTAATAACATCAACAGCAGTTCATGCAATGAGAGACAGTCAGTATGAAGATCGCACCATACTCAAGCGGACGTTTTAAAAATTACCTAGAACAGAAAAGCTCAGAATTTAAAGCTCTCATCTACCAACACCAAGTTAGCTCGCGCTATTTTAATAAGAATGATGAAATCTTGCGCCAAGGTGAACAGCTTCAGCATCTCTATGTTGTACCTGTTGGAAAAGTCTCTATGAGTATCTCTGCGGCTAACGGGCGACGCTTTCAACTGGGGGAGGTGAATTGCGACTATCATATCTTTGGCGAGATGGAGTTCTTCACTCAAACGCCTTGCCAATGGAATGTAGTGGCAGATGAACATATGCAGGTCGATGTTATTTGTATCCAGAAACTATCAGAAGCGCTACATGAAAGTCCGGAGATGATGTTCTTTTTCGCCTCAGCACTGGCCGAAGATTACCAAGACTCGATGGGCATTTACACCAATCGCCTTTTACACTCGATTACCTACAATATCGCCTATGATTTGTTGGTGCAAAGCCAAACTAATACTGTGTTAGGCGGCTTCGATAAAGTGAACCAAGAAGCTGAACGTTTCGGCACATCGAGCAGAGTATACCGCAGAGCTGTCAAAGACTTACTCGATAAAGGCTTCATCAAAAAAGGGCAGCAAGGGTTGGAAATTATCGACCAGCAAGCACTTCAAGCCTTTATTGACTCGTACGAATAGCAAAAGAGCTTGGCACCTCTAATAATACCAAGCTCTAATGTTCTTTAATGGCTATCAATAACGAGTAAATGATAACCGATTGTTATTAAGCTTGTGCGTACATGAAGGTTCTAAAACCGCCGATTAAGTTGCGGGCCTTAAAGCCATTGTTCACCAGTTGACGATACGCAACATTACCGCGTAACCCGACTTGACAGTAAATAACGATCTCTTTGTCTTTTGGCAATTCATCCATACGGTGGCGTAATTGGTCAACAGGAATGTTGATCGCATCTTTGATAAAGCCAACATTTTCGAGTTCGCCAGGGTTACGTACATCTAGCAGGACTTGCTCGTCGGTCAGTGAGTCCATTTCATCAAAGTGAATCGGAGTGGCGTCGCCCTTAATGATGTTGTTCGCCACAAATGCAGCTTGGTTGATCACATCTTTTGCACTGCCATATGGCGGAGCGTAAGTGAGCTCTAAGTGTTGAAGCTGCTCGACCGTCATACCTGCTCGCTGGGCAACCGCCATCACATCAATTCGTTTATCGACACCATCTTTGCCCACTGCTTGCGCACCAAAGATTTTGCCTGTTTTTGGATCGAACAACATTTTGAACGATACAATCTCAGCGCCTGGGTAGTAGCTCGCGTGGCTGGCAGTATGCACATAGACTTTTTCATAGTCCACGCCCTCACGCTTCAACTGTTTTTCGTTTTTCCCTGTTGAAGCAACGGCTAGGTCGAAAATCTTACAAATAGCGGTGCCTTGTGTACCTTGATAGGTTTCATTGCGTCCGAGCATGTTGTCGGCAGCCATACGACCTTGACGGTTAGCAGGGCCTGCAAGCGGCACCAAAGTTTGTGCACCTGTGACAAAATCTTTTTCTTCGACCGCATCACCCACAGCGTAGATGTTAGGATCGCTGGTCTGCATCATTTCATTGGTGTAGATACCACCTAGTTCACCTATTTGAAGTCCTGCTTCTTTTGCCAACTTAGTCTCTGGGCGCACACCAATAGCCATGATTAAGATATCAGTGGTTAGCGATTCACCATTGCTGAGAGTCAGGTTGAGTTCACCTTCAATATGCTGGTGTTCGGTATCTTCACCAGAGCCGATGCTGGCTATATGCTCGTTCGGCACGTACTCGATAGCTTGGAGCGCAATGCCTAGTTTAAGGTCAATACCTTTCTCGCGAATTTCAGCGTGAGCAAAGCCCGCCATTTCACGGTCGACAGGTGTCATCACCTGATCCGCCATCTCAATCAGCGTGGTTTTGATTCCCAACTGGTGGAAGGCTTCCATCATTTCTAAGCCAATGAAACCACCACCCACAACCGTTGCGTGCTCGGGTTTGTTCATCTGGATGGTTTGAAGGATACGATCCATATCAGGAATGTTACGCAGCGAGTGGGTCAGCGGGTTATCAATACCAGAGATTGGAGGAACCACAGGACCAGCTCCAGGACTGAGTAACAGGAAGTCGTAGCTTTGTATATACTCGCTACCATCCAGTAGATTCTTAACCGTAACCTGTTTGCTGTGTCGGTCAATGGATACGACTTCATTCATAACACGAACATCAACGTTAAATCGGGCTAAGAAGCTCTCGGGAGTTTGTAGGAGCAGTTGACTTCGGTCCTGAATATCACCCCCGATGTGATATGGTAATCCGCAATTGGCAAAAGAGACAAATGGCCCACGCTCGAACATAATAATCTCTGCTTCTTCGCTAAGACGACGAGCTCGTGCAGCCGCTGATGCACCACCAGCTACGCCTCCGATAATTACAATTTTAGTCATTCGTATACCTATTCTTGTCTCTAAGTTTAACTTTACCAATCGCCGAGCATAGAGCCTATATCTTCATTCAGTTCAAGTACTGCCAATCGTCGACGGTTAAGTGTTTTCGAAATTCCTAGATACTATAATAGCCAGCATTAGCATTGTCTAATGTTAATTTATTAGGGTTTGCTAATTTAATGTTGAGAGCTGCATTTTAAGGGGAAGGGAAATTTAGAATGATGATTTTTGAAAGAGTGGCCACCGATGTTAAAAGTGCCTCAAGTTAAGAGGCACAGGTACATGAGAGAGTATGCTTAAAGTGAAGTCGTTGGTTAGCCTTGTTGCATATGCTCAGCTTGCGTTGGCTAGCTCAACAGAACCTGAGGTGTGCTGACTAATTGTGTTATGAAGATCTTGTTCATATAGATCTAACCAAGCGTAGCGCTCACGATATAGCTTTCGTTTCTGACGCTTAAGTGCTTCAAGATCTTTCCTTGTTGACTGGATAGGCAGAGCATAAAAACATTTGTTATGTTGCTGACCTTCGTGTTCTTCCCATAAGCTATTGTATTTCAGACTTATCTCTTTGCCTTTTTTCCCGTAGCGCGAAGCGTTGTATACATGTCCCGTTTCGTTGACTGCATAGATGTGATTAACGCCAAAACTGGTCGCCATTAATCGAAGGGTTTCGACCATGAAGGACTTAGGTCTTAAACCATAAAATGCTTTTGTGAATGAACGGCTAAACCCATTGTCATTTGCTCCGCCTTGAACGCCACCTATGTAGATATCATTGTTAAAAACAGAGAATGATATAGTGTACATTTTGTTCAACATGGAATCAGTAAGGGAGAGAGTGAGCTCACCTTCTTTTCTCGAATTTCTTTCAAAGCTCAGGTTTAGCAAGTAGGTTTGCTCGCCGATTTCTAGCTCTAGAAGATTAAGCCTCTCGTTATATATTTTATGGCGAGCTTCTGTTGTGAACTTGTCTTCGAACCAATCATAGTGCATTGATAGTATGTCGATTTTTTCTTTTTTACTGAAGTCAGTACACAAGTAAGGGGTGACAAACTTAGATAGGAAATTTGGCTGCTTTTTGAATAAGAGCTTTCTCTCTGCTGAGCTGAAGTTCTCATTCATTTTTTTAGTATCTGAATAATAAAGCAGAGCACGAGCAGCGAACTTAATTATCGCTTTGTACTTTCCCTTATTCTTATGGACATTAGCGTCAATTCCCATGCGAACTACATTCATAATCACCTCAACAAAGAAGCACAACACAAACACATCAGTGCCGCGAACCGCTTCCTTTCTTCTCACAAATAACAAGGGGGATGATGATAATGAAAAGTGTCTTTTGGGTATGTATGGGTATGTATGGGTATGTATAGCAATGTAATTGAGTCAGTTACTTAGTGCTAAGAACTTATTCAATCTTCTATTAATAATCACATCGGATTGATAGGAATAATGGGGGGGAGGAGTAGGTTAATTCTAAATAAACAATGCCACCGCAGGGTTGCAGTGGCATTTGAACGCTAACAATCTATTACTTTGCCCAAGCCTAAACTTTAGTTCTTATATAAACTATAGTTCTAACAGTTTCGCCAATTCGCGTTCTTCGAGAAGCTCTTCAATGCGTTGACGAGCCTTCGGCCCTTCGGCTTGTGCTTTCGTTGACTTGCCTGCTTTCTTACTGCGACTGGTTTTCGCTTTTTCCTTTGGCGTAGTCATCGTAACTTTCCTTGTTGTTTTGCTGTGTTAAAGGTTGCATGCCTCTTTTAAAGCTTTACCTGCTTTAAATGCTGGCGTCTTTGATGCAGAAATTTGAATCTCTTCTCCAGTTCTTGGGTTACGACCTGTGCGTGCAGCACGAGTGTTCACTTTGAAACTGCCAAATCCAAGGATGGACACATCATCACCGTTCGCAAGCGTTGTAGAAATACCTTCAACGAGAGCATTTAGCGCTGAGCCTGCTTGGTCTTTTGAGATGTCTGCAGAAGTCGCGATGTGTTCAACTAATTGAGACTTGTTCATAATCTATATTCTTTATTGAGTACGGCTGGCGTCTACCTTTAGCACCTAGCTGATGTGATCTTATCAATCGCAAATGAAATAATGTCAGTGATTGGGTAGGGCTTTGTAAAGTAACCAACAAAATCGACTATAAAAGCATCTGTCGGTTCAATCAATGGAATTCATTGATTATTATGGATTTAAAGTCAGTTACTCACGTAAACTTGAGAAAAGTGAGCTCGAATTTTAGATGTGATTCATTTGATCAATCAAAGGTAATGCCTAATAGGCGCCTTGGTGAGAGTGCAAAAACAAAAAAGCCCAGCGTATGTGCTGGGCTTTTGGTATGCGTTTTTGTACGAAATCAGTAACAGTTACTTAGTGATAAATATCTGCTCTGTTTCTAGCGATGTCATGTCACGAACCTGACGCCAGATGTAGTAGAAAATACCGAGCATCATAAGCAGGCTTGGGATAGCGATCGCTGGGTAGCTGTAAAGCGTCAGTTTACCAAGCTCTTCATTGAAAGCTGCTGTGCCTGCGGGGCTGGTTACAATCCAAGTTGCAAGGAAGTAGTTCATCGCTGATGAAAAAGCGAATGTGCTAGCGAACATGTAGTTTGATGTCATTAGGCAACGGTCAAACTTAGCTTGATTGCCAGACTGTCTTAGGCGCTCCTCAATCAAAGATATGTTCAATAGTGCAGGCGTGAAGATCACTTTTTGGATAAACGGGTAGCGAGTAAAAGTAGAGCCAAGTACCGCCAAGCCAATCAAGCCAGGGATTAGTGCTTCTTTTAGTGCTAACCAACGTGTGTCCAATTCGAAGAAACCAATGCCGCCCGTTAAAAGTACGCTGACAAAGCCAAGCGCGGCGATGAAGTTAAATTTCTTGTTGCGAATAAGCTCCATACCACCGTAGGCGATAGGGAAGGCCAATGCGACAAGCAGAGCTAAGCCAGTTCCGAGATGCTCTTCTCCACTGAACTTCATTAGGATGAATGAAGGAAGAAAGACGTTAAAAACGACTTCGAAAAGAGGGCTCGATTTTTTGTTTTCTGTATTACTCATAATTTCTAAATACATTATGTTATGGATTTATTCTCAGGGATTGTTGTTTACCTCGCCCAAGATGTAAAGCTTTAAGGCTTCATGCTGTGTAACGACATGTGACATCAACGACACCTCTGAACTTATTTGATATTTGATTTATGGCTTTGTGATCCTGAGTTTGCTGTTAACGTTGGACTTTGGTTGATCAACCTGTGCCGTTATTCTTCCCAAAAAAAGGCACCACCAACTGACTCTGTTTAATACATTCATTCAAAATTTAGAGTTTACCAGTCCCTAAATTAATGGGTGGCGATGCGTGCACTTACTCACATATATCAATAATTCAGTTCCTCATCGGTTTCTTAATTTATTTTAAAGCGTAAAATATATTCCGCTTGCAAACCGCTTTGGCAACCAATTTGTTCGCCACGGTTCTTTACTTCCAAATTATAGGTTTCCTATGTTCAAGAAACTCTCGCTTAAAAATAAACTGGCGATTTCAGCCAGTATGGCCATTATCCTGGGGGGAATTTTGGTCGAGGCATTGTCTTTTCGTGCTTCACTGCAACGATTGGATACTGAAGTTGAACAGCGTTTAGAAGGCGCATCGGCTTCGTACAACCAATATGTATCGGATTGGATCTTATCCAAAGAGCGTGCGCTTACTTCTCTTTCGAAAGAATCCAAACAAGAAAGCTTAGTGACTCACTTAAAACAGGTTCGTGATTCTGCCTCTTTTGATAATGTCTTCTTAGCATTCCCTGACGGTTCACAAAAGAACGCGAACGGAGTAGTACTTCCGCCGGGCAATGATGATCCACGTCTATGGGGTTGGTACACCAATGCGGTAGCAAACCCAAGCAAAGTATTCATGGACAACCCAACGGTGGCTGCGGCAACGGGCGCTAACGTTGTGTCGCTGGGTACTGCCATGCAATTGCATGGTCAGCAGGTTGTATTAGGTGCGGATGTAGAAATCACCGACATCCTTAACAGCCTTGAGCAAGTGATTCTTCCAGGTGAAGGTTACATGTTCATCGCGACCAATAAGGGCACGGTTTACACGCACGCTGACACCAAACTGTTGAACAAGAATATCAGCTCACTTGGGCTTGATTTTGCAGATGTACAAAAGGCGTTGGTGAGCGGTAAAGATACCTCTATCGACTTAAACGGCAGCGACTATGTTCTGTATGCGCGTGCGATTGATGGAACAAACCTGATTACCATCAGTGTGGTTAACCATGACTCTTTGGTCGCACCGCTATTTGATGCTGTGATTGGCCAAGTGTTGGTGACATTACTGGTTGTCATCGTATGTACTGTTTTGTTCAACCTACTGTGTACGATTCTATTCCGTCCGCTTAATCATGTATCTCAAGCATTGGCTCAAATCGCGAATGGTAGTGGTGATTTAACTCAACGTATTCATGTTGATAACCAAGATGAAGTGGGGGAGCTTGCTCAGAACTTCAATACGTTTGTTGGCAGTTTGCAGCAGTTGATTGGTCATATCCGTGGACAATCGGAGCAGCTAAACAGTCAGTCGGAGCAAAGTGCGCAGCGTGCAAATCGTTCTGTGGATGAGCTTAATCATCAACAACAAGAAATCACTATGGTGGCGACAGCGGTAACGGAGATGGCTTGTGCAACTCAAGAGATTGCATCACATGCCGAGCAAACCGCGAAAGCTGCACAAGACTCAGCGGCAAGTACCAATAGTGGCCACGCTCTGGTTGTCGACACTAAAGGCTCAATTAATAACTTGGCCAATGAAGTGAACGAAGCGGGCAATGTGATTAGCGAACTTAACAAGCACGCTCAAGAGATCTCAACGGTATTAGCGACAATCCAAGGCATTGCAGAGCAAACTAACTTACTTGCGTTAAATGCGGCGATTGAAGCAGCTCGTGCGGGTGAACAAGGTCGCGGTTTTGCGGTGGTAGCTGACGAAGTGCGTGTGCTTTCACAGCGTACTCACTCTTCAACGGAAGAGATCAAATCAACGATCGATATCCTGCAGCGCACAACGACCCAAGCCGTTGAGCTTATGGAGAGCAGCTCTAAACTGGCAATACATTCAGTAGAAGATGCCGACAGAGCTTCGCATGCGCTTGAAGAGATCAATACGGCAGTTGCTTTGATTAGCGATATGGCGACTCAAATCGCGACGGCTGCTGAAGAGCAAACACATGTGACGGGTGAAATTACCCAGAACGTAACGACCATTAAAGATGTTACCGACCACCTAGTTGTGGGCGCACAGGACAGCTTAACTGAGTCGAACGAACTTAAGAGCCAAGCCGCTGGTTTAAGTGACAAAGTGGCGACTTTTAAGCTTGCTTAACGGTCTTGTTCTCTGATGCCTGATCGGTGAATGAACATTAAGTAATAAGCCAAAGCGACGTAGATTACGTCGCTTTTTTTGTGTCCAAAGAACGCACTTTTGTTAGCTCGCTTCTGAAAACTCTCTAAGCGCGCTCATTGCTTCGTCTGCTTTGTCTTTCTGAACGAATATGTGGTCATGGTAATAGCCAGCAATTACGTTGGCGCTAATGCCGTATGAACCTAGCTTGGTAGCAAAAGCGGCTGTTAACCCGACCGCTTCAAGGCTTGAATGTACCGATAAAGTAATCAAGCTAAACACACCATCGAAATCGAGTTGAGCTTGGCGTGCGGCATCCTCTGCGAGCACCAAGGTTAAGCCTTCTTTTTCACGAAAGGTCGCGATTGGGTCGAGTTGAATATAGTCTGCCAACGCTCCGTCGACAGTACAGAAAACATAATTACCTTCGATGAGCTCTGGTGACATCGATTTGAGAAGAACATCTAAATCGGTAATGGCAGCCATAAATATTTCCCTAATAGTATTAACGCACTCGTTGATGCGGATTGGATAATCTAACCACGATAGAGTCGAGTGAAAGATAAGTAAAATGAATAATCCTTATCCCACATCAGCTTTGTTAATGACAAGGTTTACCTACCAACTTGTCGATTGTTCCATCTCGTTAGATAGGTGATCGATAAAGGCTCTTAACAGCGGTGTGACTTGTTTACGCGTTCCATAAACCGCGTGCACGCCCAGCGTTTTCGGTTTCCATTCAGAGAGTAGAGGAACCAATAGCCCGTTTTCAATTAAGCCTTCCACCGAAGGAAACGGCAGTAAGCAGATACCGTTGCCTTTGAGTGTGGCAGAAAGCAGAACCTCAGACGTATTCGCACTGATGTTCCCTTTGATCGGCACTGATTCCAATCCATTCGGGCCATTAAACGTCCATGCGGTTTTACCAAAGTAACTGAATGACAAACAGTTGTGGTGTGCTAAATCTTGCGCTTCTTTGGGTGTGTCTTTCTCTTTGAGATATTGAGGCGACGCGCAAATCACTGAGCGACATTCACCAAGCTGCTTCGCGACAATATTGGGTGTCAGTTCGTTAGTGATACGAATTGCCAAATCGATTCGTGATTCAACAAGGTTGACTGTTTGATCGGTAGAGACGATATCAATCGAAACCTCGGGCCATTTGTCGATGAAGCGGCTGATCACGTCCATTAAGAAACTGTCGACAATGGAATAACTCGCGGTAATACGCAGTTGTCCTTTTAAATGCTCGCGGCTTTGATTTCTGATACCTGCTAACGATGCTTCAAGAGCAAGCAATTCTCTCGCGACTTCAAGCGTCTCTTTCCCCGCGCTTGTTAAGCTCAAGCTTCGAGTGGTTCTATGAAGTAGGCGAGTGTCCATCCAGTTTTCGAGTTCACCCAAATAGCGCGTGACTTTGGTTCGAGAAAGCTCAAGGTGCTCGGCTGCTGCACTCAAACTGCCACGCTCAACGATGGTGACAAAGACATTCATTGCCTCAAGTTTATCCATTGTTCTTATTACCCAAATGTTTTTTGAATCTAATCGTTGCCAGAAAATGAGTATATGTCCGAAAACCGCAACAGTGAAAGTCAATTTGATGTCTATTTCATCGAATTACAATCAAATAAGATATTTGCACACTCAATGAGTTGGCAGGCGTTCAGCTCCGAATAATGGAATAAAACTATGAATAAGTTATCTAAAAACCTTTTATCAAGAACCGCGCTTTTAGGAACAATGAGTTTAGGAACTGTGCTAGCTACATCGGGTGTTGTCTCTGCTGCCGAGCTAAACATCACTCATTACAATCCAGGTGAAAACGCGATATTCCCAGCAACCTCTGTGCTGGTTTCGGGAGAGAAAGAAGTGATTCTGTTTGATGCACAATTTAGTGTCGCAGACGGGCAAAAGCTGGTGGAGCAAATCAAAGCGACTGGCAAAGAGTTATCGATGATTTATATCAGCAGCGGTGACCCAGATTTCTACTTTGGCTTAGAACCGATTGTGGCGGCATTTCCAAACGTCGAGATTGTTGCTAGTGAAGCGGTTGTTGCACATATCAAGCGCACTAAAGATGCCAAGCTCGAATATTGGGGGCCAATTTTAGAAGACAACGCGCCGTCTAAAGTCATTGTGCCAACCGTTCTTAACGACACCACGCTAAGTATTGAAGGTGAAACTATCGAGGTGAGAGAAATCAACACACACCAAGCTTACTTATGGGTGCCGTCTGAGAAAACCGTGTTTGGTGGTGTGTCGGTTTATAGTGGCGTGCATGTATGGATGGCAGATACCGCATCGAAAGAGATTCGTAGCCAGTGGTCACAATCACTAGAGCGCATGAAAGCACTTAAGCCTGAGGTGGTGATTCCAGGTCACTACTTAGGTGAAATGCCAACGGGTACAAATGGCGTTCAATTTACATTGGATTACGTTGCTGACATCGAAGATGCGCTGGTAGGTACAAGTAAGCCAACGTCTGTTGATATCAGTGATTACATGAAGAAAACATACCCACAATTTAAGGCGACGGAAGGCGATCTAGAGCTGGGTGCCAAAGTGTTAAGTGGTGAGATGGAATGGCACTAAGTTGGTTATCTTGGTTGTGTCTCAGAAAAGCTTGAAGATTATGTGCTAGATTTAAATTGATACACAACTGGAGATATCGATGATCTGGCTTTCGGTGAAAGTACTACAGATTGGACTTGTCTATGGATACAGGAAGTATCAAAAAACAAAAAGAGCGCCTATTTAGGGGCTCTTTTTTTATGTATTAGCAGCGTGTGGAAAGAAAACTCGCCATTGTCCGGTTTAATAGTCAGTATCTAAAATGACTTTAAAATGTCACATCATCAATAAGCGAGCTTATGTTGAAAATAGACCCCATTACTCCTCACATCGGTGCTCGTATCCATGGAATCGAACTCGCTACATGCAGTGCGACTGAACTTGATGAGATTTATCAGGCGCTTCTAACTCATCAAGTGATTTTTCTGGATGAGCAAACCCTTTCGTCAGAACAACATTTGATGATTGCACAACGATTTGGGCAACTCGAACCGGCACATCCGTTTTTCCCTCGCGTCGAGCATGTACCTCAGGTGAGTGTGATAGAAACAACGCGTGGTAATGCCCCGATGGAAAGCTATTGGCATACGGACCTAACTTGGCGTGAATTACCGTCGAAAGCTTCTCTGTTGCATGCTCAGCATCTGCCTAATGTGGGAGGGGACACGATTTGGTGTTCGATGACGGCTGTATTTGATTCGTTAGATGAAGATATGAAAGCAAAGCTGAGAGGCTTATCGGCCACTCATTCGCTGGTGGCGTTTGAAGGTATAGATTCGGATCAGATTGGGCTTGAGTGGCATAAGTCATTAATCAAAACTGCTCGGGAAAACCCGCCAGTCGTTCACTCTGTTGTTCAAGTTCACCCAGAAACAGGTAAAGAAACGCTCTATATCAATGAGCAGTTTACGCGTTACATCAATGAGCTTGAGCGACAAGAGAGCGACGCTTTACTCAGTCAGCTATTTGAAATAGCGCGCCGCCCTGAATTTCAAGCTCGTTTCAAATGGGGCAAAGGCTCAATGGCGATCTGGGATAACAGGGTAACGCAGCATTACGCGGTGATAGATTACGGCGATACGCCAAGGAAAATGCACAGAGTGACGGTGACCTAGCTTACGTAAGTTTAGGGTAAATTCAGGCTAAGCTGAATGCGACTAAATATTTTGACTCATCGATTAATGTGATTTACTTACTAACATCTACCTGCCGATACGCTAGCTTTATGTGTCACAGATAACAAGAAATGAAATCACTATTAGGCCTCGTATTAACGAGGTCTTCATGTATTTGGCTGCAGGGTTTAAACAGATTAAATGCAAAAGCGTGTATATATTTGATTGAAACCTCACTGCTGACAGGGGATGTGTAATATAATCGGCGCCTAAGTATAAGAATTAAACCATAGAACCAGTAAACGTTAGGGCTTAGAGAACAAAGTATTTCGTATGAACGCTATTCGCAAAGTTTATCAATACGCAGAACCTAATCTCACCCTTGTGGGTTGGATGGGCTTTGTCGGCTTTCCCATTTACTACGTTGTGTGGGAATTTTTGTTCCCTCAACCTTATGAAAACCTACCGCTGCGTCTAGCGTGTTCGGTACTGTTCTTAGGCATTATTTTCCGTAATCGTGTTCCATTTGAATGGCGCAAATACCTTCCGGCTTATTATCAAGTTGCGGTAACCCTCTGCTTGCCGTGTTTCTTCTTTTATATGCTGCTGATGAACAATTGGTCCAACGTTTGGGTCATGTCTTTTATGTCAGCTATATTCCTGCATATTTTGTTGGTGCACGTCACTAAGGTCATGTTCGCTCAAACTTTTGCTGGAATCGGCATTGCGACGTTATGTGCTTGGGTGGCACAAGGTTTCTACCTAGAAATTACAATGGACTGGACACATGTGCCCATCTTCTTGTTTATTTACTTGTTCGGTAACTTGTTCTATTTCCGTAATCAGGTGGAACATGAAAATAAGGTATCACTGGCGAAGTCTTTTGGTGCCGGTATTGCTCACGAGATGCGAAACCCTTTAAGTGGTTTATTAACGTCTATTGATGTCATGCAATCCATACTGCCGAACCCTAAAAGTGGTGACCACAAGGGGCAATATGCGCTGAGCAATGAAGACGTTATCCAGTTGCGAGAAGTGGGTGATGAAGCGATGGAGATCATCCACTCAGGTAACGAAACGATTGATTTGTTATTGACGTCAATTGATGAAAATCGTGTATCCCGATCGACCTTTAAAAAGCATTCGGCGCAAGCGGTTGTTGAGGATTCGATTGCCAGCTTCAACTACAAACGCGCAGCCGATAAATCGGCAATCTCTCTAGACGTACAAAGCGGCTTTGACTTCTTAGGCAGCGATACCTTGTTGAAGTACGTCATGTACAACCTGTTCAAGAACGCATTCCACCATCGCAGCCCTGAAGATTTCCATATTCATGTCACGATGTGCAGTGATGAAGTCACCAATCAAATCATGGTGACGGATAACGGTTCTGGCATATCAAGTGATGTGATTCGACGCATTTTCCAAGATTTTTACACCACGGGCCAATCGGGTAATTACGGACTGGGTTTGCCATTTTGTAAGAAGGTGATGCGTTCGTTTGGTGGTGAGATTAAGTGTCAGTCAGAAGTGGAACAATGGACTCAGTTTACGATGACGTTCCCATTTTTGGCTTCAAACACAGTGAAAGAGATCAAGAGTGAGCTCACTAAGCTCAAGACTGTGTTGATGGTAAGCGACCAGAAGGTTCTGACCAGTAAAATGACCGAGATATCGCGTTTTATGGGTTTCGACCTCGCCATCTTAGATGTCGCATCCGCCCTAAAAAATAAGGAATACCAGTTCGAATTCGATCTGATCTTTGTTGATATGGAGAGCTTGGACTTACGAGCCAGTTGCCTAGAGAGGATTGAATCACTGCTTTCGTTCACTGAAGCGCGAATCATTTACTTGTATGAGCATCATCCTATTAAGCGTGTCCGAAACGTTGCTTTCGAGCCTATTTGGGTGGAAACGCAAGTTTGGCTGCTTAATACTAAAGCGACCATCGACCGCTTACTTTTCGATTCCAATTACGTGATACCAGCGGCGCCTACAAAACCGCTAGAGGCCACGAATAAGCGAACGATTATGGTGGTGGATGACAACGAATCTTTGCGCCGTTTTACTGCGATGTTACTGGAAAAGCAGGGTTTTGATGTTGTGCAGAAAGAAGATGGCCAACAAGCGTTAGACGCGTTGGATTGCGACGAGATCGACTTGATTCTCATGGATATCGAAATGCCCATCATGGATGGTGTGGAAGCTTCTCGACGAATTCGAAGTGCCAATAAAGCGTACTCTTCGGTGCCAATCATTGCTCACACTGGCGACAGCTCACCCGTCACTTTAGAGAAAATGGAATCGTCAGGCATGTCAGATTTTATCGTCAAACCGGCAGATAAAAACCGCCTGTTCGATAAGATTGCTCACTGGATTTAGTGAATGCCATAGGTTGAAGAACACGACTATTTTGTCAGCGAACAAAGACACAAGAAAGAGCTCAGCAAAATGCTGGGCTCTTTTTGTTTAGCGACATGATAGCGTCCATTCAGTCCTGCCGTTTGTGTTAGTTATAGATTTGGCAGAGTTATACGAATTCTAACTCTGGGTGATGGTACGCGTCATGACAAACCGTGAGTACATGGTCAATGTCTCGTGGAGTCATGTCTGCATTTACTGAAAATCGGATGATGTTCTTATTCTTACCCGTCGCTGGACGGCAGAACACTGCGCCGAACACATCTCGCTCTTCAAGGAAATCGCGTACTCGCTCTGTATTTCTCTCATTGCCGCACTCCAGCGCAACGATTTGAGATTCGCTACGGATGTTAAAGCCGATCCGTTTTAGACCCGTAATAAGCGATTGTGCTCGCTTAAACAGGGCTTCTCGTTTGTCATCTGCACCTTTAATCACCTCCAATGTTTTCTCTAAACGAATCACTTCTTGCGGCAACACGGTTGAGCTAAAAATCGCAGGGTAAGCGACAAACGGCAAGGTTGCCGATAGCTGTTTAGGACCGAGGATTGCGCCTGCGCGATAAGCGAAGGTTTTGGCTAGGCTGACGGTGATAAAGTCGACTTGGTCAGTGAGCCCTAGAGCTTGCACTAAGCCTGCCCCTTTTTCACCGTGTGTCCCTAAGGAGTGCGATTCATCGACGATAACAGCGCAATCAAACTCTTGCGCCATTTCGTAGATGTCGCGGAGCGGGGCAATGGTACCGATGGTGCTGTAAACCGAGTCGACCACAATCACACCAGAACCATGACGTTCCAGTTGTTTACGTAAGTGACTCATATTGTTATGCATAAATGGATGAGCTGCCGCACTCGCCGCGCGAATGCCTTCCCATAGCGACATATGTGCAAAGAAGTCGATATACACAGGCGTCCTTGGCGGACAGATCGTTTGAAGCAACCCAATATTGGCTGCCCAACCAGACTGAGAAAGCAGGCAGCTTTCCATTCCAACATAGTTGGCGAGTTCGGTTTCAAACGCTGGTTTAGACTCTGCATCTTGTAAGAAAATCGCAGACATCACCACATTGTCGTCGTGGTCGCTGATCGCCGCTTGGTGAGTTTGTTGGATTGCTTTGTTGTGCGACAAAGCCAAATAATCATTGCTCTGCATGACAACGGAGTCGCGCGATGGACGTTTACCCAACACCAAGTGTTTTTGGCTTTGGTTCTGGGTTATTAGGTCTTGAATATAAAAGCTCAAGCGTTCTTCAATAAAGGAAGGTAATGGTTTGTTTTTGGTTTTATCACTCATAATAGTTCTCTTCAAATACAGGATAACGCCAGCGCTGACGGCTGTATATTGAAGATAAAAAGTGATGTGTCATTAGCCAAGTTGCATAATTTTGTGGGTGCTTGCAAACTCAGCATTTAAGGGTTTTGAGGCGAAGGGATTTCCTTACGGTAACGAGCTTTAACCCAATTCTAATCAGAATAATAAGCGCCTCTTTTATAACAAATAGCGATGAAGGGCTAAGAATCAAAACTGTGTTAATAGGCCTACCCAACCACATTGTTTGGTTACTTTATGTATGACGAAGTATTGTCTGTCGCTCAAGTGGTTCCTTGGAATTATCTGATGCTTGCTCGTTAAGTCTTCTGGAGAAATAGGCGCATTGTTGTTATGTTATATCGTAACATCAATGCGAGTGCGACTTGCACTTTCGATACTTGGAAATCAATTACATGGATAACATCAATCAAGTCTTACTGGTTGCCGGAACACACGGTAACGAGCTTTCTGGAATCTACCTAAACAAACTCATTAAAGAGCGCATGTATGCCGCCGATCGTTCGACATTCTCTGCGAATTCAGTTATCGCAAACCCTAAAGCGGTAGAGCAGAACGTGCGATACCTTGATACGGACCTAAACCGTCAGTTTTCTAATGCTAACCACGACGACACTGCCGGTTTAGCTGAGTACACAGTGGCGCGGCAGTTTATAGACAGACACGCAAGCACAGAGCAACAACTGATTGTGGATTTGCACAACACAACCAGCAATATGGGGGCTACATTAATCTTGCTTTCCAATGATGCTTTCTATCAAAAAATGGGCGCGTATGTGAAACAACGAATGCCGGAAGCTAATATTCTGTTTGAAGATAGAAAGCCTTGGGATGAGCAGCCTTACCTTTGTACTGTCGGGAAGTGTGGAGTGATGATTGAAGTTGGCGCTCAGGCGCATGGCTCACTGAAGTTCGATACTCTCAAACTGATGAAGCAGATGCTGACCATGGTTCTTGATTACGTGGAGAAGCACAACCTCAAGCAAGTACAAGCGTTAGAAGACTACGATGCCTTTTTCTATGTTGAAGAGGTGAATGTTCCGCTTGGTCCAGACGGTATGCGCGTTGCTACTGTGCACCCAGCGATCTGTGGTCGAGACTTCGAGGTAGTGAAGCAGGGGGAGCCAATACTTGCAACTTTCTTTGGCTATGACATCTATTGGGAGCGCGAACGAGATATCTATCCGCATTTCATTAATGAAAGTGCTTATGCTAAAGCCAACATTGCGATGGCACTGGCCGAGAAACGCTTGGTCTCAGTGAACTAGCGTTTGAACCTATAATGGATTGATTAAAAAGCCCTATGAATGCAGTAATTCATAGGGCTTTGATTTTAGGAGACTGAAGAGTTAACCAGTTCTGGTTATATCTGACACGCCAACAATTGGTTTTCTAGGTCGCTGTCGATGCTATAACCAATGACTTCTATTCTGGTTTCATTGCACTCATCTAACTCACACTCTGTTAGGCCATCTTCCGTTAGGTTGTAACCAAAGATTCCGCTTTGAGTGATGAACACCGCTTTCATTCGTTCGGCTTTGAGTCCGACTAATACCTTAAGCAATTGCTGACGGTCGAACAGTTTGTCAGCCGCGAATCGCCAACCAATACTTTTAAACCCTTCACCTTGGTTGCTCGCCTTTATCATACCGCTCTCTGGCATCGGTAATTCTGAAGCAAGTGGTTTGTCTTGTTTATGATGATGGTGATGATGGTGATGATGGTGCCCATGAGCTTGATGATGGTAAAAGTTTGTGTCTCCATCAAACTCACCGAAAGGGATCTTACCGTGATGAGCAAATATGAGTTTGGTGTCTGGGTGGCAAACCTGTGCAACGTACTCGGCAAGCTTTTCGGCATCCCCCTTGTTATAAAGGTCTACTTTATTGCCGACGATCGTATCCGCAATGGTAATTTGCTGATTGAAGGTATCGTGTTCAGAGTAGCGTGTGTCAGACAGCTTGCGAGCATCTACCAAGGTGATGTTCTTTTTCTGTCGTGATGTGCAGCACATGAAGTTGACTGTTGTGTTTTTTAGCTAGCTCAATCGCATAAGAAGAAGAGGCATAACAAGCTTTGTCGTCTCTTAGAATGGGGTGATCTTCAATCGTGAAAACCGCTTTCTCTTTTCTTAATTGTTCTTGGTTTTTGGCGATAACAGGCCCGCTTTCACAATGGGTGACAATCAGGACGGGAGAATCACGGAATATGGCATCGAGTGCTTGAGGATCTTCAACCAACAAGTTGCCCTTTGAAGCGCCCATAAACACCTTTACACCACAGTGTTTAGTTGGGTCGAGACGTTTAATTTGTTCGAGGTTGTCTTCGGTCGCTCCGAGATAAAATGAGTAATTCGCTAGCGAGCTTTGTGATGCAATATCAAACTTTTTCTCTAAGGCTTCAATGGTTGTTGTTGCAGGGTTTACGTTTGGCATCTCCATATAGCTGGTAATACCGCCTGCGACCGCAGCTCGTGACTCAGTGGCGATTGAGCCTTTGTGTGTTAAACCCGGCTCACGAAAGTGAACTTGGTCATCAATCATTCCAGGAATTAGGTAACAGCCTTGCGCGTCAATGACCTCATCGTTTGGGCTTGGTGAAATGTGGTTTGCGATCTTTTCGATTCGCTGGTCGACGACCAATACATCTGTTTCGGTGACGATGCCTTCGTTAACCACGCGGGCATTCTTTATGAGCGTTGCAGACATAGCGTTTCACTTTCTCCTTGTTGATGGGGCTAATACTGTTGAGAGTGTTTAAGAGAGTAGGAGCATCATTGAGTGGAAGCGGACTCATTTTGGTTCGCACATTCGTCGCACACACAGCTTATCTCTAACTGAGGGCTAACAACGGTGAAGCCTTCTTGTTTAGCATGAGATTGAAGGTCACGAATAATGGCAGGGTGGATGGTTTGCTCGCTGATCTTGTCGCACTTGGAGCAGATCAAAAATTGGGGGATGCCATGTTCATGTTCGCAAAGAATATGGTCGCAAAGTATGAACTTGTTGGAGACTTTCAGTTTATGCGCCAAGTGGTGCTCTTCTAGGAACTCCAACACTCGATAAACCGACATCGCCTGAACATTCTGATCAAAGTGCTCTTTACAGTAATCGACAATTTCATAGGCAGACAGTGCTTTGTCAGCGTGTACCAACGCACGCAATATCAACAGCCTCTTTGCCGTAAACTGTTTGCCATTGGTTTTGCAGCCTTGTTTTACATGCTTAATGATCGCTTCGACGTCTCTCATTCAATCCACTAAATTAAAAATAATATAGAGATGTTATAACATAACAATTTGAGCGGTGAAACGTACTTTTGATTTTGTTAGTACTAAGTGTGACTACTATTAGTTTTAAATGAAGTAAGGAAGCGCGACGTTTTTAAGATTGGAAACGGAGGTTCAGCTGGGCAATACCGTTTTAAAACGTCGACGAGCGCGGCACATATCTCAGTTCGATATTGACCCAATCGAATTAAATGCTGAAATGATACGAATCTCATATTTAATAACGCTTATTTAGTAACCTCTGTTGAGTTCGATATCAAATCAAGTAGCTGATTTTATTGGGTATCGGAGAAAAGTCTCAGAAATTAATATTTAGAAAACTAAAGTTTTAAATATTGGTTAAGTTGGCTTGGTTGGAATATAACTCTGTTTGATGGCTGTGAAGTAGAGGTTTTTTAGCTATATGTGTGAATTTAGGAGCGAGTTATCTTTCTGATTTGAAAGAATAATTCAATAGTTCAGATAAAAAAGTTGGCGAAAATCAGAAGCTTGGCATACACTTTCCTTGTAAATGACCTTATCTCATTGATTGAATAGGGTAAATGCTTTGGCGCTACTGGCGATGGTAGCAATGTTTAACATAGCTTTGAGGAAAGTTTTATGGCACTCACGAAGGCCGATTTGGCTGAGAACCTGTTTGAGACACTCGGATACAGCAAGCGGGATGCCAAGGAAACGGTGGAAGTGTTTTTCGAAGAAGTTCGTAAAGCGCTCGAAAATGGCGAACAGGTAAAACTGTCTGGTTTTGGTAATTTTGATCTTCGCGAGAAAAACGAGCGACCTGGTCGTAACCCGAAAACTGGTGAAGACATTCCAATTTCTGCTCGACGTGTTGTTACTTTTAGACCGGGACAAAAATTAAAGGCCCGTGTCGAGAATATTAAAATCGAGAAGTAGCCAAGCAATAGACCACGCCTAGCGTGGTCTTTTTGTATGTGACGTTTAATTTTAAACTGAATTAAACGGTTCACTTTATTCTTATCTCTATCTCTATCTCGTCTATATTTCTAGAGCTATAAGCCGATAGATTTACTTTGAGCTTTTCGGCTGGCCACGCTGCCTCACTCATCTCCTGAATGCAATATCGCCAAAAAGAAAGGGCTCCAAATTAATGCAGCCCTTTGATTAGATATTACGCTCGTTATGCCGCTTTAATATGAGTCGTAATGTACGGCTGCCATGCTTGTTGGTATAGCTCTAAAGATTGACGTCTTAGGCTATTGATTTGCGCCGCTTCGATGTCGTTGATTGGGCGTTTTTCTGCAATTGCGTGACGCTCAATGCCTTGGATGATTTCGTATAGTTCGTGCTCTGGGCCACTTTTCACATCAGCAATCGCTTTCAAGTGAAGTTGAACTTCAGCAATGATGTTGGTTTTAGGCAAACGAACTAACAGGTTAAGGTCACGGTAGCCAGAATCAGCAGGTGACTTAAACTTGTTTTTCAATTTCACAACGTCCGCTTCACGGCTTAGTGATTCATACACTTCAACCAAGCTCTCTACGTCGTTTGCGATAATCGTTGCACGAGCTAAGTCGGTAATTCTTGTTACGTCGCCATCAAGCTCAAGGTCAATTTTCTCTTCTGCACGAGCTTGAGATTTAACACCTGCGAACAGGGCTTCTGAATTGGTTAGTAGGGCAGTACTTTTACAGATAGTTTCTAGCTCAGCTTGTGCTTGGTGAGCTTTGCTGTAAAGGATGTCGAAATCGGTATAAGGCTGAGTCGGACGTGAGTCGAATGCTTTAATGCCATATAGACCGCTTAGGCTATGGCGGAATACGTTTGATGAAACTTGGTTTTGCGCTGGAGTGCGCGATTGATCAGTTGAACTCGTTGAAACAGGTGCTGCTGCGAATGCAGGCGCTCGGCTCAATACTAGAAGCATTAGGGCCGTCGTACGGAGAAATACACTCATTCAAACTCCAAAATACAAGGTTACAAAAACGGGTAGTCAAAAGGGGTAACCAGTAACGCATAAGAGTAAAAACAGCTTAACTAAACTCACTACATATTAAATGGGGCTAGCTAAGGCAGAAACCAACTCTAACGTTTAATATTGCTTTAAAATGTGAACATATAGACAAATAATTCAAGCGTTTGTTCCCGAATTTTAAGAACTTTGAACTCGGCCAGTTTCTGATTTTATTGAAACCAATTTGGAACTTTAAACCAAGCGAAGGTTGCTCTTACCTCTCTATACTGTACCCTTGCATTATGACTGTTTAACATGAACGAAAGATGAATAATCCTGAATTTTGGCACAATAAATGGGCAGCCAACCAAATTGGTTTCCACCTTGAAGATGTAAACCCACTTCTGATTGAATTTTGGAAAAAAACCGACCCTAGCTACGAGAAGAGTGTGTTTGTACCACTTTGTGGCAAAAGCGAAGATCTGATTTGGTTAGCGTCTAAGCATGAAGAGGTTCAAGGGGTTGAGCTTAGCCAGATCGCGGTACGCGCATTTTTCTCAGAGCATTTTTACACGCCGACTGTGACTCAAATTAATGGTCAGCATGAGCTTTACCAATTCGATGAACTGAGTGTTTACACGGGTGACTACTTCACCGCACCTATTCAGCCTGTCGACATTATTTATGACCGCGCTTCTTTAGTGGCATTGCCTGAAGAGATGCGAGTGCAGTATGTCGAGCGTTTGAAACAATTACTGAAACCGGGCGGTAAGATCCTTCTGGTGACGCTGGATTATGATCAAAGCGAAATGGCAGGGCCTCCGTTTAGTGTACCTAAGCTAGAAATCGATCAGTTGTTCGCAGGTTATAAGATCACACTGTTGAATCAGGACATCGCAGACGATGAACATCCTAAGATTGCGAAGAAAGGGTTGTCTCGCTTCTGTGAAGAAGTGTATTTGATTGAGTCAGACGCTTAAGTTCAGTCTGCTTAGTTAAGCCTACAGATAACACCAACAAAAAGACGGGCTCGATAGCCCGTCTTTTTTATTGTTCAGATTTGAACTCGCGATTGTTCAGAGTTGAGTAGCGGACTAGTAAATCACTTTTACTTTTGAAGCGCTTTCAATGGCGGCTTCAATTGCTGTTTCTGTGCTATTGCGACGAGTTAGCGCCACACCAAGACGACGGCGACCATCAATGTCAGGCTTACCAAACAGACGAACCTGCGTTTGTGGTGCGTCTAGCGCTTCTGTAAGGCCTTCAAAGCGGATATTCGTTGATGTGCCTTGGCCAAGGATTACCGCAGAGGCACAAGGGCCATACTGAGTAATTGATTTGATCGGCATACCTGTAAATGCGCGTACGTGTAGTGCAAATTCCGATGAGTCTTGAGACATCAGAGTCACTAAGCCAGTATCGTGTGGGCGAGGGGAGACTTCATTGAAGATTACGTGGTCGCCTTTAACGAACAGTTCAACACCAAAGATGCCGTGACCGCCTAGTGCGTTAACCACTTGCTCTGCCGTGTATTGCGCCGCTTTCAGTGCGTTGTCAGACATGACCTGTGGCTGCCATGATTCACGGTAATCACCGTCTTCTTGGCGGTGACCGATTGGCGCACAGAAATGAACACCGTCGACTGCACGAACGGTTAGAAGAGTGATTTCGTAATCAAAGTCGATGAAGCCTTCAACGATCACACGACCCGCGCCAGTACGACCGCCTTCTTGTGCGTAGTCCCAAGATTTCTGGATATCTTCTTCGGTTCTGATAACGCTTTGGCCTTTGCCTGAAGAACTCATTACTGGCTTAACAACGCAAGGCATACCCACGAACTCAACAGCAGCGGCGAAGTCTTCGAAGGTGTCTGCAAAGCGGTAAGGTGAAGTGCTTAGTTTCAACTCTTCTGCGGCTAAACGGCGAATTCCTTCACGGTTCATCGTTAGCTTGGTTGCATTCGCCGTTGGAACAACATTTAAGCCTTGTGCTTCAAGTTCAACTAACTTGCTTGTGGCAATAGCTTCAATTTCAGGAACCACATAATCTGGTTTTTCTAGCTCAATGATAGCTTGAAGAGCATCACCATCTAACATGTCTAATACATGGCTACGATGTGCAACTTGCATTGCTGGTGCGTCTGCATAACGGTCACAAGCAATAACTTCTAAACCTAAACGTTGGCACTCGATAGCAACTTCTTTTCCTAGTTCACCTGAACCTAATAGAAGTACACGAGTAGCATTTTCGCGAGTAGCATTACCAAACATAGAAATTCCTTCCGATCTTTTGAACGATTGATTGAAAACGGGGTGATCATACTTATTTAAACGACAAAAGCAAACGTTTGCGCAACTTGTGGCGTTAATTACAAGCATAAAAAAAGCAGCCCCGTTTAATAGGGCTGCTTATTTGAATTTTTGTTAACTAGATGTACTTAGATTGCTAAGTAAGTCACTGGAATGTCGGGATTAATCGCTTCTAATGTAGATTGCGTATCCGCTAGGTGACTGATGTTACCTTCAGCGATTTCAACCAATGCTGCACTTTCAATTTGTTCAAAGTCGAAGCCCGCAAGTTTTAGTTGAATCAACGCAACTTGTAGCGGTGGCAGGCTAGGGTTGAATGCTGCGTTTTCAGCGTAAGCACCAGTAAAGATCTCACCAGTTGTTAGCTGAAGTGACACACCACTCAAATTTTTGGTGTATGGCGCATGGCTGCGGTTAAGCGCTGCTAATGCTTCTACAACAATAGGGGTGGTCTCTTCCGTCGTGTACTTATGATCAAGCTTAGTCATTAGCCCAGTCGTCACACCTAAATCAGCAGGGCCGAAAGAGTCTGGCAGGTATTCTTGTAGTGACATCTCATCGCGTTGCGGAAGCTGAACTTTAAGCTCTTTCGCTGTAGTCAACTCATTCATAAACTGACGACAGTGACCACAAGGACTGAAGTTGATGGTGATATCTGAGATGCCTTGCTCGCCTTTCATCCATGCATGGCTGATTGCAGATTGCTCAGCGTGTACTGTTTGGCCAAGTTGTGCGCCAGCGATCTCAAGGTTTGCACCAAAGTACAAAGTACCAGACAAACCACGCACGATTGCACCAACGTAAAAGTCAGATAATGGAGCGTATGAATACGCAGCAGCAAAAGGAAGTAGTGCGATACGTAGTTCGTCATCTGCTAAACCACTTGCTTGAAGCAGGCTAGAGAACTGTTCTGGAGACAATGTCGCGTCAAAGTTGTCTGCTAATACGATGTCACTCAAAAGCACTTTCATTGATGATGGAGCACTTTCCAGCGCCAGGGTAATACGACTGTTCATGTTGAATCCTTAATTGACCTTAGGCTTTAAGTTTATGCAATGCTCAGGAATTTTCTGTGATAAAGATCGCTATTGAATTGTTGTTGTTACATTGGTTTGCATAATTAGAGTGAGGTCACACTTGAAATCGATTACAAGAGCCATTTATACAGCTGATATCGCACTTATTGCTCGTAAAAGACCGTGACTTGACAGCTATTGCTGAATAAAGGCGAATAAAAAGCCCAAACAGACACTGTAATAAACAGCATTCTGGTTGGGCTGAATCGCGTAGTGATCGTTTAGGTTAAGAATAAAACCAAATCACAACTGAAAACACGCTAGGTGCAATGATTGAGGTGATAACGCCACAGAGCACCAAAGCCAACGAACTGAATGCGGCATCTTCTTGGTTCTTTTCCGCACAAGTCGCGGTGCCCAAAGCGTGAGAAACCGTACCCATGGTTAAACCTCTGGCGATTGGGCTCTTAATACCAATCAGATTATAGATAGGATAGGCAAAAATCGCCCCGAATAGACCTACTATCAAAACCAGTATTGCGGCAATGGCTGCTTCACCACCTAAATGGCTCGATACTTCCATCGCGATCGGCGTCGTCACTGATTTACCTAACAGGCTCGCAATCAAACTAAGGTCGGCTTTAAACGCAACCGCAATGATTGCCGTTGTGGTCATCGACATCACACTGCCTAAGGTGCAGGCAAAGGTAATAATGCGCCAGTTAGCTCGAATTTGAGGCAATTGCTCGTAAAGAGGGTAAGCAAGAGCCACAACCGCAGGTTGAAGCATGTAAGTGATCCAAGTGTTGTCTGCGTAGTAAGTCTCGAAAGGCACTTTGAAGAACAACAGAATGGGAATAATGATGCCAATGCTGATCAATAACGGGTTACACAGTGGTGAGTTCACTTTTTGGCTTACCCAGCGAGCAAACAGGAACACCACGATGGTCAGTAGAATCCACATGATTATTTACCTCTCGAAAGCAAGCGGTCTAAGAACCATGATAAAGACACCAATACGATGAGCGTGCCGCCAACGGCACTGGCCATGATTGGCAATGCATTGGCAATAAGCATATCGAAGTGATCCATTAACCCAACACTGATTGGGACAAACAATAAGATCATCAAACGAATAATCAGACTGGCACCGGGTTGTACCCAGTGTGATGGAACAATACCTATCACCATGGCAGTAAACAGAATCAACATGCCAAAAATACTGCCTGGAATTGAGGTCTCTAGATATTGTTGTAACGCGTTGCCTGCAGTGAGAGCACCTATGATTAAGGTGAAGGAGATTAAGCAGTAAACGAGTTTGATCAATCTTTCTTTCAAAGTGTCACATCTCTTGATAATGAATTAACTAGCTAGCTTTTCTACGTATTGATAAACCGCTTTCAAGATAGCCATTTTCTTTTCGTCACTTTCGTTTTCATGTGCGAGGTTTTCTAGATTCAGCATGTACTCTTCTAAGCGACTCTCGTAAAACTCACGACAATGGTTCGCCCACTTTAGTTGCTCAGCTTCATCAAGTGTCCATGGGAAATGACGAGCGCGGTAACGGAACAACAACGGCTTAATACGCTCGTCACTGAAAGTGATGTCCAAAGCAGCCAAGTTGTTCGGGTCAGTTTCACGAATGATGTTCATCGCGGTTTTATCTGCTGGAGAGAAGAAGCCATCGTAAAGGTGTGTGTCTACATCATCACTTTTTTCGTATTCACGCTCTTGCGAGTACAAGCCAATCAGCTTTTCGCGAATCTCTGGGTGTTCACGTAATAGTGCAAGGTTCTTCAAGCACTGTTGACGGTCGATACCGATCGTTTCCGCGTTTTCAGCCGTCAGGGTTTTTGCTGGTGCGAGAATAGGGCACTTGTTGAGTTGTACCAGTTTAATCGGCACTGGCAACTCATCTTCATTTAGCTCGCTACGCTTGGTGTAGAGCCTGTCTCTTAGCTCGTCGGTATCTAGTTCAAGCAGTGGGCTAGGATCTTTCGCTAAGTCCACAACGATAACGGCGTTTTGGTTGGTCGGGTGCCAAGCCATAGGAACAATCCAGCTTGTGTAATTACAATCACGACCAAACATGCCTGACACGTGCATAAGAGGTGTCATATTTACGATGTCCACAAGCTCATTCAACTTACGCTTGTGGCGCATGTTGTAGAGGTAATCAAACATCTTAGGTTGCGCGGCTTTCAGCTTTTTCGCTAATTCGATAGTCGCGATAACATCGGCCATCGCATCGTGCGCGTTTTCGTGTTCAATGCCATTTGCCACAGATAGGTGTTCCAGTTTGAAACTTGGGTAACCTTCTTCATTCTCTGGCCAAACAATACCTTCAGGGCGAAGTGCGTGTACGGCGCGCATCACGTCGAGTAGATCCCAGCGTGAGTTACCGTTTTGCCAGCTCCATGCGTACGGGTCTATGAAGTTGCGATAACAAGTGTATCGCGTTACTTCGTCATCGAATCGAATGCTGTTGTAGCCAAGGCTTGTGGTGTTTGGCTTTGCAAGCTCTGCATGAATTTTGGCGATAAACTCAGGCTCAGGTAGGCCTTGAGACATGGCTTTTTGCGGTGTGATGCGAGTGATCAGCGCAGCTTCAGGTGCAGGAAGATAATCAGCAGGAGGTTGGCAGTAGATAACCAAAGGCTCTCCGATAACATTGAAATCTTGGTCGGTACGAACACCTGCGAATTGACTCGGACGATCTTTCGCTGGGCTCACGCCCCATGTTTCGTAATCGAAAAAGAAGTAGGTTGGCTGATTATCTGAACTCATTGAATTTCCTGAACAGTAAACGGATTACGTTTACTGTGGCTGAAGGTTAGTTTTGTTCAGTATCTGATAGTATGCGGTACGCGTGCAACCCAGATCACAAATAAATTGCTGGAAAACGGTGCTTTACTATTCAATCGAGTCGGCAGGGAAGCTTTTGAATCCAGTTGAGGCGGTTTCTTAGTTAATACAACCTGTCTCTTATTCGTTTAATCCGATGGAGGTGAGAGTATTAATTTTACTTTCTGTTTTACGGTTAACTCTCGGTTACTCAAATCATTGAAAATAACTTTCCATTCTTGAAAGGTCACCGTTATCGGGTTGAAACTGTCTACAGGTTTAGTGACGCCGTAACGAACGGTTTCCACTTCAGGCTCGAACGTACCAAACAACTTATCCCAAATGATCAAAAGACCGGCGTAGTTTTTATCGATGTATTGAGGGTTTCTACCGTGATGTACGCGATGGTGAGAGGGGGTGTTGAAGAGGTATTCCAGTGGCCCTAAGCTTCGTACCCATTGAGTATGTACAAAGAACTGTAAACCCAGATTCAGAAGCACCACAAAGATCACCCATTTAGGATCGAAACCTATAATGACTAACGGCACCCAAAATAGCCACATACCTGCAAATGGGTACATTAGACTTTGACGGAAAGCCGTACTGAAGTTCATGCTTTCTGAACTATGGTGTGCCACGTGTGCCGCCCACATCCAGCGAACGCGGTGGCTTGCTCTGTGGAACCAGTAATAAAAAAAGTCCTGCAGAACCATTAACACAATGAAACTCAACACGCCCATCTCAATGTCCAAGAAGTGCCAACCAAATAGCCACAGATAAAGCTGAACGATCACGAGTCCGGTTAATAAATCGGAGAGTTGATGCATGCCTGCTAACGTGAAATTACAAATCACTTCTGACAATTTGTAGCTAGAATTCTCAGGCAATCGGCCTTGTTTCTGGCCAATGAAATACTCGGCCAACATGCAGATAATGAACAAAGGAGCCAATACCAGCAGCAGCCATTCTGGGTGATTGATTAATGCGTTGATATTCATTTCTTGTTCCTTTTTTCTTCGTGACTAGGCGCGCTACCAACGAGCGAAATGATCTTCGGTAAGACCAAGCACATTCTCTATCTGATGGATGATCCCATCGTTGTCTTGAATTGAACCTGAAAAGCGGCCGATGAACTGACGGAAGTTACTTTTAAGTACCCATAAATTGAGCTTTTCACTGCGTTGGTTAATAGGGGTAAACGTCAGGTTGATGCGCCCATCTTGCGATGTGATTGTCCAAGGGCGGTCGATATCATCTCGGTTAAACATAAAGTGCACGGGGTTAAGTAGGTGTCTAGAGCCATCAACCCACAATACGTTCTCGCAAGTACCGGTTTCGTTCACGCCCGCTGCGAGGTTTAAGCCAATACTTTTCTGTCCGGCAAGTGAATTGATGCTTGCCCAGCGCCAACTGGTTTCGCGCCTCATGTATCCCGCAGAGAAATCATACCCAGTACGAGCTTGCTCTAGGGAGATAGGCTGTTGATTAATTTCAAGGCTGCCCGTTACTTTTAACGCGTTATGCTTTTGGGTATAGGTCCAGCCTGAGTAACCCGTAGGGCTGCACATTGCCATGGGTAAGCTGTCGCTTTCTGGCTCTAAGCAAATTTTGCCTTTAATGAGTTTCGTGTTCAGTGAAACATTCCATTGTCCGTTCTCAATATCAAACACGATGCTTTGTCCTGCGATGTTTGTCGTACCTTCAAATGGTGAGCTCGTTACTTGTTTATCAAAGCCCAGAGGTCGTAACCATGAGCCCTCTTCTAACTCGTTATTCTGGATGTCGTAGACGTAACAAAACGCCGAACTCAGATAACGAATGTCAGCAATGGCTACGCCGATTATGTGAGTCTCGGTAACAATGCTGACAAACTGAAACTGCTTGTAATGGAAGTACTTTTGCCACGGGTTTGCTTTTGCGTCCATGGCGTTTCGATAGTCGAATTTTTCTATGTTGAGATGTTTTGGAATGCCATCGAAATGCCCAATGGTTGGCTGACCATTAGAATCAATCAAACTGTGTGGAGCAGGGTTTGTTTTTATCATTGCGATGGTTCACATAAATTTAACAATTAACAGCATTGTGCGGCGAGTTGCGTAGAATTGGGAGGTCATAATCGGACAAGAGTAGGTTGTCAATCACGATTTTGTTAGCTTGGGTTGTTGAAGCTGGGTAGTGATGAGCGTGGGAATAGGCTCAGTATAAGGGGATTTAATTGGAAGTTATCGCGGAGTACATGCCAACGGAGCATCGCCACCAATTGGGCACATTGGATGTCGCGTTATTGCTGAATACATTGGCGCAAAGAGGCGTGGATATTGAAACACTGCTTGTTGGTGCCGGGTTAGAAAGCCTAGATTGGCAAAACCCAAATGGGAAGCTGACTTACGCGGATAAGCTGTCCATCTTTAGTGCGGCTAACCAGAGCTTTCCTCACGATGGTTTGGGGCTATGGTTAGGAGAACATGCCAGCTTGAGCCACTTCGGTGTGTTGGGCTATGCGCTGTCGACCAGTCAGAATGTAGGTGAGGCGATTAAGTCGGGCTTTAAATACCTGCGTTTAAACGGGCCTATCTTCTCGGTTAAGCTGATTGTTGATGGTAAACACGCGGTCATCCAAATTGAAAACACCTTGGAGGTAGGAGAGCTGCTTCCATTCTGTAACGAGTATTTCCTTAGTTCGATTGTTTCTTTGTTCAAGGAGTTAACGGGAGACGAATTAGCCATTCAAACATTGTCTTTCCCTTATGTTCAGCCAAGTTATGTCAAGCTTTATGATGAACGCTTTCAGTGTCCGGTGGCTTTTGGAGAGACCTTTTGCGAACTGCACTTCGACGCCTCGGTTTTATCACAAACATTAGCCACCCATGATGCCGCAACGCTAAAACGCTATCTCGCTTCTTGTCAGTCGATAGTGGAGACGTTGGATTCGGAACATCTATTAACTGATCAGATCAAAACGATCTTTTATCAAACTGCAGGTAGCTTCCCGACTATAGAACAACTCGCGGTAGAGTTTGGTTGCAGTTCACGCACACTCAGACGAGAACTGGTCTCTCACAATTCGAGTTATCAAGCGTTACTTACTGAAGTTCGGGTCGTATTAGCCAAAGAGCTATTGCTTGGCACAAGCATGAGTATTGATGACATCGGTGAAAGGCTTGGCTATAACGATCCTGCTAACTTCAGAAGGGCGTTTAAAGGTTGGTTGAGTAAAACGCCCGCGCAGTTTCGTGACGGTTTAACTTAGCTTGACTGTCTGACCCTATATTATTCAAAGAACTGCTCACGAAATTCAGTTATTTGTTGTTGATAGTGGTCGTTCCATTGTTGTGTATCCCAATTAGCATGATTTGCAGAACGTTGAGAGCCTAAGGTCGATTTCAATTGATCCAGTTGTTCGTGATACGTCATCACTGTCTGCTGTTGTTGCGCCACTTGTTGTTCACGCTCAGCGATATTATCGGCCTGTTCTGCATCTAAATATGTTTCTTGAAGTTCAGCCTTGATGGTCGCCAGCTCGGCAGAACTGTAACTGTTTGGCAGTAGTGACACAACAAGCTCGTATTTTTGAGCCTGAGTTTCTGCGTCTATCGTTCCCGTTTTACTTTCCCATTCCGAGAGCAAAGCTTCATAGTGTGAGACAAACTCAGTGGGCTCAATTTCCTCAAGTGTGTTCGCGCGAAGCGTAAAATCCAAATGCGCAAATTGATCGGCGAACAGCTGGTGGGCTAACTCTCCCCAAACCTCTTGTGCAGACTGCTTAAACAGTTCCACTCGTGCTTCTAAAGAGTCTACAGATTCGAGTGGCATTGTGCTTTCCCTTACTTGCCAATCGGCAGCGAGATTTGGGTAATCACTTAATAGTTCAAACCATTCCATCGATAACTCAGATTTCAACTGAGCGAGTTGTTCCGTGCAATTGTCCGCTTGTTGGCAAAGCGTCCAAAACTCATCGAGCTGATTTTGTAGCGCCTTTCCTTCGAGTTCAGTTAGGTTTTCTGCATACGCTTTTCCGTTCAGGTTTTCAGCTTGGTCTTGTTTACCTTGCGAAACGTGATTGTCTGAAAAGCCTGCCGTATTTGTTGTGGGACTATCTTCATCAGTCGTTTTAGAAACCCGCTGTTTTTCTTCTGTATGTTGGACAGAGGATTGCGGTGTTTCAATCGATCTTGATGACCATGAATAACCAACAATGCTCGTCACAGCGACGAGCATTAGGATTAATATAACTCGATACATTATTCGTTCACCGCGTTACTTGATGACAGCACTAACAGGGAAGTGATCGGAAAGGTTGTAGTGTTTCCATAATTCACCGCTAGTCGAGCGAGGAACATCAACACGGTTATTGTTGTGAGTTTTTTGCCCGTATTCCGAGCTCACCACCACGTAATCGAGATATTCGACGTTTTCTCCGCCAGACATGGGTTCACCAGCAAAGTTATTGATGCGAGGATCAAAGGTTGAAGTTGTATAACCTGAGTACTCAGGCTCAGTGGCTTGCAGGTTGGCGAACATCTGTTGGTAGTCGCTTGGGAATTTAAGTTTGTTGACGTTGAAATCGCCGCTGTAAATCACCGTTTCAGAAGTTGGTATATTCAGTGATTGAGCTAGCTCACGCATCTGTCTAAATTGACGCTGACGATAATCACGCGCCGTGTCCGTATCGAATGAGGCGGTGTGCGTACCAAACACATGGTAAGCCTGACCGTTTTTGATGACTTCAGCGTAATTCACGCCTTTATCGGCAAAACAATCTGTGCCCGTACAATCAGGGAATACGTATTGTGCTTCGTTGACAATAGGGTAGCGGCTCACAATGATCACGCCGCCGTCATAGATGTTGATGCCATCTTTATCGAGCATCTTAGTTTGGTAAGGATACTCTTTTGCCAGTTCACGCAGGAATTCATCTCGTCCGTTGGCAAACACTTCTTGAAGAGCTAATACATCGTAGCCCTTAACGTATTGAGGGATGAGGTCGTAACGATCACCGATGTGTGAAGCGATAGCGGGGAGGGCCCAGATATTGTAGGTCATGACTTTCAGCGTGTTGGCGTCTGGCTCTGGTTGTTCGTCCACTTTCTGTGGGGTGATGGTGTAGTAAATATCATCGTAGCGAGCGGTGTTATCAGCTTTGAAGGCAAGCTCAGTATTCACATCAAAAGCATTGGTCGAGCTACGATGAATATTGCGATCATCATGTAGTGTTAAATTCACGTCTGCTGCGCTCAAACCGTGTTGCAGTGTTGAGTTGTACCAGTGCCCCTTCATGGTTTGATTGAGTGTGACACTTTCGCCAATAGAGTTTGATACCACGGTGTCAAACTCGTACGTCTTACCGGATTTTACGCCTGTCCAACGATTGAAACTGATCAGCTTCTTCGTTTCCCACGGGCCAATCTGCTCAACATGCTGTTGCCACTCGTCGCCAAGTTGAAGTAGATCAGTGCCGCTATGGTTGGCTTGAATCGTCATCACTTGGTTGGTGTTATTGGTCAGGTACACATCGGTATCTGCAATCGCCGAGGTTGAAATGAATGAAGCTGATGCAAGTAATGCACTCAGGCAAGTCCATTGAGTTTTCATTTTCACGTTATCCTTACTGGTTGATTTAAAGAATAACGTAGTAAAGAGTTATGACATTGGAGTTATAACTCTATCAGAATTATCCAAATATTAGATATATGCCATGGTTTTATAAATTTGATTAATCATTGAAAACTAACATATTGCTTTGTCGGAATGATAAGTGATACGCGCGCACGCAAACAAATAGATGAACGATTTGGATTTGAGGGTAAGTCACTAGCGGTGTGTTTTCGTGGACATCATAGGTCGTGAAATAACCAGAAATGGATGCTGTGAATCACGATAAGGGATAACGTTAACCGCCTTGCTCTATCAGCATAAATTTTGCCATTGTTCAGTAAACAGATTCCTCAAAAACAGGTATGATGGTCCCGTTTTTAATCCTGAACTGGGAAAGTCATGGCAAAGTTAACACTCCAAGAGCAGATGCTTAAAGCTGGCTTGGTAAATGAGAAAAAATTAAAGAAGGCGAAGAAAGGCTCGAAAAAGTCTCGCGTTCAAGCACGTGAAGCAAAAGCGGCAGCAGAAGAAACCAAACTGGCGCAGCAAGCGAAAGATAAAGAGTTAAACCAACAGCTGAAAGACCAACAGTTGAGCAAAGAAATCAAAGCTCAAGTGAAACAGCTGATTGAGATGAACAAAATCGAATCGAAGGATGGCGACATCAAATACAACTTCACCGATGGTACTTTAGTGAAATACCTATACGTAGAAGAGCTGACTCAAAAGCAACTAAGTAAAGGTATCTTAAGTATTGCACGTCAAGGCGAGAGCTATGTTGTTATCCCAACATCTGTAGCGAACAAGATTGCGATGCGCGATGAAGAGTCAATCGTTGATACTCAAGCAGCAACATCTGATGAAGTAGACGAAGATGACCCGTACAAAGATTTCGTGATCCCAGATGATCTAATGTGGTAACTCTTGATTTAACCATACCCTGATTCGCTGCGTCAGGTGACGTAAAGATAAAAAGCCCTGATGTCTTAGACATTGGGGCTTTCAAATTTAGGCTGAATATGATGACTTGTTTAGTGCTTCTCTGCATCAGTCAGCGACAGCTCTACGATGTCAAAAGCGGGCTCTCGTTGGTTGGACAAAAATTGATGATGCTCAAGCTGGTGCTGCTCGTAGCCATCAAAATAGCAGTCGCCGATGTCATGTCGTGGACACAGTTTCACATCGTCTCTCACGATCAATTCTGTTGAACAAAATGGGCAGTGCTTCATAGATCCTCCTGATGGAATCCCTGTCGATAATCGACCCCATTAGCGCAAACTTTTGTTTCGTTGTGATTTCACTTTTAAGTCAGTGTTAACCCATTCGCGTTAATCGCCCAACTCCAATCCCACCATTTCATCTCACCAGGAATGTAACGGTGATCCCATTGATAGCGAATGTTCGCTTGTTCTTCGCTGTTAGCACCCATGGTGAAGGTGTGTGAGATTGTTGGACGGTTTGTTGGGTGTGAACTTAGTGCATTGCCGCTATAGCGTAAGAATCCGGTGAAATTGACATCGTAGCTTATGTTCGCTTTGATGCGGTACGGGTAAGAGATACTTGAGCGATAAAACTCGACTCTAAACGGCAAAACAGAACTAGCAGGCACAGTGATGATCGCTTGTCGCTCTGTAGATTCAGAGTGAGAACCATTGTTGGTGTCAGAGAAACGTTGGTCTTGTTCAAGCACTACTGTTACATCTGTTTTCCCAACCTGAGACCAAGTAAAGTTCTCGTTGATCGTTACTGATTCTGAGAGGTCAAAGCTGTTGGTTTTTCGCCACTGGGTAGATTGCTCAAAGTGAAGGTCAACGATGATCTGCTTCGGTTCGTCGCCGTCATTAATCGCGTAAGCCGACACTGTATTAATCAGCGCTTGTTTTGGTTCGCTAACCTCACCATGAGAAAATGCCGTGCTATCAAGTGTGTAAGAGAAGTTATCGACCGGTAGGATCAAAAAATGCAGCAGACAACCTTCGATTGTTGCTGCATTTTTTATGTATCGATCGAGTTAACTAACCCATCATTTTATCGACTTAAACTTTCAAAGTAATTCTGAACAAACTTAATAAACACTTGATGCTTTTTAGCTGGGTAGATGACTTGCGGATAGAACAGGTAAATACTGTTCCCTTGCTGCAGGCACTCATCAGGTAATACTCGTTCTAGTGCGCCACGCTCAACTTCTTTGTCTACGTAATAACTCGCGATACGAATAATGCCGCTTCCTACCATGGCTTGCTGCTTGAGTAAGTGATTGTCATTACTTGATAGCCAGCCTGACACATCGATATTCGCCGATTTTAAAGGCCATTCGGTTTGATGCAGTGTCGCTAAACATTGATGATGACTTAAATCGCTCACGCTGGTGGGGCGACCAAATTGATTAAGATAGCTGGGCGTTGCAACCAAATCGTGTTGGTAGGTAATCAATCGTTTCGCGATCATGTTATCTGGTGGGGTATTGGTGGCACGAAAGGCGATATCGATATCATCTTGGTTGAGATTGAAGTTGGTGTAACTGCTATTAATCTCAAAGCGAACCTCAGGGTATTGCTGTCTAAATTGCTGGCAGATATCGAACAGGAACACCTCTGTAAACATCTTTGGTGCAGTAAGGCGTAACGTGCCTTTGACGATGTCGTGTTGTTCTGAAACACTGCGCTCAAGCTGCAATACTTGAGAGCGGATCGTTAAACCTTGCTTTAGGGCACGTTCGCCTTCTTGGGTTAGTCGAACACTGCGGGTGGTTCTTACAAGAAGAGGGCACTGTAAGTCGCTTTCTAGTCGTTTAATTTGTTCTGAAAGGTAGCTCTTGGATATACCAAGCTTTTCCGCTGCCTTGGTAAAGTTAAGTTGTTGAGCAAGTTCTACAAATAGGATCAATCGTTCTATTCTTTTGTGCTCGTTCATTCGCGTATTCCTTCAAAGCTGTCTATTTTCATTGTTCGCTATATCAAACAATTATTTCGTAACTAGCATATTCTGTTTTTCCAAAAGAACAATATGATAGGGGCATATTTATTGGTATCAAACCTTCTAAGCGAGATCAGGTATGACGAACAGCATTGATTCAACAAACAAAAACGATAATCAAAAGAACATCCCACTATCAAACCACCTAGAGGGTGTTGGGCAAATCGCCTATGGATGCATGGGGCTTGGAGGTGGTTGGAACGACACCCCGGTCACGACTGCAGATGTAGCTCAAACACGTAGCGTAATCGACACAGCACTGGAGTCGGGAATCAACCTGTTTGATCATGCTGACATTTATACTTTCAATAAGGCAGAGCAAGCCTTTGGTCAAGCGTTACAACAAGCACCTGAACTGCGTGACCAGATGTTCATTCAATCCAAGTGTGGTATTCGCTTTGAAGGTGAGGGCAACGTGGGCCGCTATGATTTCTCGGCAGATTGGGTAAGCCAATCGGTAGAAGGCATTCTGAACCGTCTGAATACCGAAAAGCTCGACGTGTTGCTTTTGCATCGCCCTGATCCCCTGATGGAATTGGATGAACTGGCAAGAACGCTTGAGAACCTGAAAGCTCAAGGCAAGGTGGATTTCTTCGGTGTGTCTAACATGAACAGTCACCAAATCCAGTATCTACAGTCGGCGCTTGGTCAGCCTATTGTCGCGAATCAAATTGAAATGAGCTTGGCAAAGCTTGATTGGCTTAATGATGGCGTGATGATTAACTCGCAAGGGCACCATCAATCTGATTTTGCTGCAGGTACGCTTGAGCATTGCCAAATGAAGGGCATTCAATTGCAAGCTTGGGGCTGTTTGGCACAAGGTCGTTTTGCAGAGCAAGGCTTGTATTCAGAACACGAGAACGTGAAAAAGACCGCACATTATGTCGCGCAGTTAGCGAATCAATATGGCGTAGAAAGTGAAGCGATTGTGCTGGCGTTTTTACTTCGTCATCCAGCAGGTATTCAACCTGTCATCGGCACTACCAATCTAGACCGAATCAAGGCGTCTGCAGTTGCGACTCAGATTAATCTCACTCGTGAAGAGTGGTACAACTTATACGTGTACTCACGTGGTCAAGCATTGCCATAGGGGATGAACATGTTGAATCAAAAAATAGTACAGCAACTTGTGTACAGTGCACTCGACATTGCAGGGCACAACAATCAAGCCATCGCTGTGAGTGTATGTGATACACATGGTGAACTGTTGGCGTTCTCCCGAATGGACAACGTTAGCGTGCAGGCGGGTTTGTTGGCTCAAAACAAAGCTTATACCTCTGCTAGAGACAGACAACCGAGTGGTAACTTGGGTGCTTGGGCAAGAGAAACAGGGAAAGACCTCAGTTACTGGACCGATTCAAAGATCACTGGCTTCAAAGGTGGTGTTCCAATTGAACATCAAGGGCAGGTGATTGGCGCTATTGGTATCAGTGGCTTAAGTGAAGACGACGATGAAGCATTAGCTGAGAAAGTGATTCGATTGGTGCTTTAAGTTCTACTGGTTACACCGTGGGTCTGACATAAGACAGATAATAAAAAACCGATGCATGGGCATCGGTTTTTTTGTTGGTCGAGAAGTTTGATTCAGAATTAAGCGTTCGCTTGTTCCAGATCTTGTTGCTTGTCTTTCTTACCTAATAGGCGACTTGTAATCGTACCAGCTGTCATTGCACCTGATACGTTAAGCGCTGTACGAGCCATATCGATAAGTGGCTCGATAGAGATAAGCAGTGCTGCAATCGTTACAGGAAGGCCCATCGCTGGAAGTACGATAAGTGCTGCGAACGTTGCACCGCCACCCACACCTGCGATACCGAAAGAGCTCACCGTGATAATTGCAATCAGAGACAGAATGAAATTGATGTCCATTGGGTCGATACCAACCGTAGGTGCAACCATGACTGCTAGCATTGCAGGGTAGATACCCGCACAACCGTTTTGACCAATTGTCGCACCGAAAGATGCAGATAGGTTAGCAATTGCTGGTGGTACGTTTAGCTTCGTGATTTGAGCTTCAACGTTCAGTGGAATCGTTGCAGCAGAACTACGCGAAGTGAAAGCGAACGTTAGAACAGGCCAGATTTTTTGGAAGTACTCTTTCGGGTTTACACCAACAAAAGAAACCAACACACCGTGAACAACGAACATCAATAGAATTGCAACGTAAGACGCTACGATGAAACCTAGTAGGCTTAAGATGTCAGAAGCGCTTGATGTTGCTACTACTTTCGCCATTAACGCTGCGATGCCGTATGGCGTTAGTGCCATGATCATCTTAACTAAGCGCATCACGATAGATTGAGCCGCTTCAACAAAGGTACGAATTGGAGATTCTAGCTCTTCTTTCTCTGCCATTACTTTACGTGCAGCAATACCCGTTAGCACACCAAAGATAACAACCGCGATGATAGACGTAGAGCGAGCGCCCGTTAGGTCTGCAAATGGGTTGGTTGGAATGAAGCTAACCAGCATTTGTGGAATCGTTAAGTCAGAAACAGTACCAATGCGGCTTTCTAGCGTTGCGATACGTGCGGTTTCGCGAGCACCTTCTGTCAAACCTTCAGCAGATAAGCCAAATGCTTGAGTTACGACAATACCGACAATCGCAGAAATCGCTGTGGTTGCTAACAATACAGAGATTGTGATGCCAGAAATTTTGCCCAGTGAACCGCCTTTTTCAAGCTTCACTACCGCAGCAATCATTGAAACCAATACTAATGGCATGATCACCATTTTCAGTAGGCCAACGTAACCACGACCAACAATGTTTACCCAGTCTAGCGTTTCTTTAATAACCGGGTTGCCTTCACCAAATAAAAGCTGAAGACCTAGGCCGAAAGCACTACCAAAAACTAAACCTAATAGAACTAAGCGCGATAACGTGTTTTCTTTTTTCTGCTGTCCGTAGAGAAAGAAGAGGATACCAGTGAATACCGCTAAGGCAGCGATAGCTGAAAGTGACATTTGTTTTCCTTATGAATTTCTTTAAATCGATAGGGCGCTTAGATATATGGGCGCAAATACTGTTAGCTACAGTAGCGACCTGTAACAAAACGTAAAATAAGGAAAAGTAATTAAATAGAACGATAGGTAATATCCACTGAATAGAATGAGTGGATATCCAACATTGTGGTGAATAGATGAGCTTTTTAGCGATATTTTGCCAATAAATCAAGCATGTCGCTTGACGAGTAAATTTCGATATTATGGAAATTATTTTCGAACAATCGGAATAACATGGCTTGTGCGACGTCTTTCGACTGAATCGGGCGCAGGTTTTTGAACTTGCCAAACATAAATGGTGACAGCAGAGGAAAGATGCTCTGTAGCAGTTTTTCATCGACTCTTGGTTCTTCTCGTTCACCCAACAGTGGCCCAGGGCGTGCAATGAACAGTTGCTTAAAACCGATTCGCTTTAAGTTCTGTTCCATCTGCCCTTTACACTTGAGGTAGTGCGAATAGGAATCAACGGACGCGCCGTAACTGGACACAACCGCAACACGTTGAACCCCAAGAAATTTCATCGACTGAGCCACGTGGCTGACCAACTCTACATCGACTTTGCGCAATGCTTCTTTCGAACCTGCCTTTTTTTTGGTCGTACCTAAACAGATCACCCCAAGATTGGGTGTGGCTTGGGTATCGTCCCAACTGGTGACTTGGAGATCACTGTGAATGAGCGTGTGGAGTTTGTCGGAATGAAACTGCGAATCTAGCGCTCTTCGGGATAAGGCATAAATATGATCAACTGCGGGTTCATCGATGAGTAGGCTCATCACATGACGACCAATTAGCCCAGTCGCACCAGCCACTACGACCGATGTTTTATCTCCAGAAATGCTCATAGCTATCCTTAACCTGCTTGCAAGTGCTTGTTTAATATAAACAGTGTTTTAATTTTAAGCGAATAAAATTTAAAGATAATTTTTGAAGGTTGCTTGATAAGTAAACCAGATTTTAAAAAATGTGGTGAGATAGAAAGCCAAAAGACTGCCGGGAGTTAAGGTGTGAGCTTTTATTAATTTCGAGCTTATTTATAGAGTGCTTATTAATAGAGATATTATGATTCATGCGAGCTATTTGTATCAGAGATAAAAGTGACAAAGGTAAGTGATTGAGATTTGTGGTTAGTTGGTATGAATTTTATGTTTTGTGATTGTTTTGTTCAGAAAAGAAGCTGAACTGTTTAAATTACGAACACTCTCTGCGGTTTCTGCTACTTAGGCATAGATACAGCTTTGCTTAACACGTAAACTGAGTCGTAATTCACATAGACCAAGGATGTGCTATGAACCTCAAGCTTGATACTCTCGCTCCCACTCAGATTTATCACCTGATGACACAAACCGTCGTTCCTCGCCCGATAGCGTGGGCATTGACGGAATCTTCTGACCAAGAGTACAACCTAGCGCCTTTCTCTTATTTCACGCCTGTTTCCAGCAATCCGCCGCTACTGATGTTATCGGTCGGGAAGAAGCCATCGGGCGAACTCAAAGACACCACTCGTAATGTCCTTGAAACGGGTAAGTTGGTCATTCATATCGCGTCAGCCAGTTCTGCCGAGGTGATGACGGCGACAGCAGCCACGCTCGATCATGGTGAGTCTGAAGTAACCGCGAATAATATCGAGTTGGTTGAGTTTGAAGGTTTTTCTTTACCTAGAGTGAAGGAGTGCGCTGTGACTTTTGGTTGCACATTGTATGAAGTTAAAGAAGTCGGTGAAGTACCGCAAAGCCTTGTCTTTGCTCAAGTTGAACAGGTGTATATCTCTGAAGGTGTGATCGATAAAGAGAGCGAACGCTTGAAGATTGATGCACTAGCACTTGATCCTTTATCTCGACTAGGTGGAGGCGAATACGCCACGCTGTCCAATGTGTTCTCTGTCGCTCGTCCTAAGTAAGCGTTAACTATTTAGCTTCAGCGAATAAGATCGTTAAACCCCGTTCCTCAATCTAAGTACCACATAATTTTATGTTAGATACAAAATACTCGCAGTACATCCAACATCGCATTGACCAAAAAACTAAGCCGCTAGGCGCGCTTGGTTTACTGGAAAAGGTTGCTCATCAACTGGCTCTGATTCAAAGCCAAGGAAAAGAAGCTGCGGTTGAACATATTGAATTAAATAAACCGAGCATCATCATTTTTGCCGGTGATCATGGTATTGCTGATGAAGGCGTGAGTATTGCCCCGAGTGCCGTCACACAACAGATGGTATTGAACTTCTTAAACGGCGGCGCGGCGATTAACTGTTTTTGCGCAGTGAGCAACATCGATATTACCGTGGTCGACACAGGAATATTGTTACCAATCGAATCTGATAGCCCAATGCTGATCTCCCAGCGTTTGGGTACACGAACCAATAACTTTGCCAACGAAGCTGCAATGAGCATAGAAACAGTTGAACGTGGGATTGAACTGGGCGTGGAGCTTGTATCCAGAACCATTTCGAATGGTACGAATATCATCATGTTTGGTGAAATGGGTATCGGCAATACCAGCAGTGCATCAGCAATTTTAAGTGCATTAGCAAATCGCACTGCAGTTGAATGTGTTGGCCTAGGCACTGGTATCAACAATGAACAGTTTGCACGAAAAGTCGCGGTGGTTGAACAAGGTGTTGCACGCTGCGCAGGACTCGATCCTAAATCGATTTTAGCTCAAGTCGGTGGTTACGAAATAGTGCAAATGGTCGGTGCTTTCCTTGGAGCTTATCAAAACAGGACTCCAGTATTGGTCGATGGTTTTATTGTGTCAGCCGCAGCGTATGTCGCGACCTTAATTGAACCGAATTGCCGTGACTACATGATCTTCGCGCATCGCTCTGAAGAGTCAGGGCACAAAATCTTATTAGAGTTGCTAGACGCTGAACCGTTGCTCGACCTTGGCTTGAGATTAGGTGAGGGCACGGGCGCAGCTTTAGCTATGCCAATCATCCGAGCGGCAGCCGAGTTCTATAACAATATGGCGAGCTTCGAGAGCGCTGGAGTCACAGTTTAATGAGCGATACGCCACAAAGATCTTGGAAAGATCGCGCTGCTTATCAATGGGAACTGTTTTCGTTGGCAATGGGCTTCTTTTCCCGTTTGCCCATGCCGAAGAATACGCCTTATTCAGAAGAGCGTATGAACCGTTCTGGTCGTTATTTCTCAACAGTCGGTTTGTTGCTTGGTGCCTTGTGTGGTGGTTTGTTCCTGTTGCTTGATACTGTGTTGCCGAGCTCGATTGCCATCTTTTTGATGATGAGTTTCAGCTTGATGCTGACCGGTGCTTTCCATGAAGACGGCTTAACCGATATGGCGGATGGCATCGGTGGCGGCATGACATTGGAACGCCGCTTGACCATCATGAAAGACAGCCGAATAGGTACATACGGCGCGTCTGCGCTGATCATGGCGTTACTTGGCAAGTGGGTTCTGCTTACTGAACTCGTTAGCATGACTGGATTGTTTATGGTCATCGTGACGAGCTACACCGTTAGCCGAGCGATCGCGGCATCCCTTATTTACGACACGCCTTATGTCAGCGACTTGGACACGAGCAAGAGTAAGCCTCTAGCCAACAAACAAACCAAGGGTGAACTTGTCTTCCTTATGTTGATTGGCCTGTTACCAAGCTTGTGGTTTGGATTGGCGTTTACGTGTGTTTTAGCTGTGATTGCTTACCTGTTTAGAATGGGCTTCAAAAAGTGGTTAATTGCACGCATTGGTGGCTTTACTGGTGACTGTTTGGGCGCGGCTCAACAATTGATGGAACTATTGATTTACGTTGTGTTCGCCGCTGCTTTCTACAACGGCTTTATGTAATGCATTCAGGATTAGAGGCAACACATGACAACCAATAATCAAACGTATCAGAGTCATCGCCATCTTATTTTAGGTGGCGCGCGCTCAGGCAAGTCGAGTTTTGCAGAACAACAAGCATTATATGCAATTGAAGCATGTTCAAATGGGCGTCTGCATTACATAGCGACTGCGACCTATTTAGACGATGAAATGCGTGAACGAATCGCCCATCATAAGGATCGTCGTGGTGGAGAGTGGATTGAGCATGAAGTGCCTGTCGATTTAGCTACGAAACTGCAGTCGTTTAATCAAGACGATGTTGTACTGATTGATTGCCTCACACTCTGGCTCAACAACATTATCTTTGAACTGGGTGATGAAGCGACCAATGAGCAAGTCGAAGCTGAGGTTGAAGCTTTGGTCAGAAGCGTGGAACAAAGCCCTGCACACATCATTATGGTCTCTAATGAAGTGGGTTTAGGCGTTGTGCCTCTGGGTAAAGTGTCACGCTTGTTTGTCGACAATGCAGGACGAATGAACCAAGCGCTCGCTCGCGTTGTCGAACGAGTTACGCTGATAGCGGCAGGATTACCGTTGAATTTAAAACCCTCAAATCATTCGTTTGATGCTCAAGGCTAGGTCACATACATGGTCAATGGAACAACCAAAAATATCTATTTGCTAAGACACGGCAAGGTGGAAGGGAAGGCGGCGCTAAACGGTGTATCTGACGTGTTAGTCAATCCGAAGCTTCAACATCAAATATGTGAAGCCTTGGTGCAACACGGTGTGGCTTTTGATGGTGTGGTTACCTCGCCATTAAGACGATGTAGCGATCTCGCAAACTTATATTCAGAGCGTGTGTCGGTACCTTTGTCGATTGCACCAGAATTTCAAGAAATGAACTTTGGTGAAGTGGACGGCATCGCGTTTGATGAACTTGAAGATAAGTGGGCGATGCTAGACACCTTTTGGCAAGACCCGGCAAATCATCAGCTGACTGGTGCAGAAAGTTTACAGAGCTTCCACGACAGAGTAACTCAAGCTTGGTCGCAACTTTTGAACAATCCAAGTGACAATCTATTGCTGGTTACTCATGGTGGCGTAATTCGAATGTTATTGGCTCACTACCTTGATATTGATTGGAAAAATCCGAGCTTGTACTCGAAGCTATCGATAGAGAATGCGTCGATAACCCATATTCAAGTCACTCAGTTCGCGCAGAGCTTTATTAGCGTCAAAGCGATAGGGCAGCCTGTTCTCTGAGTGTTCAAAACACAGTTTTAAGAATTAACATCTAATTAGATCTGTAAATAGAAAAAGTATTAGAAGTATAAAGCGGTGTCGATAACCGCTATACCAGATTGGTATTACTACCTACGTGAAAGGAATTTAGTCATGACAACACCGAGTTGGGATCTAAGCATTGCTTATCGCGATCTTGATGATGCAAAAATCGAACAAGACATCGAACTCATTCAACAGTGTATTGAACTCTTGTACCTGCATGTTGAAAAGCGTCACATCATTCTGGCAATGCAAAACGCAATCCAGACCTCAGAAGCGGCAGGCACGTTACTGAGTACAATTAACACCTTTGCTAACTGCCACGCTTCGGTAGACGCGACTCACACAGAAGCCAAAGCACTGCTTGGACGTGTCGCAAAGCTGAACTCTGAAATGTCTCAAGCATTCAGCCCTTATGAAGACACGCTGATTCACGCTGAACCAGAGTTTATTGATGCGGTTTTAGAACACGAGAGTGCAGATGTTGCAGGCCAACGTTTCGCGATTGAAAGCTCACGTAAGTTATCAAGCAGCCGACTTAGTGTTGCTGAAGAGCAGCTTTTAGCAGCCATGAAAGTCGATGGCCGTGATGCGTGGGGGCGTTTATACGATAACCTAACCGGCTCTTTGAAACTGTCGTTAAAACTTGATGGTGAAGAAGAAGCGCTTGGTTTCTCGCAGGCTGCGAGCTTGTTGTACGGCAGCGAATTCGACAAACAAGAGCCTGCATGGCGCGGGGTTCAAGGTGCTATGAAAACGCATCAAGAGTCGTTTGCTTCGATTCTAAATGCGCTTGCAGGTTGGCGTTTGACTGAAAACAAAAAGCGCTCGAAAATCGCAGATGTGCATTTCTTAGATCCAAGCCTACACGGCAGCCGAATTGTGCCTGAAACACTAGACACCATGATGTCTGTGGCGAAAGCCAATCGCGCAGTAGGCCAGAAAGCGGGCCTGTTGATGGCAAGAGTTCACGGCTTAGACGAAATGAAGCCATGGAATCACTTAGCTGCAATGCCGCCACTTGGTGACGCTGAATCTAAGGTTTACCCATTTGATGAAGCGATTGAAGTGATCAAAACCGCCTTCGCTGAAGTGAATCCAGAGATGGCTGACTTTGTCGCTTTGATGGTTGAGAATGGTTGGATTGATGCCGCACCAGCAGCGAATAAACGTTTAGGTGCTTACTGCACTAAGTTTGCCGCGACACGCACACCGCTTGTGTTCATGACTTGGAGCGGCAGCCGATCTGACTTAATGACACTGGCACACGAGCTGGGCCACGCGTTCCACAACTGGGTAATGAAAGACATGCCGTTGTGTAAGACTCGCTACCCAATGACGCTTGCAGAAACGGCTTCTATTTTTGCTGAAAACATCGTTCGTGATCACTTGTTAACGCAAGCTCAAACACGTAACGAGAAACTTGAGATGCTATGGGAAGAGCTGTCTTCTTCGTTGGCTTTAATGGTCAACATTCCAGTGCGTTTCGAATTCGAAAAAGCCTTTTACGAGCAGCGTGAAAAAGGCGAACTGACGGCTCAGCAATTATGTGACCTGATGGAAAGCACTTGGAAAGAGTGGTACGGCGATGCAATGACTGAAGCTGATCCTTATTTCTGGGCGAGCAAATTGCACTTCAGTATTTCTCAAGTTAGCTTCTACAACTACCCATACTTATTCGGTTATCTGTTCAGCAAAGGTGTTTACGCGCAGCGTGACGCGAAAGGCGAGCAGTTCTACGGTGATTATGTGTCTCTACTGCGTGATACGGGCAGCATGATGGCGGAAGACGTGGTTCAAAAACACTTGGGAATGGATCTGACTCAGGCTGAATTCTGGCAACAAAGTATCGACATGGTCAAAGTTCAAATCGATGAATTTGAAAGATTGCTCGATCAGGAAGATTAATTGATCTCAATCTGTTCATGGCAGGTAAGAGCTGTGTTAGCTTACGTGGCTCTTATCTTGCTGATATAACCTGAGAAAAGCCGAAACAACCAAAAGTCTCTTTAAATAGAGAAAGTTATTTGGAACAGATGTCGGTTCGTAAGGTCAGCAGGTAATATAAAAATATATGGGTAGTATTTGTGAGTGATAACGGAGTTTCTGTTGATAAGTGCGATCCTAGCAACACAATTTCTATGTACAATTTATTAACATACGGCCGTGCAATTAAGGAGTAGCGCATGACGAAGACCCTCTTTCGCCAATCATTTCTTTTTGACAGCCTAGATCTTGAGCAAGAAGTGTTTGCAGGACAGACCGTACTGAGTAACGGTGTTCAAATTAAGCTTCATCAACGCGGTGTCTTGGAAGTCATTCCCGCGGATTTTAATTCTGAAACCAAGAACATCATTTTTTCAACCGGTGTTCATGGCGACGAAACTTCACCAATGGAGCTGATCGATAAGCTCATTGAGGATATTGAAACAGGCTTCCAAGTAGTAAACGCGAGATGCTTGTTTATCATCGCTCACCCGGAAGCCACTAACGCGCATACTCGTTTTCTTGATGTGAACATGAATCGTCTGTTTGATGAAAAGCAGTACGAGAGCAATCGAGAAGTGGATATCGCGAAGAACTTGAAGTTCTTGGTGACTGAGTTTTACAAGGAAACGGAACCTGCCACTCGTTGGCATCTAGATTTGCACTGTGCAATCCGTTTATCTAAGCATTACTCGTTTGCAGTGAGCCCTAAAGTTCGCCACGAAGTACGCAGCAAAGAGCTGTTTGATTTCATTAACAGTGCGCACGTTGAAGCAGTGTTGCTGTCAAATGCACCAACCAGCACATTCAGTTGGTATAGCGCTGAGAATTTCGAAGCGCAAGCGCTGACAATGGAGTTAGGGCAAGTAGCGAGAATTGGTGAGAACCAACTTGATAAGCTAACGGCTTTTGACTTGGCGATGCGTAACTTGATTGCTGAAGTTGAGCCAGAGCATTTACCTAAGCGAACCATTACTTATCGTGTGAGCCGAACCATTGTTCGTTTGCATGATGATTTCGATTTCATGTTCTCTGATTCTGTCGAGAACTTTACCGCGTTTAAACACGGTGAAGTTTTCGGACATGATGGTGATAAACCGTTAATGGCGAAGAATGAAAACGAAGCTGTGGTGTTCCCAAATCGTAATGTTGCGATTGGTCAACGAGCGGCCTTAATGGTGTGTGAAGTTGAAACGCGATTCGACCATGGTCAGCTTGTGTACGATTAATATCGACTCGGGTTTAAACGACGAAAACAACCGCTCAACTGGTTGAAATATCAAGGTTCACATTACGGTGTGAGCCTTGAGTTTATTTGGGGATACAGGTAAGGTTACGCGAACATTTTCAAAGTAGCTTGATATGGATTTCCAACAACTTCTTCACCAAAAACAGCGCAAATGGATGAGAGCCATTTATCTGATGGCAGCACTGCTTGTCGCGCTGAGTGCAATTTACCTAATGGTTGGCGATCTCTTCATTTCCCCTCTGGGCACCTTGTCCACGTTAGAACAAAAACTACTGATTGATTTACGCTTACCTCGATTATTGGCCGCTATTGCTATTGGGGCAGGGCTAGCAGTATCTGGCGCAAGCTTACAAGTCTTATTAGGCAACGTATTGGCAGAGCCAGGTGTGCTCGGCATTTCTGGCGGTGCAAGCTTAGCCATGGTGATTGTACTGTTCTTCTTGCCGTTTGCTCCGACTCCAGAACTCTTCATGATTGCCGCCGTGTTAGGTTCGCTCTGTTTCACCGTGATTCTGGTGAGCATGGTAAAAGCGATGCGACTGACCACTGCCAAACTGCTGCTGGTGGGTGTTGCGTTAGGCATTCTTTCTGGCGCGATGGTGACATGGGCCTTCTATTTCAGTGACGATCTTAGCCTTCGCTTATTGATGTATTGGCTAATGGGCAGCTTAGGTGGCGTGACTTGGTATCAGCACTCGCTAACGTTAGTGATGATCCCGGTGATTATTTGGTTGTGCTTGCAAGGCAGTAAGCTAGACAAAATGATGATAGGTGAGACACACGCTGCTCAGCTGGGCGTGAATGTGCCTAAGTTACGTTGGCGCTTGATCTTCGCCGTGTCTATTTTGGTCGGCTGTGCCGTGGCATTAGGCGGCGTAATCAGCTTTGTGGGCTTGGTTGTGCCACACTTACTTCGTTTAGCGATTGGTACTGACAACAAATACCTGCTTCCTTTGTCTGCTGTTGCGGGTGCTGCATTGTTGGTGTTTGCTGATATTTGCGCGCGTACTTTACTGGACTCTGCAGAGTTACCTTTGGGTGTGATGACCACAAGTATCGGTGCGCCTATCTTCATTTGGATGTTAATTAAAAATCATGATTCAAATTAAGAGCCTGAGCGTCGGCGCTCGTTTATTACCGCTCTCATTCGAGCTCAAGCAAGGGCAGGTGACTCACGTTATCGGCCCCAATGGCAGTGGTAAAAGCACCTTACTAGAGGCCATCTCGGGTATTGGTGATGGTTATAAAGGCGATATCAAGCTCGATGAGCAAGACTTATCAGAGTTGTCGCTGCAAGACTTGTCACTGCATCGCGCTTATTTGTGTCAAAGCGCAAGACCGGCTTTTAACTTAGAAGTGTTCCAATACCTTGCGTTGTCTCTGCCAAGCTCTTCACAAGGACTTGATGCTGAAATCAATGCTGCTTTGGAAGAAATCAGCCAGATGTTGGACATCACAGACAAACTCCATCGTTCAATTCAGACACTGTCTGGTGGTGAGTGGCAACGCGTTCGCTTGGCGGGCATGTGCTTGCAAATTTGGCCGACACTTAACCCATACGCGAAGTTGTTGATTCTCGATGAGCCAGCAGCGCCATTGGATATTGCTCAAGAAGCTTTACTCTACAAGCTCATTGAACGAGTGGCTGAGAAGGGCATTGCGGTGATCATGGCAAACCATGACTTGAACAGAACTCTAAGACACGCTGACCAGGTGTTGATGCTCGACAAAGGCGTACTTCAATCGTCTGGTAGTGCTGAACAAGTTCTTATGCCTGAACTGCTAGAGTCCGTGTTCAATACTGAAGTCAAAAGTATCTCAGTCGATAATCAAACTTATTTGTTGTTTGTTTAAGCGGATTGTTGGGTTAAAGACGAGCTAGTAAATGGGTCAAATATGTTTAGATATATCCAAAGACGAAGAATAAAAAAGGTAATCAAACTCCTTTCTGCAAAGATGGTTAAGAGTTACGGGAGCCGCGATTTCTTCTCTATCGGACAAGTTGAAACCAGTTCTAAAGAACTGAGTAAGTGCCAACAACAAATTGCATTGGCTTTGTTTGCTGATCCACAAGATCTTGATGCTGAACTCGCACCCACCATTCAATTGCTGAGAAATGATGTATCTAACGATTTCTTTGGTGGTGAAGGCTACAACGCACGCGACGTTCTAAACCTTTTAGGTGCCAGCGGTTGGAAGGGCGGTCGCATGGACGACGACATGTCACATCGCATGGGCATGAATAGCCGCTATTAGTTCGCTAATCACTATTTATCTAAGTACATTTCTACTGTACATATAATGTATCTCCAAAAAGCGGCTTACTCATTAAGCCGCTTTTTTATTCACTTTGGATATTGTTTCCTCAATCAAGATGGAATACTGAGATCCAATAATTCGAAGCAACATCATCTATCGACAACGCATTTCTATGAGTTGTGTGACTCTGATTCCTATCAATATAAAACCCGCTGTTATTGATAAAATTGACGTATATATTTTCGTTGTTCTTTGAACAAGAACTATAGACCCTCGAACTGCAATATTGATTGGTTGTTGACCAGTTGGTCTTGTGTGTAGGGTAAAATAATAGAGAGTGGGAAAGTGACAACAATAAATAATAATCTTCTAAAAGTAGCAGTAGGTATGGCTATGCTATCGAGTTTGCCTTCAGTGGCAAACGCTCATGGTTGGTCTGAATTTCCAAGCGCACGTCAGAACACGTGTTACGAGCAAGGTGGGATTTGGTCGGGTACACCACCAAATGCGGCATGTGCTCAAGCGAAAGATATTTCTGGCTCGTACCCGTTTGTTCAACGTAACGAATACGCAAAAAACATTCAGGACTTCAACAACATCAACGCTGTGAAAGCAGCGATTCCTGATGGCACGCTATGTTATGCCAACGATTCGCAAAAGCGCGGTATGGGTGTGCCTCATACTGGTTGGACTCGTACCGAGCTAAGTACAGGCACGTTTGAATATGTATTCAACGCGACTGCACCACACAATCCTTCATTTTGGGAGTTCTACCTAACGAAACCAAACGCAGACTTGAGCAAGGGCCTAGCGTGGGGTGACTTAGATCTTATCCAAGCAGTGGGCAATGTTCCTGTAAGTGGTGGCAAATACCGTATTAACGTGACGATTCCATCTGACCGTTCTGGCGATGCGATCCTATATGTACGCTGGCAGCGCAACGATGCTGCGGGTGAAGGCTTCTACAACTGTTCAGACATCACTATTACAGGTGGCACAACACCTCCGCCTGAACCTACACCACAACCTGATTTAGTACGTGGCGACTTGTTCGTATCTGACCAGGTTGGTACACCAGAAATTGGCGACACAGTTAAGTACGACATCATCAACAAGTATGGTGAAATCGCGCGTAGCTTCGACATAGTGATTAATTCGAGCAACGTGAACGATTGGGCTCGTCTGCTCGCTTCTGAAATCAACGGTTGGCACGAAGAGTTTAAAGACGGTGCGATCTTCATCGGTGACTGGCATGCCGAAATGGAACACTACATGTACTTCCAAAACAATCCATCACGTAACTTCTTTAACTCAAAAGATAGCCGTGCTTCAGGTCAGTTAACGCTGATTGACGGTGGCGACGGCGGTGTTGAGCCGTTGAAAGGCGACATATACGAATTAGTGAAGAGTGACAATGTAGTGAATGCGGGCGACAAAGTTGTGATTGCCACGAGTGAAGCCGCAAACCTTACGCAAACACAAGGTTCTGCAGTAAGCATCCAAAACCATGGTACGGCTTCAATTGTGGTTGATACTACAGCGATCACAGCGAACGAAACATTGTCTTTCATTGCTAGCTCTATTGAAAGTGAGAGCGTTGAAACCTTCACATTTGAAGTGATTGCTGATGATAGTGGCGTAACACCAGAACCAGATCCAACGCCGGATCCAGATCCGACTCCAGACCCAGATCTAGGCACGTGGGACTCGTCTAAGGTTTACCTTGGTGGTGAAATCGTGACTTACTCTAACCAGTCATGGAAAGCACAATGGTGGGTTCAGGGCGGTACAAACCCTGAAGCGACCTACGAAAACGACAAATGGGGCGTTTGGCGTCCAGCTAACTAAGGCCTGTTAACTGTCAACCTGGTGATTCCATTTGGGTTGAGTTTATTACCGCGTAAATGGCGCTACAGAGATGTAGCGTCATTTTTTGTTTAAGGTGTTTATCGTCTCGTGGCACGAAATGGTAAAACTCACTGGGGGATTGATTAGAATTATTTCAAACGCGACAAGTGCATAGGAAAAACACGAGTCACCTTATCTTATTTGAATGGATGCTTATTTAACTCGAAAGAGGACTAATAATGTACGAACTAACACTGATTCTTAGCTTAATGATGGCTGGCGCACCAAGTACGGCTGAAATGGAGGTGAACACACAATTCACGAGCCTTGAAGAATGTAACCAAGAAGGTGCAGCTCTAGCTAAGAAGTTAAACACTACCGATTTAAAAGTCATGCAAGTTCAATGTGAGCGTGACTAGCTCAATACATAATCAAGAACTGGGCACAGAGAGTTGTGCCCTTGTTGCAGCATCTGTGTATATATCATTAACACACTTTAGCCTTCCTGAGTTTAACTCCTTAGCATCAATCATTAATGCCCCATTCAAAGTCATTGTCTCGCCTTGTTTATGCCCATACTTACTAAATTGTTAAATAAAAACAATTTCATCTAACCTATTGTTAAATATTTACTATTTGATAGTGTGTCTAGATGCACATTGAGGATGTGCATCACAATTAGTGAAGAATAATAGTAGGAGTTGCGATGAGTATTATAGTGAGACGGTCTGAACCGTCAGATGCGAAGGGAATAAAAGAAATCTACGAATGCACTAATGCTTATACCGGTACGCTGCAACTCCCAAATCCGTCTCTAGAAAGCTGGCAGAAACGAATCTCCAATATCCCTGATAACGTGTACTCCTATGTCGCGTTAATTGATGGAGAAATTGTCGGTAATTTAGGAATGGAAGTGTGTGTAAACCCAAGAAGGCGTCATGTTGCTTCATTTGGTATGGGTGTTAAAGACGATGTATTAGGCAAAGGTGTCGGCAGTCAGCTACTTGCGACCGCAATCGACTTGTGTGATAACTGGATTAACATCAAACGACTGGAATTAACGGTCTATACAGATAACGAGAGAGCGATCAGCCTGTATAAGAAGTTTGGTTTCGTTATTGAAGGGGAGTCAGCAGGGTTTGCCTTTAGAAATGGTGAATATGTGGCGGCTTATCACATGGCTCGACTGGTATAGCGCTCGGTTTCTAACACACGGCTACAGCTAACACAGCTAGAGTTCTCGAATAGATAATAAAACGCCACGTGACAAGAACGTGGCGTTTTCTATTTCAGTCAACTGATGTTTTAAAGCGCTTCAGTTATAACCTTACTTAAGCCGTTAGAGGCTCAAGGTTCGCAGGACGGTAGTGTACCGATTTTAGTACTTTACCTTGGCGAACTGTCTTACCTTCAGATACGAAATCTTCCGCACACTTAGCAATGATGTATTCGCCTTTCTGAACAGCCATCAGCTTGATGTTTTGCTCAGCATAGAAAGCTTCAGTTTCTGCGTATTCTGTTTCGTTACGGCACACTTTGCTCATGTTGCTTGAGTGTACTTCGTCCCAGCAAGGCAGAAAGTCGATTGAACGGTTTTTAGAAACATTCAACAGTAGGTCGATCAGGTAGCTGATTGCTAGGTTATCTTCTACCTTAGCTTGGCCAAGGTGAACCAAACGTCCCATCAAAACGTAAACGCTGTCTACAATAGCGTCCGCTTGTTCGATTTTAGAGTCAGCTTCTGCAAGTTCTGTCAGTTCTTCGATCGCTAGAGAGGTATGTAGCGTATCGCCTTTTTCGTCCATTGTTTCAGGAGCAGCAACAGGCAGATCAAAAGTACTGCGGAACTCTTCAATGTCGCGGTAAAGGTGATCGTAGATTTCTTGGCTTAGTTGAGAAAGGTTCATTTTCCTATCCATTCTGTTTCGTTAATGGGGTATTTTACCAAAGCTGGGAATAGGGTGCTAACGCAAAGTCGAAGAACTCGACCTTTATTCATTGGATCAATGAGGCATTTTGTACACAAATTCATTGATTATTATACTTTTCTCCCTTTTACTCTGTTTATATTAGAAATGTAAATGTTGTCACTAACTTCGGCAGCAGTGGGATATCATTATGCACCAAGCTAGTGAAAGCGAAGTTGTTATACGCCGCTTGTATCAAATCACCAACGATTATCGAAAGGGCTTCGATAATCAGATTGCTCAGTTGCTTAATATGGGCCTTGAACGCTTCAACTTAGATATTGGTATCTTATCTAAAATTGATGGTAACACTTACTTTGTTGAACACTGTGTTAAACCTGAAGGTGTTGATCTCCATCGCGGTGATACCTTCGAATATTGTTCGACTTATTGCGAGATTACTTGCAAATCGAGTGGCCCTATCTGCATTGAACATTGTGGTAAACACAAAACCTACGCGAGACATCCTGCTTACCACTCCTTCGGCTTAGAATCTTACATTGGTATTCCAATTTTCGTCGACGACGAGCTCTATGGCACTCTAAATTTCTCGAGTGGTAATCCGTATTATCGCGAGTTCAAAGAGTTTGATATTGATGTAATGAAGTTGATGGCCTCATGGATTGAGGTGGAATTGGTTCGAAGACAACAAGAGCACAAGCTGCAAGAGCTGAACGAGAAGCTAGAATACCAAGCTTTATATGACCCTCTCACACATTTACCGAATAGGCGTTGTTTGTTCAAAACGCTCAACGCAGAAGTCGAGCAGCTCAAAGGATTTTTAGGAAAGGGCACTTTGGCTGTTGTCGATATCGATTTCTTTAAACAAGTTAATGATACATATGGTCACCAAATGGGTGACGTTGTGTTGAAGAAAGTGGCCAATGTTCTGAGTAACAACATTCAAGAAGGAGAGCTTGTTGCACGTTTTGGCGGAGAGGAATTCATTCTTTGGTACCTAAATAGTGACCCAAGTGGTGTTGAAGATAAGTTCAGATCGCTTTTGGAAGATATGAAGAAAATTACACTCGATCGCAAGCCTGTTACGATATCAATTGGGGCGTGTCATTTTGAGTTGAGTACAGGTGATAGCAAAGGGGAAAGGATGTCGGCGCTCGATTCTCTGATTAAAGTGGCTGACGAATGTTTATATATCGCTAAACAAAATGGACGAGATCAGTTTGTATCTCGTCCATATCATCAAGAACGTGCAAGTTCGTAAATACGGAAACGTATTGCATTTTCCGATTCGGAATCGCTTAACTAAATAGGTAAGGGAACAGTTTACGACGCTCTTCTGGCGTTAAAGATTCGACTCTCGCGATGTTGGTATCTGGGATCGCTTCAGGGTTAGGGTAGTGCTTCAGTACCTTTTCCATGCTTGCTTCTCGAATCAAATGGTAAACCGGATATGGAGATCGATTGGTTAGGTTTTCATCGTCTTCTGGAGCCGCACCACCAAAGCAATAGTCAGGGTGGAACGTTGCCACTTGGTAAACGCCTTCCCAGTCTTGCTGTTTGATCAACGCTTCAACCCAATCAATGAACATGTTGTAGTCAAAGAAATCTTGCAGCATGTTAGGAACCACGACCAAGGTCGTCTCTAATTCAGCGACTGGCGTGTTATCTAACTCTACGAAATGCGTCATGATGTCTTCCAGTAACGCTTCTTCCGTATTCGCTTCACTCACAAAGATCTTAATCTGTTTATTACGCTGTGGCTTGGCTGCGAATGGACACAGGTTTAGGCCAATAACGACATCGTCTAACCATTGTTTTACTTGGTCATGGATGGTTTGAAGATCTGTGTTTTGAGTGTTCGACATAACAGGTTCCGAAATGAAATTTTGCGTAGGATATCAGAACGAACGTCAATCAAAAGCAATAATTCACTGGATACCTTGTCTTAGTTAAGCTTCAGCTAGCTTAGAGGTCGATACTTGAAGCTGTTTTAACTGATAGACCCAAGCAAATATCGCGCCATAGAAGATAGAACCGCCCGCAATCACGCCGTTCCAGCCAAATAACTGCCAGCAGTACAAGAGCAAGAATCCACCTAAACTACCGCCAATATAATAGTGAACCAGATAGAGCGCGGTCGCTGTAGCCTTAGCGCTCGGGGCTTTTTGACTCACCCAAGAGTAGGCAAGGGTATGCGCGAAGAAGGCTCCGCCACTAATCAGTAATAAACCTGCGAGCATGAATGGAACCTTATTAAAAGCAGAAACCAGCATTCCAATTAGGCTGATACACACACCCATTAAAATTCCGTTTAAAGGATCAAAACGAAGTGTCCATTTGTTGGATAGCTTAGAGCTTACCGTACCAGCCAAGTAACAAAGGAATATGAGTGAAGCCAAACCAACAGGTACTGAGTGCGGTTCGGATACCAGTCTAAAGCCCATTACAGAGTACAGGTTAACAAACAGGGCGAAGTTAGCGCCGCCAATCAACATAGCAAGCCACAAAGTACGATTTCTTAAGTGCATTACGACTGAACGATTGTGATGAAAGAACAACCCTTTTTGAGGTTTGAAGTTCTGTTGGTTAGGTAGGCGATAGGCAATAAAGAGTGCACCAAGCAATGAACCGACAACGAAAAACAGTACAGTTGCATGCCAATCGAAATAGTCTGTGATTAAGCCGCCTAATACACGACCGAAGATACCACCCAATGAGTTGGCCGCAATATAACCGCCAATCGCGACAGCAAAGGCTTTGGGTGTTAATTCTTCGACCATATAAGCCACTGCAACTCCAGCAAACGCTGCTACTGCGATGCCCATGAACGCGCGCGCAATTACGAGTTGTAGCAAGGTAGTCGTGAACACCATACTTAACCCTATTAATGGTATAGCGAACAGACTGAACAGAATAATGGGTTTACGACCAAAGGTTTCAGAGGCGATCGCCCAAGGTACCAAGCTAATCGAAAGGCCGAGTGTTGTAGCAGCAAACAACCAGTTTATTTGGGTTTCTGATACTTGGAAGTGTTCTGCCATGTGCGGCAAGATAGGTTGAAAAAGGTAGAGGTTGCAAAAAATGATAAACGAACCAATCGCCAATGATTGGGTGATTCGTTTGTATTGAGAACTGCCTTTATCAAACATTTACGTAGCGCCTGTGCGAGTAATTAAGCTATTTGTGAACAAGTTATCAGTACAAGCGTGATTAAAGAAATATATTAAAATTATCACCTCTATATATTTCATATATCGACATGCTTGAATCAAAACCCCTTCGACATTTTCTTGCCGTAGCTCAGTTCGGTAACTTTACGCAAGCGGCTAAAGCGCTGCATATTGCACAGCCTGCATTGAGTATCTCCATAAAAAAACTCGAACAAACGTTGGAGTTAGTTCTATTTCGTCGCGGAGACAAATCCGTAACCCTAACCGAAGAGGGTAAGGTGTTGTTCGAGCATGCGAAGCGAATAGCCCAGCAGTTTGATGATGCTCAGCTTGCGATGAACGAGTTAAAGGGGTTAGAGAAAGGAGAAGTGCGGTTAGGGGCGCCAAGTATGATGGGGAGTTACTTCTTTCCTCAAGTCGTTATGGCGTTCAAAAGCCAGTACCCAAACCTGAAGCTAACGCTGATTGATGCGGGTACGGCGTCAATTAGGGAGATGCTATTAAACGGCGAACTCGATATTGGGGTTATCAATCATGAAAATGTGCCAGATGATCTCGAAACCGACCACCTACTTAGTTCTGAGATGTTAGCTGTTGTAGGCAAAGAACACCCACTAGCATCGCAACCGTCCATCACCTTTGAAGAGTTTTTCGCTCAAGAGCTGATCATGTTCAAGTCAGGTTATTTCCACCGTGATTTTATTGATGCGACCTGCAAGAAATACAATCTAGATATGACCATCGCATTCGAAACCAATTTGCTACCGATGATTTTATCTATCGTGAAGCGAGAATTTGCCATAACAGCACTACTCAGCTTGGTCACAGAGTACGAAGAAGACGTGGTCGGCGTGCCATTCAAAGATCCTGTGAAACTCAATCTATCTTTGGCTTGGAGAAAGGAAGGGTATCTGTCGAAAGCAGACCGAACCTTTATTGATTTTGTGAAGCAGTATGTGTAATTAAGTAAGATGAAGTAGATAAAACAAAGCCTGCAGATCCTTATTCGGAGCTGCGGGCTTTGTTGTATAGAAGTATGACTGGCTTAGAACACGTTAGGTATTCTTAGAGTTATACATCTTATCGAAGTTCTTCTGATTCCATCCGACCATGACTTGGTCGCCGATTTTCAGTACAGGGATAGAGCGAGCACCCATTGCCTGTAACTCTTTACGGCCACGCTGCATTTTTGCATTCGTTAGGCGGTAAACAATTTTCTTAGAGTCCAAATAGCGTTGGGCATCTTTACAGTGTGGGCATTTGTCTGCGACGTACAATACAACACGTTTCATTTTTTCATTCTCTTGGTGAATCTCGCTAAAGTGTAACGAATCCTAGGTGATTAGAAAAGTGTGATCAGTTACACTATGCGGCTCAATTTTCTAGACCACAACGTATTGTCGTGGCGTAACTTGTACGGTCTTTCAGAATGCATCCTTCTTTACGCTATATTCAAGGCTATCCTAAGCACATTGTCGACCCTGTAACTCAACTTGTAGAGTCGGGTAAATTGGTGCCTTGGTTTGAAGCTCGCTATCCAAATAATCATGAAATAAAAAGCGAGAAGGCCCTGTTTGATTATGCGATTGAGATTAAAAATCGCTACATGAAGAAAACACCACCGATCAGCAAAGTGATTTACGACGGGAAGATACACCTAATCAATAACGCATTAGGCCTTCACTCTTACGTTGCCAAGAACCACGGTGGAAAGATTAAGTCGAAGAATGAGATTCGTATTGCCAGTGTTTTTAGAAATGCACCAGAACCTTTGCTTCGAATGCTGGTCGTGCATGAACTGGCGCACATCAAAGAGAAAGAGCATGACAAAGCCTTTTACCAACTATGCTGTCACATGGAACCGGATTATCACCAACTTGAGTTGGATGCCCGTTTATTCATGATATATTTAGATTTAAAGAAGTAGCCCAATGAGCCAATCACAAAATAGAACCACGCTAAGCCTGTCGAAAAACAGCGCTTCTGATAAAAACCGTAACAATGCGGATTCAAAAGCGGATGGACAGGATAAAGCCAAGCGAGTTTCTGGTAAACCAACCAATAATAAAGGCGGAGCGGGTAAAGCACCGTTTAATAAAGGCACTTCGAATAAGAGCGCACCAAAAAGATCGAGCGGTTCGCAAAAGCCCTCTGGCTCGAAACGAACGGGTGGTTCACAGCGTAACAAGAATATGGCTAAGCCTGCGGGCGGATTGCACCCTAGAAACCAGCACACAGGTCGCTACGACTTCGAGTTATTAGTTGCTGCGTTACCTGAGTTGAAAGAGCACTTGATTAAGAACCCTGTTGATGAAGATACGATCAACTTCTCGGACCCATTGGCGGTTAAGCTACTTAACAAGGCACTACTAGCACATCACTATGGTGTTAAGCATTGGGACATTCCCGTGGGTTACCTATGTCCGCCAATTCCAGGCCGAGCAGATTATATTCATAGAGTGGCAGACATCCTTAACAGCGATGGTCAAGGCGAACCTTATCATCACGCTTCTGTGAAGGCGTTGGATATTGGTGTTGGCGCAAACTGTATCTACCCAATCATTGGTACCACAGAATACAAATGGCGTTGTACGGGCACAGATGTTGACCCTGTTTCCATCAAAACGGCAAACTTCATTGCAGAAAGTAACGTGAACCTAAAAGGTAAGATACGAGCGCGCCTGCAAGCAGACTCAGAAGCTATCTTTAAAGGTGTGATTAAGGATAATGAACGTTACGATGTCACTATTTGTAACCCTCCATTCCACGGTTCTTTAGAAGAAGCGGAAAAAGGGTCGCAACGTAAACTTGATAATCTAGCGGCAAACCGAGCTAAGAAAGCAGGTAAGTCATTCAAGCCAGAATCTAAAAAATCGCAGGCTAAGCAAGATAAGCCAACCTTAAACTTTGGTGGTCAAAAAGCGGAATTATGGTGTCCGGGTGGTGAAGCGGCTTTCATTATGAAAATGGCGAGAGAGAGCCAACTGTTTGCCACTCAAGTGTTGTGGTTCACCACTCTGATTTCTAAGAAAGACAACGTAGACATGATTCGTTCAGAGCTGGGTAAGCTGAGAGCGAAACAAGTGAAAGTGGTAGAGATGTCGCAAGGCCAAAAGGTGAGTCGCTTTGTTGCGTGGACCTTTATGGACGACGAGCAAAGACAAGAGTGGATTGCACTTAAATAACACTTCAATACCAGAAAGTATCTAATAGCTTACATAAGAAAACGGGCTTGTTGTTCATTCAACAAGCCCGTTCTTTATGTTCTAGTGAGTCTAAGTAGAGAGCAACTCATCTAACTTGGTTTGGTACTTCTTCTCAAGTGCACTGTTTCCGGCTTTGTTTTCCAGTTCTACCAATATTTGAAGGGATGGAATTTGATAGCCATAGCGCTGGTGGAACTTGAACAGACGAAGCCTTGCGTCGTTATAATCTGCTTCACTTACTTCAATTTTTGATAGCTGCAATATCGACTTTGCTCGATTCGGATCGTGGTCAATAGCACGTGTGAAGTAATACTTTGCTTGGTCAGTATTCCCGGCTTTAAACGCGCAAAAGGCCGCATTCTCATAACTGGCAGAGACTAAATAGTAATAGGGTTGGTCGATGGCTCGGTTGAAGTATTTGTCAGCCTGCTCATACTCGCCTTGTTTACACAAAAACGTGCCGTAGTTATTCAATACATTTCCGTTTCTTGAATCTAAACTCAGCGCCTTTCGGTAAGTAGATCTCGCTTCATCGACTTCGCCTACTTTTTCATAATAATGCGCCATGGAGAGGCGAGCGCGGTAATAGCTGGGTGCGTGTTGGATGGCAAGCTCTAGGTTCTCACGCGCTCTTACCATATTTCCTTGCCCCATATAGCCTAAGCCTAATTCAATACGAGATTCAGACATAGCGATAGGGTCACTTTCTATTTTGGGCGGGCCTTCGGTGACAGAAACACAGCCAACGATGGATAGAGAGGCGAGTAGTGCAACACTTGTTGATAATCGGGAATATGAAAACAATGACTTGGCAGACATGTGAAGCTCCTTATGAACACCAGACAATCATATGAAATTGGCTAACATAAGGTGGTAAATCAATGGTGGAATGCGACCCACTCACCATAAAAAAACTGCGTCCGATAGGCTATTGTTATAGTTCGACTAATCAATAGCTTACCGAGCGCAGCTTTAAGGGACTGATTAAAAGTCGGTTATTAATCGTCTTTAGTGAAGTTCTCTTCGCTGAAGTGATCCAAATCGTAAGGCGTTTGTTGGTAAACGCAGTAGTTTAGCCAGTTTGAGAACAGCAAGTGTCCATGGCTTCGCCAGCTCGCAACAGGTTTGTTGTCTGGATTGTTGTTTGGGTAGTAGTTAATTGGAATCACAGGCTCCATGCCTTCACCCAAATCACGAATGTATTCGTTGTGAAGCGTATGAGCATCGTATTCAGGGTGACCTGTTACAAACACGTTTCGTTTGTCTTTGGTTGCCGCCAGATACACACCAGCCACGTCGGAAGTCGCAAGCACATCAAGGTCGGTATGCTCTGCTAGATACTCTGGTGAGAAATCTGCATAGCGAGAGTGTGGTGCTAAGAAGGTATCATCAAAACCACGCAAAATAGGGTGGTAAGGGTTATGAATCTCGTGGTTGTAAACACCAGACAGCTTCTCTTTACGAGTACGTTTTGGCAAATCATACAGCAACTTCAAGCCCGCTTGAGCAGCCCAGCATACATAGAGTGTGGAAGTAACGTGCTTGTTAGCCCACTCCATGATGGTTTTCAGATGATCCCAGTAGATAACATCTTCAAACTGAACCAAACCTAATGGCGCACCCGTGATGATCAGTCCATCAAAGTTACGGTTTTTTACCATCTCAAATTGGCGGTAAAAGTTATCTAAGTGTTCAGTTGGTGTGTTTTTACTTGGTCGATCATCAATGCGTAACAGCTCAACATCCACTTGCAATGGGCTATTTGATAGTAGGCGTAAGAATTGAGTTTCAGTTTCAATCTTCTTCGGCATTAGGTTGAGGATCAAGACTCGAAGTGGACGAATTTCCTGTGTCGATGCTCTTGATAGCGGCATAACAAAGATGTTTTCTTCACGAAGAACATCGGACGCTGGCAATTGGTCTGGAATGCGAATAGGCAAAGCTTTCTCCCTAAGCTAGATATGTAGACGTCTATACATCTAAATCTATAGTAGTTTAATACGCTTGTCGATATACAAAATGGATAGTTGTAAATTATTTGTGTTTTTTATCAGAAGCAACACATCGGTTTTTAGGGCAGATCATCACGTTGTTTGTCGATTCGGATAATGCTTAGAGAGTTGTATAAGTGGTTAGGATAGGGGCAGTTTTCAGAGCAGCCCGTTAGTATTTAAGATAAACTCATGTTTTAAAATAAGTCTGTAAAGTGATTGATGAAGTTAATACTCATTCGAGGGTTGCCCGGTTCGGGTAAGTCCACAAAAGCGAAAACCTACGATGCATTGCATGTCGAGGCGGACATGTATTATGTGAATGAACAAGGTGAGTATCGTTTCGATCCGAGGCAGTTGCAGCAGGCTCATGAGTGGTGTCAGAACACGGCTGAAGATGGTCTAAAGCAAGGTCTTGATGTGGTGGTCTCAAATACCTTCATCAAACAGTGGGAAATGAAAGCCTATCGCCAACTTGTACTCAAATACAAAGCGGACTTGATTATTGAAGTATGCCGAGAGCAATATGGCAGCATTCACGATATTGAACCTTCAGTGATTAAGCGAATGGCGAAAGATTGGCAAGAATAGCCTCGTGCTTGCGTGGCTTAATGGCGTATAGATTAAATTAATAGAACAACTCCAAGGTAACGATTCAAATGGCAAAGCGCTCTGTTGTGGTCGACATGACTTCTTATGGTATTTACTCCACATGGGATTCTAAATCTAAAGATCTTCCAAAAATCCAAGAATTTACCACAACGGTTGATGCTGAAATTGACGTTGAGTTTGGCTATATCTTGAATATTAAAAAAGCCAAAGGCGAAAAGATTCGTTACTGCATCTACCACCCGAACATCACCACCGACAAAGGCGAAGTACTTGAACCGTTCGATGGCGAAGAATACGTTGGCAACAATGACTGGGATTTCTACCTAGGCGACACTATTTGGGCTCCTGTCTCAAACAAGCTTGGTAAATGGCGTATGACAGTCGAACTAAAGGGCAACATTGTTGCAGACAAGACATTCGACTTAGTAGCAAAAGATGAAGGGCAATTTTGGAAGCGTAGGGGTTTCTAGATTCGAACTTTTGTCTAAGTACAGGCACAAAAAAACCGAGTCCATACTAGACTCGGTTTTTTGATATCAGCTAAATGGTAGTGACCACCTAGCTCACAAGTAAGATTATTGTGTTACGTAAGCCACAACAAACTCAGTGATCGCGACCATGTCTTTCACTGCGATGTATTCTTCAGTGGTATGAACTTTTGCCATACCAGTCGATAGGTTAACGGTTGTTAGACCTTTAGCATTGAAGTTGTTTGCATCACTACCGCCACCAGTGCGTTTGGTGTTTGCCGTTACGCCAAGTTTCTCGAATGCCGATTTGATCGAAAGAATATGCGGGTGATCATCAGCAATAACGAATGCATCGTAAGCACGAGTTGATTCGATTTCTACCTCAGCACCGAATTGCTTCGCGCTTTCTTCGAATGTCGAGATCATGTGCTCAACTTGTGCCGTTAGCTTTTCGCCGTTAAGAGAACGTGCTTCAGCAACCACTTTAAGCTCTGGCATTACGATGTTAGTCGCTTGACCGCCTTCAACAATACCTACGTTTGCTGTTGTTTCTTCATCGATGCGAAGCAGGTTCATCTTAGTGATAGCGTCTGCTGCCACTTGAATCGCGCTGATGCCTTCTTCTGGTGCTAGACCAGCGTGAGCAGGGCGACCTTTGATCTTCGCAACGATTTTCTGTTGGCCAGGTGCTGCATTTACGATAGTGCCAATCGGACCGCCTGTATCTAGTACAATAGCGTGCTCAGATTGGATGTAAGACATATCGAAGTTCAAAGAACCAAATAGACCGCCTTCTTCGAATACTGTGAATGCGATTTCGATAGTTTTGTGTGCTTGGCCTTCAGCTTGGATTACGCGAACCGCTTCCATGATAGCCGCAATACCAGACTTGTCGTCACCGCCTAGGATCGTGTTGCCTTTTGAACGGATGATACCGTCTTCGATGATTGGCTCAATGCCGATACCTGGCGTTACTGTGTCCATGTGGCAGCTGAATACTGTGCTACCTGGAAGTGTGCCATCTAAACGCGCGTAGATGTTGAAACCGTTTGATACTTCTTCTGGAACTGCCAGTTTATGTACGTCAAAGCCTAGTTCGCCTAGCTGCTCAGCCAGCGCTTCAGCGATAGCTTTTTCGTTGCGTGATTCACTATCGATTTTCACAAGATCGCAGAAATGGTCGACAAGACGTTGTTCATTAATTTGGGTCATTGTTAATTCTCATTATGGTTCCGCTCTTTCCTTAGAAGTCACGGCTATAGGAACAGGAAAATCACTATAACGCCTTTTTGTAGGATGATTGTCTGAGTTAAATCAAGAAAGTCGCCTGATTATTCCAATTAATGAGAAAAACACGATTCAGTTCGACCAATAGACAACATTTTAATCTGTATATTGCTCGGGTATACTGCATAACCCATTTCAATAAGTGAGCCTTAAGATAAGCATGCAATCTATGGTGGCATTGATATGTGAATAAAAACAACGTTTTAGGATCGTTTCTGCTCGTTGTTACAATGAGTGCCGTGCTTGGTCTTTATCTTTTGTATCCTTTAAATGAGGTTGATTTGAGCAAGCCTCAAGTTCATGACACCTCTGTCTACACACCAGAAAAAGAGCTTTCCCAAACAGAATATGGGAAAAAGCTGACTCATCTCCTCGAATTGTCACACAGTGATCCTCTTTTTGCCTCAAAAGAGCTTAACAAGCTTCCAAAGTTAAGCGCTGCGTTATTGATTGTTAGTTTACGGTCTATACAGAGGACTAACAAGGCGTTGTTGGCTCAATCGACAACATGTGAGTTAACAGGGTTGTACAATAGACGCTACTTGGAGCAATTGCTGGCTGACCCTATGCCTTTCAACGATACATCGTTTGGCATTAGCCTAGCTATTCTCGACCTTGATTACTTTAAGCAAGTTAATGATACCTATGGGCACGATGTGGGTGACCAAGTGTTGGTTGAGGTGGCAAGGCGCATTCAACAACATTTGTTCCCCAATGATGTTGTCGCTCGTTGGGGCGGAGAAGAATTTGTTTTACTGCTGTCGGGAGCGCTAGACCCTGAACAGCAGCTAGAAATTATTCGTGCAGCGATTGCTCAAACACCGGTGGATACGTCATCTAAACCCCTAAGCATTACTACCTCGATAGGGGCTTCGATCAATATCACTCCTGAGCAACTCAATAGTGATACCTATAAAAGCACCTGAAAGCCGCAGATGATGCGCTTTATGAAGCGAAAGAATCAGGTCGAAACCAAGTTGTGTCTTTTAAGAAATAACGAATAGAGCGAATAAGAACTAACTAGTCAGAATAAAAAGGCAGCTAACTTCTAGAGGGCGATGTTAGCCTAATAACAGAGAGCCAACTTGTTCTGTATTAGTTGCTGTTTGGTGTGTCTTCTGTGCTAACCGTGGTATTTTGATTAGCCGTGTCCCTAAGCGCTTTTCGTACTTGTTGATTTAAATTACTTAGCAATACCTTGCAGCAACTCAACCAGTTCACCTTCTGTTGCAGGCTCTTTCGCGAGTTCAATCACCGCAGAAGATCCGCCCTTTAACATATAAGCTTGAGTTCCGCAGTGGTCATAGTGGAACCACTTACCATCTACACATACGTCGGTATAACATCTTGGGTCTTGTTTGAGTTCCATATCAATGTCCTTATTAACATTTGGCTAACGTTTTTAGGCTAATTGATTACAAATTAACGTAATTTGATCTAAATCAATTTGGTGGTTAAATCATCGAAGAGTGTTCAAATTGGAGAGCTACGTCTAGATCTCAAAACTCACAATCAAGCACTTAGCGAACTGGTATTGTCCAAAGGGCGTGATTAGCGTTAACAACTGATTCTCTTTTTCTTGCCACTTGGTCGTTTTCTACTTACGCTACAAACTATTTCTATCTCCCTATTTACGCGACCGTGTTCATTAATGACTAATATTTTTATCGTTGTAGTAGTGCTTGTTGTCTTCTTTTACTTCATCCAGAAGTACGTATTCAAACATGACGACACTAAAGACCATGCCTATCAAAAGAAAGGGGCGTTGCTCAATATGCAGCAAGCCACTTTTTACAATGCCTTGACCTCGGCCGTAGGTAATCATGGTGTTGTGTTTGCTAAAGTGAATATGGCGAATGTACTCGCGCCGGCCAAGACAAACACCAAGAAGAACTGGTTTATTGCCAACAACAAGATATCGCGTAGCTATTTTGATTTTGTGGTCTGCGACCCAAGAACATTAGAACCACGAGTGATCATCGAACTGGATAACGGCAAAGAGTTAAACAAAGGCAAAGTTGACCGCGAAAAACTGCTTATTCATGTATGTAAGTCTGCGGGCTTGCCGCTCATTGGCGCGTCAGTAAAACACAGTTACCAAGTAAGTCGTTTGAAGAGACTGCTCGCGACACACATCGATCTGATCGAGCCCGCCAAAGAGGTTCGATTCTGTAAGAAGTGTGGCAGCCCGATGATCATCAAGCTTGCAAGCCAAGGTGATTATAAAGGTCGACGTTTCTTTACGTGTAGCCGCCAACCTAACTGTACTTATACCGAAAACTATAACGTTGTATTCGATGTGGATGACGAATAGCGTAAAGTAGGGCGCATCTCTGAGTGTGATATAACTCAACTTTATTTACGTTTCACGTCTAAAAATTCAACGTATTGATGCGAATAAGAGCAAACGGTTGATTCAAGTGTAATTTCTACTTGCGCCACAATAAATCAGTCGTTAATATCTTCCTCGTTCTAAAGGAATGCGTCCGTAGCTCAGTTGGTTAGAGTACCGCCTTGACATGGCGGGGGTCGGTGATTCGAGTTCACTCGGACGCACCATTCCTTCTTTAATTTTTATTGCATAACTATTGAGTTTGTCACAATGGTAGTAATAAGAAATTAGAACATTGCCCGCTTAGCTCAGTTGGTTAGAGTACTTGCATGACATGCAAGGTGTCACTGGTTCGAGTCCAGTAGCGGGCACCACATTATACGAAAGAGCCCACCTAGCGTGGGCTTTTTTGTGCCTGAAATTCCTCTCATAACTCCTATACAACCTTCCAGTTCTTATGAGTCCCTGTGTGTCTTGCCAAACGGCGTTGTAGACCTAATGAGGCTTCGTGTGTATCTGCATTAAAGGGATGAATATAGTCAATAACCAATCAGCCTAGTTTTACTCGTCTATATCGCTGTATGAGGTTACGCGAAAGCTAAGTCGCCTCAGACAGACTAGAGATGCGTATCTACCTAAGCCCCCTTAGTGAGCTTGTGGACGGCCATTCGACAATCCCTCTCTTTGATTTACTACCAAGCAGTTAAACCTAGATTTCGCGGTCAGCAAATGACGAGTAAGGCGATAAATACTCTGAAGTTATTTTTATCAATTAAATCGAAGCAATGAGAGGTTATAGCTGTCGTTAAGTTTTAATTGGTGAGCTATAAAATAAACAAAATATAACGACGTCAATTATATTTATTATCTATAATTTGTTTCGGAACTATATCAAGATGTATGTTTTTATTAGTATCAATCCCGAAGTTGGCTAATGTACCAGAACGTGATTGCCAGATTTTAAGAGAGCGTTATTGAGCTAAATCAGCAACAAATGTTTGTTTATATTGAGTACTGGTTTGTAACTCCTTTTTGATCCACTGATTAAACAAGCTAAAGTCAGAATGTATTTGCCAGAAAAGGGATGCAATAACTCGTTTACCAAAAAAGTCGGGGTGATCGGTAATAACCTTAAGTTTATGTTCTTTGATATTACCTTCAATAAGAAACCCCGGTACAAAAGCGATGCCTTTTTGAGCTTTACATAAATCGATGATGGTTCCTAAATCATCCAGTCGCCATAGGTTGTATGCTGCGATGTTAGATAAGTTAAGCAACTCTTCACAACCGTCCATTAATAGCACTCGCTGTGACGGTGCTTGAGACTTCAAGGTGACTAAGTCTTCATGGGCCACCCACCAGCAGTTAACGTGGAATAGCTCCTCGATGTTGAAGTCGTAATTGGTCTTGTGGTACGGATTACCCAACGCTAGGTCTATCTTCCCTTCATTTATATAGTTACCTAACACGAAGCTGGGTTTCGTCACTACAAGTAAGTCGACATTCGGGAATGCTTCCGAGAATGCTAGTAGTGTCTTCTTTACATTTTTATTGAACACCAATGGATCGATACCCACGCGGTAAACTATCTGGTCAGATATATTCATCTGCTGCGCAACGGTGATTAATTCCCGATATTTTGATACCACAGGTAAAGATAATTGGAATAGGCGTTCTCCTTTCTTTGTTAACCAGACTTTAGAGTGCTCTCTATTAAATACGTTGAAACCTAAGTCTGACTCAAGATTTTGAACAGCTGTGCTAACTGTTGACTGTGATTTTCCAAGCTTGCGTGCAGCAGAGCTAAATGAACCTTCTTCAACTACTGCTATGAACGAAACAATATTTTCGAAATGTAGTTTCATGATTCGACTAACCTTTGAGACAAAGAAATTATATTTATTATTGTCTGTTGATTCGAAGAACAATAGCGTGATGATACTTGTATTTCAACAAGTTTTATAATGAATAATAAAGCCTAATAAATTATCAATTGGGTTATATCTAAAGGTTATATAAGTCGTATATAACAAAAAAGATTGAGCTACATCTTACTTTTTAAGTTTATAAATTTAAATTAATATAGATTTTTGATAGTGATTTTGGCTGTAACTCATTGTTTAACATAGATTTATTATCTTTTTGATTAATTTCACTATTTTTATTTTGATCAATTTTTGTTCTACCTATTGATAAAGTCGATAGGGGGTATTTTCCCCTGAGTAGGTGGGCTAATTATAATGGCGACGAATTTTCAACAGCCCTTATAGGAACAAATAATGATTACTAAGCTATACGTGAAAACAAACATGTTTTTATCACAATTCAAGAACGATGAGCGCGGCGTAACTGCGATTGAATATGGTCTAATCGGTGTTGCAATGGCTGTATTAGTCAGTGTAGCTGTGGGGAGCGGTGGCTTCATTACGGAATTAGGAAATGCGTTTGATACGATTGCCGATACGATAAAATCTGCTGGCGCCGCTCCGACACCATAGGTTTTCTATGTAAACGATGTCGAAAGATATTCATGCCAGACCTATGTCCACATTGGTCTGGCATGGTTAATTTACAATGTGAAATAAGATTTGTTTTAACCAAACTTAGGTGGTATTTCCAATTTTTAGTCATGAATTGTATTTAGTGACTTTGGCAATATTGAGTATATATGTGTCGGCTACTGATTTTCTCTATCGTAAGATACAAAATTATGCCTTGTTCGTACTACTCTTCTTGCAGTGTTTCATATCCCCATTAGATATCCAAATTATGAGTTTCTTACTGATTTTAGGTGGAGGACTTATTCTATATAAGCTGATTTGGATTGGCGCGGGTGATATTAAATACGTCGTTATTTTGTCACTTACCATCCCTGTTAATGACTTATTATTGGCGTATATTCTGACGGCTTTTGCTGGTGGTATTTTAGCGCTTGCTTATCTAATAAGTAAAAAATTAATAAGAGGAAATGCCCATAAGCAAGAGGGTATTCCATATGGAATAGCAATTAGCATTGGATTTTACTTAGTAATTTTAACTCAATCTACGCCACATATATAAACCTCCAAAAAATGAGCACATTATGAGATCCCGACTGGTATTACTTGTGGCCATTGCTGCCTTAATCGTGGGTGCACTAGGCGTTATCGACCTATTCAAAAGTGAGCCGCAACCGAAAGTAGCGGCTGAAACGGTCGTTGAAAAAAATGAAGAACATGTTGCCGTTTGGATGACCACCAAAGCCTACGAAAAAGGGCGTGCAATTGATGCACAAGGTGTCGTTAAACAACAACTTCCTTTAAGTGAAGCTTTAACGCTGGGTGTTAGAGAAGATGCTCAAATCAGCTTTGCTCCTTCCACTTTGCTAAATCGCGACCTTAACGCCAGTGAGGTAGTACTGCCTGAATACCAAGTAACACCAGGTCAGCCTGGATATGTTGATCTCTTGATAACAGAAGGCATGACGTTATACCCACTTAAAGTCAGTGACAAAAACCTGATCAACGATTACATCCGACCAGGTTCGCACATCGATATCCTCACAGTGAGTTCTCCTAATGCTAACTTGGCTGGAAATATCGATAAGCCGAAGCGCTTTCGAGGAGTGAAGGCCTCGATGTTTCTTAAAAATGTCAAAGTTCTCAACATTGGAAATGACGAAACTGGCGACAGTTCAATTACCGCTCGAGCGCCGAGCAAAGAGGACGGTCTGACTACGGTGGTCATCGAAGTTAAGCCTGATGAATTACCAAAACTCGCGCTAGCACAACGCACGATGCACATCGAAATCTATCGAAGCCAAACCTATACGCAACCTGAGGTCGCGGAGGTACGCAACATTATCGATAACTATACCGGTATTGCTGAGCTACGTGGTAATGAGAATAACTCTAGAGAGGCTTTGTAATGATGCTCCATCATCGAATCAAGCAAGCACTGCGTGTTTCCATCTTAGCAGCGTTGATTGGCTTTCTTTCTATAACAAACACTTTTGCCGCCGATCGTTCTATCACGCTCAACGATGGTCAGCACATCAAATTCAAAAGCCCGATTGGTCGAGTGTTCATTAACAATCCTGATATCGTTGACTACAAAGTGATCAACGACAACACCTTGGTCGTCTTCGCCAATAGCATTGGGCAATCGCGTTTGATTGTCTATGGAATTGACGACGATGTATTGCTGTCCGATCGCATTATTGTTGATTTGGATCTAACGGATATTAGGCGCCAACTCAAATTTCATTTCCCTGACGCTGAGGTCAAGGTTCAGTCTGTAGGCGAGCAAGTCGCCGTAAGTGGTCTTGTTGATTCCGAAGCGACTCGTGACGACATCTATCGTTTGGTTGCGACTCTATTGGGACGCGAAAAAACCGAGAAATGGGACAAAACTCAGAAGTTAGAGTTTAAATCTGATAGCTCAAATTACGAAGAACCCGAAAGCATGGTATTTGCCCGCAATATGACATGGGAAGGGATCATCGAACGTATTGAAGTTGCGACCACTCAGCAAGTCAATGTCAAAATCTCAGTCGCTCAGGTAACGGAATCGTTTGGACAAACCGTTGGGGTTGATTGGAGCTCAGTAGGCTCAAGTGTTGGTGAGTTTGTTTTCGATCAGTTCGATGCGGCAAACCTCAGCACGTTAATCACAGCGTTAGGCAATGATCAGATTGCAGAGGTATTGGCTGAGCCTAACTTGACCGTGTTATCCGGTGAGTCGGCAAGCTTTCTAGTAGGTGGCGAAGTTCCCGTTATCGTGTCTACCAGCAGCAACGTCAACATTTCATTCAAAGAGTTCGGCATCAAACTCGGCCTTACTGCAAAAGTGCTTAGCCAGGACAAAATCCGAATGCAGTTAGCGCCTGAAGTGAGCGAAGTCGAAGGTTATGTTGAAGCGGCAGGAATCAAAGTCCCACAATTGGCTTCACGACGTGCCATGACAACCGTTGAACTGGCCGATGGCGACAGCTTCGTTCTTGGTGGCTTGATGAGCAGTGCTGATTTGGAAAAAATGCAAAAAATCCCTTTCGTTGGCGATATTCCAGTACTTGGTGCTGCATTCAGAAAAGCAACCACAGAAAGAAAGCGAACTGAGCTGATCATCGTTGCTACCGTGAATCTCGTCGAACCAATTAAGCCGAAAGACATTCAGCTGCCTTACATCAAAAAGACCTCTACATTGGCGCGTTGGCTTAACGTCGAATGGGATGGCAAGTCGGTGACGTCATCTGATGCAACGATTCGCCTGTTGTCGCAAGGAGGGTTTATCCAATGAAGAAATTATTATTGATGGCGTTATTTACCACGTCACTTTTCGGCTGCACCTCTGAGCAATACTTTGTCGGACAGGGTTCTGAAGCCTTGGTGTACAAAGAGCACCACAGTTTTGAGTTTGCGATGAAAAACCGCGCTGAAACGACCAAACAGATTACTGCTTTAATTCAAGATATTGAGTCGATGGACAAAGAAGCGACCTATGTCGTGGATTACAAATCTCCCCGCACCAAACAGATGTTGCAGGCGATCTTTAAACAATATCCTTCACACCTTATCGCGCCACAAAGAGTGACGTATCGAAGCGCTCAATTGTTGCCTACTGATCTCAATATTCAGGTGACGTTAACGCGTTTGAAGACTCAAGAATGCAAACCAGCGCAGATTCACGTTCGGTTGAGGCAGCAAGATTGCTTTGCTGAATCGATGCGTTTGAAGCAAGTGGCTTACAAGTCTCGTTTGGTAGGAGAGCAATAATGTTTGACCTAACGAAAGCATTAACAACCAAGGCCAAGCCAGTTCAGACCGGAGCGACAGGTGTTGCCGGATGTACATTGTTCTATCAATCTCAAGAGTGTTTAGACCTTGTTCAAGAAGTCTTTCGATTTGAAGGATGGAATGATCCTGCTTGTGTCAAAGCCAAAGCCGGTTTAACCAAACTGACAGAGCAACAAAGCAGCCACATTGTGATTCTAGAGCTAAACGAATCAACCAATGTTGTTGAAGATGCTAAATCCTTTGCTAGCAAACTGCCTACACACAAAGGGGTCGTGGTGATTGGCAAAGAGGACGCCATTTCTACGCTGCGTTCGCTCAAAGACATGGGTTTTTACTACGTTTTCTGGCCGGTGAACAAGCAGGAGTTTGCGGACTTCTTAACTCACGTGAGCAAGAACCTTAAGACTTTCTCTGGTGTGAGCCAAAAACGTAAAGCTAAGCGAGTCGCGATTGTCGGCGCTAAAGGTGGCGTAGGTGCGTCGTTTATCACTACTGAGTTGGGTTCACTGTTGTCGACTCAAGGCTCGGACACGATTCTTGTCGACCATCAATATGCCGATACCAATATTGACGTTTTGCTTGGGCTAAAAGACTTTAAGCCGAGAACCATTGATGAGTTTACTGCGCCATTGCATGAAATGGATGAAGAAGGAGCGCTGAGTTACTTAATTAACGCTCGCAAGAATTTACGTCTGTTGGCGATTGATGGCGACATGAGTCAAACCGATGTTCTTAATTACAACCAGACTTTGTGTGAGTTGTTAGCGCGTAACGCTAACTTCATTATTGAAGACTTTTCAGGTGGGGTGGACTTCAAAGTTGAACCTCAACTCTTGGTAGAAAACTTTGATGTGGTGGTACTGGTTTTAGATGCGTCGGTGTCTTCGGTAAGAAGTGCGAAGCGATTGTTTGAGAAAGTGTCCAACTTACAGCTTTCGTTATCTTCACGCACGCGCGTGATAACAGTGGTGAACTATCACCGCCCGGAAAATGCTTACGTTTTACAAAAGCCCGACCTGACCAAGTATTTGGGTGCCAATGTCGATCTAGAAGTGGATTACTGCAAAGCGTTAGCGCACATCATTATTGATGGTAAACGCGGGCACAAGCACGACCGCCATATCAGTCGTTCTATGGAGCAGCTGGTGAAGCTGATTAATGGTCAACCTATGGATCAGAAGGGCATGAATTCTTGGCTGAAAAAGGTGCGTGCTAAATGAGTTCTAATAAAGACTTATACCTCGCGTTTCGTGGTCAGATATTTGAAGCCCTAGACGCAGAAGCGGTTCAGAAAATGAGCCGTCGAGACCTCGAATCTCAGATACAAGCAGCGGTAGATTTGTTGGCGAACAGCTATCAAAGACCTATCACTTCAATGATGAAGTCGGGATTGGTGAAAAGCCTTATCGATGAACTGTTTGGTTTGGGCCCTTTACAGCCTTTGGTTGAAGACCAGTCTATCTCCGACATCATGGTGAACGGGCCAAACAACATCTTTTTCGAACGACACGGCAAGGTCAAAAAATCCGAAGTTTCGTTTGTGAATGAGGAGCAGCTGCTCGCTATTGCCAAGCGTATTGCATCCCGCGTCGGGAGACGTGTCGATGAACTCTCTCCAACGGTCGACGCTCGGTTGGAAGACGGTAGTCGTGTGAACATCGTAATTCCTCCAATTTCTTTGGATGGCACATCGATCTCCATTCGTAAGTTCAGAGAGCAGAACATCGGTTTTGAAGATTTGATTGGCTTTGGGTCGATGTCTCCAGACATGGCAAGAGTGCTGATGATCGCTTCGCGCTGTCGAATTAATGTATTGATCTCTGGCGGTACTGGCTCAGGTAAAACCACGTTGCTCAACGCTTTGTCTCAATACATCGCTGAAGACGAACGTATCGTTACGATTGAAGATGCGGCCGAGCTGCGCCTCCAGCAACCCAACTTAGTTCGCTTGGAAACGCGTACTTCGAGTGTTGAACAGACCGGAGCGGTTACCCAGCGAGAGTTGGTGATCAATGCACTGCGTATGCGTCCAGACCGAATCATTCTGGGTGAGTGCCGTGGCTCTGAAGCGTTCGAAATGCTCCAAGCCATGAATACCGGTCACGATGGCTCAATGTCGACATTGCACGCCAATACACCGCGTGACGCGATTGCCCGTGTTGAATCCATGGTGATGATGGCGAACTTGAATCAACCTCTAGATGCGATTCGAAGAACGATCGTCAGTGCCGTTCAGATGATTGTTCAGGTTAATAGACTGCGTGATGGTTCTCGTAAGATCACGAGCATCTCTGAGATTGTTGGTTTGGAGGGTGAGAGCGTGGTGATGGAAGAGATCTATCGCTTTCGTTATGACGATGCGCACTACGGTGAAAACGTTAAAGGTGAATTTGTTACTGACGGCATCATGCAACGTTCTGAGCTAGTCAAAAAAGCGCAATTCTTTGGGCTCTATGACGAGCTTATCGCATCGTTTAAGGGGGCATAGCATGCTTTGGGTTTCATTAATCCTGTTTGCGTTTGTGCTGCTTTTGATCCGAGATTCAAAGGTCAAAAACGTTCACCAGTTTTTCAATATGGAAGAAGCGGAAGCGGAAAACTTTAATGCTATCAATGTTAAATCGTTAGTGCGCAAGCAAGGATGGCAAAAGTTCAAAGAGTCCATATCACCGACATTGATGGTGTTGGGGCCGCGTTCGACGTTATACATCGCGCTCTATATTACGGGCAGCCTGATTGCATCTTGGTACATCGTTACCGATCTACTCTCAATCACTAATTCTTGGTTGGTGCTTGGTTCCTCTTTGATGTTTACCTTATTCGGCTATCGTTTTCTGGTCACCAGAAGACGACGTGATTTTGAAAACACCTTCCCTGATGCGCTGAATATTCTGATGAGTGCGGTTACTGCGGGTGACAGCTTAATGCAAGCCATCAGTTATGTTGGCGATGTGATGCACAACCCAATAGGGCGCGAGTTCAAGCTAATGGGGGAGCGACTGAAGTTAGGTGAGTCTCCAGAAGTGGTTCTTCAGCGATCGTGCAAAAACTACCCGTACCCAGAGTTTCTATTCTTTACCGTGACAATCAGGGCAAACATCGCTCGAGGTGGTCAACTTAAGGGCGTGTTAGCACGTCTGATTAGAGTTTTGGTTGACTCTCGAACTCTCGAAAAAAAGAAGATGGCAATGACTTCAGAAGCCCGAATATCCGCCAAAATCGTTGCAGCCATTCCTTTGATTTTTATGATTATTCTTAACTATGTTAATCCCGCTAATGTGGATTTTGTTCTCTATGATCCAGAGGGAAGAATCATATTGTTTTACGTGTTGGGCAGTGAGCTTTTTGGTTTGTTCATTGTTTGGTTATTAGTAAGAGGAGTGCGCGCATGATGTTACTGGCTTCCCTTATTGTGCTGTTCTTTTCGTTACTCTTTCTAATAGTCGACTCGATTCGCAAAGAGCAGCGACATAAGAAAGTTGCACTCTATATTGGCGATGATGCTGTTCGCGCACCTTCGCGTGTAAACCGCTTTTTTGTTCGTTTTGGTAAAGAACATCGACACGAGCTTGAGCAAAAGATGATTGAGGCCGGCTATTACAACACCGAGTGGGCGAAATTCTATTTCCCAGCCAAGTTATTGGTATTGGCGTTGATTTCAGGGTTGGTGTTATTAGGGGATATGACATCCACTAACAAGCTGCTCGTGGTTATTTTTTCGCTGATTGCCGTCATCGTAGTGCCAGATACCTTGCTGCAAATGCGACGCAAGATGTTAATCAGCAGAACCTCAGCTCAACTGCCGTATTTGCTCGACATGATGTCGGTTTGTGTTCAAACCGGTATGACGATTGAAGCGGCGCTAGTCTATTTGGGCAAAGAGTTAGCGGAATTTGATTCCGACCTTTGTTACCAGATTAAGCGCACCTCCGACTCTGCGAAAATTCACGGTCTAGAAAAGGCGCTCAATGACTTGAGTGAACGTATTCCGACGCCACCTGTTCGAAGCTTTGTATTGACCATCATTCAAAACCTGCAATACGGCACATCCGTGGCGCACGTGTTAAGTGATCTCGCAGAAGATATGCGAAAGGTCCAGATTCTTACGGTCGAGGAAAAGGTGGGTAGGCTCTCAGCGAAGATGAGCGTGCCTTTGATCCTCTTCATCATGTTCCCGATCGTTATCCTGATTCTCGCGCCGAGCATCATGCAAATGACATTGAGCATCTAGGGAGAATTACGAATGATTGGAAAACGCATCGGTGTCATTTTGCTCACGTTGAGTGTATTGGCGGGTTGTCAATCGGCCCCTTCACCACAAGACCTGCAGCTTACCGACGTCACGAGCATGGAGAAAGTGAACAACTATGACGGCTTGATTAGTTATTACAAATCCGAGCTAGAGCAGGGCTCCGAAGCCCCAGAAGTTAAAGAGAAACTGGCTTGGGCATATTTCCATAAAGGGGATATCGAGTCGGCAGACTTCTATGTTCAACATTTGCAAAAAGAGGGGTTTGAAAATCCCAACTTGTACCAGTTAGAAGGGCAAGTGTTTGATGCAAGAAATGACGTTGAAAGTGCGATTGCTGCTTACATGGCGTCAGTAGATACGGGGAATACCACGGGGCAAATTCACGTCTTACTCGGCGTGTCATACACAAAAGTTGGAAGATTTAATGAAGCTTACCAAGAACTGAATCGAGCTCGTTTACGTGGTTACGACGATGTTGTTGTTAAGAATAATATTGCGATGATTCAAATGGCCAATGGCGAGTATCAACAGGCAATAGAAACGCTGGCCCCGGTTTTAAAAGAAGACCCTGCGAATAAAACCGTTAAAGCGAACCTAGCTATCGCACTAATGAAAACTCAGCAAATCGACTCAGCCAAAAAGTTACTTAAAGGCGATTTTTCAGCGGAAGAGATCCAGAGCATCGCCGCTGAATTGACTCAAGTAGGAGTTAATGATGAAGCGTCTTAATAAGCAGAAGGGTGTGACTGCGATTGAGTTTGTATTAGGTGCGCTTGTACTGTTTTTTGCCACCTTTGCGATCTTCGAATCGAGTTACCAAATTTACGTTGTGAACATGACTGAGTATTCGCTGAGAGAAACTATCAGGAATACCAAGATATATGAAGGTAAAGGGATCAATGAACAGTACGAGAATAAGTTTCGGTCGTTAATTGAAGACGATGACAACCTTTGGAGCTTCTTAATTGATAGCTCTCGTTTCTCTATTGCAGGTCAGTATTTCAAAACCTATGACGATTTTATCGCGAACAGGGGTCACTCAGATCAAGGCTTGAACTTCAATTACGACTTAGCCGAGATCACCGTGACCTACCGTTATACCCCAGTCATTAAGTTGGCCGGAGCCGCAGATAGAGATATTTCACGCACCATGGTTTTGAACCTAGAACACGAGGGGTGGGCAGATGATGCTCCGTAATCAAGGGATGTTTTCGAAACGTCGCCAACAAGGCTCTTACACCATTGAACTAGTTTTCATCCTTGTGGCTTTGTGGGGCGTTTACCTGTTTGCTGCAGATCTGAGTTACCAGCTGCTCGTGCGTGCCAAGCTCGATCGATCCAGCTTTGCTTTGGTGAATGTCATTAAAGAGCGCACTCGTTACTTTGAAGCCGACGTGCTGGCAGGACAAAACCTACCCGTAACCAATGCTGAGTTAGAAGACATGGCGAAAGTGGCAAGTCGAATGCTCAATACACCCGTCGATAACGTGGCGATCAAGATAGAGTCACTGACTAATAAAGTTAATGTCGCTGAATTCTCAACCAGCAAGTACCGAAGCTTAAATTGCCAAACCGATTCGATTCTCGATCATGCAGATTTGGCGCCCGTAGAGAAGGGAGTCGTTTATCCATTGTACCGCATCAGCCTTTGTGAAGAGGAGAGCTCTTGGTTCAAACCCTTCTTCAACGGTGGCACGAGTACCACGGTTAAGATTGGGTCATCTTCAATCATGCCAGGGAGATAGTGAAATGAAAATGCAGCACGGGCGTCATATCAATCGCCAGCATATCAGTCTCCAGAGACAACAAGGGGTTGCCGCGGTGTGGATGGGCTTATTGCTTGTTCCAATCATGGGCATGACCTTTTGGGCGGTTGAAGGCACACGTTACGTTCAAGAGACCAGTCGATTACGAGATTCAGCAGAGGCGGCAGCCATAGCGGTGACGATTGAAGATCAACCGGATCAGGCTCGCACTCTTGCGACCAAATATGTCGAAAACTATGTTCGTGATATTAAATCAACCCACCTTTCTGCAGACCGTTTCCACCAAGCAGAAGACGAGGGTGCAGGGGTTCTTGAATACATCCAATACACAGTGAATGCCGAGACGACACATGACTCTTGGTTTGCGAGTAGCTTTATTCCATCTTTTGATGAGCAGCAAGACTTAGCGGGACGCTCGCTAGCGAGAAAGTACCCGGTTTATTTGGGTGACAACAACATCGACATTGTTTTTGTGTCGGACTTTTCCGGTTCAATGAACGAAAGATGGGGCTCAAGTAGACACATAAAAATCGATGATCTGAAAACGGCCATCGATGAAATATCCAGCAAAATCCTTTGCACATCGATTGATCAAGAGAATGTCGATGGAGAATTCAAAGACGTGTGCGATGAGCCGGGTGAAGATACAACTGGAGACAAACTGCTTAACCGAGTTGGCTTTGTGCCTTTTAACGTTCGAACGAGGGAAATCGTCTCGGGTAATAAAGCCAACGCAACAAGCCAATTAAGCTACAAAGATAACTATAAAACCAACGTATCACCTTATTCCTACAACGATGTCGACTGGGATTACTGGCGTACGTATTCGGAAAATCAAGTGACCAACTGTGCGAATTGGCAGTCATATTGTTCAAATCCAAAATCGGATAACCAAAAGTATGCCAAACGTATAAAGGATGTGATCAATGCAGATCGATACGCCGTTGCTGATGTTTATAACTATGTAGATTTATCGACATCAGTGTCGACCATGTTTACGGACAAGTCGGGGTTACAACCTGATTTCTATGGTGTGAGTGGAACAAAGCTATTTAACGCGCATGGTTCTTCCAATTCGTCTCAGTTCTCCAACATTCGCCTATCGAACAAGCTTTCAGACTTGAATCCGATTAATTCGATGTGGGCAGACGGGGGAACTGCGGCCTTTCAGGGGATATTGAGAGGTTCGCAAATCTTGCATGACGGTGACCCGAACAGCGCCGATCAAGAAGAACAGCAAGCCTACAACAAGAAAATCAAGATGCTGCTCATTTTAAGTGATGGTCAGGAAAGCCCTGATAACGGCATCCTCAGAGGGTTAGTCGACAGAGGCATGTGTGACAAAGCAAGAGAAGAGATACCGGGCTTATACATAGGTGTTATTGGTATCGATTTTCGAGCATCCCAACAAAGTGGTTTTCAAGACTGTGTGGAAGACCCAAATGAAGACATCATCGATGTATCTAACCTAGATGAATTGATTGAAAAGATAGAAGAACTCATCCGTAAAGGCTCAAAAACAAGCGGAATCACTAAGTTGTACTAGAGGAAAATATGAAAAAGTTAATGATCAGTTCAATCGTCCTATCGACATTGCAACTTAGTTTTATCGTCCATGCGGAAGAAGGTATCAGTGTTTATTGCGACACCGCATTCAGTGAATATCAGCATAGTGTAAGAGTCGATGATGTCGTCGGCATTGCACAGCATAGACAAGGCTTTCTACAAATAGATCAGTCGTCTAACAGCAGCGAGTTAAAACAAGCGTTAGCAGGCCAATCCAATCTGGGCATGAATCAATCAGGCTGTAAAACTTGGATCAGTAACCAAGAGCGCAGAGGGCTGTTGGCTCGCCTTCATTTTGGTTTCGACCAACACAACTTAACGCTAATGGGCAGCAAAGCATTGAGCCAATTAGCAGGTGAATTACAGACTAATGGCAGTTCAATTACTGTAGATGGTCACACTGACAGCACGGGCTCAGAAGGTTACAACCAAGCGTTAGGGCTACAGAGAGCACTGGCTACATCGAATGGCTTAATCGCAGATGGTATCGAGAAAAACCGCCTCGTTATTCGTTCGTTTGGTGAAAGTAAGCCTATAGCTTCCAATGCAACCGCAGAGGGGAGAGCGCAGAATAGACGCTCCGAGATTTGGTCTTCTGAAAATGATAGCGTCGAATTAGAAAATTAAGATGCACGATTGGGTTTGGTTGTAACTTGGTGCTTGCTTAGTTCTTAGTACTAGGTAATAACCGCCCTAAATTATCGCTCTTGGAATTTTTGTTACAACGTATACTAATGAATATTCAATCAAGTTTAACTGTCTTACACTAAAGAAATATTAATGCTTTTTGATAAAATCTCTTCTGAAGGGATGGAAAAAAATATCGATATAGATACCTGGGTATCAATATTGGATAACATACGAGACATAATGGACGCGTCTAACGCAGGTATCATTATGATCTCTGATTTGAGCTGCTCTGGTTCTGAAATTGTTTGGAGCTCCTCAAACATATCGTGCAACCAACATAAGAGCAAAATTAGTCTCTTTTGTGAGTATGTACACAACGAAAATCGCACGGTCTATTTGAGTGGTCACTCTGATGGTGAATCCACGACTGCAAAAGGAGCGGATGCCTACAAATCTTTTTGCGGCGTTCCTGTAAGGGATGTCGATGGTGAAGTGTTTGCGGTTCTTTTGGTGTTCGATTTGAGGCCAACAACGTATTCGCAAAGCCAAATTAACTTGATTGAAAACATTTCAACCTTGCTGCGTTCTGAGATCCTATTAAAAGAAGAGAGTCGGATTTTATACAAGAACAGTCATTTTGATATTATGACTACGCTTCTTAATCGAAGAGGCTTTTTCCACGAATTCAACAAAGCAAACATCAGCGATGGCGAGATCGTTTGTTTGTATTTCGACTTGGATAATTTGAAGTACATAAACGATACCTATGGCCACTTCAAAGGTGATGATTATATCTCTGGGTTTGCATCGTGCATAAAAAACAACTCAACGTATAACAGTATCTCGGCAAGAATCGGTGGGGATGAGTTCATTGTCGTCATACACTCAGAAGAGCCGGGTTATGCTTCTGATTTAATCAGTAAAATTCACGCTGAATTTGATGATTTCATTGAAGGTTTTCGTTGTGATGATGAGGTACCACTCGGTTTTTCATATGGTTGTGGCATTGCGGAATCCCGAAGTTTCAACATCATTAATCTAATAAAGTCTTCCGATGAAAACATGTACCTCAATAAGAAGCACAAGATTTAGACGTTGATGACAACTGTAAAAAAGCCCACTGGATGTAGGCTTTGATGTAGATGTAGATGTAGATGTAGATGTAGATGGTTTAGCTTTCTAAACTAAGCTCGAATGATCATTTGCTCGCGCTCAGGACCGACCGATACCATCACAATTGGCACGCCCATCAACTCTTCGATACGAGTTACGTAATCTTGTGCAGCTTGAGGAAGGCTCTTAAACGTGCGGCAACCCGTGATGTCTTCGTCCCAACCAGCCATATCTTCATAAACAGGTTTCAGTTCAGCAGTCTGTGGCCAAATTGGGTTCTCAGTGTGTTCACCTGAGTAAGCGGTACAGATCTTAAGTTCAGATAAGCCAGACAGGCAATCAATCTTAGTCAGTGCGATTTCAGTCGCGGCTTGCAGGTCAACGCCATTACGAGTTGCTACCGCATCAAAGTAACCCATATCACGCGGGCGACCTGTTGTTGCACCGTATTCGTTAGAGCTTTCGCGGAAGCTGTCTTGCTCTTCCATTGCAGTCACTAGTGTGCCAGTACCAACAGACGAGCTGAAAGATTTAGCAACGGCAATAACGCGCTCAGGGCGAAGTGCAGGTAAGCCACTACCGATACCTGCGTAAGCTGCAGTTACATTAGAAGACGTCGTCCAAGGGTATTCACCGTAGACAAGGTCACGACCTGCGCCTAGTTGAGCTTCAAACAATAGATTTGCATCTTGTGATTGCAGTGCTTTAAGTGGTTCAGTCACGTTGCAAATGAACGGACGCCAAGCCTTAGTCACTTCAAGTAGCCACGCTGTCATTTCAGAAGCCGTCTGAGTGAAATCACATTGAGGGTATAGCGCTCTAAGCTGAGGCATTTTCCAATCAAGCAGGAATTGAATACGCTGCTCTAAAATTTCAGGCTGATTCAACCAACCCACAAGAATACCTTTCTTCATCACGCGGTCGCCGTAAGCAGGTGCAATACCTTGACGTGTTGAACCGTAAGCGCCATCGCCCAAACGTTCTTCTTCAAGTGTATCTTCAAGTGCGTGTAAAGGCAGACACAGTGTCGCACGGTCTGAAATAGCCATCTTAACTTCAATACCAGCTGCTTGTACTTCTGCAATTTCTTCAGTTAGCGCAGCAGGGCTGATCACCATGCCAGGGCCAAGAACCGCCGTACAATCAGGATTAAAAATACCACTAGGTAGTTGATGCAGTTTGAACGTACCGAAGTCGTTTACTACGGTATGGCCAGCATTGTTTCCGCCTTGAAAGCGAATGCTAGCAGAAGCTTGATCTGCTAAAAAATCAACGATACGGCCTTTGCCTTCGTCGCCCCAGTTTGCGCCTACAACAACAATAGATGGCATAATTTTTCTCCTGACTGATTGAGAAATCATGTTAGTCCTGCAATAAAAATAAGAGAAATTAATTATCTTTATTATCTTGATAAGGATTCCATATACTCTTAAATTCTTAACCCATAAGCGAGGTTCCCTATGACGTTCGTCCCTTACTGTAGGGAATGACGAGGTGGGGATATCCTTCGCTTTAGAAGATGTGTAAATGGACCGAGAGAGGACATGATGCTTGATATTAATTTGTTGAAAACGTTTGTGACGCTCGCGGAGTACAAACATTTCGGGAAAGCGGCTAATGCACTGCACATGACGCAGCCTAATGTGAGCCTGCATCTAAAGCAGTTAGAACAACAAACACGCATAAAGTTGATAGAGCGAAGCCCATTTCAACTGACTCAAGCGGGTGAACGGCTGTTGGAAACAAGCCAAAGGACGCTACTCGAACTCCAGATTTGTCAGGCTGATCTCAATGCGATCAACGACCTTAAAATAGGGACGCTAACCATCGCTGTGAGTGACATCATTTCTCGATTCTTGCTGATTCGTCCGTTCCAAAAATTCAAAGCGCAATATCCGGGTATCGATCTCACGTTGTTGAATACCACGTCGTCTCAGGCATCGAGTTTGGTTAAGAATGCTCAGGCAGATCTTGGGTTCGTGATAGCGAAAGAACAGCAAAACGAGTCACTCTATTTTACCAAGCTGCAAGAGCTTTCATGGTGTGCACTTGGCGATGGATTAGATATCCAAAGCGCAAATAATTCGATAGAAAGTCAGTTCGAAGATGAAGGTGCAGAAGCGGAATTGACTTTGATTCTACTGGGTCATGATACGAGAACGCGTGACTTCATCGATGAAGGTTTACCGAGCTTAAACCTACCTAATCACAGGGTCATGGAAGTAGGGAGCGTCGACGCTCAAATCGACTGGGCAGAAGCGGGGTTTGGTGTGGCAATCATTCCAGAGTTTGCGATTTCAACCAAGCAGCATCTGAAATCCAAAGTGACACCGTTGACCAATTTCTCTAGCACCAGCCTTGGCTACATCGTGAGGCAGAACCAAGTCTTGTCGAAAGCGACCAAGCAGCTATTAGGCTGGGTGAATGATGAGATCACCCTGTTGCAAAACCAATAACTCCATCTTTCTGTTAGATCTATCTAAGCCCACCGCGTGTGGGCTTTTTTGTGCAGGTAAAGCATTGTTTTTGCTCAGAGCAATAGACTAGAGAAACAACTTAAAGCTCTCATCATCCATTCCTTCTGTAAATCAGAGCCTCAAAATTCATCGTTGACAAAGTTTGATTATCAAACTAAATTTCAATCAATTGATTTGATTGTCAAACTACTTGTTAATCAAAATTCTCTTCTTAAGAAAGATCGTCTAACTACTAACACAATCTAAGGACGCCATTTTGAGTTTTCCAACACGTCATCAACACAACTTCTCTTCACACAATCAACAAGGTGAAAAACGCACTTTCTACGTTCTCTTGTTAACTGTCACCACCATGGTTGTAGAGATCGTTGCCGGTACCATTTACGGTTCCATGGCATTACTTGCTGATGGTTGGCACATGGGAACGCATGCAGCAGCGTTTGGTATCACCTTGTTCGCATACCGTTATGCGAAGAAGCATGCTGACAGTGAACGCTTCTCTTTCGGTACGGGCAAAGTCAGTGTGTTAGGAGGCTACACCAGCGCGATAGCATTGGGTATTGTGGCGTTGTTGATGCTGGTGGAGTCAGTACATCGCTTGTTTAATCCACAAGCGATTAAGTTTAATGAAGCGATTATTGTTGCGTGTATTGGTTTGACAGTGAATGTCGTGAGTATGTTTTTGCTAGGGGATCATCATCATGACCACGGACATGCTCATGGACACGAACACTCTCATTCTGAACATAAGGGACACAGCCACAATCATCAACATGATGGGCATCAAGAACACGCAGAGCACAAAGGGCAACATCACGATCACAACTTGCGAGCGGCCTACATGCACGTCTTGGCCGATACATTGACTTCTCTGTTGGCGATCGTTGCTCTGCTATTTGGTAAGTTTTACGGTTGGAACTGGTTGGATGCCGCAATGGGTATGGTTGGTGCGGTTGTGATTGCCAAATGGACAATGAACCTCATGAAACAGACAAGTCCAATCTTGCTCGACCAAAATATTGACGATGAGTACCGTAACGACATAACTGAAGCTTTAGCTCCTTATGCCGCCGTAACCGATTTACACATGTGGAAGGTGAGCGGGCATCACTACTCAGCAGCGATTACTCTTGAATCAAACAGCGATAAAAGCGTCTCTGAATATAAACAAATTCTCGCCAAGTTTGATAAGATTAGTCATCTTACTCTTGAAGTGCACTCAAACGGCCATGCGAAATATAGAACAGCTTAATCAAATACTGACTGAGTTCTACGATAAAATGTCTTCGTGGGAGCAATCTGTTGTCAAAGAAACGGGTTACTCCTTAGCGCAAGTACATACCATCGAAGTGCTTGGTATGCATGGTGCGTTAAGAATGAAAGAGCTGGCAGAAAAGCTAGGCATCACTACTGGCACACTTACTGTTCAAATTGAGAAGTTGGTTAAGGCAGAGTTGATCGAGCGCCATGAGCACCCAACTGATCGTCGTGCGATTGTGGTGGCCTTGACCGATGAAGGTCAGAAGATCCACGTTCACCACAACCAACTTCACTTGAACCTCGTTAATGAACTAACGCAAGACATCGAAGAAGATGAGAAAGCCGTATTGTTGAAATGCCTGACTAAGATGGTTAAAGCGTTTTAGTTTTAGTTTTAGTTTTAGCAGAAAGTCGAATCAACAATCACTAATCACCGGTCACGAAGGCAGACAAGTGGATCGTATCCGAATAGGGGCGGTCCATTTTTTATAAATCTAGATATTAAACCTCATTCCGGCTCCTCTGATGAGCCAAAATAATGTCATTGCCGATATAAAGGCCAATGAAACGCTAAAGCCTTTCAATTCAAAGTCTTGTGTGGCCTATTGTGCGAGGTGTACTTGCCTCGTCAAATACCCGTCTCCCAAATTTATAACGCAACGGATGTACATGTAATAAATTTGTGTTATTGATAAAATTAACTTTAGTTGGCTGCTTCATTTGCTGTTTAAATGCAATTGGGAACGTCATAGCGAGTGGACTTAGAAGCCACAGTTTTAGACGCTCATTATCTATATAAAAACCATAACAACAATCAGGTCGCGCAAGTTGGATATCCATTCTTGACGCGATTTATTTAGATACTCATAGTTAATTTAGTAAAGACGAGCCACGTATATGAATATAAAGAAAAAGCTCTATTCGTTGGGGATGTTCTCCATCTTCGGCATGATTTCACTGCTGTTTACCACATCACAATTTGCAGACACCACAGCTCGAATGAGTGAAGCTAAACAAATTACCAAAGAACTTGAAGTGCGCTTGCTCAACCTTCGCCGTAACGAGAAAGATTTCTTACTGCGTAGTGATATGAAATACCTCGACAAGTTCGACGTAAACTACAACAAATTTTTAGCGTCTGAATCGGAGCTAAATGCAGTGCTCAGTGATTTAGGTTTAGCCAACAGCACACACCTACGGGAAGACATCGAAACTTACCACACCAGCTTTGTTAACCTAGTTAAAGCGAGTGAAGTCTATGGGTTAGCACGTGAAAAAGGCATGTTAGGCGAGTTTCATGTTTTGCTCGATAACATCAGCGCAACAGCGAGTGCTGAACAAAAAATCGAACTTTACCTGTTCAATGACTTAATTGAGAAGGGCGAATTCGACTCGAGTGTTCTTTCTATAACTTCGAATATGAGTAGCTCAGCTGCTTTGATTGACGCTGCTCGCAAAGTGGTTGAGCAGAAGCGCGTGATCGGTTTGAAACATAACGAAGGCTTGCTAGGCGAAACGCGTTCTGGCTCACACGTTATCGAAACTCAATTTAAAGAGTTTTCGGCGGTGTTAGACCAACAAACACAGAAAGAGATGGATAAACTATCGCTGATCAACAACATCCTTTGCGTCACATTGCTTGTGTCGATCATTCTGTTCAGCTGGTTAATCGTCCGTTCTATTATTGGTAAGATTGAGTCTCTGCTCTCAGTGATCCGCAATATCGTAAATTCAAACGATGTGTCTATTCGCTCTCACCTAGACGGTAAAGACGAACTCAGCACGCTAGGCGAGTACTTCAACCAACTGTTGGATCAACTTGAAGGTTTGATTGCTGCATCTCAGTCTAAATCTCTGCAACTGACTCAAAGTACTTCAAACATGCATGATGAGTTAGAGTCGGTAATCAAACAATTTGAGGTTCAAGCAAACCACACCTCGACTATGACCACATCCGTACAAGAGATGGTGCTAACGATTGGCGAGATCTCGGAAAGTACATCGGTTGCAGCTGAAGGGGTTCATCAAGCGAAAGTGAATGCCGTTAAAGGTCGTGAAGTGGTTGTCGACACCATCAACAACATTACTCAGTTGTCTGAACGTCTATCAAGTAGCCAAGACTCAATTAGCTCACTGAATCATCATGTTGATCAAATCGGCGATGCAGTCAACATCATCCAAGGTATTGCAGAACAAACCAATCTGCTGGCATTGAACGCGGCGATCGAAGCAGCGCGTGCGGGTGAGCAAGGTCGAGGCTTTGCCGTTGTAGCAGACGAAGTACGTGCGCTAGCAAGCCGAACGCATCAATCAACTACTGAAATCACCAGTGTTGTTACTGCGATCCAAAGTCAAATGAACGCTTCTATGACCGAGATTGGCGAGTGTAACCAACAAGGTCAACTGACGCTTAAAGATTCAGAAGAACTGGATGCTAGCCTACAGCTGATCTTAAGTGACATGGAGAGTATTCAAGGTAACTCTGAACGTATCGCGTCAGCGATTGAAGAGCAGGGTGCTGTAATGGCGCAAGTGAGTGATTCAATCACAGAGCTGAACACCATCTCGAACGACAACAACGCCTCAGCTCAACATTGTTTGATTGAAGTCGATAAAGTCGCAGAGCAAGCGAATGATATGGACCAAGCCGTAGCGCAGTTCAAGACTTCTTAAACCATATAGAACTAACTAAAACCAAAGGCGCGGCTCATCTGCGCCTTTTTTGTGCCTGAAATTCATATAGATAAAAGACAAGAATAAAAAAACGGCCCGATCTGGGGGAAGAGCTGGGCCGTGATATTAGGTATTTAAAGGGGTATTACTTATTTCGGCCTTCCAGCACATCCAGTGCCAGTTCAACCGCTTTATCAATATTGTCGCATCCCGCTAACTTACCTGAGCTGATAGGACCAAGCACATTAGCGTATAACGAGAGCTGCTTGTTAAATGGCAGGCTCAACTGCTCATATAAACGCTGGCGAATCTCGGCATGTTGCTCAGGAGCGTGAGCAGCAAGGCTTTTCAAAGTGTCATAAACAAGAGTGGTGGTAGTGTTCATTCGTCTCTTTATCATTAAGTGGGAGGCGCTTATTTTATAATGTTTTTATGTGCTTTTACTGTGATATAAATCATACAATATTATTAATATGTTTATCTTTTGAATCTAATGAGAATAAGGCATTCCAAAATAGACTTAAGTATCTGTGAAATATAACTAAAATAATGACAGACTGTCGAACACATGAACAAATTGGCGCGTTTCTAGCAAGCGGTTAAATCTATAGGAAGAGGAACAACATGCATTACGACGTATTCAATGGAGATGCAGACGGCATTATCGCCTTACTGCAATTGCGCTTAAAAGAGCCAAAAGAGAGCGTGCTCATTACTGGCGTAAAGCGTGATGTTAAGTTGGTTTCTCAAGCCGTGTCCCAAATCGAAGAACAAGACGATCACGCGAGCGTACACTTTGTCACTGTGTTGGATGTGTCGATGGAGAAGAACTTACCTGCATTACAGTCGTTACTCGACGACGATATAGAGGTGTTCTACTGCGACCACCACCGCACGGGAGATATACCTAAGTCTAAGTACCTTGATACGCTGATTAACACAGCTCCGGAATGTTGCACCAGTTTGTTAATCAACCAAAAGCTAAAGGGTGAGTATGTTGCATGGGCAATCGCGGCGGCATTTGGTGATAACTTAAAAGCGGTAGCGACACGACTAGCAACATCTAGTGGCTTTGACCAATCTCAAACTGACTTTTTAGAAGAACTGGGTACGCTCATTAATTACAACGGCTATGGCTCGTCGTTAAGTGATTTGCACTTCACGCCAACTGAGCTTTACCAAGCTCTTTATCAATATTCGAACCCGTTTGATCTCTTGGATGATAAAGACTCCGTGTTTTATCAACTTCGTGCCGCTTATCAAACTGACAACCAACAATTATCAAACCTAAGCCCAATCTACGAGAGTGACGTCGCACGAGTGTTTGAGTTGCCAGGGGAAACTTGGGCAAGGCGTATTAGTGGTGTCTTTGGCAATGAAATCGTTAATCAAGATCCAGATCGAGCGCAAGCCGTGTTAACCAAAAATCAAGATGGCGAATCTTATACTGTGAGTTTGCGAGCGCCGCTATCTAATAGAACGGGTGCTGACGAAATTTGCTCTAGTTTTGATACGGGTGGTGGGAGAAAAGCCGCAGCTGGTATTAATCAGCTTAATGAAAATAATAAGATGAATTTTATTTCAAAAATTGAGACTTATTATTCATCTTTTGGCGAATGAATAGCCTGAAAGTTTAAGATTTAAACCGCCAAAAAGTATGCTTTATTACTTTAAACTTCAATTCCTGACCAAAACCTTTAGCATATTTTAAGCTATTGATGCTCATTGATTTTAGTGATATCACTCGCAATGCAAACTTCTTATCGCCAGTGATAGCGGGCTCTGCGAAGGTTGGTTTTTATTTTTCAACTCAACATTTTCACCTATTGGATTATTTTAGAAGTCACTTAATTACCTCAGTGAATTAAGTGACTTAATTTATTTTCCTGATATATGATTCGAGCGATAAATATCTACTTTTAGCATTTCAATTTGAATGAAAAGTCAAAATCATATTGATTCTAATATTCAATCTGTGACTTAAAATCACAAGTTAAATCAAAGGTCATCTTTTCCTATAAATTCCATTACTTATCTATAAATATTCATGGCTAAAATGAATTGGTTCGGTTGTGATTGGCACAGCTGTTGAGTAAGGAAGTGGGACTAATGTTGAAACGTAAAGCTCTACAATTAGCAGTATCGGTCGGTATGGCGGCTATGTCTGGCGCTGTTTATGCGAATGGTTCAGATATGACAAATCCAGATTCTGGTGTCGTGGTGGGTTATTGGCACAACTGGTGTGACGGTGGTGGTTACCAAGGCGGTAATGCGCCATGTGTGACACTGGACGAAGTGAACCCAATGTACAACATTGTGAATGTCTCATTCATGAAGGTTTACGACGTGGCTGATGGTCGAATCCCAACTTTTAAACTGGACCCAACCATCGGGCTTTCAGAAGAACAATTTATTGACCAAATCTCTGAGCTCAACAAGCAAGGTCGCTCTGTACTGATAGCGCTGGGTGGTGCAGATGCACACGTAGAGCTAGAAACTGGTGACGAAAGAGCCTTTGCTGATGAGATCATTCGACTTACTGAACGCTACGGCTTTGATGGTCTTGATATCGACCTTGAGCAAGCGGCAGTAACAGCAGCAAACAACCAAACCGTAATTCCAGATGCGCTTAAGCTAGTGAAAGATCACTACCGTGCTGAAGGTAAAAACTTCCTTATTACTATGGCGCCTGAGTTCCCGTATCTTACGACGGGCGGAAAATACGTACCTTACATCGACAATCTAGAAGGTTACTACGACTGGATTAACCCACAGTTTTACAACCAAGGTGGCGATGGTATCTGGGTTGAAGGTGTCGGTTGGATCGCTCAAAACAATGATGCGTTAAAAGAAGAGTTCATCTATTACATTTCTGATTCTCTAATCAACGGTACGCGTGGCTTCCACAAGATCCCACACGACAAACTTGTGTTTGGTATCCCTTCAAGTATCGATGCAGCTGCAACCGGCTTTGTTCAAGAGCCACAAGATTTGTACGACGCGTTCGATAGCCTAACGGCGCAAGGTCAGCCTTTGCGTGGTGTGATGACGTGGTCTATCAACTGGGACATGGGCACTAACAAGAACGGTCAGCAATACAACGAACAGTTTATTAAAGACTACGGCCCGTTTGTTCATGGTCAAGTGACACCCCCACCAGTTGAAGGTGAACCCGTACTGAAAGGTGTTGAGAACTCGCGCATTCTGCATGGAACGGCTTTCGACCCAATGGAAGGTGTTACAGCAACAGATAAAGAAGATGGCGACTTAACATCATCTATTGATGTTGAAGGTTACGTTGAAACCAGTGTTATCGGTACTTATGTTCTGACTTACCGTGTGAAAGACAGCGACAACAATGAGACAACCAAAGCAAGAACGGTAGAGGTTTACAGCCAGAAACCAGTCTTCGATGGCGTATCGGATACAACAGTCATACTTGGTACTGCATTTGACCCAATGGCTGGTGTGACTGCTAATGACGCAGAAGATGGTGACCTAACCAGTTCTATAACACACACGGGTAGTGTCGATGTGAATGAAATTGGCAACTACACGCTGGTATATCGTGTAACAGATAGCGCTAACCAAACTGTAACTGCAGAGCGTAAAGTGTCTGTGACTGATGGTTCTAACTGTGCGCCTGCATGGGATGCTAACACCGTGTATGTTGAAGGTGACCAAGTATCACATGACGGAGCAACGTGGGACGCAGGTTGGTACACTCGCGGCGAAGAGCCGGGAACAACCGGTGAGTGGGGCGTTTGGAGCAAAGCATCAGACAGCTCATGTGGCGGTAACCCAGACCCAGGTGGCGATCTAGAGCTAAACGTAACTGGCCTTAAGTCGGAATATGTACTGGATAACGGCAATGTACATTTAGAGTTCACACTGATATCAAACGAAGCGTTAGATGTAACAGCGATGGTGATTAACAGCGCAGGTACTGTAGTTGAGCAGACGAAAGTTAACCTAACTGACAGCCGTGCAATCACAATGGACATGTACGATGTAGCCGAAGGCCAATACAAGCTTGAAGTCGTTGGTAAAGCGACTGACGGTGAAATGGTGATGGTAGATAACTCGTTCTCGGTAAAAGAAGAGGGCGGCACAACACCTCCTCCGGGTAACTACCCTCCATATGAAGCCGGAACGAATTACGAAGCGGGCGATATTGTAGTAGGCAGTGACAATGGCTTATACGAATGTAAGCCTTGGCCATACACAGCGTGGTGTGCAAGCGCATCTTATACTCCAGGAGATAGCCAATATTGGCAAGATGCTTGGACAAAGCTTTAATCTACTAACTTAGTAGACTTAGTGGCATAAAGTAAATGATCAAAGAGAGGCGATCGTGCCTCTCTTTTTTTATTTGGGGAATTTGAAATCTATAAAGCAACCTAAAAAGGTGTGAGCTTCGCTATAAATTTAACCAACTTTACCGAAGTTGAACGTGACTCTCACGGTAAATGATCTATGAACGATTAAAGTAACGTGCGGTGCAAATACTATAAATAGTTACTGTAACACCATCTGTAACGAACACTGTAACATGACGTGTAATACAGGTATTTTATATGTAATTACAAATGCATCTTAACTTTACTGCATAGCACCTAGTTGATGTATGGGTTTAGTGAATGAACTGGTTTCGATGTTAACCCTTTTTTTTGGATTTTAGTGGTGTTAAATTTCATTTAAGCATCTAAATTGTAGTATTTGTAGGATAAAGTGCTTAAGAGAGTGTGAGGTTTAGATGGAGTGGGTATTTTTGGCTCTAATTGTAACCGGTTACAATTACTGTGGCTTTAATCACGGTGTGGTTTAAATGTCTTCGTTAACATGATTCCAAGATCATTTAAAACGTTAGGTCCTGAAATGTACGCTACGAATACACGTGTCTGGGAAAGTCCAGAAATTACTTCTTTCAATCGACTACGAGCACACACGCCACTATCTAGTTGGCGTAGTGAATCTTGTGCTCAGGCTGGAGGTATAAGCTCATCGGTTATGAGCCTAGATGGAGAATGGGATTTTGCACTATTTCCGTCTCCTGATTCTGTTCCTGAAAACTGGACGGCTGATGAACAACTTCCGAGTCAGAAAATTACAGTTCCAGGTAACTGGCAGTTACAGGGGCATGATTTCCCAATTTATACCAATGTGAAATACCCATTTCCATGCAACCCTCCATTTGTTCCAAAAGAGAATCCAACAGGTTGTTATCAGACGACTTTTGAACTACCTGAGAATTGGGAGCGAGAGTCGCAAACGCGAGTCATTTTCGATGGGGTAAATAGTGCATTTTACGTTTGGTGCAATGGTGAGTTTGTAGGTTACTCACAAGATAGTCGCCTTGCTGCTGAGTTTGACCTTACTCCATATCTAACCGAAGGCAATAACACATTATCCGTCAAAGTTCTTCGTTGGTGTGATGGCAGTTACATGGAAGGTCAGGACATGTGGTGGATGAGTGGTATTTTCCGCTCTGTTCGTCTACTCAATAAACCAGTTCGCCACATTAAAGACGTAAAAGTGACGCCAGACCTTGATGCAGCTTATAGAGATGGTGAGCTGAAAATCAATGTCGATACCATGAATGGTGACGGCTTGTCGGTTAAAACCTCACTGTATGATGGTGAGAAAGAAATTGCGTCAAATGTTACGGAAGTCGGTACGGCGCCAGTCGATGAAAAAGGCGGATACAGCGAACGTTGTTTCGCTACGTTAAAGACAAACAATCCAAAGAAGTGGAGTTCTGAAGCTCCAAACCTTTACCGTCTGGTTGTGAGCTTAGTGACAAGTGAAGGCGATGTGATTGAGTGTGAAGCCTACGATGTCGGTTTTCGAAAAATCGAAGTCATAGGGGGTCAGTTGTGCATCAATGGTCAAGCACTGATGATTCGTGGTGTAAACAAGCACGAGCACGATCCTACAACAGGTCATGCAGAAAGCCTTGAACGCGTAGAGCAAGATTTAAAGCTGATGAAACAACATAATTTTAATGCTGTCCGCTGCTCTCATTACCCTAACCAGCCAGGCTTTTACAGCCTGTGTGACCGCTTAGGTCTATACGTTGTCGATGAAGCGAACATTGAAACTCACGGCATGACACCAATGGGACGAATTGCCGATGACCCTCAGTGGGCGAGTGCTTTCTTAGAGCGAATGACCCGCATGGTGGAGCGAGACTTTAATCACCCTTGTATCATTATTTGGTCACTTGGCAATGAGTCTGGTTATGGCTCAAACCATAACGCGATGTATCAGTGGACCAAACGAGTCGATCCTTCTCGTGCTATTCAGTATGAGGGAGGCGGTTCTAACACAAGCGTCACCGATATTATCTGTCCTATGTATGCTAGAACCGACGCTGATCAAGAGCAAGGGCATACCAATGAACCTAAACTTTCATTAAAGAAATGGGTTGGTATTGGTGATGAAAACCGTCCCATCATCTTGTGTGAATACGCGCATGCTATGGGTAATAGCCTTGGTGGCTTCGCAGAGTATTGGGATGCATTTAGAGCTCACCCACGTCTACAAGGTGGCTTTATTTGGGATTGGGTCGACCAAGGGCTAGATAAAATCAGCGAAGATGGTGTTCATTACTGGGCATATGGTGGCGATTTCGGTGACGAAATTAACGACCGTCAGTTCTGTATTAATGGCTTAGTCTTTCCTGACAGAACACCACACCCTACATTATTCGAAGCAAAACGGGCTCAGCAACCATTCAGTTTTGAACTTGTATCTTCACAACCGCTTGCAATTAAAGTGACCAGTGAACATTTGTTTGTTGATACGGCTCACCACAGCTTAGATTGGACAGTCATTGATGATGAGGGGGCTGTCATTAGAAGTGGTGAATTGAGCCTAAATCTACCAGCTCAACAGACGCAGCTGATTGAATTAGATTCTGAGTTTGGACTGCTTAACGCTGAGGCTCATCTTAATGTCGCTATTCGATTGCAGCAAGATACTAACTGGGCAAATGCTGGACATATTGTTGCGGAACATCAGGCTACATTAGGCAAAAAACTTCAGCTTGAAGTCGCTGAGAGCAAAACATTTGTACCCGCTAAATTCGAACAGGTTGATGGTGGGCTGCGTGTCACGGCAGCGGATAATCAATGGTATATCAATGCGACCACCGGTGAAGTGGAAAGTTGGAAAAAAGCGGACCGTGAACAGCTGCTTTCTCCAATTCGCGATAACTTCTTCCGAGCACCACTTGATAACGATATTGGTGTGAGTGAAGTCGACCGCCAAGACCCAAATGCTTGGATGGTTCGTTGGCAAAATGCGGGATTGTTTGACTTAGAGCACCGCTGTAAGGGTGTTGAGGTTAATGTCGAGATTGGAGAAGTACGTGTGCGGCATGCGTATTTTTCAGACGATAAGTTGGTTTTAACATCTGTTTGGGATTACCGCTTTACGCAGCAGGGTGAGGCTCAAGTATCGGTATCTGTCGATGTTGATGACTCAATGCCACCAATGCCAAGAATTGGCGCTGAAATGCATTTGAGCGAGTGTCCTCAAAGTGTGGCTTGGCTAGGGCGAGGTCCGCATGAAAACTATCCTGACCGTAAGGCAAGTGCTGACTTTGGCCGTTGGATTCAACCAATTGCGAGTATGCATACGCCATACATATTCCCGTCTGATAACGGATTACGTTGCGATACCCAACAACTTCAAATCGGTGACATTGAGCTATTAGGTCACTTCTATTTCAGTGTTAGTCAGTACGGGCAGCAACAACTCGCTCGAGCTAAACATACTTATGAACTGGAAAGGCAACCGGGGTTATTTGTTTACTTCGATGGCTTCCATATGGGAGTAGGCGGGGATGATTCTTGGACACCAAGTGTTCGACCTGAATATCGCTTGCTACGCAACCAATATCAATGGAAATTCGTTTTAAAATAACAACTTGAGCTCACCTCCATTGAGGGGTGAGCCACCCTCTGAACTCTGAATTATTTTAACTACAAAGGCTAAGGAGCCTTATATGTCTGAAGGTAGTATATCGATAAAAACAAAATTTTCTTACGGCCTTGGTGCGCTGGGAAAAGACTTCGCTTGTTCCATTATTTACATTTTTCTTATGTTCTATTACACCGATGTGGTTGGTATTTCTGCCGCCTTCGTTGGTACGCTATTTCTTGTCGCGCGATTTGTTGATGCAGTGACAGATCCTGTTATGGGCATGATTGTTGATAACACTCGAACTCGTTTTGGTAAGTTTCGACCTTGGATTGTGATAGGTACGCTCGTCAATTCGGTATTCTTATTGTTGGTATTTAACACCCATAATATTGAAGGGAATATGGTGTATGTGTACGCAACGGTCACGTATATTCTATGGGGTGTAACTTACACAATCATGGACATTCCTTACTGGTCAATGATTCCTTCAATGTCTTCAAAGCGCGTTGAGCGTGAAAAATTAGTGGTTTGGCCCCGTCTGTTTGCTAGTTGTGCATGGACACTAATGGGGACGTACGGACTGTATTTAGTTGGTTTCTTTGGTGGTGAAGACAAGGGTTCTGGGTTTGTATATCTGAGCTTGGCAATTATCGCGGCATTCATAGCGAGCGCGTTGATTACGTTCTTTAACGTCAAGGAACGCATTAAAGATAAGCGTGTATCTACAGACAAATTCACGTTCAAAGATGTAAAAGACATTATTGGCAAAAATGATCAATTGAAGTCACTAATTGGCGTAGTGCTAACGTTCAATATCGCTATTCAGTTGGTTGGCGGCTTTGCTATCTATTACTTCAGTTACGCAATTGGGCGTGAAGATTTGTTCCCAATGTTCGCTTTAGTATCTGGTATGGCTGAAATTGCTGGCGTGTTTTTGTTCCCTAAGCTTTGTAACTTAATCAACCGAAAGTTTATGTGGCTGGTAGCATGTCTGTTCCCGCTGCTGTGTAGCTTAATTCTTGTTCTAACGGGCATTTTCGCTCCTGAAAACGGCATCTTAGTCGGTATTGCTGGTGCAGCGCTCAAATTTGGTGGTGGTTTATCAAACGGCCTATCGACAGTGATGTTAGCTGACGTAGTCGATTATGGAGAATACAAAACAGGGCACCGCAGTGAAAGTATTATTTTCTCTATTCAAACCATGCTAGTTAAATTTGCAGGTGCGCTTTCAGGCTTCTTTGTCGGCATTGGATTAACCGCAGTGGGTTATGTTCCTAATATTGAGCAGAGTGAAGAAACTATATTAGGTCTAAGAGCGTTAATGGTTGGTATTCCTACATTATTAGTATTACTTAGCGCTTATATTTATCAAAAAACATATCGCTTGAATGGTGAATATCAAAATATGGTTTTAAAAGAGATTTCTTCTACATAATTATATCCAATAATAAAGGTTAACAATGAAATTAAATAATAAGGCATCTTATTTAATGTGCTCCGCGCTTGCTTTTTCTTCATCGACCATGGCTGGTTATATCGAGCTAGGTAATGAGTATGAGAACTGGGGTGACCAAGAGCAACGCTCGAATACCATGCCGTACATAGCTATGGAGTTTAATCCAATCGAAGATTCATCCATGTTTTTGTACGCTAACTTCAGCTACCGTCATATGATTGAAAGTGAAGAGCGCACCTGGAATGACCGTTCTCGACAGGATGTCGCGATCGGTTGGTCCGAGGGTTACAAAGACTTTTGGTGGGGACCTAAGTTCCAAATTCGCAATGAAATGTACGCGAATGATACACGCCGCACTGAATATCGATTTTATAACAATATGGCGTATTATCTAGCAGAAGACCATGACTTAATCCTTGATGGCTTTATAGCCCCCGTTGGTGTTAGAAATCGCCCTCGTGGTGAAGACTGTGTCGGCCAAAATGGTTGTCAGGATGAAGCTAACAACGACCTAAGAACCAGCTATACTGATTACTATCACGAGATAGATTTTGGTGTTCGCTCTCGTTTAGCTTACGACAAAACATTGCAACTAACGTTATATAGTGAAGTTAGTAAGCAAAGTGAGTTCGAAGGGGATAACCGTGCTTGGGAAGAAGAAAAGCGCGTAGAGTGGCAAGTGCGTATGAACTATACACAAACATTCAATGACCTGACTATAACGCCATTTGTGCGTTATACCTTCTACCGAAATGCAGAGAGTGTTGATTACGGTGATAAAGACGAACTGCGAATTCGAGCGGGCTTCTGGGGTGATTACAAAATAGATGATAAGTCTAAGTTTGTATTCGAAACCTATTACCAAACTGAAGACAAAGAAAACTTTGAGCAGGATTGGAACCAAAATCAATGGGAAGATGATTATTTCTTTGTGAAACTTGGATATCGCCGTTCTTTCTAATTAATCCTGAATATATCCTAAATCTATACGATTATTAAATTAATAATATCGAGATGTGAAATGAGAAAAATATTATTATCAATGGCAGTCGCATCAATACTGTCAGTGCCGAGTTATGCCCAAACACTAGATGTGGAAATTGAAAATACCAAACAAACAATACACAGCTTTGGCGCTTCGGATGCTTGGTCTATTAACCCAACAATTAACAAGTGGCAGAAAAAAGGGGACGATGCGGCTATCGACCACCTCGCTGATTTATTGTTCTCTACTGACAATGGTATTGGCTTAACAGCGTGGCGATTTAATATAGGTGCAGGCAGTACCGAGCAAGGTGATGGTAGCTTTATTCGTGATCCATTACGCCGTGCAGAATTATTGGTACCTGAGCCGGGTGGCGCAATAGACACGACTAAGCAGCAAGGACAAATTCGTTTCATGCAAGAGGCTCATCAACGTGGTGTCGATAACTTTATCGCGTTTTCTAATAGCCCCCCCCATTACCTAACAAAAAACGGCTTAACTCACCCAACGGCAGCGGATGACCTAGGCTCTACTAACCTTAAACCTGAAAGTGTGGATGCATTTTCCGACTTTTTGGTTGAAGTGTTGGCCTACTTACGTAGTGAAGAAGTAGGGATCCCGGTTAATTACATCAGCCCAATTAACGAGCCAACGTGGGAATGGGAAGGACAGACTCAAGAAGGCAATCGCTACAATATGCAAGAAGTTAAAGCGGTATACCGTAGTTTAGATAAAAAGCTGAACGAAGCGGGTATTCGTAGCGACATTCATATTGATGGCGGTGAAGTGGTCGAATTCACAGCAGCACTTCGTGATGCTTATAAGCGTAACTTTGACGGTTCATCTCAAACTAATGGCATGAATTCTCGTGGTGTTGGCTTGTACCGAAACTACATTGATGAACTGTTAGGGGATCCTGAAATTAGAGACATCATTGGTAACCAAATCTCAGTACATGGCTACTTTTCTGACGCTTGGCCAGACCGTTTAGGCAAGCTGCGTGATATGACATATGGAAACCTACAAGATGTGTCTCCGGGTGCAGAAATTTGGATGAGTGAAATGAGTATCTTGGGCGGTGGCGGTTATTCTCGTGACTTTGATGGTCATGGTTTTGAGGCTGATGATATGGATTATGCGTTACATGTGGGACGTATCATGCATCGAGACCTGACTCGTTTGAACGCTTCAGCATGGCATTGGTGGTTAGGTTTGACGCCATATGATTACAAAGATGGTATGGTGAAAATTGACCCATCTTTAGAAGCCAATACGGTAGAAGATTCGAAAATGATGTGGACTGTCGGTAACTTCAGTCGCTTTGTTCGCCCGGGTTATCAGCGTGTAGAACTGAGTGGGGTAGACAATCTTGATGGCTTGATGGCATCGGCTTATGTCAGTCCAACACAAGATAAAGTGGTGATTGTTGCCGTTAATACGAGTGACAAGGTAGAGAGTGTTTCTATTAACTTAGAAGGCGTTGTTAATTCTGCCACTTATACAACACACATTACCAATGCACAGCATGATTTGGCGTTGGTTGAATTAGAAAAAGAACAAGACGATTACCTTGTGCCTCCGCGCTCAACGGTGACATTTGTTGGCTCACTATAACGTAAAATTTAGCTAGTAATAATAAAGAAACCCCAGTCTGAATAAGGCTGGGGTTTCTTTTATAAACAGAATGCGAGAATAAGAGCCTAAAGCCAAGCTTGTATTCAGTGTTGATTCCCTAACAAATCATAGGTTAATTGTTAGGTGAAGCAATGGAATTACGGCTCACCAGTGTAGGAAGGTAAAGGTTTCCTTTATGCTCGTGAGGAGACTTTTCTACCAACTGGATAGACAGCTTTGCCGCTTGGCTCGCCATGATCTGTACTGGGTAGCGGACGGTGGTCAGGGTAGGCTGTAAATAGCTGGCTATCATGGCATCATCAAACCCGATGACAGAGACATCTTCTGGTACGCGTAGGTTGTTTTCTTTAAGCACTGCAATGGCACCTGCAGCCATTAAATCGTTGTATGTAGCAATCGCGGTAAACGGTTCATTCTTCGCTAACAAATTACGCATGGCATCTGCGCCGCCAAGCTCATTCGGTTCGCCGGACACCACCAGAGCCTCCGAGTAGGGCAGTTGGTTCTTTTCTAGTTCAGAACGATAACCCAGTTTTCTATCTATTGAATCATCGATATTATGAGAAGAGGCTAAGTAACCAATTCTCTTATGGCCAAAGCGGATTAGGTGGCTTAGTGCCAGGCTGCTGCCTCGAATGTTATCTAAAGCGACACAGCGTTCCGCTATTTCTGGGATAAAGCGGTTAATGATGATAAGACCAGGGATTTGTTTCGAAAACTCAATCAGCTCTTGATCCGATAGACCTTTGCTATGAATCACAAGATGCTCACACTGGTTGTTTATCAACAGCTCGATCGCTTCTCTTTCATAGGTTTCGTTGTGGTAGCCATGCGTAATCAGTATATGCTTTTTGTGTTCACGTGCGATTTCGTCAATAGCTTGAACCATAGCACCATAAAATGGGTTAGATACGTCTGCCACTAACACACCAATGGAAGACGAAGTTTTATTTGCAAGAGCTCTTGCGTTCGCATTTGGGCGATAATTCAATCTTTCCATCGCTTCGTGAACTGCTTTCGTTGCTGTTTCACTCGTATGAGGTAATTTGTTGATTACTCTCGATACAGTAGCAACGGATACCTTAGCTTCTTTCGCGACGTCTCTTATGTTTGCCATAATGTTCTTTATATTAAGTGTGCTATAACCGTTGCCATCGTAGTGTTTCGACTCCCTCCAAAAGGGAACACCTTGTTGTACGGCTTAAACTTTTATGATGGTACGTATAGTAGCAATATACGAGGCTGAGTCCATATGTTTACTCTGTTGATTGATGTTTAGTTCGTGTGTTTAAAAAATCGGTATTCGCTTTAGTAGCTCTATAATCTTTCTCCGATACTAGGAGAGTTTTGAACCATTGGTTCGAGCGCTTGAGAATACTATTGTAGCTAAAGCTCAGTGTCCTTTCTTAGTCAAAATTGTGTTGTGTCGGTTCACTTTTCCCGATGTGTAAGACGACTATTTATCTTAAGCCGTAGATTGTCTTGCTCCAGATCAAAATAAGAGTGATTATCAATTGTATTACTTGTTAGTAAGTTGCACTATGCACTCATTGAATTTTCTATATTATTAATATTTGCAAAATGAATCTTGCTCAAGTCGACCTCAATCTACTCGTTATTCTTAAACACCTTCTTGAAGAGAAGCACGTTTCCAACACGGCATTGGCACTGGATATGAGCCAACCTACGGTGAGCCGATCACTGCAAAAATTGCGTACCGTTTTCAATGATGACCTATTGGTGCGAGCGGCTTACGGCTATGAGCTAACACCAAAAGCAGAAGCCATTAAGCAAGACCTCAATTCTGTCCTTACACGCTTAGAAAAGTTGGTTCATGGCGATGTGTTCGAACCACAAACGAGTGACAGTACTGTTCGTTTCTTCGGTTTGGTTCCTCAGGTTTCGCATTTATTGCCAAAGGTAGTGGCGGAGATCCGCAAGCAAGCGCCAAACATGGTCGTTGATATCGATTCTATTCCGAAACGACATTTCGAACCTTTGTTGTCGGGGGATGCGCATTTTGTATTGTCGACCCATGAACCTTTAAGCTCAGAGCAAAACTTGTATCGAATGTTCGTGATAAGCCGTGATTACCGTTTATTGATGAGCAAAGACCATCCGTTGGCAGATAAAGAGATCACAGTCGATGACTTGTTGAATAGTCAACTTGGTCAAATCTCATTGCAAGGGGATAAGAAGCTCTCGATCGAAAGTCGATTTAAAGATCTTGGCTTAATTGATAAGCAACGCCAGTTGTCCATTCCAATTCAGCTTTCCAATTTTAACGTTGCACCGGATATGGCTGAAGCAACCGACATCATTTTCCATTTACCGACACCTTTTGCTCAACAAGCCGCTAAGCAAAGAGATCTTGTTTGCAAACGTGTGCCTAAAGCGTTGCGCCACCCATCAGAAGATGTCTACTTATACTGGCATAAGCGCTTTCATAATGACCCTATGTGTCGTTGGGTTCGCAATATATTTAAAGAGCTCTATACATAACTTCCATCCACAAGGTGAATGGAAGTTATAGGTACTTATCGAATTGAATATGGATCTCTTTTGCTATTTGAATGGTGAATAGCGAGAATCGATTTTTGGTATGAAACTTTCGTTGATAAGAATGGTAACTGGTTGTTTAATGCAAACCATTATCATTACCAATCACATATAAGAATGAATATCATGTCTGAGAGATCTCTTTTGATTCGCAAACCCCTTTCGATCGCAGTCGCTGTTATTTGTACCTCGCTTTCAGCTCACGTGTTAGCGCAGGAAGAAGCGCAAGCAACAGATGAGCAAATGGTAGTTACGGCAACTCGTACCGAAATGGCACTAAAACAAGCACCAGCTTCAATGTCGGTTATCACCGCTCAAGACATCGAAGACAGCCCAGGTATTACCTTGGCAGACATCGTTGCTGAATCAACGAGTGTTGAGTCTGACTTCGATAGCACGCGTGCTGGCCGTCAAATGATCTCTATTCGTGGTATGGATTCTGATTACACGCTTATTATGGTAAACGGTCGTCGTCTAAGTTCGGCGAGCGCTATCATACGTGGTAATGACTTCGACCTATCTACTATCCCTGCTGATTCGATCGAGCGTGTTGAAATCATTCGTGGCCCAATGTCTGCACTTTACGGTTCAGATGGTATGGGCGGTACAATCAACATCATCACTAAGGCTCCAGAAAATGATTGGAGCTCTACACTAAGCATGGACAACTCTTCACCTATGGATGGTAACGGCGGCCAAGAATACTCGGTTGGCTTAACGACATCAGGTGCTCTAATTGAAGATGAGTTGTACGCACGTGTTTCTGTAAACCAAACTAGTCGTAATGCATGGCAGCCATACTCAGGTACACACAGTTCTGGTTATGATCGTGAAGATATTACTGCACTAGAAGGCCGCGACACTCTTAGCCTATTAGCAAGCCTGTCATGGCATTCGACGGATAATCAAACCATCGATTTTGATTTTGGTTACAGCGACGACGAACGTGAATCAGCGGCAGAAAGTGCAAAATCAGTTATTGAGTCCGACACTCGTGTAGTACGTCACAGCCAAGCAATTACACACAGTGGCTTCTGGAGCTGGGGTGATACTCAAGTTCGTTATTCACGCGAGAACGTAACAGATAATGATGCAGCTGATCTAGGCAACAACTTCAGCAGCGATATCGAAGAGCTAACTCAAATCGTTGAAGCATCTGCTACGACTTACCTTGGTGACAGCCACACGCTGACATTTGGTATGGACTACCAGTTAAGTGAACTAACTAACAAAGAAAACCTATCGAGCGGAACGTCTGAGGCATATCAAGGTGCATTGTTTGTACAAGACCAATGGGTCATGACAGACAGCCTAACCGCAACGATTGGTGGTCGTTTGGATAAGCACGAATTGTACGGCGAAGAGTTCAGCCCACGTGTGTATTTAGTTCACCAAACAACGAATGACCTAATCATCAAAGGTGGTGTTGGCAAGGCATTCAAGGCGCCAACATTGACTCAAAACCAATCCGACTACACAGTCTCAAGCTGTAAGGGCGGTTGTGCGTTAGTGGGGAATGAAGACTTAAATCCAGAGACAAGCATTAACTACGAACTTGCGACGGTATACACACAACCACGTTGGAATGTAGAAGCAGCATTATTCCGTAATGAGATTAATGACCTAATCGAAAGAACGCAGGGTTACTGCCCGCAAGGTGGTGATTGGAACGAAAGTGCTCTTCAATGTGAAAACCCTGACGGTACACCAACGGGAGATTTAGGCGCGAAGACGTATCAAAACGTGTCTGAAGCTATCATTCAAGGTGTTGAGCTTGGCGGTATGTACCAAATCTCTGACGAGTGGGCCGTTTCTGGTAACTACACTTACCTAGATACAGAAGACAAGTCGACAGGTGAAGAGTTACTTGAGCGTTACAAGCATTCAGGCTTTGTGAAGCTTAACTGGAACCCAACTTACTATCTAAGTACCTTCGTGAGTGCGCGTTACCGTGGTGAGCGTCAGATTGACGGCGACCTAACGCAAGATGCTTACACAACGTTGAACCTCGGTACGGTTTACAATGTGAATGATTCAGTGCGACTGCGCGCAGGTATCTCAAATCTAACAGATGAGTCAGTATCGGAAGAGTTAGAGTACATTGGTTATGTTGAAGAGCCACGTACTTACTACGTAGGTATGACTGCAGACTTCTAATCAACCTGTGTATGATTCGGTAGATAGAAACATATAAAACAAAGAACCCACACTGGCTGGAGACTCTATAAAGAGATTAGCGAGTGTGGGTTCTTTTGATTTGGGAACTCGTAACTTGAGCGAGCTTAGGTGTCGACAAGTGTTAGCTTTTGACACAGGTGATGAGAGCATTGCCCGATTGGGTATCCCACGGCAACAACTTATCGTAATCGTGTTCAAAGATATGAACTTCAAAGTAGGCTTTGAGAATTTCAAGTACCATGCAATAAGGCGCAGTAATTGCCGCGAGACTATGGAAGCGAAGTATGATATTCATGATTTATCGAGAGTACCGTGGTTTTACTGTATCGAGAACGGATTAAAAATTTATTAAGGATAATTAAAGAGTTATGGAAATAAAAATTGATGACTTGTCTGGCGGAGAGGTGATTGGGCTACTTGAAGAACATTTAGCTGATATGTACGCAACATCACCACCAGAAAGCGTTCATGCCCTTGATCTTGATGGGCTAAAGTCACCAGAGATAACATTTTTCAGCGCATGGAAAGACAGCCAGTTACTGGGCTGTGTCGCGATTAAAGAGCTGGATACTCAACATGCTGAACTTAAATCGATGAGAACCTCTCAGTTTGCGCGTAAGTCTGGTGTTGCTAGCCGACTATTACAACATGTTTTGGATACAGCAAGCACTCGCCAATATCGACAGATTAGTTTGGAAACTGGCTCTGAAGATTACTTTAAACCTGCGCGTAACTTGTACGAGAAATTTGGCTTTGGTTATTGCGAACCTTTTTCAGATTACGAGCTCGATCCTCACAGTCAATTTATGACGATCGAACTGCGCTAGTACGAGTTCAAAAGTTAATAGCCAAAAAAAGGTTGTCGAGAGGGTTCGTCTAATCTTGGGTTTAACGATAGAATTCCTCTTTTGAAAATCGAGAAATACGGATGTCTGAACTAATCCAACAACAAATCGGAAATATCGCGTTAGTCGCAGAGAACTATGATGATGCGATCGAGTTCTATACTAAGAAACTTCAATTCACTCTGATCGAAGACACCAACCTAGGTGGCGGAAAACGTTGGGTACAGGTATCTCCTCCGAATTCAAACGGAACGAACTTATTACTGGCTCAAGCAAGTAATGAAGAGCAGAAGCAGTCCGTGGGTAACCAAACCGGTGGCCGTGTTTTTCTATTTCTACAGAGCAATGATTTTTGGCGCGACTATGAGCTGATGAAAACAAATGGCGTTGTATTCAATGAAGAACCACGAGTAGAAGAGTACGGGACTGTGGTTGTATTCCAAGATCTCTACGGCAACAAGTGGGATTTACTTCAACTAAATCGCCCAAACCATTAAGTTTCAACTTAGCTAGATTTACACATAAAGACCGTTCTAACTTTGAGCGGTTTTTTTATATAACAAACAACGTTCAATGAAGTGTTGAACACAGAGTCGACAAAGCCTGAAATTAGTTGGTTTTCACAAGCTTATAAAAAGGAAATATCTGAACTATTTTGGTAGATTATGAGTATTACCGACTTCCAGTGAGCAGCAATGAAGATTCTTCACACGTCCGATTGGCATCTTGGCCAAAACTTCTACAATAAAAGCCGTAAGAATGAACACGAACGGTTTTTACAATGGTTACTTGAGCAAGTTACTGAGCACAACATCGACGCGATTATTGTTGCTGGCGATATTTTCGATACCAGTACGCCGCCAAGTTATGCGCGTGAGATGTATAACAAATTTGTTGTCGACTCGAATAAGATCGGCTGCCAGTTGGTGCTACTAGGTGGAAACCACGACTCGGTGTCTGTGTTGAAAGAGACACAGCAATTGCTCAAATACATGGGCGCAGACGTGATTCCGAACACCAATGAAGATCACGCGACTCAGGTTGTCGAGCTCAAAGGTAAAACGGGTGATGTAGAAGCCTTGGTGTGTGCCATTCCCTTTATTCGTCCGCGAGATGTGCTGATCAGTCAAGCTGGTGTGTCTGGTGTTGAGCGCCAAAAACAATTAGGTGATGCCATTAAGCAGCATTATCAAAGTGTTTACGATGCGGCGGTCGCAAAGCGTGACACGTTTGAAAACAGCGACAACATGCCGATCATCGCCACTGGACACCTTACTGCTATGGGTGTTCAACAGTCAGATTCAGTGCGTGATATCTATGTTGGTAACCTCGATGGTTTTGCAGCTGATGGTTTCCCAGATGCTGATTACATTGCACTTGGTCATATTCATCGCCCACAAGTGGTGGCAAAGCGTGAATACATTCGCTATTCCGGCTCTCCGATCCCCCTCAGTTTTGATGAGCTTAAGTCTCAGAAACAGGTTTGTGTGGTCGAATTTGTAGAAGGCGAGCGCACGATTTCTCAACTGGTAGTCCCAACATTCCAACCCCTTGCTGAAATCAAAGGCGACTTGAGCGAAATTGAATCTCAACTGAACCAATACATTGGTTCAGATGGGGAACTGAGTGTCTGGTTGTCGATTGAAGTTCAAGCGCAAGATTACCTTTCAGATCTCCAAGAACGTATGCGTGCCTTGACTGAAGGCTTGAACGTAGAAGTGTTGCAACTTCGCCGAGCAAGGGAACGTCGCAACCAAGCTTTAGAACAAGAATCAGCAGAGACGCTGTCTGAACTGAGCCCTATGGATGTGTTTACTAAACGTATTGCCTTAGAGGAGTTTGAAACGGACTCTGAAAAAGCGCGCTTAGAGCGAATGACGGTGAAGTTTAAGCAAGTAATGGTCGAAGTGTCTGAAAGCGCTCAAGCACCAAACAAAGTAGAAGAGTAACGAGTATGAAGATTTTAAGCCTAGAATTTGAAAACCTGAACTCTTTGAAAGGTCGCTGGAAGCTCGACTTTACCCAATCACCGTTTGCAGAAAATGGTCTGTTTGCCATTACAGGTCCAACTGGAGCGGGTAAAACCACCATTCTCGATGCGATCTGTTTAGCGTTATTCCACCGAACGCCGCGTTTGAAGAGTATTGCGAAAGGCAATAATGAACTGATGACGCGCGGTACTGGCGAATGTTTTGCTGAGCTTGAATTTGAAGTTCAAGGTAAAACCTACCGTTCTAACTTTCATCAAAAGCGAGCGCGCGGTAAACACGATGGCGCGTTGCAAACACCGACTTGTGAATTTGCAGATGCCGACACCGATAAAGTCTTAGAAACCATGTTAACCAAGAAGACCAAGCTAGTTGAGCAGGTAACGGGTTTGGACTTTTCACGATTTACTAAATCGATCATGTTGTCTCAAGGCGAATTTGCTGCATTCCTCAATGCCAATGCAAATGATCGCGCCGAGCTGTTAGAAGAGCTAACGGGTACCGAAGTTTATAGCCTAATTTCAGAGCGTATTTACGATCACTTTAAATCGAGTGAAGAAGCACTGAACCACCTGAAAGCGAAAGCCGAGGGTGTGAGCTTATTGTCTGAAGATCAAATCCAAGAACTCACAGCAGAACGTGACACGCTAGAAGCAGAGCAGAAGCGTTTAGCCGAGCAACTCAAAGAGTGGCAAGCCCACCTGAGCTGGTGGAAAGACGTGACCAAAGTGCAACACACGATTGCGACGAGCGAGCACGACTTAAAAACTGCACAGGGTGACTTGCAAGATAACCAAGCATCGTTAGAACGCCTGGCAAACAGCGAACCAGCTGAAAAACTGCGCCCGCTGCATAAAGATTTAAAGCGTTGCGAGCAAGAGGTTATTACCACTCAAGCTAACCTAAATAACAGCACTAAATTACTGGCGGTTCGTGACGTGGAGAAACAAGACGCACAAGCTAAGCTGACTCAAAGCAGTGCCATTGTCGAACAGGTAAAAACCGAACAACAAGATCAAGAAAAGATCATTGAACAGGTTCGTCCGCTAGATAACCAAATCGCGGTGCTTAAAGACAAGCAATCTGCTGCAGTTAAATCAGTGAATGCACTCAATGAACAACACTCGCAGCAGCGAAATCATCAGCTTGTATTAACGCAGCAGATTGATGAGTTGAAACAACAAGAAAAGCGCAGCTCTGATTACTTAACGACACACCAAGCCGACCAACAGTTAGAAAAATACTTAGGTCAGTGGCAAGCCAAAGTCGAACAAGTTCGTGCTTTAGAGCGTCAGCATTCAGAGCAGTTAAACTCGGCTAAGCAAGCTTTGTCGGCGCTTGATGCTCAGCAAGCGGTAATCAAAAGTGCGCAACAAGCCAAAGCAACACAAGATCAAACCTTAGCCGAATTGGTTGTGGCAGAAAACACTACCAAGCAGCAATGGGAAGCCTTACAAGGCAATACCAGCGAACAAGTGTTACATACTCAAAAAGAATTGTTGGAGTTCTGGAATCGCAACACGCACTCGTTACTGGAAATTAACCGTAATTTTTTAAACGCCCAGCAACAGCTTGGGGCTAAAACTCAAGCGCATCAAATTAATACTCAGCAAGCTGACAAGCTATCGAAAGAACGCGAAGTGTTAGTTGAGCGTTACAAAGAGAAAGAGACATCACTTGAACGCCTAACCTTGTTGATTGCGCAAGAGGGAGAGCTGGCGAAATACCGAGCAGCACTGGAATCTGGATCTGAGTGTCCATTGTGTGGTTCAACTGACCATTCGATTGAGCAATCGCAAGACATTGCAAACTTGGTTGCTCAACAAGAGCGTGAAAAGCATGAGTTAGCAATTATCAAGAAAGACGGTCAAGAGCATCGTCAGCAGCTGGATTCTCTTGCTCCTATGATTTCGGCGCTTAACGATGATATTCAACGTGCTCAAGCGGATATTCAACAAGCTCAAATGAACTGGCAAGGTATAGTTGGCAAGCTTCAACAGAGTTTGTCTGATTTCCCTAACACAGCTCCAGAGTTGGCATTGTTAACGGTTAACGACTTAGGTAATGAAGCTGCAGTGACGACGTTTGTTGAGCAATGTGAGCTTCAACTTAATCAAACCTTGCAACAGTTAAAAGCACTCGTCGATGCTAAAACTTTGTTTGCTGAAGCCGAGAAGCAGCGTTTATCAGCGAGTATGACGGCAGAAAAAGCGCAAGCAAACCTAGAACTGGCCGAGCAACGCTTAGCTGATATCAACAAGCAAAACCAAAGTGTAAACGAACAGATAAACCACACGGCTCAACAGAAAGATCAACAATGGAACTCGCTAAGAGAGAGTATTGTTGAAACTTCTATCCAAGCGCCTGAACTTGAACATATTGACGCTTGGTTCACTGAAAAGCTCCAAGCATCAAACACATGGATGGAAACCAAGCAGCAACACGCCGAACTAGAGAAGCAACTGATTATTCAATTTGCTGAGCAAAAAACGTTGGATGACAAGCTAAGCAGTGCGCAGCAAGAGCTGGATATGCTGACAAAAGAGACCGAATCGTTAGCGGCGGAATTGGCTCGCATTAGTGCGGAAAGGGTGCAATTGTTTGGTGATAAAGATATTCAAATTGCCAGTAATGCCATGAAACAAAAAGTGACGGATGCAGTAACGGCATTTGATGCTGCTCAGCTGGTTCTCAATCGCTGTGAACTGGAACATCGAACCGAGCAAACCAAACACACTGGTTTTTCTGATGAATTAGTGAGTAAGCAATCAAGCCACACGCAAGCAACGACTGCTTGGATCGAAGCTTTACAAGCGAGCCCATTCGAAGCTGAAATTGATTTTGAAGCCGCATTGTTAGACGAAGAAGTTCGAACTCAACTGCAAAACCTTAAGAAGTCGTTAGATGAAGCGATTGTTAGTGCGCAAGCAAGGTTAAACACCGCTAAAGCAAGCCAAGTGGAGCTACAAAACCACGACAACGCACACGCATGGCAAGCTCTAGATCAACAGCAAGTTGAAGAAGCGACAACTGAATGCCAAAACGCGCAACAAAGCCATGCGACGAAGATCGGTGCGATTTCTGCCAACCTCGAAACGGATCGTCAGAATCGTAGTAACCAACAAGACTTGTTCAAGCAGATCTCTGAGCAGCAAGTTGAGTTTGATGACATTTCTCGTCTGAACTCTTTAATTGGTTCTAAGAATGGCGACAAATTCCGTAAGTTTGCACAGGGGCTGACTCTGGAAAACTTGGTATATTTGGCGAACAAGCAACTTCAGCGTTTGCACGGTCGTTATGAGCTAAAACGTAAAGCAGACGATGGCTTAGAGCTGCAAGTATTGGATACTTGGCAGGGCGATGTGATGCGAGACACCAAAACTCTATCAGGCGGCGAAAGCTTCTTGGTGAGTTTGGCGTTGGCATTAGCACTTTCTGATCTTGTGAGTTACAAAACCAGTATTGATTCTCTGTTCTTGGATGAAGGCTTTGGCACGCTTGATAGCGACACATTAGACATCGCACTGAACGCGCTCGATAACCTGAATGCGTCTGGCAAGATGATTGGTGTCATCAGTCACGTTGAAGCACTAAAAGAGCGTGTGCCAGTTCAATTGAAAGTGACGAAACACTCTGGTCTTGGTGTCAGTGAGATGGAGAAGCAGTACAAAGTTGTCGCGTGATTTCCATGTGACTGGTGCTTGATATTGGAAGCATAGCCAGTTGAACCGAAATGGATTCAGTTGTGGTAAAAGCAGATCCCCGACTCAGTCGTTCCTCCTTCTCGAGGATGAAAGAGTCGGGAATTGTCATCAATCACTCTGTCGTCACTCCCAACAGTCTGAACGAGTGCAATAGGGAATCTCGCTGTTTAGCATGTAGAGTGGAGAGTGTCTCACACAGAAGGAGTCGGGTATGCATAAGAAACAACACCTCCCAACCAAGACATGTCCCGTTTGCAACAAACCTTTCTCGTGGCGTAAAAAGTGGCAGCGCTGCTGGGATGAAGTCATCTATTGCTCTGAACGGTGTCGTCGTCACAAACCTAAGCCTTCACCAGATCCTTCCGCATAGAATCCAACTTTCGTAACACCAAACTGAAGATCTCCTTTCGTTTCTGTTTCATTTAAAAAGTCTTTAATCGCTTATCCCTTCATTTCTTAAGTTTATATTTCTATCTGTAAGATAAGTAATGTATAAAGGCGGCATGAAGATACCTAAAAGAATACAACCTTTAGTTGACGATGGTTTAGTCGACGAGGTGACAAGCCAACTTATGAGTGGCAAAGAAGCATCGGTGTACATTGTGCGCTGCGGCGATACGATCCGTTGTGCCAAGGTATATAAGGAAATTAGCCAGCGTAGCTTTAAAAAGGCGACTGCATACCGAGAAGGCCGAAAGGTGCGTAATAGCCGCCGAGCGAGAGCGATGGAAAAGGGCTCTGGTTTTGGTCGCGAGCAACAAGAGAAGGTGTGGCAAAGCGCAGAAGTGGATGCTCTGTATAAGCTAGCCGAAGCGGGCGTTCGTGTGCCTGTTCCATATGGTTGTTTTGACGGTGTGTTACTGATGGAGCTGGTTACGGACGACGAAGGTTACGTTGCTCCAAGACTGAACGATGTGGTGATGTCACATGAGCAAGCTATTGAAGATCACGCAGTGATGATGACCTACGTGGTTAAGATGCTGTGTGTCGGTTTGATCCATGGCGACTTGTCTGAATTCAACGTCTTGGTTGATGAATACGGCCCAGTGATTATCGATTTACCACAAGCGGTCGATGCTTCGGCGAATAACAATGCCGAGTGGATGCTGACTCGTGATATCAATAACATTCGTGATTATTACGCACAGTTTGCACCTGAGTTGGCACAAACTGAGTACGCCAAGGAAATGTGGGCGCTCTACGAAAAAGGCGACCTTAAGCCAGACAGCAAGTTAACTGGCGAGTTTACAGAAAGTGATGCTTTGGCAGACATCGACGCGATTATGCATGAGATAGACGCGGCCAGAATTGAAGAGCAACATCGACGTGAACGTGCTAAGGAAGAGAAAGACGGAGTGGACGAGAGCAAGTTTAATTGGGCTGAATCTTAAGCCTTTCGCTATTCTTTGTTTCGAACCATCTCTTTCTAAAACGAATTAACCCAACAGAACAACTGCTCTGTTGGGTTTTCTTTTATTCGTCATTACCAAGTCAGTTGCTCACCATCGTATGCGAAAAAGTGCCCGCTTTGTTCTGGTGTCGCAGTGCGGATGATATCGACCAATTGATGGGCGACATAACTCGATTCAAACAGCTTTCCTTGAGGCACATTATTTTGAAAAGGCTTCGATAGAGCGGTGTCAGTTGTACCAGGGTGCAGCGCTAACACCGTGCCTTTTTTGAGTGTTCGTTGCCATTCAATTGACATGGTTTTTATGAACATGTTCAGTGCCGCTTTGGATGAACGATAGCTGTACCAACCGCCTAACCTGTTATCTGAAATGCTGCCTACTTTAGCTGATACCACAGCAAATTTTGGATTGTCGCTGGCTTTAAGGATTGGAGTGAAGTGCTTAGCCAATAGCAAGCTAGGTAGGGTATTGACGGAGATGTTTTTCAGAAAGAAATCTGGGTCGATAGACGATAGATTCTTTTCTGGCCCTAAGTCTGGCGTATGCAGCATACCGACGCAGTTAATTAACCAATCTAATCTTTCAAATTGAGTGCTGAGCTCTTTTATATCGACTTCGCTAGTCGCATCGACTTGGTGCCAATGTAAACGGTGATCTTCTAGTTCAGGTTGTTGCGAGTGATAAGTGGCGTCGACATGCACATCGAGAAAATCAAAGCGAGACAGCTCAGACAATAGGTGCTTAACCACGGCAAAACCGATGCCGCCGTTACCACCAATAACCAATATGTGTAATCTGAGTTGCTCCACCATTATAAGTCCTCCAAGTTAGTCAGGCGTTGTTCTGCGGTATCGAGTATTGCTTGCTGGTCTTGTTCATCCATGTTGTCCCAAGAGCGATACAGCATCCCCATTCGTGGGTTACGATTTAATGCTTCACGGTGTTGATTCATAAAACGCCAGTACAAGCTATTGAATGGACACGAGTTTTCACCACTGCGTTCTTTAATTTGATAATGACAGCCTTTGCAGTAGTCACTCATGCGATTAATGTACGAACCGCTGGCAGAGTATGGTTTGGTTCCTACGATCCCGCCATCGGCAAACAGTGCCATACCTCGCGTATTTGGCATTTCGACCCATTCAATCGCGTCAACGTAAATGCCAAGGTACCAACTGTCGACTTGGTCGGGCGCAATCCCCGTGATTAAGCAGAAGTTGCCAGTGACCATGAGCCTTTGAATATGATGCGCGTAAGCAAACTCTAATGACTGACCAATCGCGTGCTTCATGCAGTTCATTTTGGTTTGACCATCCCAAAAGTAATGCGGTAATTGGCGGTCGGCGGCATAGTGGTTTTTGTTGGCGTACGCAGGCATGTTCGCCCAATACACCGCACGTATGTATTCACGCCACCCCAGAATTTGACGCACGAAGCCTTCGACTTGTGCAATATCGATAGTTGTAGCGTTTACCTTGGAAGATGCTTGGTAGGCGGAGAGCGCCGCATCGATGACTTCTTTGGGGCTAAGAAGTTTGCTGTTCAACGAGAACGAAATGCGGCTGTGATACAAACTCCATTTCGAGTCGTGTTCTGTGGTCATCGCATCTTGAAAGTGTCCAAATAGCGGCAAACAAACTTGGCAGAAGTGGGCAAGTAGAGACAAGCTTTGCGCCCGATTGACCGGCCATAATAACTGGTTACCCACTTGTCCTATGGTTTCTACTTGATGGCGTTCGATCCTTTCTAAGATAGAGGAGATATCGTTAGCAAACATCAAAGGCTGGGGGAGGTTTTCAATGTCTTGCTTCTTAAGCTTCTTACGGTTGTTTGCGTCGTAGTTCCATTTACCACCGACCGGCTTTCCGTCTTCTAATAGAATGTTGAAACGCTTTCTCATTCGACGATAGAAGTGTTCCATCATGATGTGTTTGTCTTTAGGAAACTGCTGTTCAATTTCGTCAAATGGGAACAGGAAGTGCTCTGTATCGCAGCAACCTTTGATCGCTTTGGTTAGTTTTAGCTGGTTCAACTGTTGTAATAGGCGGTATTCGTCGGGCCTTTGGTATTCGAACTTTTCAGCGTCAAACTCATGTGTGTAGTGCTGTAGCAATGCATCGAGGTTGTTGAATTGTGCCGTGTCATCCAAGGTTAGATGTAACACTTGATGACCACGCTGTGTCAGTTCTTCAGCGAAGTAGCCCATAGCAGAGAAGAACGCAGCGACTTTCTGTACGTGTGACGCGACGTAGTCGGTTTCTTGTTTGAGCTCTGCAACTATGTAGATAACGTCATCGTTAACTTGAGCATACCAAGAGTGCTCGATGTTGAGTTGGTCACCCAAAATAAGGCGCACGGTTTTGTATTTCATATCACTTCCTGAAGGCTAAGTGAGACCGAAGTATCATCTTTGGCTTGCCATTTATTGATAAATGTATGGTTCGGGTCATACATCTCTATCTGTTTAACTAAGTCGAAATGACGTGATTTAGGTTGCGTTTGATTGGCACTGTCTTGCTTGTTGTCCTGACTGTTTGCTTGAGAGTTGAGCGCTCCCGCGATATATGCCCAGTTACCCCAGTTTGATGCCACATCATAGTCGATGAGTTGACTCTCAAAGTAAGCCGCACCATGTCGCCAATCGATCCCTAATTCATAAATCAAACAGCTTGCGACAAGCTGTCTTCCTCGGTTAGACATATAACCTGTGGCATTAAGCTGGCGCATACAGGCATCGACAATTGGGTAGTTGGTGTTGCCACTTTTCCATTTAGCGAAACAGAGGTTAGATGTTGTTGAGGTGTTTTGATTATCGAGTTCATTGCTTGTACCAAACAGTGACGAGCCGAGCGATAAGCCCTTCCAATAGAAGAACTCGCGCCATAACAACTCAAAGTAGATCCAATAAGTTGAGTCGTTTGCTCCATGTTGCGCTTCAAACTGCTTTAAGTGGCGATAGATTGTTTTCGGCGAAACACAGCCAAGTGCTAACCAAGACGAGAATTTGGTTGAGTTTTCAATGCCATCAAACGCATTCCGGGTCTGTTTGTAAGAGCGAGCATAGCTTTGTGAAAAGTAGTGTTTTAAATGCGCCAAACCTGCTGTTTCGCCACCCACATATAGCGTAGAGAGCGGACTCTCAGTCAAAACCTCAGACTCCTCAGATAGAGATGCTGGAGCTGGTGGAAGATGGGAAATGATCGTTTCGCCAATATCAATGTCTATGTGCTCAACTTGCATTCTGAATTTGGTAAACGAACGTGGAAGTTTTGATAACTCAAACGGCAGTTCATCTTGCTCAAACAAGGTGGATTGGTGCGACAAACTCGATATCAAATTTGGGTGTTTGTCTAACAATTCGTTCGTTAAAGATCGTTCGTCGTAACCACAGTGTGCGCTTGCGAAAAAGTGTGTGACGTTTTGTGAAGCAATAACACGACTGAGTGTTTGAATGGTTGTATTAGGCTCCAGTTGGTTCTGACTTAAAAGAATGAGTTTCTGCCCAAGGCCTTCTAAATTCGTTGCAAGAGTGACTATGGATTGTGATACGAAATCACGACGATGGGAACCGTATTCAAGCTCTTGGGCGAAGTCTGCGGAGAATTGAGATAAAGTTGGTTCTACAATCACGCAGATGAGTTCATCGACACTCTGCGTGGCATGATGTAGCAAAAGGTTGTCATTGATTCTTAAGTCATTTGTAAACAGATAGAGGCCAATCTTTTTCATTGCTTACACTCGTTATTTTTTAATTATTAGACGCTTACGAGTTGATAGGCTAACAAGATCACAAATGATTTCAGCGATTGAATGACAGTTAGATTGGGTTTAAGAAGGTGATTTAATAGGGGTAGGATAAGCCAACCAATAATACCGATAGAGGTTGGCAAGACAGGATGTTTATAGGAGTTGTGTTAAAGCCTCTATTCCATAGGAACGACTAGAATATCGATAGGAGAGGTGTCGATGATCTGTTTCGAATGGGAAATAAGCTTATGCCAAAAATCATGGTGGTGACCACACATCAATAGGTCGACGTTGTTTGCTTCGATGGTATTTTTGAGTTTATCGTTCAAATCGCCGGTACCCACGAAGATATGCTTGATAGGGTGCTTTGCATAAGCCTCAAACTCTTTCAGATGATTAACTGCATCTTCATTGATGGGTAAATCACCGTCGTTTTCTTGAATATCAACGAGTTCAGGATAAATTTCACCATGAGTACCGTCGATATAAACAAACGAAATACTCGCATCGAGTTTATCGGCGAAGAAAGCCGCTCTATCAATAAGTACTTTGGTGTCTTCAGATAGTTCAACGGCGACTAGAATATGTCGGTATTCCATAATTTAAGCCTTTTATTGTGGGTTATGTATTAAGCATAGTTTTTGTTGGCGCAAATGATATCGAAGATGTCTCATATTGCGCAAAATCATCATTCAAAGATCTTCTAAGTACCCTCGTATTTATATCGCTTTGATTGATAAGAAATTTACAAAAGGTTGTTATAGTGGTGAGAGCGTTAGCTTATGCTAGGAGACAGGCTCGACAGTTCAACGCGCCATTAACGAAGAGGCATCAATGACAGCATTACTTACCATTCCCACTCGAACACTCGGCTTTGATTACGATATTGAGATCAGTGATTGGTCGCAAAAGCTCGTGGGCTTTCATGTGTTTGAAGATGGTAGACGCCCGCTCGATGGTGGCATTGGGTTAAGTCTCAATCTTGTGGAGCAGTTTGATGTTAATGGTCGCTGGTTAGAATCCTTGCCTGCTCGTTATCGTGAAATCACTGATGACTTTCCCGAGTATCAGTATCAAATGCTATGGTTGGCTGCGAACACCTATGAAGCGGCGCAACTGCTTGAATTAAGGCCGGTTATCTTGGCGCTGATTTGCATGAAATACAGTGTTGATAACCAAAAGGCGCTAGAGCTCAGCCGTTTAGGACAAAAGAAGATCTTAGCCAAGTTGGGCTTAGACAGCAGTAAAGCGACGCTGAAATTTATCGATAAGCTAGAGCTACACTACAACGTTGGTGATGAGCTCGATCACATTGTTCGAATTCTCGAGCCATTACAGAGACGCGTTCTTAAGTTTAAGCACTACTCAAAGGTTGGCTACACAGCGCTGCGTTTAGACCAAGTGCCCCCATTTTTGACAGGCAGTCGACTCGGTATTGCGATGGTTGAAGAGGGCAGGCTCAATGCTCCATCGAAGATGGCGATGTTCCAAGATGCAATTTTGTTAGGGCAGGATTTAGAAATCGATGATCCGCTGCGCTCGATTACCAGTCAAAACTCGTTCGCGATGTTTGAGCAACTGCATGACCGTTGGGCGGAACAGCGTCAACTGCGTCGTTTAGAAGGCAGTCGCCCAGTAGACATGGATATTCCTTATCCTGTGCCTCTGCTTGGTAATGACAACATCCACCCAATTACCGATTACTACGACCTCGAGAAAGAGGGCATCGAGCAAAAACACTGTATAGGGGTGTACCATAATCGAATCATGAGCGACCGTTATGTGGTGTTTAGAGTATTGAAACCTCAGCGTTTGACCATAGGCTTGCGCCGTGTGCCGAGCAAAGTATTTCCGTTTGAAATTGACCAAATCTGTGGCAAAAGAAATGCACCGCCGTCTGAATCTGCTCTGCAAGTTATCCATGATTGGTTAGAAACGAGCAAGCAAAATCTTGTTAGAAATACTGCAACTATTGTCGATAAATCAAACAACTAGACGCTGATTAAAACTATCAATACGATTTATTACAGCAGTTGTTGAGCACAAAGCCTATATTGACTAGAATGACGCACTTTTTTTATTTACGTACATACAGGTAATGAACATGAGCGATACTAATTCAAGACCAGCTTTACCAGATCATCTTGCAGGCAACCCACGCAGCCCACACCACGTGGCTGAGTGTTTCGAATACCCAATCGGCATTCGTCTAAATGGTAAAGAGCGTACTGATGTTGAAGAATACTGCATCAGCGAAGGTTGGGTTAAGATCCCTTCACCTAAAGCGCTAGATCGTCGTGGTCAGCCAATGCTTATTACTCTTAAAGGCACTGTAGAAGCTTACTACATCGAAGACTAATAGATGTAGTAGCTCATTCAGTAGCTGCCAAAAGCAATTTATTGAAGGGTCTAGAGAAATCTAGGCCCTTTTTTAGCTCTGTAATCTACGATATGTCTCCTCCGAAACGATAAACCATGTTCATCTTGCGACAAAAAACGTCTTTCCAAATATGCATTAACAAGAATAACGCGATCAGCTTTGATTGCTTTGTGTTCGATTGCTCATTTTTGTCTATTTTTCATTCGGTTACTGGTTGGTTAAATAATATTCATGTAGTCGAAAATATGAAGCGTAGTCTAATTAAATGAAACTAATTTGCTGTATTTAAAGTAACTAATTGTTAATGGCTATCTCTGTCACAGAAATTAATCCTGAAGCACATACAATCCCTCCTGTTTTCGAATGAGCGTAAATTTTTTCGTTCGAGCATTTTATTCTTCCTTCGCCCAATAATATGAGGTTCCTATGTTTGGAATATTCAAACCTATGGCGCATATCGATCGCTTATCATCAGATAAAGTCGATAGCACCTACACACGATTACGATGGCAGCTGTTTCTTGGTATTTTTGTCGGCTACGCAGGCTATTACTTAGTTCGTAAAAACTTCAGTTTGGCCATGCCTTACCTTATCGAACAGGGGTTTAGCCGAGGTGAGTTAGGGGTTGCGTTAGCAGCTGTTTCTATTGCTTACGGTTTATCTAAGTTCTTAATGGGTAGCGTTTCTGACCGTTCTAACCCTCGTTATTTCCTCAGTGGCGGCTTATTAATGTCGGCGCTTGTGATGTTCTGCTTTGGTTTCATGCCTTGGGCAACGGGCAGCATTACCGCGATGTTTATCCTTCTGTTCTTGAATGGTTGGTTCCAAGGTATGGGATGGCCTGCGTGTGGACGAACCATGGTGCACTGGTGGTCACGCAAAGAGCGTGGCGAGATAGTGTCGGTATGGAACGTTGCTCACAACGTGGGCGGCGGATTGATTGGTCCAATGTTCCTATTGGGTCTGTGGGCTTTCAATGACGATTGGCGAACCGCTTTTTATGTTCCTGCATTTTTTGCCACTCTCGTTGCTATTTTCGTTTGGTTCACTGTAAGAGATACGCCTCAGTCTTGTGGTCTACCGCCGATTGAAGAACACAAAAATGACTACCCAGATGATTACGACAAGTCTCACGAAACAGAGATGACAGCAAAAGAGATCTTCTTTAAGTATGTATTCAATAACAAGCTGTTGTGGTCAATTGCTATCGCGAATGCGTTCGTTTACTTGATTCGTTATGGTGTACTTGACTGGGCTCCGGTTTATCTAAAAGAAGCGAAAGACTTCTCTGTAGATAAATCATCTTGGGCTTACTTCTTATACGAGTGGGCAGGTATTCCGGGTACGTTATTGTGTGGTTGGATCTCAGATAAGCTATTCAAAGGACGCCGTGCGCCTGCAGGTATCTTGTTCATGGTGCTAGTGACTATCGCAGTATTGGTTTACTGGTTTAACCCAGCGGGTAACCCAACGGTTGATATGTTGGCTCTAATTGCGATTGGCTTCCTAATCTATGGCCCTGTAATGCTAATCGGCTTATACGCACTTGAGCTTGCTCCTAAAAAAGCCGCGGGTACAGCGGCAGGCTTAACAGGACTATTCGGTTATTTAGGTGGTGCGGTTGCGGCAAACGCAGTATTAGGCTTTATGGTTGACCATTACGGCTGGGATGGTGGTTTCACTATCTTGGTTGGCGCTTGTATCGCTTCAATCATCTGTTTGGTGTACGCATTTATTGGTGAACGTAAGCATCACAAAGAGAAAAGCCTTGAAGCCATAGCTTAATCTCTCGTTAACTTGATTGTTTGTTAAGTGAGTTTTAACAAACACAACCATACTAATAAATGACAGAGGCAGGGATATCCTGCCTCTTTGTTATCAAGGAATATAACAATGAAAACAACGTCACTGTCCCTAACTTTATTGGCACTGAGCTTATCGGCTAATACACTTGCTGATCCTTTAGTTATTGCTCATCGAGGTGCATCGGGGTACTTACCTGAGCACACACTGCCAGCAAAAGCGCTCGCGTATGCAATGAAACCTGATTACATCGAACAAGATGTCGTAATGACTCAAGACGATCAATTGGTGGTACTTCACGACCATTATCTAGATCGCGTTACCGATGTAGCAGACCGATTTCCAGATCGTGCTCGGGAAGATGGTCGTTACTACGCGATAGATTTTACGCTTGCTGAGATCAAATCATTAAAGGTGACTGAAGGCTTTAACCTTGATGAGCAAGGTAACAGAGTAGCAAGGTAACAGAGTGGCAGGGTATCCAACTCGCTTCCCAATGTGGCAGTCTGATTTCCGCGTTCCAACGTTTGCAGAAGAGATCGAAATGATCCAAGGATTGAATAAGACTCTTGGTTACGACGTAGGTATCTACCCAGAAATCAAAGCGCCTTGGTTCCATCTTCATGAAGGCAAAGACATCTCTAAAGCGGTACTGGCGACCTTGCATCAATATGGTTACTTAACAAAAGACGATAAGGTCTATTTGCAGTGTTTTGACGCTAACGAACTTCAACGCATCAACGATGAACTGATGCCAGCAATGGAAATGGACTTGAAACTCGTTCAGCTCATGGCTTACACCGATTGGAACGAAACCATGACTTACAAGGGCGATAAGGCAACACCTTATAGTTACGATTGGATGTTTGAGAAAGGCGGCATGGCAAAAGTTGCAACCTATGCAGATGGTATTGGCCCGTGGAAACCTATGCTGGTGGACGACGCATCGACCAAAGACAACATCATCGTTAAACCGTTGATGAAATCTGCCAAAGACGCAGGCTTAGACGTTCACCCGTATACGTTCCGTGCTGACCCAGGCAGAATTCCGGGCTATGCCGATAATTTCGATGGCATGTTGGATGTGTTTTACAACCAAGTGAAAGTCGACGGCGTGTTTACCGACTTCCCAGACAAAGCGGTAGAATTCCTTAACCGTTAGGCTTTTCAGCAGTTACAAAATACTCTCTACCAAGAGCTGAAAGCAAAGTTCAGAGACGCTTTTAGCTCTTTCTTCCCGTTACCGTGTCCACTCAAATCCCCATTTTGACATTCGTCAGGTTTACACCGATCTCGCTCCTTGATAGGTTACCAACATCACAGTCCGTCGTTTGCCCAAAGGCTTGTACTCACTGAACCTTATATTGAAATTGGAACCATCATGGAAGAAAGAAGCCAAGCTTATCTCGATAACTACCTAAACTCACTGCCGACAGAAACGGCCAAGAAGCACACATCATTCAGTGCCGACTATTTCTGCGGAGACGAATACAACGCCAATTTGTGCGCACAACTGATATTGAAAGGCGAAAAGCAGGCGTCTTGCAGCCTTGAATATTGGTATAGCCACGAAGATGAAGTGATGCCCATTGTTGGCCACTTGCAAGTTGTTACCGATTGGGACGGTAAGCCTATCTGTATTGTTGAAATCACGTCTGTTTCCTTGTGTCCATACAATGAAGTGACTGCTGAATTTGCTGCCGCAGAAGGTGAGGGTGACAAAACTCTAGCATGGTGGAGAAAAGCGCATTGGAACTTCTTCTCACGTGAATGTGAAGAACTCAAGATCACACCGAGTGAAGACATGATGTTGGTACTTGAGCGTTTCAAAGTGGTTCATCAATAATGAAGTCACCGTGAGTGTCTTGTTGAATTGCAAGGCGTGGCTTTTAGACTGTCGCTTTTGATAATATCTTAGCTTATGAGAAAGAATCATCGATGCAGGAGGCATGATGAACAAAGCTACAAAATCAACAGTTCAAACAAAGCTAACCAAAACCGTCTTATTTGATTGGGGTAACACCTTAATGATCGACTTCCCAGACGCACAAGGGAAAATGTGTGACTGGGAAACCGTACAAGAAGTGAGTGGAGCACAAGCTTTACTCGCTGAATTGTCCAAGCATCACAACATCTACATCGCTACTAATGCGGCCGATTCCAGCAAAACTGACATCATCCGCGCGTTTGAGCGAGTTGGATTGTCCCAATACATTGATGGTTACTTCTGTAAGGCGAGTATTGGCTTATCTAAATACGATTCTGGCTTCTATCCTGCCATTATTGCCAAACTCGACATTGCCCCCCAAGATGTCACTATGATTGGCGATACTCTAGAAAAAGACATTTATCCTGCGTTAGAAGGCGGCTTGCAAGTGGTTTGGCTGAACACGGAAGGAACTGAACTTAAGTCAGGGCATCCCCATATCGTGCACGTTAAATCTCTAAGCGAACTGTCGGAGAAGAACGACTAACTCTCTGATATTCGGCCGAGATCAAGCGCTTGTCTGTTTTGAAGCCAACCTCTCATTTGTTATCTGTTGAATGCTCTAAGCTAAGCCTAGATTTCGATAGAAGGGCTAGGTTATGAGTATTGAACGTCATGGAATATCGGTTGGAATTGAACGTGTTAGCTGCGAAACCATCATCGTGTTTAAAGCGAAAGGAAAGCTAACGCACGACGATTATCAAGCGATGATACCAATTTTAAAAACAACAATAGAAGAGCTCGACTCTTCCGCATTGAAGATACTGGTCGACATCTCAACATTAACCGGTTGGGAGTTGCGCGCCGCATGGGACGATTTCAAACTCGGACTAGAACTCAACTCTAAGATCGACAAGATTGCGATTTGCGGCGATAAAAGTTGGCAAGAGCTGGCATCAAAAGTCGGTAGCTGGTTTGTGTCTGGCGATATTAAGTCATTTGAAGAATACGACTCTGCCATTGAGTGGCTGATTGACTAATGGATTCGCGGCTAAGTTGTTGTCGCTGGTGGTAAGCGGAAGGAACCGCCTTGAAGGCTGTCGTCTATCTATTCTCAAGGCCGTTCCCTAAGTAATTTAATAGAATATGTTTATTGCTACATGTAACATGCGCCTACAGCGATACGATCGCGCTAACTAGAAGAATAACCAAATAACAAGGTCTAAGAACATGAATAAGGTAATTGATAAGCTCGCTTGGACATTCATTAAAGATGGCAAGCTGTTGATGGTGAGATCAAAGGGCAAAGAACTGTTTTACTTACCGGGCGGCAAGCGTGAAGCCGGCGAAAGTGACGAGCAAGCATTGGTTCGTGAAATCAAAGAAGAGATTTCAGTCGATTTAGTACCTGATTCAATCAAATACGTTGAGACGTTTACTGGACAAGCCGATGGCAAAGCGGAAGGTGTATCGGTGCAATTGACTTGCTACGCTGCAGATTACACGGGTGAACTGTCTCCAGATGCTGAAATCGAAGAGCTTAAATTTGTTGATAGCAACGACAGAGCAGTATGTTCATTAGCAGCACTGGTTGCGCTAGATTGGTTAGAAGAGAACCAGTACTTGGCTTAACGGCAGAGCACGATCCTCAAAAGATCCCTATTATGAAAAGCTTGAAGGACGGCTATCTCTCATTAGAAGGTCGAGTTTTCTTTGAGCTTTTTTCGTATCTTGCAGATCCACCACCTCAATCATTTCGCACTCATCCCTCACCATCTCATTGATTAGGCTAGGGTAGTGTCGGCAATCTTCCGGTCGGTCTAAGTAAATACTGCATGTGTATTTGGCTTGGGCATTGGTGTCTTTATTCGGAACGAGCTCTAGAAATGGACAACGAGTTAGGCGCTCACCAGATTCAGGATCAAACCAAATCTCACTACCGCGAACATATTCAAAGATGTCTGGGTTGAACAGCTCCCACAAATCAATCTCTTCTTGAGTTGCGGCAAGGTCACCATCGCCATATTTGATACAGCATTTTCCGCATTGATTACAATCTTTCATTCGTGGCTTCTTAGTTAACTTACTCTTCTAATATTATCACTGATACGATGCGGCACGTTGATTTTGTTGCTCAGAGCTCAAAAAGAGGGAGAGGAACAAACAATCATTCGCAAAGTGAACCGCCGACGCACAGCAAACAGTGATACAATTTCTCTTCGTAAGTTATTAATACAAAGGCTCCAAATGAGAACGATCTACACCACTGAAGGCGATATCAACGCAAAGAAACAGAAAGACGCTTATCCAAAACTGGCGTTATGTGAAAACTGCGTGTGTGATTATGTGGTGATTGAGCAAGGTGAGCGCACTTACAAGCCTTGTGCTAAATGTGGTGCCGACGATTAATGCGCCTTGATAAATACCTTTGTAAAAGCACAGATCTCACTAAGCCAGAAGCGATTGAAAGAATCCATAATGGTGACGTAAGTGTAAACGGTGAAGTCGTGCTTAATGAATCCATTCAGGTTCATGAAAGTAACACCATCCTGCTTAATGGCGACGTGTTAACGCTACGCGCATTTCGATACATTTTAATGCACAAGCCAGCAGGTACTATCTGTTCCAATATCGATGAAGTGTACCCATCGCTTTTCAATCATCTTGAGGTGGATAAAGCCTCTGAGCTGCACATCGCAGGGCGGTTAGACGCCGATACTACAGGCTTAGTGCTGATCACTGATGATGGACGTTGGTCTTTCAATATCACACTGCCAACTAAGTCGTGTAAAAAGGTGTATCGTGTGACATTGTCACGTGACATCAAAGACGATGTCGCAGATAAGTTCGAAGCGGGGGTTCAACTGCAAGGTGAGAAGAATCCCACGCGCCCCGCAGAACTAGAAGTGATAAGCCCCAAAGAAGTACTTCTGACCATCACAGAAGGTAAGTTCCATCAAGTTAAGCGAATGTTCGCTGCGGTTGGAAACCGAGTGGTAGGGCTGCACAGAGAGCAAATAGGCGAAGTCAGTTTAGATGTCGAAGAAGGCCAGTGGCGCTATCTCACCGAAGATGAAGTTAGCTCTTTCAGCCAGTAACCTAAAACAAATTAAAACATAAAGCCTAGCGATGCTTCTGGGCTTTAAAACAGAAGGAATTGTTTATCATGGAAAACGTCAAAGTCACTGAAATAAAGTCGTTCGTACCCGCGAAAGACTTCGGCTTATCAAAGCGTTTTTATCAAACTCTAGGCTTTCAAATCATGTCGGAGTTCCATGATATCGCTTATTTTCGTCACGGCGATTATGCATTCCTTTTACAAGATTTTTACGAACCTGCGCACTGTCACAATTACATGATGCACTTGCTGGTGGAAGACGTAAAAAGTTGGTATCAACACGTGCAAAACTCTAATGTAATGACGGAATTTGAAGTAACCGTTACTGAGGTTGTCGAACAACCTTGGGGAATGCTTGAGTTTTGTATCACTGACCCAAGTGGCGTGCTATGGCGTGTTGCCGAGAACATCAGGCCACGTTAGCCCGTAAACTTGTTTTAAGGCCAGTGAAACGCTTCAAATTATCCATATATCGCTTAATTTATACCGCTCTCGGTAATTATCAAATAGGTTAAAACATGGATATAAAGGCTAAAATGCACAACCAAGACGTTTATTATTGTGATGACGTTGATCTGGTCGCCGAGCAAACACAATGCTTAGAAGTGCTTTACGATTTCAACCACACTCGCCCGAGTGAAGGTGACAAACGCCAACAAATCATGAAGCGACTGTTCGCAGATGTCGGCGAGGGTTGTTACATCGAGCCACCACTTCATGCCAACTGGGGTCGTCACACTCACCTAGGTAATAACGTATACGTAAACTTCAACCTGACGCTTGTTGACGACACCGACGTATTCATCGGTGATAACGTAATGATTGCACCTAACGTAACCATCGCGACAGGCACACCTCCCATCAGTCCAGAACTTAGGCTCAAGGCCGCGCAATTCAACGTTCCTGTCCGTATCGGTAACAATGTATGGCTTGGCGCACACACCGTTGTTTTACCGGGTGTCACCATAGGTGAAAACTCGGTTATCGGAGCGGGTAGTATAGTCACCAAAGATATCCCAGCCAATGTGGTTGCCGTCGGTAACCCGTGCAAAGTGGTACGAGAAATCAATGAACGCGACCGAGAGTATTACCACAAAGATCGCCGCATTCCAGACGAGCTTAAATAAGCTATCCTGACCAGATTCTTAATGTGGGAGTTTGGTCATACTAGACAGAAATATTCTGTATTTTCACTAGGGTGTGTTGATCTTTGCTGTACATTTTATGTTCAACAATACATCGGTAGCCACATTAACATGAATGCCAGCGATAACATGCTGGCATAATCCCTTTCTAGCTTGTCATATCTACTTGAAATAGCTCGATAATGCTTAATTCTCCCAAAGGCATTTTCGACCAAGTGACGATACTTGTATAGACACCAATCCATACTGTCTTTGTCTATATCTTGTTCGTAATTGCGTTGAGCAATTACCGTTTCTCCGCCACGTTCCTTAACAAAGGTACGGAAAGGTTCGCTGTCATACCCTTTATCACAAACGATGGTATTAACTTCATCGAGTTGCTCTACTAAGCTTTCTGCATGCACTATATCGTGGCGTTGTCCTTCTGATAAATCAAAGCAAATCGGAAGGCCACCACTATCCACAGCTAAGTGAATTTTAGTTGAGTTGCCCCCGCGACTTTTTCCTATTTGCTCTGAGCTTTCAGTCGCTGCACCTGTACTATGCTGATGTGCTCGAACTATAGAACCATCAAGAAAGACCCATTCAAAATCAGCCATGCTAGATAAGCTTTTGAAAAGCTTATCTAAAACCCCTTTCTTTGACCAAAGATTAAATCGTCTGTAAACGGTACTCCACTCTCCGAACTCAGAGGGTAGATCTCGCCAAGGAATACCTGTTCTCATTCGATAAAGTATCCCTTCAAATGTCATTCGATGTTCAATTTTATCGTAAATACGACCTGTACTTTTCATAACTTGGAGTAACAGTTCCCAGCGAATATCAGTTAACANCGTATTTACGATAAAATTGAACATCGAATGACATTTGAAGGGATACTTTATCGAATGAGAACAGGTATTCCTTGGCGAGATCTACCCTCTGAGTTCGGAGAGTGGAGTACCGTTTACAGACGATTTAATCTTTGGTCAAAGAAAGGGGTTTTAGATAAGCTTTTGAAAAGCTTATCTAAAACCCCTTTCTTTGACCAAAGATTAAATCGTCTGTAAACGGTACTCCACTCTCCGAACTCAGAGGGTAGATCTCGCCAAGGAATACCTGTTCTCATTCGATAAAGTATCCCTTCAAATGTCATTCGATGTTCAATTTTATCGTAAATACGACCTGTACTTTTCATAACTTGGAGTAACAGTTCCCAGCGAATATCAGTTAACATTGTTCTTGGCATGGTATTGGTTATGGTTTTACTTTTACTTTTGGCGAAGCAAATTATAACTCTTTACCATGCTGTTCAAAAAACACTCTCGAAAGATCAACATGCCCTAGTCATTTGTTACGAAAAAACATTAACTCTGGGATAGGGAGCCAATGGAATACAAACTCGCATAATAATCGCTGTCCTGAATCGGGCATTGTACTCACACTAAAATTTAGCCATAGGAGCATGGGAATGCTGTTTGACCGAAAATCTGAGCCTTCAGTTGATGGCGCTAAATTATGCTCTGAGCTGACCGATTTCTTAACCGAAATTGCAAGCGAGTTTGAAAGTAAACTTGTTCCGGATTTGTCGTATATCGATGAAATGGCACATGTCGTTAACGGCATTAATATCAAAAACGTGGTTCATGTGAGCGCGAATCAATACCGACTTGAGTATTCATTTGATTGGGAGCTTTTTCTAGGTTGTTCAGATAGGAATGAAACCGGTGTGGAAAATGGGCGTGTGCTATTTACACTGGAAGACAATAACGTCCTCAAGTTTAATTTTCCTGACCATAGCTCTCGCGATACACGTGACGAGTTTTAATCTCGCCGGTTAGATTTTGGCTTACTAATCAACTCTCATTGGATTACGGGGCATCAGCAATAACACCGTTTCTTAATCATGGACAACCAGATAGATAAAAAGGAATAACGATGATAACTATCGAAAGGCTTAACGACTCTCAGGTAGCGTCAGTTCGCGATATTCAGTTGGCGGATGACCAAGTGAAATTTGCGGGAACAGCAGCCGAGTTTTTGCTAGATGGTAGCGACACCACACATTTGCATGTCATCAAGTCTGATAATAACGTTGTTGGTTTCTTTAAACTCGATATCGCTTACGCTACTCACTATGATTTCTGTCCAGAGGGAAGCCTTGGGTTGAGAGCATTTGTCCTTGATAAAAACCAACAAGGTAAGGGGCTCGGCACTGGAACAGTAAGAGCTCTGTTTCCGTACCTTAAAGCAAATTACGAAAAGTATGATTGGGTTTACTTAACGGTCAATTGCAAGAATCCCGCAGCATTTAACTGTTATAAAAAAGGTGGCTTTGAAGATACCAATGCTCAATATTTGGGTGGGGCTGCTGGTCCACAATTCATAATGCGTGGTGCAATTAAAACCGTCTGACATAGAGAATTAGAAGGAAAATCGATGAAAGTTCAATACCTTGAGATTGTAACCCCTGATGTAGATGCAGTTTGCGCTACATATTCTCAAATTTATAACGTCAAGTTCAGTGATGCCGATATGAACCTTGGAGGCGCTCGCACTGCCAAATTGTCTAACGGTGGCGTTATTGGTATCAGAGGGCTACTTCGTGAAACAGAAGAGCCTGTTGTACGCCATTACACGTTAGTTGAAGATATTCAATCAGCGGTAAATGCAGCAGAGACACTCGGTGCTGTAGTTGCAGTACCACCAATGGAGTTACCACGTCACGGAATATGTACCATTGTCATTCAAAGTGGTGTTGAACTCGGTTTTTGGCAACTGTAAATGAAAGGGGCTTGTAAGCCTTAACCTTAATCCTAGTAATACGTACTTTTAGGAACGCCATGGAAGTCAGAAAGTATCAACCCAAGTACTTAGCTGCTTTGCGGGTACTCTATCTAGAATCAAGACAGAACACCTTTCATTGGGCCGATGCCAACGATTTTAAGTTGTCTGATTTTGACCAAGACACACAAGGTGAGCAAATGTGGATGGCTGTTTCTGGTGAAAAGGTCTTAGGCTTTGTCTCCGTTTGGGAGCCTGAGAGCTTCATCCATCATCTCTATGTTTGCCCCCAAACGTTACGTTCTGGTATGGGCTCTGCTTTACTCAATACGTGCAAAGAGCATTACTCCGTTCTGAAATTGAAGTGTTTAACTTCAAATGAAAACGCCATTGGCTTTTATCACTCGCAAGGTTTTGTAATCTCGTCCACTAAGGGAGAGGGTTTAGAGCGTTATCACTTAATGACGTACCGCCCCCAAACATCGTAACCAATGTAATCAAGTCGGAAGTTTAAAGAGCGAATATGGAAATTAGAAAGATTTCAGCGACAGAGGTGCTTCCGGTTAGGCATCAGGTGTTATGGCCTGATAAACCAATGTCGTTTTGTATGGTGCCAGGTGACGAACAAGCTACACATTATGGTGCGTTTGTCGGCGAGTTATTAGTTTGTGTTGCATCCGTTTATGTCGAAAGCGACGAAGCAAGGCTGCGCAAGTTCGCTACGTTGCCCGAATTTCAAGGGCAGGGTATTGGATCTAAAGTGATCGCACACACCATCAAAGACCTGCAAGCGTTCAATGTGAGTTACTTTTGGTGTGACGCTCGAACCTCTGCTTTAGGTTTTTATCAAAGGTTTGGGATGGCGGTTGAGGGAAGTGAATTCGAAAAATCGGGTGTCTCTTATTACAAAATGGCGGTTCAATGGGGTTAATGGCTCTGGCTGATTACGCTGACCATTTACCTATCTAAGCTCATCAACTCAAGTTAAGTTAAGGAAGATCATCGTGGAAGAGATTAAAGGAATTCTTCAATTCATGGTTGAAATCGAAAAGCTAAAGGATGTTCATCGACAAACAAAACCGGTTGGATTGGATCGATATGAAAATTCGGCTGAGCACAGTTGGCTCGTCTGTTTAAGCGCGCTTATGTTGAAAGACTATGCCAACGAAGAAATCGATATTGCACGAGTGATGAAGATGCTTCTGATTCATGACCTAGGGGAAATCGACGCAGGCGACACGATCATTTACGCCAGTGAGACCGAAGAAAATAAACTCAAAGAGAGAAACTGCGTTGAGCGCTTGCTTAAGTCATTGCCAAGCCATTTAAGAACAGAGTATTTAGAACTATGGCTTGAATTCGAAGTGGGAGAGTCACCAGAAGCTCGATTTGGTAAAGCGATTGATAGAGTGCCCCCTTTACTTCATAACATCCATGGTGGTGGTCATAGCTGGAAGAAGCACAACATATCCAAAGATAAAGTAATGACTTTTAATGGTGAACGCATTTCTAAAGGCAGTCGTGATCTATGGAAAGAACTAGAAGCGCAACTTGAAGATGCCACAGACAAAGGGCTATTAAAATAAAATCTAATTTAATACCTTAGCGGTTCAATGATAGAGATCTCGATGACAACTGATTCAAGATGCATGGCACTTACCTTGTGTCTCAATTCTTTCTAATAAAACTCTAATGGACAACAATAAGTTCGAGAACCGAGTGAGAAGTTGTTAGTATGCATCAACTTTATACATGTTAGCTGGCTTATATAAATGCTTGATAATAAATATATTAAACACCCTTATCATTGTGAACAGTGTAACGCAATTACTCCGCACCTTGCTGTTAACGCTTCCGATGCTGAATCTGAAAAGAAACAATGGAAGTTAGGCGTGTTGATGGAGTACTTGATGACGTTATTGTTTAAAGGTGACCATAATGTTCCCGGTTTTTATGTCGACAGTGATTACGAATACCAATGTGAAAAATGTGGGACCAAGTCGTGGCATTAACTAGGGCGTGTTGATCTTTGCTGTACATTTCGTGTTCAACAATACATCGGTAGCCACATTAACATGAATGCCAGCGATAACATGCTGGCATAATTCCTTTCTAGCTTGTCATATCTACTTGAAATAGCTCGATAATGCTTAATTCTCCCAAAGGCATTTTCGACCAAGTGACGATACTTGTATAGACACCAATCCATACTGTCTTTGTCTATATCTTGTCCATAATTGCGTTTGGCAATTACCGTTTC
>NZ_JAKEUO010000059.1 GCF_022397915.1 Vibrio sp. Isolate34 | reverse complement strand
TTGGGTCGTTAGCTCAGTTGGTAGAGCAGTTGACTTTTAATCAATTGGTCGCAGGTTCGAATCCTGCACGACCCACCATTCTTTCTCCGCGTAAAGGATGGCTTTTATTTTCACTTTTATAAAAGTGAAGACAAAAGGAACTATCGTGGGCGATTAGCTCAGTTGGGAGAGCACCTGCCTTACAAGCAGGGGGTCACTGGTTCGAGCCCGGTATCGCCCACCATTCTCTAAATATTCTTGGAAGTTAAACTCCAAACCACTTCTTATGTCGCTGGTTGGATTTTTCGACTGTGAGAGTCTTTAGAAAATGTGAATTTTAGAACACTGGTTCTTAAAGTCTCATGCTCTTTAACAATTTGGAAAGCTGACTGATTGATTACTTACGAGTAATTCAATCAAATTTAAAAGTTCTCAATGTTTATCTACTCTTATTTAATAAGAACAGTATAAACACAACAAACACATTCAAGTGTCTTGTATTCGAATCAAACCTAGTTTGATTCACATTGAGTCCGGCAAACAGTCATTGAGAATTAACCCTTCTTAATGACAACCAAAAACCTTGGTTAGTTGCCATACACAAGACCTTTTCGGGTTGTATGGTTAAGTGACTAAGCGTACACGGTGGATGCCTTGGCAGTCAGAGGCGATGAAAGGCGTAATAACTTGCGATAAGCCCAGATTAGGTAGTAATAACCTTTAAGTCTGGGATTCCTGAATGGGGAAACCCACTTACATAAGTAAGTATCCTGTTGTGAATACATAGCAACAGGAGGCAAACCGGGGGAACTGAAACATCTAAGTACCCCGAGGAAGAGAAATCAACCGAGATTCCGA
>NZ_JAKEUO010000058.1 GCF_022397915.1 Vibrio sp. Isolate34 | reverse complement strand
GTTCGGGTTGTCATGCCAATGGCATTGCCCGGTAGCTAAGTTCGGAATCGATAACCGCTGAAAGCATCTAAGCGGGAAGCGAGCCCTGAGATGAGTTTTCCCTGACGCTTTAAGCGTCCTAAAGGGTTGTTCAAGACTAGAACGTTGATAGGCAGGGTGTGTAAGTGCTGCGAGGCATTGAGCTAACCTGTACTAATTGCCCGTGAGGCTTAACCATACAACACCCAAGGGGTTTTGTGGACTCAAAGAAATACYAAACGCTTGAATGAGTTTGAAGAGAAACTTTTATAGCTCTATTAAATAGAGAAGCAGCTTTCCAGATTATTTTGCCTTCAGTTTTTAAAAGCTGAAAGTAAAAGCAAAATTTGCTTGGCGACCATAGCATTGTGGACCCACCTGATTCCATGCCGAACTCAGAAGTGAAACACAATAGCGCCGATGGTAGTGTGGGGCTTCCCCATGTGAGAGTAGGACATCGCCAGGCTTTAAATTCGACTTTGTCTACTAAGTAGACAAGTCACCATAGAGTTCTAAGTTTTCTTAGTATTTTATGTTGACTTTCAAAGTAGAAAGCGTATTATACGCGTCCTGCTTAAGTGCTAAGGCACTGAAAGCAAAGCTCTTTAACAATTTAAACCTATCAATCTGTGTGGGCACTCGTTGATGAATATCAAAACGTTATTACTTAGGTAATGACAGTTACTTCGGTAACACAATGATTTCAATGAACTGAGTGACCAATACAAATAACTACTTTCTTTATAGAGAGAGAGGTTATTTGGCACAGTCAATTCATTACCATTCTGTTCCTATTTATTTAAGAAGAGAGGGGTAATAGCTTTAGAATTACATGTTTCTGTTCTTT
>NZ_JAKEUO010000057.1 GCF_022397915.1 Vibrio sp. Isolate34 | reverse complement strand
CTCCTTATACGAAGATATTCACGATAAGTGTCCACACAGATTGATTAGGTTTAGAAAAGTTAAGAGACGATATTGGGTCTGTAGCTCAGCTGGTTAGAGCGCTCGCCTGATAAGCGGGAGGTCGGTGGTTCAAGTCCACTCAGACCCACCAATATCGACCTAGATGGGGCTATAGCTCAGCTGGGAGAGCGCCTGCCTTGCACGCAGGAGGTCTGCGGTTCGATCCCGCATAGCTCCACCATCTTTAAGGGTTTTTCCCTAAGAATCTTTAAAAATGGTTTCGAAAGAAATCAAGCTCTTTAACAATTTGGAAAGCTGACTGATTACTTAATTGGTTTTCACTTTAAAAAGTGAAATCAAACAGCTCAAGGCTGTGATTAAGTTAATCAAATTTAAAAGTTCTCAATGTTTATCTGCTCTTATTTAATAAGAACAGTATAAACACAACAAACACATTCAAGTGTCTTGTATTCGAATCAAACCTAGTTTGATTCATATTGAGTCCGGCAAACAGTTATTGAGAATTAACCCTTCTTAATGACAACCAAAAACCTTGGTTAGTTGCCATACTAGTTTGTTTTCACTCCTGTTTGTCTTCACTTTTTAAAAGTGAAAATAAAAAGGAAAGTGAAAGTAAAACAGAGACCCTTTCGGGTTGTATGGTTAAGTGACTAAGCGTACACGGTGGATGCCTTGGCAGTCAGAGGCGATGAAAGGCGTAATAACTTGCGATAAGCCCAGATTAGGTAGTAATAACCTTTAAGTCTGGGATTCCTGAATGGGGAAACCCACTTACATAAGTAAGTATCCTGTTGTGAATACATAGCAACAGGAGGCAAACCGGGGGAACTGAAACATCTAAGTACCCCGAGG
>NZ_JAKEUO010000056.1 GCF_022397915.1 Vibrio sp. Isolate34 | reverse complement strand
GTGATGCTATTCGCACCTTCTGTCAGCTGACCGTCTGTCGCCGTGAAGGTCCACACGCCATTCGCATCTTTGACCGCTTCACCCAGCAAGGTCGTGCCGTTGAACACTTCCACTTTCTCAACATCATCATCGATGTTGCCGAACGTGAAGGTTGGCGTCGTATCGTTAGTCAGGTTGTCTGTGTCGCTGCCGTGAGCGTCTTCTTTGCCGCTGTCGCTCGACGCMACCAGATCGATGGTCGGGGTGCTGATACCCGTATCAACCTCGTAACCACCGTCTTTGTTGTCWCCGCTTGCCTCGGTCGTCGCCGTGAACGGGTTGCCCGCTTCATCGGTGCCACTCACGCTCGCCACGATGGTGCTGTCCGCATCCGCAACTAACTCGCTGCCCGGTACATTGATGCTGTAAGTGCCATCCGCTTTCACCGTGCCTGTGTACGTCGTCGCGTCTTGGCCTTCTGCCTGCAGCGTCAACGTCACCGTATCACCAGGTTTGGCGTCGCCACCCACGGTACCCGTAATGGTCACGTCACCAGCCGCTTCCGCTGCGTTCACGATGTCGTCGCCTGCGATATCATCATCGATTGTGATGGTCGCCGACGCGACCGTATCGATGGGCCATTCGCATCTTTGACCGCTTCACCCAGCAAGGTCGTGCCGTTGAACACTTCCACTTTCTCAACATCATCATCGATGTTGCCGAACGTGAAGGTTGGCGTCGTATCGTTAGTCAGGTTGTCTGTGTCGCTGCCGTGAGCGTCTTCTTTGCCGCTGTCGCTCGACGCCACCAGATCGATGGTCGGKKTGCTGATACCCGTATCAACCTCGTAACCACCGTCTTTGTTGTCTCCGCTTGCCTCGGTCGTYGCCGTGAACGGGTTGCCCGCTTCATCGGTGCCACTCACGCTCGCCACGATGGTGCTGTCCGCATCCGATACCAGCGCACTGCCCGGTACATTGATGCTGTAAGTGCCATCCGCTTTCACCGTGCCTGTGTACGTCGTCGCGTCTTGGCCTTCTGCCTGCAGCGTCAACGTCACCGTATCACCAGGTTTGGCGTCGCCACCCACGGTGCCCGTAATGGTCACGTCACCAGCCGCTTCCGCTGCGTTCACGATGTCGTCGCCTGCGATATCATCATCGATTGTGATGGTCGCCGACGCGTCGGTATCGATGGTCACTGCGAGTGCGCCTGATGTGTCGCTATTACCCGCATCGTCCGTCGCTTTCACCGTGATGCTGTTCGCACCTTCTGTCAGCTGACCGTCTGTCGCCGTGAAGGTCCACACGCCATTCGCATCTTTGACCGCTTCACCCAGCAAGGTCGTGCCGTTGAACACTTCCACTTTCTCAACATCATCATCGATGTTGCCGAACGTGAAGGTTGGCGTCGTATCGTTAGTCAGGTTGTCTGTGTCGCTGCCGTGAGCGTCTTCTTTGCCGCTGTCGCTCGACGCCACCAGATCGATGGTCGGGGTGCTGATACCCCGTA
>NZ_JAKEUO010000055.1 GCF_022397915.1 Vibrio sp. Isolate34 | reverse complement strand
TTCCCGGGCCTTGTACACACCGCCCGTCACACCATGGGAGTGGGCTGCAAAAGAAGTGGGTAGTTTAACCTTTCGGGGAGGACGCTCACCACTTTGTGGTTCATGACTGGGGTGAAGTCGTAACAAGGTAGCCCTAGGGGAACCTGGGGCTGGATCACCTCCTTATACGAAGATATTCACGATAAGTGTCCACACAGATTGATTTAGGTTTAGAAAGTAAAAGAGACGATATTGGGTCTGTAGCTCAGCTGGTTAGAGCGCTCGCCTGATAAGCGGGAGGTCGGTGGTTCGAGTCCACTCAGACCCACCAATATCGACTAGAAACAAAGATGGGGCTATAGCTCAGCTGGGAGAGCGCCTGCCTTGCACGCAGGAGGTCTGCGGTTCGATCCCGCATAGCTCCACCATCTTTAAGTGTTTTTATCTGAAAATATTTAAAAATGGTTTCGAAAGAAATCTAGCTCTTTAACAATTTGGAAAGCTGACTGATTTGATTACTTACGAGTAATTCAAATCAAATTTAAAAGTTCTCAATGTTTATCTTTCATTAGATAAACACAACAAACACATTCAAGTGTCTTGTATTCGAATCAAATTTATTTGATTCACAATTGAGTCCGGCAAACAGTCATTGAGAATTAACCCATTCTTAATGACAACCAAAAACCTTGGTTAGTTGCCATACGCTAAGACCCTTTCGGGTTGTATGGTTAAGTGACTAAGCGTACACGGTGGATGCCTTGGCAGTCAGAGGCGATGAAAGGCGTAATAACTTGCGATAAGCCCAGATTAGGTAGTAATAACCTTTAAGTCTGGGATTCCTGAATGGGGAAACCCACTTACATAAGTAAGTATCCTGTTGTGAATACATAGCAACAGGAGGCAAACCGGGGGACAAACCGGGGGA
>NZ_JAKEUO010000054.1 GCF_022397915.1 Vibrio sp. Isolate34 | reverse complement strand
TCCCCCGGTTTGCCTCCTGTTGCTATGTATTCACAACAGGATACTTACTTATGTAAGTGGGTTTCCCCATTCAGGAATCCCAGACTTAAAGGTTATTACTACCTAATCTGGGCTTATCGCAAGTTATTACGCCTTTCATCGCCTCTGACTGCCAAGGCATCCACCGTGTACGCTTAGTCACTTAACCATACAACCCGAAAGGGTCTTAGCGTATGGCAACTAACCAAGGTTTTTGGTTGTCATTAAGAAGGGTTAATTCTCAATGACTGTTTGCCGGACTCAATTTCGATTCAAACTAAGTTTGAATCACTCTTTATTTCCACTTTTAAAAAGTGAAGACAAAAAGCCAAGACACTTGAATGTGTTTGTTGTGTTTACCTAAAAGGTAAACATTGAGAACTTTTAAATTTGATTAACTTAATTACAGCCTTGAGCTGTTTGATTTCACTTTTTAAAGTGAAAACCAATTAAGTAATCAGTCAGCTTTCCAAATTGTTAAAGAGCTTGATTCAGTAAATGAACCATTTTTAAAGACACTTAAATAAATGTACTTAAAGATGGTATCCCGTAGGGGAGTCGAACCCCTGTTACCGCCGTGAAAGGGCGGTGTCCTAGGCCTCTAGACGAACGGGACATAGGTTACTCTTAACTGTTTAAACATATCAATCTGTGTGGACACTTATCGTGAGTATCTTCGTATAAGGAGGTGATCCAGCCCCAGGTTCCCCTAGGGCTACCTTGTTACGACTTCACCCCAGTCATGAACCACAAAGTGGTGAGCGTCCTCCCCGAAAGGTTAAACTACCCACTTCTTTTGCAGCCCACTCCCATGGTGTGACGGGCGGTGTGTACAAGGCCCGGGAACGTATTCACCGTAGCATTCTGATCTACGATTACTAGCGATTCCGAC
>NZ_JAKEUO010000053.1 GCF_022397915.1 Vibrio sp. Isolate34 | reverse complement strand
TTCTCTTGAAGTCCTTCAAGACCATTGTCGAGATATGCTTTGACCCATTTATTGACGCTTACTCTGCTAACTTTAAGGTACTTAGCTATTTGAGTGCGACTTTTACCGTCAACAAAATGAGAAACGGATAAATAACGCATTCTAAGCCGAGCATTGGATGTGGAATTAATCAGACTCGGAAAATCATGCTTCATAAGGACTCCTTTTAAGAGTCCATATTAGATCACAAAATTAACGGAATTGGTATAAGAAAAAAGCCCGCTGATTTCTCAGCGGGCTTTCTAATGGTGGTGGAGGGATAGGGATTTGAACCCTAGAACCGCTATTAACGGTTGCCGGTTTTCAAGACCGGTGCTTTCGACCACTCAGCCATCCCTCCAACAAATTGTCATCAACAGATTAGTACACTGCTGAGGTTGTTACTTGCTATGCAAATAACGAATTTAAAGCCTGGCGATGTCCTACTCTCACATGGGGAAGCCCCACACTACCATCGGCGCTATTGTGTTTCACTTCTGAGTTCGGCATGGAATCAGGTGGGTCCACAATGCTATGGTCGCCAAGCAAATTTTGCTTTTACTTTCAGCTTTTTAAAAACTGAAGGCAAAATAATCTGGAAAGCTGTTTTTCGTTCTCTTCAAACTCATTCAAGCGTTTGTACTTTGTTTCTGCTTTTAAAAAGCGGAGACAAATAGTTTTGAGTCCACAAAACCCCTTGGGTGTTGTATGGTTAAGCCTCACGGGCAATTAGTACAGGTTAGCTCAATGCCTCGCAGCACTTACACACCCTGCCTATCAACGTTCTAGTCTTGAACAACCCTTTAGGACGCTTATAGCGTCAGGGAAAACTCATCTCAGGGCTCGCTTCCCGCTTAGATGCTTTCAGCGGTTATCGATTCCGAACTTAGCTACCGGGCAATGCCATTGGCATGACAACCCGAA
>NZ_JAKEUO010000052.1 GCF_022397915.1 Vibrio sp. Isolate34 | reverse complement strand
TTGGAGTCTGCAACTCGACTCCATGAAGTCGGAATCGCTAGTAATCGTAGATCAGAATGCTACGGTGAATACGTTCCCGGGCCTTGTACACACCGCCCGTCACACCATGGGAGTGGGCTGCAAAAGAAGTGGGTAGTTTAACCTTTCGGGGAGGACGCTCACCACTTTGTGGTTCATGACTGGGGTGAAGTCGTAACAAGGTAGCCCTAGGGGAACCTGGGGCTGGATCACCTCCTTATACGAAGATATCACGATAAGTGTCCACACAGATTGATTAGGTTTAGAAAAGTTAAGAGTAGAAATACTTTTCCAGATGGGGCTATAGCTCAGCTGGGAGAGCGCCTCGCTGGCAGCGAGGAGGTCTGCGGTTCGATCCCGCATAGCTCCACCATCTTTAAGTGTTCTTCCTTAAGAATCTTTAAAAATGGTTATTTCTTTTGAAATAGCTAGCTCTTTAACAATTTGGAAAGCTGACTGATTGATTACTCACGAGTAATTCAATCAAATTTAAAAGTTCTCAATGTTTATCTGCTCTTATTTAATAAGAACAGTATAAACACAACAAACACATTCAAGTGTCTTGGCTTTTTGTCTTCACTTTTTAAAAGTGGAAATAAAGAGTGATTCAAACTTAGTTTGAATCGAAATTGAGTCCGGCAAACAGTCATTGAGAATTAACCCTTCTTAATGATAACCAAAAACCTTGGTTAGTTGGCATACACAAGACCCTTTCGGGTTGTATGGTTAAGTGACTAAGCGTACACGGTGGATGCCTTGGCAGTCAGAGGCGATGAAAGGCGTAATAACTTGCGATAAGCCCAGATTAGGTAGTAATAACCTTTAAGTCTGGGATTCCTGAATGGGGAAACCCACTTACATAAGTAAGTATCCTGTTGTGAATACATAGCAACAGGAGGCAAACCGGGGGAACTGAAACATCTAAGTACCCCGAGGAAGAGAAATCAACCGAG
>NZ_JAKEUO010000051.1 GCF_022397915.1 Vibrio sp. Isolate34 | reverse complement strand
CCGTACCAGAGTAAGTCACGCTATCGACGGCAACCTCACCTTCGATATCCGAAGAGTTCGCTAGAAGCTGTTCGTCACTGATAGTAATGGAGTTGTCTTCACGAACGGTATAAGACGTGCTACCAGCAACAGGTGGATCATTCTCTGGTGTCACACTCACATCGATATTGGCTTGAACCGTGTCCATACCATCTGACACATCAAAGCTAAAGTTCACATCACCATTGAAGTTCTCGTTTGGCGCGAAGCTGTACGTGCCGTCACCATTGTCGGTAAGCACACCGTCAGCGCCCGTGTAGTTCACACTTTCAACTGATAAGTCATCCCCATCGATATCGGTAGCACCCGTTAGCAGGTCTTCATCTGTGAAGTTCAAGACACCGTCTTCGCCAATGCTGAACGTTTGGTCTTGTGGCTGTGGCAGGTCATTAACTGGGTTAACCGTTAAGTCAGCCGTAGCGACTAATGTGTCTGTACCATCGGTAATGTCGAAGTTCAAATCAATGTCACCGTTGAAGTTCGCATCTGGCGTGATAGTGAAACTACCATCATCGTTTGCAGTGACGCTCGCATCACCACCAACGGTTAAGTTAGCCGCTGTTAAGTCATCGCCGTCAACATCGCTCGCTTGAGCAAGTAATTGCTCTTGGCTCAACGTAATTGAACCATCTTCGTCCACGCTGTACGCCAAGTCGCCCGATACCGGAGCATCGTTCACAGGCAGAACATCAATGTTTGCTGTAGTGGTTGCGGTTGCGCCGTCTTCATCGGTCACTACTACATCAAGGCTAACATCACATCGCTCGCTTGAGCAAGTAATTGCTCTTGGCTCAACGTAATTGAACCATCTTCGTCCACGCTGTACGCCAAGTCGCCCGATACCGGAGCATCGTTCACAGGCAGAACATCAATGTTTGCTGTAGTGGTTGCGGTTGCGCCGTCTTCATCGGTCACTACTACATCAAGGCTAACATCA
>NZ_JAKEUO010000050.1 GCF_022397915.1 Vibrio sp. Isolate34 | reverse complement strand
CACACTCATCTTCACTGATGCAGACCTATTAACCGGTGCCACGGACATTGAAGGCGACAATCTAACGGTTGAAGGTGTGACCTACGATGGTGGCGACGGTATCYTGACCGACAACGGCAATGGTACGTACACCTTCGCGCCGAATGAAAACTTTAATGGCGACGTCAACTTCAGCTTTGATGTGTCTGACGGCACCGACACGGTGTCTGCGAACATCGATGTCAGCGTAACTGCGGTGGATGATGCGCCAGTTTCGGGCGACCTCGCGTACTCAATCAACGAAGACGGTTCAATTCGTCTAAGCCAAGAGCAGCTGCTGTCGCAAGCATCCGATGTGGAAGGCGATGACCTTACAGCCAGCGGCCTAACGGTGGGCGGTAATGCAACCGTTACTCAAAACGAAGACGGCAGCTTCACGATCACACCAGATGAGAACTTCAATGGTGACATCGATATCAGCTTCGATATCTCTGATGGCACCAATACGGTTCAAGCCTCTGCAGACCTTACTGTTAACCCAGTTAATGACCTGCCAGTCCCTCAAGACCAACAGTTCAGCGTGGAAGAAGACGGCACGCTCATCTTCACTGATGCCGACCTGTTAACCGGTGCCACGGACATCGAAGGTGACAACCTAACGGTTGAAGGTGTGACCTACGATGGTGGCGACGGTATCTTGACCGACAACGGCAATGGTACGTACACCTTCGCGCCGAATGAAAACTTTAATGGCGACGTCAACTTCAGCTTTGATGTGTCTGACGGCACCGACACGGTGTCTGCGAACATCGATGTCAGCGTAACTGCGGTGGATGATGCGCCAGTTTCGGGCGACCTCGCGTACTCAATCAACGAAGACGGTTCAATTCGTCTAAGCCAAGAGCAGCTGCTGTCGCAAGCATCCGATGTGGAAGGCGATGACCTTACAGCCAGCGGCCTAACGGTGGGCGGTAATGCAACCGTTACTCAAAACGAAGACGGCAGCTTCACGATCACACCAGATGAGAACTTCAA
>NZ_JAKEUO010000005.1 GCF_022397915.1 Vibrio sp. Isolate34 | reverse complement strand
CTTTGTCTATATCTTGTCCATAATTGCGTTTGGCAATTACCGTTTCTCCGCCACACTCCTTAACAAAAGTACGGAAAGGTTCGCTGTCATATCCTTTATCACAAACGATGGTATTAACTTCATCGAGTTGCTCAACTAAGCTTTCGGCATGCACTATATCGTGGCGTTGTCCCTCTGATAAATCAAAGCAAATCGGCAGGCCACCACTATCCACGGCTAAGTGAATTTTGGTTGAGTTGCCCCCGCGACTTTTTCCTATTTGCTCTGAGCTTTCAGTCGCTGCACCTGTACTATGCTGATGCGCTCTAACTATAGAGCCATCAAGAAATACCCATTCAAAATCAGCCATACTAGATAAGCTTTTGAAAAGACTATCTAAAATCCCTTTCTTTGACCAAAGATTAAATCGTCTGTAAACGGTACTCCACTCTCCGAACTCAGAGGGTAGATCCCGCCAAGGAATACCTGTTCTCATTCGATAAAGTATTCCTTCAAATGTCATTCGATGTTCAGTTTTATCGTAAATANCAGAGGGTAGATCCCGCCAAGGAATACCTGTTCTCATTCGATAAAGTATTCCTTCAAATGTCATTCGATGTTCAGTTTTATCGTAAATACGACCTGTACTTTTCATAACTTGGAGTAGCAGTTTCCAGCGAATATCAGTTAGCATTGTTCTTGGCATGGTATTGGTTATGGTTTTACTTTTGGCGAAGCAAATTATAACTCTTTACCATGCTGTTCAAAAAACACTCTCGAAAGATCAACATGCCCTAAGAACGTTTCAAATATCGATTAATGAAAGTCTAGAAAAACATGAACCTGCGATATTACACAGGCTCAAACTTAGACTCAGCGACTACATACGAGCAAGCTGTACTTTTCTGTCTTTGTTTACTATACAGAAGTTACCGCGCTTAGTGCGACATTTAGAACATCTCTCACACTCAACAGGGCTTCTATCCCCTTCTTTCCAACGCTTAACCAAATGTGGTTCAGAAAGCAGCGGTCTTGAAAGCGCGAAGTATTCAATACCCGTGTTGTTTGCGATAGCTTCAATGGCATCGAAATCAGTTAAGCCGCCTACCGTGATAACTGGAATATTAACGTCTTGGCTTATCGCATGGCCATACTCATGGAAGTAGCCTTCCGCTTGGATAGTAAACCCATCATGTGACTCGCCAATCATGGTGTCAGCTTTGCCGTGAATGTTGCCAGAAACCACAATGCCATCAACGCCAATTTCTTCGAGCTTTTTACACACCAAACGCGTTTCATCAAAGGTCACACCGCCCTCGAAAAACTCAGAAGCGGTCAGCTTAACCAAGATAGGGAAATCATCACCCACCAACTTGCGTGTTGCCGTGTAGATCTCAAGCAAGAATCTCATGCGATTTTCTAAGCTACCACCGTATTCATCTTCACGTTGGTTGTAGTAAGGGCTTAAGAACTGATTGATCAAGTATGTGTGTGCTGCATGAATCTCAACACCATCAAAACCCGACTGTTGTGCTCTCAGTGACGCTTTAGCAAACGCATCGACAATGTAATCAATTTCCTCTTTGGTCATCGCTTTACCCAGTGTTTGAGTCCCTTTTTCAGGAACCTCACTCGGTGCAAAGATCACTCGCTCGCCAAGGTCATACGTGGTTTTCGTACCGCCATAAGCCAATTGCATTACGATTTTAGAGTCGTTGTCATGAACCAGTTGAGTCAGCTTTTTGTATTCATCGATAAACGAATCGTTATACATGCCCATCATGCCAGCATTCGGCTTTTCTTCTTCAACGATGTTCGCATAACCCGTCACGATCAAGCCAACCTCACCTTGAGCCAACTCTTCATAGATAGCGTAAAGTTTATCTGTCATATGGCCATCTTCGGTCGCCATATTTTCCCACGTCGCACTTCTCATAAAGCGGTTTTTAAGCGTCATGGTGCCAATGCGGGTTTCTGTAAACAAAGTACTCAAATCTATTCCTCACTCAATCGTGTTACGCAAGTGCCCATCTAACGGGGCTGATTGACGCGGATACTACAGAGAATATGACAAGCAAAACTTAATCTAGATTAAGAGAGCGGCACTCTCACATAAGAAACAGGCTATAAATGGATTCAAAAGCGAGGAGATAGAGAAAATATAGGAAGCAAACAAAAAGCCGTTCAGTCAGGCTAAACGGCTTTAGAAGTTTATGGTTCGGTAGATATACCTCAGACTAACGCTTTAAAAGAGTTAGCCGTATTTAACCGTAGGGTCGATACATTGGTACACTTGGCCGATACTCGCTTCGTTCGCCAATAGAGTTTCGATAAGGCGTGCTACTTCTTGTCGGTAAATCACACCATGCACTTCCACTTGTTGGGAAAGCTCACCGTTACCAGTCACCTCGCCATCGAGTAAACCACCTGGGCGAAGAATCGTGTAATCCAACGAGCTAGAGGTTAACCAAGCTTCCGCCAATGATTTTTCACGAACGGCAGCGCCGAACCCTTTTCTAGAGCGCTCTGATAGGTACTGCCATGAATCACCACAACCTAAAGACGTCACCAACACAAAGCGTTTGATTTCGTTCGTTTCCAACGCATCAATCACATGTCGATGACCAATGTAGTCAACCGGAACATCCGCTCTAAAACTGCCCATGCTTGAAACAACCAATGCCGATTTCGGTAGCTCAGCAACCGTTTTTTCCACTTGTTGCTTGTCGGTTGCATCGCAGCTAAATGAAGTTACGCCAAGAATTGCCAAGCGCGGGTTCTTCTCTGGATTTCTAGCAATCGCAATCACTTCAAAACCTTGTTGATGAAAGTGCTCGACCATTGCTGCACCCAAACCGCTACCTGCTCCCCATACTACGACTGTACTCATAAATACCTCAAAAAAATCATGTTGTTCCTAATACTAACGACACAATCTAATCGGTTCTTTCGCTTAGATCAATAAATGCGAATAAGTCTCAATATTAAAAGCTTCATCCATTAACCAACTAATGTTTAGCGAGATTCAGTAGATGCCTTAGCAGAAAATAGGGATATCTCGAGATGGGAATGATGCAGCAGAAACACAACAAGCGCTGAGTGTAAGTCCACCTAAACAGGCGACCTACACTCAGCTTTTTTATTTATGGGGAGCGGATTGAAGCTTAGTTGAACTCATAGGTATAAGATGCGCCAACACTGTTATTTTCGCCGAAATCATCCTCAGCAAAAATAGTGAAAAAGTTGAATGATTGAGCATCACTCAACTTGTAGCTCGCACCAACGCCAGTCCAGTACCCTGAATAATCATCAGAGCCCATTGAACCACCACCGAAGCCCATGATAGACCATTCATCGGTTATCGTTTTTAAGCCAAACGCTCCGATATAGCCACCATGTGTAGAATTCGGCATCAATACATAGTCAGAGCCAACGTTATCATCATCGAACACTGCCACTTTGCCATCATTATAACTGTAGCCAGCCATAGGGAAGATTTGCCAACCGAACGGCTCAATGTCGAAATAACTCAGAGGTATAAACGTACCTATACTGTAGTTATTCTTATACGCATCGTTATCGTATTCAGAACGGCTAAAGTTGAAGTTCACGATACCCATAGGCAATAGCCATGAACCGCCAACTCGCCACTCTGCGCCGTCGGCATTAACGCGAGCATTGATCATTCGTGCTTCATCAAGCCCAATAGAGCCCGAAAACTTAAGCTCTTCGTTATAAGCAACGCCCGCTTTGGTTACGATCTTAGTCGGATCATCTGGGTGCTTATCTTCAGCCAAAACACCCGTTGAGCCTAGTATTAGCGAAGTAATAATTAATAGATTACGTAATGTCATTAGAAGGTCGCGCTAACACCAATAAAGTGAATACGACCATCGAACGAGCCGTTTAACAGGTTAACCTGACCGAATCGACCATAACGATCCATCTCAACTGTTCCTAAGTCTGCGTATTCATAGAAAACGTCAATTAAGATGTCGTCCCAGTAGGTAGATGCACCCACTGAGTAGCGATACTGCTCGCCTACAGGAAGGTCCACCCACTGCATTGAAGGATCGTCTTGTGGGGAAGTTTCGTAAGAGAAGCCAGCTTTTAAACGCCAATCAGAGTTCAATTGGTAGTCCGCACCGACTGCAAACTTCCACACGTCGTCCCAATTTCTTGGAATTGAAACTCCATTTAGAGAATCTGCAGGAATTCCGAAATCAAGAACCGTTGCATCCCACTCACTCCAGCGGTGGAACTGAACGCTAGCAAGTAAGTCAAGTTGAGAGTTCAATGCATAGCTTGCGCTTAAATCAACGATCTCAGGCAGCGCGAGGTCTGTCGACAGTGAGTTAAACACACTTCCACTCAACTCATTGTTAAACTCATGCTCTAGTTTCGAGCGATAGCTGGCACCCAACTTAAGTTTGTCTGTTGGCGTGTACATTACACCGAAGTTATAGCCATAAGCCCAGTCAGTGTCTTGTTTAGCTGTAAACCTAGAAGTCGATTGCTCGAATGCAGCCCAGCTCAACTGAACACCAGCACCTACCGACCATTGGTCGTTAATTTGGTAACTCAAGGCAGGATTCACTTGCATCGCAGTCAGCGTGATTTCTTCAAGCAAAAGGCGACCTGCCCACTCACTGCCGTAATCCAAGCTTGAACCGCCTACTACCCCTAATGCAATACCAAGGTGTAATTTGTCAGTCACTTGATGAGCATGGAAAGCACCAAATGAAGGCAGTACTGAATGGCCTTTACCATCCTGCTTATCCCCGTTATCTTGATATTTCATTTCAAGATCAAACGCCATGGTATTAATGGTAGTCTTGCTTTCGCCCATATGAGACATAGTGGCAGGGTTAGTCCACATCGCCGCAGCAGATCGAGTGTAAACACCGTCACCAGCGCCAGTAGTACCAGCGTTGGCAACAACGGCCTCTTGTAAAAACAGACCACTTGCGAAAGCGTTCAAACTTGTAAATATTGCGGTGGCAGCTAGAGAGTAGGTAAAAGTTTTGTTCATCAGAGTGCTCATTCAGCCTTAGACATTAAATTGCGCTAAGGTTACCGCAAAGCCCGATAAACAAAGGGAATATCGATTATTCCTGTACAAACACTATTTAAACTTCCTAGCCACATAAGCGCGTGGTTTGTCACTGTGGATTTCACGCTGAGCAGCGATCGCTCGGTTCTTACCTAGAGCAACTTTAATCTGATACCAAGTCTCATAAAACAAGGCGATGCCGGGGCTAGACCACCAAGTTTTGTTATAGAGTTTCTTGTTGGCAGCAACCACATCTGGCGATCGGTTCGCACACTCCAGTGCCAAGGCATAAGCTTCAGTGTACGGATCTTCGGCTATTTTTGTGACAAGCCCATATTCTTTGGCAGTCTCACTATTGATCACCTTAGCGGTCATCGCCATTTCTAAGGTGTGATCTTTTCGCATCAGCTCTCGAAAGGCAATCGCGCCACCCATGTCAGGAATCAGTCCCCACTTAGCTTCTAAGATAGAAAAGTTGGCGTCCGGACTGGCGATTCTAAAGTCACCACCACTGACGAGTTGAAGACCACCTCCCCAGCAACGCCCGTGAATCGCAAAAATCACGGGGCATGGAATATCTCGCCAGCCTAAAGAAAAGCGTTGCGCAGCGTTTGGTAATGTCGGTAACCATTTGAACAGAAGCTTCATCGCGCCAGATTTACTGGTCAACAAAGACTTCACATCAAGCCCGGAACAAAAGTCTGTACCACTGCCTTTTACGATCACCGCACGAATTTCAGTGTTCTTTTTAAGCTGACTGACCATGTTGTTCACCCCTTGAAACATCGCCATATCAATGGCATTCAGCTTGTCAGGGCGATTCAGTACAACCGTCGCGATCTGGTTCTCATCAATGGAGCAAGTAAGGCGTTCAAGTTCAGGCATTTGGCTATCCAATTAAGTGGTCTGACCTTTAGCGTAGCCATCTTAGTCACATATGCAAAATTGACGCTTTAGAAGCGAGATCTGTGTTGGCTAACACTTGGTCTCGAAAACACAAAGCCCAAGAAAAAAGGCAGTGATGGATAATTCCAATCACTGCCTTTCATGCTTGTTTTGATGAGCAAAGAACTTAGCGCTTAACTTGCTAGCCGTTCACTTACGCTCTTCGAGATTTCAGTAATAAGAAGATGAAGTAACTACCACCAATGATGGAAACTAGTGTGCCTGCCGTAAGCTGCGCTGGGAACACCACCACTTGCCCTAGCCAGTCGGCAAATAACATCAATGCCGCACCGATCAAAAACGATAGAATGATCTGTTCACGAACCAAACGAGCACCAACCATGGCCGCAATATGTGGTGCTAATAAGCCAACAAAAGCAACCGGCCCCATGGTGGTTGTCACCATCGAACATAACACCGCAACAATACACAGCAGAGCCACATAGGCGATGTTGATGTTCAGCCCTCTTGCACTTGCGAACTGACGGCCAGTCGCAATTAACGTCACCCAACGACTCAACAGTAAAGCTAACCCAATACAAACAGTGATCACGATAGCCATAATCGTTGCCGCATCAGGTTCAACACGATATGTAGAGCCTGCCAACCAAGCCAATAACGTATATTTCCCCTCACCAACTCGTGTTAAGGAAAACTGCACTAAGGCCTCTAACACTGCGGTCAACGAAATACCTGTGAGAATGAGGATAGACGGAGCAAACTGGTGCTTCTTACCAAGGAACAGCAACAAACAGAGTGCAATCGCACTGCCCAAAAACGCTACCCACGGGCTTAGTGAGTGAATCGAGTATCCCATAAACAGGCTACTGAAAATCAAGGCTAGCACCGCACCCGCCGACACACCAAGAATGTCTGGGCTCGCAAGCGGGTTGTAAACTAGCCTTTGTAAAATCACACCCGCCACAGCCAAACCGCCACCGGCGAATATTGCAGTTAACATTCTAGGCCAGCGAATAGACCATTCAAATGCATCTGGGATAACGAAGTAGCCCATATCTGAAGAAGGCTGAGACAATGTACTCAACGCCAGCAACCCAAGGATCATCGAGCCCAACAAGAAGTAAGCCAAAGATGAAATAGACTTCGGACCTTTAGGCATCGAGAAAAATAGCTGGTCTTGAGCAGACATTTGCTTGCGAGCAATAATGATCAAAGCTGGAGCACCAATCACCGCGGTTGCCGTTCCTGTAGGAATCATATCCAAAGACCATTGCGCTAAGAAAATCGCCAAGCTGTCGGTCACACAAAGCAACAGTGCACCTAACACGCAGCTTGCGATGAGTTCAGATTTCGCCTTTAAAAAGCCCAAATGTTTCGCGATGTTTGGCGCAATTAAACCAATAAAGCTGATCACACCCACCGAAGTAATCGACACGGAAACCAGCCAAACGCCAATCGCCATGAGTACAAAAAAAGTCGTACCGATGTTAAGACCACGCGCCGCAGCCCCTTCTGTACCAATCGAAAGAAGAGTCAAAACCCTTGGAGCCAACAGGAAAATAGCAAAGATTGGCAGTAACTTAGGCATCAGCCAAAGCACTTGTTCCCAACCGTTCTGCCCTAGATCGCCCGCTCCCCATACGAACAAGTTCTGCGCATACTGGTCGTTAAGCAAGATAATCGCAGTCGCAAATGCCCCTAGTAATAAATTCACCGCCATGCCCGCCAAGACAATCGGTAAACCACTCATATTTTTGATGCCAACAATAGAAACGATGAGCCCCATTGCAAGCAGCGCTCCAATCAGCGCAAACCAAACGGAATATTGAGCGACCAACATCGGCGCAACTACATTTAGAATGACCAGACCAAGCCACGCCCCTGACGATGTACCGAGTGTCAGTGGAGACATCATGCGGTTCTGCGTCAGTTGTTGGAACAAACTACCGATAGTGCCGAGTGTTCCACCAACCAAAATCGCCATCACTAAACGAGGTAAGTTGACATAGATTAATGCCATTAACTCGAATGAATCATCGACCATTTTATTGAATGTAACAATGTCGCTGATCTGTGAGACTTGCTGAAATAACTCACCGATAGGGCCAAATTCAGACTGGCCTAACCATAAATGAATAAGGGCGGCGAAAAATAGTACCGCCCCCATAATCAAACCACTGGATTTCATTACTGCTCCGCTAACGTCAACAACGATTGCGCCATCGCTTCTACGTTATACAAAATCGACATAGCACCGCCGTAGCTCCAACTTGCTGCTACAGGGCTAAATTGACCATTACGAACGAAAGGCATGCTCTTCCAAACCGGAGAACGATCTAACTTGTCTTGATATGGGAAAGGTTCAAAGTACAGCGCAATGCCTCCCTTGACGTTTTTAAGTTCGGTCATACGTTTTTGACTGATGCCCCACTGACTCGCAGGAAGATCCATCGCATTTTCAAAGCCTAGTTGCTCAAGCGCATATTGCGGAATCGAGTTATCACCGTATATGTAAACCGAAGTCGTGCTCGCAAAACGGAAAGACGTCACTTTCGGCTTGTCGCCCGGATACGCTTTATCTAGCTCAGCTTTTAAAACTTCAAGACGCTCATCCATCGCAGCCAATTTGTTGTTCGCTTGCTCTTCTTTACCAAGCAATTGGCCTATCTTCTTAAAGTTCTCAATCGCAGCCTCGGCATTACTGTGCTGCTCGCTGTACGTTTGGTAGTAAAGTACTGGCGCGATTTCTGAAAGTCGCTCCTGAAGATCTTTCTGAGGTGAAGCGATAAGAATCACATCTGGGTTTAACTTCTTGAGTGCAGAAAAGTTAGGTTCAGTTCGAGTGCCAATGTCCGCCACGCCCTCTGGTATCGCAGGTTGAACAACCCAATCGCTATACCCTGCAATATCAGGCACAGCAACTGGCGTTACGCCTAATTCGATCACTTGTTCTGCAATGTCCCAGTTAAGCGCTGCCACTCTAACAGGTTGAGCTTCAAGGGTTTTGACCCCTTCACTGTCTTCGACTTGGAAATCCGCCATCGCGTTAAACGATAAAGCACTCGTTAACATCGTTAGAACGAGTTTTGTATTCAAATTTTTTACTTTAGAAAAATGAGAAGCTATTGGTTTTAAGCTCATATATTTGCCTACTTAATCTAAATTCGATATTTCTACAAACGACAAAAGCAGCCTTGTGAGGCTGCTTTATTGAGACTCTAACTTCGTTAGAACTCGTAGTTCACGCTTAGCTCTACAGACTGCTCAGCACCGAACCAGCAGTTCGACTGGTCGTAACACGCGTAATATTCTTCGTTGAAAATATTGTTCACCGCTAGGTTAGCAGTTGCACCAGATAGTGTGTCGCTGGCTGCGCCCAAATCATAACCCACCGACAAATCAACAACCGTGTAAGACGGTACTTTGCCTTGCGTGTTGCTTGCATCCATTTGCATTTCGCCTACGTAACGAGCGCCTGCACTGAATCGAGAACCCGCTAGCATGCCGTTAAATACGTTGTAGTTAGCCCACACATTAGCCGTATGTTCCGGTACATAGATCGGTGTCGTACCCTCTAAACCGTTACTAGAGTCTTCAGTGATTTCCATGTCAACATACGTGTATGCAGCCGCAATATCGAAGCTTTCTGTCGCGAACCAACGTCCTGATAGTTCCGCACCTTGCGATACCACTTCACCCACTTGGATTCTTGGGCCATAAACGTTAGTCGGGTCTGTCATCAACATGTCTTGCTTAACGATATGGAATAAAGAAACCGTTGCTTCTTTCGACATATCGTCAGACAGGTATTTCACACCAATCTCTGCTTGTTGTGCGTTCTCTGGATCAAACTCATTGCCTGCTTTATCAACACCCGGAGCTGGTTCAAAGCTCGTCGCATAGCTTGCAAACGGTGCTAAACCATTATCAAACTGGTACAAACCACCTAAACGGTAAGTGAACTGCTTGTGATCAGATTCATGGGCGTAGTAATCACTCTCAGATTTGTAGTGATCAAATCGCGCACCGGCAATCAGTACTAATGCATCCAGACGAACTTGGTCTTGAACGTAGAACCCCAGCTGGCTTGACGTCGTGTCATCTAGATATTCACCCGTCTTAGTCACATCACTGCGGTCTAGTAGATCATTGTTCGGATTCAATGGATCAAAGCTATTAAACCCGCTGCCATTCGCACTATACGATGAGTAGTTAACATTACCGTCTAGATCTTGGTAATCGATACCAAGCAACAAGTTATGCTCTACTGAACCAACATCCACAATACCGCTCAATTGGTTATCAATAACAAACCCTTTAAAGCTCTCATCGGTAGAGTACAAGTATCGATCCAGCTGATTAGGTGTGCTTGGGTCGTAACTCACGTGATAAGTGTTCTCTTGGTATAAGGAAGCATCGGTATAGCGAGCATTCTGTAGGAATGTCCAATTGCTATTAAACTCATGGTTGATTTTATAGCCGACCATAAGAACTTCACGCTCAAATTTGCTCCAGTTCTTGTCACCCATAGAAACCGATGGATCGCTTGCTTTCAACACGTCTAGTGGCATTGCCGAGTTGATACCCATTGAAGGATCATTTTGGTAGTACAGGTTGAAGTTAATCAACGTACTGTCTGTTGCTTGCCAGTCCACAGAAGGAGCAATTAGGTAACGCTCTTCTTCTGCATTATCAACTTGACTGTCCTGCTTACGAGCAAGTGCGATCAAACGGTAAGAAAAATCGCTATCACCAAACTGACCAGTAGTATCGATCGAAGCTTCTTGTAAATTACGTGAGCCTGTTGCTACGCCAACTTTAGTCGACGGTTCCGTTTGTGGCGCTTTAGCGATCATATTCACCATACCACCTGGTGGCATCGCGCCATAAAGTACAGAAGTAGGCCCTTTGAAGATCTCGACTTGCTGCATTGCAATCGGATCTATCTGTGGTTGTAGGTTCCAACCATTTAAGAATTGAAGCGAAAGACCATCGTAGTAGTTAACGTTATTCGTGCTAAAACCACGAATGGAATAAGAGTCAAACATTGCTACCGAGCTACCACGGTTTTCAGTTACAACACCCGGTGCATAACGAAGGGCTTGATTCAGAGATTGAACACCTCGTTGCTCTAACTGTTCTTCATCAATAACGGTAATACCTTGAGGCGTTTCTTCTGGCTCAAGTGCCGACTTAGTCGCGGTATTACGATACGCCTTGCCCATAATTGTGACAGTTTCTACATTCGAATCTGCCGCTGTAACGGTTTCTTCCGCCAACGCTTGCGCTGAAAATGCAGTGAGCAATGCAACTGCAAGTGATGAATACTTAAAACGAGTGTGAGTGGTCATGATTCCCTCGGTACCAATGCTTATTGTAAATAATAATAAATCTCATTTGCATTGTATGTATCTATAAAAGGGATAATTAACAATTTGGTGCAAGTTCACAAAGAACTTGGCCGATTTATAACGAAAAAAGGTCAATTGATGATTAAAAACACAATTGACCTTATTGAGTAAGAGGCTTTACAAAGAATACGTAAAACACAGATATGACTACGATTTAATAATGGGAACCCAGTATTCCATAACTGCATCTGTGGCACGAGCTTGATAGGCCAATGGGTATACTTCAAGCTCATAACCGTCAACACCTCGATAGCCAGAACTCGGCAGCCAATTAAGTACAAACCAACTCAGAGTGTGTCTAAGGTTCTCAATCGGACCACAATGTTTAACCACGGCATAGGTTTGCTTTGGAATGGTTAGTACGTCTAACTTATCAGAGATAATGCTCGGCAATTGAGGAATTGAAATCTCATCATTAAGCTCTACTCCGGCCCAATAATGAATATTGGTACCATCAAAGCAAGATTGGGTAAGGTCAATAACACCAATAAACTGAAGTGCGTTGTCGTCTGGTAAGCTCACTTCGCCTTCCAAGCGCGCCCACAATTGAGGGACTTTCTCTGCAAAGTCTTGTGTCAGTGAAAACAAGCCGCTTATTTCGGAGGTAATACCTTTAACAAGGAATGACTCTCTTTCATCAATGCGTACCTCAACAAAACTGAGTGGACCGTTATCAGCAGCACTAACCGTTTCAGATACTTGTATCGGTTTTCTAAGCCCTGCTCTTTTGCCCGCTTTTCTATACTGACTAGGACTGGAGCCAAACATCTGCTTAAAGGAACGGCTAAAGCTAATTTCTGAATTGAATCCGAGTTCAAGCGCGATATCAATCACTCGCTCTTTGCTGTCCAACAGTTCTTCAGCCGCTTGGCTTAGCTTTAACTCTCTCACATAGTTTGCCACGGTCAGTCCCGTTTCAGCTTGAAACACTCTTTGCAGCTGCCAGCGAGACCAACAGCTCTGTTTCGCAATATCTTCTAGCGATAGTGTCGAGCTAAGGTTCGCATGGATATAAGCCAATACGCGGCTAATACGGTCAAATGCAGGTGTGTTCATAGTCAAGCTTTCAAACTCTCGGTAGTGGCAACAACATATTAGATTCAGAAATACTTTTTATCATTTAAAGCGACTTTTATCACTTAAAAATGACTAAGCCTTACTCAATTTATAAATATCTTATATGACGAGTTCTCCGCGGGTATGCTCCATTTTGTATGGTTATCCTCGATAAGGTTCGCTATGATAACGAAACTGATTCTCATTTAATGGTTTAAGATGCTTTCCCAGCTGCACAACATCATCACTCGTCGGAGAGCCCCTTCTCTACATCAAAAAATCTTCGCTTACTCTAAACAAGTCACGCCTTATTTGAGTGGCAGTTATGGTTCTCTGAGCAGCAGAAGCATCGCAATGACGAATGATAAGAGCCATATCGAGATCAAACGCGTTTACGATGGCTTAGCGGAAAATCACACAGAAGCAGGTAAAGCTTATTGGTTGACCCGAACTTGGGATCTCGTCTGCTGGCAACCCATCTATGTGACCTTCGTTTCTATCTACGGCCTTCACTCCCTGCCTGATATCAAGAATATCGGTCAGTTTAGGTACAAAGAGTTCGTCACAGGATATCGCTTCTTTAATGGTGATCATCAACACGGCTCACCTGAGGAATTGATACCTAAAGCGGGCGAAGCCATACTTGCACTTACTGAGTTTTATCGCAGCCAGATAAGTGAATGGACACGCATCCGCCCTGGTTTTACTAACCATTTGTTGGCAGATCTACTGTTAGGCAGTCTGATCAAATTGCAGCAACATGAACCAAGCCTGACCAACGACTACATCACTGCACAAGCTAAGCTTTGGTTAGACGCATGCCAACTACCTGAAAGTCACTTAGATAGCCTCAAGGTCGATGCCGATTCAGGATTGCTTAAACTGATTAGAGTGAGCTGTTGCCTAGTCTACAAATGCGATTCTAGGAAGTATTGTGACGATTGCCCTAGGCACCCTGACAACAAAAAAACTGCGTAATATCACCCTCTATTTTTAGAGACCAGTAAAGCGACTTTTATTGAACAACTTTATTGGTCTAGCACAGGACTGACATGTTTCAGCTTTCAAACATCAAAATCGTTCGTGATGAGCGAACCATTCTCTCAATTGACGAGCTTTCAATTCCGACGAATGAGCTTACCGTGGTTCTTGGTCACAATGGCTCTGGTAAATCAACATTGGTTAACTTGCTTTCAGGACAGATGTCACCAGACTACGGCACTGTTGAATTAAACAATGCATCTCTTTCTTCATTAAAAAGCAAAGACTTAGCTAAGAAGATTGCGTATTTGCCGCAAAAGCTCCCAGCTTCTGCAGGCTTAACGGTAGAAGAATTGGTTCGCTTAGGCCGTTTTCCTTGGCGAGGCGCGTTAGGTCGTTGGAACTCAGAAGACAAATCCATCATCCAACAAGCGATGGAGAGAACGGGCGTTGCTCAGTTTTCACAGGCGCTAGCGGACGATTTGTCCGGCGGTGAACGCCAACGTGCGTGGGTTTCTATGTTGCTTGCACAACAGTCTCCGGTATTGATCCTCGACGAGCCAACATCAGCACTGGATGTTCATCACCAATTCCAACTGATGGGTTTACTGTCTGAACTGAACAAAAAGGAAGACGTTGGTGTTATCGTGATTCTTCACGACTTGAACCTTGCACTGCGCTACGCAACACACATCGTTGCTCTGAAGAAAGGTCAGATTGCCTTTGAAGGCAGCGCCGATAAGTTACTCGATGAACAGGCATTGTCTGCACTGTATGAGTCCCCTATCCGACTGATCGACCATCCTGTTCCTGCTAAAACAGCCGCAAGCGAGAAAGTTGCCGTGGTCTGCGAATAGCCAATATTCTAGCAATTTAAACCAAAACGCTGAACATTAAAAAGGCCATTGAAATTCATCACTTCAATGGCCTTTTTAATTTGAGATCGCTAGCTAATTTGACTAGCTAAGCTGTGCGTCTCTGGCTTCTTGGCTACTAAAACCTCGAAGGATATTAAACAACGTAATCACAGTGAATAACGCAATGACCAGTGATAAATGCCACGCCTCTCCTAGTCCAAGTTTAACCAGCCCCATACTGACAATCGAAGACACAACCATTTGACCACCGCCCGACATCGCGGCCGCCGCGCCTGCATTCTTCTTGTAAGGCAACATCACCAAAGCTTGAGCACAAGGAAGCGCAATACCATTACCGAGTATCATTAAAAACTGACCAATCATTAGATATAAAGGCTCAAGTGGGCAAAAGAAAAGCCACAACGCAGCTGAGATGTGTAGCACAGGCGTACATAACAGTGTTTTCTTATTGCCTAACATTGGGCGAATACGGTTACACAAGCTGGTACCACCTAGCATACCCAATGCAGGTATCACCGCCCAGATCGCGTACTCGTCAGACGTCATGCCGATCTGGTTCTGCATGATAAACGGCATCACCGACACAGTGGTGATCATCAAACTAAAATTAAGCCAGCCAATGCTTGCAAAGCTCATAAAGTAGCGAGAAGTGAGTAGCTCTTTGTATTGCAACGCCATTTTCTTCGGTGAGGGAATCGCTGAGAACTGAGTGACGGTTTCTTTGAATTTGAAGGCCAATACCCCCCAAGCCAATGATACATACCCAAGTAACGAGATGAATACCATACTCCAGCCAAAGTGGAAGTTGATAAACCCACCGATAACAGGCGCAATCAGAGGAGTGATAGACGCTACCATGGCGATATAGGACATCGCCAAGGGTAAGTCAGATCCGCTGAATCTATCTCTTGTGGAAGCGCGAGCAAGCACCGCACAACAACCTGTTCCTAAACCTTGCAGGAATCGACCCAACACCATGCTGGTAAATGAATGGCTGAAGAAGATGATCATCAACAGGCCAAGCATGGCGAGTAACAGGCCACTCAAGAGCACCTTTTTACGCCCTAGAGCGTCTGAAATAGGTCCATAAATAAACTGAGATGGACCAAACCCCAACAAATACACACTCACCAGAAGCTGAGCTTGCTCTAGCGAGACATCAAAATCCTTCGCGATCCAAGGTAAAGACGGAAACACCAAACCCATACTGAGTTGGCCGATACTGATGACCAAACACGCCAGTAAGATCGACTTAAAATCAAATCGACGGCTCATGATGTGGTACACGTAGTTAAAAGGCTCGGAATATCAACCAAACAACATTGAGGTGTAAAAAATAGAGAGAATGTTGCAGGTGTGGTATTCATGGCGCTCCGAAAGGATCAATTAGAGTATGGCAGGGTAAACATACGTGAGCTTGTATAATCATACAATACCGACTGAACTAAATATGTGAATAGTCACTTTTCACACTCCTTAACTTTCCGCCTGTCGCTGACACACGCTAGACTAACACTAGATCGTAATACTGAAGGGACTTCAATGAACACTTATCACCGCATTCTCTCCTCTGCTTTGGCACTTATTGTGTCTGGTCCCCTTTCCTCAACAACGGCTTTTGCTTGGCAAGCTGAGAAGATCACAGACGGTCTCGTAATCCCATGGGGTCTAGCTTATGTCGATGACGACTCTATGCTTCTCACAGAAAAAGCAGGCGTTATTAAACACGTTGATTTAAAAACGGGTGACCAGAGCACGCTGTTCAGGCTCCCTAATATATGGGCAAAAGGACAAGGTGGTCTGTTGGATATCACGCTATCACCTTTCGAAGAAGATAAGTTCTATGTTACCTACAGTAAAGACGTCGATGGCGAAGGCGTAACCACACTCGCTTCTGCTACATACAAAGGCAATGAAGTGTCCAATTGGCAAGATGTGTTTGTTTCCAAGTCGAGAACTGACACAGGTCGTCACTTTGGGAGCCGCATTACCTTTGACGATAGTCACCTGTACTTTTCCATTGGCGACCGTGGTGACCGAGACAACGGTCAAAACACCCTAACCCATGCTGGTTCGATATTGCGCTTGAATGCTGACGGGAGCACACCAAGCGATAACCCATTTGTAAATAACGACAAGGTTCTCGACGAGATTTGGAGTTTCGGTCACCGCAACCCACAAGGACTTTTCTATGATTTCCCAAGTCAAAAGCTTTGGTCTATTGAGCACGGCCCTCGTGGCGGTGATGAAATTAACCTAATAAAAGCAGGAGCCAACTACGGGTGGCCTGTCACATCACATGGCAAAGAGTATTGGGGCCCTATCAGCGTTGGTGATTCGGAAACCAAAGAAGGCATCGAAGCGCCTAAAAAGGTCTACATCCCCTCAATTGCACCTGGCAGCTTAGTGGTTTATCAAGGGAATAAGTTTCCTGAACTCAAAGGGAAACTGTTAGCGGGGGCACTTAAGCTTACTCATATCAATGTGGTGACGGTCAATGAACAAGGTGAGGCAATAAAAGAAGAGCGCCTACTAGAAGAGTTAGGTGAACGAATAAGAGACATAGAAACTTCACCAAACGGGGACATTTATTTTAGCACTGACAACGGCAACCTTTACCGACTGAAAAAGTAAGAATAGCTCCTATACGAGAAGACAATATTCGACAATGTTTTTATAAATGAAGCCGTTAAATACTGGGGTTCAAGCAGTTTAACGGCTTTCTTGTCTCAAAGCAGAACGTACCAAAACCGTGCAACGACTCTAATTTTGTCATCAAACATACCTATGTTTTTCACAAAAACGACAAGAAATCACCATACAACTGTAACTACATGATATTTAAGGAATGCAAAGTTTGACTACCCCCAAGTTTCTGCAACCTTTCCCTATGTATTCGATTGACTATCCCCTGATTTGATTTAGACTCGATTCCGGCTAGAAAGAAAGTTCTTTGTATATAAACATTTCGTTGGATTACTAGTAACCCCGTTGTGTTGTACGCAATAGCAATAAACTTTTCCACGCTATCAGTGCCACAATTGGCTCACTATAAAAATTAATTTTAGGGATAACATCATGTCTAACACAGTTACTGGTACAGTAAAGTGGTTCAACGAAACTAAAGGCTTCGGCTTCATTCAACAAGAAAACGGCCCAGACGTATTCGCACACTTCTCTGCTATCACAGGCGACGGTTTCAAAACTCTTGCTGAAGGCCAAAAAGTTGAGTTCGTAGTATCTCAAGGTCAAAAAGGCCCACAAGCTGACAGCATCAAAGTACTTTAATTTAGTATTTTAAAGCTTTCTAAAAATAGCCAGCCTCTGCTGGCTATTTTTTTACCCGCTATTCAGAGATTTAAGGTAATATTCCCCTTCACTATTTCTACCTAAGACACCTCCTCAATGGCTCTTAAACCGACAATCTACAAGTTTCGTATCTCTTTAACCGATATGAATCGCGACTATTACGACTCTTTTAATCTAACGGTTGCACAACATCCCTCTGAAACAGAACAGCGAATGATGGCTCGTATCATGGCTTTTTGTATCAATGCCTCTCCTGAACTTGAGTTCACTAAAGGGTTGTCTAGCATTGAAGAACCAGATTTATGGCAGAAGTCTTTAGATGATCAGATCCTAGAATGGGTTGATGTAGGCGAACCGGACCCTGAACGTGTCAAGAAGGCGACTCGTCTATCTAAATCTGTGCGCGTATTCAGCTTCAACACTAAATCAAACGTTTGGTGGGAGCAGAACAAAGGCAAATTCGGTTACCTAAAAGCCCAAATCGTTCGTCTAGACAACGACGGTATCGAGCAATTAGCCGCAATGACTCAGCGTACAATGGATCTTTCAGTGATGCTGACGGGCAACTCAGCGTTCGTAAATAGCGACACGCAATCAGCTGAAGTGACGTGGGAAGAGTTACAGAGTAATGACTGAGCTACCAACTAACAGTCAGCAAAAACTTGAAGCAAACCAGCAAGCTAAAACTAAACTCTACGTTTGTTTGAAAGAGTCTGGTTTAGACTCAGTAACTGCAATTGCGACAGGTTTCGAGAAAGAGCTAACCTCTTTTATCGACGACAACCATGCCCTGTTTAAACACGCTTGTGAGAATAAGCCTGATAACTCAGCACGTCAGACACTGCTTGGCCTGTTGACCAAAGAGCATATCGACGCAAGCTATCGCTTTGAGAGTAACAAAGATGCTAGCGAAGCGATGCAAAATGTCTTCGATAATACGGTAGGCAGTGAGCACGGCGACAAGTTTCAAAACTCGAACTCTCAGCAGTTAAAGTTAGTAACGCATTTATGGTTGTTCATTCAAGGTCGACTTGGAATGGATTACAGCCTAGCCAACGATCACGCGGCAGCGACCGCCAAACTGCTGTCTCGCTTATCAAGAAGCACAGATGATGAAATCCGTGTTGAGTTCATGGCGAGTTTTTATGATGGCTTGAACATCTATCAAGCAGAGAATAAGCCGTCCGGTTTGATTCATAGCTTAAAGCGTTTATTTAACCTTTCGTAAGCATTCCATTAGCTGAAATCAAGTTTGCGCTTTACACCCTGTAGAGCGCATCTATTTACAGCTATCGCTTCCATTATCAATTCAGCGCATAAGTGCAGATCCCCTACTCGCTCATTCTTCGCTCTAAAGAATGACGACATTCGTAGTCATGCAATTAACTTTATTACAGGTACAAAAAAGCCCCGCTGAGTGCGAGGCTTAGAATCTTGGTTGCCGATCTACTGAGGCTAAATCGTACTTATCAAATCACAAGGCGATTAACGCAGGCCGTGTAAGAATTCGTGACGCGTAGCTGGGTTAGATTTAAAAATACCGCCTAGTGCTGTGGTTGTTGTTTCACTGGTTGCGTCCATCACGCCGCGTGATTTAACGCAGTAGTGAACCGCATCCATAGTTACTGCAACATCTTCTGTTTCAAGCAAGGTTTGCAAAGCGACAAGGATCTGCTGAGTCATACGCTCTTGAACTTGTGGACGCTGTGCAAAGAAGCGCACGATACGGTTGATCTTAGACAAACCAATGATTTTACCGCGAGGGATGTAAGCAACCGCTGTTTTACCATCGATGGTCACTAAGTGATGCTCACAAGTACTGGTCACGGTAATGTCTTTTACACGTACCATCTCACGAACACCCATCTTGTTTTCAATGACGGTAATTTTAGGGAAATTAGCGTAATCCAAACCAGAGAAAATCTCATCCACGTACATTTTGGCAATGCGGTGTGGTGTTTCTTCCAGACTATCGTCCGTAAGATCAAGTTCGAGTAGAGTGAGAATCTCACGCATATGGTGTTCGATTCGTTCCTTTTTCTCTTCTCGGCTAACCTGGTTAGGACTCATTGGTGTCTCTAAACCACGGCTTGCTAGCGCATCTTTAACCAACTTCGCTGATTCGCTAAGACCTGACATTGAACTTCCTCTTTTATTACCCCTTCTGGATGGCAAACAAGGATACTCGGAATTTTGAATAAATACACCCATATTTTAAGGGAGGTCATTATTTACGGGGCTTAAACTGTGCTAGAGTGGCTAGAATTTCGTTGGCGAATCAGGTGTTCTGATCGCTTTTCAACCACCATTGCCAACCACAAAATCAAAACAATAACGATCAAAGGATTTCAATTATGGGCTGTTGCGACGCTCCGGGCTTAATGCCAATTGAAGAAGCACTAGATAAGCTGCTGTCACCAATCAAACCTATTCAAACAACTCTAACTCTGCCATTGGCGGATGCATTAGGCTACGTTCTTGCTGAAGACATACTCTCCCCTATTTTTGTACCTCCTTTTGATAACTCAGCAATGGACGGTTACGCGCTGCGTTTAGCGGACCTAGAGAACGGTAAAGTACTGCCATTGGCGGGTAAATCTTTTGCGGGTCAGCCATTTGAGGGCGAATGGCCAAGCAATACCTGTATTCGCATTATGACTGGTGCAAAAATCCCAGAAGGTTGTAATGCCGTCATCATGCAAGAAAATACTCGTGAAACCGAGGCGGGCATTGAGATTCAGCAAGACGATATCAAACTGAACAACAACATTCGCCCTACGGGTGACGACATTAAACAAGGTGACATCGTTCTTAGCCGTGGCGAACGTTTAACACCTCGTGATATTCCAATGATCGCTTCACTTGGTGTGAGCCATGTGACCGTTGCACACAAACCGAAGGTCGCTTTCTTCTCTACTGGTGATGAGCTAAAACCTTTAGGTCAGCCTCTTGAAGATGGTCAGATCTACGACAGCAACCGCTACGGTATCAAACCGCTGATTGAAGCGTTTGGTTGCGAAGCGATTGACCTAGGTATTATTCCTGATTGCCCTGCAACGCTTAAAGAAACCTTTGTGAAAGCACAAGAATTGGCAGACGTAGTCGTCACTTCTGGAGGCGTAAGTGTCGGTGAAGCGGATTACACCAAAGACATTCTTGAAGAGCTTGGCGAAATCGGCTTTTGGAAACTGGCAATCAAACCGGGCAAGCCATTCGCTTTTGGTGAGTTAGACAACGCTTGGTTCTGTGGCCTGCCGGGTAACCCAGTTTCTGCAATGATGACGATGTACGTGTTGGTTCAACCTATGCTGGCTAAACTTGCAGGTCATACTGCATGGACAGCACCAGAATCTATTCCAGCAACGACTAAATCGGCATTCAAAAAAGGCCCAGGTCGTACGGATTACCAACGTGGCATCTACTCGATTGAAAACGGTCAGTTTGTGGTTGAAACAACAGGTAACCAAAGCTCTGGCGCTTTCCGCTCAATGAGCCTAGCAAACTGCTTTGTGGTACTAGAACGTGAACGTGGTCGTGTAGAAGTCGGCGAAACAGTTCAAATTCAACTGTTTAACTCTACACTTTACTAACGAGGCTTGCTGATGGAAATACTTTCTGACGCAGAAATGCTTCGCTACAACCGCCAGATCATCCTTAAACAGTTTGATTTTGAGGGCCAAGAAGCGCTGAAACAAAACTCAATACTGGTGTTAGGAGCTGGCGGCTTAGGCTGCGCTTCTGCCCAATATCTTGCGACTGCAGGCATTGGTAAGCTAACGCTAATCGATGACGATATTGTCGAGCTTTCTAATTTACAGCGCCAAGTACTTCACACCGATGCTGACATTGGTAAGAAAAAGGTCGTTTCAGCCGCAGAATCCTTGCAGGTGTTAAACCCACACCTAAAAGTAGAGACCGTCGATCACAGGCTAGATGACGAGGCACTGGCGAAGCTCATTGAAGCGCATTCACTCGTACTTGATGCCAGCGACAATGTCGAAACGCGCAATCAATTGAATCGCTTGTGTTACGCATCAAAAACGCCACTGGTTTCTGGCGCTGCGATTCGCATGGAAGGTCAGATTAGCGTATTCACTTATCAAGATGAGAACGCACCTTGCTATCAATGCTTAAGCGCTCTATTCGGCAACGCAGCACTTAGCTGTGTCGAAGCTGGTGTGATGGCTCCTGTTGTCGGTATGGTTGGGGCAGCTCAAGCTTTGGAAGCGATCAAAGTTATCGCTAAGTTTGGACAACCAAAGCAAGGTAAGCTTCTGATTCTCGACGCTATGTCGCACAGCTGGCGTGAAATGAACTTAACGAAGATGCCGAGTTGTTCGGTGTGTGGATAGACTAAACCATATCCCCCTATCGAGAACCTAAGCCTTGACGATAAGTCAGGGCTTTTTTATGTCTGAAGTTTAGCTTCTACTCGAGGTTATCAAATTGGAATAGTTATTAAGAGATTAGTTTCATTTGAATTCTCATTTTGAGAAAACACCAAAAACTTGAATTATAAAAAATAAAAAGCATTAAAATCAATAATTTAAAAATGGCACATTACTTGATTAAGTATCTAGACCTTCCATCACAAGGATGTAGATATGAGAATTACAACGTTAAGTTTGCTATTAAGTGCGCCACTGGTCGCCAACGCAGCGCCATTCGATACTTGCCCTAGTAAGGCATACCTTTTTCAGTCCACCCCTGTGCAAGTCTGGGGCGTTAACCTCGTTACTGGTTCAACTACCCTATTAGAAGACGACACAGGAATGAACGCCAACATAAACGGTGTCGGTTTCGACTTCGAAGACAGATACATCTACGGTTATGACACCACCAATAAACGCCTAGTACGTCTTGGTCAAGACTTCCAAGCAGAAGTCATCAATACCAGCGGATTACCAACCGACCATACCTTCTATGTGGGTGACGTTTACGATCATGTTTACTACCTGTACCGCACTGGCAAAGGGCTGTTCACGGTTGATCTATCGCCTTTAGATACCGATCCAAATGCGACAGTTACCGTTAACAAAATTGTAGGCAGCCCAGCAACGGTGAAATTAACTGATTTCGCTTTCCACCCAAGCGATGGCTCTCTATATGGTATCGATAATAACTCTGGTGGCTTATACAGCTTCAACCCTACAACGGGGGCAGAGACCTACATCGGTGATACTGGAGAAACAGGTACGTTCGGTGCAGGTTATTTCGATGTAAACGGCTACTACTACGTATCTCGAAATCAAGACGGTAAGATCTACCGAATCAACTTATCACCAGATAACGCAGCTAACATCGCAGCGGGTATTGTTCCTGCCGTTGAATTCGTATCGAATGGCCCTTCTTCTAATCAAAATGATGGTGCTCGTTGTGCGAATGCGCCTGTTGTGGATGAAGATTCAAACATCGACTTCGGTGACGCACCAGACAGCTACCTAACTCTACTTGCAAGCAATGGTCCTCGACATGAACTTGATGGGGTCACCTGGTTAGGTACAGACGCACCAGATGCTGACCTTGATGGCTACGTAACACCGCAATCTGATGAAAGTGTTGGCATTGATGACGAGTGGGCAAACGGTGGTATCGGTTTTGTTACCGCACTTGAAGCCGGACTCGATTCAAAAGTTGTTATTGAAGCTTCAACAACCGGTTACCTTTCAGCTTGGATTGATTGGAACCAAGATGGCAGCTTCGACGGCGCTAATGAGCAGGTATTTACCGACTACCAACTGGATGCGGGCGAGAATGACCTGTTCCTTAATGTTGATATCAACGCATTAACGGGGACAACTTGGGCTCGTTTCAGATTCAGTCAACAAACCAACCTGAGCTACTTTGGTGGTTCAACCTCTGGTGAGGTGGTTGATATCCAAGTCGATGTTCTTAATGACGGTGCTACAGCTCGTTACTTCCCAAGCGCTTCGGGTTACGCGACCTTGGCGTATGAAGACAACTGGCCTTATAAAGCCGACTACGATATGAATGATGCCGTGATTATGTATCGAATCACAGAAATCCTAAAAGACGGAAAAGTAGTGAAATCCACTATCGACGGTCGCCTAGCTGCTGTTGGTGCAACCTATAGAAATGGTTTCGCTGTTCGCTTACCAAACCTTGCTCCAAGCTCGGTAGACAGCGGTAGTTCTTACATGAAACACAATGGCGTCTTTACTGACTTAGACATGGAGGACGGACGTAGTGAGGCGATATTTATTGCCGCCGAAGATTTAACGTCTAAAACAGAAACATCATGTACCTTCTATCGAACTAGTAACTCATGTAAAGACGACGAACAGTTCTCTTTCCAAATAGGAATCAGCTTATCAGGCGATGGAATTAGTACTGATACATGGACAGATATGCCTTACGACCCGTTTATCTTTGCAACACCTGGCTACTATCACGGTGAAAATCTACCTCTGCACCCAGGACGCAGTTGGGAAGTTCACTTGCCAGACCAAGCGCCAACGGAAGCCTTTGATACCGATAACCTCTTTGAAGCTGGGTTAGGCGTCGATGACAGTAACCCATCAACAGGTAAATATTTCAAAACAGCAGAGAATCACCCTTGGGCGCTGATCATTACATCAACAGAGGAATGGGAATGGCCGCAAGAATACGTGGATATCGTAACTGCTTACCCAGAGTTTAAGCAGTGGGCAGAATCAAGCGGTGAAAATAACCAAACTTGGTACGCATCACCAGCAGACAACCAAAGTTACGAGCCATAAGGAGAAACGCTATGAATACTCACAATAAACAATATCGAGAAACTCACTGCGTTGATTCGAGTCACAATCTAGCTAAGGAAGATGGTATGTCTGCAAACAGAACTTGGAACATGAAAAAATCGTTGGCTCTTATTCTCGCTGTCACTCCATTGGTATTAGTTGGCTGTGGGGGCGGCGGTGGAGGTGGCGGCAGTGCATCTACGCCATCACCAGCAACACCGTCGACGCCAGCCGCGCCTTCAACTCCAGTAACAGGAACGACATCTTCAGCGACAAGTGCAGCAGCGGCACCAATCTATACAATGAATGATGTGGTTGTGCCCGATGGCTTTGATTACAGCTCTGTTGAACAGTTTGATCTCGACATCGACATCAGCAACATTTCAACAGCTCGCTCATTTGTCACCGTTTATAGCCGTTTCAGCACACGAGATGACTCTACCTTAAAACCAGACTACTCGAGTAAAGTGATTGCAGGCTCATTAAACAACGGAGTCTTCGCGTCTAACTTTACGGCTCCAGTCAATCACGACTCACTGTTGGTCGAAATTTGGTTTTATGATGGTCAACCACCATTACAGCAAGTGGTATCAAGCAGTGATTCCCAGATCGTTTGGTAAGAGATCTCAGTTAAGAGTTTTTCATAACAAATTACGTATAACTTTAAAGTGAGCTGAAATGCTCACTTTTTGTTTGGGTTCGAATCTAGAGTGAGTTCATTTTTTCTGATTGACTTGATTCACTTTAACTCCGATCTCACTTATATTTTCAAGATAACCTTCAAAGACTTACTCTCATGAAACAGTTAAAAATAGGTCTATTTATCTTAATGTGTGGTGTGGGCGTACTCTTGGCTCTTACCTATTTTCCTTTGACCTCAGAGACAGGACAACGCATTCAAGCCAAAGTGGTTTCCAATACTCTCACTCAATCTCTAGACGGACACAGACGTTACCTCACCGTTCAGACAGAAGATGATCAAGTATTTCGCGTTTCCATTGCACCCACCACAGACTGCCCTATTGATTCTGTGGTCGCGCTTGATACATTAAACAATCAAATAACCGGACAAAGCAGCTATCAGTTCATCCACTGTAGAACTACGCCTTAGTAATAGATATAACAACATTAATAACTACAACAAAAATGGATATAAAAAGAATGAATCAGCCACTCATTTCACCGGAACAGCTTCAACAACGTTTGCTAGAAGAAAACAACATCATCATCCTAGACGCCAGTATCGAATTTCAGATCCCAAGTGAATCGGAAAAGATCAAAGGACAAATGATTCCTAGTGCTATTCGTTTTGATTACGACAAAGACTTTTGCAACAAGCACACCATGCTTCCCCATATGTTCCCTTCCGAAAAACACTTCAACACTCGTGCTCGTGAAATTGGTATCAATCACGACAGTACGGTTGTGGTTTACGATAACTCAGGAACCTTTGCTTCACCTCGTGCGTGGTGGATGTTTATGGCGATGGGGCACAAAAACGTTTACATCTTAAATGGTGGTTTGCCTGCATGGATCGAAGCTGGTTACGCCACAGAAACTTCGTACAGAACTGAAGTAATACCGGGTAATTTCGAAGGTCATATTCATGACAACTACTTTGTAAATGCTCAGCAAATCCTAAGTTATTCCGATGACAAAAGTGCAAACATTCTAGATGCACGTTCACAAGCTCGTTTCGATTCAGAAGTACCAGAGCCACGTGAAGGCTTGCGCAGTGGCCATATTCCCAATTCGATTTGTTTGCCCTTCGCGCAAGTATTGAATACAGGCAAATTGAAATCCCAAGAAGAGCTATCCGACATCTTTTCAACGTTAGCTTTAACCCCCTCTCAACCTATGTTCTTTAGTTGTGGTTCCGGTGTGACGGCCTGCATCATTCTACTGGCCGCTAAGCTGGCGGGATACTCGGGCGAAATGGGCGTTTACGACGGCTCATGGACTGAATGGGGTGCTAACGAGCAATTACCTATCGCTGTGACCAAAAAGTAATTCAACTTCGCTTACTGCTACTGTTAGAATATACTGCGCATGCATAAAGGGCTTACTATTAGTGATGACTTAACGTCTCATTGAATAAGCTCTTTGCTTTACGGTAACGCTATATTCGTTTGAGACCAAGTCTCGATTAGCACTGTTCTTTGATTCATCTGTATAAATTTGCTAAGCATAAATCGTGAGCAATCATGCACTAATCGTTATTAGTGGTGTGAATGTTAATATTTCACTCAAGAATCTTCGTTCGTAGTCGTTACACTATTTAATCATTGATACTTTCATCATTGGCGTTTGTATCTTTCATTGCATGAATCACGCTGACGACCCAATAGTTTGTCACTTGCACTCTGTTAGAAGTAGTAACCAACAAAAGGCATCTCATGGCTCTATTCAAGAAAAATATCTGGTCGCTGTACGCTCTGATCGTACTGCTTACCTTGATACTTTTCGCCGTGTTGGGCGTAACCAAGTGGCAAGCAAACAGAGATGACTTCATTGAGCAACAGCATATCCAAGTTGAGCTGTTTTCTAGCTCTGTAAGCTCGCTTCTCACCAGTCAAGAAGCGCTTCTTGAAGTTGTTGGGCATCAATTGGCTCAACAGTCTGACTTCACTCGTACTGCCTCGATTCAAATTCGACCAATATTGGACAAGTTGCTTGATACTCACCCTGCGATTGCGGCATTTGGATTGCTAAACCCTCAAGGAGACTACCTAGCGATTAGCTCCAACCTACAATTGTCGAATCAACACAACCTACTTAACCACCCATACACCAGAGATTCATTTCTAGAGGCTATGTCTAGCGAAAAGATGGTGTTGGGGCGTACCTATTTCCAAGAATCATTGAACAGTTTGGTGATTCCGCTAAGAAAATCGATCTCCATCGATGGCAAAAATGTCGATGCGGTAATGACTGCAGGTCTACGCTTAGACAGTACAATAGTATTCGAGAACAATGCACACGCCGGCAGCTACAACACCCTAACCTTACTAAGACCCGACAACTATCGACAGTTTTATTCGAGCGATATTGAGTCACTTGATGCCTACTTAGATCCTGTTGATCTTGATGTAATCGCTCGTATCTCCAAAAACTTCTCCACACAAATAGGCATCAGCGTCGAAGATGCAAAAACGGGCAAAGAAACCTACTCTTTGATCAGTGATGACCAACACCACTCCTTAGTAAGTACTAAATACATCCCCGATTACAATCTTTGGGTTGTCGGCCAAACAGACCTTGCCCACGTCGATAACGTTTTCGAAAAAGAGTTTGGTATTCTTTTCATTGTCTTTATGCTCCTGCAATTTGGGTTTTACGCGTTGGTTAAGTCGATTGCCAAGAACGAGCAAAGAACGCGAAGCCAACTGATCTACCAAGCGAATCACGATCCATTAACTTCTCTGCCAAACCGCTTGTACATGCGTCGAAATATTGATAAATGGATTGAAGATGAGTCAGAGCAATTCTCGTTGCTGTTTATCGATATCGATAACTTTAAGTGTGTTAATGATACTCACGGGCACGACTTCGGTGACAAGGTACTTAAACAGATTGCGTTACGTTTGATGCGATTCCGTTCTCGACTCAGCTTGTTGGTACGTGAATCGAGCGACGAGTTTCTATTCTTAACGCCGTTAACGAACGAATCTGAGACTAAACGACTCGCTGAGCGGATTATTGAAGTGCTTTCTCAACCTTATGAAGTCGAACACTCTCAGTTCTTACTCGGCTGCAGTATCGGTATTGCCCGCTTCCCTGAACACGGAAAAGATTTAGATAGCTTGCTCCGCTCTGCCGATATTTCGATGTACAAAGCGAAGCAACAACAAAACTCATACAGTATTTTCACCACGGCGATGCAAGACGCTCACCTCTACAAAATGAAAGTAGAACAGAGGCTACGTATCGCTATCGAGAAGCAGACGCTGTTCATGGCTTTTCAACCTTTGGTACGTACCGATAAGAGCACTCATGGTGTCGAAGCACTGGTGCGCTGGATTGATGACGAGTTAGGTTTTGTCCCGCCCGATGTGTTTATTCCGGTGGCAGAAAGTACGGGCTTAATGCAAAAACTCGGCACGTTTATTATTGAATCGAGCATTATGCAGATCGCTCATTTGCATCGAACGACAGAACAGAAGATCGGGCTGTCGATCAACATATCGGTTCGTCAGTTTTCCCATAAGTCGTTCTCTGACCACTTGTTCGCTACGCTTGAAAAGTATCAGTTCTCTCCAAGCTGTTTAACGCTAGAGATTACGGAGAGTTTGTTCATTGAAGATGTAGCCATAGTGAAACCACTGTTTGAAGCACTTAAAGAAAACGATATTAAGATCTCTCTGGATGACTTTGGTACTGGCTACTCATCGTTGAGCATGTTGAAAGCACTCCCTATCGACGAACTTAAGATTGATAAGAGTTTCATTGAGAACATCGCTATAGACCAGCAGTCACTGACTATGGTGCAAAACATTATCGCAATCGGTAAAAACTTCGGCATGGTGGTATTAGCAGAAGGCGTAGAATCAAACGAGCACTTCTCGATTCTAAAGGCTTGTGGATGTGATTTAATGCAAGGCTATTACTTCTCTCGCCCTATTCCTTACGATGAACTGTGTGAGTATCTAGCACCAATTCAGGTTGAGACAATAGAACGACCAGAACTAACGGCATAGCTGTCAGTTGATCTCACCCAGCTCACGAATAACGCGATGAATCAAAAAAGGAAGCCCAAGCGAGAGGGCTCCCTTGTGTTTATCTATAATACTCATAGCTTAACGATTTTCGTCTAACTCAGAGTGCTTCATCTGCTCATCCAAGTTAAGAACCGTTAAAGCATTGCTTACGCTGGTTGCTATAACATCGACTACGCCGGTTCTTAATGCACCTAACAGAGCTAATGGTTTACTGTTCTCAGCAGCGATGGCGATCACTTCTGCTATTGGTCGGAACTCTTCTAAGCCTAAGCCGATGACTCGGTCACTCATTACAGTGTTTGCTGCTTTGCCGTGAACGTCGAAAAAGTCGTAACCCGCAAAGTCACCGACCACACCTTGCAATAATCGAGATTGAACCACCTCACGTGCGGTAAACCAACCTAGGTCGACCATGTAGCTGTTTTCACTCATGTCACCAATACCGACTAAAGCAACATCGGCCTTTCGCGCCAAATCGAGGGTTTGCTTAACGGTGCTGTTTTCCATGAATGCCGTTTTTTGCGCTTTGTTTTCTGCATAAGCGGGCGCATACAAGGTTTCAGAAGAGCCGCCGTACTTTTTGGCTAGTTGTCTACATATATGGTCGGCATTAAACATACCGCCTCTTGGGTGAATACCGCCGATACCACACACGAACTTACAATCACGTGGCGTAATTACGCCAGTGTGGTGAGCAACAGACGATACGTTTCGCCCTTGGCCTACTGTTACTACCATGCCGTTTTTCAAGGTACTGGTTAAATAGTTAGACACTAAGCCTGCAACTTGCAGTCGCTGCTTCTCTTCGTTTGGTTGGTCTAGTGCCACAAGTGCACGTTTCACACCAAAGCGCTCAATCAGGCGTTGTTCTATCTTGGCACTGAATACTGGGTGGTATTTCACAGTGATCTCAACAATACCCTCGTCGCGTGCTTGTTTGAGCATTCGACCAACCTTTGCACGAGAGATAGAGTACTTTTTGGAGATCTCTTCTTGTGTCGCGCCATCCTGATAATAAGCAACAGCCACTTCAGTGAGGAGATCAGTGTTTTCTTCGGAAACATCTTGGATATTCTTACTCATATACCACGCAACCTATATTTAACAATTATTTTACCTGCTTTGAGAACAAATGTTCGATGCATCAGCAAGTGATACACAAGTTTACACCGCGAACATATGTAACAACAAGGAACATTTGTTCACAGTGATAGCCTTGGTTTTATTGCTGATTAATTCACCTCACTCTGCCCGTTAAACGTTTGCTTGCATACCCCATGATTACTAGAGCGAAATATATTTGACTGAAGTCACCATACAGGACTATTTACCGTTGACTTTGCTGCTAGATCGGATAAATATGGCTACATCATTTACTCATCGAGCGATCAAATGTTCTGTACAAATGTTCGTTCGGAGAAAAATTTAAATTAATGTAAGTTAGGCTCACTGGTACAACCATTGAGAACTTCATTAGTTAGCTTGCAAATGCCCACACCTCTCCCATTAACGAGGTGTTATGCGATACATAGGATGATCAAAATGAGCAATAAATTAGAGCAACTTCGTAAACTAACAACTGTTGTAGCTGACACTGGCGATATCGAAGCTATCAGCAAGTACACTCCTGAAGATGCAACAACTAACCCATCTCTAATTCTTAAAGCTGCTCAAATTGCTGAGTACGCACCTCTAATCGATGCTTCTATCGAATACGCTAAAGCTCAAAGCGATGACAAAGCACAGCAAGTTCAAGACACTTGCGACATGCTTAACGTAAACATCGGTAAAGAAATCCTGAAAGTTGTACCTGGCCGTATCTCTACTGAAGTAGATGCTCGTCTTTCTTACGACATGGAAGGCAGCGTTGCTAAAGCTCGTCAACTTATCAAAATGTACAACGACGCTGGCATCACTAACGACCGCATCCTTATCAAACTGGCTTCTACTTGGGAAGGCATCCGTGCCGCTGAAATCCTAGAAAAAGAAGGCATCAACTGTAACCTAACGCTTCTGTTCTCTTTCGCTCAAGCTCGTGCTTGTGCTGAAGCTGGCGTATTCCTAATCTCTCCTTTCGTAGGTCGCATCATGGACTGGTACAAAGCGAAAGAAGGTCGTGATTTCGAAGCTTCAGAAGATCCAGGCGTAATCTCTGTTTCAGATATCTACAACTACTACAAAGACCACGGTTACAAGACTGTTGTTATGGGCGCAAGCTTCCGTAACATCGGCGAGATCCTTGAACTTGCTGGTTGTGACCGTCTAACTATCGCACCTCAACTTCTAGCAGACCTAGAAGCAGCAGAAGGTGAAGTAGTAGAGAAGCTAATCGACTCTAACGGTACTAAAGAGCGTCCAGCAGCGATGACTCACGCTGAGTTCCTATGGGACCACAACCAAGACGCAATGGCTGTAGAGAAGCTAGCTGAAGGCATCCGCAACTTCGCAGTTGACCAAGGCAAACTGGAAGACATGATCGCAGCTAAGCTGTAATCACTCTCACCAATTTCAAATAGGGGAACGTTCAGTTCCCCTACTTTTATCAATTTGTTTATCTTAATTTTTATTCGGAAGTTTCTATGAACCGCAAACATCTAGCTAACGCTATTCGTGCTCTAAGCATGGACGGCGTACAACAAGCAAACTCTGGTCACCCAGGCGCTCCTATGGGTATGGCTGACATCGCTGAAGTTCTTTGGCGTGGCCACTTGAACCACAACCCATCTAACCCTGAGTGGGCTGACCGCGACCGTTTCGTACTTTCAAACGGCCACGGCTCTATGCTGATTTACTCTCTGCTTCACCTAGCAGGTTACGAGCTTTCAATTGAAGATCTTAAAAACTTCCGTCAACTGCACTCTAAGACTCCAGGTCACCCAGAGTACGGTTACGCACCAGGTATCGAGACAACGACTGGTCCTCTAGGTCAAGGCATCACTAACGCTGTTGGTATGGCAATGGCTGAGAAAGCGCTTGCGGCACAGTTCAACAAAGAAGGCCACGACATCGTAGACCACTACACGTATGCATTCATGGGTGATGGCTGTCTGATGGAAGGTATCTCTCACGAAGCATGTTCTCTAGCGGGTACGCTAGGTCTTGGTAAGCTGGTTGCTTTCTGGGATGACAACGGCATCTCTATCGATGGTGAAGTTGAAGGTTGGTTCTCTGACGATACGCCTAAGCGTTTCGAAGCTTACGGCTGGCATGTAATCCCAGCAGTAGATGGCCACGATGCTGACGCTATTAACGCCGCTATCGAAGCAGCTAAAGCGGATCCTCGCCCTACTCTAATCTGTACTAAAACAGTTATCGGCTTTGGTTCTCCAAACAAAGCGGGTACGCACGACTGTCACGGTGCACCACTAGGCGCTGAAGAAATTGCAGCAACACGTAAAGAATTAGGTTGGGAGCACGGTCCTTTTGAAATTCCGTCGGAAGTTTACTCAGAGTGGGATGCGAAAGAAGCAGGCGCAGCTAAGGAAGCAGCGTGGAACGAGAAACTTGCAGCTTATGAAGCAGCATACCCTGAGCTGGCAGCTGAATTCAAACGCCGCGTAAACGGTGACCTACCTGCTGAGTGGGAAGAGAAAGCAAACCAAATCATTGCTGATCTTCAAGCTAACCCAGCAAACATCGCTTCACGTAAAGCATCTCAAAACGCACTAGAAGCGTTCGGTGCTATGCTACCAGAATTCATGGGCGGCTCTGCTGACCTTGCGCCTTCTAACCTAACTATGTGGTCTGGTTCTAAGTCTCTTGAAGCAACGGACTTCTCTGGTAACTACATCCACTACGGTGTACGTGAATTCGGCATGACGGCTATCATGAACGGTATCGCTCTGCACGGTGGTTTCGTACCATACGGCGCAACGTTCCTAATGTTCATGGAATACGCTCGTAACGCTATGCGTATGGCTGCTCTGATGAAAGTTCAGAACATCCAAGTTTACACGCACGATTCTATCGGCCTAGGCGAAGATGGCCCTACTCACCAACCGGTTGAGCAGATCGCTTCTCTACGTCTGACTCCAAACATGAGCACATGGCGTCCATGTGACCAAGTTGAATCTGCAGTTGCTTGGAAACTGGCTATTGAGCGTAAAGATGGCCCTACATCTTTAATCTTCTCTCGTCAAAACCTTGCACAACAAGATCGTGACGCTGCACAAGTCGCTAACATCGCTAAGGGTGGTTACATCCTGAAAGATTGTGAAGGCAAGCCAGAGCTTATCATTATCGCAACAGGTTCTGAAGTTGAGCTAGCGGTTAGCGCTGCTGCAGAACTAACAGCTGAAGGCAAGAAAGTACGCGTAGTATCTATGCCTGCAACTGACGCGTTCGACAAGCAAGACGCTGAATACCGTGAGTCTGTACTTCCATCTGACGTTACAGCGCGTATCGCAGTAGAAGCTGGTATCGCTGACTTCTGGTACAAATACGTTGGTTTCGGTGGCAAGATCATCGGTATGACAACGTTCGGCGAATCTGCACCGGCAGGCGAGCTATTCAAGATGTTCGGTTTCACTACTGAAAACGTAGTAAACACAGCAAAAGAGCTTCTAGCTTAATCTTGATTCAATTGTCTCGCCTTAAAATAGGTTGATGCATAACGAAAGCCCCGCATGAAAATGCGGGGCTTTTTGTATCTGTTGTCAGTTAGAGATTAAAGACTAGAAGCTAAACCGCGCGCCGACTCGAACGGTGTTTTGCTTTAGGTTTTTGCTATATGTGTAGTCATAACCTGCATCAACGGCAAGCCATGAGATAATCTTAACCGAGCTCACAACCCCCAAACTATTTAAACCATGTTCATAGGTATCTGTATAACTGTAAAACGGTTGCAGCGACCAACGTTCGTTAATCGAAACCACAGCACCTGCTTCACCGATAAACCCTTCATCGTAGTTTTTGTTGGTTTCCCTGTTGCATGGGTCAAGAATACTGTCATTGCGACACGAAGAGCGTCTCTTAGGTTTCACCCAGTTAACGCCTCCAGATGCGTACAGTTCAACCTGCTGAGTGACCGAATGGTACCAACCCAATTGAATAGACAGATCGGATAAAGTCGTTGAAGATCGTGTCGTCTTTGAAGAGTCGAAGCCAACAAACAGAGAATCCGTTACAGCATAATTGCCGCCGAAATATCCGCCGTAAAGCTGCTTACTGCCTGAGTTGTTGTAAGAGCCTTCAAAGTAATCCTGAAAGCCATCATCACTGACTCGTGTGTTCTGATATCCCGTATAAAGATAGTGAGAACCCTTTGAAGCTAAGCTTGGGAAACTCATAAGACTGAAACAAAAAACGGTAAAAATAAGGGAGCGCATCTCAGTAACTCAAAATTTGATTGGAATAGTAGAATTGTAACCCAATCACAATTGAACGGTGTTTTATTTGTGTTTCAAAGATTTTCAAAACAAAGCAAAGCGTTGAGCTACAAAAAAGCCCTGCTAATTTCGCAAGGCTTTCTCTTATTTCTCACTCGGCGTAAATCTAACCGCTATTTCTCTTCGAAACGCTTCGCCAATTGATAGAATTCATTCACTTGCTCTTTCAACTCTGTAGAGTGGTCTTTAACGGAATGCGTCGCAACCAAGTTCTGCTCGGCCGTTGAAGCGATAGACTGCATATGAAGGTTAACATCACTCGATAGCTGACGCTGTTTATGCGCAGAACTTTCTACCGACTGCATCAACTCGTTCATCGATTGCATCAGGTTCTCAACTTCCGATAAACGTTGTGAGCTTACCTTAGCCACATCGCCACACGCGTCTGTCTGTTCTCTGTTTGCCAGAATATCTTTTTGCCAGCCCTCAATCGTTGCGAGCATGGTATCAATGCTCTCTTTGATTTGAACCGTCGCCTTAGATGTTCGACCGGATAACGCCCGCACTTCATCGGCAACCACTGCGAAACCTCGACCTTGCTCACCCGCTCTCGCTGCTTCTATCGCTGCGTTCAATGCCAACAGGTTGGTTTGCTCGGCAATGCCACCGATCTCTTCCATGATCTTACTGACGCTTTGTGCTTGGTCGCTCAGCTGGTACGTCGTGTGTGTGGCTTTCTCGGCCTGTGAAGCTAGGTTTTCAAGGTTGCGGTGAGTTTGGTTAATACTCTCTTTAGCACCCGCACAGGTTTGCAGAGTCACATCAACAATCTGATGCGCTTCTTCAGTACGAGAAGAGACCTCATTCGCCGTGACTTCAACCTCTTCCGTTGCTTCACGCACTTGTAGAATGTCTTTGGTTTGTTGATCTAACGCTTCTGATACTTCAAACGAAGTAGCATTCAGATTATCGGCTAAGTCTTGCAGTGGTTTCGCAGAATCGGTCATACGGCCTAATACCGTGCGAATTCGAGCAGACAACAACTTCAAGTGAAAATCAGCTACTGAGAATTTGCTGTTACCTGAATAAACCAGGCGGCTCACACTGTCGAATTTCGACTGCAGTTTTTTCAGCTGCAAGGGAGTATCAATCAACTCTTGTCGGAACAGCAGAGCTAATGCAGAAACAGGTAACAAGCTAAGAAGCCATTGAGAGACTTGTCCTACTTCGACAAGATTTGAAACCAAAGGCGCAGCCAGAGAGCCCAATAACACGGCATAGCGAACACTGTCACTGATCTGTAATGACCATTGGCGACCAGACTTCTCAGCCTTCAATAAACCTTGGTAAGCCTTATCTGCAATCTGCACCCACTCGTTCTTCGGTTTAACACGAACAGACTGATAACCACTCACCTTGCCACTCTCGTAGATTGGGGTAACGTAAGCATCAACCCAGTAATACCCACCAGATTTAGTCTTATTTTTTACGATCCCGCGCCACGCCTTACCTTGCTTAAGATTTACCCACATGTCGGCAAACGCCGCCTTAGGCATATCACCATGCCTCACAATATTGTGGTGTTGCCCTAGCAATTCTTGCTGGCTGTATTCTGCGATACGACAAAAAGCATCATTACTGTAAGTAATCACGCCTTTAAGGTCGGTGGTCGAGACAAGTTGTTCATTTTCGCTGAGAAGCGTTTCACGAGATTGAGAAGATGAGCTGACAGTCATTATATTAACTTTTGTTAATTATTATTTTAGGCGAGGAATATATACAATTATTAAAGTTATGACAAAATGTGAACATCACATTTTGTGTAAATGCCTGCTATTTAAACAAAAATAAGCCAGTGACCTCACAAAGCTCAATACATCACATATCTTCTAGCTAACGTTTATGACTCATCTAAGTTCACTGCGGTACTAAACTTCACCGTTCTCATTGATACAGAGGTGTGGAACTTTCGAATGTTTAAGTCTTTACGCAGCACCCGCTCCACAAAATCTTCATAGGCTTGAATGTCTTTGACCGTACCAGGGAAATCCCCCTTCGTGAAGCACTTTAAATCATGCTTGAACAACTAATTGATTGTATTTCTCGTGAAAATAATTTGAGAATGATTATTTACCAAACACTCAATTATTACGTGTATTTATTAAAAATAAAAAATAGAGCATCTCGTTAGTTAATTAATCTCCGATACCTTATATAAAGCACTCTCCAGCATAGTAACCATAAGCCTAACATTGTTATTAATTATTAAGACTATCAACTATTAATGCATCAAAATTCACTAAATAGCTGACAATAAAATAAACAATAGATCTTATTTGATATTAACTCTTAATGTTGAAACCTGAACGGATAATGATTTGTGATAACTATCAGTTTGATTGATTAATTTTATAAATATATTTTGTTACACAATCAAAACTGATGGCTTGATATAAAAATGTCACACAAAACAATGGCTTTAATGGTTCTACTTTTCTCCTCACTGTCACAGGCTTCCACCATTGAGAATGATGAACTGTTGCTCAAGTCATTGATTGAAAGAGGCGTTATTTGTCCCGGCTTAACCTACGAGGGCAACCGCGAAGCTTTACGTATCTATCTCAACGCAAAGCATGTGAAAGGCAGTCAGTTTGATTTGAAAAATAAGCAAGAAATAGAAAGTACCAATGATGTAGGTAATGAAAATGAGCCTGGTAATACAAACGAGATAGAAAGTAAAAACAAGTTAACTAATAAACGTCAGATACCTAAAACACCAAAAGAGTGTATTAAGCCAAGCTCGGACAACCATTCTGAATAAGGCTTGTTGATTCTGATATCGACATGGAAATACAAAAAGGAAATGTAATGAAGATAATGAGAAAAACATTGCTAGCTTCAGCAATACTTACTCTATTTAGCGTCAGTAGTTATGCTAAAACACCGATTGATTTGGGTGTTGTAAACGAAGACAAACTGATTGAAATGCTAGTAAGACAAGGCTTAGTCGAACAAGACGCAAGCGATATTGCAAAATACGATGCTCTTGATCGTTATTTAAAGAACAAGATCAACTCTGGCTTTAAAGGCGATGCTCAATTCGGTAAAAAAGCGTTAGAACAACGAGCGAAAATACTCAAAGCCATCGAAAAAGGGTCTGGCGTTAAAAAAGCGAGCGTCTTTGCTTTGGAAGTCGGCACCAAGCGTACCGACAAGGTGCTCGCTCTTTTAGTCGATTTTCCTGATTTGAACTGGGATGACAACAGGCTAACCGAAGAGCACACGCAAATGCTCTACGAGAGCTACAACCCAGAACATTATCAAGAATTGTTGTTTTCAAATTCGGGTTACACAGGGCCGAATGGTGAAAACCTAATCTCGATGCGCCAATATTATCAAAGTGAATCGGGAGACAGTTATAGCGTTGCGGGCCAAGCTGCCGGTTGGTATCGCGCCTCGAAGCCTGCGTCTTTCTATGGTGGCAACTCCCCGACCACCGACAATGACTTGAACGCACAAGAACTGGTTCGCGAAGCGCTCAATCAATTGGCTCAAGATCCGAGCATCAACCTCGCGGATTATGACATCGAAGATCGTTACGATTATGATGGCGACGGAAATTTCCGTGAACCCGATGGCGTGATTGATCACCTAATGGTATTTCACGCATCCGTAGGCGAAGAAGCCGGTGGTGGTGTTTTAGGCCCTGATGCAATCTGGTCTCACCGATTCAACCTTGGTCGCACTCATGTGCTAGAAGGCACCTCTAGCTCGCTTCCAGAACGCTTTAACGGCCAATACGCCGCATTTGATTACACCATTCAGCCGATTGATGCGGCAGCGGGTGTTTGTGCTCACGAATATGGTCACGATTTAGGTCTGCCTGACGAGTACGACACGCAGTACACAGGTAAAGGTGAGCCCGTTTCATACTGGTCTATCATGTCTTCTGGCAGTTGGGCCGGTCAAATTGGTGGTACTCAACCAACCGCATTCAGTTCTTGGGCAAAACACTTCCTACAGAAGTCGATTGGTGGTCGTTGGATTAACGATGATCAAATCTCAATTGACGACCTAGAAGACCATCCACAGGTTTATACACTGTTCCAAACCACAGATAACAGCCGTCCGAACATGATTAAAGTGGATCTTCCGGAGAAGCAGATCGAGGGTTTGAAACCGTTTGCTGGTGGGTACTCTTTCCACTCACAAAAAGGCGATGACCTGAAAAACAGCATGACTCGTAAGTTGGTGATTCCAGTGGGTGATTCAGCGCTGCTTTCGTTTAAAACTTGGTACGAAATCGAGAAAGATTACGACTTTGCACGCGTGCTCGTGAATGGACATGCCATCGCAGGCAACATCACCTCAATGGATGACCCATACAACACGGGTCTAGTCCCTGCGATTGGTGGTGAGTCTGGCGGTTGGATTGATGCTGAGTTTGACGTTTCACAATGGACAGGCCAAGAAGTAGAGCTTTCGTTTGAGTACATCACAGACGGTGGCTTGGCAATGGAAGGTTTGTATCTGGATAACCTTACTGTGGTTGTCGATGGTGAAGTGACTGAGATAGACGATGGTGAAAGCAACTCCACCTTCGCCCTTAATGGCTACAAGCTGAGTAATGGATTCCATCAAGCCCAGCACTACTACCTATTGCAATGGCGCAGCCACATGGACGTTGATGAAGGCCTAGCTAACATCAAACGCATGGGTCAATTGATGTCATTCGATCCGGGTCTGATCATTTGGTATATCGACGAATCACTTACCGATAACTGGGTTGGCAAGCACCCAGGTGAAGGTTGGTTAGGTGTTGTAGACGCAGACCAAAACGCCATGGTATGGGAAAACTCAGGCGAAATTGCTCAAACACGCTACCAAGTTCGAGATGCTGCGTTCTCACTTAAAGATCACACGCCAATGCGACTTGTAAACAGCGACAATGATGTACTTGAAGATACCAGTTTGCTTGGTAACGCTAGCTTCTCTGACGGCCAAGACTACACTTCTCCTCAAGCGCCTGATTCAGGACGTATCCTGACGGAGTTTGGCTTAGCCGTTGATATTTTGAATCAGAGTAACGACAACGAATACGGTGTGGTGCGCTTATCTAAAGTAAGCCAACATAACGTCGCCCCTACTGCGAACTTCGAGCTCAATGTTACTGGCCTGAACCTTTCTTCACGTAACTTCAGTTCTGATCAAGACGGTGAGATCACCAGTTATCTATGGGACTTTGGTAACGGTGCAACAAGCAACGAAATGGCACCAACTTGGTCTTACGAGCAAGCCGGTGATTACACGGTGAACTTGACGGTTGTCGACGACAAAGGCGCCACTGATTCGTTCAGCTCTGTAGTGAGTGTTGAATCTCCAAACGATCTACCGGAAGCAAGTGCGAAGTACATCCACTTGGGACGCTGGGTCACCATGTGGACAACAAGCTCTGACAGTGATGGCCGTATTGTTGATACTGAATGGACACTTCCCAATGGAAAGGTAAAACGAGGTCGCACATACACTTCTATCTTCCCTTCATACGGGAAACATGAAGTGACCTTGAAGATAATCGATGACCAAGGTGGGATTACGACGAAGACCATTATGGTCGACCTGTAAGTCGCTCCAACCTCAAGTCATTGAAACAAGTACCTCGCCAATAACGTGCGTACTAATAAGCAAAGCTTAAGTACTGTTGTCATTGGATCTAAGCCAAGACAGCAGTTTTAAGAAATTGTTATTATTTAAGCCGTAAGCAAAAGCCCTACCGACATGTGAAGGGCTTTTTATTTGTCTGTATTCCAAGGAATCGTAATTTGCTCTGAGCAATAGATTTACTGATTCAAACTCGATACTCGTTATACAGGCTGCTTTTGAATACGTGATTTACGTGCGTTGAACGCGAACAATAAGATAACCGCTAACACGAATGGTAATACGTAGATATTTAAGTTCTGCCACCCTGCGGTCGATTCTAGCCAACCAGAGAGTAATGCAGTAACGGTCACACAACCAAACACAACGAATTCATTAAATGCTTGCGCCTTAGCTTTGTTTTGCGATTGGTAAGACTGACTAAACAAGCCTGTTGCAGCGATGAACATAAAATTCCAACCTACACCAAGTACCACCAAAGCCGCTCGGAAGTGCCAGATAGATTCGCCATGAATATTGATAGCAATACAAACAACAAATAATACCCCACCCGCCAAAATCATCATTCGCGAACCAAACTTCTCGATAAGTGAGCCAGTAAAGAATGCCGGTACAAACATACCCAATACGTGCCACTCGATTACACCGGCGGCCTTAGTGAAGTCGAATCCACAACCGATCATCGCCAATGGTGTTGCCGTCATTAGAATATTCATCACGGCATAAGCGACCATAGCTGCGAACACAGCACCGATAAAGTTAGGCGCTTTCACAATCACACTGAGAGGCTCGGCTTTCGGCGCCTGACGATTAAAAGAGACTTTTGGAAATCGAATGGTTTGTAAGATGAGTAACGCAAGAATGTTCAAACCAATCAAAGAGGCAAAGGCACCAATATAAAGGCCATCTTGCGACCACTGCTGAGACATGATCGCTAAGTTTGGCCCCAATACAGCGGCAAGAACGCCACCAGCCATAGAGATAGAAATTGCGCGATGTCTTGCATTTTCATCACACACTTCAATAGCAGCGAAGCGATAAAGCGTACCAAAACCAATACCTATCCCGAGTAAAAATGTGGCGAAGCAAAACAGATAGAAATGTTGTTGAGATAACGCGTAAGTCGCAAGGCTTGCTCCGGTAATTCCAACCACATTACCGATACTAAACCCTCGTTTTCGTCCTAACTTACCTGAAATTAAAGATGCAGGAATGGTGGCTGCCATTAAGCCCAAAAACTGTAAGGCAACAGGCAGAGTAATCATGCTGACACTGGGTGCAATCTGCTTACCTATCAAACCAATCACCGAAATCAGTAAGATGTTACCTGTCATCAATAAGGCCTGACACAGTGAGAGCAGCCAAACATTTCTATTCATCTTCGTTCCTAAATATGAGTACAGTTGGTCAATAGACCAAAAATACAACAAAGTCGCAACACTTTGTTACGTGTGATGAATTCAAGTAAATGGCCATTCTCTTGATAACTCGAACAATATTCCACCAAAGATACCGTGTTCTTCTCGGCTTGACGTTCTGAACGTTGAAATTATCATGACTTAAGATAATAATAATTTTTTGTTATTCATAAGCTTTATTGTTCATGAGCTTTGCTACTTAGAAGCTCTTTGATTTATGAGCTACGGAATTTAAAGGTGAGTATGATTAATCCACTTTGGCTCAATACATTTAAGACTCTGGTTGAAGTTGGACATTTCACCCAAACCGCAGAAAAGTTGTACATGACACAACCAGGAGTGAGCCAGCACATCAAGAAGCTTGAACAAGCTTGCAATTGTGACCTGCTATCTCGGGAAAATAAAAGCTTCGAGCTGACCGAACAGGGTCGGATTATGTATCGCTATGCGCTTAAGCTAGAGAAAGACCAAGAAGATCTTTTTGAGTCGTTAAGTTTCGATAACCCATATTCAGGGCAATGTAATGTCTCATGTTCTGGCTCACTCTCTTTGCGCCTTTATCCAGAGTTTCTTGAACTTCAGCAGCAACATCGAGAGTTAAACATTCACCTCGAAGCAGCACCGAACCAGAAGATATTGAACGACCTGCTGCAAGGCACAACGGATATCGGTATTGTAAGGCACTCACCTAACGACAGTTATTACCAAAGCCAAGTGATAGGCAAAGAAGCCTTGTGTCTTATTGTCCATCACAGCCTTGCCGATCTAGAAATTACCCCACAAGTTCTTCACGAGATTGGCCTGATTGCTCACCCCGATTCTGCTCACTATCTGTCTTTGTACTTCGATCTCTGCGGGGATAAAGATTTAGCGAACATTAACATCAACGAAATACCGACATCTGGTTATATCAATCAGCTTCACCAGATTCTATTACCTGTATCTAAGGGGCTGGGGTTCACTGTATTACCGGCCGGAGCCGTTGAGCACTTTGCTGAAAAGGATAAGCTGCACGTCGTACGGCCGAAGGTAGAAGTTGAAGAAACCTTATATTTGGTTCAAAAGCGGAACCGAAAACTACCACACAGATACAACACAGTGATCGAGCTAATCAAACAAAACGTCAGTAATTAGTTCGGTACAAATAGACTTAAAGCCTTTAGCTAGTTGGTTATTTCGCTGTAAGAGCTAAAGGCTTTAATGTTGAAGTGATATTTATAAAAGACCGCTACTCAGAAGCGCCAAGCCCCTCTTTAGCTCCTTCAAAGTCGTAGTTATCTAACGCACTTCGAACATCTTTAAGAACAACAGAATGCGGATACTGTGCCTGTAACTCAGTCACATATTGAGTTGCATCGTTATCATAAGCCTCGAGCAGTGATAACAATTTAGTGCGCTGCTCTTGCGTGATAAGAGGTGAATCCAATGCTTCATCACTACTTAGCTCGGTTTCCTGAGTACATGCCGCATCAGCGTCTTCAGCGCAAGGCATATCAAAGCTGCTCTCGAGCTCTTTAATCAGCTCAACTAGCTCAAGTTCACCTTGTTTAAGATCCTGCTCATTACACGCCTTATTATGAGCCTTGTGTTCTAAATCACTGAGTCGTTCAGCTAATCGTAATCCACCAATCGAAGCCGCCATACTTTTTAAAGTATGAAGATTACGCTCTAACGTTTCCCAATCGCCTTGTACTAAATTATCAGAAGCTTCCGACATCGTATCTGGCGCGACTTGGCAGAACCTATTAAGCATCTTGGCCTGCAGTCTCACATCATGATAAGTCAGTTGCTCAAATCTCGACTGAGAGAAAGTAGGTGGCTCAATTGAGGCATCAGAGCTTAATACCGCACTCTCATTAGAATCAACAGTCTGTTTCATATGTGAAGACGAGTCAGATGGCGCTCGACCTTCTACTAGCACCTCAGGAACAATGTACCTCGTAATCAAAGACATCGCTTTATCAATAACAATTGGCTTATCCAAGAAGTCGGTTACACCCGCTTTCCTCGCTCGCTGTTTCGCATCGGCAAACACATTGGCCGACATCGCAATAATAGGCACTTCTTTATTAAACTCACGAATCAATCTTGTCGCTTCAAAGCCATCCATAATAGGCATTTGAAGATCCATAAAAATCATTTCGTAATCATTGATTTGAGCTAACTCTACCGCCTCTTTACCATTCTTAGCCAAGTCAGCATTCAGTTTAGAGCGAGTGAAGAATGCCAAAGCTAGATCTTGATTCAACTCATTATCTTCAACGAGCAATACCCTTTGACCTTTGAACTCTATCTGATAATCCAATTGCAGCTCTTGGGATTTAAACTTCGCTAACTCTTCATGAGTCGCTCTTGGTAATGTCAATTCGAAAGAAAACTCACTGCCTTGTCCTAGCACACTCTCAACCGTTATCTTGCTTCCCATCGCATGAACCAACTTCTGGCTAATATTGAGTCCTAACCCTGTGCCACCGAACCTACGCGTAGTTGTACTATCCGCTTGGCTAAATGCTTCAAAGAGCTTGTGTAGATTTTCATCAGAAACTCCTATGCCAGTATCGGCCACCATCACCTTCATGGTCAGGCTGTCATCATTAGAGTCAACATGCTCCACAGTTAAGGCTACGCTGCCTTTTTCCGTAAACTTAATCGCATTACCAACAAGGTTGAGTATGACCTGGAACAGCCTCAATGGATCGCCTTGCAATGGTGTGTCTAACTCTGGGCCGATGACCATCGACAAATTGAGTTGCTTCTCAGCCGCTTTAGACTCCATCAACTCAATCACATCTCTAAAGGTCGTCACAGGATCAAACGGGATGTTATCAATAACAAGTTGCCCTGCTTCTATCTTTGAAAAATCAAGGATGTCATTGATAATACTGAGTAACGAATGGCCAGAACGGTGTACTTTTTCGATATAATTTCGAGCTACTGGGTTAGATATTTCGCCAATCGCTAGATAAGACAAACCAATAATTGCGTTCATTGGTGTTCTTATCTCATGGCTCATATTGGCTAAGAATTCCGATTTCGCTTGGCTCGCAAGATCCGCCCTCTCTTTCTCTTCTTCCAGTTGCTCGTTAAGATGCTTCATTTCAGAAATATCGAATGCCCAAAATAGCGTAGCTAACTCACCATCCAATTCGAACAAATAGTAACTCACCAAGGCGACAAATCGAGTGCCATCCGATCGCTTGAGTACCAACTCTCTATTCTCAACCTTGCCATTGAGAGCAAGCTCTTGATGCACTTCATCACGAACGGCCAAAGAATCGTGAATAGCCACCACGTCGATAGACGAAAGTGGCTGATTTTCAAAACCAAATAGGCGCTTCGCTGTATCATTGGCGTAACGAACCTTTTCCTCAAACACCACACAAGCCGCAATCGGAGAGCTATTGAGCATATTGTAGAGCTGGTTCTGCGCCTTTTTGAGGGCTTCAGTCGCTTCATTAGCAATACTGATCTGCTTCGCTAATTTACGGTTCCAGAAAATAATAAGCAGAAGGATAACCAGCGAGAAAACCGAAATGGTGTAAACCAACTTGTAGTCGACCCTTTCTATCGCTTTAGGTGCCGCCCACTTTGCTGAGATCTTCTGATGTTCTTCTGCGGAAATGTTGGCAATTGCCTTATCCAAAATTGAATAAAGCAAAGGTTCTGACTTGGTCACATGTAAGGTCGGAGAAAGGAAAAAGTCCAATCGCCCGATAATCCCCACCTCTCGGTGACCATATGAATCAATAAGATAATTGAGTACATCGACGGTATCAATCATGCCATCCAGGCTCTTATCATCCAGCATGGTAAGTCCTGTGGCGGTGGAGTCGACCAGCACCCAATCAACATTCGGGTATTTATCTACAATCGCATCGGTGTTGGCTGCATTTTTCAGAATACCTATTTTCCACCCCGTCGCTTCTTCCAACACTAAGCTACTAACATCTCGCCTCGACGCTAGCGCTAAACGGCTCGAGAACAAACTCTTTGCAGCTTTGACATTATCGCTTAACGACAGATTCTCTTTAGCCGCAGAAACTAACTCGACTTCATGGTGGTCAACCAAACGGCGTGTTTCAGACCAATTGGCAACATCTACATGCAGGATACTTAGTCCTGTTTTTTGCTCAATGAGTGTTAGATAATCATCAATCATACCGATGTATTCACCAGTATTTGATACCGCCTCATAAGGAAGAGAGTTTGGATCGATGCCTATCCGTACATCCGGATTGTTTTTAATCCACTCTCTCTCTTCTTGACTGAGATCTAAGATCTCTCCAGTCAAATTATTTACTTGATAAACATCAGCGATATAACGTTTTGCCGCATCACCAAATGAATCGAATTGCTCAACAGATGGGAAGTAAACATGATTCCGCTCTAGCGTCTTAGTATCAAAATAAAAAGTCATAGAGCCAGCATTCGTGCTTCCGCCCTTGGTTCGGTAATTGGCCACTTTGGTTACCGACGAAAAGTGGGAAGTATTCTTCTTCTCCCCGTAATCATCCACTAAGTTGCCGATGTTCCAAGATTTGATAGGACGACTATCACTATCCGCTTGAGCGGTGATCACCTGAAACGAGCTGGCGGTATCGAAAGTTTCAAACAACCTAGGCAACTCTTCAAAACGGTCATTAACGATAAAATATGCGGATATTTGTGCGATCACATTCGCTTTTTTAAGGATTTGGCTAAAGTCATTCTGGACCTGTAACTCTATGATTTCACTTAAGCCGTCATCCGCTTGCTTGAGCTTTTTTATCGCAGCGTTAAAGCTGTCTCTGATTTCTTCACTCCTAAAATCGACATAGTTCGAATACGCAATCTTATACTCATCATGCAGCGTGAGCTCTGCCATTTCAATAAAACGAGTATTGGTGATAAACCATTCAAGCACTCGTCTTTCTACCATCAACAAATCAACATTTTGCGCTCTTAACTGTGAAAATGCCGATTCAAGCCCTTCGTAATCCTCGACACGTTCAATGTCTACCTTACCCTTCAGAGCCTCAATAGAATTTTTGATTCGCGAAGTTTCATCAAATAGTAGCGCCCCTAATGAAAGATTACTCTGAGATTGGAGGTTGAGCTTTCGTCGAGTCAGTGAAACGGGGATAAACTCAATGTCGAGTACATTGTCACTCAAGAAGTGAGTATCGGGATCACCAAATTGAACGCCAGACACAAAAGCTATTGCGTTATTGCTATCAATGGCTTTTCGCGCTGCGCTAGGTGGAAGGGTGACAACGTCATCTAACTTGTAACCCATATCATTAAGGGCTCGTTGAATAATTTCATGCTCCAGACCTACCGCAGTACTATCGGGATACATATAAGGAGGATTGCTAAAACCAAATACCCCCTTAAGTGGCACTCGATAAGGGGAGGTGTCTAACCACTTTGATAAAATCCGGTTTTTATCATTAACATCGATGCTTTCAATCTGCTTGTTAACTAATGCCAGCAGCTCCTTTTCACCAGCTCGGACCACTATCGATGCTTCAAACCACTTCCAATGATCAAGCAGATAATTGACCGTTAAATCATCAACTCCTATCTTATTCGCAAGATCCATGATGGTGATAGGTTCCCCGACAACGCCTTCAACATCACCTTCACCTAGCGCACGCACAGCATCAATAACACTATCAAAATCAACACGCTCAATAGAGGTCAATTGAACGCCAGCACGCTCTAAGTCAATATCTTCATTAACCATGGCGATGCGACGCTTAGGGGTTTGATCTAGGTTGGTATCAATTGTGCTATCGGCCGGAACGATTATCGCGACTTGATAAGGCACATAGGGCTCACTCACTAGAACACGCTTATCCCCACTCAGGTCAAACTGCTGAAAAGGGAACACATCACCTCGCCCATCGAGCAGTGCGGCTTTCGCTTCTACACGTGAATTAACACTGATGAAACGAGCATTGACCCCGAATCTCTCTTCAAGATCGAGTGTCCAATCCTTGATAATTCCAGAAACCTGTCCGTTATCGTCAAGAAATGAATAGGGATAATGATTGGTAAGGGCGATAAAAGTAACCGTGGGTTTATTGTCGAGCCAGCGGTTTAACTGCGCGTCTGTCACTTCGGCGGCGCTGACACTCGCGTTGAAGCATAGCCCCGCCAATAACCACATCGTGAATAGGACGACTCTGTTTTTTAACTCCAACACGAATGCACAACATTTAGTGAAGAGATTAATCATCTTTGAATTTTTCTTTAATGGCTAAAATTTGAGGTAAGTTTTCAAACAACAATTCTACGATTCTCGGATCAAAGTGTTTGCCTTTCTGATCTTCAAACAAACTCAACGCTTCATCGACACTCCACGCCTTTTTGTAGGGTCTTTCTGCGGTCAGAGCATCAAATACATCCGCAACCGCAGCGATACGCCCAACTAAAGGAATATCTTCACCTGCTATCTGGTTTGGGTAACCACTGCCGTCCCACTTTTCATGGTGATATTGCGCAACTTGAATGGCCATTTGCATTAATTTGGAATCACCCTGCTTGCCAAGTATCTCGACACCGAACTCAACATGTTTCTGCATAGTCGCCCATTCGTCTGCATCCAACTGACCTGGCTTAAGTAACACGTTATCAGGAATACCAATCTTGCCAATGTCATGCATCGGAGCAGCATCACGCAAGGTTTCCGCGTCTTCGTCTGTCATGCCTAAAGCTTTGGCTAATATTTCGCAATAATGACTCATGCGCATAACGTGCATGCCCGTTTCATTGTCTTTGAATTCAGCTGCCCTACCCAAGATATTCAAAGTCTCTAGCTTGCCAAGATTGATCTCTTGGGTTTTCTCTTTAACTTGGCTGAACAAGGCGCGTTGTTGGTCATACAACGCAATATGGGTCTTCACACGCTGTAGAGCAATTTCAGGGGTAATAGGTTTCGTTAAATAATCAACAGCGCCTAAAGACAGCCCTTTCACTTCGGCTTCAGGGTCAATTTTGGCGGTCACAAATATAATCGGGATATGCGCGGTATTAGGCTGAGATTTTAGCTGACTGCATACCTCATAGCCATCGATATCAGGCATCATAATATCGAGGAGAATTAAGTCAGGCTGTGGCACCATCTTCGCTATCTTGATGCCAATGGTACCGTTAATGGCTACCTTTACTTGGTAGGTATCTTTGAGTATTGCAGTTAACACATCCAAGTTACTTGGCGTGTCATCTACTACTAACACTATTGGTTTACGACTCATTGATGCCTCATATAAAAATCAAACAGTTATAACCATAGTGTAGATGGCTTTTCGTACCACTCAACATGAAAATGACAATTGTTTGTTAGAAATTTAAGTTAGATCTTCGAGTGACATCAAACTGACGATTGAAGACCGTTTTGATAACATCAGAGTCAAATCGCTGACGAGACTGATATGATAAACATAAAAAAATCCGAGTGTTAAAATAACACTCGGATTTTGACATCCTTGATGTATCGTTCAACCGATTATTGTCACTTAATTGATCAACATTACAGCATAGTGATGGTCTCTTTATTTGTCCGAAATTTAAGAACTTCAAAGAGATAACTACTTATCACTCCACACCGCCATCTCGTTGCCACTTGGCTCTCGAAAGTGGAAGCGTCGACCACCAGGAAAACTGAATATCTCGCGGTTTACTTCCCCACCAGCCTCAATCACGTCACGTTCGGTCTGCTCAAGGTCTTCGCTATAGAAAACCATCAACGCTGCACCTTTGTCTGCATTAGACACCAGATCCGCCGAGTAAAACCCGCCCATTAAGCCTTTACCTTCAAAAGCAGAATATTCAGGCCCATGATCTTCAAATTTCCAAGCAAACACTTGGCTGAAAAACGCCTTGGTTGTCGCGATGTCGCGCGCTGCAAATTCAATATAGTTGATTGAGCCATGTTCCATATCTGCTTCCTTTTACTTTCGAACTTCAACCTAATGAGACAAGTCAAAGTGGCTTAAAATCTAATCTTAGACGATCACCTCAAATGGCATCACTTTTTACGAACTACCGGGTAATCCGAACCATGCAGCTCTTGAACGAAACCAGACCCATCTCCGCTATGCGTGATCCATACTTTCTCTTTCGCACGAGTCATTGCCACGTAGAAAAGGCGACGCTCTTCAGCATAAGGGAACACGTCTGACGATTCTGTTAACGCACCATCAATATGCAGCTGTTTTTTCTTCGCTGGGAACTGCCCTTCATCGACACAAAGGATAATGACGAAATCGGCTTCTTTACCCTTACTGGCGTGACAAGTCATGAAGCTGATGTCTATGGAGGTAAAGATCTTCTTCCAGTCTTCCAACAACTCTGGTTTGTGGTAATGATTACGACCAAGCAACAGGACAGACTTATTAGTTTTGCCCTTAGATTGACGATTCAATTGGTCGAGGATCTTCTCAACTTCTTTACTTGGCGCACTGTACACCGACTTCTGCTTCTGTTGTTTGAAGCTGTTCAATTCTTTCGGCAATTGAATCGGGTTTTCTTGTACGAAGCGATTGGCAACCGCACCTAACTGATTGTTAAATCGATAAGTGGTATCTAGGTGGTGAATCGTCGAACTCTCGAAACGGTCTTTAAATCCAGTCGTGAGATCCACATCGGCGCCTGCAAATTGGTAGATTGACTGCCAGTCATCACCCACTGCAAAAATAGAAGCTTGGTGCTGAGCTTTCGACTGATTACACAGCGCTTCAACCAAAGCAAGACGATCAGGTGAGATATCTTGATACTCATCGATCATGATGAACTTCCAAGGCGAGATAAACTTACCCTTTTCGACGTATTGGGTCGCGCGGCTTATCATGGTCGAGAAGTCGATATGGTTCTCTTCTTTCAGTGCTTTCTGCCATGCCGTCACACAAGGCCAACACAGGGAGAGTTCACTGTTAAGGCGCGTGTAATCTCGGTGATCAATAAGCTGCTGTTGTACTTCTTTTTTAGTTAGGCCTGACGCATTCAGCTGTTCAAGTTGCTTCTCGAGCCAGCCAATCAATTTGAGGTTTGAAACATGGCTCCCAAGTTCATCATCACCCGTTAGATAGGCAATTGGCCATTTAGACAAGTGCTTTTGCCAACGCTTGAAGTTGGTCGGTGTCATCCAGTGCTTCTTCAACCAATCAATACACCAAGCTTGGCGCTGATTATCATCCAAGGCTAATGGAGAAATCACAACACGCTCGGTTTCAACCTGATTCAGGATCTTCAAACCTAACTGGTGGAAAGTGCTCACTTGTACCTTCTCGGCGGATAAGCCGATTTTGCTATCCAAACGCTGCTTCATCTCTTCCGCGGCTTCACGCCCAAATGCGAGCAGTAGAAGCTCTTCAGCTTGCGCCTGATGACTTTGCAATAGATAAGCGACGCGAGCAGTCAACACACTGGTTTTACCCGAGCCAGCACCTGCAAGAATCAGGTTATGGTTATCGTTCATCAAAACTGCGTATTGCTGCGACAAGTTCAAAGGAGACGACTCACACTGAGCAAACAACACTTCCCAGTTCTTCCTTTCTGTCTCTAGCCATTGCTGGTTTCGTTCTGCTTGCTTGATCTCGGTTTCAGATAGCCAAGGCTGCATTCGCGCAATACGGTTTGGCATGCGCTGTGCGGCTTCGTCTAAAGTCATTGTCATGCTTTCTAAACCAGCGTTGACCATGTCGACCCAAGTGTTGACTTTAGAATGAGGTAAGAAGGCTGGAAGCTGCTCCAGACGTGTTAATTCGGCTTCCCATTTAGGAACGTGCTCAGCCAATTGTTCACACTGTGTGTCGTGCCATTTTTGATAAGCTGCAACCGATGTACGTGCAAACTGACGACATTGATCCCATGGCAAACCTTGAACTAACCAACTGCGCTGTTTACCGTCTTGTTGGTTAGCAAAAAACTGTAACGATCCCCAAAACAATCCGCGCTTTATCGCTATCTTGCCACTCCAAATAGTAAACGGGATGCGTTCCTCACTGCCCACTGAAGATAACAGCAGACGTGAACCATCAAGTTCAACCTGATGATATTCATTTTGAATAAAAAACTGTGCAGTCTTGTTAGCGCTTAGCTGCATTGGAGTGTGCTCTTAATTAGGAATATTGAATTTATATCATGATGCAATGAGAATTAATAATATCTCATATCTTATCGACGCTTTCATGACCACCTACGGGCAATTATGGATAAGTATCAAATTCTTGTGCTTGATTTCTGTTAGGATTATGGTTTTTAGTGTGTCAAGTGAGCGACTGTGGACTTTTCAGCCAAATTACGCCTCTATTGGGCGAATAAAACCATAAATTACAGCGTATTAATTCTCATCACTCTGCTCGGTGTTGTCGTTCCTGCTTGGTATTATGGGCAAAACACACTCATCACTCCATTGATCTTAGGTGTCATCGCCGCTGCACTAGCAGAAAGTGATGACAGCTTCACGGGACGCTTGAAAGCGCTCACCCTGACCTTTATCTGTTTTGCGATCGCCGCCTTTTCTATAGAACTGCTGTTCGACACACCTTGGTTATTCTCGCTAGGTCTTTTCGCATCCACATTCTCGTTCATTATGCTCGGCGCCATTGGGCCTAAATACGCCAGTATCGCCTTTGGTTCTCTGCTGGTTGCTATCTACACCATGCTCGGCGCTCATGAGAGCATCAACTTATGGTTCCAACCGTTATTGCTCTTAACAGGCGCGGCATGGTACTACTTCATGTCGATGATCTGGCAGATTGTGTGGCCAATGCAACCTGTGCAGCAAAACCTTGCTAACGTGTTTGATCAGATTGGCACCTACATGGGATCTAAGGCAGAACTGTTCTACCCAGTATCTGATCTTATCCCTCAGCCGCACCGCATTATTGAAGCCAAATTAAATGCGAGTACCGTCAATGCACTCAATATGTGTAAAGCAACCCTGCTTAATCGCTCTAAACGCGGACACATTGACGGACCCAGTGATCGATTCTTAAATACTTACTTCATCGCACAAGATATTCACGAGCGTGTGAGTTCAACCCACTACCGTTATCAAGAACTAGCCAAACACTTTGAGCGCTCTGATGTACTGTTTCGTTTTAAGTATCTGCTGGAAGCACAAGCAACCGCGTGTAAAGAAGTGGCGAGCTCACTAAAGATTGGCGCAGAATACCAACATGGCGATAAATCGGTATTGGCGCTTGATGAACTGATGTCTTCACTTAATCATCTACATCAGCAAAACAAACCAGAATGGAAGCCATTGCTGAGCCAATTGGATTATCTATTCAATAACCTTGCTACGGTCGAAAAGCAGCTATCGAACATCAGTAACCCAGATGCAGAGAAGTTAGAAGAAGATGTCTTAGACGATACCAATCCGCACACCTTGACTGCGATGTGGCAAAAGATAAAAGCCAACCTGCATACAGATTCGATGCTGTTTCGTCACGCGATTCGTATGGCCATTACGCTAACTTTCGGTTACGGCATTATTCAAGGTTTTGATATTGAACGCGGCTACTGGATTCTACTGACAACGCTATTTGTGTGTCAGCCAAACTACAGCGCTACTCGCCAAAAGCTGACTGCGCGTGTCATTGGCACCGTTGCAGGCTTATTAATTGGCGTTCCGCTACTGACCTTCTTCCCTTCTCAAGAGAGCCAGTTGGTGTTCATTGTGATCAGTGGCGTGATGTTCTTCGCTTTCCGTATCAACAACTACGGATTCGCAACTGGCTTTATCACCCTGTTGGTACTGTTCTGCTTTAACCAACTTGGAGAAGGCTACGCCGTGGTGCTGCCAAGACTGGCAGATACCTTCATCGGCTGTGCCCTCGCTGTATTGGCGGTCGTTTATGTGTTGCCTGACTGGCAATCAAAACGACTGCATAAAGTAATGGCTGATGCTCTTGATTCCAACAAGAACTACCTTGCGCAGATCATTGGCCAATATCGTGTAGGTAAGAAAGACACGCTGAATTACCGTATCGCCCGCCGCAGCGCACACAATAACGATGCGAATCTGACTGGTGCTATCAGTAGCATGTTGGTTGAGCCGGGCAAATATCGTACTTCTGAAGATGAGAGCTTTCGCTTTCTGACGCTGAATCACGCCCTACTCAGCTATATTTCAGCACTGGGCGCACACAGAACGCGTATTGACGACGAATCTACACACAAGCTCGTTCTCGATGCACACCGTGTGATACACGAGCACCTTGATGCTCTGAATGACCAACTCTATTCACATCGTGAACAGTGTGAGGTTAAAAATGTATACGACCCTGAACTTGATAAACGTCTAAGTGAGTGGCGAGAAGAAGATGAAAGCTCTGTCAGAATGGTCTTACAACAGCTTCATTTAATTTATCGAATGCTTCCAGAACTGCATACCCTAGCGACCAAGTTTGCGGTCAAGGTGAAGATTGATAAACCGCTCGATAAAGCGGATTCTTAATTGACAAACAAAATACTGTAAAAACAAAAAGATAGCATTAATTGTACACCTTTTGAACATTTGTTACAGTTATATGTTGCTCTACCAATACCTTTAATTGAGTAGAGCAACTGCTTACCTACGCTTACCACATAAGGGTTAAGACGATTTTTACATTGTAGGAATTTTCTGACTTTGATTGACCAAGCCTTAACTTTACCTAACATTTCTCGGACAAAAAACGACCAGAGGAATTTATAGTTGTCTTAGTTCTAGGAAATTACAAATTTCGTTTGATATTCACTTAATCTTGTTTGATTTCCTGCACCAGTAGTCTATGCTCAATTGAGCATATGGATTTGAAGCAAGGTCACATTATGAATACACAACAATTTGAAGCATTCAAACAACAGATTCAGCTTCTTAGCCCACAGCAATTAAAAGCGTTGCAGGGCGAGATTGACGGTAATCTTGAAACGGAACAACAAACTCTTCTTACTGATGAGGAGCTAAATGCATTGAACGATCTGTTCAGTTAATAGACAGACGTCACTATTTTAGCTTAAGTACACTGTTTCACTGTAAATTTTACCCCTTCACCATTGCGCTCAAAATATCGTCCACCTAGACTTATTCAACACGTCAATTAAAGGTTCTGCTATGTCGATATCTGGTATTCAATCTGGTTACGCCATTATTCAGCAGTCAAACAACATGGCTGAAGAAGCCGCGCTCGAACTCAATCAAGCCTCACAACACACTCCTGAATCCGATGATGCTTTCAAAGGCAGTGATCTCAGCTTCAACCAAGTAGAGCCTGAACAATCCATTTCGTTTAAAGACAAAGACCCAGAACCTGTTTCATCCTCAACCGATTCACTATTGAAACTAACCCAAAGTGCCAGTTATAACCGTGTGGGTGCGAGTGTGGTTGATCGTCAAAACGAAGCGATCGGTAGTCTTCTAGACATCCACATCTAAGCGATACTTATCGTTCGCACTTATTTTCAATGTTCTAAATCGACTTGATTCAACCACTTTGGACGCTTTTTGACGCAATAAGCACACAAACTGTAACTCATTATATCTGACGCTTGTTTCTGGTTTATTACTCGGTAGAATCAGCGCAAACCAATTTGCTGCACAAACTTTACTTCATACTATTTATGCCAAAACTAAATCTGCATCGCCGTGACTATGTTTCTATTTTAGGAGGCGACATCTCCGCAGACGAATTAGAAAAAAAGCTTCAACCTCACTTTGAAAAACCAGTAAACAAGCTGACACCTAGCCCCTATCTGACAGAAAAAAATCTCACACGCCGTTGGGCTGCTCTCGATAACGCAGAATCGCAAAAAGAGCTACTCGACTCCCATACTGAAAGTCAGATTCAAGCTTATGAGAAAAACATCGAACACTTCATTGGAACAGTGAAAGTGCCTGTTGGTGTCTCTGGACCGCTAAGAGTCAATGGCCTGTTTGCTGAGGGAGATTACTTGGTACCACTCGCAACTACTGAGGCAGCGCTTGTCGCGTCTTACAACCGTGGTTCAAAGCTGATTACAGCTTGTGGTGGCGCAAGTGCGATGTTGCTCAATGAAGGCGTAACACGTACTCCCGGTTTTGCATTCCAAGGTTTAGTAGAAGCAGGACAGTTTGTGGCTTGGGCTGTCACCCAATATGAGCAATTTAAAACCTTAGCTGAATCAACCACATCACACGGCAAGCTTACCGACATCAATATCAACATCGAAGGCAACCATGTCTACTTGGTGTTTGAATTTCTAACTGGAGACGCTTCTGGTCAGAATATGGTGACCATCGCGACCAATGCCGTGTTTGAATACATCATCGAAAACACACCAGTTAAGCCTGACCATGCTTTCCTTGATGGCAACTTATCGGGCGACAAAAAAGCTAATACCCAAACCTTACGCAGTGTTCGTGGTAAAAAGGTCACTGCCGAAGTAAACATTCCTGCTGAGCTTGTTGCTAAGTATCTACATACCACGCCAGAGAAGATGGTTCAGTTTGGTCAAATGACCACTGTGGGCGGCGCTTTGAGTGGCACGATTGGTATCAATGCCCACTACGCAAATGCACTTGCTGCACTTTACATTGCTTGCGGCCAAGACGCGGCGTGTGTGGCTGAGTCTGCGATTGGTATGACTCGCATGGAACTGAACAAAGAAGGCGGCTTATACGCGAGCGTGACCCTACCTAACTTGATGTTGGGAACTGTCGGTGGTGGTACTGGGTTGCCAAGCCAAAAAGCATGTCTCGATTTGTTAGGACTGCACGGTAACGGTAAATCACAAGCCTTAGCCGAAGTCTGTGCTGCACTGTGTTTAGCCGGTGAGCTTTCCATCGTAGGTGCATTTTGCGCAGGCCACTTTTCACGAGCTCACCATAAGCTGGCTCGTAAATAACCTTTATCCAATTTGGCTTGTTCGGTTTTGTCGTTCATGCAAAATCACAAGCCAATCTGAATACGTGAGTTACACATGGATTACTTACACTTATCGAGAGTGAGTCTTAAGCACCTCACTGCGCTGCATATTATGCTGAACACCCACAGTGTGACTCAAACGTCTGAGCAACTTTGTGTGAGCCCTTCGAGTGTAAGTAAAACACTCTCGCAATTGCGTGACATCCTTAACGATGAACTCTTCTATCGAGACGGCACCAAGCTAATCCCAACACCTTTCGCCTTAAAGATAGCTCCAACCGTTCATGCCATTCTTTCTAGTATGAATGGACTCCTTCATCAGAAGAGTTTTACTCCAGAGGAGTATCAAGGCAGCTTTTCGCTCTCTATGCGTGAAAGCACCTTTGAAGTGTTCGCCTCAAAGATCAGCAAAATCACCACTGAACTAGCGCCTAAAGCGAAACTCAATATCTATTCGAAACAGCAACTTGGCTTCGATGCTTTGCTTAGTGGTAAAGTGAATCTGATCTTGTTGCCCCATGATATCTCTCAGCCGCCAACCGATAACAAAGAGCTGGTTTGGGAAACGATTCTGCCCGATGAGATGGTGTGTTTGATGGGTGCCCACCACCCGCTCGCTCAACAAGAACTGACGGTCGAGGGCTATTTAGATTACAAGCACATTGGTATTTTAGATAACGAACTGTCTCAACCTTACTTTGAGCAAAACTTAGTTCAATGCCACCAACCGCGAGAAATGGCGATATCTGTAGCGGACTTTGGTGCTGCAGCCGTACTTTGTCATCACACGCCTTTCTTGTTCACCTGTTCAAAGCAATGGGCTGAGCATGCAAAACAAGCACAAGGTTTGGTGAGTAAGCCACTTCCCTTCGATTACGGTAAAGTGGCGTACAGCCTAGTATGGAACAAACCAAACATGAATGACCAAGCCATCAAATGGCTATGTGACTTGTTCTTAGAAGCTTAATCCTTTTAAAGACTTAACGTTCTTTGAAGCCTGACTGAGCATCTAAACAATTTAGAAGCTAGGTATAAACCTCTGGCGTTTGCATCGGTCTTTGAACTATCGCGTAGAGTTTGTCGTGAAAGCTCTGCATTTGTTGCTCTGTACACTTAGGCCATTCTAGCGCTTCGTCGATCACGCCGTGATGTTGAAACGCATTGAGCCGAATCCGGACATCACTTGGCAATCCATTTAAGTAGTAGCCAACTTGCTCTATCTCGTCCTCAAGGTCACTTTTGTCCGGAATATGCAGCAACCGAACTTCATGCAACTTACCTTGTCGCGCCAAGTAATTGATGGTTTCAAACACACGATGGTTTCCTCTGCCGACCAACCATTGGTGTGTTTCTGATTGCCAAGATTTAAGGTCGATCATCGCACCATCAAGGTAAGGCAATACTCGCTCCCACCCTTGTTGCGACAACGAACCATTGCTGTCAATAAAACACGTTAAATGTGCTAGCTGCGGCTCGCTTTTAATCGCTTTAAATAAATCAATGATAAACGGCAGTTGCATGGTCGCTTCGCCACCCGAGACGGTAATACCGCTCAAGAAGAATTGGTTATGCCTAACGAGTTCAAGTACCTCCAAGACCGTCATCGATGTGATTTTTGGGCTCGATTTATGATTACAGATGTCTATGCACTGATCGCAGTGGGTGCAAGCCACCGGATCCCACTTCACTTTGCCATCAACGGTGCTCAACGCACCGCTTGGACACCCGCTGACGCAGTCTCCGCAATGGTTACAGTGATTAATGGTGTGTGGGTTGTGACAGGTTATACAATCGAAATTGCACCCCTGTAGGAACAGCACTAGGCGATTTCCCGGTCCATCAACACAAGAAAAGGTCAGCACACGGCTGACCTTCGCTTGTTTTTCTGTCTTATTGTTATTAACCCTAGCCATTTGAGTTGTTAGATCAGAAATTTTCATAATTAATGTGATTCGATTGCAACGCTATTCGTACGTTGGCGACATATCTAAGCTCGCGACGCGTGGTTTACGTTCTAAAATGCCCGTGTTCTTCGCAGCCTCGGCTCCCAAGAAAGTCGTGTTAGTACGCGAACCTTGCTCGTCATATTTAGCAATGTCTGAAAGCTTAATCATGTAACCCGTCACACGAACCAAATCGTTCGATGCCACGTTGGCAGTAAACTCACGGTAACCCGCTTGGATTGCGCCTTTGCACAAGTTAAACATCGCTTCAGGGTTAGACTTCACTGTTTCGTCGATGGTCAAAATGTCGCTGATACCTGAGGTATAGAACTTATGGTGACCCGCAGTTGCGCGAACGTAAGAGACAGGATCCGGCTCCGTACCATAAGGAATACGCACGCCTGGCGTTACATCTTCATCTAAGCTGATACCACCTTGAGCGTGTAATAGAGCCTTGCCTTCCACCCCATACTTCACTTCAGAGTTTTCAACGATCTCAGCCAGTTTTTCTGAGATACGATGCCCAAGTTGGTTTGCTTGTTCGTCATGACCATAACGCCCTACTTTGCCCTCTTTTTCCATCAAGATGTTGACTGCTTCAGCCATACCGTAAATACCAAACATTGGCGCAAAACGGTCTTCTTCAATCAAACCTTCTTTGGTTAAAAAGCCTTCGAAGAAATTAGACTCTTCATGCAAGAAACGGCTACGCGCGTTCATTAGCTCGATCATGATACCGCTGTAGTTTGGTAGCATTTGTTGTAAGAAATCGGCACTGTCATCAGACTTCAACGCCACTTGCTTCAGGTTCATGCGAACTAACGTGTTTGAACCTCCCGCTAAAGGTAGCGAGTTGTAGCAACTCACGATACCAAAACGCTTATCACCATACGCTGCGGCATGTGCAGGATAGTTGGCGATGTGTGGCTTGCTGCATTCGCAAATGTTGCTCGCTGCATGACGCAACAGATCATCCGGCGTCACTGCAGGGTCGTACATAAAAGTTAAGTTAGGTGCGATCTGCTTGAGCTCAGCATCGACACGTAAAATAGTACGGCAGATGATGTTGTCGGTAGGGCCGATATTCACATGCATGAAGGCATCTGGCAACGTGCGGTCCAACATAATCCAGAACAGCTTAAGCTTTTGATAAACCTGCTCTTCCGTTAAGTCGCCAACGAAAGGTATCAACACATCGTCCAGTTGACCTAGGTAAACCGGAATGGAAGTCACTGACGGAACGTGGTGATAAAGGATGGTCAGCATGTTCAATGCTTCGTCGAAATTAGTTGCCGCGCTAAGCTCTAAATACTTTGAGCCTTGATGTAAGTATTTAGAATAATCGGGAAGCACATAGCGCGGCTTAAATGGGGCGTGACCTTCAAACATGTCACATAGCACACCTTGTTGTAAGGCTTGCTCTACTTCATTGCTTACCGGCATATACGGCAGGCTCGCTTCAGCTTCTAAAGCAAGATAGCTCGATTTCTGTTTTGGCGACAGATTGGCATCTGAAATGATATTGCTAAAGCGTTGTTGTTGCTCTGAAAGTTGTGGAGAAGCAGATTGGTGGCTCATGGTTAAACCCTTAAAATTGTTATGGGCTTATTTTATCTCTCACCGTTACATTTCCACTAATGAAATGTATGCAAGACTATTTTTCCAAAATGGAAATTTTGTATTTGGAATTAGCCGTCATCAAGACACTAGCTCTAGGAATAGGAATAGTCCGTTTAAAACACCAAGCCGTAAAAATAGAAAAACCCACATAACTGGCTTTAAGGCCGTTGATGTGGGTTTCGTTATTTAGGTTTGCTCTGTCAGAGTTGGCTAAAAGCAATACTCTTTACAAATAAGGGAAGCAATTACAGATGAGGAAGCACTTGTTTGCGTCCAACACCCATCAGTACTTTTAACTCACCTTGTGGTGTATCAACCGAGAACGGTGTCGACACTTCAACAACAGAGAAACCTGCCGCACTCAACACATTCTGCGAGCGCTGCTGGCTTACGCCATAATCTTTACTGTCGTTTTCTAGGCACCAATCCCAGTGGACAAACGTGCCGTCGTTTTCAAGCAATGTGTAAATCAGACTGACTGTGTCTTGTAGGTTCGGGATAAAACCACACACCGAAGAAGCAACCACTAGATCAAACTGGTTTCTGAATGCTGGATGCTGCGCTGCTAGTCCGCGCGATAAAATATCAACAACCGGTTCAACGTTTGGTAGCTCTTTCTTATCTAACTCTTCAATCATCCCTTCGGAGATGTCGAGTGCGATGATCTCTTTTGCTAAAGGAGATATTTTCTGGCTGAGTAGTCCTGTACCACAACCAAAATCAAGGACACGGGTTCCGTTCAGATCAACGAGCTGTGTCAACTGGTCAAATACGGACTGTGCGAATACTGCGGTCGCGGGATCTTTATCCCAATCAACGGCGTACTCGTCCCATTGTTTCGCCATCATGGCCTCCATCTTTACTTCTTGTAGGTTCGGAACTTCCCCAGAGTAAACCAAATTAGTCAATTCGTCATAGAGTTATCATGCAAAGATGGACTATTTCTAAGATAGTCAGCACAATATTCAGATAATATGCACCGACACCCGCTCAATATGGAAATGAAATGAACCTTTCTCAAGTCCAAGCCTTTTGTTCTGTTGCTGATTTAGGATCAGTCTCTGAAGCTGCACGCCAGCTCGAATGCAACCGAACCAAGCTAAGTATGTCGATTAAAGCCTTGGAGAAAGAGTTAGATGTAGAACTGTTCGTGCGTAGCGGAAATCACGTCGAACTGTCTGAAGCTGGCAAAGCCATCTACAAAGATTGTGAAGGCATGTTAGTGACGGCAGCACGCATTAAACAAACGTGCTTGCATGTATCTGGCGAGTTCAACGCCGAGATATGGATTGCCCGTGACGACTCATTACCCGATGATATGTGGCAGGATTTATCGCACGCCCTCAATAACAAGTACCCTTCGACCTCATTCAACTTTGTTCTTGCTTCGAGTGGCGACTTAGCCAACTTGGTTGAAACCCAACAAGTGGATTTCGCTTTTGGTGTCGATTATGAACGTGTCGATGACCCACGGATTATCTACAACCCACTTGGCAAGATTCGAATGATGTCGGTGTGTAAGAAAGGACATGACCTGAGTGCGATGCGACGTGTTTCTGATGAGGTATTAAGAAATTCGATGCAAGCGACCATGGTTTATCTCAATGAAAAGGATAACCCAGAGCTTGAACCCTTTTCGCGTCGTTACATCGGCTTCTCTAGCTTTGATTTTATGCTGGATACAATTTTACGTGAAGAAGCCTGGGGCGTAATGCCAGAGCCACTGATTCGTCACTTGCTACGTGAACAAGAGTTAGCGGTGATCAAACACACATACGGCCTTACCCAAGAAGACTACTGCATGTTTACCGCAGCAGGTATGGCAGAACACCCAGGTATGAACTGGCTCGCGGATCAGCTCAGCGACTACTTGTTCGATTTCTAATTTTAGCTTCCCAATTTAAGATCGGCGCGAGCTATTGCCTGTGCCGCCTTTTGCGATCTAAGACTGAACCATTTACGCAACGTATTCGAACGCTAACGTTGCCTTTATCGATATGCTTAAGTTTATGTAAACATTGAGCTCACGAAGCTATACGACACTGATGACTGATATATTTCATTAATCATAAACCATCTATTCTCAGTTGCACAAATCCCCTAGAAAACAGTCATCGTCAACTTTATTGACACCTCAAATTTAACTTAAGCCACTGAATTACAATGATTTAAATGAACCACTTAAATAGTACACATCAATATCATCAGATAAGGTTTGTAAAGTTAGCTCATTATTAGAACAATGAAGTTATCAAAAACATCTGGAAAATATTATGTGTGACAGGAAAAGCCAAAACGAAAATCGAGTACTATTGTTCTCAGCCCTTTTAGCATCAGGCTTCGCGATTGGCGGATTGGTGTTGGGTCTTATCGTTGGCTCTCTGGTCATAGTATTTGACGGTGTCTATTCTCTTATCAGCTTACTGTTAACTTTATTGTCACTAGCTGCTTCAAAATACATTAACCGTCCTTCAGATAGAGAGTTCCCGTTCGGTCGAGCTATCATCGAACCGATTGTGATTGCGATTAAAGCCGTTGTGATTCTACTTGTGGTTGGTTATTCGCTTTACTCTGCGATTGGTGCCTTGATGACAGGTGGTCGTGAGGTCGATGCTTCTATCGCAACTCTGTTTGGTATTTTCAACGTATTGGGTTGTGGTTACGCTTGGTGGTACATCGCTAACAAGAGCAAACGTATCTCTTCGGGTTTGATTCAAGCGGAATCTAAACAGTGGCAGATGGATACACTATTGAGTGTCGCGGTAACGGCTGGTTTCGTTGTTGCGTGGGCAATGACATTCTCACCTCTTGTGTCATACTCAGTATATGCCGATCCAATGATGATGTTGCTGATGTCTTTCTACTTCATCAAAGTGCCATTCGACATGTTACGCGAAGCGATGCGTGAACTGCTGATGATGTCGGCAACCAAAGACATTTGTGATGCGGTAGATAAAAACGTGGTCGCGGTAGACAAAGAAGCGGATCAAGATTTGGAACTAATGGGCGTGACTAAGGTTGGCCCTGAGCTAAGAATCAACGTTGATATTCATACCAATGACCAAGATGCGATTGCGGTTGATGATATTGAACGTACGCGCCGCCAACTTAAACGACGCTTATCGAAGATGCCTTATGAGCTTCAATTGAATCTCAATATCGCGAGTTAAGAGTCAAGAAAACCTCTTACTAACTAAGACTCTGATTGAACCTTTTTAGAAGCCGACGCCGTAACCGTCGGCTTTTTGTCTCTGGTTACCCACCAACAAGCTAGAGAGCCAATCGTCACCATACAAACACCCTGCCAAAACGTCATGCTCAATGACAAACCCAAAATCATAGAAGACAGTAAGGTCGCAAAAATAGGCGTGAAATACGACATGGTCGCCAAGAAGACCATATTGCCGCCAAGTATCGCTGTATTCCAAAGCGCGTAGCCTGCGCCCATACACACACCTGCCAACACTAAGTCAATCGCGGCGCTGGTTGTCATCACCATGCCGGTTTCGTTACTCAATGCGTATTTGATCCACAAGGTGATTGCCGTCGCGATAAAGAACAACACGATCGCATTCTGCCCTTTCGCCACTTTCTGAGTGTAATTACAGTAGACCGCCCAAATAATCGCGCCGAAAAACGCCATTGAATAGGTTTTAGGGTTAGTAGCAATATTGGCAGCAATTTGGTCAACAGAAAGCCCCTGATCGCCGCTGATACTCCAAGCCACGCCAAAGAAGGCTAAGAAGATACTTGGGTAAACCAACCAGTTAATCTTTTTGTCGCTGAGCAGGACTGCGAACAACACCGTCAATGCTGGCCATAAGTAGTTGATGACGGCCATTTCCAAGGCTTGATGTCGGTTGTTTGCCATTCCTAAAGCCAAAGCCAAGAAGATCTCATAACAAACGAACAGAGCACCACCAATCAACAGATACGACTTAGAGAAGCGCGACAACTTAGGTAACCCCATAACACAGACCAACAACAGCGAACTCACTGTATAAAGGCTGGCAGCGCCACCGATTGGGCCCAGTTGTTCTGATACGCTACGAGATAGCGCGATTAAGCAGCTCCAAAGTAAAATGGCAGCAATGCCGTAGCAACTATGGCGATGAGATTTCAGCACGCCTCTTCCTTTTCTTTATTGTAATGGTGTAATCAAAGCGAGCTTAAAGCAAAGATAGGCTTTAGCACCACTATCGATAACTTGCAGTAGGTAAAAATAAGTAGCCGAGCACATAACTGCACTCGGCTATCAATCATTCACTCAAAAATCTAAAAACAATTATGCCAATAACAGAGTTTGCAGGTCAGCTAAAGACTTAACCTGATAATGAGGGTTAATTCCCGCTGGTGCCGCTTTCTCTTGGCTATTCAACCAACACGTCTCAATACCAAAATCCAAGCCGCCTAGAATATCTGAATGCGGGTTATCTCCGACCATCAATACGCGTTGTTTTGCTGGTAAGCCAACAAGCTTATGTGCATGTTCAAAGATCTCAGCGTCTGGTTTAGCAACACCCACTTCTTCAGAAATGATCACATGATCAAAGTAATCTGTCATTCCAGTGCGTTCTAAACGGATAGATTGCAGCTCGGTGAAACCATTGGTGATGATGCCCATGTTAACTTTGCCTTTTAAAGACTCCATCAACTCTTTTGCACCTGGGAGCAGAGAACAGATATCCGCCATTGCGGTCAAAAATGCACTGTTTAATTCTGCTGTGGTTGTCTCTAACTTTGTTGCCCAGCTTTCAAAACGCGCGTGCTTTAGTTGTTCTGCTGTAATGCGGCCATCTTGGTAGTCTACCCAAAGTGGTAAATTCACCTCTTGGTAAACTGAATAATCCTGTTCACTAAAGTCCACACCAAAACGGGAGAACATCAGCTTCATTCCTTGAAAAGCATCAAAGTGGAACAAGGTTTCATCCGCATCAAAGAATATCCAATCGTACTTCATATTCTGTCCTGTTATTCGCGCTGTTGAGCCGTATTTATATTTTGTTCTTTCCTAACCTCAACGGTTAAGTGTGCATTCTACTACCATTTTTGTGAGCCTGAATATAGTTCTAAGAATTTATAGAAAACAAGCAACAAGTCATGATGTATCGCAAATTTTGCCACATATTAAACCAATACCATACAAGAAATACATTTAAGTACCGGGAGGTATTATGAAGCACTTCTTACCGTCATCCGTCATGCTCACCCCATTTCTTGTTAAATATTATGATGAAGAAACACAAGACACCTCTGATTCTTTAGATTCCGATAAGCCTCAAGTTACATGCAGCGATGACTCAATGGATATATCGGAAAAAGATGAACTGAAGCAAATTTGACTGAATAGCCGTTATTTTTCATGGTTATAGAGCGCCATTCTGCACTTAAATCAATCACTTACTTACTACCCATTACTGACAATAAACATAACTGATTACCATAAAAACGATTGCTATATGAGCCCTATCACAACGCATAGCCACAAAGTGGTAGTTCGGAATCAAAGTTGTTCCAGATCAATGGTCGACCAGTTGATTGCCGACACCATGTAGGAAATTAAAAATCATAATTAACGGAGTTTTCCAATGTCTACTGCATTTTACATCCCTACAATCAACTTCATGGGTACTGGCTGTCTGAAGGATGCTGCTGATAGCATTCAGTCTCAAGGCTTTAAAAAAGGTCTGATCGTGACAGATAAGATCCTTAACCAAATTGGCGTAGTTAAGCAGGTACAAGACCTTCTTAGCCAGCGCGGCGTAGACGCAGTTGTATTCGATGGCACTCAACCAAACCCAACCATCACTAACGTTAACGATGGCCTTGAATTGCTGACTGACAACGATTGTGATTTCGTTGTTTCTCTAGGTGGTGGTTCTCCACACGACTGTGCAAAAGGTATCGCACTAGTTGCTTCTAACGGTGGCAAAATTGCAGACTACGAAGGTGTCGATCAGTCTGAAAAACCAATGATGCCTCTTATTGCTATCAACACAACAGCAGGTACAGCATCTGAAATGACACGTTTCTGCATCATCACTGATGAAGAGCGTCACATTAAGATGGCTATCGTTGATAAGCACACAACACCTCTAATCTCTGTGAACGATCCTGAGTTGATGCTTGCTAAACCTGCATCACTGACTGCAGCAACGGGTATGGACGCGCTAACACACGCAATCGAAGCTTACGTTTCTATCGCAGCTACGCCAATCACAGATGCAGTTGCGATTAAGGCGATTGAACTAGTGCAAGCGCACCTAAGAACAGCAGTATCGCACGGTGAAGACATTGAAGCTCGTGAGCAAATGGCTTACGCACAGTTCATGGCAGGCATGGCATTCAACAACGCTTCTCTTGGCTATGTTCACGCAATGGCGCACCAACTGGGTGGTTTCTACGACCTTCCACACGGTGTATGTAACGCTATCCTTCTGCCGCACGTTCAACGCTACAACGCGCAAGTTTGCCCTGAGCGTCTATGTGATGTTGCAAAAGCAATGGGCGTGAATATTGAAGGCATGACACCAGAGCAAGGCGCAGAAGCGGCTATCAACGCGATTGTTCAACTAGCAAACGACGTGAACATCCCAACAGGCATCGCGCAGCTTGGTGCTAAGCTTGAAGACATCCCGACTCTGTCTGACAACGCACTAAAAGACGCTTGTGGTTTCACTAACCCTAAACAAGCGACTCATGAAGAAATCTCAGCGATCTTCGAAGCGGCAATGTAATCTAGGTTCTAGAAACCAATCAATACAAACGGGCTCATCTTCTGAGCCCGTTTTCTTTTATCTGTTCAATCAAGACTTAAACTGACATCTTAACCTTTGTAATTTCTTACTCGTGCCGCTTCTGCTTCACGCTTATCAACAACTGTTTTTCCGATTGGCGCTAATGAGATGAGCGCTAACTTAAGGTGCTGAATCGCAAATGGAATACCGATGATGGTAATAAAACACGCTACAGCTGACATGATGTGACCAATCGCAAGCCAGATACCTGCAAATAAGAACCAAATCACGTTACCAATCACGCCTAGCGGGCTGGTGCCGATGTCCATTTCGTTAGTCAATTCATCACGAGAAATTGCTTCTTGGCCGAATGGGAAGAATGAGAAATCACCCATGACAAAACACGCTCGTCCCCATGGAATACCTACGATGGTAAGGAACGCGATCAGCCCGAAGAACCACCAAGCCAGTCCCATAAATACGCCACCGAACAGAAACCAAATGATGTTTCCTATTGTTTTCATTCTGTATTCTCCAAATCTTTGAATGCTGTTTTTTCATATGCCGAGTAAGGCAATACTTGTTCTGATAGGTTCATTATTATTGAGCCTTTATGAACCGCTTATGAATCAACGAGATTTTATGTGTTTGATGCACACCACGAAACGCCAAATCCGCATAGGGCTCATCGAGTTTATTTGATACCATGCTCTCAGATTATTTAGTACAACAAAGCTAAACAGACTCAACAACGAATTTAAGGCCGAATTTATGAACAACACTGAGCAACCTAAAAAGAAAATGCAAAACTGGGTGCCAATCGTCTTCTTCGGACTTCTCAGCACCGTGCCTGTATTCATGTTTTTAGTCGACGTGTACATCAACCAATATATGTAACACGCATACCGTCGTTACTATTTAAATGAATACAGGGAACATGCCCTGTATTCACCTCGATTAACTCACTTCTGCTGCGATCAATTCAATGCTTCTGTAATCAAACCAGCTCTTCGTTAATTAAATCAGCTCTTCGCTAATAAAATCCAAGATGTCGATCAGCTCATGATCAGGTAAGTTCAATAAGTTATCACCCACATACCACTCAATCTTACATTGATTCGGTAGCTCGCTGATTGCTGGGTTTCCTATCCAAACCTTATGCTTCTTGGCGATATTGTCTCGCGCTATGATGCCCTCTTTATAGCTCACAGGTAAATAAAGATGAAGCATGTTTACTTGCGGTTGCTGCGGGTTCACTTTGAATTGAGGGTAGTCCAATAAGATTTGGTAAAGCTGCTTAGTACGCTCATACAAAGCCGGCATTAGTTCGAGTCTTTGGTCAAACTGCATGGCCGCCGAAACCACATAAGGCGTTCGATGGTACACATTACCGCCTTGTCGCTTCATCCATGCCGACGCTTTCGCTACGAAGTCTTTATCACCTAATAACAGTGAACCACCCAGGCCATTTAGCCCTTTGTAGAGCGAAACATAAGCCGTATCGAAACCCTTCGCAATCTCGCTGTAAGGCTTTTGGTAATAGGCGCCACACTCCCATAAACGAGCACCATCCATATGAAGATGAATAGACTGCTCTTGGCAGTACTGCTTAATTGCTTCAAGCTCTTCCCACTCAGGCAGCTGACCACCAATCTCTCGCATCGGTAGTTCATACAATGCCGCGGCAATCTCATCAGGCCAAGCCTTTAAGTCGTCGACATTCCAAGTGCGAAATACATTACCAACCGGAAGCACGTTGAAGCGGTTTTGGAGCTGATACCCTTGGCGTTCATGCCGCATAATATGACTCGATTCATGCATCGCAACGAGAGGGTTTCTTTTCTCTTGGCACGCAATCTCTAACGCCGTCGGTTGGTTCATTGTGCCAGTAATAACAAACACAGCCGCTTCATAGCCCAGCAGCTCTGCAACTTTGGCTTCAAAGCCTTCGATGAATTCACCGTCGCCATAGCTGTCATGACGCACATTGTTCGTTTCACACCATTCAGCCATCTGAGCAAATGTTTGTGCCGGAGTCGGTTCAAAGTGACCAGATAGCAACAAATTACATTGTTGACGCAAGTCCGTGCTCATATCTTTTCCTTTATTCATTGTCGTTCTATGTAGGGTGATTGAATTATTTACGTTAGATGTCAACGGTGACATAAAATGCACCCGTTCGCTGTTATTATTCGCGAATAATTAGTTTTACTTAGTCATAGTCTGGATGCGCCATAAATACCCAAACTGACGAGTGTTTTATACCCGGTTTCAGATAGCAAATACGACACTCCTAAAAACGTACATCTAAGTAGATAAGTATGGGCTAATTCATTGTTCTTCAATCATTCATCTATTATTGTATATCTATAATTCCAATAAGCATTATTCGTTAATGGACAAAGAGGGCTATATGTCGAAAAATCGAGTCTTGGTGCTATTCGCCCACCCTTCTCAGCATCGCTCTGAAGCGAACAAACCCTTATTTGAGCAAGCCAAGCGCATTGATGGGGTAACCTGTGTCGATCTCTATGCTGAGTATCCGACCTTCAAAATCAACATCGATCGTGAACAGAAACGCCTGTTGGACCATGACATCATCATTTTTCAGTTCCCACTATATTGGTACTCAACACCGGCAATTCTAAAAGAGTGGCAAGATCTGGTTCTTGAATATGGTTTCGCTTACGGCACTGATGGCAATGAGCTACAGGGTAAAAACTTGTTATGCAGCATCACTGCCGGTGGTAAAAAAGACGCCTATCAAAGTGATGGCTACAACCATTTCACTATTCGAGAACTGCTTCACCCAATAGAACAAACCGCGTCTTTATGTGGGATGACCTACCTCGCACCATTTGCTCTGTTTGGTTCACGTACCGCTTTGGAAGAAAACCGCATTCAAGAGCACGTCAATAGCTATAAAGTGCTGTTAGAGGCACTGGTTGCTGGCGACATTAATATCAAAAAAGCCAGCAAAGCAGAAAAGCTAAACCACTACGTAGAAGAACTAATGGCAGAGGTTAAATAATGACGGGATATTTTCTACAAGCATTTATCTACTTAGTTGCTGCTGTCATCGCAGTGCCTATTGCTAAGCGTCTCGGGCTCGGTTCTGTACTGGGTTACTTAATCGCCGGTGTTGTAATTGGCCCAATCATTGGCTTAGTGGGTGAAGAGACCACAACCATTCAACACTTTGCTGAATTTGGTGTGGTGATGATGCTGTTCGTAGTGGGCCTTGAGCTTGAACCTAAGATGCTTTGGGCAATGAGAAACCGCCTAGTGGGATTGGGGGGGCTGCAAGTTGGTGGTACTACTGCGATTGTGATGGGCATTGCACAGTTCTTTGGTCAACCTTGGACGATTGCTTTAACTATCGGTTTGATCTTCGCGCTTTCATCGACAGCGATTGTTCTGCAAACGTTCAATGAAAAAGGGCTATCTAAGACAGAAGGCGGCAAGAACGCTTTCTCGGTTCTGCTGTTCCAAGATATTGCCGTTATTCCAATGTTGGCGTTCATTCCTTTACTTGCGCTTCCTGAACTGGTCGCCTTGGCTGAGAGTGCAGCAGAAACCGCAGCGCACCACGATGAGCTAAGTTTGGTAGCAGGCCTTCCTAGCTGGGCATACGGTCTTGTTATTACCGCTTCAATCGCCATCGTGGTGGTCGGCGGGCACTTCCTAAGCCGCCCACTGTTCCGCTTTGTTGCGAGCTCTGGCCTCCGTGAAATCTTCACGGCGACCGCACTAATGCTTGTTATCGGTATTGCAGCATTAATGAGCCTTGTAGGTCTGTCTCCAGCGCTTGGCACTTTCCTTGCGGGTGTTGTTCTAGCAAACAGTGAGTTCAGACACGAGCTTGAATCGAACATCGACCCATTCAAAGGGTTATTGCTAGGCTTGTTCTTTATTACGGTTGGTGCAGGCATCGACTTTGGTGTTCTATTCAACGACTTCGCACTCATCATCGGGTTAACTATTGGTGTCATGGCGCTTAAAGCACTAGTGCTATTTACATTGGCGCTGATCTTTAAGATCAAAAACAGTGACCGTTGGTTATTTACTTTGAGCTTGGCACAAGCCGGTGAATTCGGATTCGTGTTATTGAGCTTCTCGGCACAAAACCACGTATTACCTGCCGACCTTGTTCAAACACTGTCGCTAGTGGTTGCTCTGTCGATGTTCTTAACTCCTGGCCTATTTATCCTATTCGATAAAGTGATTCTGCCTCGTTATGAGCAAAAATCTAACGACCGCGAAGAAGACACCATCGAAGAGAAAGGCACGGTTATCATTGCGGGTATTGGTCGATTCGGTCAGATCGTTAACCGCTTACTGGTATCGAATGATGTCAAAACTGTGGTTCTGGATCATCAAGCTAACCAAGTAGACGTTCTGCGCTCTATTAACATCAAATCTTACTTTGGTGATGCAACTCGTCACGACCTATTGCATACCGCAGGTATTGACGAAGCGGCTATGCTTGTTGTGGCTATCGACAACCAAGACTCGAGCGTCGAGTTAGTGAAGTACGTTAAACACACTTACCCTAAAGTGAAAGTCCTAGCGCGTGCGTTCGACCGTGGCCATAGTTACCGCTTAAGAGAAGCCGGCGCCGATTTTGTGGAATTAGAAACATACCACTCAGCCCTCGAAATGGGATCTGAAGCCTTACGTGCCTTAGGTCATCACCCTTTCTTTGTTGAACAACAAAAGTCGACTTATCAACGTGTTGAAAGTCGTAAATCTGAAAACCTATATCGTGCTTGGTCAGAAGCTCAAGACAACCCTCGTTATGACAACAACTTTAGGCAGATCTTTATTGATCTAGAAGAAGCGATGAAAGAAGACATGAAAAAAGACCGTTCAGACAAACATTCTCGCTCTGAACGTGGTTGGACACCACCACCGAAAGGCTATGCGGATGGCTTTGAGGAAGAAGAATCCTAATCAAGAACTCTAACTAACCACTGATAAGCGGCCCTTGAGCCGCTTTTTCTTTATTTATAGGCAATCAAATTGCGTAATGAAGCCCAAGCACTGGCTCTAAACCAGATGAACCACATGATTTATGTGATCCAGTTACAATTTTTAATCTCAGTCCACCTTACAAAAATGGATTCATTTTTTACATTTTTGAAACATTCCCACCTTGCATAAACCACACCTTAAACATGGCTATATATGCAGTCATTTTAGTCATGCAATTCTTGACTAAAATTATATTCACCAGTTTTAGGGGTTTGAACAGTATTGCATATATTAAAACCAAGCTTGCCAGCCCTAGCAGAAACATTCGCAAAACCAATAAATTAACCGTTAAACTCACAAATTCAGATCATTTGAATTAACATAAATGTTTCAAAATATGTCTCTCGTTACAATTTGTAACGAATTGAAGTTGTCGGTATAGTCCTGCAATCAAAAAAGTGAGACCTTTGCGCTCACCTTAAAGGAGATATAATAATGATTACTAATGATGCTGTAATAATGGGCATGTTAGCTGTTATTCTTGGCGGTGTATTTATCACGGAAAGTAGCCAAAATAGCGCACTGAAAAAATTCTACTCGTTCGTTCCGGGTCTATTGCTCTGTTACTTTGTTCCTTCGCTATTGAACAGCTTCGGCATCATCGATGCGTCAAACTCTAAACTGTATTTCGTAGCAAGCCGTTACCTACTTCCAAGTGCATTGGTTCTTCTGATCATCTCAGCAGACCTTCGTAAGATCTTTGGTCTTGGCTCTAAAGCCGTCATCATGTTCTTAACGGGTACAGCTGGTATTATCATTGGTGGCCCATTAGCGATTCTGATTATCGATCAAGTTAACCCAGACCTTGTTTCGGGCGACGTATGGCGCGGCCTAACGACTGTTGCTGGTTCTTGGATCGGTGGCGGTGCTAACCAAGCGGCAATGAAAGAAGTGTTTGAGGTTGATGACCAACTGTTCTCAGCAATGATTACGGTAGACGTTATCTGTGCAAACATTTGGATGGCCGTGTTGCTTATCATGGCGGGTCGTCAGAAGAAGATTGATGCTTGGCTTAAAGCCGACACTTCATCAATCGAAGAGCTAAAAGAGACGGTATCTAAATACCAAGAAGAGAACGCTCGTCCAACGACAACAACCGATCTAATGAAGATCACTGCGATTGCCTTCGGCTTAACTGGCCTCGCTCACTTATTCAGTGACCTTATCGCACCTTGGATCTCAACCAACGCTCCAGAACTTGCGAAATACAGCCTGACATCAGGCTTCTTCTGGTTAATCGTTATGGTAACGACGTTCGCTCTCATCGCTTCATGCTTTAAATCGACACGCAGCCTTGAGCACAGTGGCGCGTCTAAAGTAGGTTCTGCGTTCATCTACATCCTAGTCGCGACTATCGGTATGCAAATGGACGTTACCGCTATCTTGGACAACCCAGGTTACTTCTTCATTGGTATCACATGGCTAACTATCCACGCTCTACTTATGATTGCGATGGCGAAACTAATCCGTGCTCCACTGTTCTTCATGGCAGTAGGTAGCCAAGCTAACGTAGGTGGCGCGGCATCGGCTCCTATCGTAGCGGCGGCATTCCACCCAGCATTGGCACCAGTAGGTATCCTAATGGCAGTATTGGGTTACGCTCTAGGTACATACGGAGCTTACATCTGTGGCCTCATCATGCAGGCTGCTGCGGGTTAATAGAAGCGCTTCAATGCAGTAACACAAAAGGCTAAACGACCACCGTTCAGCCTTTTTCATTTCTACTCTTCCACACTGAGATTAATCAAACAAAGACGCCAGTTTATTTTCCACTACTGGGCTGATATTAAAGCTCAGCATGAAGTCCGGGCGTGTCTTTTCGTCTTTCTTGATATAGTAATTGGCTTCAATACCAAACTTCCAAGGACGACCTTTGAACACCGTTGTTTTACTTACGCTAATATTCAGCGGAATCTCCGCCTGATCTTTATTCCAATCGTAGGAGAGTGTCGGTGCTGAACCTACCGTCCACCCACCTACCAATAACTCCACCCAAAATAACTGCGTAGACGTCTTGTTAATACGAGTATCAGAGTGATCCGCCCCTTTGCCCGATACGCCATAAAGATGGCTTGGGAACACACCGACAACGCGTTCAGCACTCACTTTGCCGTACATAAACTCAGGGCCAACAGCGAATAGATCTGCCGTGAGCTCGCTGCTGCCCGTTGGTAAAGAAGCAAACAAACCAAAAGCAGCAATAGTCCCGCCTTCCATTTTGGGCGCGTAGGCTAGATCAAAAGAAATATCGCTCACTCCTGACTGATCCATATATTGGGAACTTGTCGGCGTATCCACGTTGAAATCATTCTGAATATAAGAGATAGCGGGACGGAAGATGACTTTGTCGCCATTATCCATAGGGAAAGGGAGAGTTGGTTGTAACACTGTGGCGAAGATGTCCCCTCCTCCTTCATAACCACCAGAGTATTGGAGCTTTAAGTTAAGGCTCGCGTAAGCCGTATTGGGGTTTGCAAGTTCCTTTGCTGCCTTTTCTGCTGCTTGGTCGCTATTGCCTTTCGAGATAGTGGTATTCGCGGCCACAAAATTCGGCGTTAATAATATTCCAGTTATTATCAGTGCAAGTGGTTTACAAGCTATTGAAGCCCTCTTTAAAAATTAAACGCAGTGTATTGCGCGTATTTTAAAGACTAACGAGAGACAAAATGGCCATTCAGCGACATCGAGAATTAATCGATTCGCAAATACAAAAAACGCCCCTTTCGGAGCGTTTTTATTATTCAGCTAAAGCTTATTCCCAATCTAGGATTACTTTACCTGACATACCAGAACGCATCATGTCGAAGCCTTTCTGGAAGTCGTCCACTTTGTAGTGGTGAGTGATAATTGGTGTTAGATCTAGGCCTGATTGGATCAAAGAAGCCATCTTGTACCAAGTTTCGAACATCTCACGACCGTAGATACCTTTGATAACCAAGCCTTTAAAGATAACTTGGTTCCAGTCTACTGCCATGTCTGATGGTGGAATACCTAGTAGAGAGATCTTACCGCCGTGGTTCATGTTAGTCAGCATGCTGTTGAACGCAGATGGGTTACCAGACATTTCTAGGCCTACATCGAAGCCTTCCGTCATGCCAAGGTCAGACATTACGTCTTCAAGCTTCTCTTCCATCACGTTTACTGCGCGAGTCACACCCATTTTCTTAGCAAGATCTAGGCGGTATTCGTTTACGTCAGTAATTACAACGTGACGAGCACCAACGTGCTTAGCAACCGCTGCAGCCATGATACCGATTGGGCCAGCACCAGTGATTAGCACGTCTTCGCCTACTAGGTCGAAAGAAAGCGCTGTGTGTACTGCGTTACCAAATGGGTCAAAGATTGATGCTAGATCGTCAGAGATTTCTGCAGGGATCTTAAATGCGTTGAACGCAGGGATCACAAGGAACTCAGAGAACGCACCAGTGCGGTTAACACCAACGCCTGTTGTGTTACGACAAAGGTGAGTACGGCCACCACGACAGTTACGACAGTGACCACATGTGATGTGACCTTCGCCAGATACACGGTCGCCGATTTCAAAACCACGAACTTCTTGGCCAATGCCAACAACTTCACCCACGTATTCGTGACCTACAACCATAGGCACTGGGATTGTGTTTTGTGACCACTCATCCCAGTTGTAGATGTGTACGTCTGTACCACAGATTGCGGTTTTCTTAATACGGATAAGAAGATCATTATGACCCATTTCAGGTTTTTCAACCTCGGTCATCCAAATGCCTTCTTCAGGCTTAAGTTTAGAAAGTGCTTTAATTTTCATAATGTTACCTAGTTCATCTCGCCTAACTGTAAGGCGAGAATCAAAAATCTATATGTTCGACTGGGTGGTGTTCTATCTAATTAAAGGATGCTCGTGGCACCCCTTTAAAATTAGATGATGCCCATGTCTTTACCAACTTGGATGAACGCATCGATTGCGCGGTCTAGTTGCTCACGAGAATGTGCTGCAGACATTTGCGTACGGATACGAGCTTGACCTTTTGGTACTACAGGGAAAGAGAAACCTACAACGTAGATACCTTTCTCTAGAGCGCGCTCTGCGAATTCAGCCGCTACTTTTGCATCACCAAGCATGATTGGGATGATTGCATGGTCGGCGCCGCCCATAGTGAAGCCAGCTTCTTCCATGCGAGTACGGAAGTGAGCAGAGTTTTCCCATAGTTGAGTACGTAGGTCGCCAGATTCAGCTAGAAGATCTAGAACGCGGATAGACGCAGATACGATTGCAGGTGCAACAGAGTTCGAGAATAGGTATGGACGAGAACGCTGACGTAGCCAGTCGATCACTTCTTTCTTACCAGAAGTGTAACCGCCTGAAGCGCCACCCATTGCTTTACCAAGAGTACCAGTGATGATGTCGATACGGTCAACAACGTTGTGGAACTCGTGAGTACCTGCGCCGTTTTCGCCCATGAAGCCCACTGCGTGAGAGTCATCAACCATTACTAGTGCGTCGTACTTGTCTGCAAGGTCACAGATAGCAGGAAGGTTAGCCACTACGCCGTCCATTGAGAACACACCGTCAGTTACGATTAGTGTGTGACGAGCGCCCGCTTCTTTAGCTGCGATAAGTTGCTGCTCTAGCTCTTCCATGTTGTTGTTCGAGTAACGGAAACGCATTGCTTTACACAGACGAACGCCATCGATGATAGATGCGTGGTTTAGTGCGTCAGAGATGATTGCGTCTTCTTTACCTAGAATTGTTTCGAACAAACCAGCGTTTGCATCAAAACAAGATGTGTAAAGGATAGTGTCTTCTTTACCTAGGAACGTAGAAAGCTTTTGCTCTAGTTCTTTGTGAGAATCTTGAGTACCACAGATGAAACGTACTGAAGCCATACCAAAACCGTGCTGATCCATACCATCTTTTGCAGCTTCGATAAGCTCTGGGTGGTTAGCAAGACCTAAGTAGTTGTTTGCACAGAAGTTTAGTACTTCTTCACCAGTCGAGATAGAAACCGCTGCTTTTTGTGCAGAAGTAATAATGCGCTCAGACTTGTAAAGACCTTCTTCTTTAACTTCTTCGATTTGAGTTTGAATCTGTTGGTAAAATGCAGAAGACATTGTCTCATTCCTTCCTAGTTATTATTTAGCAGCATCGCGCGCCGCTTTATGTAGGGATGTAAACGATCTCAACACGATCATTTACACTGTAAAACTTATGCCTATATTCTAGTTGAACATCCCCGTTCCGATTATCCCTTTAGTTGGAAAAACATTAATGAATCACAGGCACGAATAATAGTTCATCCCAGTGACACAGGGCACATTAACGCGTCTTACCTGTTCTTTTTAACGTCAAATCGCCCTCCATTTCGGTCTAATTTCGCTGTCATATCAAATATCAATTTTTCATCTCAGAACGATATAGTGATGAATTTAGGTTTATCTCAGAAAATCCAGCCGTTTAATTGATGAAATTGATTCACAAATCACACGTAATCACTCACAATTGCCATTACGCTCATCGTTGAAACTTGTTTAACTGGATACTTATGATTAATCCTAAGCTCATCGCCCTACTTCCTGATCTCGCCTCGTTCATCTTAGTGGTTAATGAAGGGAGCTTTACCGCTGCAGCAAAGCATCTAGGGGTGACACCCTCAGCGTTGAGTAAACTGATCACACGCTTAGAAAAAGCGCTCTCAGTGAAGCTGTTTGAACGCACGACTCGTACTTTGATCATCACACAAGCAGGCCAACTGGTTTATGACCAAAGCGTGGTCATGATTAATGCCGCGCAGCAAGCGGTTGAACTGTCTACCTCTGATCACACTGAACCTGCGGGCTCTATAACGGTGGCGGCACCAGAAGCTTTCTTGAACTCAGTTCTACAGCCTTTCGTTGTGCCATTCTTAAACCAGTATCCCGAGATCCAACTTAAGTTAAGGGCTGCTGATGGCGACATCGATATATTGCGTCAAGGCATCGACATTGCGTTTCGCCTTACCGATAAGCCCGATGAAAGCTTGGTTTTGAAAGAGCTTGGAAAGACAAACCTCGTGTTATGTGCGAGCCCTGACTATCTGAAGGCCAAAGGAGTTCCTAGCCACCCAACTGACCTTTCTCAGCACGACTGCCTATACCTTGCAGAAACAGATAAAGACCACATTTGGGACTTCTTGAAAGACGATGAATTCCACACGGTATCTGTCAGTGGCCGTTACGCGGTAAACCACTCTCAAATGCGACTCAAAGGTGTGAAAGAAGGCCTTGGCGTAGGTATTTTCCACGACTTTGTTATTCAAGATGCATTGGCTGAAGGCTCTGTGATGCAAGTATTAGAAGATTGGACAATTAAGAGTAACTACCATGGCGCTATCGCAATGCAGTTTGCTCAAACCAAGTACATGCCTGCTCGCCTGCGTGTATTCATTGATTACGCGATGGAGCACTTAGGTGATAAGTTAGCCAGGCCCAATTTCAGATAATAAGTGCGACATTCATGGAAAGGTGTAGAAGAGGAAGCCAACTGCTGAAAGTGGTACGCTCTTCTCGCCAAAGAAACAAGCAGTACTACCCATGAATTATCAGCAGTTGACCGAGGGCAAAAGATACCAGATTTCTGCTCTTTTAGAACGGGGAATTTCGGTTTCTGAAATAGCTAAAACCGTTCAGTGCCATCGCTCTACGGTATATCGGGAGCTTAAACGCGGCAGCAAAGACAGTCATTATTGCCCAAGCGAAGCTCAGGCACTCTCAATCAAAAAACGCTCATCAGCACGTAAATACAGAATACCTCAGGAGCGTGTTGATTTTATCCGCCTCCTTTTAGAGTCGGACTGGAGTCCAGAGCAGATTTCCAGTGTATTAACTAGAGTCGGTGCCGCTGTCAGCCATGAGTGGATCTACCGATTTGTTGCGCAGGATAAACGCTTAGGAGGCAAGTTATATCGCCACTTGAGGCAAGGTCATAAGCGGTATCGTCGCGGTAAAAAAGAGAAAGCGCCAGCGATCAAGAATGCTGTATCTATCGATGATAGGTCAAGCATCGTTGACAGTAAGGAGCGATTGGGTGATTGGGAAATCGACACCGTATTAGGCAAGCACGGCACTGGAGCTATGGTGACTATTTTAGAGCGTAAAACACGATTTTACGTGGTAAAGAAAGTGCCATCCAAGTCAGCGGATGATGTCACCAAAGCAACCATAGAGCTGCTCATGCCTTATAAGGAGCATGTGCATACCATAACGGCTGATAACGGAAGAGAGTTTGCAGGTCATGAAACCATCGCAAAGGCGTTGGAGGCGGATGTGTACTTTGCCCATCCTTATAGCTCTTGGGAGCGTGGAGCCAATGAGAATGCTAATGGGCTTTTAAGGCAGTATGTGAAGAAAGGAACCGACTTAACAACGGTAACAGACAGCGATATTGAATTCGCTGTATCACGGATAAATTATCGTCCGAAAAAATGTTTAGACTTCAAGCAACCAGCGATTGTCTTTAAAGAAATGGCATTGGTTGCTTGATATTGGAGAGTGTCGCACTTCGCAGTTGAATTCGGGGGGAACTAAAGTAATATTGATAGAGATCTGCTGATCACAATGTCAGACTAACTAAAAGGATTATTAATTCAAAATCCTATCCAGTTCCATTCTAATAAATGCTGAAATTTCGACCAATTTTCTCGGCAGTGGATTTTGGTAAGGGTAGGCAATATACATGGATCTTTCTGTGTCAAAAACCTGTGTAATATGAATGTTCTTATTTATTTGGCTTCCTTTCATAAGATAATTCGGAATCACACCCACGCCTACGCCTTTAGAAACAAAGTTCATTAGAATAGATGTATTATCAACTTCAATTACATCACTATACCTCTTCTTTATCTCCTCTTTATTAGAGTGTCTTTTATAAATTAATAACGTGTTATTTTGAGTATTATCAAGTTGCGAGATTACAATATCATTATAATTTCCAACTTCATGTGCAATCAATGTTTCATCAACAACATTATTTAATCTAATTGCAATATCGATATTGCTTTCCAATAAATTTTCAACATTATTATTTGATGATACTTCAAAGTTCACGGCTGGGTATCGTTCTTTAAGGCCTTTAAGAATTTCACCAAAAATAGAAGAGGCGACTGAGTTAGGCATTGTTATTTTAAATTTTCCACTAATACAATCACTAAGTGATTTCGCTCTATAATTCAACGCTTGTAAATTATCTAAAGCTTCGATGGCAAGCTCTTTGATACTTTCTCCGTGATCAGTCAGAACGAGTTTTCTTGTTGTTCTGTGAACGAGTGTCACTCCAATTTGCTTTTCTAAGGCTGCTAGTTGGCGACTGACTTGAGCCTTCGACTTTCCCAGTTCCTTGGAAGCCTCCGTCAAGGAAAGGTGCTTACAAACTGCTGCAAAGCAGATTAGTTCATTGTTCATCAATTCCATGATTGTTACCTATTTGCAACTCTGGGTCACGTTGTATTTAAAATGTCTCCTTAGTATAACTACATTTAGTCGAAGGGGGGAAGTGGCATTAGAAACAATATTCAATTAATAGAAATATTTCTAAATTTAAATCCATAAACTATATACGGTACATACCATGAAAAAAGAAAAACAAATTTCAAAAAAATCATACAACTTGATAAATAACATTATAAAATTTTATACAAAAGTTTTTGTTACGTTATTTGGTGATGAAATAAATTTCCGTCACAACAAGGATAAAATCAATGTTCGAAACACGTCTGATTTGAGTGAACACATGAAACGAGACCTTGGTTTAGATTAATTTATCAATTAACTTCATTAAATAGAAAATAAACCGTTTAAAATTCAAGACAGTTTCTTATGTGTTAATGCATAATGTCACAAACATTGTCGCAACTCCTGATGGACCACAGCGAGAACGGTATTAATTATCATCGTCTATCAGTTAGAACTAATTTTTTCGTTAAGTTACAATTTTTTATTAAAAATAAAAGTTGAACATATGATCTTAATCATGAAACTGACCCTCTCATACAAAGAAGGTCCGTTTTTGATTCAATTAACTTAATGCCGTTTTGAACCGTTCAATACGTGAGAACAGTAACCAGTCCAATAGCATCGCAGTCACAATCGTTGCTCCCGCTAGTGGAAACACTACTGAAATAACCACCACGGTCACCAAGCCTGCTTTCCATAAGCCTGCATCACCAAACTTAGGTGGCGATCCAAGCTTGCGTTGGCCTGAAGGTCTACGCATCCACCACATAACCCCGCCTGTGACCGACACAACAATAAAGGCAAAACAGAACAGAGCGTTTAAAAGTTTATTGATGATACTGATGTCACCTTGGTGCAGAGAAATACCGACCGCCAGCGCCTTAGCGATCAAGTTATAATCCTGCCAAGTCACCTCACCCAGAATACGACCTGAATATTGATCTAGGTGCGTGGTGCGATCTTGGGTTGGATCGATGATGTCACCACCCATGGTATTGGCTGTCACTGTGTAGACACCCGTTTCTGAGCGTGGGAAGTTCACCTTGTATTGCGTGAAACCAAGAGAGCGGGCTTTTTCGATCACATCATCAATACCAAAGCTGCTTGCTGACATCACATGTTGAGAGTGGTCTTCGCCCATCTTAGAATGATCATGAGGTTCAGATGCCTCTTCCACGTGATGTACATGCTCTGCAGGCTTATCTTGAGACAACGGTAGTAGCGTTTGTTCTAAGTTCCATGGAAGTTCTTCTTCCGCTCCATGGTTAAGCGATGCATGCGTCTTATCAGACAATGGAATATCATCCCACATTTGAGCAGGGAAAGTGCTCCATGCTTGAACCAACTTTCCGCCCCAGAATCCCGTCCACGCCAATCCTGAGAGAATAAACAACAGCAGGATCAGAGATAACGTGCCACCTATGTTCGCATGTAAATCACGCATCAGTACACGTGGCCCAGATGACATTCTCAGCTTAAGAAAACCAGCACGACTTGCGTTGTCTCTCGGTAGCCATAAGTAGATACCGCTGATAAGAAGTAGAATCGATAAGCTGATTGCCACTTCAATAAGGTAATCGCCCCAATCGCCAATCAATAACGTGCCATGAATATCGTTCGCGAGTTCGTATAGGCTTTCACTGCGTGGCACTTCACCGACGACTTCACCAGTGTATTGATTCACTGTCGCGAAAACCGATGTGCCATCTTCAAGTGATACTGAAAATCGGCTCGCCAAGTCAGGCGCTTTGCTTTGTACGAACTGTGTCACCGAACCCTGTGGGTATTGATTCTGTACCGCGGCTAACTGCTGTGAAACCTTGACTGATTCGCCCGATGCTGCAATTTCGATCGCATTTTGATGAAAAGCGAGTTCGATCTCGTCATCAAACAGCATCACCAAACCAGTAATACTCAGCATCAACATAAATGGAATAACGAACAGCCCAGCATAGAAATGCCAGCGCCAGGTCAAAAAGTAGAGGGTTTTATTGCGCTCTTTGCTTTTTACATTAGTTTTCGAACCGGTTTTTACACTGCTTGTAGACTGCGGAGTCGTTTGTGCCTTCACAGTAGTTTGAGATTCATTTCTCAACATTATTATTTCCTTTGACACGCGCAAACGTACCTTCTGAAAAATCAGAAAGTCACTAAGGCATGTTTAACTTTACTTAATACTTTATTTTTTAATTATTTTAATGGGTTAGGTTTAAGCAGTAACAAAGGGAGGGCCGCGCGGGGCTTGCCTCGTGTAGCGTTCGCTTAGAGCCAAAAAAGCGTAGCTGTCTGAGACAATAAAACTCAGTCGAGTTGTCAGTAGTGTAGTTGGAAGTTCATCTTGGTGAAATGTGGAAAAATGGCTAAACGGACACGGCTTACCTTTATGAGTATTCGGTTCGCCTTCTTCAATTTGAACCAGTTCAAAACCGTTGACCGTACACAACGACGCCCACACTCCCGCACTGTTACCATGAGCATTGATAACAGGCATTAGTGTCACTAAAGCCCAACTTAACGCTGTAGCAAGTAACATGGAGAGATTGAACGAAGTTCGGCGCATTATTCCAAATCTTTATAAATTTCTCTTATTATGAGGCACTTGCTATATAGGTAAACGTAAAGATTAACATCAGGTTAAAAAATTGAAGCTAACGCACACTCTATTTGGTTAAAAACTGGTTACAACAGAAGTGCTAATAAAATATTACGCACCTCAGTGCATCAAACTGATTAGAAAAAAGACAATAAAAAACGCCGCATATATTTTCCTGAAAAAGGAAATATATACGGCGTTTTAGAAGTTGAACTTTGTTATCTGGTCACTCTAATGAACAAGCGAATTAACCGAAGATCTTGCTCCAAATGCTTGGGTTACGCTTCTCGTGGTACTCTTCGCGAAGGCCGTCAATCGTGCGCAGCTCTTGCTGTGCCGCTTCAAAGTCACCTTGGTCTAGCTTCTGTTCAATGCTATCAATTGAAGCACTGATTTTTTTGAAGCCTTCCATGAAGTTGTCTTCTTTTTCTACTGGGTAAACACCCGTTTTCAGTTCTGCCACTAACGTATCTAAACGAACGATAGGTTTCTGCATCTCTTCGATGTTTTGAGCTTCTGCCGCTTGTTTAAACGCAAGCTTCATTTCTTGCATGTTTTTCTTGAGGTCAACGTTAGCAAATGCGTTGCCAGACATTACTGCAGCAGCGATTAAACCAGATAAAATGATTGAGCGAGTTTTCATTGTTTCTCCAAGTGAAACTGTGACTTTGAAGATAGCGCCATCATGATTGTGACACTTCGACTTTATTATTTTCGGCTAGTGTATACAAAAATCTGACAGGCACAAAAATTGATTGTGTCGAAATGCAAACCCACCGACATTCTCTTAAGCAAGAACTGAGTATTCTGGGATGTCATTGCGACCACGCAGCGCCAAAAATGACAGGAATTGCTTTCGCGAATGGGTAATCACCTTACTCGAATCAACGCCTACCTCATCAAGTAGTGAAGACACAAGATTCAGCCCGCCCACGTCTTGGCAGAAATGCGCATCACTTCCGGTAGTAATGAACGCCCCTTTCGCTTTCGCGATTCTCGCGATCTCAAAACAGCGGTCAACACTACCCACTCGGCTATTGCCTTTGAGTGTGGTGTTATTAATCTCGATTGCGACGTTATGTTTAACTGCGCATTCAATCACAGCTTCGAAATCGAAATCAAAATTTGGATTGCCTAAGTGGCCAAGTGCATCGACTCGACCGCCCTTAATCACATTCAGCAACGCTTCTGTATGAGTGGCGACATCCGATGGACGAAATACTGGCTCGTGGAAGCTGGCAATCACCCAATCTAGGTTCTTATCCACGCTCGGATGAATATCGATTTCACCCTGTGTGTTCATGATGTTTGATTCCACGCCGCGGATAATCGCAACGTCTTCGATAAAACGAGGAAGCACACGCTGGTTGCTGAAGAACCAATAGTGTGGCGCGCCCGGCATCGACTCTGAATGGTCAGTAGTGCAAAACATGTCTAATCCATTTTGTTTTGCCGACTTAGCATTCTCGATAAGCGTGCTGTAAGCATGACCACTTGCGTATGTGTGGGTATGAGTATCTACTTTGAGTTCCATGAAACAATGCCCTCTAGCTTGGTCTCTAAACGTTTTTCAAAAAGGTATCCCTGGAACCGCTTTCTGAAAAGGAGTGCCTCGTGGCAACAATTTAATCAGTTTATCAGTTGAAAGTGACAATTAGCACCAAAACGTGAGGCTTTATTGTTACTCGTTTGCTTTGCACGATAGAACGGATAGACTGCCTCTCCTGCACGTATTCCATGCAAACCCGGTAATTGAGCCAATTTTTTGCAACCTACTCAAGTTCGTCAATACTTAAACCAGTTCACAAGTCGGAGTGTTTGATGAGACGAAGACGATATCCGCTGAGTATCCACATCACCAGCCTTTTCTTAATTTTGACAACCTTTGTCGGTGCGGTATTGATATCAATAAGCTATCGGCATTCTCAAGAGTTGTTGTTAAGCACAGTTCGCGAGGTCAGTAATGAACATCGTGATAAGTTGGAATCGGTGTTTAAACAAGCCATTGCTCCTGTCATCACCACCTTAAACGTAATGGCGGTTAGCCCGTTTGTGGCTCAACAAACTTCTTCGGTTGAAAAGGAGTCTTGGTTGGCTTCGGTTGATATCATCTTCAAACAAAATACTAACTTGGTCGCACTGTTCTATGGTTCCGAGGATGGTGAATTCAGAATTTTTCGTCCATTAAGCACCAACAAACAAAGAGCCGACAATAATGCTCCGGCCAAAGCGACCATGATGGTCAGCAGTACCAATCTAGACGGTGAAAACTTCATCACTTTTTTAGACGGTGCGCACCAAGTGATCAGCACCATGCAAGCCGAGAGCAAGTTCAATCCAACCACTCGACCTTGGTTTCGTAATGCAAAACCAGACGGCTCTATACAACTCTCTGAACCCTATCTGTTCTATTTCCTGCAAACTAACGGTATTACGCTTTCTAGGCGCTCGGCAGATGGCAAGCATGTGGTAGGTGCCGACTTCACCTTAAAATCACTCTCTTCTCAAATCAGTAAACTCGCTTATTCCCCACAAACTCGACTGGCACTGTTCGATCAACACTTTAATCTTCTCGGTCAGCATCAACTTGATTTATCGATATCTAACTTAAAACTACGTCCCGAAAGTAAAGATAGCAGTAATGGTCAAGCCGTAGGAAAAGTGTCAGGAAGTGAACAAGATCAAAGCTTCTTTAATGTGCCAAAACGAGAACAGATAGAGGCATTGAAATCCTCTGTTTTAGGGCCGCTAATCTCAGATGAAGAGAAGTTTAATCTCAACCTGAAGAACGTTGAGTACAACCTAAACACATGGGCATTAACCTTAACACCTGTAAAACTGACACAGAATGTGACTCTATATTTAGCCGAAGCGACACCACACAATGAACTGCTTTCTGATCTTATCTCAATGCGTGACAAGCAAGTCGCCGTTGCGATTGGGATGTTATTTATCTGTTTCGGCATCGTGTGGCTGGTTGCCAATCGCTTATCTAAACCACTGAATACTTTGATGCAACTGACGGATAACATCGCTCGGTTTGATTTCAGACGCACCCATTATCCCAAGAGTATGATCAAAGAAGTGGCTAACCTCACCCACTCGATTGAGCTAATGGAGCACACGCTTCATGATCTGATAGCACTACTTCGGGACACCGCGGGTAATCAGGAGTTTTCGATTTTAGCCAAGAATATTGCGCATCAAAGCTACTTGATCACCAAAGCAGAAACCATCGTGTTGTTTACCCAATCCGAAGAAAAGGATGTGTTTGATACGGCAGCTAACCTTGCCATTTTACCTTTTAAAGCCGACATTAATGACTTCATCAACCACACCCCATGGCTGCTGTGTCAGCTCAAATCTGGAGAGACGATCCACCTTAATCGAGAAGATAACGTACTCAACTATTATCAGGATTCAATCTTCAATTCCGACCTGTATCTGTTCCCGCTGTTAAACCGCGAAAAGCTGTTGGTGGGCATTGTGGCGATAGGCTATGAAAGGCCGATTACTAAGATGCAGGAAGACAAGCACGCATTTTTACGCGAGCTGCTGAGCTTTGCCGAAATCGCTAAAGACAACATAGATCAAATGCAGCAACAGAAAGACATGCTCAACGCGTTTATTGAGTTGATAGCCTCTGCGATAGATACCAAGTCTCCATACACTGGCGGACATTGTCAAAGAGTGCCTGAGCTCACCAAGTGGTTAACCCAAGCGACCATTGATGATGACCGTTACTACCCTCAGTTTTCACTCGATAGTAAGCAATGGGAAGAGTTGATGTTAGCCGCGTGGCTGCACGATTGCGGTAAGGTCACCACACCAGAATATGTGGTAGATAAAGCGACAAAATTAGAAACGATTTATGACCGAATCCACGAAGTTCGCATGCGATTTGAGTTGCTAAAACAACAAGCGGAAACCGACTACTGGAAAGCGATGGCCAACGGTGGACTTCAAGAGGAACAACTGAAAATACTCGAACAAAGCCTGTCTGAGCTGGATGAAGAGTTTGCCTTCGTTGCACAGTGCAACCTGGGTGGAGAATCGATGACAGAAGAGCAACTCGAACGCTTAGACCAAATCGCTCAACGCCAATGGAAGCGCACACTGGACGACCAACTCGGTTTATCTTGGTCTGAAAAAGAGAGATTCCGCACACAAAAAGACGCGACAGAGAAAGGTCAAACTAAGCCAGAAAATACAGAACAGACTTTGCCAATCATGGAGCCTCTACTTGCTGACAAACCCGAGCACAAAATACCTTGGGACAATGGCTTTAACCCTGCAGATTTGTGGCAAGAAGCGTTTGTGCTCAAGCCGGGAGAGGTCAAATACAATCAAGGTGAACTGCACAATTTGAAAGTACGTCGTGGCACGTTAAACGATGAAGAGCGCTTTATGATCAACGACCATATTATTCAAACCTTCACCATGCTCAACAAACTCCCTTACCCTTCTTACCTCAAAAACATCCCAGATATCGCGAGCGGGCATCACGAACGCATTGATGGTAAAGGCTACCCAAGAGGCTTGAACGAAGACCAACTGCCTCTGCCGTCTAGAGCGATGGCGATTGCTGATGTGTTTGAAGCGCTCACGTCCAGTGATCGCCCATACAAAAAAGGCAAGCTGCTCAGTGAATCACTCAACATCATGACCGACATGGCCACCAGCGGTCATATCGATCCAAAACTGTATCTACTGTTCTTAGAAAACAAAATCTATGACAAATACGCTGAGCGATTCCTTGAAGCTAACCAACGCTGTGAGATTGATAAGAACCAGCACATTGAACGAGTGAAAGAGTACATACGTTCGTTGTTCTAGATTTTAAGTTATAGGTTCTAAGTTCTAGCTTTTAGGTCATAAACTCAATGTTTAACTTTTCGCGGCAGAATCCAACGCTGTAGCGTTCGCTACCGTCATTGCAGCTCGCGGTGCCTGCTTGGCTTTCGCTCTGCTGTGTCTTTTGGCCAATAACGTATTGCTAATGCTCGCAACCACAATGAGGTTAATGCCAATCATCTGTTGAGTAGAAAACACGTCATCAAAGAACAAGCCCTGCCATAATGCGCTAAACAGCATGTTAGTGAAGATTAACGGAGCCAATTGAGATCCACTGTCTGCCAACTTGTACGCTTTCGCACGGAAAATCTGCGTATTAATGGTGAATAGCGCCAACCCAAGTGCACCCAGCCCTATCCAACGTAAGTCATCAAAAGACAACAACACCGATAAACTGCCTGTGCTTTCAATTACCTCAGGAGCCGCTGAGACTGAAGTAAACACAACCATAGGAATCACTATGATTGCGGCGACTAAAAACGTCCACGCGTTAAGCTCTGCTGGTGAAAGGCTTGTCTTGGATGCTCGATATAAGCTGACTTGTGAGCCTGAATTGAACATGCCCGCCATTAAACCCAGCAACAGCGCCGGTCTAAAAAACTCTGATCCATATTCAAACTGCGACCAATCCCCAGCCATCAATACAACGCCAACAAAGGTTATCGCCAAACAAACGATGGTCGTTGTATGAATCTTAGTTCCGAATATTAATTTTTCTAACAACGGAATAAACAAAGGCCCTGTACTGAATAACACCACACCTTCAACCAAAGTTAAGGTTTGCAGTGACGTGAGGAAACACCACTGACACGCCACCATAAAGATTGCACGCATCACCAAAGGCTTCCACATCTCTCCCGATGGTTTGGTCACGTTGTAAAACATCAAGAATAAGAATAAAAACAGACTGGGTAAGAAAAAACGCACAAAATTCAACAACGAAATGGGCATCGCTTCAGATAGATACTTGGCCATTAAACCACTTAAAGACAAACTGAACGTCGACAACAGCATGAAAGTCGTTGCCTTGGTAATATCAGACATAATTATCACCTCCTATGACACCTATTTTAGAGACGTGACGTGATGAAAAATAGCGAGTAATATTAACCATAACTGTAAGGAAAACTTACCAATGAAGAAACTCGTTCCGCTTAAATCCGTTTATGCTTTCATTGCTGTGGCTGAAACTGGCAGCATGACCGACGCTGCTCGGGTGTTGTATGTCAGCCACTCTGCAGTAAGCCAAGCTATCAAGTCACTGGAACAACTGGTCAACAAGCCGTTGTTTCAACGTGTAGGTCGCCGTGTTGTGCTAAATGCCGCAGGTAAGCGATATTATCGAAAGATCGCGCCAGCACTCGAACAAGTAATTGAAGCCACTGAAGAACTGGCAAAAGCACCTAACGATCACCGTATTACACTTAACATGGTGAACTCACTCGCGATGCACTGGTGGATTCCCCGAGTCCCCGACTTCCAAGCGTTTGCTCCCTCACTCGATATTCGTATTTCCACCTTAACTGGCCCTTTTGATATCGAGCAGGAAGGCGTGGATATTGCCCTTGTGCACGGCAAACCGAACGAATGGGATCAGTATTACAGCGAAAAGCTCGGCGATGATGATCTAGTTCTAGTCTGCAGCCCTGCACTATTGAAAAACCAAATGGGATTAAGCGTTGAACAACTCGTGAAACAAAACCCGACCATTGGTGTCTTTAACCCTAGGCGAAAGCATGACTGGCAAGTGTGGTGTGATCATTACCAAATCCCTATGCCTACCTTCCACAGTAACTTGACGTTCGATGTTTCGATTCAAGCTGTGCAAGGTGCGATTCGGTCACTTGGTGTATTGGTCACTCACCGCTTGTTTGTGAAAGATGACATTAGCCACGGGATGCTGGTAGAGCTTGGTGAACCAGTGGCTAACCCACACCAAGATTTCTATTTTGTTTGTCCAAAAAACAAATTAAACCAAGAAAGTGTGCTAAAACTGAGAACATGGTTGAGACATGAATTCACACGCTCAGAGACAATAATCAGCGGTGATATTCAAGAATAAAACGGCTCCACCCACAATACAGCTAGCCGTTATTCAGCTAGTTACAACGCATCTAACATACAGAGGCTATTATGATTATTACCACTACACAATCTGTCGAAGGCAAACGCATTGTCGATTACAAAGGGGTTATTGCAGGAGAAGCGATCCTAGGGGTGAACGTATTCAAAGATATGTTTTCGGGTATTCGTGACTTTGTTGGTGGGCGTTCTGGTACTTACGAAAAAGAGTTGGAGAAAGCTCGTAACTACGCATTCAAAGAGCTAGAACAGAAAGCCATTGAAGCAGGTGCAAACGCGGTGGTTGGTGTCGATATTGATTACGAAGTATTGGGTACAGGCAATGGCATGCTGATGGTTTCAGCAAGTGGCACAGCGGTTGTTGTTGCTTAACTTAATCACTCGCTAAATCGAGTGACTACCTATAAAAAACGCCCCTTAGCTAAATAACTAGCTAAGGGGCGTTATTGTATTCGTTGGCCAACTTAGGCTCGAATATCTCTAACTTGCACGATCTGCTGGCTCAGAAATCATGGCATCAAAAGAGGCCATTCGAGCCAAAAATTCTTTCCTATCTTTAGGCATAATCGAACTTGCCATCGGTAAGTTTGCCTTCATCGCATCAACAGCTCGACCACGGACTAATACTTCAAAGTGCAAATGAGGACCTGTGATACGGCCAGTTGCACCCGATAATGCGATTTTCTGACCTCGCTTAATCTGCTGCCCTTTCTTAACGAGGAAGCGGCTCAAGTGAAGATAACGTGTCGTGTATACGCTGTTATGTTCAATCACCAAGTATTTCCCGGCATAAGGGTGATCACGAAGCGCCACAACACGGCCATCACCCGTTGAGTATACTGGCGTACCCACAGGCGTCGCAAAGTCAGTACCATTGTGTGGCGAGATTCGCCCTGTCACTGGGTGTCTTCGCTTAGGGTTAAACGATGAGGTAATTCTTCGGAATTTTCTGTCTACAGGGTATCTATCGAACGCTTGCTCTAGGCTATTACCCTCTCTGTCGTAGAAGAGGCCATCAGGTGCCAAAAACGCCGCCACTTCTCGGTTTCTCAATTGAATAGAGATGCCTTGAATTTCTGTTTTTCCCGTTAAGTGATCATTCGTGTACTGCTCTTTAACCAGTACATTGAAGTTATCACCAGGTCTTAGCTCACGAGTAAAGTTAACTTTATCTTTCAACGTGCGAGTAATATTAGCTATCTGAGCTGTGGTAAGCCCTGCTTTGTATGCAGATGTTGAAAAGCTACCATGGACACTACCCGCGTAGAGTTTTTCCTTCCATTCACCTGGTATCTCATGGAACTGATAGCTGAAGCTTCCATCATGATTTCGAGTAAAGGCAGCCTGCTCAACCAGACTTTCGTGGAAAACCAACTCAACGAGCTGTTTGGACTCACCATCTACAAGCAGTTCTAGGTGGTCACCAGGTTTTATCGTATCGAGTTTCAAAGATTCAAGATCCGCTTCCATGACCTTATGAACCGTTTCATAAGGCAGATTCCACGACTCGAATATGTTACTGAGGGTATCCCCGACCTTCACAAAGTAGTGAATTTTGATCATTGGGTTCGAATTGGTTTGTGGGAGCGCCTGTTCCTCACCGTCCGTGTTCAGTTCTTGATAAGGCGTGACTTTTATTACAATTTCTTTTTCTGGTTCTGGATGAAAAGAGAGTAAAGCGGCAAGTGAAAATGCACTGATAGCAACAACAATCAGGCTAATACGGAGGTACTTCATAAATACTTAACGGTTATAACAAGGAACTTATTAAGTGTTATAACATAACAATCAGATCAACAAAATAAACGAAATGTAAGAAACCGTTCCGTACAAAGCATAAAAGTATGGTGGGCATAAGAAACCCACCATGTCACCAAACATTTATTCTTCGCGAAGCGCCTCAAAGCGCTCTAGGCCACGCAACATTTCAAAATCCGGCTCTTCAGTTAGCAGCTCTCTCATGGACCCGCTGGCTTCAATAGCGCGCTCTAAGTCATCGATAGCTTGACCTTCTGCCCCTAATCGAGCGTAGGCGCAAGCACGTTGATACAAGGCATGAGCATTTTGGTCATCGACTTCTAATACACGGTTACAAAGACTCATTGCCCAGTGGTATTCCTGTATATCCATAGCAGCGTCAGCTTTGGCAGTAAGTGCTTCTAAATCTCCAGGACGAACCTTCAGTATTTCATCGTAGATTTCAATTTTTTGCTCTGCCGTTTGTGCGTTCTGTGCTCTCAACCATAGGTTATGAATCTCATTGATAATTTCAATTTCGCGGTTGTTGTCGGAAATGATTCTGGTCTTGCGCTTAAGATCCCGTTCAAGAACATTAAACTTCTTCTCATAGTCTTGAGCGATAGAATTAAGTCGCTTATCAGCCATGTCTTGAGTTGTGTGTTTAAGCTCTTTGATGGATTGCCAACCCACCAGCGCGATAAGAGAGGCCACACCAGCAATGATGTAGAAGAAATACGTTACGGTAACATTGGCGTAGTTCAGCGATTTATCCGCTACAGTCAATTCGCGATCCGTCATCTGAATAGTGAGACGTCTCTCAAGGTCTTGTTGTTCCATTCGCAGTTGCTTCAACTCATCCAATATATAGCGTTCCATCAGCGGTCTATCCAAATACTCCTGTTCAGAGTATTTACCCTCTTCGCTTGCAAAACTCATGGTTGTAACCAGTGAGAACAATGCAATCAATAGAATACGAAGCATTCATACCTTCCTTATATATCTAATATTTGTGTCACTTTATCTCGTTATGGCGGCACAAGCTAGAGAACCAGCCTATTTAGCTTCTCCTCATGGTTTTAACACCTAAATTCACATAGTCATCAGATAACTAGTGCTATGGCTTTTAATCAACAACGCCGCCATATAAGAAAGCAAACCTGTACGCACAAAAAAGCCATAGCTCGGTTGCTATGGCTTTCTTCTTTCAATTTGATTACTTGCTGTGAGTATCTATCATCACTTGCCAATATTCGCATTTGGCTAAGAACTCTTTTAAATAAAGCTCTGGGTTAGCAAGCTTCTCACCGCCTTTAACATCAGCGCCAGTCACTCGCCAAAAGCCACGAGTCACGAGATTTCTGTGGTAGATAAAATCGTTAAGTTCGTTTGTTTTTAACGGAAGCTGCTCACCAAAGGTTTGTTCGTACAAGCTCAACGTCGCAGCTTGCTCACTCGGTTTCTCTCTTAGAAAGGTATCTATGTCCAAATCGAGTGGCTGCTGTGCTTCTTTCGGTAACGCTTTCGTCAATTTAGATATAACACTGAACAGAGCCAACTCAACTTTTTGAGACGCTAATAACGATGCACCCAAAAGCGCATGTTCATTGGAAATGTGTTGCTCTGTTGATGAAATGGTTGCTGTTGTCACTGTGTTAACCTCAAATAATCATAACGGGTGTAACTGAACTGGATAGAGTCTTTTAATTAAGCTGAATCTTATTCTTGTCATTAAGAAGAATCTTGCAGCTAAGCAGAATCTTTTAGCAGAATGCGGTCAGCATCAATAATAGTGAAGCCTGATGCGTCTTCATTCTTTTCGACTTGCACTAAACCTTTAAAACCAATTTGCGACAGTTTCTTCGCAAGCTGATCTGGTGCGGTTTCGAACACAACGTTCATAAAAGGTAAAGACTCAGCATCAACAAAACCATGCTCGTTAAACAGCTCCATTGCTTGAGATAAATGGTCTGAGTCGGTTAATTCAATAATTTCTACAACTTCTTCCAACAACATTTTCGATTCCATATTCGCCAGAAAGTGACTGACACAAGCCGGTTCTTCTTGCTTGCATACATCCCGATGCCCGTAGACACCCCTTTAGTAGTAGGGAGATCATAACATATTAATAATCGTAAAATATGTTTTATTTTTCCTAAGCTACTGGGAATACTAGAAAAGAATAGAAATTGGTGAAACATAAGTAACACCAATCCATAGTATCAATAACGGTAGACCTGACTTGAGGTGATCAGGCAACCGTTACTTGAGAGTCGCTCGTTTCCACGATCGATTCCTTCAACAAGCCGGCATAAATGCCATTGTATGCGACCAACTGTTGATGATTGCCTTGCTCAACAATCTCACCCTTTTCCAACACCAGAATAGTGTCAGAGTGGCGAACAGTGCTCAGGCGGTGGGCAATGGCGATCACGGTTTTTTCTTTGAACAGACGTTGCATGGCTTTTTGAATCAAGTCTTCGGTGATGGAATCTACCGAACTGGTTGCCTCATCAAGCATCATCAGTTGTCCGCCTTGTGCGACCGCTCGTGCAAAGGAGATAAGCTGCGTTTGCCCTACAGATAGGTTGGCTCCGTTCTTCTCTAAACGGAAATCATAGCCTTGTGGCAACTGCTCGATAAACTTATCCGCGTAAACATAACGCGCAGCTTGCTCAACCTCGGTTCTTGAGAGGTGTTCTTTACCCAGCGCGATATTGAACTGAATCGTCTCTTCAAATAAATGCACATCTTGCATCATCATTGAGAACAAGTGAGCAGAGTCTTCGCTTGAGATCTGCGATAACTCAATACCATTAAGCAGAATGCTGCCTTCATAGTCTTGATAAGTTTTAGATATCAAACGTAGAATCGTCGATTTACCCGAACCAGTCGAACCCACAAGCGCGATTTGATGCCCTTTCTCCAATACAAACGAGACATTCTTTAGAACGTACGGAGCATCGTCTTTGTAGCGGAAGCTCACGTTCTTAAATTCTAAGCTAACAAACTGTTCGAGCTGATTTTCAACCTTTTTAGATGGCAGTAAGTTGCGACCTTCTTCTTCCGTCGGTTCGACAAACAACTCTTCGATATGGTCGAACGCAGCAAATGAGCTCTGAATCGAAGCAATCTGCGAGGTGAAGTCGCGAATCGGTACAAATACCTTTTCTAGCGTGTTGATGAACGCAATCAGCACACCCAAGGTGAGTGCCCCTTCGATTACTTGCCCAGAACCGTACCAAATCATTATCGCGATGGTGATTGAGGTAATGCCAGAGATAAACGAAAACAGAATCGCATCGTATTTATTGATCTTTTTCTGCGCTTTCAAAAACTCATCGGTGTAGCATTGGTAACGCTGCTCAACTTGCTCTTCCGCTCGGTACATCTGAACCGTTTTCATGCCAAACAAGACTTCTTGTAGAAAGCCAATACCGCGTGCAAGTGAAGAACGCGTGACTTTATACAGAGCACGAAGTCGGTTTCGCACGTACACCGTTAAGTACATCACGGGCGGCATAATAATCAATACAATCAACGTCAGCTGCCAATCAATGAAGAACATCATCACCAATAAAGCAATGGTGTTGATACTGTCTTTCACTAAACCGACAACCGATTGAACAAAGGTTTCGCCGATGGTTTCTAAATCACTCGTCAGGCGCGAAAGCGTGACACCTATTGGCGTATTGTCAAAATAGCTGCGCGGCAGTTTAAGCACGCGAGCAAACAACACAGAACGCATGTCAGTTATCGTGTATTGACCTGTTTTACGCAGGTTATACGAATAGGTGGTATCCACCACATAGCTCGCCACCAGCACGGCAACCAAATAGAAAACGTATTCGAGCAACCCATCCATATCACCATGACTTAGATGGACGTCGATCACTTGAATGATCAACCAAGGAAACAACAAGCTCGTGATGACCGACAGCGGAAGCATCGCAATACCCAGAATGGCAGAACCTTTGTATTTCTTAGCAAACTTAAAAAAGTGCTTAAGGTACTTGAGATCAACACCCTTTAACATGCTGTGGCCTCCGTTTCATTCTGCTGTAGCTGCCATGTCTCATAGTAGTAAGGACAAGTTTTGAGTAACGTGGCATGGTCGCCCTTGGCAATTACCTTACCTTCATTCAACACAATAATTTCATCCATATATTCAAGGGCATTAACGCGGTGTGACACCACCAGAACCGACTGATTTTCCAATCGTTTAAACAAGCCTTCTAAGATCTTTCTTTCTGTCTCATAGTCGACCGCAGACAGAACATTATCCATGATAATTAAGTCTGTCGGCTGCAACAAAGCACGTGCAATACTCAGACGCTGCTTCTGACCACCAGACAACATGATGCCCTTCTCACCGACCATGGTTTGGTCGCCATGTTCAAAGCGAGTCACATCACTGGCCAATTGGCTGAGCTCTAATACTTCATCAACCTGACTCTTGGCCAAATCGGTATCCAAGCTACCAAAACGGATATTATCTTCGACAGTCGCTGAGAACAGGTAAGGGTCTTGAGTAACGGTTTTCACATAACGACGTAAATCACTACGCGAGAAACGAGTGACATCTTTTTCACCAAGGAAAACGGAACCTTCAGACACATCTAAATGATGATTCAAACAGTTCACTAATGTCGTTTTACCCGCTCCGATTCCGCCTAGTACACCCACTTTCTTACCCGCAGGAATATCAAAGCTGATGTCATCAAGGATTAAGCGTTCTTCACCCGCGTAACTAAAGCTAAGATTACGAACAGAGAACGTTTTTCCCTTCAGCGATTCAACATCTAACTCAGAGAGCTTTTCTTCATCTAGCTCTGGTACTTTGGCATTAAGAATGGTTTGCGCGCTCTGAATTCCGACGATGCCACGCTGATAAATCGTCGCGATTCGACCAAGCTGCATCAACGGCATTGCAAGCAAAACCGAGTAAGTTAAGAAAGCGGTTATCTCACCCAGTGTGAGTTCCTGCCTCATCAACATGAAACCACCCAGACCAAGAATAATAATTTTCATCAGGTCATTGGCGTAATCGAGCACCGGCATGAAGAAGACTTGAATACGAGTGATCTTAAGGCGGCATTCAAGCAACAGTTGATTGAGCTTTTCGGTTTCCGCCTTCACCCAAGGTGACATCTGCTGGCTCTTGATCAGATCAATCCCAGATAGGTAGCTCATTAACTGAGCAGATAGGTTTTGCAGTCGCTTCATGTGTTCTAAGTGCAGCGTTTTCATGCGCTTGAAGCCCACTCGAAAAATCACAAAAGCGATTGAGATAGGAATAATCGAATAAAGCGTTAATTCTGGTGAGATACGCCACATATAAAGAGGCGTCAGCGACAAGGCAAGCAACGCATTGAAGAACTGCAGGAAGCCCACACCGAACATCAAACGGATCCCGCTAAGGTCATTATTGATGATTGAGATTAAACGACCTGAAGCGAAGCGTTCATGGAAGCTGCTTGGTAAACGATTCAGCTTTTGTAGCAGTGTGCTTTTGAGCGCTGCCTCTGTGATTCGCCCGGGGTTCAACGCATAGATCCGTGACAGGATCCGTACAACAACCATTGCGACCGACATACCCACCACAATCCAAACATAGGTTTGAAGCTGTTGGTGACCTGTTGAAGAGGCATCATCAATTAAATCTATCGCCAATTGAATATAACGAGGGATCTCTACTTGTAACCAGTTAACGAGAAAAATGAACACAATCGCCAACAAATAAGAGGTGCGATTCATGCGCAAGTAATGGGCAATAAACTGTCTTTTAGTCATAGTATTCTTTGTTTAGGGCAGGCACACAGCGATGTGATGGTGTTATCCGGCAAGATGGAACATCGCAGAGGTAAAGATACATCAAAAACACATAGTTGACAATATCAACCATATTTAATTATTCGATGTTGTGGTTATATTTTAGCGCCACAAGAAACAACTTTGCCGCTCTAGTGGCGGCAAAGTTGTAGCTTAAATATTGATCTATCATAGCTAAGTGTTAAAGCATCTCTTTGGCTATGAGATGAAGTAAGAAGGTTTCACGCTCAATACTCATGCCCTTTTTTGGGCTTTCAGCCATCGTTTTTTCATTATGGGCGATCGCTTCATGGATATTCATCCACACCGGTTTCATCCCATTTTTCACTTCATAATCTTCGTAAGCCGTTTCACCAAGCTCACGGTCGATCTTGCATGAGTAGCAGTAAGAGATCATGTGCATTATATCTGCGTCGTCTTTATACCAAGGACGAAATTCTTCAAAGATACCGAATGGCTTGATGCTGTGAATATTCTTCGCACCCGTCTCTTCTTCCAGTTCACGAACCATGCCTGCAATAACATCTTCACCTTCATCTAAACCGCCACCAGGAATGGTGTAGTCGTGATAACGCTCTGTATAAAGCATCAAAATGTCTTCGCCATCTAACACAATCGCACGGGCTGCGTTGCGCTTATATACTGTTTTATTGTCTAGATGGTCGATATCAGGGTGAATAGTGGTTTTTAGGTGTCTCATGACTGTGACTGCTCTACTGAATTTGGCGGCATCATATCATAATCATCAATAGATTCGAGGTGCACAATCGCCTTCAAGAGCGCTTTCCGACTTCACCTCCCAGCTGTTAACACATCGCCATCGAATCACAGTAAACCTCAAACGAGCATGCGTCACACAAGGAGGCTCCACTTATAGCTTGGCTCTAGTTAGCTTGATCTAGCACTCAAAATTCGGCGAAATCCAACGAAATATCAACCTATTTCAATATCTTGACCAAATTAGGACAACCTTTTCTGAAATCTAAAATATACTCATTTCATAGAGCTTCTAATTGGGTTCTGTAGAACTTAACGCATTTATTTGTAGAGTTATCACGTAGGAGATAAACATGAAGAAAATTGGTTTGATGGCTGTATTTGCCGTTGTATTAGGCGGTTGTGCAAACGACTATGCAGAATATAGCGAAGGCCAACGTGTTTCAGTCGCTAACCCAGCCGCGGTTTATTGTGTTCAACAGGATGGTGAATTAGATACGGTGACTGAAAACAATCAACGTACCACTTACTGTGTATTCGATGACGGTGAGCGTATTGAACAATGGGAGTTCTACCGCAATAACCACGAGCAAGATTCAGAAACCCAAAGTCAAAGTTAATCATTGTAATGCAACACATGGGCCTTTTGGCACAACGTTATGGGTGATGATTACGTTCGCGTAGTTAAAAATATTGCCGAAGAAGGTGCCGAGCTTCTGGCCTATTGTTTAATCGCTTTTGCTAGTTTAAAGACGGTTTATTGCATCACGAGAAAGAAATAAACACTTATCGCCACCAGCGATGTGTGTGATCCGATTCTGGATCTAAATATCGATTCAATAAAGTCAGGTTAGTGTCTAGTAGTGCTAGATATTCCCTGACTTTTTTAATGTCAGTATCCACTGGAGTCTGTTGAACACAACATTCCAAAACCGGAAGCAGGCTTTCCACGATACCAAAAAGGGACGAACGCCTTACCAATTCTTTTGCTTTAACCACCGCTTCAACGGAGAGTCTTTGTGGCTCTTCCCTAACGATATCTAAATCTCGTTGAAACGCCCCTACGCTTACGCCTTCAAGATAAACTCTGTAGGTCGTTAGTACATCCATCAACAAAAACAGTTGGCCTTGAGTCGTTTGGTGCGGATATGGCACTGCAACATGAGATTCCAACTTGCGATCTATCTGTAGTTCTACACCTAGTGCTGAACACTTTTCGATAAGCACCTTAAGCAGGCCTTGCTCGTCCATCAACGCTTGAATCTCAAAGATGCGTTGCAGGTGATAATCGTTCGAGATAAAGGTTACTTTCACACTCTGCCCGCGAGTAAACAGCCCGCTCTTTATCATTTCAGAAGCCAAATTCTGAATGTTCTCTACCGTATTTGTCGAAAATTGCTCTAGTAAGATCGCGCCCAACACAAACGGGGCTTCACGTTCACTTTCTAGCTTTCGAAAATACTGGTGCATAGCATCCGCTTCAGAGAGGGTTTGCCCCTTTGTTACTCCACCACAAAATGCCACTGCAGTTTGCTGATTCGACTCTTCGGCCAAAAGCTCCGCCAGATACTCAACTAAAGCATCAACTCGACTGATCCCTTCATCAGTCAATTTATTCCCATTAAGTCGCTTACCCAGCACAATAAGGAGGTGATTAATGCTCATTTTATGTTCAAGTCTCGTTTTAGTGATTAGATAGAGTGAATTATGTATACAATATCCAGTAACAAAAGTATTTTTAAATTCTCATAGGTTGCTCGCAATAATGCTCACTATTGATAGCAACACCATATGTAATGCAGGAATAGACGTGACGCTTATAAAGCAAACATAACACGCTCTTGTATTTCATTGCTCTACGCTTGCTAACACAAGTTTCAATAAAAGAGACGTTTCAAGCAAAGAACAAGCTCGACTAAAAATGTTTCATAAAAAGTGAAACGAACAAATACAAATTTTACACAGAGTTCGTACATCGAACCGTCTTCACAGGAAGTTACTATGCTGTCTATTTTTGACATTTACAAAATCGGGGTCGGGCCTTCCAGCTCCCATACCAACGGGCCAATGATCGCTGGGTTCAACTTTACCCAAAAGATTGAATCTGTACTTGGTCAAGTTACCCGTATTCAAATTGACTTATACGGCTCATTGTCACTAACAGGCATTGGTCACCACACCGACCGTGCGACCCTGTTAGGCCTGCTTGGCAACCGCCCTGATACGATCAAAATAACCAGCGCTAATGCGGCCATGCGTAAAGCGATTGAAGAGAAATCTTTAATGGTGAGTGGCAACCATGAAATTCATTTCGATGTAGAGAGTGACCTGCTCTTCCACAAAACCAACCTACCCCTTCATGAGAACGGTATGACTATCTCTGCCTTTGATGCAAATGGCAGCCTTCTGGATATGGAAACCTACTATTCGATTGGTGGTGGCTTTATCGCAACCGCTGATGAGCTTCAAAACGGCAAGCAAGAGTCAGAAACACAAGTTGAATTCCCCTTCTCTTCTGCCGATCAATTGCTTGAACTGTCCGACCAAAATGGACTGAGCCTTGGTGGTTTAGTCCTACGCAACGAAGTGTCATTCCAAGGCATGGATGTGATCGACCAGAAAGCTAACCAAATTTGGAAGGTGATGTCTCTGTGTATGCAACGTGGTTTTGACACCGAAGGTATCCTTGATGGTGGCCTAGAAGTCACACGTCGTGCGCCTGCGCTTTTGAAAAAGCTCGAAGCAAATGCCTCTATTGAAAACGATCCAATGGAGATCATGGATTGGATTAACCTGTTTGCCTTTGCTGTGAGTGAAGAGAATGCAGCGGGTGGCCAAGTTGTGACATCACCAACCAACGGTGCTGCTGGTGTTATTCCTGCAGTATTGATGTACTACCATCGTTTCATCAAAGAACTGGACACTAAACAGCTCAAAGACTTCTTAGCGGTGTCTGGTGCTATCGGCATCCTGTACAAAACCAATGCTTCTATTTCTGGCGCTGAAGTGGGTTGTCAAGGTGAGGTTGGCGTGTCTTCCTCAATGGCTGCGGCAGGCTTAACTGCCCTACGCGGCGGCAGTAACGAGCAGATCTGTATTGCTGCTGAGATTGCAATGGAGCACTCTCTGGGCATGACATGCGACCCAATCGGTGGGCTAGTACAGGTACCGTGTATTGAACGTAATGCTATGGGTGCGATGAAAGCCATCAACGCATCACGTATGGCATTGAAGCGCACCAGCAAGTGTCTTATCTCGTTAGACAAGGTTATTGAAACCATGTACCAAACAGGTAAAGACATGAACAAGAAATACCGTGAAACGTCTCTAGGCGGCTTGGCGGTGATTCACATGGCACCACCGTGTGAATAACAGACAAAAACACGAGTTCAGAAAGCCCTTGTAGAGACAGCATTCTTGTAAACTTAGTTTTCAATATCAAAACAAAGCCAGCCGCCAAGCTGGCTTTTTTACTAACGAGAACTCAGCCGCCAATTGAAAGTGATACTCACTTAAAAACATTTATTCGATGACTCCTACTAACTTTCCCGTTATTGGTTCGTCACTTAACTACAAACAAATTTGGCTAAATTTCACACCACCATGCATCTACTAGCAACATTTAATAGTGCAAATTTCACTCGTGTTAAATTTTCATGGACTCATAATAAGATGAATATCGAGTAAAGTTCTGCTTGGGAGAGATCTTTCAGCTTATATATTACTAGTAATGATAGTACAATAGAGCAATAGCACTACATGTTTACAAAATGCGAGAATAAAATAATGTGGAATAGATTAAATAAATCAATGATGTTCTGCCAAATGATGTTTGGACTTTCGTTCTATGGCGTCATGGTGATCTTGACTCGTTTCTTCCTTGAAGATCTGAACTACAATGAAGCCGACACCATGATGGTCGTTGGTGCTTTCTCTGCAATCGGACCACTGTTTGCTATCGCAGGTGGCTTCATCGCCGACAAATTTTTAGGTGCTTACCGTTCTTTAACCATTGCTTTTTTAGGCTTCGCAAGTGGTTATGCTTTACTGGTAATCGGTGCAGCAGCGACCAATGTGCCGATGGCATTATGTGGTATCGCTTTAGCAAGTTATGCACGTGGTTTAATGTCGCCTTCTTACCCAAGTCTTTACAAACGCACGTTCAAAACTCAAGAAGATTTTGAAAACTGCTACCCTATCAACTACTCGGTAAACAACATTGGTGCGTTGCTAGGCCAATACTTATTCCCAATGCTAGTGCTTATTGTTGGTTTCCAAGGTGGTTTCCTTCTTTCAGCGATTTTAGCAGGTGCTGCGCTGCTTATGATGCTCTTTGTTCGCAAAGGCCTTGTCGAAGCAAGCGCAGAGATCGATCAACAACCTGTAAGTACTAAAAACTGGGCTGCTTTCCTAGGCTTATCTGCAGCAATGATCGGCTTAGTATTTTTCATGTTCTCTAACATGGATATCGGCCAAAACATCGTTTACGCGATCGGTGCTGCAGCCATTATCTACTTTGTCTCTTTGATGGTGAAATCGAAGAAGTCAGACATGCTGAAAATGGGCACGATCTTAATCATCACCTTCCTAACCACCTGTTTCTTCGTGTACTACGGTCAGATGATGACGTCGATGACAATGGTAGCGATCAACACAATGCGTGGTGACCTATTTGGTTTCATCCCTATTGCACCAGAAGCGTCAATGGCAATGAACCCACTATGGTGCATGGTTGCAGGCCCTATCATTGCGGGCATCTTTTCTAACCTAGAAAAGAAAAACATTAATTTCTCTACAGCAACGAAGGTGGGTTTCTCATTCATTCTAACGGCTATCGCTTTCGGTATCCTGACAATGGCAGTCACTACGGTTGGTGAGGATTCTGTCATTCGCCCAGAAGTGTTCCTAGCAATTCACTTTTTCCTAGCATTTGGTGAAGTAATTGTAGGTTCAATGGTTGTTGCCTTCATACTATCTGTTGCACCAAAGCGCATCGAGAACTTCTCAGTAAGTATGTTCTATGTTGCAATGGCATTGTCAGGCATTGTTGGTGCGGTATTCTCAACGTCAATTGCACTTGAGAAAGGTCAAGAGATCACACAAGAGATCGTTCAAACGGTTTATGGCGATTACTTCCAAATGCTGACGGTTCTAGCAGTAGTGATGGTCGGTATCGCAATGGCAGCATCATTCATTATTCGCAAAATGCTAGAAACAGCAAAAGCCGCTGATGAAACGGTTGAACTAAAGCAAGCTAACAGCTAATTACTCTCACGTTCAACCGCGCTAACACATCAAGCCCTTTAGTTTTCTAAAGGGCTTTTTGTCTATGAGTTTACCAACACAGATCGATGAATTCTGGTTAGATTGCACTTACTGTAAATTACAGTAAATGATAATTATTAGTATTGAGTGTTTTCTGGTTCAGGATTATGATGTCGGAATCAAAATCTAAGAGAGCCTTATATGAGCAAGCCTAGCCCTATCACATTAACCGTTACTCAAACCTCAACCATTACTCCAAACATGCAGCGTATAACACTGAGCGGTGAGGGATTAAGTAAATACCCAACAGAATGTGCCGGCGGCTACATCAAGCTTTTATTCTCGCCACTAGGCACCACTGATTTGAGCCAATTGAATGAAGGTGAGCGTCCAACCATGCGTACCTACACCATTCGTCAGTACAACCCAGTAGAGCAATTCATCGAAGTCGATTTCGTTCGTCACATCACTAAAGATTTGCAGTGTGGTTTTGCTGCAAGATGGGCAATGAGCGCGAAAGTGGGTGATACTATTTCAGTAGCTGGCCCAGGTTTAATTCAAGGACTGAACCTCGAGTCTGATTGGTTCTTCTTAGTCGCAGACATGACTTCACTGCCTGCGCTTTCCGCAAAAGTAAAGTCACTGCCAGAGAACGCGACAGGCCACGCTGTGGTTCAAATCAACTCAGCAGCAGACAAGCAAACACTTGAAGCCCCTGAAGGCATCAAAATCACTTGGTTGATTGAAGATGAAACTGAAGAAACACTATCACAAACCGTTCGCAGCATTGAATGGTTAGGCGGTCAGGTTTCAGTATGGACCGCGTGTGAGTTTGAAAGCATGCGCAAGCTAAGACAATACTTCCGCAACGAAAAAGAAGTAGAAAAAGAGAACATCTACATCAGCAGTTACTGGAAACGTGGCGTCACTGAAGATGGCCATAAAGTGCTAAAGCAACAAGATGCTCAAACTTTAGCGAGCTAAAGATCTTTACTACAAGCACTTAAGCTAGAAGCACAAAAACAAATTGAAAAAGCCCTTAACGACATCACTACCGTTAAGGGCGTTTTAGTTTGAATCCAATAAAGGGCAAGACCGGACTGAAGATTAGATACTCTCGCCCACTTCAATCTCATAACCAAGATCTAACTTCGCAATCCATTCTTGATTGCCTTTTAAACGCGCCACAACTTGTTCTGCGGCTACTTTACCGATCTGCTCCCTCGGTGTAACCACAGTGGCCAAACGAGGTGTCATCGCCACTGTGATGTCGTGTCCGTGGAAGCCCGCAATCGCCATCTGCTCTGGTACTTGAATACCACGACGTACACATTCGTAGAAGGCACCAATCGCTAAGTCATCGTTCGTACAGAAAATGCCATTCACCTGTGGGTGTTTCTCTATCAATTCTCCGATAAGCTTTGCACCTAAAGTGAACGAAGAAGCATCTTCCGTTTGCAGTGTTACAGGCGGTTTGTTGGCTTCTTGCATTGCATGTTCATAGCCCGCCATTTTCAAGCGAGTACGCTCATCCATACGAGCCGCTAAATAAGCAATATTAGTGCGCCCTCGTTCGAGCATGGTTTTGGTCATTGCCCTAGCCGCTTCGAAGTTATCAAAGCCGACAGCTTGTTCAATCCTTGGCGATACCGAGTCCATAATCTCAATCACAGGAATCGACGCGGTCTGTAGCATCTTACGCGCTCTATCGGTATGCACATTCTCAGATAGAATAATCGCATCCACATTGTATGAGAGCAGCGAAGCAATACTCTGTTCTTCCAGTTCTGCGCTATAGCCGTAGTGGGCAATCATGGTTTGATAGCCGGCTGGTGCGGTGACTTGCTCGATACCACGAATAACTTCAGCAAAAACTTGGTTGGTTAGCGAGGGAACCAGCACACCTATCGCGTTGCTCTTTGCATTGGAAAGAATGTCTGGAGCACGGTTGGGGATATAGCCCAGTTCATCGACTGCGGCGTTGATCTTGTCTCGTAGCGCTTCTGATACTTGAGAAGGATCTCTCAGACAGCGACTTACGGTCATCTTGGTGACACCAACTAAGTTGGCAACATCTTGTAATGTAGGACGTTTTTTCTTATTCGACATAATTAATAATTATTATTTTTGAGTTATGTTACTGGTAACAGTGTATCCAACTGACTTGGAATTTGAAGCCTAATTTACTAAAAGGTTGATATAGCATCACAATTACAAACGCCCTCATAGCGAGGGCGTTAGACATTGTTTAAGTGTTAACTTTAACTTCCGTTCTTGGAGACTGACTCCAAGTCACGTGAAACTTTTCAGCCTCATCTCTATCGACTCGCGAATAAGTGTGAGAACCGAAGTAATCCCGTTGTGCCTGCAGTAAATTGGCTGGCAACACTTCACAGCGCAAAGAATCAAAGTAACTTAATGCAGAGCTGATCCCCGGCATCGGCACACCATATAAAGCGGAATTAGCCACGGCTATACGCCAAGCCAACTCACGTTCTTCCACTTGCTTAATGAAAGCCTCATCAAACAACAGGTTCGATAGCTCACTATTCTGTTGGTAAGCCGACGTGATACTTTGCAAGAAAGCAGCACGGATAATACAACCTGCTCGCCAGATCTTAGCGATTTGGGTGAAGTCTAGGTTCCAGCCTTCTTTGTCTGACGCTGTTTTCAACAAGTCAAAGCCTTGAGCATAGACAGACAGCTTCGCACAGTAGAGAGCGTCATGAAGCTCAGAGACAACCTCCGCTTTGTCCAACTGGCTGGCATCCGCAATATTGCCTTTTAGAAGCTGACTCCCTTGAATACGTTGTGATTTTTGACCACTCATCGCACGAGCATAGACCGCCTGTGCAATAGTTGGCGTTGGACAACCCTCTTGTAGACTATTCACCGCAGTCCACAATCCAGTCCCTTTCTGCCCGGCTTTATCTAGCACAACATCAACAAATGGCTTCCCAGTCACAATATCGTCTTGCTGAAGAATATCGGCGCTGATTTCCATTAGGTAACTATTAAGAACACCGTTATTCCATTGTTCAAAGACTTGACCGATCTCTTGAGCTGGCATTTCCAGCACATCACGCATGAAATGATACACTTCGCAGATGAGCTGCATATCGGCGTATTCAATACCGTTGTGCACCATCTTAACGTAATGACCTGTGCCAGAAGGGCCAACATACGCAGCGCACGCCTCACCCGCTTCAAATTGAGCTACAGGTAAACCGTTCGCATCCACTTTTGCAGCAATCGCTTCCCACATTGGCTTCACATATTGCCAAGCAGACTGGTCACCACTCGCCATCAGCGCAGGGCCAACACGCGCCCCCTCTTCACCACCAGACACAGCGGTGCTGAAAAAACGAAGCTTACCTTTGTAATTCTGTTCACGCGTTTCGGTATCTGTCCATAAGCTGTTACCCGTATCGATAACAATATCGTCGCTCTCCAAACCTGCGTCGAGCAAATTATTCACGACGATATCGACTGGTTTTCCTGCAGGAACCGATAACGCGATAACACGAGGTTTTGCTAAGCCCTGTAATACATGTTCAAGGCTAGTTCCTTTAGTGAACTGACCTTTGCCGTCAAAGGACTCATTAAGCTGCTTCGCTTCTGAATTAGCACGTTGAATGTTGTCAGCGTTTAAATCAAAACCCGCAACGTTGAATCCATTGTCGAGTAGGTTCAGCGCTAAGCTTTTGCCCATCACACCTAAACCAATCATCGCGATGTCATTTTTTAGCTGAGTCATGGTTTAGCCTATCTGCTTAATTTGTTTAAGTGCACTTTCTACGACTTGCTCAACATCTTGCGAGATATCGACAAATAACGCTTCATCTAATTCAGGTTCAACCAAGGTTTCAAACTGGCTTTTCAACATCTCTTGACCATTAAAATAATGATTTTCACGCGCTTTGTGACGATTCCAAATCGTATCAAAACTGCCTTGTAGATATACAATCACCAAGTCTTCGTTGTTGTTGCGCAGAATATCGCGGTATTGCGGCTTTAGAGCCGAGCAAGCGATCACAGCGCTTGGTTGTTCGATATATTGCTTGTTCAGTGTTTCCAGCCATCCTTGACGATCTTCGTCTGTCAGTGGAATACCTTGACGCATCTTTTCTACATTGCTTTGCGGATGGAAGTCATCTCCATCAAAAAACTGGAGCGTTAATGCTTCTGCGATACGGCTACCAATCAGGCTTTTTCCGCATCCAGATACGCCCATCACGAGTATTTTTTTGCTTTTCATAAGGCAAGCCTTCCCTAAGCCCCAACCAAAACTGGGGCTGACAATCGAATCTAATAGTTAAACTTGTGTTGTTGCGGTTCGGTTCCTGACGCTAAATCCGGTCAGGAACCTTTGCTGTTATTGCCACCAAAGCGCGAGTTGCGGGAAGACGATAACTAAGCCTAAAACTAGGACTTGAAGTGCAATGAACGGCAGCAGTGACGTGAAAATCTCACCCAAGCTGATGTCTTTTGGCGCTACCGATTTCAGATAGAAAGCTGCTGGGCCAAATGGTGGTGACAAGAAAGACACCTGCATGTTTAGACAGAACACAACACCAAACCAAACTGGGTCGAAGCCAAGGCCAGTAATGATTGGAACGAAGATGGGCATTGTTAAAAGTGCTACACCGACCCAATCAAGGAACATACCAAGTACCAACAAGATAGCCATCATGATTAACAGCGTTACTGTCGCGTTGCCGCCACTTAGCGCAAGGATGGTTTCTTCAACAAAATCAATACCGCCCATCAAGTTGTAGATACCAACCAGAGCACTTGCCCCGATACCAATCCACATGATCATGCCGCAGGTACGCATCGTTGCGATGGCACTCTCTTTGAGCATGTTGTAGTTCAGCTCACCACGGATTAGTGCGCTGATCATGATACCAACCACACCCAAAGCTGAAGCTTCGGTTACTGAAGCGATACCCGTGTAGATGCTGCCTAGAACGGTTGCTACTGAAAGCAGCGGGAAGAACAGAGCCTTGAAGTAGCTAGGTTGATTAGCGATGTCTTCCTCTGTCTCATCATCACTCGGAATAGGCGCAAGAGACGGATTTAGCTTACAACGAATCAATACGTAGCCGATGTAACAGCCCGCAAGGATAAACGCAGGCAAGAAAGACGCTTTGAACAGGTCACCAATTGATACACTGGCTGTCATGCCGTAAATGATAAGTACGATACTTGGCGGAAGCATGGTGCCTAGCGCGCCACCCGCACAGGTTGTACCGATAGCGAGTTTACGGTCATAACCTAAGCGAAGCATTTGAGGCAGAGCAAGAATACCAAGTAGTACGGTTTCACCACCGATAACACCCGACATTGAGGCCAACAACACGGCTACCAATAAGGTTTGTACCGCAACACCGCCGCGAACCTTACGGCCAACCGATTTCATGGCATCAAACAGGTCTCGTGCGATACCCGAACGATCTAAGAGGGCTGCCATCAATACGAACATTGGGACGGCGAGGAATACATAACCTGAAGCAAAGCTGTAAGTTCGGCTAGCTATCAAAGGCAAAGCATCAGGGCCAAACCAGCACAGGGTGAAGAAAATCGCCACGAAGCCTGTTACGAAGGCCAGCTGCATACCTGTAAGTAGCAAGCCAATCATCATAACTAGCATGAGCAAACTGCCCCATGCGATACCGATAGAAGATAAATCAAACATCGTCATTCTTCCTTAGACCCATCAACTCTTGGATTAGGTGCAATACAAACTGGACAACAAGAACACATAAAACGACAAAGATCAGACCTTTAAGCAGCGCAGGATAAGGCGCATTCAATACAGAGCCTGATGTCTCAAGGCGAAATTCACCCCAAGGTGCAAACCACGCTTCTTCTGCAGTGAAGTAAGCTGCGTAAGCGAGCATGCCCGCAAAGGCTAAACCAACAATGTGGTGAACAAGATTAAGATATTTACGTGTTTGTTTAGATACTGAATCGTAAATAAGAACAACACGTACATGCTTATCAGCCGCGAAAGCATAGATGCCGCCGATAATGAATAATGAACCACCGATAAATGAAGCCGTCTCGTGCACCCATGTGGTTGGGGCGTCAAATGCATAGCGCATTACAACTTCGTAGAATGAAATCAATACAGTGAAGATAAACAACCAGCTAACTAAGTTGCTGAATTTTATGATAAGACGATCAAGCCCGTTTCTTGGCTTTTCATCGTTTTCAGCTGGTGCGTGAGGGATTTTGTCTGTCATGGGCCAAATTTCCTGGGAGAAAACGGGAGAGCAATGCCCTCCCCCATCAATAAGCTAAGTTTGAATTACAGTAAGCCGTTTTCTTCTAGGAACACGGTAACTGAGGTGTAAACTTTCTGTGCGTTATCAGAGCGCTCTGCAAATACTTTCCATTGACCTTTTGCGATCTCACGGAACTTCTTACGCTCTTCTTGAGACCAGTCATGAATCGTGATTTCTGGGTTTGCTTGTGCTTCTTTAACTGCTGCTTGGTCAGCCATTTTTAGCTGAGTCGTCATGTCGTAAGAGAAGTCTCGCACAGATGTTTGTAAGATTGTTTGTAGGTCAGCAGGCATCTTGTCCCATTTCTTCTGAGAAACAGAGATATCGATAAGTGGCAACGAGTGGAAACCCGGTTGAACTGGGTGTGTCGCAATATCGTTCATGCCCGCTTTTTGGTTTGTAGAGAATACTGTGTAGTCCGCAGCATCAATTACGCCCTTGCTTAGACCGGTAAATACTTCAGAACCCGGAAGGTTTACAGGAGTCGCACCCGCTGCTGCGAACACTTGTTGTACTAGGCCTTCAGGCGCACGCAATTTAAGACCTTTAAGATCCGCGACACCGTCAATTGGCTTTTTAGAGATGAAAGATTCAACACCTGTTGTTGAAGCACCAACGAACTGAACGCCATAAGGCTTGTAAAGCTCAGTCATTAGCTCGTTACCGCCACCGTAGTTCATGTACTGAAGCAGTTGTGTTGTGTCTGACCATGCACCAACCATGTTACCGATAAGACCAAATGCTGGATCTTTACCAGAGAAGTAACCTGTTGCTGTGATATGACCATCAAGGATGCCCATCTTGATCGCGCCCAGCGTTTCAGTGTGTTTAACCACAGCGCCTACAGGCAGAAGGTCGATGTCGATACGTCCGTTAGACATCGTCTCTACACGCTCAGCCCACTTCTGCTGAACCTTGAAGTTCAAATCACCAGATGGATCTGAAGATTGAATCTTAAGTTTAAAGTCTGCAGCCATTGCTGAAGTAGCAAATAGACCAGTGAGGGAAGCAGCAATCAGCGTTTTAGTCAGAGCTTTCATTTGGGTATCCTTATGAGTTTCACAGAGTCCGGTTTGTTGTTATATGTTACCGGTAACGTTGGGGGTAAATGTTACCGGTAACTTTACAGCCTTGTCTATGAGAAGGATCACATCTTTAACATTAGTAAAACGTTTGCTATCAATAAGAGAAATGTGACTAAAAAGTCACATTATAGATTGGAGGTGTGAATTAATTTCTTTTCAAGTCAGTGTGATAACTAAACCGGTAATGATAAAAACAACGCCTAGACCACGAGTCATGTACCACTTTTCCTTTAAAAAGTAGATCCCCATCACTACGCCGAAGATGATACTGACTTGCCTAAGTGCCACAACCAGGCTGACGTTCTCTGTCATCGTCATCGCAAATAACACCAAGCCATAAGTCGATGCCATCATAATGCCTGCAACCGTGGCTTTCTTACGCAGTATCCATGCGTTGGTAAACTCGACTCTTTGGTTGGTCACCAACAACCAAATACTCAGCGGAATCACGATCGCCCAAAATTGAATGCCTAGGTAGAAAATCGCCGTGTGTTTATTGGTAATAGTAGGCGTGCTTAATGGCTCCAATAATAGAAGCGCTTCTTTATCAATAATGGAGTAACCCGTGGTGCCTATCGCCGCTATTAATGCCCACAATACGCCAAGGTTCAGGTAGGCCTTGAGCCTCAGCTCAGAGAATTGTTTAAGCGGCACAAACAAACAGCCTAATGTGATCAGTGCAAAGCCAATCCATTGATTCAATGACAACTCATAGCCAATCAACACTGTACCCAAACCAACCATTAACACAGGCAGCGCTCGTGCCATTGGGTAGATAACACCAATATCTGCCTGTTTATAGGCGATGCCTAAGCCGATTAAATAGATGATTTGGCAAATGCCACTTAAGAAGAGCAACTGCCAGAATGGAATCGTGATGTTTGCAAAGCCGACGCTGTAGACATACCAAATCAAATAGGGAGTCAGAATCGCGGCAGCGGCAAAGTCAGACGCTAAGAAAAAAGATGAGCCAGAGCCTTGATTTGATTTACCGAGGACATTCCAACCCGCATGCAGCAGAGCCGAAATAATCACGATGACAATGGCAGAAAATTCCATTTCATTCCTAACTTATTGACTGATAAAAGCAGTCGCTGAAAACAGAGGATAAAAAAGGCCTCCAGATAAGAGACCTTTGATCATTCCAGTAGGGTAAATCCCTAACCTGAGGTGTGCCAGCGTTCTAACGTACGACTAACGCTCTAACTGCGCTATCGACTCAATACTGATCGCGTCATGACGCCAATACTCAATATCACAGTCAATCAAATCGCCGTTTTGATTGTAGTTAACACGCTCGACAACCATTGCAGGAGAACCCGAAGTCGCACGCAATGCTTGCGCAGTTTCACCCAGTAAAGACGTTGTGCTTACACGATAACGGATTTTCTGATACACCACGCCAAAGTGCTCACGGTAGATGTCGGTCAGTGATTTAGACAGGTCATAATCGAGCAAGTTAGGAAACAGCTCTGGTCGAATATAGTTCGTCACATACACAACAGGCCTGTCTTCAAGGTAGCGAACTCTATCGACTCGATAAACATCGGAGAACGGTTGCAACTCAAGAAGCTTAGTCGCCTCCTTAGTTGCCAACATCCCTTTCGCTGCCACTAACTCGGTTTTCGGCTTTCGATTCTGCGCCAGAGCCATATTAGTGAAGTTAAGTGTTTGTGTTGGATCGTAACGAAGCGGCGATGGTGAGATAAACCAACCACGGCGATCTTCTCGATAAATACGCCCTTCCGCTTCAAGTGAAGACAAAGCTTCACGTAATGTAACGCGTGTCGTATCAAACGATTCAGCCAGCTTACGTTCTGCAGGCAGCTTCTGTCGTGGCGTTAGCATCCCCGACTCTATCTGCTCTACGATGACATCTTTGATTTTTACGTACTGCACTTAATTTCCTTTCATTCTTGTTCTTGTCGTCAGCCACTCCTTGGCCAACTGCAATATAAATGGTTCGCTAGCGCTTGCGCCAAGCTTGGGTGCGCTTCTCAAATAACTTATTGATTAACATATGAATCAACTTCGCACTCGCTGCAGATATCATGATCATTACCGCCATGGCTGCTGCTGCACCGGTTTGCCCCGCATCGTCCATATTCAGTACTGAAACTGACGCAGGTATCGTATCGGTAGAATACAAGAATACTACCGCAGATGTCGTGGTAAGTGCATTAATAAACAGGTATGTCGCAATATCTAAAATCGCAGGCAGACAAACAGGTACCGTCACTTTAAAGAACAACTTGTATTGCGGTAAGTTAACCGAGGCAGCCGTAGCTTCAATTTCCGAAGGTAACTGCTTCAGCGCAGTTAATGCCGTCATGTGCCCAACCGTGTAGTAGTGAACCACGGTATTGATAACCAAGAACGCCATTGTGCCATACAAGAAATTGAGTGGATTACTCAAGTCATTGAAGTAGAAGATATACCCCAAACCCAACACCATACCCGGAACCGCCATTGGCACAACACTGAGCATTTGCATCGCCTGACGAACAGGACCAAATGCTCTGCCCTTCTCAATGCAGTACGCACCTAAGAAAATCAACACGGTACCGATAATGGCAGTCCATGTGCCAAGCGTCAGAGAGTTGAAGAACGGAGTCCAACCATAGGTACTCATTTCTGCGAAGTTGTAGTTATTTAAGGTGAGTGCTTTATTCCAAGGCCAGAAGGTCACCATAGAACCGTATATCGCCATGCCCAACACGATAACGACAGCAGCAGAGATAATCGTGCAATAAAGGAAACACAAGCCGTCACGCACGGTATTTGGCTCTGGTTGGTACGCAACAGAACGAGTATCAAACAAGCTCTTCTGTTTCTTTTGCACCCAGCGGTCCACTGTAAACGCAAGTAGCGCAGGCAATAACAACAAGATACTGGTTACAGCACCCATCGAGAAGTTTTGTTGACCAACCACCTGTTTAAAGATGTCCGTCGATAGAACGTTGTAACTACCGCCAATGACCTTTGGTACACCAAAGTCACAAACCACCAGCGTAAACACAACGATCAAAGTGCTGATTAAGCCATATTTAGCTGCAGGTAAGGTCACCATGAAGAAGGTTTTAAGCGATGAAGTATTTAGAGCGCGCGCTGCCTCGTAAAGACGAGCATCGGACGTTCTAAGTGAAGTGGTTAGAATCATCAAGGCATGCGGAAAAGTCCAAAATATCAAGCCGAGTGAGATACCAATCAAGCCGTATACCGAGTTGCCCCCTAACACTTCTTTGGCGATACCTTGGTTACCAAATAGGAAGATCAAACTGATTGCAGGAAGTAATGACGGAGCAAGAATTGGCGCAGAACCTAGAACCTGAAATAGCCCCTTAAAAGGCATGCAAGAACGAGTCAAAGCATAGGCATAACCAAACGCTAAAACACCAACGACAGCTGTTACCAACAAGCCCAACGTAAAGGTGTTACCAACGGATTGCCACAGGCTTTGAGAAGCAAAATACGTCGCGAAATTCTGTAAACCGACAAATTCGCCATCTGCGTTTTGAACACTCTTTTTCAACATTGCCCACAGTGGCATCAGAATAAACAGTGTCATGACTACAGACAAAAATGCCAGTAGCCCAAATAGGATAACGTTGTCTTTACTCAACCGAGCAAGAAAAGGTTGTACTCGTCGTTGAAATAGCAGCTTAGATTGCATCATTTGAGTCGATTCCATGATTGATTACGCCGCCTCGTCTTTCATCACTTGTAAGCTTTTCGATGGGTAAGCTCTCAGGCCTTCTTGATCGAATGCCACGTAACGAATATCACTGCGGCGCAGCTTCAATCGGTTGAACTCTTTAACAGGCACATCAACGATGATCTCTTTCGCGGTCGAGTCGTGTTGCAACTCACACTCCACGCGATAAAACGCCCCTAGAAATTCACTTGATACGATTCGAACAGGTAAAGATTCATTAAAACGATCAACAAACTGAATTTGCTCTGGACGAACCGCGATATCAAACACATCACCCTGCTTTGGTGTCAGGTTGTCTAACCCAGGCAGTGGCAACATAGACTCAGCGATACGCATTTTTCCCTGAGCTGCTACAGACGCTTGAATAAAGTTCATACTGCCCACAAACTCCGCCACAAAACGGCTTACAGGTTTTTGGTAGATCTCTTGCGGAGCTCCGACTTGCTCGATAACTCCATGATTCATCACCACAATGCGGTCCGCCATCGTCAAAGCTTCATCTTGATCGTGCGTCACCATAATTGTGGTGATACCCAATTTGCGCTGCAGTTGACAAATCTCGTCGCGCAGGTGTGTCCTTACCTTCGCATCCAATGCAGACAGCGGTTCATCAAGGAGCAGCAAGCCCGGAGACAAAGCCAAAGCGCGAGCCAAAGCCACACGCTGCTGCTGTCCACCAGACAGTTGATTTGGGAATTTCTGACCCGACGTAGGCAGACCGATGGTTTCTAACCAAGATTCAACAGTCTCAAGGGCTTCTTTGGTCGACATACCTTGGTTTTTAAGGCCAATCGCAATGTTTTCTTCCACTGTCAGATTTGGGAACAATGCGTAAGATTGGAACACAATGCCAAAGTCGCGCTTTTCTGGCGGCAAGAAGGTTGTGTCATTACCGTTTTGCTCGATAGAGCCAGAAGTTGGTAAATCTAAACCTGCAATCGCACGTAATAAGGTGGTTTTTCCACAGCCAGACGGGCCAAGGAAACAGACGAACTCGCCTTTTTCAATCGATAAGGAGATGTCTTTTAGCGCTGTAAATTGGCCAAATTGCTTTACAACGTTTTCAATATTCAAATAAGTTTGGTTGCTCATACTACAGCACTCTTTATATGGTATATACCAAATTTAAACTTTGAATATTTCAGTTGAGTGACAAATTTATAGAAGCTAAGTGACAGTTATATTGCAGAAATAAAACTCATTCTAGCGGAGGAAGACGCGAGTTAAACAAGTTATAATATTCAATAACTTACAGTAAACCAATAGTTTCAAAAATAGTATTTGACGATGAAAGCCAATGTACTTTTCACCGCCAAATATCAATGCTTGCTGATGGTTATACCTATCGCTTGTACCAATACTGAAATCAGTAGACCGCACACCATGGAGCAAAGTCCGAACGAGCCGTTAAACGTTCGTGTGGATTAACGAGATGAGGGCGATCGGCCAATTCATATTGAGGCAAGTCGTTGATTGAATCACCATTGTTTTGACGTTGATGAGACGAGGTACTGTGCTGCTCTAGCCACTCTTTCAAACCAACACTCTTGCCGTATGGGTGATTTGGAAGCCCTAGAATTTTGGCAGTGTATTGAGCCGATTCTTCCGTTAGTTCGATGCCGACAACATTCGGAATATTAAGCCTTTTCGCTACGCATGCAGGAATGAATGAGACAATCGCAGAAATGATCACCATCGGCTGCCCTTGTGTTTTGGAAGACCAACTCCCCTGCATCACTTGAGGAAAGATCTTGCTCAGAACTTTGCTATCAATACACTCTTCTAACAAAGCACACACCTCTTGATGTGTCTTTTTCGCTAGAGAGCGTGTAGCAAATTCAAGGTAAGTATCTTCATTAAGAATACCTTGAACGTACAGCGTCATTAGCCGGCGTTCTTCGTTCAGAAAGCTAGGTTCATTCGCTAAGCCTTTCTCAACCAAAAACTCATTCCAAATCATGGCGCTGTTTCCGTCCATGAGTGTTTCATCTAGATCAAATACATACAGCGGGGTCGTCATATCAATTCTCACTTCAAATCAAATTTAACTTCCAACTCAGACTTAGCGGGCGAGAAAAAATCTAAACAACAGATTTACTCTACCTTGTCGGCTTTACCTGCCGCACCAGCCAGCTTTGCCAATTGCTTATCTAGCCACAATGGCGTGTTACCAGAATCTTCCGCGTTCTCTTTTCTTCGCACTGCGTCTCGCACCATCATTGCACCCACCCAACGAGATGGCTCTGGCGGGAAATGTCCAAGCGGCCCCTTGGTTAGTCCACAACAGGTCCAAGCGTTATCGGTTCCGAGTACCATAGATGAGAGAATCTTTCCGCCCATACGAGTTTGAGCAACACCATTACCTGAGTAACCGAGCCCATAATAGATGTTGGTTTGGCCTTTTAGATTACCGAAAAATGGCAATCCTGTTACCGATCGATCTGAGCCACCCGACCAGTTGTAATCGAATTCACTTTGTTCCAGTTTAGGGAACAGTTTTTGGAAGGATTGATTGAGAATCGGTAGATAATTAGTGGTTTGGTTAAACATGCTTTCTACTTGGTTGGCAAACGAGAACTTATTGCCACCTTTACCTAACATGAGTCGTCCGTCTTGGGTGTCTCGGTAATAGTGAACAAAGATACGTGAATCCACTACTGCCGCCCCTTTCTCTGGGCCAAACTGCTTAAGCTTTTCAGGGATAGGCTTAGTGACAACCATGTCTGACGAAACAACCACAATACTGCGTTTAAACTCTTTAAAGTGATCGAGCATCCATGCGTTAAGCGCCAAAATTACTTTGTCGGCAAAGACAGATCCACCTTTGGTTTGGATTCGAGCCGGGGCTCCATAATCAAGCGAAGTCATCTCCGTGTTTTCGTGAATTTCAACCCCTAAATCAATAGCAACTCGACGTAACCCTCTCGCCAGTAATGCTGGCTGCACACTGCCCGCGGCTTCCGAATAATAGCCTTCTATATGACGCTCCGATCCCGCTTTATCAGGCAAAGACTTGTCACACTTCTTCCAACTATTTATTCCTTGCTTGACCAACTCATTCACAACAGGCTGCATTCCACCTTTTTGCGCTTCATTGGTCGCCGTGTAATAAGTGCCACTGCGATAGAGATGCGCGTCGATGTTGTGTTCGTTACAGAAAGCTTCGATCTCGTAAATGACCTTTTCCGATTCTTTAACCAGCCATTTTGCTTGTTCTTTGCCGTATAACTTCTTCAACGTTGGATACTTAGTCGACCACGTCAACATGCAGCCACCGTTCGCGCCAGAAGCGCCGCTGCCACACAAGCCTTTTTCAATCACTACAACGTGTTTTTGAGGCTGTTGCTGTTTGATTAAAATCGCCGCCCATAACCCTGTGTAACCACCGCCAACAATAGCGATGTCGCAGTTAACGTCTTTTTGAAGTGGATTCGCGGATTCTAGACCTGCATTTATACTGCCAAACTCCTGTTCCAATGCTTGTTTGAACCAAAATGAATAGTGCTTTGTCATTTGTCGTACCTTACTTAATACCTAAAGGCGTAAAACTAAAAAAGGAAGACCGAAGCCTTCCTTTACTGATTTCTAACTTCTAATTAACTGACTAGCTCGATAGATTAAGATTTTGGCTCTGATTTAGCGTCAAACTTCTCAGACCATGTTTTCAATACGTCTGCACGCTCGCTGCCCATGCGTGCAAAGTCCATTTTTGCCATGTTCTTTTCGACGTTAGGGAAGTTTTCAATTGTTGCCGTCACATCTTGGTGACCAACAACTGGGTACATTTCGATGTAAAGTTCGCTTGCTGCTTTAGAGATAGACCAATCAACCACGCGTTGCGCTGCATCAGACGGCTTAACAAGACCTACCGCTTCAGATTCCCAACCGATACCTTCAGGCGTAATCACAGAAAGTGGTGCACCTTGAGTTTTTAGCTTAGCGCCACGGCTCGCCATAGAAATACCGATAGCGACTTCACCCATACCCGCTTGAACACATGGCTTAGAACCAGAGTGCGTGTAGTGAGCGATGTTTTGATCTAGCTTCTGCATGTAGTTCCAACCTTGGTCTTCACCCATGTTTTGCAGCCAAGCAGACACTTGCATGTAACCCGTACCAGAAGACGCTGGGTTTGGCATCGCAATATGGCCTTTGTAGATAGGCTTCGTTAGGTCATCCCAAGATTTAGGTGCTGGTAGGTTAAGTTGTTTCGCTACCGCTTCGTTGAAACAAACCGCATTGAAGAATGCATCGTTGCCATACCAAGCTTGAGTAGATTGCGGATCGTTGAGGTTTGAACGCAACGCTTCTACACCTTGAGGAATGTAAGGCTTAAGAATGCCCTCCTCTTTCAGTAAGGCCATTGAAGAACCTGCAAGGCCCCACACGACTTCTGCTCGAGGGTTATTTTTCTCAGCCAATAATTTTGCCGTCATGATCCCGGTTGAATCACGAACCCATTTGATGTTGATGTCTGGGTTTTCACTTTCAAATGCGTTTTTGTATTTCGCTAAAATGTCAGTTTCAAAAGCAGTGTAAACCGTCACTTCCTGTGCTGCATAAGCATTACCCGCTAATAGAGTGACTAATGCTGCAAGTGATCCTTTCATAAAACGGTTTTTCATCATTTTCTCCAGTCAGGCCCGATGCCAAGGTTAGAAGTTAGAAGCTCCATCTAGAGGCTTCTATATCCATAAATTCATTTAGGTTGTTAGCACACACCCTTCACATTGGTATGTACCAGATTTCGAGTATTAAGGTAACTGGCTTTTATGACGATTAAATGAACAAAAAATGGCAGTTTAAAGATCGGGAAATTTCTCAAGACAAGTGACCAATTTTAATATGAAGCTTTTGTGAAAATGATGTTTGGGCTATTTACGACCGTTTAAATTGGTTGTTAAAGTAACCTTAAATACTGGTATAGTCCAAAATAAATATCACGAGAATTGAACATGAGAAACGAATACTTACTACTGACACCGGGTCCTCTATCTACTTCTGAAACCGTTCGCCAAGCGATGCTAAAAGATTGGTGTACTTGGGATGATGAATACAACAAAGACGTTGTTGAAGTAATTCGTAGCAAGTTAGTGACTTTGGCGACTAAGCAAGCGGGATACACAAGCGTATTAATGCAAGGTAGCGGTACAGCTTCAGTTGAAGCTACGATTGGCAGTGTTATCTCTAACAGCGGTAAGCTTTTGGTTGTGGATAACGGTGCGTACGGTGCTCGTATTGCTCAAATCGCAGACTATTTAAACATTCCATGCCATGTCGTTTCCCCGGGTGAAACATCACAGCCTGACTTGAACGAAATGGAAACGGCACTGGCTATGGATTCAGACATTACTCACGTGGCAATTGTGCACTGTGAAACCACGACTGGCATGCTGAATCCAATTGAAGACATTGCCAAATTGGCAAAACAACACAACAAAACCGTTATTCTTGATGCGATGTCGAGCTTCGGCGGCATCCCGATGGATATTGCTGACTTAGGCATCGACTACATGATCAGCTCGGCCAATAAATGTATCCAAGGCGTACCGGGGTTCGGCTTTGTTATTGCAAAGCAATCGGAACTTGAAAAGTGTAAAGGCCAAGCTCGCTCATTAAGCCTTGACCTGTTTGACCAATGGCACTGCATGGAAAGCAACCACGGTAAATGGCGCTTCACCTCTCCGACTCACACAGTACGTGCTTTCTACCAAGCCCTGCTTGAACTGGAACAGGAAGGCGGCATCGAAGCTCGTCATAATCGTTACCAAACCAACCAAACCACATTGGTTACCGGTATGCGCTCTCTTGGTTTTGAACCTCTGCTAAATGATGACCTTCATTCACCGATCATCACCTCTTTCTATTCTCCAACTCATAGCGATTACCAATTCAAGGAGTTCTATGACCGTTTGAAAGAGCAAGGATTTGTGATTTATCCGGGCAAGGTTTCAAACGCAGACTGTTTCCGCATCGGTAACATCGGTGAAGTTTACCCGTCGGACATTGAAGCCCTCATTGGAGCAGTGAAAAACGCTATGTACTGGGACATCAAATAATGACGATGACCAATCAAGAGCCAGTTCTAAAGGCGACACACTTTCGAAGCGAAGGCGATGTGAACACCACACCAGCGCGTGAAAAATGGAATGAGTCGCTAAACGATGATGCGACTCAAGCGATGTTAAAACGTGACTCTAACGTGTTTCTTCATCAAGCGATGTCAACGCCTTGCCTAGATACACTTGAAGCCGCAGAGGGCATCTATATTCAAGATGCGACTGGCAAGAAGTACATGGACTTTCACGGTAACAATGTTCATCAGCTGGGTTATGGCCACCCACACATCATTAATAAAGTGACTCAACAAATGGCGTCATTGCCGTTTTCACCGCGTCGCTTTACCAATGAAACAGCCGTTCAGTGCGCTGAAAAGCTTACGCAGATCTGTGGTGGTGAATTGAAGCGTGTATTGTTTGCTCCAGGTGGTACTTCAGTTATTGGAATGGCACTCAAACTGGCTCGACATGTCACCAATAACTTCAAAGTCGTTTCATTGTGGGATTCCTTCCACGGTGCGTCACTCGATGCGATCTCTGTCGGCGGCGAAGCTTGTTTTCGCGAAGGTATGGGGCCGTTAATGGCTGGCGTAGAACGTATTCCACCAGCGATTTCCTATCGTGGTGCTTTCCCGCTCAATGACTCTTTTTCGCTTCGCGCTAGTTTTCCGTTAAGTGAGTGTAGCTCAAGCGATAACAATGAGACGGCATGCGATGTTCACTACGCCGATTACCTCGAGTATGTGATTGAAAAAGAAGGTGGTATTGGTGCCTTCATTGCCGAAGCGGTTCGTAACACAGACGTTCAAGTGCCAAGTAAAGCTTACTGGAAACGCATCCGTGAGATCTGTGACAAACACAACGTCATGTTGATCATTGATGACATCCCAAATGGCATGGGTCGTAGCGGAGAATGGTTCACACACCAAGCGTTTGATATCGAACCTGACATCCTTTGTATTGGTAAAGGTTTTGGCGGCGGCTTGGTTCCAATTGCAGCCATGGTCACCAAAGACAAATACAACACGGCAGCGCAAGTATCACTTGGACACTACACCCATGAGAAAAGCCCTACTGGCTGCGCGGCGGCACTGGCTACCATGGAAGTGATTGAGCAAGAAAACCTACTTGAAAAAGTGCAAGCGGACAGCGTATTCGTTCGTGAACAACTGCTGCAAATGAAAGAGAAATACCCAGTTATTGGTGACGTTCGCGGTATCGGCCTACTTTGGGGTGTGGAATTGGTTACTGACCATATCACCAAAACCCGAGCGTTCGATGAAGCAGAAGCCGTACTTTACCAATGTCTGAACGATGGCCTGAGCTTCAAGGTGTCACAAGGTAACGTGATTCAATTAAGCCCGCCATTGATCATCAGCCGAAACGAACTAGAAGTCGCTCTGTCTGTCTTCGAAAAAGCGATAGCCAAAGTCTGCATAGATTTTGAATACCTTTAATTCACTCTCTAAATCAACATTTAAACCAATAACCTCAAACAATCATTCGTCCTCCCAATACTTTGCACTGGGAGTGACACAAAAATAGGACACTATTATGAACACAACATCACCTATCCAAGCGGTTATCTTTGACTGGGCTGGCACTATCGTTGATTTTGGGTCGTTTGCTCCAACTAGCATCTTCGTTGAAGCATTCAAACAAGGTTTCGACTTTGACATCGACTTAGCTGAAGCTCGTGAACCTATGGGTATCGGTAAATGGGATCACATCCAAGCGGTGGGTCGAATCCCTGCTGTTGATGTTCGTTGGAATGCCCAGTTCGGACGTTCAATGACCAGTGAAGACGTTGACGCGATATACGCGGCATTCATGCCTCTTCAAAAAGCGAAAGTAGCCGACCACGCTGCGCCGATTTTAAACGCGATTGAAGTGGTGAATAACCTTAAACAGAAGAACGTGAAGATCGGTTCTTGTTCAGGCTACCCACGTGAAGTAATGGATGTGCTAATCCCTGCTGCGGCAGATTATGGCTATCGACCAGACAACGTAGTTGCAACGGATGACTTACCTCAAGGCGGTCGCCCAGCTCCATTCATGGCACTTAAAAACGTCATTGACCTAGGCGTTACGAGCGTTGCTGCTTGTGTGAAAGTGGATGATGCAGCACCGGGTATCGATGAAGGCCACAACGCAGGGATGTGGACGGTTGGCCTTGTTCTATCAGGTAACGAAGCAGGCTTAACGTATCAAGAATACTTAGACGCAGACGAAGCAACACTGGCAACGGCGCGTGAAAAAGCAAGCGTGAAGCTGAACAAATCAAACCCTCACTACCTGATCGATACTATTGCAGACTTACCTAGCGTGATCGCAGATATCGAGAAGCGTTTATTGGCGGGTGAGCGTCCGTAAACAAAGTCGAGCTATTCACGTGATGTAAAACGTGAAAATACCGCTATAGTTTCAATTCAAATCCCTATCTAATCATGTACTCAACCGAGTTAGACATGGTGGATGGGGATTTTGCGTTTATAAGCATGATAAAGCGCAAGTTTTTTACTTATTCCCCTCAAAGTCACTGGCAAATACACGAGGCTAAGCTATAGCTTTAAATATAGGCATTCCAATAAATGATAAAATTAATAATAAAAACCATCTAAATGTATAATATCTAACAATTTCATTGACTCCAATACGCAATCAGATTAACAATATAAGTACTGAGAAAGAAATAGGTTCAGCTGAACCAACACCTTGATTTACTTATTATAAGCAGTGTCGTAACCCAATAAGTGATCATTTTACTGGTAAGTTCAGATAACAATAAGAGTTAATCCAAGGATAAGATTATGAAAAAACTGTCGAAAATCATGTGTGCTGTTGTTGCCGCCTCAGGCCTAGCAGCAGCGCCTTCAATTGCTGCAACCACTTATGTTGGTGCAAAAGTCGGCCTAGGCTGGTTAGACAGCGCGTGTGTAAGCGGTACTAAATGTGATGATGATGCAATTGGTGCTGGTATCTACTCTGGTTATAATTTCACAGAAAGACTTGGCATTGAGTTGAGTTCTGATTTCTTAGGTGATTACAAAACAAGCTTTTCAAAGAACGGCACAACAGCTGCGTTCAGCGATCCACTAATCGCAATCTCACTAACGCCAATGTACCGCCTTCCAGTACAGCAAGAGTTTGACGTATTCTTCAAAGCAGGTCCTGCTTACATCTCGCACGGTGGTGAAGATGACGTTGTACTATCTGCTGGTATCGGTGTAGAGAAGCAACTTTCTTCTGACTGGGCACTACGCGTTGAGTACCAGTACTTTGATGACTTCGATGACAACTACGTTCAAGACCTAAACTCAAACCTACTGTCTGTTGGTGTTAGCTACAATTTCGGTACAGGCAACACAACTGCATCAGCGGCGGCAGCAGCAGCTTCTGCGGCAGCAGTAACACAAGCACCATCTGAGCCAATCACAGAGCCTGCAGTTGTTGTTGAAGAGAAAAGTACTGTTGTTGTGACTAAAGCACAAACAGAGAGCTACTCTAAAGGAATGTTCGCAACAAACAGTACTGAGCTGTCTACAGACGGTAAAATTGCACTACAACCTCTAGTTGAAGTTCTAAAAGCTCACCCTCAATCGACTGTTGTTGTTGTTGGTCACACTGACTCAACAGGCGCTGCTGAATACAACATGATGATCTCTAAGAAACGTGCTGCTGCAGTTGCTGCGCACATCGAAGAGCAAGGTATCGAAGCTGAGCGTATCACTGCTACAGGTGAAGGTGAAGAAAACCCAGTTGCATCAAACGATACAGCTGAAGGTCGAGCACAAAACCGTCGTGTTGAAGCAACGATCCCAAGCTTCGAATACCAAGAAGAAGTACAAGTTGAAGAAGTTATCGTAGAAACTGCTGAATAATAGCATTCTACTTTAACCGAAATAATAAGGGCGAAGCACTTAAAGTGCTTCGCCCTTTTCTTTGTCTGCTGTTGATCTAAGCCAAGCTCGGCAATCAGAAAACTAAACGATTTCCCAGCTGTGAGTCATTTCTACGCCAGCACCTAACATTAGACATACTGAACAGTATTTTTCTAGCGAATCAGCACATACTTTAGCCACCAACTCAGGATCTAGGTTGTCACCAGACACTTCAAAGTGAATGTTAATCACGGTAAAGATTTTTGGTGCTGTTTCACGACGTGTCGTTTCAAGTTTTGCATTACAGCCTGTGATGTTCTGGCCTGCAGATTTCAAACCATCCACTACATCAACAGAGCTACAACCACCAGCGGCCATCAGGACCATTTCCATAGGGCTTGGCGCGGTTGCACCACCACTGCCATCCATTACTACAGAGTGGCCAGATTGAGATTGACCTAGGAATTTAAAACCTTCGACCCATTTAACTTCTGCTTGCATGTTGTTCCTTAGATGTACGATAACCGCCATCACTATCTATTATTGGATATCAATACTGACACCCTACTACTGGCGGCATTTATGAGCAAGATTTTCTCGGCGACATATTTTTTTTGTGAATGATGCAATTTTTTCCATCTAAAACCTGTCTCTATTCGTACATTCAAAATCGAATGAGAAGAACGTCAAGATGAGGTATCTATGAATAAATTATCTAAAATATTGGTATCACTCGTGGTTGCGCTACCACTGATTTCGCTGTTTGTAAGCCAGACTGGCACTGCCAATACAATGGATAAAACGGCTAATTCAGGTAAAAGTGAAATCGCGACACTGGCTGGTGGTTGTTTTTGGTGTACAGAATCCGATCTAGAGAAACTAAAAGGTGTAACCGACGTTATTTCTGGATATTCTGGTGGTGAACTGGAAAACCCAACCTACAAACAGGTCTCTTCAGGCAAGTCGGGTCACATAGAAGTGATCAACGTGACCTATAACCCTGATGTGGTTAGCTATCAACAGGTTCTTGACCAATTCTTCCGACACATCGACCCAACAGATGACAAAGGATCATTCGTAGACAGAGGCCCTCAATATCGTCCTGCTATTTTCTACCATAACCAAGAGCAAAAAGACGTTGCTCAGAACTTCATGATGGAGATCGACAAGGCTCAAATCTTTGGTGCACCACTAAAAACAGAACTGATTGAGTTTGAGAAATTCTGGCCAGCAGAAGACTATCACCAAGATTACTACAAGAAGAGCAAGGTTCGTTATAACTACTATCGCTACGCATCAGGTCGTGACCAGTACTTAGACAAAATCTTCGGCGAGGATAGAAAGGACAACCCACAAACACTCCGCCAGATCATCGATGGTAAGAATGCGACAGCCAATGCTAAAACCTACGTTAAGCCGTCTGATGCAGAGATCAAAGCCAAGTTAACGGCACTTCAATACGATGTAACGCAAGATGACGCGACAGAACGTCCGTTTGATAACAAATACTGGGATAACAAACAGGAAGGTATCTATGTCGACATCGTTACTGGTGAGCCGCTGTTCTCTTCAAAAGACAAATACAAATCAGGTACAGGTTGGCCGAGCTTCACACAGCCAATCAGTGAGGCTTACGTGGTAACTACGACTGACTACAAGTTGCTTTATCCAAGAACCGAGGTCCGTAGTAAATTTGGCGATTCTCACCTAGGTCATGTATTTAAAGATGGCCCTAAACCGACAGGTTTACGTTACTGCATGAACTCAGCCGCAATGCGCTTTATCCCTGCGGATAAATTAGCGGAAGAAGGCTACGAAGAATACGTTGAGATGTTTGAGGGCTAATTAACGACTCAATCCCAACTCGTTAAGTTCATCAACAACATTCTATTCATAAACAACAAAGCCAGCATATCGCTGGCTTTCGTTTCTCTAACGCACTAACAACAAGGGTTAACCCTAACCTGTTGGCATTATTAACCCGTCAACACAGTATCTTCTGGATACTTGAGTAAAGAAGGTTCTGGACGAGCTAACATATACGCAAGAGTCAAAGGACCAATACGACCGATGACCATCACAACAATCATGATGTACTTGCCAGGCTCCGTTAGGTTCGCAGTTAATCCAGCAGTTAACCCTACCGTTGCAAAAGCAGAGATCACCTCAAACATGACTCGATCAAAGGCGGCTTTTTCAGTAAGCATCAACAAAAACATCGCGGTGGTTAGTATCGCGCCACTAACCACAATAATGGCCAATGATTTGGTTACTGCTTGCCATGTGACAGTGCGCTTAAACATCACTACATGCTTCTTCTGACGTAAGAATGTCCAAGTCGCTACAAAGGCAACCGCAAAGGTCGATACCTTAATACCACCGCCTGTTGAGGTAGAGCCAGCACCAATCAACATCAACACGATCATCACCAATAAAGCAGGCTGTGTGTATTGAGATAGATCAACACTGTTAAAGCCTGCAGTACGAGCACTTGCCGATTGGAAAAATGCTGCTAGCCACTGACCTTGAACCGATAGACCTTCCATGGTCGCGGAGTTGCTTCTCTCCAACAACCAGAACAATACCGTACCCACTAACAGTAGAGTCGGTGTTGTTGTCAGCATTATCTTGGTGTGTAAATGTAGATGTCTGAAACCTTTACGCCAGTTACTTGATAGGTCGCCCACTACCGTGAAGCCTAAACCACCAAAAATGAACAGAGCCGCAAGCGTAAAGATCACGAGAGGGTCGTCAACAAAGCTCATCATACTGTCTGAAAACAGAGCAAAACCTGCGTTATTGAAGGCTGATATCGCATGAAAAAGTGCGTAAAAACTTCCAGTTGCCCATCCCATTTCAGGAACCCATCGGAAACAGAGCAACACAAAGCCGATAAATTCAGCGACTAACGCAAAGATGATGATCTTCTTGACCAGTTTTCGCAGGTTGATCTTACGATCTTGTCCCAATGCTTCCTTTGCTAATGCTTGTTGTTTCAGGCTTAACCGAACACCAAACATGTAGAGCAGTACCGCTGATAAGGTCATCTGTCCTAACCCGCCCACTTGCATCAAAAACATCAGTAAGATTTTTCCAGCCAGAGTGAAGTGTTCACCCGTATCGACTACACCCAAGCCAGTCACACTGATCGCGGAAGTCGCGGTAAACAACGCATCCGTAAAGCTAAGCCCTGTAACAGAGAAAACAGGCATCGTTAGCAGTATGGCCGAAGGGATAAGAACACCTAAGAAACTCGTCAGAATAATCTTAGGTTCAGAGCCTTTACGTGGTTTTTCATCTCTCTTAAGCGTGTAGAAAGTACCTTTTCGTTTTAACGAATTCATACTATTACCTTATGACCCATTGCCGGTTACCAATTACGCAGTTTTCTAGACAAGGTCTCTTTCGGCCCTGCAATGATCACGACATCACCGATTTCTAAACTCACATCCAGATCCGGAGCTTTGGTTAGGTTTGGACCACGCTTGAAGCCAAGCACTTCAACGCCAGTCTCTTTACACAACTTGAGTTCGCGAAGTTGTTTGCCCAATAACTTGGCACCGATAACAATTTCGGTCATCGCTAAACTACTGCCTAAGTCGATAAACTCAAGAACGCGTCTATCCAACATCTTACGTGCAACACGAATGCCCATATCGCGCTCTGGCATGATGATATGGTCAGCACCAATTTTAGAGAGGATCTTACCGTGGAATTTATCGTTTGCCTTCACCCAGACGGCTTTTGCGCCTGACTCTTTCACCACCAAAGTGGTTAGAATGCTCGAGTTAACATCGGAGCCAATCGAAACCATTACCATGTCATAATCGTCTAGCCTTAACTCTTTTACCGTCTCTTCGCTCGTACAGTTCGCAACAATCGCTTGTGAAACAAAAGCCGCAGCTTCTTTCACTCGCTCTTCATCAATATCGACGGCTAGTACCTGCGCGCCTGAACTTTGCAGCTCTTTGCATACAGATAACCCAAAACGCCCTAAACCGATAACTGCATATTGTTTGTCGCTCATTTGAAGTCCTGTTGAGAAATTTTAATTACACGGGATAATCAAACCTACATTATTTTCCACCTCAAAAAAAAGTTAGTTTTTCAATAATAAGGTTATACTAGTGTCATAATCGCTTGATTTATAAAGGTAGAGAACAATTCCAGTTTCTGCTAATTTCCAATTCATAATTTCTGCGGCAGCACACACAATGAATGAATTCTTAACCCAAGTACAAACCTACATTAACCAAAGCCATAGTGATTGGACGATCAGTGTCCTATTCATCACTATTGCGAGCTTTCTTGCTTGGGTAGCTTGGCGAATTATCCATAATCGCTTAGAAATTCTGGTTCAGAAAACCTCATTCCACTGGGATGACCTACTACTAGAAGCATTAAAAACCCCAGTCAGTACGTTACTTTGGTGTTGGCCTGCGACTGTATCAGTTGGATTGATTCTTCAAGACCAGTTTGGCAACGAAATCAACTGGTTAAGAACGCTAAAAAACATATTGATCATATGTACTTTCGTTTGGTTTACCTTACGAATGATCACCAATACTGAAGAGTACGTCTTAGAGCAGAAAAACAGAGATGAAACGACGGTACAGGCAATTGCAAAAGTAGCCCGCCTGTTCTTTATGGTGATGGGTGGCCTAACCATCATGCAAGCGTTTGGGCTCAGCCTATCGGGCTTGCTCACCTTTGGTGGTGTGGGCGGTTTAATTGTCGGTTTGGCGGCCAAAGACCTATTATCGAACTTCTTTGGCGGGATGATGATTTACTTCGATCGTCCTTTTAAAGTCGGCGATTGGATACGCTCTCCCGACCGTCAAATAGAAGGTACAGTCGAACGCATTGGATGGCGCATGACGATTATCCGCACTTTTGATAAGCGCCCATTGTACGTGCCAAACTCAGTATTCAGTAACATTGTGGTGGAGAACCCATCTCGAATGTTGAACCGCCGAATCAATGAAACCTTCGGGCTTCGCTACCAAGACGCGAGCAAACTGGCTCTTATCGTGGATGACGTAAAAGCCATGCTTGAAACACATCCAGACATCGATGCTAAACAAACACTCATCGTGAACTTCGATAAGTTTGGCCCATCAACGCTGAACTTCTTCATCTATACCTTCACTAAAACCGTCAACTGGGTGCGATACCATAAGGTAAAACAAGATGTGCTACTGCAGGTGCTGGCAATAATTCACAAGCACAATGCGGATATAGCTTTCCCAACTCAAACACTAAAAATCGATCCACAAGGTTTTAGCGAAGCTCAAGATATGGTCACTTCCAATACAGAGGGTCATCGATAAGTAAATTTCTTATCGATCAATAATAACGGTGAAGCGTGGTAACATGGTGCCAGTATTTTAAGGCACTCAATTACCACGATATGATTTTACCTGTCATTCTAGCTGGTGGCTCTGGTAGCCGCCTCTGGCCACTATCTCGCGAGCTTTACCCCAAGCAGTTCCTCAATATTGCTGGCGAACAATCGATGCTCCAGCAAACCCTTTTGCGTTTGCAAGGCCTTAAAGCGCACTTAAGTGATACCGAGTGTGCCGCTCCCTTCATTATCTGTAACGAAGAACACCGCTTTATTGCTGCAGAGCAAGCTCGATCCGCTAACATCCAACACAGTGGTATTTTGCTAGAACCTGTAGGTCGAAACACAGCGCCTGCCATCGCACTTGCAGCCTTACAGGCTTTAAGTCACTCGAACAGCAACCAACAGAACAAGTCAGATCCAATATTATTGGTACTGGCAGCCGATCATCACATCGCCAAAACGACCGAATTTCAGCAAGCGGTAGCGAGAGGTGTCGAATACGCGAAACAAGGCAAACTCGTCACATTTGGTATTACTCCGAGCGCACCCGAGACGGGCTATGGTTATATCAAGCAAGGAGAGCCTCTCTCCCCAAATGCTTATGCGATTGAATGTTTCGTTGAAAAGCCCGACCTAGCAACGGCAGAGCAATACATCGATTCGGGACAATACCTATGGAACAGCGGTATGTTCATGTTTAGAGCATCACGCTACCTTGAAGAACTTGCTGAACATAGTCCCGAGATCTTAGCCGCCTGTAAACTCGCTCTCGCAACGCAAAACACCGACCTCGACTTTATTCGTATTGACGCCGAAGCATTCAAAAGCAGCCCTAGCGACTCTATCGACTATGCCGTGATGGAAAAAACTTCACACGCTGCAGTAATTCCTATGGATGTCGGTTGGAATGATATTGGTTCGTGGTCTGCAATCTGGGATGTCAGTGATAAGGACAAGAACAACAACGTAATTGAAGGCGATGTGTTGACTGTCGATTCTCAGCACAACTATATCCATGCTGAAAATAAATTAGTTGCGACTGTGGGTGTCGAAAACCTGATTATTGTCGAAACCAAAGACGCTATATTGGTTGCGAATAAAGACAAAGTTCAAGGCGTAAAATCGATTGTTAGTCAACTGAACCAGGCTGGTCGCACAGAACATGTTCATCACCGTGAGGTGTTTAGACCTTGGGGTAAATACGATGTAATCGACCTAGGTAAACGCGACAAAGTAAAACGTATCACCGTAAAACCCGGTCACAAGTTATCACTACAGATGCATCATCATAGAGCGGAACACTGGGTTGTCGTAGCAGGCATCGCGAAGGTAACCAATGATGAGAAAACTTACCTAGTCGAAGAAGACCAATCCACCTACATTCCATTAGGACATGTTCATAGCTTAGAAAACCCAGGCGAACTGCCACTCGAAATGATCGAAGTACAAACCGGCAGCCATTTGAGCGAAGACGACATCATCCGATATCAAGATAGCTATGGGCGAGACGTAAAATGCAAACAGTCCGATCCGTCTCAAAGCAACAAATCGAACTAAAGCAGCGACAAATCCATGAAATCAACATTAGACCTAAGCTGCTTTAAGAATAACGATATCCGCGGCATCATTGGTGAACAAATCAATGAACACCTCGCCTTTCTGCTTGGAAAGGCATTTGGCGAACACGTACTTTGTGCTGCAGCTGAAGCGTCACTCGATAGCTTGGCTCAAGTAGTGATTGGCCGTGATAACCGCGAAACGTCCCTTTCACTACAAGAAGCCATAACCAAAGGCTTAAACGAGTCTGGAATAAGCGTAATAGATCTCGGTATGACAGGTACTGAAGAGGTTTACTTTGCAACTCGCTACCTGCATGCGATTGGCGGAATCCAAATTACGGCTAGCCACAACCCAATCAATTACAACGGAATGAAATTAGTCGGTGCAGGTGCGAGTCCGATTAGTAAAAACAGTGGTTTAGATGTAATCAAACAACGCATTGAGGTTCTAGATCAACAGCCAGTCAGCGATCTACCGACCAGCCATGTACAACCCTCTTATTCTTGTAGAACGACCAGTATTCTTGCTCCGTATGTAGAGCACATACTCTCGTATATCACCCCATCAAGGCTGTCACCGATGAAGATTGTGGTTAACGCAGGGAACGGTGTTGCTGGGCATGTCATTGACGCGTTAGAGAAGAAGTTTAACGAACTGAGTGTTCCTATCTCTTTCATCAAGGTTCATCACACTCCAGACGGAAAATTCCCCAACGGTATTCCTAACCCCTTAATTAAAGAGAACCAGACTGCGACACGCAATGCTGTCTTAGTTCATTCCGCCGACCTTGGTATCGCATGGGATGGAGATTTCGACCGTTGCTTTTTCTTCGATGAACAAGGCAATTATATTGAGGGTTATTATATCGTTGGTCTGCTCACCGAAGCATTCTTACTGAAAGAACCTAACGCTACTGTGTTGCACGATATGCGTATGACATGGAATACGATTGAAGTTGCTAACAAGCTTGGTGGAAACGCTGTTGGCGTCAAAGCTGGGCATGCTCTGATTAAAGAGAAGATGCGAGAACTGAATGCGGTGTACGGTGGAGAAATGAGTGCACATCACTACTTCCGTGACTTTGGGTATTGCGACTCGGGAATGATTCCTTGGCTGTTAGTGATTGAGTTGATTAGTAAGACTCAACAGTCTCTCCACCAACTTATCAGATCAAGCATGGGCAAATTCCCTTCTTCAGGCGAGATCAATCGCGAGGTAGTAAACCCTGAGCAAGTTATGGATCGAGTATTGTCACGCTACCGAGAAAGTGCTGAAGACATCGATCATACCGATGGAATAAGCATCAACATGGGCGAGTGGCGTTTCAACTTGAGAAAGGCCAATACCGAGCCATTAATACGCCTTAACGCAGAAACCAGACAAGATAGAGCTTTGTTGTCACGTAAAGTCGACGAGCTACTGTCTTTTCTTGTTTAAAGATACTGACTGCTTCCTGTTAGCATTAAAAAACAAAAGAGCCCTTATTCACGAAAGCAAATAAGGGCCTCAATTGTCTAAGTCGTGCTAGAGACTAATTAAAGTCACCAATTTACTTATTACGGCGAGCTTCAACAGCATCTGCCAATTGACGAAGTACGGTTTCAGTATCTTCCCAACCAATACAAGCATCAGTAATCGACTGGCCGTATGTTGCAGCTTTACCCTCGACTAAATCTTGGCGACCTTCAACTAAGTGAGATTCGATCATCACACCAAAGATAGCTTTATCACCAGCAGAGATCTGCGCACTTACGTCATCAGATACGTTCATTTGACGTTTAAACTGCTTAGAGCTGTTTGCATGGCTGAAGTCGATCATCACCTTCTGTGAAAGACCTGAAGCTGCTAGCTCTTCTTTGATCTTACCAACGTGCTCTGCGCTGTAGTTTGGCTCTTTACCACCGCGTAGGATGATATGACAGTCAGGGTTACCTGCTGTCTCTACGATAGCTGAGTGGCCGTATTTAGTTACCGACAAGAAGTGGTGAGAAGCGCTAGCAGAACGGATTGCGTCTGTTGCGATCTTAATGTTGCCATCGGTACCATTCTTAAAGCCAACAGGGCAAGACAGACCAGAAGCCAGTTCACGGTGAACTTGAGATTCAGTAGTACGTGCACCGATTGCACCCCAGCTGATTAGGTCAGCAACGTATTGAGGTGTGATCATATCCAGGAATTCACTTGCCGTCGGCATGCCCATGTCTGTTAGATCAAGCAGTAGCTTACGTCCTAGGCGAAGACCATCATTTAGCTTAAATGTGTCGTCCATGTACGGGTCATTGATCAGACCTTTCCAACCAACGGTTGTACGTGGCTTTTCAAAGTAAACTCGCATTACGATTTCAAGCTTATCGCCTAGTTCGTCGCGTAGCACTTTCAAACGCTTACCGTACTCAAGAGCAGCTTCAGTGTCATGAATAGAACATGGACCTACAATAACGAGCAAGCGATCATCGCTTTCCTCTAAAATATTGTGAATCGCTTTACGGCTTTCAAAGGTTGTAGAAGAAGCAATTTCTGTCGCTGGAAACTTTTCTAAAACAGCAACAGGTGGTAATAACTCTTTTACTTTGTTAATTCTTACATCATCAGTCTGGAACATTGCTTACTTCTTCCTATTTTCTATCCTTGAGCTGAATGTACGTTATCTCACGTAACTTTCCATCAGCACATATCTTCTTGTTCCCTGTAACTTAACTAGTAAAAACCCTAGTTTCAATCACTAATTTAAAAAAAACGCAATTTTTTTTGTGTTTTATATTTAAAACACCCCGTACAACATTATTTACACGCTATCGATTGCGCAATTTAAGGCAGGATGAGATTCTATGTTGTGCGAATTGCCATGTTCCTCTAATCCAATAAGGAAACTGAAAACAAAAAAGCTCACGTGATTAGCGTGAGCTTTAATTTCATTACATTCTTTTCAATGGCTTGACGACACTATCAAGCCCTTCGATTTTCAGAGCAAGGCACAGCTTTAATAGATCACCCAGTTCACCAGACGGAAATCCTTTTTTATCAAACCATAGCAAATATTCTTCAGGTAAATCGATCAATGTACGACCAGCGTATTTGCCAAAAGGCATCTGCATTCTGGCAAGTTTGATGAGGTTCTCTTTTTCTAGCATTACAGGCTCTTTCTATGCGTCATCGATGTTCTGTAGAGTATCACCTAAACGTTCAACCCAATAGTTGATTGCGTCTTTGGCATCATCTAGGGAATCAAACAAAAAATACTGGTTGCAACAAGCAAGAGAAGTTTTAAAGGTTTCATAGCGCACTTACATTAAAGATAATAATCATACTAAGTATGCCATACCCTATGTGGGAAGATTGTAGAAAAAGGGGTTAAAACTCAGAGCTAGCTCTAAAATTAGTCATGCTGCACGGTGTGAGCATACTCTACAATCACCTGATTTCCTTCGATATAAGCGTTTTGAATCTCGCCATCAACACTCATTCTACTTTTTAAATAAACCACTTTAGGCCCAGATTCATTGCCTTCTTTAAGTGAAGGAAACACATTTCTAGGTTCTAAATGAAGTAAACGACAAAAGTGACTGATGAAAGACATGGTCAATGGCGTCTCTCCTCTTAACACTCGTGAGAAATCAAGCTGGTTCATTCCTAGCTTTTTAGAAAACTCCATCTGCGTAATTCGCATTCGCGATTTTTGTGACATCCACGTTTGATACAACGCATCTCTGTCTTGTTCTGTGAATTCCATACCAACTCCTTTATATAATTCATACCAATCAATTGTCCGTTTTTTCATACACGACATGTCAGGGTTCGGTTAGTGGAAACCAAAGGTTTGGTTTTGATATGAGTGCAATTGTTGTACAGAGCAAAAACCCAAAAGCATTCACAAAAACGATTAGATCAAATGCTTTCTTTATTGATATCAATGTTTTATACGTTAACTAACGAAACATATAGCAAGTTAATTTGTATTAAGAATTAAAAGTTCGAGATTAGCATTCCACATTTCAATCTATTGATTCGCATTTATAAAACTGGTTGGCTACATTCCGTTTGCTTAAACGCACTTCTGGCAAACTATTTGAAAGAATAGGACGCAAAGCCACCGGTCTGTCGACAAATATTCTGTCTATGATAGCGGGGCCGCCACTTAATAGGATTTAAGTGCATATGCATGCCGGAGTGTTCTCTTTTTTGTCGGCCAAATACAGTAAGGACAAATAATGAAACAACTCCCAAAAAAATCACTCATCGCGCTGTCGTTACTTAGCGTAAGCGGTGCAAGCTTCGGTCACGGTTATGTTTCAGCATACGATAATGGCGTTGCTGAGAGCCGTGTCGCCCTATGTAAGTTCCCTGCGAGTGACACACAACAGAAAAACACTGATTGTGGTGGGATCCAATACGAGCCACAAAGTGTAGAAGGTCCAGAAGGTTTCCCTGAAGTCGGCCCTGTTGATGGAAAAATCGCCAGTGCAGAATCTCCTTTAGCGGCAGCACTAGACGAACAAACTGCAGACCGCTGGGTTAAACGCCCTATCAAGTCTGGTTCTCAATACTTCGAGTGGACGTTCACAGCGAACCACAAGACCCGCGATTGGAAATACTACATTACGCAACCTGACTGGAATCCAAACCAGCCTTTGGCACGCAGCTCTTTTGATTTAACGCCATTCTGTGTTGTTGAAGGCAATATGGAACAGCCACCGATGCAAGTAAGCCACTTGTGTAATGTTCCAGAGCGCGAAGGTTATCAAGTGATCCTTGCTGTATGGGATGTGGGTGACACTGCTGCAGCTTTCTACAACGTTATCGATGTGAAATTTGATGGCGACGGTCCTATCATCCCGGATTGGGATCAAGGTGGTCAAATCAATCCAACTCAAGACCTGAACGTTGGTGATGCGGTTTACACTCGTGTCTTCGACCAATCTGGTGAGAACGCTTCATACAGCACTGAGCTAGTGATTGAAAGCAACGAGCAAGGCAAAGCAAACAACTGGTCTTACGCACTTGCCTCTAAGATCAACCAAGAGCAGACGCAAATCAAAGCAGGTCAATTAAACGGCCAAGGCGATTTCGCTCCTGTATACGGTTCGAACCCTATTTACTTAAAATCAGGTTCAGGCTTTAACAGCGTAGAGATCGGTTACAAGATTGATACTCCAGAACCAGACCATGAGCTAGAAGTAACAGGTTTAGAGTCTGAGTACATTATTGATGAAAACCAGCCAACACAGCTTGATCTTACTCTTGCAGCAACAGGCGATATTCAAGCTGAATTGACTGTGTACAACCATCATCGTGAAGCACTTGCTTCTCAAAAATCTGAATTAACAGACGGACAAGTGGAAGATGTTCAACTGACTTTGTCTAAATCTGAAGCTGGCCACCACATGCTTGTGGTTGTGACGAAAGATGACCAAGGTAACTTAGTGGATCAGAACACGCTTGATTTCCATCTGATGGATGAGCAAACACCGCCACCAGCGGGCGATTACGACTTCGTATTCCCTGAAAGCATTGAGTCTTACACAGCAGGAACTAAAGTACTAAGCAGCGATGGTAGCGTTTATCAGTGTAAAGAGTTCCCATACTCTGGCTACTGTGTTCAATGGGCACCAACAGCAACTCAGTACGAACCAGGTGTAGGTTCACACTGGCAAGATGCTTGGAACAAAGTGGACTAATTGATCACTAGAAACCTCCTCTTAATAGATGAGAGTGAGTAATCAACCAAACAAAAACGGATGCCTAGCGCATCCGTTTTCTTATGCAGTAACATCTAAAAAGTCAGTGTTCAAAGTAGATAGTGATCGGCCAACAGAGCTACGAACAAGAGCATAAGGTGATAGATAGAGAACTTAAATGTCTTCATCGCCATGTTGGGCTCATCATGATATTTAAGAACCCACGCGTGATAAACAAACCCACCGTTTAGCACCAAAGAAGCGCTCAGGTATATCCAACTGCTCATGCCAACTAATACTGGAAGCACGCATACGATGCTTAACAACAGTGTATAAAGCAAAATTGAAGTCTTGGTGTAGGCTATCCCATGAGTCACAGGCAACATCGGGATATCCACTTTGGCGTACTCGTCACGACGATGAATCGCAAGCGCCCAAAAGTGTGGAGGCGTCCAGATAAAGATGATCATCACCAACAACCATGCACTGGAATGCAACTCATTAGTGACGGCCGTCCATCCCAATAACGGAGGCATTGCACCAGCGATGCCGGCTATAACAATGTTCTGTGGCGTCGCTCGCTTCAAGTACATGGTATAGATAACCGCATAACCCAATAAGCTCGCAAAGGTTAACCATGCTGTAAGCGGATTGACCAACATCACTAAGGTGACGAAGCCAAGCAAACCGATACCCGCAGCAAAAGCGAAGACTCGTACGCTGCTGAGCTCACCCGATGGTAAAGGGCGTCGATTAGTTCGAGACATTTGCCCATCGATCTTTTTGTCGATCAAATGGTTAAATGCAGCGGCTGAACCTGCCATTAACCCTATCCCTATCATGCCGAATAAAGCCTGCTGTAGTGGTAGTCCATTAGGCACAGCTAAGCACATTCCGACTAATGCCGTTAGTAACATTAAAGCAACCACTTTAGGCTTGGTCAGTGTTAAATAGACCTTCCAAGCAGCTTTGTTTTTCGCAGCCATTTCATTACTTGAAACTGCGTCTTGAATCACAATCTCATGCTGTGTTGAAGTTCTACTAACCATGATTACCTCCTTGTAATACACTGTTCTTCACCAAGTTCTCACTCGGTTTCCGTTGCCACACGACAAAGTTAGTCACAACCATGCTAATAAGCAGCATCGCCGCGACTAGATTATGCAAAACCGCGACTGAGATTGGCAGGTGAAACCACACGTTGCTGATTCCAAGGCTGATTTGAGTAACCAACACTATTGCAACAATCACGCTCAGCTTTTGGTGTGATGTTTGACCAAGCTTCCACAACTGATACACGACCATTAGCACCGTCAACGTTGCCACAATAGCGCCAAACCTATGCATGACATGTATTGTGAGCCTTGCGGGATACTCTAATACACCAAACTCATAGTTATCATGGCCGTTCTGTGCAAAATCGAACGCGTTCTTAAAGTCTAGATAGCTTGCCCAGTTCCCCTCACAAATTGGTAGCTGGGTGCACACCAATGCGGCATAGTTTGATGAGGTCCACCCGCCAAGCAGTATCTGCCCCACCACAACCACTACCCCCAACGAGGCCCAGAATTTAAGCTGAGGCGCATGAGAGGTTTCGCCAAATCGGGTTTGAAAATTAGAGAGACGACAGTAGAGTAAACACAGTAGAGACAACAGAGTAAAACCACCCATCAAGTGCGCCATAACCACGACAGGCATCAGCTTGAGTGTCACCGTCCACATGCCTAATAAAGCCTGAAAAATCACGGTTGCCGATATAAGTAACGGTAGTCCAGCAGAGGTGATGTTCTTCTTAATACACCAAGCAACCACAACAAAGACAAGAAGCCCTAACGATCCAGCAAAGTAGCGATGTATCATCTCTATCCATGCTTTATCTGCTTCAAGCGCACGTTCAGGAAATTGGAGATTGGCTTGATTCACTGCTTGTGCATCAGAAGGAACGGTGATTTTCCCATAACACCCAGGCCAATCAGGGCAACCAAGACCAGCATCAGACAAACGGGTATAAGCACCGAGCACAATCACGGTAAGCGTCAGTAAGATGGTCACTCGCATCACGAGCATGAGTAAATCAGGGGCTTTATTCTGCATCGTTTATCTCCCTATATTTATTCCCTGTTCCTAATAGTGCTAAGCCTCTGCGGTCAATCACGAATGCTCTTTCAGCTACCCAACACGCGACAGTTTAAGAAGCTTTCTCAGGTCATGAATCATGCCTTTAGACTGCCCGACTAACTGCGACGGTTCTGAAACACTTTTATATTCCATAACGAGTTGCCCAAGAGGGTCGATAATAACAATGGAAGCTGGCGCAAACTTGGTACTCAACTGATCTCCACCGGATAGAAACGACAAATCAGGCTTATTAAATGCTCCTGGTAGTGAGTCTCCTTCAGAGACAAAAACCACCGCGGTCACTCGTTCCTTATTTTTCCCTAACGCTAAATAGCTTTGATTCAAGTAGTGAAGCTGTTGTTCACACAAGCTATCGCACTCTGTTGGCGCAATGTAACCCACCAGCCACCCTTCACCTTCCACCGGCGCCGTCAATCCAAAATCCTGTAACGTCACTCTTGGCTCGACCAACTCCCCAGTGTTTGTCACTCCGGATGTGTACCAATTTTGCTCCAACACGGTTTTAGCGATAATGGCAGGTAAGGCGAAGATCAGAATCAAACCGATTAATACCAGGCGACCACGCGAGCGACGCTGTTTAAACGCAGCCAAGTTCGCATCGGTACTTTCCTTGTTCATTTGTACTTGAGACTTATCCATTTTGATTCCCTGTATTAAGCGCTGCCGTTCGCTATCTGTATTTATGTCATTCCGATCATTTACTTCTTATTAATGTGACTATGTTTCTTTAAGTATCGGTAGCCAATCATTAACATCAACGAGAGCAGTACCGCAGCCATCACGAACCATTGAAATGAGTAACCAAAGTGCTTCTCAGACTTCATCGCCGTCGGGCGCCATAACATCTCATAGGGCCATGAATCTAAGCTCTGGGGTTGAAAGATAAACGGCAACACCTCTTGTCCTGTATATTGCGATAACGCCTCTATATTGATGTTTTGAATTCTTTTTGGTGCCGTATTCTCTAACCCAAGCCCCTGACTTAACGGATTCACTGAACGTGTGTACAAACGCCCAGACATCTTGGTTGGTAGCGTGACGTTTCCTATTTGTGGAAGCTCTCTTCTGTCATTACTTGCTGCAACAAACCCGAGATCGATCAACAGTTGCTTTCTTCCATCTTGTGTTAGAACCTCACCGAGCATGTAAATCACATATCCAACCGTTCCTTGGTTGATTTGATTGTCCAACAAGAACATCAAATCACTTGTTTTCACTAATTGAACTTCAGCTTTTAAACCATTTAAGGTTGAAGGATTCAATGACTGCTGAGTTCGAACACTTTCTTCTCGCCATTCTGAAATCACGATATCCAGAGGCCTAGAGGATTGCGTTGCTCTCTGCGATAGCTGTTGCTCGTAGCGTAATTTCTCGTTACCTCTGTCTAACTGCCATAAACCCAACTTGATTAAAATGCCGACTGAAACCAAAGTTAAAACAACCGCAACCCAAAAACCTTTACTGCGGAACGTTCGTTCATCATGATTCAAACCGTTTGGAGTTATCACTATGGCGTCATCCACCTTTATCTTGTTATTCAAAGTTGTATTGGTTGCTCTACTGTTTTTCATCGCCTTCAACTTAATGAAAGGCCTCATCCAAATCGCTTCTGGCAAACACAATGGCAAAAGGTTGAGTCACTTCCTAGGGCGTCGAGTTATGTGGTCAGCCGTTGTCGTGTTAATGTTGTTACTGGCTTTAGGAACAGGAGTCATCACACCTAACCCTCGTCCTTATTAAGCTCTATGAACCCGATAGAGAAAGCGGTCTAAGTCGCTAGAGGACATAGACAAACACGAACAACCCTAACCAAACCACATCAACAAAGTGCCAATACCAACTGCCAGCTTGGAACGCAAAGTGGTCTTTTGGCGTAAAGTGGTCTTTCGCAACCCTTGCCAGTAACACAACCAAAAAGATCGTCCCCAAGCAAACATGCAAACCATGGAATCCAGTTAATAAGAAGAAGGTGTTGCCATAGATACCCGATTGAAGGGTCAGCCCCATCTCTTGGTAAGCGTGAACGTACTCTTCGACTTGGAAAAACAAGAAAAAACCAGCCAGAACAATCGTAATTTCTAACCAAACGATTAATGCCATGCGCTTATTTTGTTCAAGGCTTAGGTGCGCCATATGAAGCGTTACGGATGAAAGCAGTAAGATAATGGTGTTCTTAAGTGGGATACCTTGCCAAGGCATCGCTTGCGTCGTCACACCATCAGGTGTCGTGGTCAGCGGCCACATCGATTGAAACATCGGCCACAACACTTCGTGAGTCATTTCATTATTGCCCGCCCCGCCAATCCAAGGGACAGATATCATACGAGCGTAGAAAAGCGCGCCAAAGAACGCGCCGAAGAACATGATCTCAGAAAAGATGAACCAGCTCATACCCTGTCTAAAGGAGCGAGATATTTGCTCGGAATAAACACCACTCAGTGACTCTGTAATCACGTTACTAAACCAACCCGCGAGCATATACAGAAGAACAGCGAAACCGACTAACAGCACCGCTTTACCGAACACGCCGCCAGCAGCGTCAGTGCCCATGTTTTGCACGGTTAACCCTGCTCCAACCGCGACAAGAAACAACGCAACGGCACCGACTAACGGCCAATGGCTTTGATGTGGAACGAAATACACTTCCTTTTTAGAACTCATCGCTCAACTCCTTTTGTTGATTCTGGTTCTGTAATGTCTTAGTTACTTGCGAGTATATTAGGCTCAGGACTGCTTGATTCCCCGATCACCTCACTCGTGATATTGAATAACGTATAAGAGAGCGTCAGCGTGTGTATCGACTCTGGAATATCTGGCTCTATATAAAATATCAAACCCATTTCGGCGCTCTTGAAGCCATCAAGTGGTTGCTGGTTGAAGCAAAAGCATTCCATCTTGTTGAAATAAGTCGCTCCCATTCCCGGAGACACCGATGGCACAGCTTGACCAATCAATGAACTCGCAGATAAATTCTTCGCGATGTAATTGGTTTGCACCACCTCGCCAGGATGAACTTCCAATACACGCACTTCAGGCGAAAACGTCCATGGCATATCTGGTTTAATATGAGACATGAATTCCACTCGAATTGTACGAGAGTAGTCAGGCTGCATTCCCTGAGGTTGAACCGCAGAAACAGTATTGGTTTTACCGTTGATTCCCAAAGCCTCGCACATCACATCGTAGAGCGGCACCAAAGCGAAACCGAAACCAAACATCGCCACCACACTCAATACCAAATAGCCCGTCAGCTTTTTGGTTGACCGTTTTGGTTGGTTTTTATCTAGATCGCTGTGCTTATCACTCATAGCTAATCTCTCTAATCGATTTTAGGTGGATGAGTAAAGGTGTGATGAGGTGCTGGACTTGGTACCGTCCATTCTAGCCCTTCAGCACGTTCCCATGGCTTGCTTGATGCAGGCTCGCCGCCTTTCACACATTTGATGACCAACCATAAAAAGATGAGTTGCGATAAACCAAAGGCAAAGCCACCTATCGACACCACTTGGTTAACGTCTGCGAACTGAATAGCGTAGTCTGGAATACGACGTGGCATGCCCGCCAAGCCTAAAAAGTGCATCGGGAAGAAAAGCACATTCACTGAAACTACTGAAGTCCAGAAATGCCACAGACTGAGTTTGTGGTCGTACATATGCCCAGTCCACTTAGGCAGCCAATAATAGGCTGCGGCCATTATCGAGAACACCGCACCAGTCACCAGAACATAGTGGAAGTGAGCCACCACAAAATAGGTGTCATGATATTGGAAATCAGCAGGAACAATAGCCAACATCAAACCTGACAAGCCGCCGATCGTGAACAGAACAATAAAGGCGATGGTAAATAGCATCGGGGTTTCGAAGGTCAATGCACCTCGCCACATAGTCGCGACCCAGTTAAAGACTTTCACCCCCGTCGGCACCGCGATCAACATGGTGCAATACATGAAGAAGAGCTCAGCAAAAACCGGCATCCCAGTGGTGAACATGTGGTGTGCCCACACTAAGAAAGACAAGATGGCGATACTACAGGTCGCGTACACCATCGAGTGGTAACCAAACAAGCGCTTGCCACTAAAGGCTGGAATGATTGCAGAGACAATACCAAAAGACGGTAAGATCATGATGTACACTTCGGGGTGCCCAAAGAACCAGAATATGTGCTGGAACATGACGGGATCACCACCGCCTGCTGCATCAAAGAAACTCGTCCCGAAGTATTTATCGGTCAGTACCATGGTCACCGCCCCAGCGAGAACCGGCATCACGGCTATCAGCAAGAAAGCGGTGATTAACCAAGTCCAGACGAACATAGGCAGTTTAAACCAAGTCATACCTGGCGCTCTCATGTTCACGATGGTCACGATGACGTTGATCGCCCCCATGATCGAACTGATCCCCATAATATGAACAGAGAAAACAAACAGTGCCGTACTATCTGGGCCGTAAGTCGTTGAGAGCGGCGCGTAGAATGTCCAACCAAAACTCGGGCCGCCTCCCTCAGTAAACAAGGAACCAATTAGGATTAAGAAGGCAAAAGGCAAAATCCAGAAACTGAGGTTGTTCATTCGTGGCAGCGCCATATCCGGCGCACCGATCATCATCGGGATCATCCAGTTAGCGAGCCCCGTGAATGCAGGCATTACCGCACCAAATACCATGATCAAGCCGTGTACTGTGGTCATCTGATTAAAGAAATCAGGCTCAACAAGCTGCAGACCCGGTTGGAACAACTCAGCACGGATCACCATTGCCATCGCACCACCGGTTAAGAACATTGCGAAACTGAACCACAGATATAATGTGCCTATGTCTTTGTGATTGGTTGAATACAGCCAACGCGCCCACCCTTTTGGAGCGGCGTGAGAATCGTGATCATCCAGAGGTAAGTCATTGCTGTCCAATGTGCCTTCCACAGAATGGCTCAAGGCCTGATCTTCTGCAGGCGCCGATTTCACCGGCTTATCAATTGGTGAACTCATAGCTGCTCCTTAGCATCACTTTGTGCTTCATCCGTTGAGCCCTGTTCGTCAGGTTCTTGGGCTCCGCCTTCTTGTTTAACTTTGTAAGCGTTAATATCTGAAGCCTGAACAATATCGCCCGTGTCATTACCCCAAGCGTTTCTTTGGTAAGTAACGACCGCTGCGATCTCTTTCTCGGTTAACTGGTTATCGAAGGCTTGCATCGCCGTGCCTCCACGACCATAAACAATGGTATCGATATGCACATCCACATCCCCAAGAGCGACCGGGCTACCTTTAATTGCTGGGAATGCACCAGGGATACCTTCACCATTAGCTTGGTGGCATACTGCACATCGAGTCTTGTAAACCTCTTCACCGATGGTATTCAATTCGTCTAAAGAAAGTGACGCATCTAACGCATCTTGAGCCGCTTGTTGTGCAGCAATCGTTAACTCTTTCTGCTCCGCTAACCATGCATCAAACTCATCTTCTGCCATGGCATGCACCACTATCGGCATAAAGCCATGCGCTCGGCCACACAGTTCAGCACACTGGCCGCGATACACACCCGGCTCATCAATCTTTGTCCAAGCTTCATTAATGAACCCTGGAATGGTGTCTTTCTTCACAGCAAAGGCCGGAACCCACCACGAGTGAATCACATCGTCAGAGGTCATCAAGAAGCGAACTTTTCTATCAATAGGAAGGACGAGTGGCTTATCAACCTCTAGCAGATAATGCGCGCCTTTCACTTCAATGCCTTCGATTTCTTTGTCACTGGTCGCTAGCAGACTGAAAAACTCAACATCTTCACCGAAATAACTGTAATGCCATTTCCATTGTGAGCCAGTAATTTTAACGGTGAGTTCAGATTGAGAAGTGTCTTCCATCGCTATCAAGGTTTTAGTAGCGGGTATCGCCATTGCGATGAGGATGATAATAGGAATGATGGTCCAGAGGATTTCAACTTTGGTGCTTTCGTGAAAATGAGCGGCTACTGCGCCCTTCGACTTTCTGTGCCTCAGAATCGAATAGAACATCACCCCAAAAACGACGAAGGCGATTGCGCAGCAGATGTAGAAGATCAGCATATGAAGTTCATAAACCTCACCGCTAATCTCAGTCACGCCTCTTGTCATGTTGTATTCACTACTTGCGTGCACTAAAGGCGACACTAACACCACAACAAAACTCTTCAAAAGCCACGCTAGCCTAACCAGTAATCTTTTCAAAAGATCTCTCCTTATCCTTCCTAATTGGATACTTGCGACCTAAATGTCGTTACGAGCTGTGTTTCATTACGATCTGTATTTCGTTGCGAGCTATGTTTCATTACAAGCTATATGTCATTACCAACCGGACAACATTCATTGCTATCCCGACTACACATGAAAAGGCTGAATCTCAATCTACAACTCACGTAGAGATAGCTTTAAAGCACTATTAACCTCATATCTCCCCATGAGCCAATACGGCTAAAAAGCGTTGGAGATTTCCATGAAAGATTCAAAAACGGCGAATTTGTTAAATTTTGTTATATTTATGTAAAAGGCTAGTTAGTGATATCCAATTGTTCAAGGTAGGTTTACTTACTAAACAGTCAATTATTTGAAGTAACTAAGCTACAAGCCCTCTTGCCGTTGGAATTTATTTTATATCGAGTTTTACGATTGCTTTCATAGAAATGATAATCAATATCACTTAAGTTAAGTCAACAGTAAGTCATACAGACATTAAAAGGTTTAGTGATTATGCAAGATGCAATGAATTGGTTAGCGAGAGACCCAGACCCGAGAACTCGTGAAGAGCTTCAATACCTCATCGATGAAGGAATGCACAACGAATTAGAAAACCGTTTTACGCAGCGATTAGAGTTCGGAACAGCAGGTCTTCGAGGCAAAGTCGGATGTGGTCCAAATAGAATGAATCGCTTAGTCATACAAGAAACCGCAACTGGGCTTGGTCACTATTTGATAGAGCACGTTGCAAATGCCAAGATTCGTGGTGTTGTTGTGGGCTATGACGGCCGTTTAGATTCAAAGCAGTTCGCGATTGATACCGCTTCCGTGCTTACGGCTTTGGGCATTAAGGTTTACTTAACCTCGAATGTCGCTGCAACTCCTATCGTTGCTTTCGGTATTGAACATTTCAACGCAGCCGCAGCCGTTGTGGTCACTGCTAGCCACAACCCGCCAGAATACAATGGCTTCAAAGTATACTGGGAGAATGGTGCTCAAGTCATTCCACCGCATGATGCTGGCATTGCATCTGAAATCGATATCGCATCGACCAAGCCGATTCCTTTAATGAGCCTGAGTGATGCTGAAGCACAAGGTAAGTTAATGTGGTTGACCGAGGGCTATTACCAAACGTATCGCGCTGCGATCAACCAGAGCCCGTATGTGAGTAAAGATATTGAATCGGCGAACACCACCATTACCTACACCGCTATGCATGGTGTGGGCGCACAAATGGCTGAAGATCTGCTCCATGACTCCGGTTTCCATAAGGTATTCAGCGTTGCAGAACAAAGAGAACCGGATGGTAACTTCCCGACCGTCAACTTCCCTAACCCAGAAGAAAAAGGGGCAATGGATCTTGTGGTGAACCTAGCGAAAAGTGTCGATGCAGACATAGCTTGCGCGAATGACCCAGATGCAGACAGATTTGCCGTCGCCGTTAGAACAGATGATAAAGCTAGAACTGAAGATGACTCATACAAAATGCTCACGGGCGATCAAGTAGGTGTGTTGTTCGCTCACTACTTGTTGTCAAAGCCGCACACGAAAAATCAGCTGGTTGGTAATAGTATCGTCTCATCAACGTTACTTGAAAAAGTAGCGAATACTCATGGAGCTACCTATTTCCAAACACTGACAGGCTTTAAATGGTTAGCCAATATCGGCATGCAATTAGAAGACGAAAACAATGAGTTCTTATTCGCCTATGAAGAAGCGCTAGGCTATACGATTGGTACTCAGGTTCGAGATAAAGATGGACTGTCTGCTATCGTTGTTTTCGCTCAACTGGTTGAGGAGCTCAAATCTCAAGGTAGAACGGTTTGGGATCTTCTTGCTCAGATATCGTTGGAACATGGTGTCCACACCAACGCACAACGCAGTATCGCGCTTGACCCGGATTCACCATCAATTGGCTCTAAGCTTAGGTCTGCACAACCTAAATCAATCAATGGCGTCGCTATTTCAGTGATTGAAGATCTGCAGTCGTCTTTACGCTTTATTATTGGTGGTAATACAGAGGCGATTAACCTACCCGCGAGTGACGTACTCATCTATCATCTCGAAGACGGCTCACGCATTATCGTAAGACCTTCCGGCACTGAACCTAAAGTTAAGGTTTACTATGAGACAGTGACAAAGTTCGACGGAACAGAAACTTACGACGAAGCTCGTCTACGTGGCGAAGAATACATGGATAAACTTATCGAACAACACCAACAAGAGCTGAATTCTTAACGACTGGTATATTCGTTATATAACGGCTAAAAACAAAAAGTGGACGCTCTTAGCGTCCATTTTTCCCTCGTCGGCTCACAGCGCGATAATACGTTCGATGTGGAACTTTTACGAAGTAAAGAAAGAAGATAACATCCAAACCGCCAACACGATGAATACACCACCCATCACTTTTTGCTGATAAGTACGAAACTTAGCATTTTCTACCAAAGACTTACCAATCGTACCGACCAACGCCACCAGCAAGAAATTGAACGTTAAACCTAAAACATTCAGCAACAAGCCAAGTACTAACATCTGCTCGCCCGAAGTCGCTTCAATGTTTGTCGACACGAACTGAGGTAAAAACATCACAAAGAACACTAAGGCTTTAGGGTTAAGCAGGTTGCTGATCAGCGCTCGTTGATAATAGGCTTTTGCAGCAAAATTATCGTTTAACTCCGGCGCATTACCCTGCTCTGTTCGCAGGCAATCCCATCCCATCTTCAACAAGTACGCGCCGCCTAACAAATGGAGAGCTTTAAGCGCTATTGGGCTCATTGCGATCAAAGCTGATACACCCATAGCCGCTAATACTGTCAGAATGATCCCAGAAGTCGCGTTGCCTAGGCTTGCAAACACACCAACCTTGCGGCCATAGCTCATACTTGAACTCGCGATCAGTAACATATCAGGGCCAGGTAAAAGGAGAAGTGCAACAACGGCAGTCAGGTAGACAGGTAAAATGGTTAAGTCGATCATGAGGGTCAGCATTGATAAAAACGGAGGCGGATTTTATATCAATTACCAACACCCTTCTAGATGCAATTAGTTGTTCGATGTTTATTTGTTCGAATTAAAAACCAAAATCAAGCGGCATGGCCAATTTTTTAACTAAATAGAAAAGACTAATTAACTTGCTACCCACTCGATCTCAATCAATGTCGTATCGCCACACTTTAGGCGACCAAGGAAAATATCGCCTCTGTGCACAGCACCAACACCTTTTGGCGTACCCGTCATCACAACATCGCCGTCTAGCAATGTGGTATAAGAAGACAGCTCTTCTAGAATAGTTTGGGGGGAGTAAAGCATCTGCTCAACATGTCCTTTCTGGACGCGGACACAGTTAATAAACAGTTCTAGATTCAAGTCCGTTAGATCTAAGTTATCAGTCGGAACGAAGCGACTAAAAACGGCTGAACCATCAAACGCTTTGGCGCGTTCCCAAGGTAAGCCTTTCGCTTTTAAGCTACTTTGTAACTCACGTTTGGTGAGATCGAGCCCTAAACCTACAGCCGAGTACTGACCATTTTCAACGATAAAGCAGATTTCAGATTCATAGTGCAGTGCTTCTTGATGAAACGAAGAAAGAGAGGAAGTCACGCTGGTGCTTGGTTTATTGAACACCACCATCGAGTCAGGGATCGCGTTGTTAAGTTCTTCAATGTGATCGACATAGTTACGCCCAACACACAGGACCTTAGTTGGTGCTGCGGTTCGTTTCGAATTCATCAATTGTTCCTGATCTACAACGCTGCTCATAGTTTGTCCCTGAACTATTTTTTGGAGTGCAAAGTTTACCGCAACATAAAGAGAGAATCTTCGACAAGATGGTTAGCAACATCTAAATTCTGATCTTGAGCTCAATTTAATGACTTAAATACTTTTATCCGAAGATCGCGACATATAAGAACTGATGACAAGAGCATAGCTACGTAGATGAAATGAATGGTTAGGTAACATGAAGGAAAAACTAAAACAGATGCGTATAGAACGGAAGAAGCCCTCTCTAATCAAAAGATCAGAGAGGGCTTAGCATGGTGTCTAGGACAGTATCCTAAAAGGTAAACTTAAGGAGTAAACACTATGCTAAATCAGTCTGCGACTTATAGGTAGTAACGAGCACCAAGTAGCCATTGGTCGTCAGCTTTTTCTTTGTACACGCCAGAACCTTGTAGGTCGAACTGGTAACCAGCAAAGCCTACGAACTGAGATGTGAAGTTGTATTCAGCTTGTAGAGCTGTTGTGCTGTACACAGTTTCGCTCATCTTGTCGTCTTCTACTGCTTCGTAGTTAACGCTTAGGTTCAGGCTGTTAGAAAGAGCGTAAGACGCTAGTAATTCAATAGCAACTGACTCTTCAAGAATCTGCTTGTTACCAGTGTTCATGTAGTTGTTCATTGCGTAAACACCAGCAAGGAAAAGACCTTCTGAACCGTATGAACCGTAAGTTGCACTTACTACGTGAGAGTCAGCAGTCTTAGAGCCAGAAACACCCGAGTAGTTTACATCACCGCCATTGTACGCGTAGTTTGCTGTGAAGTCGGCAATAGAGTAGTTCAAAGCGATTTGACCACGGTTGCCATATTCATTTTGAGTTAACAGACCAGTGCTTTCAACCTTACGACCTTGCCATGCAACACCAAGACCTAGAGAGCCCGCGTTACCGAAATCGATAGCATTAGCGTAGCTTACCATCTCTTCACCACGACCAGTACCTAGGTTACCGTGATCTTCGTAGATGAAGTCATTCGCGAAAGCGATTGGCATATCGGCAACACCAGCAACGTTGTAGTAAGGTGCCCATTGAGTACCTACTGCTGCACGGCCGTAATCGTCGTGAGAAACACCAACGTAACCAAGACGAGTTGTGAATGACTCTTCACCGCCGTCTAGCATGTTCAGTGCCCATTCACCTTTAGCGTCAGCAGTAAAGCCGTTGCCTAGTTCGTGTGTTGCACCGAAGTTGATACGTGGAGAAACAGTCTCAACACCGATATCATCGCTGTTTTGACGATCAGCGCTGTTTACATCACCAACTGCAACTGAAACGTGACCGCCAACTGAGAATGTTGTGCCATCTTCGTTGTAAAGTTCTACTGCAACTGCCTGTGTACCAAATACTGCACCAGAAATTGCTAGCGCTAAAAGTTTCTTATTCATTTGTCATGTCCATTATGTAACTGGGTGAGTTATTCACTAACAACCTCGTGCTTACGAAGAAGTTGTTACCTGCATTTAACAAGTAGGCAAACACTAATCGATGAATGACAAAAAAGTTGCATTAAAATATATAAAATAAAAACAACAATGCTATAAAAAGCAAAAATCACTTTAAAAACAAGAAAATAAAACACAATCACAAGAAAGTCTTTGTGTTTTATTTATATTAGCCAAAGCGATTTTTTGGTTTTTAAATCACTAAAAAAGCATTTAAAATCAAAGAAAAGAAAGAGTGAACCGTCGATGAATAGGAGAAATCTGACAATGAAACATTCTGTAACATTTAGAGCCTACTAGAAAACGTTCAAACTAAAGCTTACTAGCGTAAGCCCAAGCTGAACTCACTAATATATGGATAAACCACAGCTATCAAGCTGGAGCGTTAGACACAAAAAAGGGCAACCAGTCGAAGACCAATTACCCTATTTATCATTTTTCTAAGTGCATAATAGCCCTAACGGGGCCACACGAATTAAGTTGTTATTTAAAACAAACCTCAGCCCAACGAGCTAGGCCCGCGGTTACAGAACCAAAGTAATTACCACTTACAATAGGAACATTTGGCACAGCTTGTTGTACGGCTTCGCGCAGTATTGGCGAACGAGCTGAACCACCTGTCATGTAGATGACATCTGGCTTTTTCTGACCTTGCTGTATCGCTTCTTTCACCAACTCAATCATCTTAGACTTTGGCGTTTCGATTGCATCGATCATCTGTTCAACTGAGATATTCACCTCAACTAACTCAGAAGCAACGTTAATTGCTGTTCGATACTGAGAACATTCCGCTAAAGCAATCTTGGTTTCTTCAGCGCGACGAACAATGCCGTAACCTAGAGTGTCGTGATAAACCTTTATCAAACGATCTAACTTTTGAGGCTCTGACGCTTCTTTACGAAGTAACTTCAACGCTGCAAGGTTCTCACGAGAATAGAAGTTCTTCTGAGCTTCTACATTGTTAATCGCGATAGGATTCCAGAATTGAGTCAATGGCATATCAATACCAGAGATCCCTTTACTGCCCATCCCGAAAGGTGACATCAATTGTTTGAACGCTAGATAGATATCGAGGTCATTACCCCCAACCCTTTGCCCGCTGTGTGCCAGTAAGCTCTGAGTGCGATCTGCTTGACTAGACCAACTAGGACCCATTTCTAACAATGAACAGTCGGTCGTACCACCACCAATATCGACCACCAATACCGTTTGGTTTTCAGTTAAGGTGCTTTCGTAATCTAAGCCGGCAGCTACTGGCTCAAATTGAAAGGCGATATCAAGGAAGCCTGCACGCTTAGCGGCGCGAGTGAGGATGTCTTCTGCTTGTCTGTTTGCCTCTTCACCACCTCGTCCATGGAAGTTAATTGGTCGTCCAATGACCGCTTGTTTGATCTGTTCTTGAGTCGTGCGCTCGGCTTGGTGTTTAATATTGGCCATCATGGCACACACCAAATCTTCAAAAAAGCTGACCTGAACATCGTGCAGACCACTTGCACCAAGGAAAGACTTAGGAGACTTAACGTAATAAACGTCACGAGGATCTTCTAAATATAAGTCTAACGCAGCTTGACCAAATGCCATATCTTCCGGCACTAGGTCGATACTCTCTTCTCGGTTCAATGCAATCGCACGTCGTAACACTTGCTCACCGACCGCATCACTTGGCTTGATGTTTAAATGGCGAAATAGATGCTCAGAAACACTCTCACGAGTAGGAGCAAAGACAGTTGAGGGAATATAGTGGTTGTCACCTTCTAGTGGTAACAGGCTTGGCTCTCCATTAACCATCGCCGCGACAGAACAGTTCGCTGTTCCATAATCAAATCCAATAAACATAATATCCCCCACGCAACAAAAGGGGCGAGATGCTACATGAAAAGCCTTGAAATTACGAGGTCATTTGTCGATTTAACTCTGTCATTTTTTGCTTTGGCGACTCTTAAAAAGGAAACAAATATGTTACATTTCAGCCCAAATAAATCACGGGTCAGATAGATGAAAACACCTTGCCGAGCGGCTTGTAAAAATAATGGCGGTATGTGTAGCGGTTGCTTTCGCACAATGGATGAAATTATAGGTTGGAAAGGCTTATCTGAGAATGAAAGAGACTCTGTTATGGATAACGTCAGTGGCGCGAGTTCAACTCACCAATGTCCACAATGTAATGAACCCGCTCAATGCGATATCAGTGCAGGTAAAGATACGTGCTGGTGTTTTAAATTAGAGAAACGCGATACGAGCGATATTCCAAAAGCTGGCGTTTGCATGTGTCGTAAGTGCCTGTCTGAACTGCCGATTCAGTAATTCGCATGCCTGTTCTTGTACAGCTATTCTCGTGCAGTTAAAGAAGCGAGATATGAATTTCTCGCTTCAAAATACTTCTTGCTTAGTGAGTGTTTACTTCGTCTTTAAACCAATTTATTAAGCTTTCGAAACCTATTTACTTAATCTTTAATAACAATTTACTTAGCCTTTAAAACCAATGCAGGCTGAGGAAACTCTACGCCACTCCAACCGTGAGTCATGAAGTTACGAATATTTTGATGGTCGGTATTCTCAGGGAAACCTAATACGTCATTGCGGTAATATTGGCCAAAGCAAGCCAATGTCTGCTCCGCTGAAAGGCCTTGCTCTAAACCAAAAGCAAAAATCTTACACGAACCGTTATTCTGACCAGCCGCATTCACAACATCACCGTTGCGAAATTCAGACTCTGAAAAATCATAGTGTGCTTCTATCACTTGCATTGTATCTTCAAATTGCACGCTTTCCGGGGTTTCAGCTAACGTGCTTAATAGGGTTTCCAGTTCCATTTACTATTTCTCCGTCAAGTAAGTAACGTACAGCAGTGTATCTTGTTTTTCGATAAGAGTAAGCCGTTGTTTAGTTGGCTAAGCGATTCATTTTTTAGCCTTGCTAGTATAATTACTTCAATGAAACTAATGACATAGTTTTATCAGGACGTTATATTGTTTTATCAGATGGTTAACATTGTTCAGTAACGAATATGCATAAAGATAAAAACTTAGAACTGTTCAGATACCTAAAACCAGGTACAAAAACAGCAGGTGTATTGGAATTTGGCCCAGACGATTCAATCCAGATCAGTACGCTCTATATCGGACACAAACAAGATCAGTACCTTATCCTTGAGCTATCACAAAAAGCGACCGAAGCACTGACACTCAGAAAGCTCAACAACGTCGATATTATTGTTCGCGCTATAACCGATACTGAGCTTGGTCACATCGTCGCATTTAAGACCAATGTATTGGCTCATATCACCTCACCCGCGCATCTTATCTTCCTGCGTCCACCTTCAAACTTCGCCACTAAGCCAATCCGTGAACACGAAAGATACAAGGTACGCCTCAACTGTGAAGTGACCTTTGATACCTTGTCATTAGATGCCACTCTGGTTGATTTTTCAGTATCAGGTTGCGGGATTTATCTTACGCAGCAATCAGATATCGACGTGGGCTGGAAAATAAAGGTCAATTCACTCTTAAACGAGCACTTAGATGATGACCTGGTTTACAAAGTAGTGAGTAAGAAAAGACAGGGGCAGGGTTGGCTATTAGGCATCCAATTCCCCGAGCACTTAGATATGAGTGATGAGCTAAAAACTCTGCTTTTAGAGCAAGCTTTTGTAGCTGGCTCTATTTAGGTTCTAAATTTCTGCTTAGAGCCACTACCTCAGTAAAGCACGACTTCAGTAAACCGTAGTTTCAGTAAGCCTTAGCTCCAGTAAACCAGTGCTTCAGCATGCAACTGTTTAGCTAAGCCTCACTCCAATATGAGTTTTTGAAGTGCACAAAGGCTTGGTGTAGTGACTCTTCTTTAATGGGTTTTACTATAACGTAATTCGCCCCAGCAGCCATGAAGCTGTCTCGTGTCGTTTCTTGAGCATCGGCGGTACACGCGTAAATAGGAGCGACGACACCAATTTCCTCTCTCAGTTGTTGTGTGGTTTCAACACCACCGAGGTTAGGAAGTTGGTTATCCATCAAAATAAGGTCATAGGTCGTGATTTTCGCCATCTCGATCGCCTCTAAGCCATCTTTTGCCCAAGTGACCACCATCCCGTACTTTTTACAGAAAGCCTGCGCAATAAAGGCATTGGTGTGGTTATCTTCCACCAGCAGAACCTTCAAAGATCGACTAAACAATGCTTCAGGTTCGATATCAGATTGCGGCTTCGCATCGATTAATGGTTTAGAGTGTATTTCCACTGGAATTTCAATGATGAACTCCGAACCTTGACCGATATGACTGCGAACTTGAATGTCCCCTTCCAGCATATCAACAAGGTTTTTTACAATCGTTAACCCCAAGCCAGTACCGCCATATTCACGAGTCGTGGCCTCTTCTGCTTGAACAAAGGGTTCAAACACTGCGTCTATCTTGCTTTCATCGATACCAATACCCGTGTCTTTCACCCGCACAATCAAACTGGCTTGATCGGAATTAAAGATGCTTTCGAGCTCAAAGCTGACCGAAATGTCCCCTTGATGAGTAAACTTAAGCGCGTTACTCAGCAGGTTAAACATGATCTGATTTAGACGTACTTGGTCGGTGTTGATTTCGATGCCGTCAACCAAGTGATTCACTATGGTAAACGTGACCGACTTGTCTTCACACAATGGGCGATAGATGCTGTCTAAGGTGTTGACCAACTCCCCCAAGCGGAAATCTTTCTTTTGGATATTGAACTGCCCCTGCTCGATCTTTGAGAAGTCCAAAATATCGTTAAGTACAGCCAGTAGATGTTCCGCACTATTACAAAGTACATCGACTTGTTCTCGATTATCTTCACTGTGTATCGAGCGTTTAAGCAATTGAGACACACCCAAAATACCGTTCAGTGGTGTTCGAATCTCGTGGCTCATCTTCGCTAAGAAATCAGCACGCACATTAGCAAGGTGCTCAGCTTCTTCTCTTGCTCGATCGGCTTGTCTCTCAGCTTCAATCAGCTTAGTGATGTCTTGCCCTTGTACCACCACACCTGTGATGCCGTGCTCAACACGAATGGCCGACATATTCCAACGAAATACCTTTTCACCAATAGGCACGTTAATACCCGTTAGCTTTGCTCCTTGAACCACCATTTGAATGTTCGGCAACATACGATACTCAAACTCTTGAGCCATAGCGCCATAATTGTCATCTTCATCGAACAGCGCCATACGAGCCGCAGGGTTCATCTGAATCAAATCGCCTTTTTCAGACCAAACCAAAATCGGCGAGTGAGCAAAATTGAATAGATCTTGGAACTTTTGATTCTGCTCAGACAAGCGTTCAAATGTGTCTTCAAGCGTACAACCGATATGATGAAATTCGAAGATATTAGAGCCATCGAACTTATTGTACTCTTCGCTATCACTGGCAGAACGAGTGAAGTCCATCAATTTGTCGAGCTCCGCCGCCACCCTTCGCTGAATCCAAGCGCGCGCAAAGAAAGACATGAATACGATCACCACAATCACAACAATGATTGCACGCTCGTAGTTCTCTTCTAGCGCGATGAAGTTTGTGTTCTTCTGCACCGCACGGATGATGAGAGGGGTTTCAACTGCATTGATCTTGATGGTTGCAATAGTGACGAAATGACGAGGCAACTGCTCGTAAATTTGATAATTGAGGATATCGGCTATGGTGTAGCTTTCATCGCCACTGAATGTCGATGTAACAGGAGTGCCATGCGCTTCAATCACGATATTTTCGCAATTGCTGCCCTGCTGGATAGATTCAGCAAGAGAGAAGTTATTATCTAGCACAATCGCAATATAGAGCTGACCAAGCACCTCCCCGGTATTATTATCAACAATCGGGGTTCGACGAGCCAATAAATGGCGTTTGCCGATATCTGTCATGAGTTTAATGAAATGCCAGTTGCTGCTGAACGACACCTCATCTGATATATGTTTTAAGCTGGACGTATCCAAGCCATAAAACTGACCGTTGCCATCTTCCCACGCCAAACCATCATGAGTAGAAACAAAACGTAAATCCGGCGCATGGTTCGGTTCACGTTGGTCAACACCAAAGAAAAAGTAGCTCAGAGCCTCTTCATTACCTGTTTCAAAATACTCTTTTAGCGTTTCACTGTGTGAGCTACTGTCTTGATGGATTTGCAGCACCGACAAGCGGTAATCAAACATGTTTTGAATCAGACTAGAGGTCTGCTGTACGGTTCGATTGGTCTCTTGTTTTACGATGCTGCTGCTGGTTTCATAATTGTGAATAAGCACGCCGAGTGCCATCACGCCTATCACAAAAATAATGATGCGCGTAATGAGTTTGGCTAAGGTGTTCCTTGGTGTACTGGCGTAGCTTTTCTTCATTATTGACCTGAGTACCTAAATGCTCGCTGTTTAAGTTCTGAAATACGTTCTGGAGAATCTTCTTTGGTCACGACTTCAAATTCACCAGAGTAAACGGTAGGAACTTCCAACCCAGCAAGATCCCATTTGATCGCCTCTGCCATCGCAATACCGGTGTCGTCGTTCATACGCATAACGGTCACATCTAAGTCACCTCTCGCAAGAGCTTCAAGCTCAGCGGAACCGCCTCCCCAGCCATTAACTAAGATATCTCGACCTGATTCACGAATCGCTTCTGCCGCGCCTAGAGCGACATCGGTTGCACATGCATAGATAAAGTCTAGATCCTTATCGTTCGCTATGCTGATTTTAGCCGCTTGGTAGCCGGTCTCTTTGTCTGACTTTGTGTAAAACGAAGACTTGAGGGCAAAGTTGGTGTCGGTGTTCACTTCATGGATAAAGGTATCTCCACGAGCATCACTGATATAACCTTCAGAGCGGTACAACACAGAGTATTTGCTGTCTGGTTGACTCACTTCTTTAAAATAATCTGCCAGTTTTAAACTGCCTGTCGCATGGTCAAAACCTACATACATAAATGGCTGTCTATCTGCCCACGCACGTACTGGTGTGGTGATATTCTGCAAGATCAGCTTTGTATCAGTGGAACTCAACACATGTTCGATAAACTTGCGGTGTCGCGTGGTATCTAAGGTGAATATCAAGTAATCCGTTTTGTTCTCGATCGCCTCTTGAAGCGAGATACTCTGCTGAGTGAGATCAGCATTAACACGGGTAAACACCTGATTTATTTGATAGTTAATTCTCAGCTTATCAAGGCGCTTTTCAAACGCTTGGATATTACGAACCCAATAGTCAGAGATCTGCTGGCCTGGATACACAACCGAGATCGTGATCGGTCGATCTTGAGGTCGCCTCAATGGCACTGGGTGATTTTGCACAGCTTCGACCATTTTATCGGTCAATATTTTTTGTTCTGGAAACTTGGAAAGATAATCTTGGTATTCCCAGTACCCATTGAGGACATGAGTACCATGGGAGAGAGCGGATGCAGAAAATACGGCAAGTCCAAACAACATCAGTAAACGTTTCATATTTTTCTCGTTTTATATGAGCTACTTTGGCTCATTTTTTAACCTAGCATGACACCATATCTTTGTATGGCTGAACGATATTATGTAGGACAACGATTAGAAATGATAGCGTCTAGCACTAATTAGAACGACATTCTAAATGAGCAAAATGTTAATTTGGAATTGAGATTAGGATTAGCTTGTTAGATAGTGAAATTAGATCGATTAAACAAAAGTGAATTATCATTTAAATTCAAAAAGTTAACTACAATACATATGAAACCAAATATTATTAAGATTTAGTCAATAAGGAATATTTTAGCTATGAATTATGAGACTTCGATATATTGAATTTGGTCTTCTTGCCACTCAATGATTAGTTTGAGTGATACCAGTTTTTCTTTACGAGATTTGGGTAATTGTTTGATCGCGTATTCTGTTTTCAATGCCTCACTTTTTGACCTAACATCGAAACTCCAAACCAACTTAAGCGGGCCTTTCCCTTTTAAGGCTTTTGCGCCTTTACCTGTCTGATGCTGTTCAAAACGGCGATCTAAATTATTCGTCACTCCACAATAAAGAGCATTGTGACGATTGCGGATCAAGTACACGACCCAATCCGCATTTTTATCAGATTCAGACATCTAAAGCAGCGATTCAACCAGAGCCTTAAGCTCTGCCACTTCTGCTCGTAGGCTTGCGACCTCTGACTCTAATTCTTCAAACTTTTCATTCGATGCAGAAGGTGCTGCCGCGCTTACCGATGCCGTCGCAAACGCTTCAACATCCACTTCACCGCTCAACAGATGTTGATAACGTGATTCACGCTTGCCCGCTTCACGAGGTAGCTTCACGACTAATGCGCCCGCTTCTCTTGCAGCTAGCTTCTCAAGTGTCGCTTCCACCTCTTTTACATCGCTGAAATTCGCTAGGCGGCCAGTTCGAGTACGAAGTTCACCTGGAGTTTGCGCACCACGCAGCAACATACAACAGATGATTGCGCGTTCTTGCTCAGTAAATTGAAGATCACCAAATTCCGTGTTGCAGAAACGATGTTGATATTTGTTTACGCGGCTATTGAAACTGCTTTCGTCGCTGACCATGCGACGCGAAATCAAACCATCAACCGCATCTAAAACGTCTGATTCAGACAGTGAAAGAACAGGCTCACGGTTACTCTTTTGATTACAAGCCGTTGTTAAGCTATTTAGTGTTAATGGGTAGTGATCGGGAGTAGTGACTTCTTTCTCGATCAAGCAACCAATAATTCTCGCTTCAATTGGGGAAAGTACTGTGTTCATCGTTTTTCCTTTTTATTATTTTGATAATTCCATCTCAACACCTAACAATGCAGCCTCTCAGGACTAGTGCTCAGACAAAATCGGTACTCGTTTCTTTCTGCCTTGTTCATCAATCATTATGATCTTAGAACGGTTTAGCTCTATTTCCACGACTTCCAAATAAGTACGCTCTTGCACATACGCATCACGAAGCTTGTTTTGTTCTGCTGAAGATTCAGTGACGTTGTCGTCCAATTCTTCGGTTTCTAATTGTTGTTGATTCATTTCACATTTCGTATCAATGCAGTATCTACATGGGATACTAACTTGATCGGTGAGATAAAAACAATCACACATCAGCGAGAGTGACGAATAATTAAACAACCTTACTTTTGCTTTGATCTAAAGACTGTTACATCATCAATTGATGTGCTTTAATCAGAACCAGGCAACGTATTTGACGAATAGGAAAAGGAATCTATGAGCAGCGTATTTGAAATTGTTAACCAAGCACGACGTAAGAACAAACTTAAGCGTGAACTTTTAGACAACGAAAAGAAAGTTCGTGACAACCGCAAGCGTGTCGACCTTCTTGATAACCTACTTGATTACATCAAGCCAGAGATGACTCACGATGAGATCCTAGGCATTATCAAAAACATGAAAGCAGACTACGAAGACCGCGTTGATGATCACATCATCAAGAGTGCAGAGATTTCTAAAGCTCGTCGCGACATCAGCCGCCGCATTCGTGAACTAACAGAAGAAGACAAGCAAATCCAAGGTAAGAAATAATCTCACCTCGTTGATTAACTTGTAATAATGTTAGTAACCCACTCTTTGTAGTGGGTTTTTTTGTACATAAATTCCAGTGTCTATACTTAAGCTTACGCGTTTACTGATTCAAATATCACTAGCAAAGCCAACGTAAGTAATGGAGTCACCTTATGTACTCAAGCATCCTTATTACCTTAGCGCTATCAACGACTCAACCTTATCCTGAAGAATTTGAAAGGCTGTATACCGAAGAGACTGAAATCACCTACGATGACCTCGTGGTGGACGTTCATGGCTACAAGGTTCCGACTCGCTCGGCATTTCGTGGTTGGATGTTGCTTAACCACGCAGAAGACCAAGTAAGAGAGATCGGGCAACAACTCAAAGATGCGGGAATCACACAAAGCATGCCTTTACATCTGGTGTTGTTGCAAGGGACAGACTGGGCAATGAGTAACACCACCTTGTTTACCCTCCCCAACAAAAAACATGTGCCCAACATGATCAACACCTTGAAGTACATTCAACAATACATCGAACCTGAAATCGGTGTGGTTATTCCTGTTTCTGGTGAACGTTCAAAACTCTACAATCAACAAGCTGGCGGTGCTCTGCAAAGTAAGCACTTAGAGTTCTGCGCCTTAGACCTTGTCCCAGCCAACGGTATTTCTCGAGCAGATTTGCACGTTAAACTCAAAAAAATTCACGTTGAATACGGGCAGAAAAATAACGTAGGGTTGGGCCTGTACGCCGGCGTTCGATTCCACATCGACACTTGCGGCTTCAGAAATTGGTGATTACACACAGACACAGTAAAGTCAAAAAGACACGGTTATTAATTATGTCTTTTTAACTCTTTTGGCATTTGGTTTTTTATTAAGATATTGATATTTAATAAAGAATAAAACTGGAACACTATTTGCGTTACTAAGTATCAAAAGAAACTAATAGCAATTAAGAATTCAATATGAAAACTATGACTCAACGCTTTCAAACTCTACTTTCTGTATCGAACTTCAGTTTAGCGATCACCGCGTTACTTATGCTACTCAGTATTATTGTTGCTTATCCTATGGCCGACCACTTCTCACTGCCGATTCAAATCGTCGCTCACATCAGCACAATCTTAGTCGCTGCATTATTGAAAATCAGCTATGTAGGTCGCTGTCTTGCACAGTACAACCTTGGCTTAGAAGTCCGCTAGGCGATATCAAGGCTACTGAAAAGATCGTACAACTGATGAGATTTATAAGGCTTGGGCAAGTAAGCGTTCATGCCCGCTTCAAAACAATCTTTAATGTTTTCTTCTAATACACTGGCAGTTAAGGCAATGATCGGCAGTGGTGTGGCTTCTTGTTCACATTCCCACTGTCGAATAGCTCGAGTCGCAGCGATGCCATCCATCACAGGCATCATGCAATCCATTAAGATGGCATCAAACTGAGCACCTTGAGTGATCACGTCGACCGCTTCTTGTCCGTTACTGGCAATCAAATACTCATAACCCGCTTGTTCAAGGAAGAAGCTCGCTATTTTCTGGTTCATCAGATTGTCTTCAACAATCAAAATACGTCGATTCAGCGAACGAACCTCTTCATCCTTTGGTTCCACCTGCGGTGTTGGCTCTTCGCCGACATCGAGTGATTGTAAGCTGTTGAAGAACCGTCGACCCAAAAATGGCAGGGTATGAGTCGAGTGCACTGTCTCTGTGATTAGGTTGGTTTTAAATAGGTGATGCTGACACACAATCACGCGAGAAAGCGGATATACGGCCTTTAGTGCCGCTAAGTCCTTCTCCATAGAATGATGCAGCGTATGACAATACAGTATGAAATCGCTCTCTTTGAGACTGTCATCGAGATCCGAAATAGATGAAACGACATTAGGACGAACATTCAAGCGTTCACACTCTTTCACCAATTGATCTAGGTAATTGAAAGAGTTCGAGACAACCGTCACGGAGCTCAAGTTCTCGAAGCTCTGAACCTGAGATTCAACAATGTCGACATACAAACAAAAAGTGAACGTCGAGCCCTCTCCTTTCACTGAGCGCGCGGTAATATAGCCACCCATCAAATCAACAAGCTGTCGACAAATCGCAAGCCCCAGTCCTGTACCACCAAATTGACGCGTAATGCTGCCATCTTCTTGTGTGAAGGGTTCAAAAATGGATTCTAACTTCTCTGGCTCAATGCCTATCCCAGAATCCGACACACTGCATTCAAGCTTCCCTCTTCCCAAAGACATGGGCGTGTACGCAATATCCGTCGTGATCGTTCCTTTAGACGTAAACTTGATGGCGTTAGACAACAGGTTCGTCAGCACTTGCCTAACTCGGTATTCATCAAAGAACAATTGTGGCGGGGTTTGGGAGTCGATGTTGATGTCGAGTTCGATGTCTTTACTGATCGCTTTAGATAAAATCACACTCACCGAGTCATAAACAGCTTCTCGCAAATCAGCATTGTGTGGCGATAACATCAAATTGCCCGACTCGATTTTAGACAGGTCTAGAATGTCATTCAGCAGCACTAACAACGAGTGAGAAGACGATTCAATATCCCCTAGCACTTCTTGTTGGTTGGCACTTAGCTGGCTCTGAGACAAGATCTCCGCCATGCCGATAATCCCATTGAGCGGCGTACGAATTTCATGGGACATATTGGCAAGAAAGGCGCTTTTCGCTTTATTCGCTGAAATAGCATCCTCTTTGGCTTTTATTAACTCTTTGTTGTGATGATAGTTACGCTCCATCACACGGTTCAGAGCTTCAGTAAATTCAGCAAGCTCATCGTTCCCTTGAATATGAATCACCTTGGGTTTGCCATAGCTATCTGCACACTCTGTTACCCCTTTAAGAATTAACGATAGGTTACGATTTAAACGCAGAGAGGTGGCGATACCGAGCCACAACAAAACACCTGAAGCAGCCAGAATCAGCAGTGTCATGACCAAGGTTTGTCTTTTTTGTAGCGCGATGTTCTTTGTTAGATCGAACTGCAATTGCTTGGTATAAGCGCCAATCGCTTTTGAAATCGCGCGTTTTTTGAGTTCCAAGCCTTTGAGGTGTTCATAGATTTCAGGTGACGAGAAGTCCCCTTCGAGGATTCGTGATGTGAAGCTGTTTTGAAGTTCATCTTTGGAGAAAGCATTTAGCAGTTCTCTAATTTCCGGGGAGCGACTGCCCGATCGAAAAAACGAATCTAACAACTGTTGTTGCCTTTCCAATGCACCAACATAACTCAGTAGGTATTGATTTTTTAGCTCTGGAGTACGGTACAGACTGTAGCTTAACCACGCTTCTCTCTGAGTCCAGAATACATAGTTAGTGAGATGGACGAACACCGCATCAGCCTGACCGATATCTTCATCGACTAAAATCATCTGATATTCAGACAACTCCATCAATACATCTTTCAGCAAGTCGAATGCACGTTCGGTCAATTGTGTGTTGTTTGTGGCTTCTGTCTCTTGAGCAAGCCTCATCAACACGCTTTTAAGCTCAACCAACTGCGGTTCAACGCTCCAGTTACTGTCGAACTGTTGAAGTCGAACCTCATATTGAGTGAGCTTATCCAATTCTGATTGCAGCTTTAATAGCAACTGACCTTTCTCAGGGGAGTCATTAGACAGAACCAGCCATCGATAAGCACTACTTGAAATGGTATTAAAAGATTGAAGCGCTTCGACCTTAATACGCGTTGTTTCAAGGTGATTCATCTTCTTATCGTTCTTTAGCACTTCGTTAACTGTAAATCCAAACATAATGAATACAGAAACGGTGGAAAGAAAAATAAGACGCCATCTAATTGACATATTTATCATTTTTATAACTACTCCCTTCCCGAAAGTAATTTACCTAGCCCAAGTTAAGAATAGGACATTAACAGAGGTTATTGATCAAATTGGATATGAACAAACGATACTCCGAGTCCAGAACGGACATTTAAAATGAACAAGCATCAATATCAGTGCGGTCAAAGTAGAAAGGTTTACCGAGTTATTATCACTCGCATAACAAGTAAAAGAGAAAGAGGTTAAACGCCGTGAGGTAGCGAATAACCGCCCTACACACTAACAAAGTCGAAAATTAGGTTAAATTTGTGAGATCCAATCGTTTGCGTCTTGCTGTTTTTCCATTCAACCTTGGCTTATTCGAAAGTCGAACAGCAAAACCCATTGAACAGCTCATCTATTGTTTACCAATTCCGTGTAACTTGAGTTAATGATCACACCTTGAATGATCGGTATGACTTTCATTACATATCATATTTTGATTTGAGTATTTTTTGGCGAAAATTAAGTGCTACAGATTGTTAAAGTCAATAGTCTTTCTTAATACTGAAATCTTGATTTATGGCTACTATCACGCCAACTTGCAGATAATTTATCTGCATTTATTTTTCCTAGCAGAATAACCCGTCGTACCTTACAATCCTGCCACATAAAAATTACAAGTTACACACAAGGCATATCAAGCAGAATTAAGTGGCGTTAAAGACCACCGCTTGATAGCTCAACCCCCTATGCTGATTGGCTTCCCTACAACCGCCATGACTGCAGAACTTAACGTGAAAGGTCCCGAGTAAAGATGAGTCCCGAAAAGCACCTCCTAGACTGGCAAACTAGTCAAACTATTGCTGAATCCATCGCTCCAACTTTAGGTCAGTTATACCGCCAAAAAGGCGTAGAAGTTATCCTCTTCGGTAAGACCTTGGTTAACGCAACTACTATCGACATCATCAAAGCTCACCGCATCGCAAAACGTTACACTGGCTCACCGCTAACCGCAGAACAAACTCAACCAATTATCCAGCATCTACTATCAATGCGCCTGTCTCCATGTCGCGTTGATGTTGGTCGTCTTGCAGCTCAGTACTGGGAAAACCACGAAGACCTTAGTGCGATGGATGATTTCCTTCAAACGGCTCTAATGGGTTCACTTGAAGGCGACGCGATGACAAAACCTCGTGACGTTGTATTGTACGGTTTCGGTCGTATCGGTCGTCTGCTAACTCGTATTCTTGTAGAGAAAAGCGGCCCAGGTTATCCACTTCGTTTACGTGCAATCGTGGTTCGTGGCGGTAAAGATGGTGATTTAGAAAAACGCGCAAGCCTGCTTCGTCGTGACTCAGTGCATGGCCAATTCAACGGCAGCATCGTGGTAGACCAAGAGCGCAAAGCGATCATCGTTAACGGTAACTTCATCCAAGTTATCTACGCAAACAAGCCAGAAGAAGTAGATTACACCGCTTACGGCATTGATAACGCATTAGTTGTTGATAACACAGGTGTGTGGCGTGACGCTGAAGGCCTAAGCCAACACGTTGCTTGTAACGGTGCTAGCAAAGTACTTCTTACTGCACCAGGCAAAGGCGACATTAAAAACGTTGTATTTGGTGTGAATGAAAATGTGATTCAGCCAGAAGACACAATCATCTCTGCAGCAAGCTGTACAACCAATGCGATCACACCAGTATTGAAAGCAGTTCACGACAAGTTTGGTGTTCTGTCTGGTCACATCGAAACGGTTCACTCATTCACGAATGACCAAAACCTAATCGACAACTTCCACTCAGGTGACCGTCGTGGTCGTGCTGCTTCATTGAACATGGTACTGACGTCGACTGGTGCTGCAAAAGCAGTATCAAAAGCGATGCCAGAGATGGAAGGTAAGCTAACGGGTAATGCGATTCGCGTCCCTACGCCAAACGTTTCAATGGCAGTAGCAAACCTAAACCTTGAGAAAGGCACGAACAAGGACGAGCTAAACGCGTACCTACGTGAAATGGCGCTGTCTTCTGCTCTGTCCGCTCAAATTGATTACACTGATTCAACTGAGATTGTATCTACTGACTTGGTTGGTTCTCGCCACCCTGGTGTCGTTGACGGTGTTGCAACTATCGCGCAAGACAACCGCGCTGTTCTTTACATTTGGTACGACAACGAGTTTGGCTACAGCTGCCAAGTTGTTCACTGTATGGAACAGATGATGGGTGTTCGCTACAAGACTTACCCAGCGGTTTAAGATCTCTGAGTAAAATCAGCTCCACAACATAATAACTATATCTGCGAAGCCTGTTTCAGGCTTCGCAACCCCTTCTGTTTTACTCCCCCGTATAAACAATAGGGTTGCCACTTAGATCTGCTCTCTCTAACTGATCTAGGTGGCCTTTTTACATCAGCCTCACTAGGCGGCCTTCATATCTGTTACAACTCAACCTCAACATCCGACTGAATCGTACTTGAACACGCCAATACGTATCCTTGTTCAATCTCTTCTGCTGTCAGTGTCTCTTGGCTGCTAGATTCCACAGAACCTTTGGTCACTTTACATTTACACGAGCCACAAATGCCGCTGCGACACGCAATAATAATTGGCACACCTGCTTGTTCTAGAGAGTCGGCTAATGGCGTCCCCGTCTCCGCTTCCACTTCTTTGCCAAACGTCGGGACAAATACCTTAACGGCACTATTCGTATCACCAGAAGCCTCGACTTGTGTCTCTTCTGACTGAACATTCTGAGTAGCAGGCGTAAAACTTTCTTGATAGAAGTTGTCCATGTTGAACTCAAGCTCTTTCAGGTAGCTTTCTATGTCTTGCATAAAGCCAACAGGGCCACAAAGGTAGACTGTTCTGTCTAGGATGTCTGGGCTCAGTTTCACCAACCAGTTCTTGTCCAGTCGACCTTGAGGCGCTGTAGTGCCTTGGTTATCTTTAAGCAGCAACTTAAGGTTGAAGTTGTCATACGCTTCATCGAGCTGGTGAAGCTCTTCGAAATAGATAGTCTCAAGCTTATTGCGCGCCATATGGACGAAATCTATCTCCATCTCACTGTCTTGAGACAACCAATATTTCACCATCGCCATTACTGGCGTGATTCCGCAACCTGCGCTGACCAGCGTTACCTTCTTGCTCTCAGTCGGCATGCAATCAATACAGTTAAAGCCACCAGCAGGTTTTAAAACCGCAACCTCATCGCCTTCATCAAGCTCATCGACAATAAAGTTAGACACCAAGCCGCCTTCAACACGCTTAACTGTCAACTTCAAACGATTGTCTTCAGGACAAGAAGCGACTGAGTAAGCGCGGTAATCGGTTTTTGTCGGCATATCCAAGCCCAATGTGATGAACTGGCCTGGCTTAAAATTGAAATGTAGGTCTTGTGGAATACTGCCAAGCTCAAAGCTGACCGTATCTGGCGTCTCGTGCCATTTCTTTAAACACACTAAATTAATTGAATCACTATCCGACCATGCATACATAGTTCACACACCTTACTGATACTAAAGAATTAAATCTAAAAAGCCCCGCCGCTGCACGTTCGAAGAGAACAGCAACAACGGGGCTTGGGAGTGGGCTTACATTAAGCCGCTAAGATTGTTTTAAGATCTTGCTCTGGCGTTGAAATAGAACGCATGTCGAACTCGTCTTGAATAATCTTTAGTAGGTTCTCTGTTAGGAATGCAGGTGCTGTTGGACCTGTGTAGATACCTTTCACACCCAGTGCGAACAGAGTAAGCAGGATAACAATCGCTTTTTGCTCGAACCAAGATAGAACCAGCGTTAGTGGTAGTTCGTTGATGCCACAGTCAAACTCTTGAGACAGTGCAAGCGCAAGCTGAATCGCCGAGTAAGCATCGTTACATTGACCAACATCTAACAGACGCGGGATACCGTTAATGTCGCCGAATTGGTTCTTATTGAAACGGAATTTACCACATGCCAGCGTTAGGATAACTGAATCTTCTGGCGCTTGAGCTGTGAAGTCTGTGTAGTAGCTACGCTCAGATTTGTCACCGTCACAACCACCCACAAGGAAGAAGTGTTTGATGTTGCCTTCTTTCACTTGTTCAACAACCGCAGGTGCTGCTTCCATCAATGCATTGCGACCAAAGCCGACAGTGATCATTTGCTCGATCTCGTCATGCTTGAAGCCTTCTTGTGCAAGTGCACAATCGATTACCGCACTGAAATCGTCGCCTTCAAGGTGTGCAACACCCGGCCAGCCAACAATGCTACGTGTAAATAGACGATCTGCGTACGCACCAACATCTGGGTTAAGTAGGCAGTTAGACGTCATTACAATTGCGCCAGGGAAGTTAGCGAACTCTTTCTGTTGGTTCTGCCAAGCGCTACCGTAGTTACCCGCAAGGTGTGGGTACTTGTTCAGTTCAGGGTAACCGTGCGCAGGTAACATCTCACCATTGGTGTAAACGTTAATGCCCTTGCCTTCGGTTTGTTGAAGGATCTTTTCTAGATCGTGAAGGTCGTGACCAGAAACAAGGATACAGTGACCCTTCTTAGTCTTCACATTCACCGTTGTAGGTTGTGGGTGACCGAATGTATCTGTCTCGCCCTTGTCTAGCATTTCCATTACTTTGTAGTTCATCAAGCCAATCTGCATTGATGTATCCAGTAACTGTTTTAGGTCGGTTGGATCAGTACCTAAGAAAGCCATGATTTCGTGGTATTCAGCAAAGATTGCATCATCTGTTTGGCCAAGAACACGTGCGTGCTCCATGTAAGCCGCAGCGCCTTTCAAGCCGTATAGGCAAAGAAGACGAAGACCAATCACATCTTCGTGTTGAGAGTCGTGACCACGGTTAACTGCTGCTTGTGGTGCAAGTGCCAGTAGTTCTGAAGAATCCGTTGGTAGATCGAACTGCGCAGCAGGAGAAAGCGCTGGAATGTCGAAACCAATTAAAGTCGCAGCAGCGCGAACTTTTTGCTCTAAACGCTGTTTAAATTCGTGAGATTGCTGTGCAAATTCAATGATACGCGCAGGGTCGAAGTTAACGTTGGTCAATGTTGCGAAGAACGCTTTTGGTGCCCACTCGTCAATTTCAGTATCAATAACATCGCAAGTGCGACCTAAGTTTGCCCAAAAAGAAACACCTTGAAGAGAATACACCAACACATCTTGAAGGTCTGACACTTCCGAGGTTTTGCCGCACATACCTTGTGCGAAAGAACAGCCTTTTACAGTGGGTGTTTGAATGGTTTGTTCACATTGAATACAGAACATATAGGGGCTCCAGTAATTTTTATTAGCTGTAAGTACTTTGCTTACAGTGACTTATTCCAAACCCTATAGAGCATCAACTGTGCCAACTTTTAACTCATTGATTTTAAAGAACTTGTATATATTCCATATTTTTAGTGCGTGTTTATGACTACATTTACACACCCAAAGTCAACACACCCGTGTCATAGTGACTCTCGGTAATTATTTAATGGCGTTCATGTTTCGTTCAGAATAGAAGCGATAAAGTAACAACATAGAAAAAGAGGAATGAATATGAAAAATATCTTAGTTACGATTGTTGCGCTGTTTACTGGCCTTTTAGCGCTATTCACAAGCTTGATCCTTGCTATTCCTTTAGCTATTGCAGCTTTAATTACTGGCAAGCGCATTCAAAATCAAATGAAGAAACAAGGCTTCGCAGCTCATATGAACACTCGTCAGTCATCAACCAGTGATGCAGGTGTGATTGAAGGTGAATACGAAGACCTTTCAAACAGAAAATAGTCTAAGCTTTTGCTTCAAGACAAAACACGACAGAGACAACACTAAAAAATGCATAGCAAGACCATTCTAACGCTACTCGCCCTAACGACTTTAAGTCTCGTTGGTTGTTCCAACGAGACCATCGCTCCAGCTTACGTAACCTCTCCTGACTTGCCTGAATATCAGCAAGACAGCTTTGACGCCTACGTAAATGACACTCAAGATTGGTTACTGAAAAACCGTGTGTTCATAACCGAAGACAAGCAATTGGAGATCCAACTTAATTCTCCGACTGAGTACAAGCCTGTAACACCTAACGGAAAGGCTGTTCTATTGGTTCACGGATTGGGCGACTCACCCTATTCGTTTAAAGACATCGCAACACACTTGGCAGAGCAAGGTTACCTAGTGAGAACGGTATTGCTACCAGGTCACGGCAGCCGTGTGGGCGATTTAATGCAGCCAAGCTTGGAAGACTGGCAAGGCGTGGTGGCTCATCATACTAAGTTACTCGAACAAGAGTATGACTCTGTGTGGCTTGGTGGCTATTCAACCGGCGCCAACCTCGTCACGTCACAAGCGATGAATGATCCTAAAATCTCAGGGTTGCTGCTGTTCTCTCCTGCATTTCAACCGAGTTCGTCCGCGGTTCAATATGCTGGGTTAGCAAGCTATTTTGTCACTTGGGCCGATCAAGATCCTGAAGACAATGTGTTGCGTTACAACTCACTGCCAATGAACGGTGCTTCGGTTTACTACGAAACATCTGAAGTGGTTCGTGAAGACTTACAAGATAAACATTTCGACAAGCCAGTGTTTATTATGATGAGTGAAGGCGACAGTGTGATTGATACTAGCTATGTTCAGCAGGCGTTTACTGAGTCTATGCCAAACCCAAACAACGTGTTGATTTGGCAAGGGGAAACCACACTCGACGATCCCCGCGCGGTTCAATACAGCATGAAGATCCCTGAACAACGCATCTCAAACGGTTCACACATGGGCTTGCTGTTCTCACCAAACAATCCGTACTACGGCATCAATGGCAGCGAGAAGATCTGCTCGAATGGTCAGGCTGAAGGCTTTGAAGAACAGTGCAACGCAACCAGTGAAGTATGGTACTCGGCATGGGGATATCGCGAAGAAGGTAAAAACCATGCACGTTTAACCTACAACCCTTACTTTTCAGATTCGATGAAAAAGCTAGACGAAGTTCTTAACTCGGAAGGCTAAAGCTCACTCGATAAAAACCTACTCGATAAAAACCTAAAAAGGCTCACTAGATAACGTCTAATGAGCCTTTTTTATGGGTATCGTATTTTGTCGGAGTATGAGCGACCGCTAGATCGTCCAAACCACACGAACTGCAAGCAGAATCAAAACCACACCAGAAAGTCGGTCAATCAGCTGTGCTTTAGAACGGATTCGTTCAACGATCAGTGGGCTCGATAACACCAAGGTGATGAAGGTGTACCAAAGACCATCAACAATCAACGGTGTTGAAACAATGATCACTTGATTGCTGAGTTCATTACCTAAAGCTACGAACTGGCTAAACAAGGCGATAAAGAACAACGCGATCTTCGGGCTCAAGATAGAGATCAAGAAAGCCTCACGAGCAGACTGCATGTAGCTCATCTGTTCACCTGCTTCTAATTTCGCGGCTACCCCGCCTTTCGAACGCAATGCATTCACACCAAGGTAAAGCAGATACGCAGCACCCGCCAAGCTGATCCCTTTAAATAGCATTGGCGATTGTTCTAGTAACACCGCCAAACCCACGATGGTTGCGAAGGCATAAATACCAATACCAGCAGCATGTGACCAAGCCGCGATAAGACCATTAATACGGCCACCAGCCAAACTGTGTTTAGCGATCATCGCCAAGCTTGGGCCCGGAGACATCGCGCCCAACAAACAGATAGCTAATAAAGAAAACCAAATTGTTACTGTCATCATTCCATTCCTAATAAACCATACGTTCTGACTGAACGCCTTTACTTGCTAGCCACCATAATTCGCCGAAGGTATTATTTGAAATCAAAGATTATCATCATACTTATGATTTCAAGTCATACTTATATTGTAGCTCGATTTCTGCATAGCTTGGAATGCCTTTTCTCGCGCCCATTTGTGAGCAGAATCGTTGTCATACTTAGGGTGCCACATTAACCAATAGGTGTGCATTTCCGTATCAAACGGCAAAGAGAAGTAGGTCGTTTCAAGGTGTCGACCTAGGTTATAGGCGATGTGTTCCGGCACAATCATCAGGTAATCATCTTGCATCAGCACAGTGCCCGCCGATGAAAAGAACGGAACCTGCAATGCGACTCTACGTTTAAGAGCTTGTTTCTTAAGAGCAATATCTGCGTAGCTGTCTTTGTCACCTCCTCCCGTCACCTTGATGTGTGAATAATTGACGATGTCTTGTGCACTCAGAGTCGATTGTTGAGCTAACGGGTGAAATTTACGCATCAAACACACAGACTTATCTTCCCCAAGCTTCATGCTCGACACGTGGTCTGGCTTTTGAGGAAACATACTAGAAGCTAAGTGAATACCTGACTCATTGAGCGCTTCAAGGTAGTTTGGTTGCCACAATCGATACGCTAAATTGATGTTCGGCGCTTCGGCGGATACCTCAGCCACAATCACAGGCAGAATGTACTGAGCGACATAATCACTCGAAGCCAATACCAACTCACCGTGCCAATCTTGCGGCTCAAATGGCTTATCATCTAACAGGTGGTCAAACTCACTAAGCAAGTCATCGAGCTTGTCTTTAAGCTGCAGAGCACGATTGGTAGGAACCAGTTTGTTACCATCGCGAACCAACAAAGGATCACCACACAAATCTCTTAGCTGACTCAGCTGGCGGCTAACCGCGGACTGTGTAATGTGCAGACGTTGAGCGGCGCGGCTTACATGACACTCTTCAAGAAGTACATGCAGAGAACGCAGCAGGTTTAAGTTGATATTGCCTAACATGAATGTACCGTCGGATTCAGTTTGTTAAAAAACTCAGTCAACACAGTATGAGTCATTAGATGACGTAGATCTGGATAGCTTTGCAGTTGGTCGCGAACTTGATTTAAACGCTCCATGCTTTCTACTTCAACATATAGCATCATATCGGTCTCACCGCTGATCGAGTGACACCATTGCACACCGTTAATGCTCTCGATTCGTTGCGCGTAAGATTCACAACTATGGTCGCTGCTCGACATGTCGAATTTTAGCAAAATATAAGCGCACACATTCTTCGTTTGATTGGGTTCTGTCACTTGAGCGCAGTAACCCGTAATCACTTTGTCGCTTTCCAACTTCTTGATTCTGGCATTCACTGCCGAGCGCGAGAGGCTCACATCTCGGGCGACATCACTCACTGAGCATCGTGCATTGGTTTTGAGAATATCCAAAATCTGGCGATCAAATTTATCCATGCTTTTGATTCTTTCCACTTATTGTTCTATTTATAACGCCTAATTTGACACAACTTTCCGACTTATAACAGCCATTATGACAACCGACATTTTCACTCTGAAACGGATTAATACCGTCAAAATGGCGGTGTCTTACGACGTTTCGCTAGCTGTATTATTGATGTCGACAATGTATGCTTTCAATCTCAGTATTACCCATCCCAGAATAAGCACCAAAAGCTAGGTGAGCGAATGACACAACTCAAACAAGAAATCACGCTAATGTCCGGAATTGAGCAACTCTCTACGACCTTGCTGGGTACTGGGCTTTTTATGATTCCCGCCATCGCTGCAGGTATCGCAGGTCAGTTGTCACTATTGGCATGGTTAATCTTGTTTATCGCCATTTGCCCAATCGCCCTTACCTTTGCTGCATTAGGGAAACGCTACCCTAATGCGGGTGGCACCGCCTATTTTGTACGCCAAGCGTTCAGCGAGCGTTTAGAAACGAGTGTTGCTTGGTTGTTTGTGAGTGTTATTCCTGTCGGCATTCCCGCTGCGATTGCATTAGCGGGCGGCTTTGCTCAACAACTGTTACCTTCTCCTCTCGACACACCGCTTGGTGCTCAGACCTTTACTGTAGTCCTGCTGATTGCCGTCAACTTGATGGGCAGCAAGTCTTCTGGTCGGCTCCAAACCGTGATCGCATTGTCGATCTTTGCCTTAGTCAGTGCTTTTGTTTGGAAGGCTGACATCACCGTTGCTGATGTCGCGATTCCCGCTATCTCGTCCGACTCGATGTGGCCTATCGGCGCGGCATTGGCGGTAATGTTTTGGTGCTTTGTAGGAATCGAAGCCTTTGCTCACATGGGAGAGGAATTTAAGAATCCACAGCGCGACTTTCCAATCGCTATCATTACGGGTTGTTTCGTTGCTGGCTTAGTGTATTGGGCTTGTTCAGTGGTAATCCTAAAGCTAGGCGCGTATGGCTCTGCGGAATTTGACGCCGCATCAATCCCATGGGTGACAGAACAACTGTTTGGCAATGGCTTCAAAACGGTCATCAGTGTACTTGGTTTCTTTGCTTGTTTTGCCAGCCTAAACCTTTATACCCAAAGCTTGTCTCGCATGATCTGGGCTCAAGCTCGCCAACACAGCCCGACAAGTAAAATGGCGCAACTGAACCGTCGTGGTGTGCCTCTTTACCCAACTTTGGCGATTGGCTTTATCGCGCTTATCTCATGTGTGATTGGCGAGTTATCTAACTTAGATCTCGAATTCTTTCTTAAACTCGCCAACGGTATTTTCGTTCTGGTTTACCTGCTTGCGATGTTAGCGGCTTGCCGATTACTAACTGGCATTTCCAGATACACAGCAATGGTCTCATTGGTTATCTGTACTTTGGTGTTTATCTGCCTAAGTTGGTCGATGTTGTATGCGGTGACCATTTTTGTGACATTGTCACTCCCATGGAAAAGGTGGTTGGGTAAACCCACCGTTTCTATCGACAAGTTGTAAACGAGATCGACCAATATCACTGATAAAAAAGCCGAGCGATCGCTTTGATCTTCGGCTTTATTTCTGCCAAACGAATATTCCCAAAGCCCAATAACGCTCCACTCCAATCACGCTCAACGCTAGAGCTATATTCATAGAAATCAAACGGTCGAATGATGATGTTCTCAAGTTCAGCTCTTCGACTCCATTCCTGTTCTGATATTCCGTTCGACCACTTAACAGTCACATGCAATCCTGCCGCTTGGCTGATCACTTCAAGATCACCGTGAAACTCACTTTGAATGGCTTCTATCATCGCTTCATACTTGAGTTTGTATGAGCGACGCATCTTTCTTATATGTCTTAATAAGTCGCCTTCATGAACAAAGTCAGCCAGTGCTTCTTGTGTATGTGTGGCGGTATCTCCAGTTAGTGCATCTTTAATCTCGAGACATCTCGCAACCAAGTGTTCAGGCACAACCAAGTAGCCTAAGCGCAGGCCGTTGAACATGACTTTACTCAGTGAACCGACATAGATAATCCGGTCATCAAACCCGAGTTTACCCGCCAAGCCTTGCATACTGGTGTAAGGGCGATGTGCAAACTGAAACTCACTGTCGTAGTCATCCTCAATAATCCAAGACTGGTTTTTGTTGGCCCAATCAATCAGTTTGAGGCGTTGTTCGGTATTGAGTGTTGTGCCCATCGGGTATTGATTGCTTGGCGTGACATACAAAGCCTTGGCATTACTGGAGAGCACTTTTTCAATATCAAGGCCGACCTTTTCACGAACACGTACACCATCAAGTTCGAGCTTTAACAGATCGATAATTTTATGCACCTGCCGATAACCCGGCTCTTCAACAAGGATTTGGTCGCCCATCGCTAACGTCGCCATTAAACCTATCGAAATAGCTTGCTGAGCACCGGCGGTGATAATAATTCGATCAGCATGACAACGAACCGAACGACTGCTTGCGAGGTAACCGCTGAGTGCTTCCCTCAAAACCAAACTGCCTTGAACGTCTTGGTTGCCCGCGATGTTCTGCCGCGTAGCATGACGTTGCAGCAGTCTCTGCCATTTAGCAAACGGGAATGCATCCAGATCAGGGATGCCCGGCGCAAAACTGCGGTTGATATCATTGGGTGTCACTCTTGCGCCACGTGGTGTATCAACCTCTGCATTCACATCATGTACCCCCTGAGTGCTGCTCGATTGAGACAAACTGAGAAAATGCTCTGGCTGTTCAACCGTCACGTAAAAGCCCGAGCCCTGCCTGCTCTCGATGTAGCCTTCCGTCACTAACTGTTCATACGCATAGATCACCGTATTTCGACTTACCGACAGTTCTACGGCCAACTTGCGTGTTGAGGGTAACTTACTGCCTTTGCTCCATAAATCTTGAACAATCTTCTCTCGGATCGCATGAAACAAGGCGGTTTGGCGCGTGTCGTGTTGTTCATCTAACTGTAGGTCACCGACATCAAGAGGCTGCATAACTGGATCCAAGTAGTGTTTTAAAGTGGCTCTATTTAGTAGACCAGTTAATCGCTACATTAATCAAAAGGCAATGATTAAGGAGCGATTATGTTATCTAACACGAAAAGAACAACGATTAAGAAAGGGGCTCACAAAGCCGTATTTGAACAAGAGAAACTGCATCAGATTATTGATGAAAGCTTAATCGCACACATTGCATTGCAAGGAGAACACAGCCCGATGGTTATCCCGATGCTCGCGTGGAGAGTGGATGACATGGTCTATATTCATGGCGCCAAAAACAGTCGCTTGCTGAAGGGATTAAAGAGAGGAGAACCAACCTGTTTAACGTTCACTCTGTTCGATGGTTGGGTGTTGGCTCGTTCGGCATTTCATCACAGTGCGCATTATCGTTCTGCAGTGGTATTGGGGTCATTTTCAGTCATCGATAACAACCAAGAAAAGGCTCGCTTATTGAACATCTTCATTGAGCAGATAGCACCGGGAAGAACCGATGAGGTTAGGCTGAGTAACGAAAAAGAACTCACCGCTACTGAGCTACTGGCGATTCCGTTAACCGAAGCATCGGTAAAAATTGGTAAGCATGGTGTGAATGATGACAAAGCTGATATGGACATTCCCGTTTGGGCAGGTGTATTGCCTTACCGAACCGTTGTTGGGCCACTAGAAACCGTACCAGAACAGGAAGGGCTCATTGAAAAGCCAGATTACCAACAAGCCTATGGTGAACGTTGGTATCAGAATTAACACACGAAGATGGTCAACCAAGAATAGTTGTATACAATCTGGCGTATCAAAAATTTAACATAATGAAATTCTGTCGCCAGATGATGAACACGAATAAGGACATGCTTCCACTTCAAGGCTTGCTCAATGGTATTGGGCAAGTCTATTTCACACCATCTGTCGTAACATCCCTTCTGTTATTGTTAGCTATCTCTATTGAATCCATTCCACTGGCTTGTCTTACTTTACTTGGTGCCAGTTGCAGCTTCACATTAGCTCGCTATACCCATAGCAGCATTAACAGCAGCAAAACAACTAATGATCTTAATAGTGGTATGTATGCGTTAAATGGCGCACTGATCGGTTTGTTCATTGGTAACTTCTTTGGAGTCACCCCAATACTGGCTGTTGCGACGGTCTTCGGTGCCCTACTCACCGTACCAATCGCAAAAATAGTATTCAGTTTTAAGAAATACCGCGGTTACACCAGCGCCTTTGTTGTTACTTCGTGGGGAATTTATGTTGTCCAATCAACCTTTGAACTTTCGGCATTTTCAACATCCAGCATAGCGTTAATGCCACTCATTGATATCGGCACAGCTATGGATACCTACTTACCAGCGTTTGTGGTGACCATGCTAAAAGGCATCAGCCAAGTCAGCTTTATCAATAACGAATTTTCCGGATTGGTTATCTTGGTCGCAATCGCATTGAACAGCATAAAGCACGCTGTTTGGGCACTGCTTGCGGTGTTGATCAGTACCCTATTCAGCTCTCTGATTGGCGCTGACAACGAACTGATCAAGCAAGGTCTTTATGGTTACAACGCGATTCTTGCAACCCTGGCTCTGGTGCTTTACCCAAGAATATCTTGGCCACTCGTCATCTTAGGTATCCTCTCGAGTTGCCTTATTACCTTAGGATTTCACACTTTAGCACTGCTGCCGTTAACTGCACCTTTCATTCTAAGCACTTGGGCTGTGGTTTACTTATCGGGCTTATTGCAAAAACGAAGCTTGGCGTAAAAAACGTGACCTATAAATCCGTCCAAAATCGCTCAACATATTGCTTCGGTGTTAAGCCACGGTGCTTTTTAAACATTCGATTAAAGCTTGCCACATTGGTGTAGCCTAAACGTTTCGCAACCTCTTCGACCGGGAGTTTATAGCTCAACAGTTCCACGGCGACATTGCTCAGTGCATAACCCATGATGGTGGAAAAGTTGACGCCTAACTTATGCAAACGGCGTTGAAACTGCTGCTCAGAGAGTCCTAATAAACTGGAAACCTTGTGAAGGGTTGGTAAACCAAAGTGACGACTGTAATTGATCATCTCATAGGTCACCTTATGTTCATCACCTGCATCTGGCATGTTGAGATAATTGTCTAAATCGTGGAAATTCATCGCCAAGCTCATTTTACCTGCCGCCGGAGACTGATTAATGGATAGCCTTAGTTTGCTCGGAATCCAAACCTCTGTGCGTGGTTGCCCCCATTGGATATTGCACCCAAAGTACTCGTGATAAAGCTCAGTATTCTCACGATACCCTGCAATCGAAACCGCAGCAGGTTTGAAATCAGGCCCTAAATAACGCCTTAGGATCTTCATCATAAAAATCGCGATACGCACTGAGTCGTGCACTTTACCAACCTCAGAATACTCAGGGTTGTCATAACACCATTTAATGAGTGTCCCAACTTGCGCGCCATATAAGAAAGCCCCCGACTGTAAACAGTGCAGCCCTATATTGACTCGACGAATCGCTGAAGCAAGGTCATGACCAGAGAAAAACCAGTTAGCCAGTGGCCCTAACTTCTCAATATCTACCCTATCGGCCAGCTTCAAAATAATGTCGGGATCGCGGGTTTTCTGCTCGAGTAAGCCATACCATTGGTCCACTTCATTCACTGGAATCAGGTTCATCGCGTTAGCAAATACTGACTTTGGAATACCCAAAGAGTCCATATCTAAGTCACGATTAGCCGCCGCATACTGATATACACCTAAAATTCCTAATGATCTTAGGAAGTTACAATTATTCATTTGCTACTAAGCCTCGAAAATTAAATTACAGATCAAATCATATAAAGCCAATTATTAAAGTAATTAGTAAATTTGCAACCTATATATCTGATACCAATCACACTCGGCGCTCACTTTAACCTAGGGTTTATCAATGAGTTTAGTTAGTGTCCCATTTGTCGGAACAGGCGCAGATACTGCACTACACGTAGTGGCTGGCGTAGTGTTGGTCGCAACTATCGCGGCAGCATGTTACGGGTTCTGGCGTGTGCATGAATTACCAATCAATAAAGCTCACAGTAAAGATCATCATCAGCTCGGTTTGATTACCGCATTAACATGGATTGGTTTTGTATGGCATTGGGTATGGGTACTCGCGGTAATTTTGGCATTTGTTGATATGGAAAAAGCCATCATCAACCTAAGAGATACATGGAAATCTCCCGCAGCACCTAAGGAACAGGCAACGACCGACAAGCAAGATGAGGAGCACCAAGCATGTTAGAAGGCTTAGCAATTTGGGCACTGTTCATCTATTTACTTAGACTGGTTGGTATGCCTTGGAATAAAGGCACCAAAGCATTTGCTTACCTAGGTGGTACATCTTGGTTATTGTTTGTATGGGTCGGCCTACTCAACTTTACTCCAATGGATTTATCGGGCGGTTCGGTTGTTCAGTCTCCGCACATTCAGTTGCGCCCAGATTCAACCAATGTGTCGGGCAAAACAACGAAAGTCCATATCCATCCAAACCAGGATGTGACAGAAGGACAACTGATTTATGAGATTGACGACACCAAATATGTGATTGCAAGAGATAAAGCAAGTGTTCAGCTTGAGTCTGCCGAGGTCGCTTTAGACACGGCTCGCCAAGAAGTCAGCATTGCTAAAGTCAGCTATCGCTCAGCGCTAGAAGACATCAAAGCTTCAATAGCACAAATTGAGTCAGCGAAAACAGACTTAGTACTGCAATCGAAAACGCTTGATCGTTACCAGAAGCAAAACAGCGTCGTACAGCACACGATTACTGAAACTGACATCGACCAACAAACGGCGAAGGTGGAACTAGCGACTCATAATGTGACGACGTTAGAATCTCAACTGAGCAAGAAAGAGGTCGATGCAGAAAACGCGAAGCTCGACATTCACAAAGCCGAAACTAACGTTAGTAAAAAGCAAACAGAGGTGGATTCAGCGAAAGCAACATTGGCTCAAGCACAATGGGACCTGAACAGCACCAAGGTCACCGCTCCGACGGATGGCTTTGTGACTAACTTTATTCTTCGTGAAGGTCAGCGTGTTTCAATGATGCCTCGTATTCAAATGTACACCGAAGAAAAGTACGTGTTGATGCGAGTTAACCACCAAGCGATTCGTAATATCAAAGTTGGTCAACCTGCAGAGTTTGCGACGGCGGTTTACCCTGGCAAGATATTCTCGGCAACCGTAGAAGGCATTGTTGAGGCGACGGGTGAAGCACAGGCGAGCTTGCTCGGTATCGATGAACAGGTGCGTGTCACCACAGGTCGAAACCTTCAGAACAAGCACCACTTTGTGCGTTTAAAGATCGATGAAGCAGAAGGTTACGATATTCCTGTCGGCTCTGTCGGTTTAGCATGGGTAAGTGGTGAGAAGCCGATTAGCTTTATGGCGTTTCTAGATGTAATACGCGGGATCATCATTCGAATGAAGTCTCAGCTGTACTTCTTCTACTCTATCTAATACGCCTGATAGACAAAGCAAAGCCCGTGCGAGCTCAGATCGCACGGGCTTTTTTGCTCGGTTGCTTAGCTGCTTAGTTACTTAGTTACTTACAATTCCATGTTTTTAGGCGTAGAAGAGTCCATAGAAGACAAACAACTCAGAAACGCGCTGTGCTCACCTTTCATCTCTTCTTATCTCATCTCATCTCATCTCATCTCATCTCATCTCATCTCATCTCATCTCATCGCGACAATAGATCACCACAACCTAGATCACCCTACAGTAGCATTAAATTGCAAATCGCAATTGCACAATGCGACAGGGTAATTCTAAAACGCGAATAAAACGCCCAAATACGCACCAAATTGCTATTAAACAGCCTATATTCGAGGTTTTTAAAGTTGGCACGTTACCTGCAATGTATATATCGACCCTTCTTAAGCCGAGGGTCACCTAGCCAACTGACGTTGTTAGTGAACCTTATTCTTGTTCACAAAATATATAAGCCAATTGCGGTTATTGCGATTGGCTATTTTTTTGCCTGTCGTTTGGCTAACCGCCCCTCTCTCGATACAGACACCCATTCAATCGTATAATAATCAACATTCATAGCCAACTATCGATAGTAGATATTCAATACGCTATAGAAAACGTTTTCTATTTATTTTCATCAAATAAATGAAGAAAATAACCTTATGTTTTACAAGAGATTTAAGGTGATAATTGATTCTCAGGCGCCTTTATTGACAAAATTAGCATTGACTATGTGATTTATATCACCATAATGCGCACGTTTGCCTGCAATACGGCGACCGTTAATTTTAATTTTGATCATTTGCGGAGGTAAAAAATGGCTGCTGATAATAACTACAGTCTAGGGCCGGTTCCTACAGCGGCTAGGAAAGGAGTCGCTTCACTCACCATGGTAATGCTTGGACTCACTTTCTTCTCTGCAAGTATGTGGACAGGTGGTTCACTCGGGACAGGCCTCTCATTCAACGATTTCTTCCTCGCCGTTCTCATCGGTAACCTAATTCTTGGTATTTACACTTCTTTTCTTGGCTACATCGGCTCATCTACTGGCCTCTCTACCCACCTCCTAGCGCGTTTCTCTTTCGGTACAAAAGGCTCATGGCTTCCTTCTGCTCTACTTGGTGGTACACAAGTCGGTTGGTTTGGCGTAGGTGTAGCGATGTTCGCAATTCCGGTACAGAAAGCGACGGGCATTGATACCAACACCTTGATTATTGTGTCAGGTCTTTTGATGACAGGTACGGTGTACTTCGGTATTAAAGCACTAATGGTGCTTTCAGCGATTGCTGTTCCAGCGATTGCGATTCTAGGTGGTTACTCAGTGTTGACTGCGGTAGACAGCGTTGGCGGACTAGAACAGCTACAACTTATTAAGCCAGAAACTCCAATGGATTTCTCAATGGCCTTAGCAATGGTTGTAGGTTCATTTGTTAGTGCGGGTACGCTAACGGCCGATTTTGTTCGCTTTGGTAAAAAGCCAGCGAGCGCAGTATTAATCACAATGGTTGCATTCTTCATCGGTAACTCGCTGATGTTTATCTTCGGCGCAGCCGGTGCAGCAGCGACAGGCCAATCAGACATTTCAGATGTGATGATCGCACAAGGGCTGCTGCTTCCAGCCATCATCGTGCTTGGCTTGAACATCTGGACAACCAATGAAAACGCACTTTATGCATCTGGCCTTGGTTTATCTAACATCACTGGTCGCTCAAGCACTACAATGTCTATCATTAACGGCATCATCGGTACGATTTTCGCGCTTTGGTTGTACAACAACTTCGTAGGTTGGTTAACCTTCCTATCGTTGGCGATTCCACCAATCGGTGGCGTAATCATCGCTGACTTCTTCGCAAACCGTAAACGTTACAAAGATTTTGCAAATGCAGAGTTCCAAACCGTTAATTGGGCTGGCATTATCGCGGTAGCAACAGGCGTAGCCGCTGGTCACTTCCTTCCTGGCGTTGTTCCTTTGAACGCAGTGTTAGGTGGTGCAATCAGTTACCTCGTGCTTAATCCTCTATTGAACAAAAAAGTTCTGAAATCTCAGGCCGCTTAAGGACACACTATGACAACCTTATTAATCAAGAACGCGAAACTTCAAGACCAAGAGGGCTTGAAACAGATTCTGATTGAAAATGGTCAATTTTCTCGCATTCTCGATAACGACGCACAAATCAATCATCAAGGTGACATTCTTGATGCTGAAGGTGGCATCGCAGTTACACCGTTCTGTGAACCGCACATCCACCTAGATACCACTCAAACCGCTGGTGAGCCTAACTGGAACATCTCTGGCACTTTGTTTGAAGGTATTGAGCGTTGGGCTGAGCGCAAAGAACTGTTATCAATTGAAGACGTTAAATCGCGTGCGAAGCAAACACTTAAATGGCAGATCGCTAACGGTGTTCAACACGTGCGTACTCACGTCGATGTATCTGACCCAACGTTAGTTGCGTTAAGAGCGATGGTTGAAGTTCGTGAAGAGATGAAAGAGTGGGTCGACATTCAGATCGTTGCATTCCCTCAGGAAGGCATTCTTTCATACCCTAACGGTAAAGAGTTGCTTGAAGAAGCCGTGAAGATCGGCGCTGACGTTATTGGTGCTATCCCTCACTTCGAATTCACTCGTGAATACGGTGTTGAGTCTCTCCATTATGTGTTCGAACTTGCACGCAAGTACGACTGTCTAATCGACGTGCACTGTGACGAAATCGACGACGAGCAGTCTCGTTTTGTTGAAACACTGGCAGCCCTTGCTCATAAATTTGAGATGGGTGAAAAGGTAACAGCAAGCCACACGACGGCGATGGGTTCTTACAACGGTGCTTACGCATCTCGCTTGTTCCGTCTATTAAAGATGTCTGGCATCAACTTCGTTGCAAACCCGTTAGTGAACATTCACTTACAAGGCCGTTTTGACGATTACCCGAAACGACGTGGTGTAACTCGTGTGAAAGAGATGCTAGCAGCGAACATCAACGTCTGTTTTGGCCACGACGATGTGTTTGATCCATGGTACCCACTAGGTACAGCAAACATGCTTCAAGTTCTGCACATGGGACTGCACGTAACACAAGTTATGGGCTACGACCAAATCAACAACTCGCTTGATTTGATCAGCAAAAACTCTGCCCGCACATTGAACATCCAAGACAACTTCGGTATCGAAGAAGGTAAGCCAGGTAGCCTGCTGATTCTTCCTGCTGACAATGGCTTTGATGCGGTGCGTCGCCAAGTGCCAGTGCAGTATTCTGTGCGCCACGGTAAGGTGATTGCAGAGACTCAGCCAGCGAAAACAAAAATAAATTTAGGTCAAACTGAAGATATCAACTTCAAGCGTTAATATCGTCTATACTAATATTCAATAGGAAGCTGAGATGCTTCCTTTTGTTATGTTGGACGAAGCGACAAACTACCACTAAATCAGTGTAAACCTTGTACATTCGCACGGTATGACAAAAAAAGCACAAATTTCTTAAGCAATGCGTGTACATCTCAAAAGACTGTGTTACCATGCTCTCGCTCTGTTAGCCGGAGTTATTTAAGTTAGATGAATAGTAAAAAATTGACATGTAAAATCGTTACCCGTTTTTGTAAGTAGTTTTTCCTTATTTCTTAGCAATATTAAATAATTCAATTATCAGCGCATTGCATTAAATGCAATCAACAATTTAGAAAATTTATGAATAAGGGACAAATTATGTCTAACACAAATACTGGCACTGTAAAATGGTTTAACGAAGAGAAAGGTTTCGGTTTCATTTCTCAAGACAACGGCGGCGCTGACGTATTCGTACACTTCCGTGCAATCGTTTCTGAAGGCTTCAAAACTCTGAAAGAAGGCCAAAAGGTTTCTTTCGAAGTTGAAAACGGTCAAAAAGGCCTACAAGCAGCAAACGTTGTTGCTCAATAATTAGCTTTTAGCTAAAAAAGAATTTTAAAGCGCTGATTTTTATCGGCGCTTTTTTATGCCTACTTATAAATATTTCCCCTCTTGATATAAGCTTCACCCGTTAACTCTGAACAACTGAAAATCGCTGGTTAAGCCTCCTAAATCTAGCCTCTCTCAGTTAAAGCTCAACAGTCAATATACCTCGCTTTTTGTATGCCTGCCCCTAGGCAACAATACTCATTTCTCGCCAATGTTTTGATACGAACTCACGCTACGCCGAAAGTTTGATAAGCCCAAATATGGTTAAAGAACAATCCATTAGATTGCACTTATGAATACACAATCGATATTCATAATAAAAATGAGTTATTTATCCAATCCTCATCCACTAATCATATAATTTTTAAAGCAAAGACGTTCGAAATCCGCTAACCTTGTTCGCAAGTGGCTTAGTTGTTTTGGTATCTGCAGTAAAAATAATGAACAAAGACGAATTTCAGAAATCCACCGCAAATCTAAAAAAAGCGGTGCCTCTTATGATGAAGAACAGGGTGTCTACCACACCTGCAAATTACGCACTTTGGTACACCTATGTCGACAATGCTATCCCACAGCTGACTCAAGACATGGATGGTATTTTAGAACACTACGGTATCTGCCCTCCTGCCGTTGGTGAACAGCTTTACAACAATTACGTTGCCAGCAAATCCGAAACCAATATCAATGACCTTCGTGCGAATTTAGAACTGTTAGTTTCTGAAGTATCGAACTCGATGAACGACACACTGACCGATACCTCTGCTTTCTCTGACATGATCGACAAAAGCTTCGAGGACTTGGCTCGTGTTGATAACGAAAGCTTATCTATCGATGAAGTGATGACTCTGGTTCGTCAACTGGTTTCTGAATCTCGTCATATTCGTCACTCTACTCAGTTTTTAAACTCGCAGCTGAACTCAGCTACCTCAGAAATCACTAAGCTGAAAAGCCAACTTGTCGAAGTTCAGAAAGACGCGCTTTTTGATAGCACAACCACACTGTATAACCGTCGTTCTTTCGACCGTGATATAGAAACCTTATGTGAAGCGCAGCAATCTCTTTGCCTGATTCTTCTCGATATCGACCACTTTAAAAATTTCAACGACACCTATGGTCACTTGTTTGGCGATATGGTTCTGAAAGGAATTGCTCGCAAACTCAAGCTAAGTTGTCGTGAAGGAATTTCAGCTTATCGCTTCGGTGGCGAAGAGTTCGCTCTCATTGTGCCAAATAAATCTTTGCGTATTGCTCGTCAGCTTGCTGACACCAACCGTCGCTCTCTTGAGAAACTGTCGATCAAAGATCGCCGCAGCGGCGAGCAGGTTGGTAATATCACCGCATCGTTTGGTGTGGCTGAACTTGAACCTGGTGAACCTGCACAGTCATTGATCGAACGAACTGATAAGCTACTTTACGAAGCGAAATCACTAGGACGTAACCGAGTAATGCCTTTGTAAGACGCAATCAATACTCTTTTCGACATATTAGTCGGCTCGTATTGAAACTAGAAAGCCCCAAAGACATTATCTTCGGGGCTTTTTCTTTAACTGTACAAATAGGTTTCGTTACCTAGGAGTCACCATTAAATTTGGAAGCAGTAATTCAGGCAGTAGTCTTCACCACTCTTAGCTCTAAACTCTTTATCTTCACTGCACGCTTTTGGTTTTCCTTTTTCGTCACCTTTTACCAGGCTGATCCAGTGACGCATTGCTGCGATAGTCTCTTGATGTAATGTAGAGCTCGTTGTTTCTGTTGGCGATTGACCGAAGGTCGTGCACGACTCTAACTGAATGTCATCAATTTCTACTAGCTCAATGCAACCCGTCCCTTTATGACAACCAAACATCACTTCTAGGTGGCTTCCGCTGCCATCGCGGAACAAGATTGAGTCTGGGTCACTCTTCTCCCCCATGTAAGCCACAAACTGCTTAGGGTGCTTCAGGCCGCTGTGTTGGCCATCTTTAAAGTAAGCCATGATATGGCGGTAATCGACTATGTAGCTCGTCACATCTTGGTGTGAGCCATGCTCCAGTGGAAACAGACGGTCAAGTAATTGCTTTGCTTTCACTTGCTTTTCAGTTTGCTGGTTTGCACTGATTGTCTCCACGGCAAAGACAGCTTCAGCGATAAATGGCTTTGATTGTTTTTGGATTTCTGTTTTATCGAATGTAAGCATATTCATAGTCTTTCCCTCTTGACCAGTCCGGTGAAAGCCACCGATTTGTAACGCAAAAATGTGTCCTAGAGCAATTATTCCAAACTAACGTTTAATTTATTTGTCATTTTGTGAATTGCTTAGTTTGTAGATTAGCGGTTTTTTACATACAATTTCACAACAAAAATTTTACAATGTGAATTTTACAAATATGGCCTTGTCAAAAAGTTTAGTTCGTCAGTCACATTTCCTAGGTACGAAAATACGTAACCTTAGGAAGCGTAACCATTTAACAATGGAAGATCTGTCTGCGCGTTGTATTAGAATCAACCCAGAATACGCACCTTCCGTTTCTTACCTTTCAATGATTGAACGTGGAAAACGGGTGCCAAGCATCGACATGTTGGAAGTAATCGCGCAGGTCTTTCAGAAAAACCCTACGTGGTTTCTCGACGACGAATCTGAACAGCAGGCTATTGCTCCAGATAAAGGGAATCGCGGCGGGATAAATGGTATGGCGCTCGAGCCTAGCTTTCTTTTCTCCAACGACATCCTGCAGATTGCGATACCTGAGATGTTGTCACAAACCGGCATCTCTGGCCGCCAGTTTGCACACCTATTGATTCGAGCACACCAAGAGAGCAATCAAAACCACTTCCCTGACCTTGAGCGTGCCGCTGAGGAAGTTGGCCTAAAACGTCTCAACCTCAGCGTAGAAGACCTCATAGACATCGCTAGAACGCTTGGAATCAATATCCGCTGGGTGACACGCACCCCGCAAGACGTGGTCGATGAGTTAGGCATCAACGCCAAGCAGTTAGTGACCTCATTTTTTGAACCTCCAGGTACGATCTTCTTAAACGAAATTCTTAAAGAGTACCCTACGCGTCTGAAATACGACCTGTCGGTTTATATCGGCCACTGCATTTTGCATAGCAAAGAAGGATTAAAGAGTGTGTTGTCGGTCGGCAATAACAACACATGGGACGACAACCAAGTATCAGGCTCTTCCCAGCTCAACTCTCAAGACATTCTTCAAGCATGGCGAGACTTTGAATCCAGCTTCTTTGCTGGTGCGCTGCTATGCCCTAAAGTCCCATTCAGACAACTGCTCGATCGTACTGGTTACGAAATCGACGTTCACAAAAGAGCAGGGGTTTCCCCCTCTGTTGCGATGCGTCGAATGACGGTAGTATCGCCCTATCCTCACTGGCACTACTTTGATGCTTATGGACCGGGGAAACTCAAGGCGGTATACCGCGGGAACGGGATTCCACTGCCTTGGGGGAATATGAGAACGGTCGCTGACCCATGTCAACATTGGGCTGTGTTCCGTCGATTATCTGAACCTCGAGCGGGTAGCTCTGCTCAAATTTCCATTTTAAATGTGGGTGATGAGCCAAGAATCTACTGCTGTGAATCCATCAATATGACGGATCCAGCGGGTAACAATCGCGTTTTGTGTGCTGGTATAGATCTCAACCCTGCGATTGATGCTCAAGGCGGCAATTCAAGAGAGATAGCAGAGCAGCTTAAGGCGTCATGCGTCAACAATGGCGGCTCTGTAGCAATACCGCGTAACATCAAGAAAGATCTCACGACAATAGCCAAGATTCTAAATATAAATTGGATTGAACGTGGGATAGAGACAGAGGCGAGGCTTATCTGCTCCAGAGGCGGAGAATGCCCACGCCAACCAAGCTGTTACTCAAAGTGTGGAGAGTGTTAAAGCAATTGAGGTACGAGCATGATAAGCAATAATTGTGTTCTACTTATTTTGTCTGGTTAGCTTTGGTTTGGCCTGCTTGGTTTTATCGAGCAACGACCATTAGTAAAAAGCAATAAAACAAATAGAACCTAAAATTCAGGCAAAAAAAAACCAATCACAAAAGGGTGATTGGTCATATATTTTGTGTGAACAATAAAGGTTCACTAACAACGTCAGTTGGCTAGGTGACCCTCGGCTTAAGAAGGGTCACCGTTACTAATGCAGCATACGTGCCAACTTTTAAAACACGTATTTACTACGCATCTGGACACGTATTAGCCGTAAATTCTTGTTTGTTTTGCAAACTGAATTTGCAAATTGCAAAAATCCATAAAACGCTAGTGATTATGTTGTTATTAAAAAATCATTAAAGATTCGTTACCCTTCCTCTAAAGTACAATTTATCAATAGATTCAACAGTTTTACCCTCTCCAACGGCTCTCTCAAATTGCAAAATAACAGGCATAAAAAAACGCGAACATTGAGATTCAATATTCGCGTGTATTTGATTTCTATGACAGAAAGAACTTAGCCAACGAGACACTTTTTTATAAAGCGACTCTCGTTCGTTGCTCTTTCACTATCTCAACAAAGATTACTTCTGAGGCGCAGGTTTAGAACGGCTTCGAGACGGCTTGTTTGTCGAAGGCTTGCTTCCTGCTGGCTTGTTCGATGACTTGCTTGGGCCATAGCTGCCACCGTAACCTGACTTCTTGGGTTTGCCTGCTGGTTTACCTGCGTTGTTTGGCTTGCCTGTACTGTTTGACTGACCAGAACTCTTTGGCTTGCCAGAACCGTTTGCTTTACCCGCACCGCTTGGCTTACTTAAAGTATTTTGGTTACCTGCTTTGTTCGCAGAAGGCTTATTGCCTGCACTGCCGCGCTTGAAGTTGCTGCCGTTGTTTCTTAAAGACTTGTCTTCGCCCGCTGCTGCGTTATTTTCGGCAGGTTTCTTACCCGATGTCGGCTTACGCTTTGGCGCAGACCTAGTACCCGGTACGTGACGCTTGTTCTTACCTGCTGGCTTGTGACCACGAGCGTTGTCACCAGAACGTTGACCGTCTGCATGTTCACGTGGTTGTTTCGCTTTCTTCGGCTTCTTAGGCTTAATTGGACGTGTATCCAAACGAGACTCTGGCAGCTTGTTTACTGGCGAGAAGCCTTCAAGTTCACGACGCTCTAGCACTTGTTGAATTAGGCGTTCAATACCGAACAGCTCACCCACTTCATCGGCACAAACCAATGAGATAGCTTTACCCACTTCACCTGCACGGCCTGTACGACCGATACGGTGTACATAGTCTTCTGATACATGAGGAAGATCGAAGTTAACTACTTGAGGCAGTTGTGGGATATCGATACCACGTGCTGCGATATCTGTCGCTACAAGCACTCGAACCTTACCCGTTTTGAAGTTCTCTAGGGCTTTGGTACGTGCGCCTTGGCTCTTGTTACCGTGAATCGGCGCCGCTGTAATATCTTGCTCTTCAAGGAAACGAGCAAGCTTGTTAGCACCGTGTTTTGTTTTGCTGAATACCAGCACTTGTCGCCAATCATTGTCTTTGATTAGCTTCGCTAGCATTGCGCTCTTTTTCTTTTTATCTACTGGGTAGATGCTTTGCTCAACGGTCTTCGCCGTAGAGTTTGCAGGGCTTACCGAGATCTCTACTGGGTTATTCACCAAGCCTTTTGCCAAGCTACGGATATCGTCAGAAAAGGTCGCAGAGAACAGTAGGTTCTGACGCTTCTTAGGCAAGAAAGCCAAGATCTTGCGGATGTCACGGATGAAACCCATGTCTAGCATACGGTCCGCTTCATCTAGCACTAGGATCTCTAGTTGATCGAAACGCACTGCATTTTGGTTGTATAGGTCAAGTAGACGACCCGGTGTTGCCACCAGCACATCACTACCTTTACGCAGTTTTTGCATCTGAGGGTTAATTTTCACGCCACCAAACACAACGGTAGAAGTAAGAGGTAAGTTAATACCGTACTTAACCACGCTGCCATTCACTTGCGCAGCAAGCTCACGAGTTGGAGTTAACACAAGTGCACGAACTTGATTCTGACGTACGCGAGTACCTTTCGATAAGATTTCAAGAATAGGTAGCGTGAAGCCTGCAGTTTTACCTGTACCTGTTTGAGCAGCGGCCATTACATCTTTGCCCGTTAGGACAGCTGGTACGGCTTTCTCTTGGATTGGTGATGGCTTATCGTAACCTTGTGCTTCAATAGCTTTAAGGATCGGTTCAGAAAGGCCAAGGGAGGTAAAACTCATAGATTATTTTCTCAGTTGAATAACATTTAGTATGAGCAACACCGTAAAAATGGCGTTGCTACAGCTTTTGCTGATCAGATGATTGATACGGAGCAAAGCGCGGTATTCTGAGGCTTTTCCCCACATTCAGCAACTAAATTCTAATCGCAACTAAGATTCTGTCGAGGTTATCTGACGCTTCTGCTCGTACATTTTTTCATCAGCGGCTTTTAAAAGGCCATCCACATCGTTGAAGCAGTCGTTATAAACAACCCACCCCACACTGATTCTGAGATAAATTGAGTGCGTTTCATAAACCACAGGCGTTTCGCAGATCGCGCCTTGCAGTTTATTGGTAATCGATGCCACATGTTCTTCATCGATAATGCGCGGTAACAGGACGAGGAACTCATCCCCGCCCATCCTCGCGACAATATCTGAGGTACGCAGCTTACTCTTGATTCGTTTAGCACACTCAATCAAGACTTTGTCACCCGCGGCGTGACCATAGGTATCATTGATGGCCTTAAAGGCATCTAGGTCGATGTTGACCACTGCAAAGGTTTTGGTTTTCTGCTTTTGTACCGTTTTGAACGCTTGCTTGAGGCTGTACATGAAGTAACGGCGATTAGGTAGCATCGTCAGTTCATCATGCATTGAACGGCTATCCGCAATGCGATAGAGCCTGTAAATCATAATGTAAGCAACCGCTAGAATCAGCATTAGGGTGTAACCCACTAGCCTCACCCCATGAACACGGTACCAAGGCACATCCATCAACACATGTTCATTGCCTGACAACGCAAGGTACCAGCCACCATAAGGGAAGCTCACCTGCTCTGTCGTAAACGCATTCGAGAAGACGCTTGGTTTGCCATAGAAAACATCGCCCTCTTTGCCGGCGCTGTTGGTTCCACGTATTGCCAATTCGTATTTTTTCTCAATCTTGCCGATGCCCACATCTTTCAGCAGCGCATCGAGATCAATCACCGCACTCGACACACCCCAATAGTCTTGATTAAAGGGAGGATCTCTAAAGATAGGCGTGCGCGTAATCAAGGCTTGACCACCTTGAAACAGATCAAATGGTCCCGCAATAAAGGTATTGCCAATATTACGTGCGATTTCAATCGACTCCCATTGGCTTGGGTGGTCACGGTAATCAATCCCGAGGATCTGCTCATTGCCTTCCATTGGATAAACGAAATTAAGTACATCGTTTTCAGCAAGGCCAATCAATCGAATATTGAAGCCATCACGAATAATATTTTGAACAATTTGTTCCCATTCTTTTTGGTCACCATTCGGGTTGATGGATACCAGAGTCGAGAAATCATTGAGGATATACATGTCTGACACGATCGCGACTTCAATCCGAGAACGAATAATGGATAGTTGATTTTTTGCCTCTGAATACGATTCGTTTTTGAGAAAAGTTAATTGCTTGGCGTGAAAAAACTCTATAGCACTCACGACCACTAGAAAAAACAACAAAGATAATAATTTGGCAGGCAATTGCTTGCTGGAACCTCTTGGCATTCACGAACCTCTAACACTTTTTGTTCTGTTTACTGCCTTCAATCGGCTCATTTCTGGCTAATTCTTTCAGTATGCCGACAAGCAGTTAAAAATCCACACTTTGCGTTGGGTATCATTTCATTATTGAGCGATTCATCACTTCACTGTGAGTTAACTACACTGATTAATAAATCAAAAAACCTTAATGAACCTTTTAAAGCTTACATTGTATTGACCCAAACCTTACATTAAAGAATTCATCAGTGTTATTTTATACTTACAATTAATCAGCTTGGTACCGTAAAAACATGAAGCTAAAAACTCTCACTCTGTGCACTTTGTTATCTGCCTCGGTCGCAGCAGCGTTTCAAGTACAAGCGACTTCTGACGAGCAACAGACTGTTAACGTACAAGAGCGTGTTAACATACAAGCAACAAGCGTACCAAATGTTCAATCACAAGCTGATTCTCTCTACTCTCAAGAACAATCTTTCAAACAATCCGCAGATTTGATTCGCACTACCTACGAAAGCCAACTCTTCACCCTGCCAGCATTCAAAGAGGGTCACTATGGTTTGCGTATGTATCGACAAACATTAGACGACAAATATTCTGCCGCGGTGTGGAGTGATATGGCGCGCGTATCAAGCAAGCTCAGCCATCTATCGAATGATGTTCACACCATGGAACAAATCGTACTGTACTCAGAGAAACGCGTGGCTTCTTATGTCGGCGACGACGATGAACGCAGTGTTCGACGCTACAACATCACCAAGCACATGCCTGAGTATCTGTACCTAGGTGTCGACCTTCTGGGTTCTATGGCGCGTGCGAACGAATACGGCTTGGAACACAAAAACGATGCAAAACTGCGTGAAATCATTCGTCGTTATGACTTTTCACGTTATGTAACCAATGAAGACATGGTGAAAGCGTGGGCCGCTCAACTTGCGAATCAAGTTTACTGGCTGCGCCAGCTGGGTGAACAGGATGTCGTTGATGAGTTCGTTGATACCTTCAAAAAAGCATACCCAGACGACAAAGACAAAAAGCTTTCGAGCCAGCAATTTGGCAACAAGATCTATGGTATGACACACGTGATCTTTGGCGATTCCGAATACTATCAGCATCGAGTAAACGAACAAGATCATCAATGGATCTACGATTACTTCAGAGAAAATATCGATACGATTCTGCTTCGAGCGAAAGAGGATGTGATTGCCGAGGTTGGATTAACCTTCTTATTGGCAGGTTTAGAAGATGATCCAGTAGTAGAGAAAACTCGACTCGCAATTCAAGCTTCAATCGATGAGAAAAAGGGCATGATCCCTTCAATTACTGGCGATTTTGACCTGGAGTATGGTGAGCACCGTAACGTGTTAGCCATCATGCTACTCGATTGGCAGCAAGTAAATGAAGCGCCGACTTATGAAGGCAACCCTAGGGTGTTTACTAACGTCCCTTACGGACTCATTAAAAACCAACCGAAGAAGAACTAGCAGCGATACCTAGGTTGGTCTTAGAACCCAAAAAGCCGCATACCTTTCGAGGCCTGCGGCTTTTTTAATTCTTACCACACCATCATTTCGCTCTGGTTTAGGTTTGAACTTAGGGGCAGACTTTGTTCATCACTATCGTAAAATCCCCTTCTGCGTAGCCTTCTACTAAAGAGACATCCTCACAAAGTGATTTACAGAAGCGATATACGCCCTGAGGGTGATAACTCATCAAGGTATTACGTGAAGGATATTGGCTTGAGTTGAGAAGATTAAAAATCACCGTCTGATTCGCCAATTCATACATGCGAGTAATCATGTTTGTCAGGTAGTCGGAATCACGAGAGGTATAATTCAGTGAACCACTAGCGATAACAATGTCGTGGGCCTCAAGGTTCATTTTGCTCATATCACCAGACAAAAACCGACAACGATCTTCTGTGTAGTTTTGCTTCTCCTTCTTTAGAAAGCCTGCGTGTTGGTCAACACCGGTGTAAGATTGAATGTGGTAGATGCAGTCGAGCAATTCAAACAGCTCTCCATAGCCACAACCCAAATCCAAAACACTCTTCTTTTCAAAGTCGGCCGAGCGCGCAATGACTTCGAAGCGACACAGTTGGCTCTCTTCGTTAGTCCAACCTAATGCTTTAGCCTTATCGCCGTTCGAGCGGTTTGTTTGCTTTCGGTGGTACCAATACACCTTAAAACGATCACGCCAGTGCATTATGAGAAATCTACCCACACTTCACGACCACCAGCCAACTCTTGGTTGTGATATTGCCATTGATATTGTGCGAGCAGTTTTTCGGTTAACTCTAGCCCTAGACCAAAGCCAAGATTATTATCTTCTACCGTGCCGTCGGTGTTGTGGTTAACAATAGTGACTTTTGAACCGACTTGAACCATATCCACAGTACCGCTTCCTGTGTGTTGGAAGGCATTACGAATCAAGTTAGTTAATACGATTCGGGTTAACCCGACTGGTAACTGGCACTGTGTGTCATCGCTCTCAAGGTTCACGACTACAGCCTTGCCATTCAATAGATAGGTTAGGTCATGGTTTATCTGTTGCAGCATATCGCCAAGATGTGTGTTTTGTACAGGCAGGTCTTTGTCTTGTTGTCGCGTTAGCCACAACAAGGTTTCTGTCAGGTCTGTCATGGTGAAGCCTGCACGCTTAATTCGATCTATCACTTCAAGCTGCTTTTCTGGGCTCTTACCTTTCTGAATCAGCTTTTCTAACAGTTCACTGTTGGTTCTTGTTACCGCGATGGGTGTGCGTAACTCGTGACTCGCGTAACCTAAGAACTTCTGCTCTCGTTCTAAGCTGCTTTGAACCGAACTTAAGCTGTCACGAATGATGTTAGCCAAGGTGTTCAGCTCACTGAAATGAAAATCGGGAGTCGGTTCACTCAGGTTATCTTGGTCTAACGACTTAGCCCAATTCTTTAGCTGTTCTACAGGCGATGCCACCTTACGTAATACCAGAATCAGAATAACAACGAACAGCGCAATCGTGCCTAATGCGGTCAAAAAAATCGTCACAAAGTGCGGAAGCCCTTCTTCGTTTTTGAAGGGATCGTGTTTTTGACTAAACACCGCGGAAACATAACGAACCTCATCACCTTTCATCACCTTCATGGCGAAGTACCCTTCCTCTGGCGGTGAGAATATGGATTTCCCAATGACCATTTTTGTGATGAGGTCGAATTGGAGTTCATTCTGCTTAAGGTTGTTCTGGATGCTTTGTGGAAGATCGCTCCATTGAGTTGCTACAGTAAATTCTTGATTGTTCATCGGTTTGCCCGGTTTCACCGCGTCTTGCTGAGCTTGAGCAATCATAGAACCACGCATCGCGATATCCATACCCGAGACAAAGTATTTTACGCTCAATGCAGACAGAACCAGAATCGTCGTGACACCTGTAACCAGAATCACCAATAAAACGTAGATCCTTAAACTTGGTCTGATCTTCATTCTTGTCGTAACTCCTTAATCGCAAAGCCTTTGCCCGCAATGGTATGCAGCAACTTATTGTCTTGTTCAGCATCAACTTGTTTACGTAGGTTGAAGATATGCACTTTTAAGCTATTACTGTCGGGCTGATCGTCGCCCCACACGCCCTGCATGATCGTCTCTCGTGAAACAGGATTGGGACTAGAACGCATCAACACCTCTAAGATTTTGAGTGCAGTTGGAGAAAGCTTGAGAGGTAAATTCGCGCGATAAGCTTGATGTTGTTTAAGGTCGATCTCCAAATCACTCACCGATAAGCGGCTCACCTGGCCGCTGCGTCGCTTTGCCAATACTTGCGCTCGAACAATCAACTCTTCCATCGCAAATGGTTTGATCAAGTAATCATCGGCACCTTTAGAAAAACCCGTCAACTTATCATCAAGCGTGTCACGCGCCGTCAGCATCAATACGGGTGTATCAATGCCCTGTGCTCGCAAGTTCTCACACACCTGCAAGCCATTCATTTTGGGCAAGTTAAGATCGAGAATTACCGCATCATAGCGGTTGGTTTCGATAAGGTTGAGACCAGCTAGACCATTCGCTGCGTGATCGCATTGAATATCTTCTAAATCGAGGTAATCGATGACAGCCGTCGCCAAATCAAGGTCGTCTTCAACCAAGAGCAATTGAAGCTTATCTGTGAGTTTATTAGTGACGGATTCTGCCATCATGACGACCTCTATTGTTAGTTGTATTGTGGCTGGTAAGGTGCGCTTCTGTAATGAACCTAGACCGATGTAGCAGAGGCTCACTCGGCAACCATCAGCCTAGATATCATTAGCTTAGCCATTGTTAAGCTGTTTGTTCAACGCCTTTGACTCGATTTGTGACTTTAAGAATCAGCGACTTAATCTCACACTGAATCATTAATAGTGCAGGTGTCAGAATCAGTGTAATAAAGGTCGCAAACAAAATACCGTAGCCTAGTGCCGCTGCCGCTGGAATCAGGAATTGAGCCTGCAAAGACGTTTCACTTAATAGTGGCGTTAAACCTGCGAACGTTGTCACCGATGTAAGTAATACGGCTCTCAGTCGACCTGAACACGCTTCAACAATAGCATCGTGAACTGACTTACCTTTTTCTTTGATTAGCTCGTTAAAACGAGAAACCAACAACAAGCTGTCATTCACCACCACACCGCTCAGCGCAAGAATACCGTTTAACGATAGGATACTGATTGTTAAGTCATTCCACCAGTGTCCTAAGATTGCGCCAACAATACCAAAGGGAATCGCCGTCATGATGATCACTGGCTGAATGTAAGACTTCAGCGGGATAGCAAGCAGCGTGTAAATGGCGATCATAGCGAGCACAAAAATACTCATCATCGAGCTAGCCGTCTCTTCTTGCTCTTCCGTTTCGCCTGCAAAATCGACCGTTAGCCCCGGGTATTGTGCTTCTAGATCCGGTACTAATGTGTCTTGCAGCTGACGAACAAGCTCTGCCGGTGCCACCACGTCTTTATCTAATACTGCACTGATATATACCGCGCGTTGGCTATCAATGCGTGTGATCTCTGATACTTGGTAATCTGAATGTACTTCCGCAACCGTACTCAAAGGCACCACGGTACCGTCGTTGGTTCTCACGCTTGATTGCTTAATATCCGCAATGGTTTGGCGATCCGATTCTGGGTAACGAACTCGAACTTTAACCTCATCTTTACCACGTTGGAATTGCTGAACGATGTCACCACCAAACGCCTGTAATACTTGCTGTGAAAGGCTTGCTGTATCAAAACCTAATGCACGGCCTTGCTGTGTTAATTCGAAACGATACTGAGGTTCGCCAAGATCCAAGTTATGATCAATGCCACTCACGCCGTCAATAGATTGCAGCTTGGTTAAGAACTCATTGCCTGCCGCAGTCACTGATTCTTCATTCCACGCTTTCAGTTCTACTTTGAAGTTGTCGACCATCTCCATTTTAGACAAGATTTTGAGCTTCTTAACCCCTTCCATTTGGCCAACAGCCTCTTGCCATGCGTTTGCAAACTCGTTCGATGTGTAAACACTGTCGCTGTCCAATTCAATTTTCACTTGGCCAGAATCATCGGCATCGGCGATAACCTGAAGGCTTAACAGTTCCGATGCTTCATCTTGAGCACCGTATTGCGCCCTCAATGTTTCATCTGTTTGTGTTGCCGCCGCTTCAAGTACTAATAAGTTTTGTTGTGTTTGGCCAAAGCTCGCATCGTTTTGCATCGACATATCAGCAGTCACCGTGTCACCCGGCATATCAGGGAAAAACGCCACACGAACCGCGCCCGTCATTGGTAATCCTGCTACTAAGATTAGTAGCGACACGAAAACCATCACCACGGCGTAACGCAGTTTCAGCGCCCATTCAATCACAGGGCAGTAGATGCGCTTATTGAACCAACCTAATCCTGTATCGGCAGCGTGTTGAACACGAGCCCACAGCCCCTTCTTCTCACTGCGCTTGGTATTAATGTGTGCAAGGTGCGATGGCAGAATAAATTTAGACTCAACCAAAGAGAGTAACAAACAGATGGTCACGACCGTGCCGAACTGAGCATAAATCTGCCCCATTTTGCCTTCAACATTAGCGAGAGCTAAGAAGGCAACGACGGTCGTTAACACACCAAATATGGTCGGTGACGCCACCTTCATAGTGCCTCGAATGGTACTGCCTATCGAGTCGCCTTCTTCTTTGCGCGTGGAGTAGATACTCTCCCCGACCACCACAGCATCATCGACCACTATCCCGAGCGCCATAATGAAACCAAAGGTGGTCATTTCATTGATGGTTAACCCTATAAAGGTGTCGGTCATGAAGAACATGGTGCCAAAAAAGACAAACGGTAAGCCCGCTGCTACCCAGAAAGCGACACGCACGTTAAGGAACACTGCTAACACGATGAATACCAAAGCGATACCGGTGAGCGCGTTCTTCACCAACAGGCTCAAACGGTCTTTGATCATAGTACTTTTGTCGTACCAAGTTTCGATTTCGACATCGCTAGGTAGCATGTTGCTGTTTTCCCAACGATCTACCACTTTCTCTACTTGCTCAACAATGCTGACGACGTCTCCGTATTCATCCATTACAATCTGAATCGCCATCGCATTCTGTTGGTTATAACGAGACAGCATGAAGGTATCGTCGGCAAACATGTCTTCGACGTTGGCAATGTCACCCAGTGTAATTTGAGTGCCATCAGTGGTCGTCATCACCGGAATTGCATTGAAATCTTGGATCTCATACGCCTGTTTCGACACCTTCAAACGAACCGTTTTTTCACCGTTGCGAAGGCTAGTAGAGATTGCAGCAGAAGATTCAGCATTGATCGCTTCTGAAACGTCAGTCAGAGTTAAACCGTAAGCTTGTAGCTTGTTCTCATCAACCTCGACTGAAATCATAGGATCAGCCTTGGCCTTGATTTCCAGATCGCGAATCGAAGACTGACTCAGTAAATCCGACTTAAGTTGCTCGGCTAAGCTTTGAAGCGTTGCTCTGTCTGCATCCCCATAAAGCTGTACCCATAAGGCGTGATCTTGCATACGAGCCTTATCAATCACTGGATTATCAGCGCCTGCAGGCAGGTTATTGATTGCATCAACCTTGGTTTTCACGTCGGCTAATAGGGTATCAAGATCGTAAGTGCTCGTTTTCTCAATCGAAACATGGCTACCGTTGGCATCAGAAGTCGACGTTATACGCTTAATGCCCGGCACGGTTTCTAACGCATCTTCGATCTTAATCGCGAGCCCTTCTTCCGCCTGAACAGGGTCACCACTGTCATAGGTCACCGACACTGTCACCACATCAGGTTCAAGGCTTGGAAACGCCTCTTTACGCAATGAGTTCAGTGATAACAGACCAATGATGATCACGCCCACTAACAGTAAGTTTGCCGCCACGGAGTTGTTCGCGAACCATGCGATAGCGCCAGTATGTGGCTTGCTTGGCGTCTGGTTACTGCTCACTTGATTATTAGGTTTCCAATCATGAGACATGATTAACTCTCCGCCTTAGCTAGAACGACCATGCCCGCTTTAAAGCTACTTAACGGACGCTTAACCACTTGAACACTATCGTCAATGTCCACACCCAGTTTGGTTGGGTCGATGTAAATCAAACCGCCCTTTTCAAACTCAACATCCGCGTTTGATTTAGAAAGCTGACCGTTGTCATCGACAAACCACAGGTCACCCTGCTGCGAAAGTGCAGAAGCCGGAAGCTCCCACAATTGAGTTAATTGCTTGCCAGAGATCGTTGCCTGTACGAATGTGCCTGGGTAAAGATCTTTCTCTTGCTCCAAAGGGTTGTCGACTTTAACGATCAATGAACGCTGACGCGTATCTTGCTGTAAGTGCTGCTCTACTCGCTCCACATAGCCTTGCCATTGGAATTGACCATCAGAACTCGACAGAGTCACTGGCCACGGCTGCTCTTTCAATTGCGTGTTATCGCTACTTGGCAGGCTCAACCATTGGCTTTCTGAAAGAGGCACAGAAACTTCAACCTCGTCGATGCTGTATAACGTAGCGATCTGTGCGCCCGTTTGTGCGTAGCTTCCCGGTTGAACATCACGACTCACGACCAACGAATCAAAAGGGGCCACCAAGGTTGTTTTTTCGAGGTCTTGTTCAGCCTTTACCAATTCAAGCTTAGCGTTTTCGAGAGCTGCTGTTACTTGTGCCAGTTGTGGCTCACGCAATACCAAAGGTGAATCAGGCTCGCCAGACAAACCAGAACGTTGCCATTCAGACTTAGCTTGTTCGCCTTGTCTTTGTTCTTCCAATAAATCCAGTTGAGCTTGAGCCACATTCGCCTTAGCTTGCGTTACCGCTTGTTGGTAACTGGTCGAATCAATATTGGCGATCACCTCACCTTGGCCAATCACTTGCCCAGTTTCAAACTGCGAGCTGATCGTTTCTACTCGGCCACCGACTTCTGTTGAGAACATCAACTCGTAACGCGACTTTGCTTCGCCATAACCCACCACTTCGGCTTGGTAGTCACCCAATGTTGCGAGTACCACAGACACTTGTTGCTGCTGTGATGCAGCCAAAGTTGTCGTTTCAATAGACTGAGTATCAGCAGACATAGCTTGAGACTCGGAAACCGTGAGTTCATTCGCCTTCTGAGGTGCTGGAGCAACTTGAGAACCGTTGTAAGCGAGGGCTGCAAAGATGCTTAAACCAGCAACTAGAGTGATGGCAATTGTGATGGTATTCAGTTTCATGAAGATACTCCCAAGCCCAGAGCTAGGCCTAAATCAATTCGGTTTACGAGACGGTTATAAATGGTTTGTGTTAGCTGCGCTTCAAGGTCATAGGTTTGTTGCTGAACAGAAAGTAGATCAAAAATGTCGACCAAACCCTGACGGTATTTTTCTTCATAGCTGGTGAAGCTGCGTTGTGCGCTCACCAAGGCATTGGCGAGATGTTGCTGTTGAAGTGTGAGTGACGACTCTTGTCCCATCGCGTTTTCCACTTCATTCACCGCACTAAGCAGCGTTTCTTGATAAGCCCAGTAGCTGGTTTCTGTGGTTAGGCCTGCAATCTCAGCTTGTGCTTTCAGCTTGCCACCTTGAAACAGTGGTGCTGACACTTGCCCCAGAGCGCTCCACAAAGGTCCAGTCAGCAAGGCTTCACTCGGAGAGTCCGCCATATCGGTTAGGCTCGCTGATAGGCTGATCGATGGCAGCATCGCTTTGTATGCCGCATCTGCGCGCAATGCTTCTGCTTCGATGTTGAAGAAAGCAGCTTGAAGATCCGGACGTCCTGCCAAATCTTGCGTTGGCATATTGTCTAGCGGATTAATGATGGTTGGGAATGAACCAAGTTCAGCAAGCGATAGCTCATCAGATTCACCACTCCACTGCCCAGTTAACAGAACCAACTCGCGTCGGCTTTGTGCAAGCTGCTCGCGATAGTCAGCTAAAGTTGCCTGAGTCGATGCACTGCTTGTTTTCGCGTTATCCAGATCTTCAAGGCTACCTAGCCCTGCGCGGTAACGTTCTAAAACAAGCTCTTCGTTGTTTTCTAGAATCACTAAGCGCTGCGTTTCAATATCTACTAGCTGCTGCTTCAAACTGATATCAAGCCAACCTCTCATCACACTCGCGACCAACAGATCCTGAGCGCCCTGAAGGTTAGCCTGAGACGTCGCTATATCTTTTAAAGCGGCGTTGTTTGTATCTGCAAGCTTCTGCCATAGGTCGAGTTCCCAACCAACCGTTACATCTGTGGTATAGGTTTCAGTGGTGCTTGAACCGTTGGTACCTTCGTCCGCTTTACCTGAAAAACTCGCGTCTACGGTGGGTAAGCGGTCGCCAGAGGTCACACCTTGTTGTGCATAGGCTATTTTGAGCGCAGTGATGCTTTGTTGAAGGCTTGGACTGTTCTGCAGTGCACGCTCGATATAAAGATCGAGCTCGGGCGCATTCACTAAATCGGTGAGCTGCAATTTATCAGCTTGCAGATCTTGGTCATTAGAAGCCGTTTGATTCGAGGCTTGTTCATCAGCAGTTTTCTGGATCAGCTCTGAGAGCAAGCTTTGCTGCGTTTGGTTGGTGCTTTGTTCGGCTAGCGATACGTAATCAGCCTGACTGGTTGAAGTACAACCGATCAAACCAACTAGAGCCAGCGCGATAACGGAATGTTTTAAAGGAAGATTCAATTTCATCTTCTTGTCTCCTGTAAGAATGGAGACAAGATAACGAGCTTGGGGTTAAGGGAAGGTTAAGACGAACGTTAACCCTAAAGAAAATGCATAGAGCGTACGTTTAAACTTCTAATTTACGCTTCTGACTTGCTTGAGAAGAGTCCACCGATCTTATAACCAATCGCATAACAAACCACAGCAATCGTCACAAACACCAATGCCGAGAAGAAGTACGCCACCGATGCTGCTACGCCAGTGCCCCACACGACGCTAAACACCAAGCCGAGATAAGCCTCTTGCGGCCACTGAGAGATAGGAAACTGAGTACCACCAGCAATAAGATAAACCATCGCAAACAAGCCGATAAAGGCGGTGATAAGACCAATGAGAACGCGCATGTTCATGGGAAGACCTTTGATTTATTAGACTTGGTTGCTTTTGTTCTGGTGAAAACCGATTGTTCTTAATCGAAGCCGAACGTTACTAATCGCAACCTAATGATATTCAAGTATATCGGATAAAACAGGCTTGCTCTATTACTCTTCCGAGTGAGCGTAAAACGCAATAGAAGCGATAAGAGTGATGACTAAGTCCGAATGAACTTAACGAGCAGGCATGAAAAAACGGACACCCTTCTTACGTAAACTCCGTAAGTAAGGTGCCCGTTTCTACTGAATCTAGCTGTTCTTTCTAAATCTAGCTTAAAGCAGGATGAAGATACCCGCTAAACATGCACTCATTAGGTTTGCTAGCGTACCAGCAGCTACTGCTTTCAAACCTAGGTTAGCAACTTCAGCACGACGCTCTGGCGCCATCACACCGATAGAACCCAGCTGAATCGCGATAGATCCGATGTTAGCAAAGCCACATAGAGCAAATGTCACAATCACTTGGCTGTGTTCAGATAACAGTGCTTTGTTCTCAACAAAGTCGATGAAAGCAACAAACTCGTTCATTACGATCTTCTGACCGATGTAAGAGCCCGCCATCAATACTTCATCACTCGGGATACCAATCAGCCACGCTAGTGGTGAGAACAGGTAACCGAAAATAGCTTGCAGCGTAATACCCGCAAAACCGAACGTCTCACCTAGGCTTTCTAAGCCCGTATTCACCATCGCAATCACACTCACGAATGCAATCAACATAGTACCAACAGCCACAGCGACTTTCATACCGTTCATTGCACCACTTGCCAATGCATCGATCACGTTGCTTTGGTCTGCTTTATCTAGTTCGATATGGTCGTAGTCACTTGGTGTGCTGCGCTCAGGAACAATGATCTTCGCCATTAACAGACTACCCGGTGCAGCCATGAAGCTTGCGGCAATAAGGTATTTAAGTTCAACACCTAAACCAGCGTAACCACCAAGGACACTACCAGCTACCGACGCCATACCACCTGCCATTACAGCAAACAGTTCAGAACGAGTCATAGACTTTAAAAAAGGACGAATAAGAAGAGGAGACTCACCCTGAGAAAGGAAGATATTACCTGTCGCAACAAGAGATTCAGCTTTACTTGTACCCAGCAGTTTTTGCACCGCCCCGCCCAAGATTTGAATCACTTTCTGCATGATACCTAAGTAATAAAGCGCAGAGATCAAAGCACTGAAGAAGATAATGATTGGAAGTACGCGAACCGCGAAAATGAAGCCTTCAGTTGCAAGGTCACCGAAAAGGAAAGCGATACCAGCGTCTGCAAAACCAAGTAGGCTAGAAACGCCATTACTTAGACTTGTTAACGCCAACTGTCCCCATGGGAAATACAATACTAAAGCAGCAAAGCCAATCTGAAGTAATAGAGCACGAGAGACCGTTTTCCAGTTAATCGAAGAACGACTTTCAGATAGCAGGTACGCGCAAGCAATCAGTGCAATAACACCGACAAAACCAAATAGAATATTCATAATGTGTCCTAGTAATCCTTATAGAGTGAACATGAGCCAAGCAAATGACATCAAAGGAACAGGACAAAGAACCGCAAGCAAAACGCTACGCGATGAAGGAGCTAACAGAGTTAGCGACTGTAACAACGAGTTGTTCATGTAAAAATCACCTTATACAAGCAGTGGAACGTAGCTGGTCCGGTCCGTGGGGTCATTCACATATCCATGTGACGGCTTGTATTGGCTAAGCACCGGCTTAAAACCGGAAGAGAAGTATAAACAGTTAAGTGAGACTTTCATCACATTTTTTAACGCAAACGATCGCGCGGTCAAAAAACACACAAAATCGAACTATTTACCGTGATAATCCATTTTACCAGCAATAAATAAGAGAAATAAAAACGCCATTAAAACAAAAAGCCACATAAAGTGGCTTTTTCAAAATATGTTAGAAAGTGGAATGACTAGTTTAGTAGTGCACTTTTCACTTCAGCATCTCGAAATATCTCTTCAAAGCGCTGTTTGTAGATCAGTTGCATCTCATTGATGATTGCACCGCCATCAGGCACATCATTCTCCCCTTGGAAGTTTTTGCTGAGTAGCTTCTTACCAGCTTCATCATAAATAATCACATTAACGTTGTACCAAGAATTGTCCGTGAACGCGTGAAAGTCATACTTCCATTCATTCAAGACGAACATCATTGATTTGTTGTCGAACGCTTTCATCTGCTCGGCAACCTTAGTGATATCCTCTTCCGGTGTCGTCTCAACAGACTCAACGGCTACTTGCTGTTTTTTCAAACCTGCCACCAATCTGTCGGTTAAAAACTGAGACATGGGCTGCTGTGTCGCCGTGTTGTAGGTATAAGGAATACCTAAAGAGCTGCGAATAATACCCTCGAACTTTGGCTCTTTATCGTGATCGAGAACGTATGGTCGCTTATCAATCACAGCGATGGTCAGCGCTTTTTCTTGCGGAACTTCATTGAGTTGAGGTGCACTTTGCTCTGCGGTTAATACCGTTGCACAACCGGAAAGCCCTAGCGATACTGCAGCAAGCAGCAAACTGACGAGTTTTTTCATTAGATTTACCTATCTTATTGTTTTGAATAGCTGTTCTAACAAAAATTGTCTTAGTGAGTAAACATTCAGAAATCAATATTTTATATAATTCTCATTTATATAAATTAGCTCACACATCGGGTCAAATTTATTGAGTCATCACCCAATAACCCTTCAATAACAGGGACTTGTAACGGAACGTTATGAAATGAACAAATTATGTTCAAGCTATATAGAGCACTGAGTAACCTCTCGGTTAATTCTGTGTGATTATTAGCAGTTTTCTGTGCGATGCCTCATGCTCGTCCTGAAGATGATGTGAATGAAGCATCACTGCAAGTGACCGTATTCAAGAAGGGTGTTGATTTAGAGTCAGAAGACAACGGCGACGTTTACCTTTCGATTACTCTGGCGGCGATGGACTCAGATAGCCACATCCATACGATTATGGCGCTATCAGAGTTGTTCCAAAATGATGATGACATTATCGCAGCGGAAACTGAGCAAGCAATCATCGAGATCTTAAAGCGATACTAATCTCGATCTAAAGATCCTGAAAGCCTCCATTAAAAAGCGATAGCCTCGGCTATCGCTTTTCTGTTTCTGGTGCTCAGTCATTTCCACCGAGTATGAGTGAAAGCATCATACCTCGAAAGCATCAATGGCGTTAGAACGCGTACATTCGTTTATCTGTTGATAATTCAAAGCAATATTGCGCGTGCTTATTAAGGCATTCAAACACTTCTCGATCCAACTTAAAGTTATCAACGTGGTCCCTCAAAATAGCCATCGTCTGTTCTAGCGTCATACCAGCACGATAAGGGCGAGACTGAGTCAACGCTTGGAACACATCCACCACAGCGACTATTCGGCTCGGTTGATCCAGGTGTTCAGCCGTTTTACCCGTTGGGTAACCCGAACCGTCTAGCCTTTCATGATGATTCGACGCCCACTCACAAATCTGAGGTGAACTAAACAACTCTTGCAGTGCGAACCTTGTATCCGTTGCATGGCGCTTAATACAGCAATACTCCTCATCAGCGAGTAGGTCTGGTTTGTGGAGGATATCACTTGGCGTTTGCAGCTTACCGATATCATGTACTAGCCCTGCTAAATAGAGCTTACGCTGCGTTGTATATGAGTAACCCAGTTGCTTAGCTAAATACTCTGAAAGCTGCCCTACCTTCAACGAATGCTTAAAGGTAAACGAGCTCTTGGTATCAACAACATTGGCAATGAATTCAGCGAAGGCGACCGTCTCATCCAGCGACATTTGCTGGGAGAAGAAAGGTACAGGTTCAAAGTTATCCCTCATGTTTTCAATGTAAGGGATCTCCATCGAGAACCAAAAATCATCCAAATCGACCAACTCACACATGTGTTGGACAAGGTTGGATTCGAACATCTCATCCGCTTGTTCAGTTAAGCGTTCAATGATGCTCGCTTTGCCATCGAGTGTGAGGTTTCCATAACGATCTGAAGAAGTGATGCCATACAAGTAGTCGACCCTATCGGCCAGCATCACGATGGCAGCTAATTCTTTTTCTAACTCGCTAATATGAATAGCCTTTAACTCAACCCAAGGGGTGTGATGATAAAGCACTGGCTTAGCGAATATAGAAAGAACCGGGCACTCTTTTAGTATTTGGTAGCCCTTTTGACAATGATGGTAACTCGAGTCAGGAATGAACCCTGAAACCAAACTACGCTGCTCATCAACTTGAGAGACACCACAGTCGTGAATTAACCCCAATGAGAACGCAAGTTGCGCTTGTTCTTCTTCCCATCCTACACTCAGAGCACATCGATACGCGATGTAACCCACCCTCTGTCCATGATTTTTGCTTTCGAAACCGACGTTATCAAGCGCCTTAGCAATACCAAATAGAGCCTTCCTTAGGTCTACGGTCACGTCCTGGCAATGTTGATTCATTAATTAAGCCTAGATTTTTTATAGTTTTTATATATTTAGGCTGCCAATACTAATGCATACTTAATGATTATATACACAACTATTGTAAGGTTTAATGAGTTTCGTGATAGAACCAACGTATCACGAAAATTCCGTGCTACAAATGATTGCATATTAAAAATCATGCGACATTATATCCTGCCGACTAAGATCCACTAAAATCAGCAGCCATAAGAAAAGGAAAGACATGTTTAAAACAGTTATTGATGACGAACTATCCATCGCATTGGTTGAAGAGGGTTTCGCTGCTCATTACGCAGAAATCTCGCAAAGCCAGAATGAGTACCTAAGCCAATGGCTTGTGTGGCCACCGCATTGTAAAACCGAGCAAGATTTTAGGATCTTCATCCAACGCTCGCTGCACGATTACGCAGAAGGCCAAAGCATGACCTGTGCAATTGTGTATAAAGACAATATCGTCGGTAACTGTAGCTTCAACACCATTGACCACAATAAGCAGAAAGTCACGATAGGCTATTGGCTGTCTGAAACGTATCAAGGAAAGGGGATTGTTACTCGCGTGGTCGCGAAGCTGATTGATATTGCTTTCAATGAGTTAGATATGGAAAAGGTCGAGATATCTGCCGCAACGCGCAACCACAGTAGTCGCAAGGTATGTGAGCGCTTACATTTCACCTTAGAAGGCATCATCACGCGCAATGAGAACTTAAATGGTCGCATCGTTGACCATGCAATCTATGGTCTTCACCGTTCAAAACAGTAGTCGTTTCCGGTTAAGAAGCCACGGTTTAAACTATTGGGGGCTTTGTTGCGTAATTCGATGGAACTAAATCTAGAAGCTACGATCTGAGCGGCTACACCCATCAATCGTCGTAGCCTCATGCCTAAACCTCGTTACAAAACAACTAACTGGAAGCAGTACAACAAAGCCTTAATCAACCGTGGTTCTCTGACCTTTTGGATTGATGAGGAAACGATAGCTGAGTGGAAACAAAACAAACAAGGCAAGCGTGGTAGACCTCGCCGATTCAGCGACTTAGCCATTACTACCGCACTGATGGTGAAACGCATTTTCTCTATGCCATTGAGAGCGCTACAAGNCGGCTACACCCATCAATCGTCGTAGCCTCATGCCTAAACCTCGTTACAAAACAACTAACTGGAAGCAGTACAACAAAGCCTTAATCAACCGTGGTTCTCTGACCTTTTGGATTGATGAGGAAACGATAGCTGAGTGGAAACAAAACAAACAAGGCAAGCGTGGTAGACCTCGCCGATTCAGCGACTTAGCCATTACTACCGCACTGATGGTGAAACGCATTTTCTCTATGCCATTGAGAGCGCTACAAGGTTTTCTAGACTCTGTATTTAAGCTGGCTAACATCCCGCTTGTTTGCCCGCACTACACCTGTATAAGCCGCCGAGCTAAGGAAGTTGAGGTTTCATTTAAAACCAAAACCAGAGGAGCAATACAACACCTGGCAATTGATGCCACTGGCCTCAAGGTTTATGGCGAGGGTGAATGGAAGGTCAAGAAGCATGGTTCTGATRGGAAGCGCAGAGTCTGGCGTAAACTGCATATTGCAGTAGATACAAGCRCTCACGAAATAGTCGCAGCAGAGCTGAGTTTATCTAACGTAACCGATGCCGAAGTGCTCCCCAACTTACTCAAGCAAACGCGTCGTAAAATAATTGAAATATCAGGTGATGGTGCTTATGACACAAGGAATTGTCATGATGCGATACGGATTAAGCGAGCGGTTGCGCTTATCCCACCACGAGAAGGGGCAATTTAACCCACTTCTGGTCGACAAATTTATCGCCTTTATCGTTAATACGCCACTGTCAGAAGCTGCGTAGCTGAACAAACAATAACGTAGATGCTTATGCGTAACATGGAAACGAAGTACAGGCTAGAATTCCAGATTCAAAAGAGCTAACAACAGTATTCCCAACCATTACAAAATAAGGTTATCAGTGTTTAAACAAATCCATATTTGAGCTTCTCTTCTAATGCTTGAACGCAAATTTGGATGGCGATAGGAGTGTTGGAAGCGAATGGGTTCAGCGCATAAACGGTGTTAGTCGGCAATTGAAAGCTAGGCATGATGTCGACAACCTCATTCGATAACTGAGAAAGGTAGAAGTCTGGGATCACACCAATACCAACGCCTGATTTGATTAAGGCAAGGCAGCTATGGAATGAATTAGTGGTACAACTGGCTTGTTGTTGATAGACAAAGTCTTGCTCACCTTGAGAACTAAAGTGATGAGTCACCTGTTTTCCTTGCCAAGAGTTGGCTATGTAAGGAAGCGATTCAAGCTCTCGCTCTCGCATGCTTTCTACGCCACACAACACGTCTTTAAACTCGCCTAACCGTTTCTGCTTTAGATTACTGTCACGCGAGCTACCCACTCGTACCGCGAGATCAATATCGTGCACCATGAAATCCAAGTGCTGATCATCACTGATCAGTTCCGGCTTTAGTTTCGGGTACTGCTTCATTAAGTCTGCAATAACAGGCGCAACCAACAAGTCCATCAATGCATTCGGAGCAGTAATTCGAATCCGACCTTGCGGCTCTTCTAATTCGGCTTTTGCCATATCCCAAGCCGATTCAGCGATCACATTGATGTCTTTGCAACTCAAATAAAAGCGCTCACCCATGCTTGTCAGAGTTTGTCTTCGTGTTGTGCGTTTAAGGAGTGAAGCGCCGATCTCTTGTTCCAGAATCTTGAGGTGCTGACTGACGACAGATTTAGACAACTCTAGCTTTTCAGCCGCAGCCGAGACTGAGCCCTGCTCTACGATATGAGCGAAAATCGACATCTGCTTTAGCTTACTCATCTTATTGTTCTCTTTTTACATACAGTATTTTCTATTATCTCTGTTTTTCGATTCAATTTCCAAGTCTAAACTGAATCCAACTTATCGAGATACCAAATCAAAGAAACAGTGTTTGAGAGAAGACTGCTATGGAGAGAATAACAATGTTAAACAACAAAGTATTAGAAGCATGTAAGCAAGGCATTAACGCATGGCAAAAAGCATTCAACAGCCAAGATGCAAAAGGTTGTGCAGACCAATACACTGAGGCTTGTGTAATGGAAGCTCGCCCATTCGGCACTTTTGAAGGCCGTGAAGCGATTCAAGCATTTTGGCAAAACATCATTGACCAAGGCTTCAAAGACGTTGATTACACAGATGTTAAGTGGGAAGAGCACCCAGAAGGTGGTTACATTCTTACCGCTAGCTGGACAATGAATAAAGCGTTTGGTGTTGTGCACCGTGAACACTGGGCATTAGAAGCGGATGGCTGTGCTCGCTTAGTAAGCGATGACTTCGAAGTTCAAGGCGAACGCTAGAAGCTAGAACCGCAGTGTAGTGCATAGAAACAGCAAACAAAAAGCCAGCAATCCAATAGGACTGCTGGCTTTATTAATCATCATTCTTGCCGTCTTTTCACTTCATTTGAAAATGATTCAGTGACTCTACACAATCACTCAACACGCTCATCATTTCGAATAAAAATGTCTGGTAAGACAGAGCAAATGCAAGTCAAAGTTACAGTGCTGATTTCTTCGCTTCTGTAATCCAACCATCAAACGTGCTTTGGTTTGCTTTAATCCAACCGTTTACGTGCGCTTCGATATCAGCCGAGCTGTTCTTACCTTGACTCATCATCATGTTCTGAGCACTTACATCGTTGATGTTAAGTTTGATGATTTCGAAAAGCTTAGCCGCTGATGGGTTGTTCTTAGCAAACTCTTTGTTCGCGATGATACGCATTGAGTTCATTTGGAAGCCGTAGTTTTTACCGTTAGATAAAGTAGTATCGACATCAGAACGCTCGCCAGGAAGTGAAGAGAATGGCACTTCTAGCCATACTACGTCTTCGTTAGGAACCAATACACCACTTACCCAGTACGGTGTCCACGTGTAGTAAAGGATTGATTCACCCTTTTGGTAACGTGAAATCGTGTCTGCGATGATAGCCGCATAGTTACCTTGGTTGTGAGTTACTGTATCGTCCAGTTTGAATGCTGACAGTTGATGTTCGATAACCATCTCACAACCCCAACCTGGGTTACAGCCAGTTAGGTCTGCTTTACCATCACCATCTGCATCAAACAGCTTTGCGATTTTTGGATCAGTTAACTGACCAATGTTAGTGATGTTGTACTTTTCTGCCGTTTTCTTATCAATCAGGTAACCTTGCGCAGCACCACTTACATATTGGCCTTCGCGGTAGAATTTGTCATCGCCACCCGCCATAGCGTACTTATCAGCATGAAGCGGGAACCAACCTACGGTTAAGAACGTTGCGTCACCTTTTGCAATAGAAGTGTAAGCTACGTTGTAGTCCACTTCTTGTGTTGTTTTTACGTCATAGCCGAGTTCTTCTAGAGCACGGTTAACAATCAACGTTTGGAATGTTTCTTCTGCTACAGACGATTGAACAGGCTGAACAGATACACCCTCACCCGGTAGACTTGCTGCCCACACGTTCGTTGATACAGCCAGTGTAGAAACGATGCTCACTGCAAGTTTGCTCTTCCATGAATTATTCATTGGTGTTTTTCCTTAATTGAAGTTCTGATTTATTACCGCGATTTAAAGCATTAAGTACAAGGGAAACAGGCCCCATACGGTACCAGCGTAATTTTGTGTTGCCCGCATTCACACCCAACACTTGGGTAATGCGATCCAATAAAATGGCGAGAATAACGATGCCTAAACCACCGACTGCGGCCAGTCCCATATCCAAACGGCCGATACCTCTCAGTACCATTTGACCTAGACCACCTACCGCAATCATTGATGCGATAACCACCATAGATAGCGACAGCATCAGTGTTTGGTTTACGCCCGCCATGATGGTTGGCAATGCTAATGGCAGTTGAATTCGATAAAGCATCTGCTTTTTGCTCGCGCCGAATGAATGACCGGCTTCGATCAACTCTTCCGGTACCTGTTGAATACCCAAAATGGTTAAACGTACCACTGGTGGCAGTGCGAATATGATGGTCACAACAACACCCGGAACGTTACCGATACCAAACAACATTACGATGGGTACGAGATAAACGAAGGCTGGCGTGGTTTGCATCGCATCCAGAATTGGACGAACGAATTTAGCCGCTGTGTTACTGCGGGCAAGCCATATCCCCATAGGCAAACCGATCAATAAACAGAAGAAGACCGATGTCATAACCAACGAAAGCGTGGTCATGGCTTCAGACCAAGCACCAATCAAGCCAATGAACGTCAAGGATACTGCGGTAGCAACACCAAGCTTAAGATTTGAAAACTGCCATGCGACTAAAAACAAGATGATCAGCATGAATGGTGCTGGCGTAGAAACCAATGCTGTTTCAAATGAGCTTAGGATGAAATCGATAGGCACACGGATTGCTTGAAACAGTGGGCGTCCATGTTCAACCAACCAATTCAGACCAGACTCAACCCAAGTATCGACTGGTAGTACGGCTTCAGCGAAAGGGTTCAGTGGGTCAAAAGGAGTAACCTCAACGGTTTCGCTGCTTAACCAATCCGTAGATGGTGCGCTCTCAGTTGTTTGGCCCCAAGGATCACTCGCTGGCTGAGTAGAGGGAGCTGCTTGCGACCATGGGTCATTATTTGTTTGTTCCGACGACATGATCTACCCCTTATCCAATGTTTGTAGAAGTCGTGACTTAGTCACAACGCCAAAGTAATTACCTTGTTCATCCACAACAGGAACGGAATAAGGCACACCACCAACAAGGCCAAGAACATCATTGATTGGTAAATCAGGGTTGAGAGTTAATCCATCATCGAGCTGTGCGCTGACGAGTGATTTGTTCTCTTTATGGGCTTTGCGAAGCGAGTCGATAGAGACAATGCCGGAGTAAAGGCTGCTCTTCTCGACGACGATGCCGTATTCACGGTCGTTATCCATCAAAATTTGTAGAGCGGACGCTGGGCCGTCGTGTTCTGATTTCTTAAATACCGCAGCTGGCTTCTTACGTGCAATGTCTTTCACAGTAAGTACACTTGCTACGTTCACACCGCGGAAGAAGGCTTCGACATAATCGTTAGCAGGGTTATTAAGAATATCGTCAGGAGTACCAACTTGAACCACTTCACCATTTTGCATAATCGCAATTCGGTCACCGATACGCATCGCTTCATCCAAATCATGCGAGATGAAAACAATCGTACGCTTATCATCATTTTGAAGTCGGATTAACTCGTCTTGCATTTCAGTACGAATCAATGGATCGAGTGCGGAGAACGCTTCATCCATCAACAGAATGTCAGGGTCACATGCTAAAGCGCGAGCCAAACCCACACGCTGCTTCATACCACCAGACAACTCATCTGGGTAAGACTCCGAATGCGCACCAAGACCGACTCGCTCTAGTGCGGCCAGAGCTGACTCTTTTCGTTTATCAACATCGACACCCGCAAGCTCAAGGCCAAACGCTGCGTTTTCAATCACTGTCATGTGGGGCATCAATGCGAAATTTTGGAAAACCATGGAGATGTTGTTGCGGCGGACTTCGCGGAGTTCATCTTCTGAGATGTGGGCAATATCTTTGCCTCGTAGAAGCACATTGCCTTTGGTAGGTTCAATCAAGCGGTTTAGAAGGCGTACTAGGGTTGATTTGCCAGATCCTGACAGTCCCATTATTACGAAAATCTCGCCTTCTTGAATACTAAGAGAAACATCGTTAACGCCGATCGTTAGACCTGTCTCTTCGAAAACTTTGTCTTTGTCCGCACCTTGATTAATCATCGTAAAAGCACGGTCGGTGTCTTCACCAAACACCTTGTATAGTCCCTTAACTTCCAGTATGGGATCCATGAAATCTAATCCTTTCTTAGTGTTTTTAAACTTAAAAACGGTTATTTAAGCTTAAAAATGGTTTATTTAAACTCGAAAAACGATTAGTACTCTAATTAATTCACAAAGATAAATCAAGGTTCTCCATACTGTAAAAAATAATAAAACTACAAACCCGACAGGTAAACCTAAGAAAGAAAACCGACCCAAAAAAAACAAAACATTGATAATAAAGAAAATTAATTAAGGGTGGAATTCTTAAAAATTATGTATCACTTACTGATAGATTATTGAATATTTATTTTAAATTTTGGCGATTGTTAGGTTAAACAGAGCAAGGACGCGCCAGAATAGTTCGTGCACAAACAATTCGAATACGAACTATTTATTTAGATTTCACTACGTTTTAAATGAAAGCATCCTATCTGCTGCAAGGAGTAAATCCCTACTCCTATTTAGCCTAAAAAACAAAGGGGGAGCTGCTAAAACCAGCGAGATAAAATCGACCTTTTCAACCCAGAATTTCAAAACATCACACCAACTGTGATACTTGCTGCAAACTGTTCAATATCGATTATCTAAGCCGCAAGACAACTTGTAGAGTGCTCACAGCTGAGCCATTCTTTATAAAAGAAATAGACATTTCCCCGCGATGAATGAGAGAAAAAGACAAGGAATTCGAATGATAAAAATGCTGGTGTGTGACTTTGACGGGACGCTGGATGGAGGCTCCTCTCATGGAGTTAATCAGTTATTTGACTACCTAACTGAGCAACCTGATATCCGTTTTATCATTGCGACAGGAAGAACTCTGCCGTCAATTCGAGTTGGATTGGCGTCTGATAACTACCCGAAACCACACAGTATTATCAGCGATGTTGGCACTAGAATTCATCATGTTCATTCCCAAAAACCAGACCATGTTTGGCACAACCAATTAGAAGCGTCGTGGAACAAATCCAAAGTAGAGACAGCACTCGCACCACTCGACTTTATGGGCGAACGCTTTAAAAATCATCAAGGTGATTACAAGATTACTTTTGAAGGGAAGCTGTCTAAGCCTCAACATGAGTTGATCGAATCAAGTTTGGAGTCGCACGGATTGGATGTGCATCTCACCTACTCCCACGACTGGTATTTGGACATCACACCAAAGGGAGTCAATAAGGCTACTGCGATTCATCACCTGCTCAAGCAGCATGATTTGAGCGTAGAAGAGGTGTGTGTCGCGGGCGACTCTGCGAACGACACATCCATGCTAACGATAAAGGGTGTAAATTCGATATTAGTCGCTAACCATTACCCCGAAGTGGCGCACCTGTCCGACAGAGACAATGTGTATACCAGCACCGCAACACATGCCGAGGGTGTGTTAGAGGGGCTCAAATACTGGCAAAAGCGCGCGTCGAATATCCGATAAACGCCAGTTTGCCATTAACAACAGATTCTAATCAAACAGGCTTCTAGCCCTACTTCCAGCCTGGAAGCCAGTTTTGATTATCGGTAAGCTCTCGCCAATTGATGTCTTCTTCGCGTTTGGTCATGACCGCCTCTATCATGCAGCGCACGACCTCCCCTTCATCAAATTCTACTTCTGTGACCATAAAGTGCTTTTCTTTCTTCACAGGGCTAACGGCTGTCCATTTGCTACGAAATAACTTCTTTGGGTTGATGCGATTCATGGGCTTCTCTCTTGCTTTGATGTCGTTGATTATTATGAGTTGTCTACTCGACACACAGTAATAGTCTTTCCATCGCAAAAAAGATCATAAAAAAAGCCAGCGGTTAGGCTGGCTTCGTTCAATTAGCTATTTCTCGTTAGAGATTAACCATTTTTAGGTGGATCAAATGCCGTCAGTTCTAATACTGGGCCTGTGTATTTTTCAATTTTCACAAGCGCAGAGTTCGCTGCACAACCATTTGCCAAACGAGAGGTCGGAATATCCAACGTAAGTACGTTACAGCCACCGTTTTTACATAAGCCTGTATCTTTATCTAAATCTGGCCAACCACCTTCATGAATACATACAGAGCCTTGTTTGATGCCATCAGTTACTAATGCACCAACCAATACTTGACCACGACCATTGTGTGCGCGAACCAAGTCACCCGTTTTAATGCCACGCGCTTTTGCGTCTTCAGGGTGAATTGAAATCGGCTCGCGGTCTGCGATCGCGTATTCTTCACGAATCTTGGCGTAGTTGAACTGACTGTGTAGACGGTGCGCGGCGTGCGCTGTCATCAGTTGCAGTTCGCCATCTTTTGCATTGCCGGTGTACTCTGTTGGCTCTAACCAGGTAGGGTGCGCTGGACAATCGTCTAGTTGGTAACCTTCAATCGTTCTTGAGAAAATCTCGAACTTACCACTCGGCGTACCTAGTGGGTTCATGATTGGGTTCTCCCGGAAATCAGCGTAACGAACAAACTGTGCGTTCTTCTCGTTCCACTTCATCTCAATGAGTTGGTTATCTTCCCAGAACTTGCTGAAGTTAGGCATTACGATGCGCTGACCACGACCACCTTGCTGTGCGGTTTTGTAGAAACCATACAGCCATTCCATTTCGGTCTTGCCTTCGGTGTACACATCACGGCCACCCGGAGCAAGCAACTCAGACATGTCCGCAAACACATCGAAGTCATTACGCGCTTCACCTTGAGGCTCAACGACTTTCTTCATTGGCACTAGGTGTTGGTTACTGTAGTCACCTGTCATCGTCATATCATTACGTTCAAACGATGTAGTAATTGGCAACACAATATCCGCGTGTTTAGCAGCTGCTGTCCAGTAAGGTTCTGAGATAACAATCAGCTCAGGTTTTTGCCACGCTTTGATCAAGCGGTTGGTATCTTGGTGGTGAGTAAAGTTAGCACCACCAGCCCACCAAATCATTTTGATCTCTGGGAACGTTAGGTTGTGGCCATTGTGATGGTAGCTTGAACCCGGATTTTCCAGCGCTTCAACAATACGCGCGACAGGGAATGCGTTCACAGATCCTGAAACTGCCCAGTCGTTACCCGCCGAAGAACCACCACCAAGAGACGCTGAAATCGCAGGAAGTACACCTGCATCACGAGCAGGGTTACCGCCGTTTGAGTAGTGGTAAGAAAGACCGAAACCACCACCAGGTAAGCCAACTTGACCTAGCATTGTCGCTAGCGTAACCAACATCCAATGACGTTGTTCACCGTATTGTTGACGCTGCATACCCCAGCCAGACATCAGCATAGTACGGTTCTTACTGAAGATATCAGCAAGTAGCTCAAGCTGCTTCACTGGCACACCACAGATCTCAGACGCCCACTCAGAAGATTTTTCAACGCCGTCTTCTTTGCCCATTAGGTAAGCTTCGAATACGTCATAACCTGTTGTGTATTTGCCCAAGAATTCTTTGTCGTGTTTACCCTGCTTCACTAATGTGTGCGCAATACCCATCATCATGGCTACGTCAGTCATTGGGTGCGGAGCAATCCACTCTGCGTTGTCGCCAAAAAACTCGATAGTCTCAGAACGCATTGGATCAATCGCGATCACTGTCTTGCCCGATTTCTTCAACTGGTGGAAGAATTCAAGACCCGCACAGTCCGTTGAGCTCCAAGCGATCTTCAAGGTATTGATTGGGTTTAGACCCCAAAGTACCACCACATCACTGTGCTCAAGGATGACTGGGTAAGTCGTTTGTTGTTCATACACTTCAATCGAACCCACCACGTGCGGCATGATGACCTGCGCAGCACCTGTTGAATAATCACCTAAGTGACCAGAGTAACCACCAGCCATGCTCATGTAACGTTGTAAAAGTGTTTGCGCTTTATGTAGCACACCACTTGAACGCCAACCGTAAGAGCCTGCGAATACCGACTCTGCACCGTGCTCTTTACGAATACGCGAGTGTTGTTGATGAATCAGTTTATACACTTCATCCCAAGAAATGCGAACAAACTCATCGCTACCACGTACACCTTCAGGCGCAGATGGGTTTGCCAAGTAGCCTTTACGAACCATAGGGTATTTAACACGCGCTTTGGTGTGTACTTGGTCAGGGCCTGTGGTTTGTAGGCTGTTTGGAACGGTTTGTGCCAGTGCATTAGTGGTCGACACTAACTTGCCATCTTTCACTTCACACAGCATTGGTCCCATACGGCCTGATGTTAGAACACCAGAACCACGCTTATCAGAAGCCATTGCGCTCATCGGCGTCAAGGATGTGAATGCCAACGCACCAGCAGTGATACCTGTGCCTTTCATAAATCCACGACGGGTCATATTAGTCATAATTTTATCCTTCTAATTCTCTTTAGTGACCAACAACGTCTTTCGCGTGGTTTTGGAAGTACTTAGTCAGCAGCTCAAGGTTTTGCTCAGAAATGTCGGTACGGTCGCCCATACTCTTCGCAACAGGTCCCCAAGCATTCACAGTGAAGTGATTTGAAGGAATCTTCGCGTGACACGTTGCACAGTAAACATTGTCCAACTCTTCTGCATAAGACCAGATTGGGTCTAGGGTATCGACAACTGGGTCAGTAATGTCACCCGTTAACGCCACTGAACGCCACTCGTTACCGTAAGCATCGGCTTTGTATTCACCAGTAGTCAGTGCTTCTTGACCTTTGTCTGTCAGTGTCGCAACGATTGCACGTTGACCTTCACCGAAGTAAAGCACTTGCTCTGCGCCTTTCATTTGGAACGCATTCAGAGTCACCGTACGGTTGTCGCCTTCAGCTTTAACGACTTCAAGTTCGGCCGTTGGGTTTACGCTACCGAACTCGCCCATTGCGATATCGGTTACTGGGTAAACCACCTTTGCATCTACTGGCGTGTTTTTGGTAAAGGCAATCAGAGTATCGAAGGCTTTGCTGTCTAGCTTAGCTTCAGGGGCAAAGTGCGCTACGCCTTTATGACAATCGATACATGTTTGGTTGTTCTCTTTACCGTAAGCGTGCATTTTCGCCGCATCGCGAGATTGCTCGAACTCTTCCATTGCATCGAATTCGTGACAAGAGCGGCACGTCGCTGAGTCATTCTCACGGAATTGAGCCCATACTGTTTCAGCCATCTCTTCACGGTGTGCTTCGTATTTCTCAGGCGTGTCGATCTTACCTGTGATGAATTCGTGGTAGATGTCTTTAGACGCTCTTACTTTGGTGATCACATAGTCAATCGGATCCGTTGGGATGTGGCAATCGGCACATTCAGCTCGAATGCCTTTTGCGTTACTGAAGTGAACTGAACCTTGATACTCTTTGTGGGGAGCTTCCATCGTGTGGCAAGAAACACAAAACTCAGTGCTCGATGTATAGTGCATAACGGCTGCAGTTCCCCCTAAGGTTAACCAGCCAATGCCTATACCAACCGCCGCTATTAGTGCGATATAACGTTTTTTTATTGTCATAATTCTTAATCATCTTCAACAATTGGTTACAATTGAGATCAGAATAGTACTTTAGGGGTAGGTCTGTTTGATTTGGATCATAAATCTCAACCTGAGGAACAGAAATTGAACCTTTCTGAGAACTCACGGTCACTTTGAAAAATTAGCCCCCTCAAAACCTAATCACCTACCAAATACAAGACTACACTTAAATGTTTATTATTGATTAATCTAATATCAACGATACAAAACGGCTTTCTAAGTCAAACAAGTAAATTGTAAATCTAATACAATATCGACTAACTCTTTTCATAAGCTCTTCACTCCATGAACCAAACAGAATTCCAGCAAAAAATAGCGAGTTTCACCTCCATCGAACAAGCGCTTGATTACTTTGAAATTGGGTTTGATAGCAAGTTCATCGAGCAGAACAGAATCGAACTCGTCAAACGATTTAATGGTTATCTGATTCTTGCGAAACCTGACGATTGGTTTTCTGGACGAAGAGCATTGAAAAACGCTTACTGCAAGGTACAACGTAGTAAGTTAGATCGCCACACACGCTCTGCCTGTCGTGGGTGTACCACTTGCCAGCGCCGATAGTTGGAAAGTTGGTTGTTCAAAAATAGACAACGAAAAAGTAGATAGTTGAAATAACATCTCATTACGATTTAGTTAGTGGTTTGCTCGAAAAAAAGTGTGTTAGTCTTACGGCAACTCAACTACGAGATAAAAACTACAATGAAAATTTTCAGCAACTTCGAAAGCGGCAACATTCACGTCGTTTCAGCAGATTCACCACAAAACATCCAACTGACTATCCCAGCAGACAACCAGACTGAAATATCTCAGTGGTTCCATTTCCGCTTAGAAAGTGATGCTCAACAAGCACACCACTTTGAAATCGGCCAATTGGCAACGTCTGCATACCCTGAAGGCTGGAAAGATTACGATGTGGTTGCATCGTACGACCGCGAAGAGTGGTTCCGCATTCCATCTCAGTTCGATGGTGACACGCTAAGCTTCGACATCATTCCTGAGCACGATTCAATGTACTTCGCGTACTTCGCACCATATTCATACGATCGTCACCAGGACCTTCTGCACAGCGCGCAAACGCACCCAGCTTGTAAGCTAGAAACTCTCGGTCACACACTAGACAACAATGACATCACTTTACTAACCATTGGTGAGCCAAGTGAAGAGAAGAAAAATATTTGGGTTATTGGCCGTCAACACCCTGGCGAGACAATGGCTGAATGGTTGATCGAAGGCCTGCTTCAACGCCTACTTGACGAAACAGACACGGTAGGTCGCTCTCTTCTAGATAGCGTCGTATTCCGCGTTGTTCCGAACATGAACCCAGATGGCAGTATCCGTGGTCACCTACGTACCAACGCAATTGGCGTGAACCTGAACCGTGAATGGCAGTCGCCTTCTATGGAACGTAGCCCAGAAGTATTCCTTGTTCGCGAGCGCATGCTAGAAACGGGCGTAGACCTTTGTCTAGACATTCATGGCGATGAAGCGATTCCATATAACTTTGTAGCAGGTAGCGAAGGCACGCCTTCATATAACGAGCGCATTGCTAAACTAGAGAATCACTTCAAGCAAGCACTACTCACGATTACACCAGAGTTCCAAGATGAGTTTGGTTACGACAAAGACGAGCCAGGAAAAGCGAACATGACAGTTGGCACAAACTGGATTGGTGAGCAGTTCAAGTGTTTGGCTTACACAGTCGAGATGCCATTTAAAGATCACATCAGCCACGCTGACGAACTGTACGGTTGGTCGCCAGAGCGTAGTGTTGCGTTTGGTCACGACATGCTAGCGGCAGTTTGGGCAACAGTAGACGAGCTATAAAACAAACTATAGACAGACTAAGCGCCTTAGTTTGTCCGTATCGTTAGTTTGCTTACATATATAGTAAAGCCCAGCACTTCAGTACTGGGCTTTTTAATATCGTTTTTAAATGAGTAACTTGGGCTTTAAGGCATCTAACTTTAAAAGCTTTCTATGCCACTCTGAGGCTTGCAAAAAATACTGGGTATCGCTGTCTGATGTGGCGTTGTTCAGACACCATATCTTTAAAGCTTGGACCTTGTGATAACTGAACGATAACTTCGTCCCCTTCTTGTCGTAACACCGCACCACTAATATCGATACTATTGTTGTCATGCAACCTTAGGGTCCCTGCCATTGAAAAGCCGCGATAAACAGGAATGATGTTACGCATCATTAGGCGTACGCCCTTTTCAGACACTTCACTGACATGAAAAAGCTCATCCTTAATTCGCATCACCGGGCGTGCCTTTTGAGGGTACTTTAAACGGTAATATTTGCGTTTCTGGGTGAATGACTCTTCACGCATTAGTGACTCCCTGTCTCTGTTATTCTGTAAAGCGAACTGACCGTTAATTTCAGTAATCATCAGCAATGGCCATTCTTAATCTTCAATTCGGCTTCAAATAAATACATTCACCAAGTTGATACCTAACTATTATATCGACTTGAGAATATAATACTTTAGATATTTGCTCCGGGCGCTAATTATTGACTCATTGCGTACAAAAAAAGGACTTCAGTCATATACGTTGAGTACTTCACTCCTGCATAAAATCTAAACTGAACCGTTAGTTGACTATACTCACAACATTTTTTACTTTGTTTTCAATAAGCTTGTCATTATGGCTGCAAAACTGATTCTCTAACATTTGTAGCCCTGTTAGACTCCATCTCCCTTTTGATACTTGGTTCATTTATGTCATTCGATAACCTAACCCTTAACGCAAAAACCGTCGCGGCTATACCATCTCAATTCGATAAACCGACAGAGATACAACAAGCAGTAATTCCTACAATTATTGCAGGGAAAGACGTGCTGGCGTTGGCTCAAACGGGTAGCGGGAAAACATTGGCGTTTGGCTTACCTTTGCTGAACAACCTCAACCATGATGTGAATGAACTGCAAGCGCTTGTTATCGTTCCAACACGTGAACTTGCGTCTCAAGTCACAGAATCTTTAGAGCCCACCGCAACGGCTCTTAACATCAACACGATTACGTTGACGGGTGGTGTGAACACGGATGACCAACAGCAGCAATTGTTAACCAAACCACAGCTTGCTATCGCAACACCGGGGCGCTTGCTGGCTGTCATCAAGAGTGGCGAATTGGAGTTAACTCAATGTGTGTCATTGGTTCTTGATGAAGCAGACCGATTAATCGACATGGGCTTTTGGCCAGATATTCAAGCGATCACCGAAGCTCTGCCAGCGAAACGACAGTCACTGCTATTCTCAGCGACACTTCCTCCAGAATTAGTCAATCAAGCTGAAACGCTTTTATCAAACCCAGAAAAGATCACGACTCACCAAGAGAATAGCGTTGTCTCTGCCATTGATGAAACACTCTATCTCGTGAACAAAGGCAGTAAAGCTCAAGCGCTCCTTGCTCTACTTAGTCAGAACGATTGGTCACAGGTTTTGGTGTTTATTGGCGCCAAAGACAATGCAGACGCATTAACCAAGCGATTGAACAAAGCCAAGATCAGCGTGAGTGCGTTACATGGCAACAAGAGCCAAGAAGAGCGCGCGCAGGCATTAGAGAGTTTCAAAAATGGCGAAACTCGCGTTCTTATCGCAACCGATGTGATGGCTCGAGGCATCCATATTGATCAGTTGCCTGTTGTGATCAACTTTGAACTGCCTTCTCACTCTGCAACTTATGTACATCGTGTAGGGAGAACGGCGAGAGCAGGGAGCGCAGGCTGTGCTATATCACTGGTTAGCCACAGTGAAAACGAGCACCTCAATGCGATTCGAACTCTGACCAATAAGCCACTTCCGTTACAATCGCTGGAAGGTTTCCCTGTAACTGATAAACCTGCATCAGAATCAACAGCTCGTAAGCGTCCGCCAAAAGACAAAATGGCCAACCGACGAACAGCAAAGAAGAAGAGCATCAAACAATTTAAGAGCAAACCAAACAGCTCAAGATAACCAGAAGCCCTAATTAGCTCAGTTTTCACTGAGCTTTTTTATATGCAACAAAACATAAAATCACACCCAGAAACTGCTCTAAAGACGCCGACTTAAATGACACTTTTGTGAATTATGATGCCAACGTATTGATTCTTGGTTGCTCAAAAAAAATACTCTTAAATCACGTTGACGCCCCTATATCTGGCAACTAGATTTTTCTATTAGTGTCTAAAACAGGAGGTCATTGAAATGAAACGTGCTAGCTCTACATATCGATTACAACTGATTAAGGAAGTGGCAACCCGCCGAGATCGTCAACGTTGCAATGACCCGATGGCAAACTACATACAAACCCTAATAGATAATAAAGATGACTGCGATACTTCGGTTGAACGTAACCAGAGATTCAGTGGCAGCCATTTTGATGAACACATAGGTGGTTGGGTTAGCGACCACTGGGGTAGCAAGTAGGCAATAAGCTAATAAGCGCTAGCTTAGCCGCTGTAGAATTTATCTCCGCATTAACCTATCATCTGCAACAAATTCCTTTCATTGAGTAAGCAGAAAGTGTCTGAGTTAAAAAGAGAAAAAGAAGTGATGGTTGCCTTCCAAGTGATCCCTCGCGTTAAAGAAGGCAACAATTTCGAAGTTGTTGATAAGGCCATTGAAGTGGTAAAAGCGGCCGATGTTCCATTCCAAGTCGGTGCAATGGAAACCACGATGAAAGGTGAACTCAACCAATTACTCGATATTATCAAAAAGGCTGAACAAGCTTGTTACGATGCAGGGGCTGTTGAAGTGATCACAAACATTAAGATTCATAGTAAGACCACCGAAGCCGATGATACATTTTGTACGTACCATCGTGGTGTAACGAAAGCGAATCATATGTTTGTTTAAGAAAGTGCAGCTGTTAAAAAACTCTGATGAACCAGTGATGTTATTGAAAGGGCATGTCTGAAAGGTGAGAAAGGATTTCCATTCGTTCTTCTTCTGACATCGAATGCCAATCACGCGGAGCCTCTTCAGGGTCATTTTTTGCCCCGATCGGTTTTCGATCCAGTGCTTTTACGGGCTCTTTTTTGAGTTTTACATTCTTTTTATTCATACCGACACCACTACTTTAGGTACAAAGGTACCTACCTTAATATTACACCCCAACCATTATGTAAAGTAATAGTTACTCCGGGGTTAAATAAAATCTTAATACTTCCTCTTTAGCCGAAAAGATCCTTCTGGGGACTCGTGTTTCCCTCTTCGTCGACCTGCTTACCAACCAAGTTTTTTTGCTTCATTATTTTTCTTCTATAGCGCTGACGACACAGCTTTATCACGTGCAATTGCTCTGCGGGAGTCATCGACATCCAATTAAAGCGCTCTTCTCTTTTGCGCATACAACCATTGCAATAGCCTTTGTCATCGCTTGAACAAACCCCAACGCAAGGGCTTGGAACTTGGAAAAACTCTAACTGCTCCACCATGCCTCCTTACACATTCAAAATTACGCTTACTATCTCAAAAATAAGCGATTAATTTGTCGCCTAGCTCATGAAATCCATACTAAACTATGACCTTATACTGACACATATAGTGTTTTGTAAACTATACTTTGAACCCATCAAGTTACACTTATTGGGTAACTTCGTTCTTTCCTTTGGAGCCTTATAATATGAAGTTTAGTTCAAAAAAATTACTAGCAGTAGCCGCTTTACCTATGATGCTAGCAGCATGCACAACAACAGGTGATAACGCTATGAAAGTAACACCAACCGATCTACAGCACCATAACTGGGAACTTGCTCAAATTGATGGCAAGGACATTGAGAAAAGCGAAAACCAAGCGACTCCTCGTCTGGAAATCGGTGAAAAGATGACTGCGAACGGCATCGCTGGTTGTAACAACTTCTTTGGTCAGGGCGAACTAAAAGACGGTCAATTCCGTATCAAACAAATGGGCATGACAATGAAAATGTGTCAAGGCTCAGCGATGGAAATCGAACAATCGGTTTCAGCTACTCTAAGCGAATGGAGCGACGTAACGCTAACAAACGATACGCTAGTACTGAAAAACGATGTACACACACTAACGTACACAATTCGTGACTGGGTAAACTAATTCGACATCGAATGACACGCCCTAATGTGGGTTGACACTTGATTAACTAAAGCGCTCGATGTACTTCATCGGGCGTTTTGTATTTTAGGGCCGTGTGAGGCCTATATTCATTATAGATTTTTACTGATTCAGCGACAATTTTCTGTGCTTCGTCGAAATCATTAGGCTCATTTAACAGGTACTTCAGTATTCCATGTTCCTTTCTGCCTGTGCATTCTGATAACAGTCATTGAGCAGGGTACGGGGTATAAAAAAGAGGCGCCTAAGCACCCCTATTTTGTTTTATAAGTGGGTTTTCGCCACTTTAGCCGAAGCACTATTTGGGTACTCGGTCACGACTTGTTGGTAATATTTCTTAGCTTGCGTCGCGTTATTGTTGCGCGCAGCTATGTCACCAAGCTTAACCAGTGCATCTGCTCGCTTGTTTGAGTCTTTGTACGACACAACAGCGGCAAAGCTCTTCACGGCTTCTTTATCTTGCTTCTTAGCGAAATAAAGCTGACCTAACCAGTAATGTGAGTTAGGTGTGAAGGTTGAATCTGGGAAGTCTTTTTGAAACTTTTGGAATGCAGCAATCGCACCCGTGTAGTCTCGTTGCTTTAGAATCATATCTACAGCATTTTGATAAGCGGTTTGCTCATCGACATCAGTACTGAACGTACCAGAAGCATCTTTAGAGCCTTCGCTCGCTGCCACTGCTACCGTTGCGGTTCCTGCTGCTTTCACCTCGCCTCTTACACGATCCAGTTCAATGAACAGTTCACGTTGGCGCTCTAGCATTTGCTTCATATCATAGCTGTTTCGTTCCAGCTCACCACGAAGTTCACTGATCTCCAGTGCCATGTCGTCGATTTGCTGTTGCATTTGAAGCTGAACAAGGTTGCGATTTTGAAGCAGGCGTTCTAAACGCTCAATATCTGATTCGTTAGATGCAGACGCTGCTCGAGAGGAAGATGATGAATTGGTTGCGGTGCTATTGAGATCGGATACTGGAGCTGGTGCAGCGAACGCGGTGTTCGCTGCACTTGCCAGTAACGAAAGCAAAATGACTCGCTTTGTGTTACTGAACATGAGGCAATTCCTCAATTATATAGCCTACTAAAATTAGTAAACTAGTACTGCGCGACGGTTTTTAGCGTACACATCTTCAGATTGACCTAGAAGAAGTGGCTTCTCTTCACCGTAGCTTACGATAGAGATTTGGTCTGCTTGAACACCTAGAGCTTGTAGGTATTTCGCTACAGCTTGTGCACGACGCTCGCCAAGTGCGATGTTGTACTCAGGAGTACCGCGCTCATCAGCGTGACCTTCGATAGTAACGTTCATGTCAACGTTCTTAACTAGGTAAGCTGCGTGAGCTGCTAGCATTTCTTCGTAATCGCCAGCGATAGTAGAGTTATCGAATGCGAAGTAGATTGTTTGAGTTTCACGTAGCGCTTGCTCTTTAAGCTCTTGCTCAGACAGTTGACCGTTAGCGTCAATTGGCGTTACAACAGTTGTGTCTACGTTGCCTTCTGAACCTGAAGTTGTTTGGTTGCTTTCAGTACCAGATGTTGCAGATGTTGCTTCATCAGTTGAGCTACATGCCGTTACTGCCATCACTGGTAGTGCAATCATCAAGCCTTTAAGAACTTTGTTAAGTTGCATCTTTTTTTCCTTACGTTATCAAACTTAGTTTCTACAGCGACTAAGTGCTATAGATAGTTAAACGCCACAATAGTTAACACTATCAATAGCTAATAGAATGTATCACTTAAACTAGAGGAACGGTGACCATGCAGGCGCTCTTACACGTCCGTTGGTTGCCGGTAATCTAGCTTTGAAACGGCCATCGATAGAAACCATCGATAGTACGTTTGTCTTGTTGTAAATAGAGCTATAGATAACCATACCTCCATTCGGTGCAATACTTGGGGATTCGTCTAACAATGTTTTTGTTAGTACCTGAACCGCACCTGTTTCCAAATCTTGCTTAGCCAAGTTAAAACCTGAGTTGCTACGATTTACCATGATTAGGAATCGTCCATCAGGTGTGATCTGGCCACCTAAGTTTTGGCTACCTTGCCAAGTAATACGAGAAGTCGAATTATTTGACAAATTTACATTATAAATCTGTGGTTTACCACCACGATCCGATGTGAAAATTAGAGACTTGCCATCTGGGTGCCAGAATGGTTCAGTATTATTCGAACGGCCGCGGGTAATTTGAGTCAACTTACGGCTAGCAAGGTCAAGTGTGTACACCTGAAGGCTGCCCGTTTTCGACAATACCAATGCCAATGTTTTACCATCTGGCGAGAATCTTGGCGCACCATTGTGACGAGGGTATGACGTCACTTTCTCACGTTCACCCGTGTAAATATTCATGATGAATATTTCAGCTTGGCCATTCTGGAAGCTCACATAAGCCAGCTTTTTACCGTCTGGAGACCATGCAGGTGACATTAGAGGCTGCTTAGAACGAAGGACTAAACGCTCGTTAAAGCCATCGTAGTCTGCAACACGAAGTTGGTATGGGTATTGGTCTTTGTCGTTCACTACCACGTAAGAGATGCGAGTTAAGAACGCGCCTTTCTCACCAGTTAGCTCTTCATACACTAAGTCAGAAATACGGTGCGCGTACTCTCTCAAGCGTTTGCCAGGAACCGTAGCCTTCTTATTGAACAACACGTGGTCTTTAGAAAGAACCAATTGGCCTTCATCGCTAAGTGCACGGCTTTGCCCTTTAGTCAGTTGACCACGAACAATGTCGATCAATTGGTAATTCACCACATACTGCCCTTCGGCATTTTTAGTGATGCTACCGGTAAGCAATGAATCAACACCTAGGTTGGTCCAAACATCAAAGTTAACCTCAGTTTCGCTGTAAGGCGTTTGAGGCATTTTGCTTGTCGCAACTGGGCTGAATTTACCACTGCGCTGTAAGTCAGAAGCGATAACCGCTGATACATCGTGTGGCAGTGGCTCTGCGCCTTCCCAGCGGAAAGGTACAATAGCGATAGGTCGTGCAGAGTTAATGCCGTCTGTAATAACCAGCTCCAGCGCCGCATGTGCAAACTGGCTGCTTGTCGCTATTACAAAAACAAAACTCAGTAATAGTTTTTTTAACACAAGTTCGTCCTTTTACTCTGGTGATACAGTTAAGTTAATGTCTTTCAGTGATTTCACAATGTCAGGGTCTTTAGGCAATGGGTAAGATTGCACTTGTGCCACCGCACGCTTGGTTGCTGCGCACAAACGGCTATCGCCATCCAAAATGCTTAAGCTACCCAAAATCGCGTTTGAGCCCGTTGGGATAAGCTTCAAGTTCACTCGGCACGAGCGCCCTCTGTAGCTGTCTTCTAACAATAGGTTCTGCTGAATCAGTTGGGTATAAATAGCGCCGTAACGCTGTGCTTCATCACTAATAAATTGTTGTCTTGCCGAAGAGTTTTGAGTCGCTTCAGTTTCAAGACCAGCAAAGATGTCGTTCAATGCCGCTTCTTGTTGTTTGCGCTCTTTTTCCGCTCTCGCTGCCGCTTCCTTCGCTTTACGGGCTTCCTCTGCTGCAGCTGCGGCTTCTTTCTCTTTCGCTATACGTTGCTTCTCAGCACGCTCAGCGGCTTCTTTTTCTTTACGAGCTTTTTCAGCAGCCTCTTGCGCGGCTTTTTCTTTTGCCACGCGTTCTTGTTCAGCTTTCGCGATAGCAGCTTCTTTGGCTTTACGCTCATTTTCAGCTTTCACCAACGCCGCTTCTTTCAACTTGCGGTCAGCTTCGGCTTTAGCGGCTTTCTTTTGTTCTTGCTGTAAACGCGCTTCTTCAGCTTTGCGTTGTTTCTCGTTCTCGATACGTCGTTTTTCAGCCTCTCGAGCGGCTTTTGCATCCTTCGCTTGTTGCTCTTTTAGCTTACGGATGTTTTCTTCTTCCGCTTTACGATTCTTTTCCAGTCGTTCACTTTCACGTCTAAGTTTGTCTAGACGCTCTTGCTCTTTCTTGCTCGCCGCTTCTCGCTGTTGACGAATCTGTTGGGCTTGCTGGCGAACCAACTGAGGATCAATCACCACAGCCTGAACCATTTGGCCAGTCGGCTTAGGTTCTGACATCGTGAAATCCGCTCCCCAAATGAGCGCAACGAATAAAATGACGTGCAGCCCAAGTGAAATAAGAAGCGGTTTTCTGAAACTATTGGATTTTTTATTAGTCGCTTTCATGAATGCTACGGAGCTATTCCCTTATATCCGTTAAAAGGCCAACCTTTGGCACACCTGCACGGCTTAATTCATCAAGTAATAAAACCACTTCAGCGTAAGGCGTTGCGGCATCACCGCCAACCGCCACTGGAGAATTCGGCTTCAAAGACAACTCAGCTTTCACTCGGACGATAATATCTTCCATAGATAAGCCACGTTGTACTTCTTCGTCATTCACGCTCAAACCAAGCTCACCGTCTTTGTTCACTTCAACGATAATAAAGCTCGCGTTATCGTCACCCAAAAGATCTTGTGCAGACTTAGCCGTTGAAGCCTGAGGCAATTCAACGTCGACACCTTGAGTCACAAACGGTGAAGTCACCATAAAAATGATCAGCAAAACAAGCATAACGTCGATGTAAGGTACAACGTTAATCTCCGCTGTCATTTTGCGTTTTTTAGGTTGGTATCCAGCCATCTATTATTCCCTGCCAGCCATCGCTTGACGGTGAAGAATGCTGTGGAACTCTTCAGAGAAAGTCGCGTAGTTGTGTTCTAGCTTACCTACTCGACTGCTGAAGCGGTTGTACGCCATTACTGCAGGAATTGCGGCGAACAGACCCATTGCCGTTGCAATAAGTGCTTCTGCAATACCAGGAGCAACCATAGCTAGTGTCGCTTGCTTCACTTCACCTAAAGCGATGAATGAGTGCATGATGCCCCAAACCGTACCAAATAGGCCGATGTAAGGGCTGATAGAGCCGACTGTCGCTAAGAAAGGTAAGTTAGTTTCTAGCTCGTCTACTTCGCGGGCTACGGCAACGCGCATTGCACGACCAGTGCCTTCCATGATGAAGTCAGGAGACGTTGCGTTTGATTTACGAAGGCGAGCAAATTCAGTGAAGCCTGCGTAGAAAATCTCTTCGGTACCAGAAAGCTCATCTTTGCGCTTATTGCTCTCTTGATACAATTTAGCCAGATCAACACCAGACCAGAACTTATCTTCAAACACTTCAGTTTGTTTAGAAGCTTGAGATAACACTTTACTTCTTTTTATGATCATCGCCCAAGACACAACAGACATGCCCATAAGAGTCAGCATGACCATCTTAACTAGTAAACTAGCTTCTAAAATTAGGCCTAAGATTGAGATTTCAGCAGTCACTATTCGTTAGCTCCGTAAGAATAAATGTTGGCATTGCCTTTGGTTTCATTTTTTGATTGTCGATACATGCTACCTTAACCATTGCTTTACACAATGCTTTGCCATCAGGATTTACGATCTCTTGACAGAAGACCAAGGTAGCTCGCTTCAACTCGTAAATATTTGTAATGACTTGTAAAGAATCATCAAGGCGCGCGCCTTGAATAAAATCTATGTCCATATGTCGGACTACAAAACCGATGTTTTGTTCTAATAATACCTGCTGAGAAACGCCAATTGAGCGCAACATCTCAGTTCGAGCGCGTTCAAAAAATTTGAGATAGTTAGAATGGTACACCACGCCACCGGCATCGGTGTCTTCGTAATATACGGTTACTGGCCACGTAAACGGCTTCGATAATCCCTGCAAATTGATTCCACAACCTTAAAACGGTAATGAGATTACTATAACCTAACTCATTATCATTAATAGTATATGGCAGTGAATTTTTTGAGTTTGGAGACGAAAAAAAAGGCCATCTGTATAAGATGACCTCTTTTTGACTAAAAACCCAACAGTTACCTAGGTTTACTTTGTTATAAACCTAATTCACAACCTTATTTAGATAAGGCGCAGCACCGTTAGGTAGAGCAAAATTGTGAGCGAAACGTACGGGCTAAACAGCAGCTGCCACATCCAAGCTCTTGGCTTAAATCCGATACCGTAAACCATGCTTGAGCATACTGCCCAGATAAACATTGGCCCGATGATCGCGTTAAAGCCACCGATGCTTGTCGCATACGCTTCAGGATCCCACATTACCAAACCAACATGCATGAAACCCAATACGAGGGATAAAGCTCTTAACAGGGTCTTATCCATTGGTTGATGCAGCTTAGCAACTTGCTCTGCGAGATTACTCACTGTCTTTGTCCATCATTTCTGAATGCTCTAGCCATAGAGCATTGATGATGCCGAATGCACATGCTAGAAGTACACCCAAAATCCATGCGAAATACCACATAAAATTTCTCCTAAGTTATTTCACTTCTAGCTTAGTAAGCTGAAACGTCGTTATCTTCGATGTGTTTCTTATCTAGGCGACCGAACATTTTGTAGTATGTCCAAGTTGTGTAGCCAAGAATCACAGGAACCATTACCGCCGCAACTGCAGTCATAAGACCAAGCGTTAGCTCACTCGCTGTTGAATCCCACATAGTCAAACTATGGTTAGGGTTCAGGCTTGATGGCATTACGAATGGGAACATTGCAAAACCAGCCGTTAAGATAACACCAGCGTTAGACAAGCTTGAGAACAAGAATGCGAAACCACCACGCTCAAAGCGAGATGCAATCACAGCAAGCAGTGGCATTACTACACCTAGAATCGGCGCAGCCCACATTGCTGGATAAGTTTCAAAGTTTGTCATCCAAGCGCCAACTTGAAGTGATACTTCTTTGTTTAGTGGGTTTGAATCAGCAAACGTATCGATAGTGCTCGTAATCACATAGCCTTCGATAGACTGAACCCAGAAACCACCAATAACGAACAGAGCAATAGCAATTAGGCCAGTGATCTGAGCAACGTTACGTGCACGGCTGTGCAGTTCTTCTGTTGTCTTCATTTGAAGCCATGTTGCCCCCTGCATCACGAACAACATTAGAGCCAACACGCCACATAGCAATGCAAACGGATTTAGCAGAGCGAAGAACGTACCGTGGTACTTAGACATCATCAGGTCGTTTAGGTCAAATGGAACACCTTGCATTAGGTTACCAAATGCTACACCGAAGATGATTGGCGGAACTGCGCCACTGAAGCAAAGTGCGTAGTCCCAAGCCTTACGCCATTTTGGCTCTTCAATCTTTGAACGGTAATCAAGAGCAAGTGGACGTAGCCAAAGTGCTGCTAGCGTCACGTACATTGCGAAGTAGAAACCAGAGAAAGACGTCGCGTAAACCAGTGGCCATGCAGCGAACAATGCACCACCAGCCGTAATTAGCCATACTTGGTTGCCATCCCAGTGAGGGGCAATAGTATTCAGCATAATACGACGTTCAGTGTCGCTCTTACCGATAACAGGAGACAGAGCTGCAACACCCATGTCAAAGCCATCAGTTACGGCGAAACCAACCAGTAGAACACCGATCAATACCCACCAAATAAGTCGTAAGCTTTCGTAATCAAACATAATATTCCCTCACTTATACTTCAACTGAACGGCTAACTTTGTCTTCAACAGAGTTATCGTTTTGTTCGAAGTGGTAACGGCCTGTCTTCAAGCTACTTGGACCTTTACGTGCGAATTTCAGCATTAGGTAAACTTCAGCAATCAAGAACACTGTGTACAGTGCCAGGATAGCAAATAGAGAAGTCCAAAGCTGTTCGATAGTTAGTGCTGATGCAGCAACGTTAACCGGCAGGATTTCACCAACCGCCCATGGTTGACGACCAAACTCAGCAACGAACCAACCTGCTTCAATCGCAATCCAAGGCAGTGGGATTGAGAATAGCGCAGCTTTAAGCACCCATGGTTTCTGTTCTATCTTCTGACGACACGTTTGAACAAACGCCGCACCGAAGACAAATAGCATGATGAAGCCACAAGCAACCATCAGACGGAATGACCAGAAAAGAGGCCAAACTGTTGGGATAGAATCATCCGCAGCCATTTGGATTTGGTCTTCTGTTGCATCAACAACTTCGTCTGTGTAGCGCTTAAGAAGTAGACCGTAACCTAGGTCACCTTTCACTTCGTCGAAAGCAGCCATGTTTTCTTCAGACTTGTCGCCTGCACGTAGCTTTTCAAGCAATTCGTACGCGTACATACCCGTGCGGATACGATCAACGTGGTCATCACGTAGGTCACGCAGGCCCGTTACTTCTTTATCGAAAGAACGTGTTGCGATGATACCCATTACGTAAGGAATTTTAATTGCGTAGTCAGTATTCATTGTCTCTTGGTTTGGAATACCAAAAACAGTAAATGCCGCTGGTGCTTCTTCAGTGTGCCACTCTGCTTCTACAGCTGCGAGCTTCACTTTTTGAACTTCACCAAGCTCGTAACCAGATTCATCACCTAGTACGATTACTGACAAGATCGCCGCCATGCCGAAAGACGCTGCAATCGCGAAAGAGCGACGAGCAAAGGCAAGGTCACGACCTTTAAGAATGTAGTATGAACTGATACCAAGGATGAACATTGCACCCGTTGTGTAACCAGACGCTACTGTGTGTACGAACTTAACTTGTGCTACTGGGTTTAGTACAACTTCAGCGAAGCTCACCATTTCCATACGCATGGTTTCAAAGTTAAATTCCGCACCCACTGGGTTTTGCATCCAGCCGTTTGCTACCAAGATCCAAAGCGCAGAGAAGTTAGAGCCAAGTGCTACTAACCAAGTTACCGCTAAGTGTTGACGCTTTGACAGTCTGTCCCAACCGAAGAAGAATAGGCCAACAAAAGTAGACTCTAGGAAGAATGCAACAAGCGCTTCGATAGCTAGCGGAGCACCAAAGATGTCGCCAACATAGTGAGAATAGTAAGACCAGTTAGTACCAAACTGGAACTCCATGGTTAAGCCTGTCGCTACACCAAGAGCAAAGTTAATACCAAACAATTTACCCCAGAACTTGGTCATGTCCTTGTAAATTTGCTTGCCAGTCATTACATAAACTGACTCCATAATGGCAAGTAGAAATGCCATACCTAAAGTCAGTGGAACAAATAGGAAGTGATACATCGCTGTAAATGCAAACTGCAATCGCGACAGATCAACAACATCAATCATGGTAACTCCTTTGTGTCGGCTGAATGACACTTGTGTGATTATTCACCTCAAAAATCCATGTTAAAACAATTTATGTAATTGTTATTACAAATTGAAATTTGTAGCAAAAACGTACCGTTATAGTTAGATTATTGTTAAGCATGAGCTAATATAGCTGGCGCTAATATTACTGGTAAAATCAGTATGTTTCAAAAGGTTTATGGGAGAACCCTGCGTTGATTTGTATCAAATTTATTCGAGCAAATTAGAGTTATTTTTGTACAGTTATGATTAAAATCACACCAATTATGCTTGTCTTAATAACAGCGCATGATATCTGTGACAAATGCTCATCACCGCCTCAACATCAGAATTACAACTACCTATAAAGTATTAACAAAAAATATGACAACTTATTTCATTTTCTGTTACCTAAATCAAACCTGAAATCAAAGTTTCCATTTTTGAAGCACCCTTTTCGACCTTTTTATCGACTCGCTCAAAGAGTTGTTATTCAGTAAAAAGCAAAAAATCCCAGCGCTTATGCAACTGGGATCTTTAAAAATGAATAATTTAACGATTGGAAGGTTTATCTATTCCAAAGTGTAAATACGCTCTGTCGGTCGCGATTCGACCTCTTGGCGTTCTTTGTAGATAACCTTGCTGTATCAAGTAAGGCTCTAACACATCTTCAATGGTGTCTCTCTCTTCACCAATCGCGGCAGCCATGTTGTCGATACCCACTGGACCACCACCAAACTTCTCCATAATTGCGAGTAGAAGTTTTCTATCCATGTAGTCAAAACCTTTAGCATCGACATCCAACATGTTAAGCGCTTTATCGGCAACCTCAGGACAAATATGGCCATCCCCTTTCACTTCCGCATAGTCGCGTACACGGCGCAGTAATCGGTTAGCAATACGAGGTGTACCACGAGCACGACGCGCAACTTCCAATGCGCCTTCAGACTCCATAGATAAACCTAAGCAATCGGCACTGCGCTGAACGATGTTTTGCAGGTCTTCAACTTTGTAGTACTCAAGACGCTGGGTAATACCAAAACGGTCACGCAGCGGAGACGTCAGAGAACCAGCACGAGTCGTCGCGCCAATCAGAGTGAAAGGTGGAAGGTCGATCTTGATTGAGCGAGCCGCAGGGCCTTCACCAATCATGATGTCCAGTTGGTAATCTTCCATCGCTGGATACAACACCTCTTCAACCACAGGGCTTAAGCGGTGGATCTCATCGATGAACAGCACATCATTTTCTTCAAGGTTAGTCAGCAATGCCGCCAAGTCACCTGCTTTCTCTAATACAGGCCCTGAAGTGGTACGAATGTTAACGTCCATTTCATTGGCAACAATATTCGCCAAGGTGGTTTTACCCAAGCCGGGAGGACCAAATATCAACAGATGATCGAGCGCCTCATTACGAAGTTGAGCTGCTTTGATAAAAATTTCCATCTGACCACGGACGTGATCCTGACCTTGATAGTCGGCTAATGCTTTCGGTCGTATCGCACGGTCAATAACATCTTCATCTTTAAAGACCGGATTATCAGGAGCAATGAGGCGATCAGCTTCAATCATAGAGGGTTCCAATTTAAGAGTGTTAACTCTGTTATCTTTAATTCTTGCTTAGTCGCTCACCAATATTGGAGCACTTGAATACTAAGCATATTCTAACGAGATAGTACCCGCTAGAGATTAACGCGATGTAGCATTGAGCTTACATCGCGGTTTCAGTGTCGGTTTTGATTAAACCATCGACTTCAAAGCATCGCGAATCAGTTGTTCGCTCGTCATACCTTCTTTAGCCACTTGAGAAACAACCTTAGATGCTTGAGTCGGTTTGTAGCCTAATGCAAGCAGTGCACTTACCGCTTCTTCTTCAGCGTCGTGAACGGTTGGCATAGAGTCAATCGGTGCAGCGTCCGTCGCAGGCGTAAACAGATCTCCTGCGCCCCAACCTTTCAGGCGGTCTTTCATTTCGACAACCAGACGCTCAGCCGTTTTCTTACCGACACCCGGCAGTTTCACTAGCGTAGAAATATCTTCACGTTCAACACTCTGAACAAACTGACTCGCCGTCATACCGGAAAGAATACCAAGGCCAAGTTTAGGGCCAACACCATTCGCTTTAATGACTTCACGGAACAGCGCACGTTCTTTAACTGTGTTGAAGCCGTAAAGTAGCTGTGCATCTTCACGAACAACAAAGTGAGTATAGATAATTGCCTCTTCGCCGACGTTTGGTAATTCATAAAAACAGCTCATTGGCATTTGAACTTCATAGCCTACGCCACTCACTTCAATTAATAACTCTGGTGGCTGTTTTTCTATTAATGTACCGCGTAGACGTCCGATCACAATTCACTCTCTTGATGGAATATAATTTGAGGGACAGAATATAAAAGAACTGGATGCTTATCCAGTTCTTTGTGTTTATTCAGGTGATTTATTTACGCTTGTTTGGCTTGTGAAACCACGTTATCTAAGCTTTCGACCAGCTCTTTGACAGAGGTAACATGTCCTGTGAGTTCAGAACCATAATTGGCCACTAAGCCTGAGACAGATTTAGTTTCCGCGACACTTTGCGCCACTTCTGAACTCGCGAGATCGAGCTCTTTCAAGGAATTCATCTGCATCGCCATAATGTTGGTGAGTTGATTCACGTCAGTCGAGATCGTTTGAACCTCCGAGATAATGCCATTCATCTCATTCGCCGTGGTTTCAATAATCGCTCGGCCATGTTCCACTTCGTCTTTACTACGGTCCAACAGGGTTCGAATCTCTATTGCGGAATGACTGCTTTTCGCCGATAACTCCCTCACTTGGTCGGCTACAACTGCAAATCCTCTTCCCTGCTCACCTGCGCGAGCCGCTTCTATGGCCGCGTTTAATGCCAGCAAGTTAGTTTGCTCCGCTACTGAAGTAATCAAATCGGCGACTTTCATGATCTCTTGATTACTTTGAATGATCTGAGTGATAGCACTGGTTGAAGCTTCTAATGACTCAGAGCTCTTTTGCGCTTTCTCGCCGACCGCTTCACTGCGTTCTTTCAGCTCACCGACAAACGAGTTGGATTCTTCGATGCCTTGAGTCATTTGATGCAATTGCTGGCTCATCTGTTCTGCGGCACTCGCTTGAGATTCACAGTTAACGTTCAGCACTTCAACTTGAGAATGTAAGTCTCGCGACTGTTGGTCTAAATGCACAGAGACACCCTGCAAGCTTTCTGAATTTGAATTAGCTTGGTCAAGCACCACCGAGAGTCGCCCTTCACTTTGAGTCGCTTGATTGGCAACCTGCTGACTGTCTGAAATCGCTTCTTCGGCCATTTCGATTGCCACTTCTTTTTGCTTGGCGGTAAACGCTTGAGCAATGCAAATCACCACCAGCGGCATAATCACACCAGACCAGGTTTCAACCACCACCGCTTCCGGAGTAAGTACTAACTGCGGAAATTCAAAGCCGTTAAGGTGAGCCGATGTCATCACTAATGAAACTCCTATCACTAACCCACTCCATACCAAGGCGACAATGCGTGTTCCTGACAAGAAAAAAGCGACCACTAACAAAGGAACCCAATAAGCCTGTGTTGATGCCACCACACCACCGCTTTGGTAGATGATATTCAGCGCGTGCACTGCCATACCAACAAAGCCAAAATTGAGTGCAAGGCTCGGTTTACTGGTAACACGCAAGAGCAGTGCGGAGATCAGTTCAAACACAATAAGGAATACAGATGTGGCGATCAGAAGTTGCTCTTCGTGCTTGGTCCATTTGATTAAGCTGTAGACACCCACAAAGAAGGCGATAAAGGTAAAGAGTAATAAGATATCGGCTTGTCTGACTTCGTTGTTACTCCACCCATTACTTTTGGGTAGAAACAGCGCGCGCCACAGCTTGATAGGGTTCATCAGTGATCATCCTTGATTAGCTTGTTAGACCTCCGACCAATGTTAATAACATGTTAAATGATGCGCAATGTTATTATCTGGGTTCTGTTCGAAAGATCTCATTTCATCAAGGATTTAGCAGCGTAGTGTTTTGATATGAGCCAAACAGGGCGCAAGGCTCATCGAGGGAATAAGTTTAGAAGCTGTATGTTAGGAGCTAAAAATAGAATAGGAATTAACGGTAACGCCCTTTTCTAGCACCCGTTGCTTTACCCGCCAGTGCAATCAAGGTTTTATTGGTGTTAGCGTGAGTGATCGCTACGCCCAGGGCATCGGCTGCATCGGCCTGTGGCTTGGCAGGCAATTTAAGCATGCTCATCACCATATTCTGGACCATAGACTTATCTGCACCACCATTACCCGTCACCGCTTGCTTAATCAAACGAGCTGCGTATTCATGAACAGGCAGATCCGCATTTACAGCCGCTACGATCGCGCTGCCCCTAGCTTGCCCAAGCTTAAGCGCTGAGTCCGCATTCTTCGCCATGAAGACCTGCTCTATCGCAAACACATCCGGTTGGAACTGAGTGATGATTTCGCTCACACCTGCATAGATCTGCTTGAGTCGACCCGGTAACTCTTTTTCGGAGGTGCGAATGCAACCACTCCCTAAGTAATATAGGTGGCGGCCATTTTGACGAATAACACCGTAACCGGTAATGCGTGAGCCAGGGTCAATCCCTAAGATAATAGACATAACTTCAAATACTGATTATTTATACATGCTTTATGAGCTTAGTATATCGAACGCAAAAAAAAATGCCCGTCAAATTAACGGGCATTTTATTGTTCTACTGCGAAACTAAGTTCTAAAAAACTAAGCTCTAAAAACTAAGTTCTTTAGAAAGTTAAGCTAATCGTTTGATTAGTCTTCTTTCTTCGCTAGTTTAACTGCGATTGCTAGCTCTTCCAGTGATGCTGGGTTCGCTAGGCTTGGCGCGTCTGTTAACAGACATGCTGCAGCTGTTGTTTTCGGGAATGCGATAACGTCACGGATGTTCTCTGTACCACAAAGTAGCATTGCTAGACGGTCAAGACCGAATGCTAGACCAGCGTGTGGTGGAGTACCGTATTGAAGAGCATCTAGTAGGAAGCCGAACTTCTCTTGTTGCTCTTGTGCTTCGATACCTAGGATACCGAATACAGCCGTTTGCATTTCTGCGTTGTGAATACGTACAGAACCGCCGCCTACTTCGTAGCCGTTGATTACCATGTCGTATGCATCAGAGTTTGCTGCTGCTGGGTTCGCTTTTAGCTCTTCCGCGTTCACACCCAGTGGCGATGTGAATGGGTGGTGCATTGCGTGTAGATTACCTTCGCCGTCTTCTTCGAACATTGGGAAGTCAACAACCCACAATGGAGCCCATGCAGATGTGTCTGTTAGCTCTAGATCAGTACCTAGTTTAAGACGAAGTGCGCCCATTGCTTCAGCAACGATGCCCGCTTTGTCTGCGCCGAACAGAATGATATCGCCAGATTCAGCTTGAGTGCGATCTAGAATACCGTTGATTACGTCTTCGCTTAGGAATTTAGCAACTGGAGATTGAATACCTTCCATGCCTGCAGCACGGTCGTTAACCTTCATCCAAGCTAGGCCTTTCGCGCCGTAGATGTTTACGTGTTCTGCGTAACCGTCGATTTGCTTACGAGTTAGCTTAGCACCACCTGGTACACGGATAACCGCTACGCGACCTTTTTCGTCGTTAGCAGGGCCTGAGAATACTTTGAACTCAACGTCTTTAACTAAGTCAGCAACGTCCACTAGCTCTAGAGGGTTACGTAGATCTGGCTTATCAGAACCGAAACGATGAATCGCTTCAGAGAAAGGCATTACTGGGAATTGACCAAGTTCAACACCTAGAAGCTCTTTCCACATATCGTGAACTAGCTTCTCAGTGATGTTACGTACTTCTTGAGAAGACATGAACGATGTTTCGATATCGATCTGAGTAAATTCAGGCTGACGGTCAGCACGTAAATCTTCATCACGGAAACATTTAACGATTTGGTAGTAACGGTCAAAACCAGACATCATCAGCAGTTGCTTGAACAGCTGAGGAGATTGAGGAAGCGCGTAGAAGCTACCTTTGTGAACACGGCTTGGTACTAGGTAGTCACGAGCACCTTCTGGCGTCGCTTTCGTTAGTACTGGCGTTTCGATGTCTAGGAACAGGTTCTCATCAAGGAAACGACGAACGAAGCTAGAAGCGCGTGCACGAAGCTTGATACGGTCGCTCATTTCTGGACGACGAAGATCGATGTAACGGTACTTAAGACGCTGCTCTTCAGAGTTCGTTTGGTTAAAGTCTAGTGGAAGCGCTTCTGAACGGTTGATGATCTCTAGACCAGTCGCGTAAAGCTCTACTTCACCAGTAGCCATGTCTTTATTTACTTGGCTATCAGGACGAACACGTACTTCACCAGTAAATTTGATACAGAATTCATTACGCAGTTGGTTAGCGATCGGGAAGATATCTTTCATATCTGGATCGACAACAACCTGAACGATGCCTTCACGATCACGCATATCAATAAAGATAAGACCGCCTAAATCACGGCGACGGTTTACCCAGCCGCACAATTCTACAGTTTGTCCCGCCAGGGACTTGTTCAGGTTACCACAGTAATGGGTACGCATAATGAATTTCCCAATCTCTTAATTATTTACTAATTTCCAAGCTGTCGGTGGTCATTCCACACAACAGAGCAAAGAAACATTTATACGCGGAAACTCGCTTAAAATCGACCTTCCACATTCGAATTTATTGTGTTTTATCTGGCTTTGCTGCTTTTTAGCCCATCAAGTGCGCAAAGATTCATCAAAACCGAAAAAATTGCGATAATTATATCTCGAAAGTACCTTAATCAGCAAAACTCTCGTACAGTAGATTTTCGTTTCGATTAAAAGCAGTAATGTGATGACTAATGGTGTAAAAACGATGGACAGTTTACCTTTAAGACTTGGATTAACCATGTGGTCTCACTCTGAGTGGCAAAGTCAGTTCTATGGCAAGGGAACAAAGCCTGCGGAACGCCTAGAAAAATACACCCAAGTGTTTCATACCGTTGAAGGCAACACGACCTTTTACGCGACACCGAGTATGTCTACCGTACATAACTGGAAAGCCGCCAGTCACGATGATTTCAGGTTCACTTTTAAGCTACCCAAATTCATCACCCACCAGCAACAACTGAGACACTGCCAAGCCGAACTCAAAGAGTTCTTAATGACCATGTCACCCCTGCATGATCGCATTGGTCAATGGACGATTCAGCTACCGCACAGCTTTGAACCGAGCATGCTCCCTGCCTTGCAAAAGTTTTGCACGTTATTTCCAAAAGACATGCAGCTTGGTGTTGAAGTCCGCCACTTGGGTTTCTTTGACAAAGGTGATGCTGAAAAACGCTTTAATCAGTGGCTGGTCGAAGAAGGCATCAATCGCATTATTATGGATAGCCGCCCCGTTTTTTCCGCACCGCCAACCACAGAAGCAGTGATCGATGCGCATCAGAAAAAACCGCGTGTACCCGTTCATGCGATTGCGACCGCCAATAATCCGATGATTCGCTTTATTGGCCACCCCGACCAAGAACCTAACATCGAATTTTTTAAGCCTTGGTTTAGCAAAATTCCAACCTGGCTCAGTGAAGGCAAACAGCCGTATTTAATGATTCACACCCCAGACAATAACCATGCGCCTGAACTCGCGATTGCTATTTACGAGCTATTGCAAAAGCAAGTGTCTGAAAATACGTCATTAATATTGCCCGATCTTGCTCAGTTTCCAGCTCAGAAAGGCAACCATCAAATCTCAATGTTTTAAGTCTTCTTGAACATCTGGCTGTAATCCTCACCAGTAATCTCAGTTTTCGTGACAGCAGTCCTTTTTTTACGTAAAATACGTCCCCTTTTATTTGGTACGAATTTTGTGCCAATTACGCTGACTGTCGAGAGAGAATGCCATGAGCAACACAGACAATATCTTTTCCGCTCCTATTGATAAAATTGGAGACTTCACCTTTGATGCAAGGGTTGCTGAAGTATTTCCGGATATGATTCAACGCTCGGTGCCTGGCTATAGCAACATCATCTCCGCAATCGGCATGCTGGCAGAGCGCTTCGTCAAGCCGCATTCAAATATTTACGACCTTGGTTGTTCTCTTGGTGCAGCAACGCTTTCAATGCGTCGCCACATCCAACAAGAAGGCTGCACGATTTTCGCTATCGACAATTCAGAAGCAATGGTTGAGCGCTGCAAATTGCACGTTAACGCTTACCGCAGTGACACGCCGGTTGAAGTGATCGAAGCCGATATTCGTGAAGTAGAGATCAAAGACGCGTCAGTTGTGGTGCTTAACTTTACGCTGCAATTCTTGTCTCCAGACGACCGATACGCTTTGCTTGAGAAAATTCACGCGGGCTTGCGCCCTGGTGGCATCTTAATCCTGTCAGAAAAATACGTATTCGAAGACGAAAGCTCAAATGAACTGCTGATCGATCTGCACCATAATTTTAAACGTGCTAACGGATACAGCGAGCTAGAAGTGAGCCAAAAGCGTAGCGCGATTGAAAATGTGATGCGCCCTGACTCTATCCCTGTACACAGAGAGCGCTTTGATAAGATTGGCTTCTCTAGCAGCGAAGTGTGGTTCCAGTGTTTCAACTTTGGTTCGATGTTCGCGATTAAATAGCGCACATACCCAGTCAGCTCGTACTAAAACGTCATCCTCAAGAGCGAGGAACGAGCGAGTTGGGGATCTCTATCAAGTACGATAAATCGAGATTCCCTATCATGTTCGTCCCTCACTGTAGGGAATGACAAATTTAATTTTTATTTTAGGGTTTATTGACCCTATTAACTCAGTGAAAAACTATGTTTAATTTTGCCAATTTTTATCAACTTATTGCCCAAGATACTCGCCTTCAGCCGTGGCTTAATGTACTTCCACAACAGCTGACGGATTGGCAAAATGCAGAGCACGGCGACTTCGACCGTTGGTTACGTGCACTAAACAAGATTCCACAAGGTGTACCAGACCAAGTTGATCTGAAAAACTCAGTAACAATTGGCAGTTCTACACCGTTCCACACGGGTGAACTTAAAAAGTTAGAAAGCTTACTGAAGACTTTCCACCCTTGGAGAAAAGGCCCTTACACGGTTCACGACATTCATATTGATACGGAATGGCGCAGTGACTGGAAATGGGATCGCGTTCTTCCACATATTTCTCCATTGAAGAACCGCTCGGTGTTAGATGTTGGCTGTGGTAACGGCTACCACATGTGGCGCATGCTTGGCGAAGGCGCTCGTCTAACCGTAGGTATCGACCCTTCCCACCTTTTCTTGGTTCAGTTTGAAGCAATCCGTAAGTTAATGGGCGATGACCAACGCGCGCACCTATTACCTCTAGGTATTGAACAACTACCAAAACTGGAAGCATACGACACTGTATTCAGCATGGGTGTGCTATACCATCGTCGTTCGCCACTTGATCACTTGATTCAACTGAAAGACCAATTGGTGTCTGGCGGTGAATTAGTGCTTGAAACCTTAGTGATTGAAGGCGATGAAAATGCAGTTCTGGTTCCTGTTGACCGTTACGCGCAGATGAGAAACGTGTACTTCTTCCCTTCTGCTCGAGCACTAAAACGCTGGCTTGAACAGGTCGGCTTTGAAGACGTGCGCATCGTTGACGAAAATGTCACCACAATCGGCGAACAACGCACAACAGAATGGATGACACACAACTCTCTACCAGATTACTTAGACCCGAATGATCCAAGTAAAACGGTTGAAGGTCACCCAGCACCGAGACGTGCCATTCTTGTGGCGACCAAGCCATAAATGTGATGCCTGAAAGCCATTATTTAGTTGATAACAAAGTAATGGCTTTTTGGTGGCTACAACGCCACCTTCTACTTCGCTGTGAGCTTTCACAAAAATGCGCGTAAATTGAACGAAAACTGACTTATGTTTAATAAGTGAGCTATTTCAAATTACAATAATTGGCGTAGCGCTCACATTGCGATTCAATATGACCAGACTCTTACAATAGGATGCTTCACGCATCCTTTTTTGTGGGCTAAACTTCTAAATAGTCTGAACTATTCTCTAATTTCCAAAGGTTTTTTTATGTTTAAGCGATTATCGCCTATTGTGGCGGTTGGTTTGCTCTCTGGTTGTACCCTTACTAACGGTGCTGCCTACCACCAAGAAACTCTCGATGCTATTGCCCGCTCAGAGACAAACATCGCAAATAAGGTTCAAAATCTTGAACTGCAAGTCAGCAATCAAAGTGATTACATTGAAAGCTTAGAAGACGAAATCATCACCCTTTCAAATCAGTTAGATGTCCATCTGACGAGCATGGAACACAAAGTCATTGAAGAGCTAGAGGAAGAAGAACCCGTGGCAGTTGCAGCGGCTCCTATCGCTCCTACCTCACAACCGACTATCCTTGGCGGAATCGAAAAAGTGTCTATCGACTCAATCAAACAAAGCTTTGATGCTCGAGTGGATACTGGCGCAACAACCTCTTCTTTAAATGCAGTCGATATTAAAGAATTCGAACGAAATGGTAAGAACTGGGTTAAGTTCCACCTAGAAGACCAAGGAAAAGCGGCAGAAGACCAAAAATGGATTGAAGCACCTGTTGTACGTTATGTAAAAATCCGTCAATCAACGAATGATCAGACAGAACGTCGAGCTGTGATTGAATTATGGGTTAAAGTTGGAAAAATCCATGAAAAAGCGCAATTTACATTGGCGGATCGCTCTCAAATGAGTCACCCTGTACTACTAGGGCGCGAATTTATCAAAGACATCGCGCTAGTGGATGTAAGTAAAAAATACGTACAAACGGAAGCTAAATAACAATAGTAGGGTAAGCTATGACGTCAAGAATTCCATTTTATATCTCTATATTCCTGCTTATCGTAGCAGGTATAACACTGAGTATGTTCAGACATACGACCTACGGTGTACCTTGGACGCCAGGGGAAACCAGACAAGTTTGGGACGTTGAAGCTCGCATCGAATTCAATGCAGTAGGCAAAGAAGCAAAAGTTTCCTTAGCGGCTCCTCATACTCAGTCTAACTACACACTCATCGGCGAATCGGCTTCATCACCAGGTTACGGTATTTCTTACTTAAATACTGAGTCAGGGCGTCGTGCTGAGTGGTCTATTCGTTACGCAGATGGCCCTCAAACCATCTACTACAAGACACAATTCTTAGTCGACAACCAAGCTAAAGTGAACGACACACCACCAGAAGGTGAAGTGGTTCAACCAAGCTTCGACGGTCCAGAAGAAGCGGCGTCTCTTGCTCTGATTGATAGAGCAACAAAGCGTTCTGCAGACAATCTAACGTTCACTCGTGAGCTCATTAAAACGCTGAATGATCCAGACAGCCAAAACTCGGCGCTGATTCTGAACAACATGACCAAAGTGGAAGCGACACACAAGCTACTTTCAGCAGCGAAAATACACAACAAAGTGGTTGGTGTTATCGAGCTAGAAGATGGCCGTCGTCGTCAATCTATTCAGAACATGATTCAGGTTTGGGATAATGATGAGTGGATTCTTTTCTCTCCTGAATCTAGCGAACAGCAAGTTCAACCAAACCTACTTATCTGGGACGAGTCAAACGTTTCTCTGCTTGATGTAGTGGGCGGTCAGAACAGTAAAGTTCACTTCTCTATGATTGCTCAAGAGGTTTCACCAACTGAAGCAACCAACAGTAAAGTTTCTGCTGATCAGCTGTTAAACCTATCAATTCACAGCCTACCGTTAGAAGAGCAAGCGATGTTTAAAACCATCATGCTGATTCCTATCGGTGCGCTTATTGTTGTGTTCTTGCGTGTCATCATCGGTTTGAAAACATCTGGTACCTTCATGCCAGTTCTGATTGCGGTGGCCTTTGTTCAAACACAACTGGTAACGGGTATTGTTGGCTTCCTACTGATCGTCGGTACGGGTCTTATTATTCGAAGTTACTTATCCAAACTCAACTTGCTACTGGTAGCCAGGATATCCGCCGTGATCATTACGGTAATCATGATTATCTCTGTGTTTACCGTGGTCGCGTTTAAAGTCGGTCTGACTGAAGGTCTGTCAATTACATTCTTCCCAATGATCATCCTATCTTGGACTATCGAACGTATGTCTATCCTATGGGAAGAAGAAGGCGCGAAAGAAGTAATGCTACAAGGTGGTGGTTCTCTATTCACTGCGGTTCTTGTTTACTTAGGCATGACTAACCCGTTCATTCAGCACTTAACGTTTAACTTTATTGGTTTACAGCTTGTTATTCTAGCGACCATCTTGCTACTAGGTAACTACACAGGCTACCGTCTAACTGAGCTTCGTCGCTTTAAACCGCTAGCGGAGGACTAAGTTATGTTTGATCAGTTTACTTCACCGTTTAGGTTGAAAGACAAAGGCATAATGGGAATGAACAAGCGTAACCACAGTTACATTGGTCGCTACAATGATCGTTCCAAGTATCCACTCGTTGATGACAAGCTTAAGACTAAGATCATCGCTGAACAGGCTGGCGCTACGGTGCCAAAGCTGATTGGCGTTATTGGTAACCAAGCTGAAGTAAAAACAATCCACAAGATGGTAAAAGAGTGGCCGGGTTTCGTAATCAAGCCAGCTCAAGGAAGTGGTGGTAAAGGCATCCTAGTTGTGACTTCTCACAAGGATGGTGTTTATACCAAGCCTTCAGGTTCAACTATCAATGAAGAAGATGTAGAGCGTCACATCAGTAACGCTCTTGCGGGTCTTTTCTCACTTGGTGGTAAGAACGATGTGGCAGTAGTTGAAAACCTCATCAAGTTTGATGAGTGTTTCGATGGTTTCAGTTACGAAGGTGTGCCAGATGTACGAATCATCGTATTCAAAGGCTACCCTGTGATGGCGATGATGCGCTTATCTACTTCGGCTTCTGACGGCAAGGCTAACTTGCACCAAGGCGCTGTAGGCGTAGGTATTTGTATCGCGACCGGTAAAGCCGTTCGTGCCGTTCAGTTTGACCACCCAGTCACTCACCACCCAGATACGGGTAAAGAGTTGGCGCTACTTCAAGTGCCACACTGGGAAAAGCTGCTAACACTGGCATCAAGCGCTTGGGAAATGACAGGTCTTGGTTACATGGGCACAGACATGGTTCTAGATCAAGAAGAAGGCCCGATGGTACTTGAGCTTAACGCACGTCCAGGTTTGGCAATCCAAATCGCGAACGGTGCTGGTCTGCTACCTCGATTGCACCATATTGAGAACCTTGGTACACCAGCTGAGTACCCGAAACCTGCTGAGCGCGTGGCATACGCTGCTAAGCAATTCGGTGTTCACGGTAACGAGATTGTTCCAAACTAAGCTATTAGCTGACTAGGTCACTTGATACCTATAGAGCTCAATAAAAAAGCCGCATAACTCTGAGAGTTACGCGGCTTTTTAGTCTCTGCCATTAAGTTAACTTGTTGAGCTAAGCCTCTGTGACTTCAATTTCAGGCTCACGAATTGGATCAATACGTACCGCTGCTACCTTAAACTCTGGGATCTTGGCATGCGGATCTGTCGCTGTGGTAGTCAAACGGTTCACAGGAGACTCCACGAAATGGAATGGAATAAACACCACGCCTTTCTGCATTCGCTTGGTTACAAACGCTGCGATTTCAATTTCGCCACGACGTGTTGAGACTTTGAGCATCTGACCATTCGAGATCCCTAACGCTTCAGCATCATGGACACTGACCATCACACGTGGCCCTGCTAAGTTATCCAGCCCTTTCGTTTTACGTGTCATGGTCCCGGTATGGAACTGCTCAAGGATACGCCCTGTCGTTAATACTAACGGGTATTCTGCATCTGGCAGTTCTGCCGCATATCGAAACGGAATTGCTTCCATCTGACCACGCCCACGAGTGAACTGAGTCTGGTGCATAATACGAGTACCGTCAGGGTTGTTCTTATTGCTTGGCCATTGCACACCATTAACCGTGATATTTTCCCAACGTAAACCACCATATTGTGGCGTGACACGAGCAATCTCATTGGTAATGTCCGCAACCGAATCGTAACTCCAACCACCACCCATCGCGTTGGCTAGCATTTGGATAATCACCCAATCCTCTTTCGCGTCACCTGGAGGCAATACCGCAGGGTTGATACGCTGAACGCGTCGCTCGGTATTGGTAAAGTGACCAGACTTCTCGGCGAACGAGCAAGACGGCAGAACCACATCGGCATACTGCGCCGTTTCGGTTAAGAAGATGTCTTGCACCACAAGGAAATCTAACGCTTCAAGCCCTTCAATTACGTGTGCTTGATTCGGGTCGCTTAGCACAGGGTTTTCACCCATCACATATAAACCACGCACATCTCGATGACACGCCCCGTCAATAATTTCGGTCAGCGTTAACCCCGTTTCAGCAGGCAAATCAGAAACGCCCCACTCCATCGCGAATTTTTGGCGAACCATTGGGTTATACACTTTCTGATAACCCGGTAGGTTATTTGGCAATGCACCCATGTCGCATGCACCTTGAACATTCGATTGACCACGCAGCGGGTTGATACCACCGCCTTCAATACCGATGTTGCCACATAAAAGCTGCAGGTTAGCAATCGAGCGAACGTTGTCGTGACCAGTAGTATGTTGCGTGATACCCATGGAGTAATACACCGCCGTGCGTTTTGCAGTACCGATCAAGCGCGCCATCGCGAAGATGTCTTCTGCCTTAACGCCAGTCACTAGTTCTACTTTGTCTAGCGAATAACTTGGTGACATCACCTCTTGCAGTAAGGTATCAAAGCCGTCCACACGATCTTCGATATACTCTTGGTCGTACCAACCGTGCTTGATGATCTGCTGCATCACACCATTAATCAGCATCACGTCAGTACCCGGTCGGTGTGCTAGGTAAAGTTCAGCATGGTCAGCAATATCGATTCTCTTAGGGTCCGCGACAATCAAGCGAGCGCCGTTATGCCTTACTGCCTGTTTGATGTGTGAGCCGATAATTGGGTGCGCGGATGTGGTGTCAGAACCAATGATAAAAATGACATCCGAGTGTTTGATGCTTGGGATATCATTGGTCATCGCTCCACTGCCTAGCGAAGCTTCAAGCCCAGTTACCGTTGAAGCATGGCAAAGGCGAGCACAGTGATCGACGTTGTTGGTGCCAAGTTCACGACGAATGAATTTTTGGAACGCATAGTTATCTTCATTGGTGGTTTTAGCCGACGAGAAACCCGCTAGAGCATTACTACCAAAACCTTGTTTGATCGCCGTGAACTTGTCGGCAATCAGCGTAATGGCTTCTTCCCAACTCGCAGGTTGTAACCAGCCATCTTTACGAATTAACGGCGTTGTAAGGCGGGCATCACTGCCGACGAAGTCGAAACCGAAACGTCCTTTAACACACAACATGCCTTCGTTAACCGGAGAATCACCACCTTCGATGTAACGAATCTTATTCTTCGCTTCGTCAACATGCATGGTCAGCTTACAGCCCACACCACAGTATGTGCAGATGGTATCGACCTTTTTAAGGATGTCGGTATCGCCTTGTTTTCTATCTCTCGCATCCACCATGGCACCGGTTGGACATGCCTGAATACAAGAGCCACATTGAACACAATTAGAGTCGCCCATTAAGGTCTTGTCAGCCCCAAAATTCGGGCGACATTCAGGTCTTGAAGCTGGCTTACCGTTTGACTGATTCATGAAGCTTAGAACGCCATGAACATTTTGTTCACGACACGCCTGGATACACTGACCACAACTGATGCAGCGGTTGGCATCGAAAATAATAAATTCAGAGCTATTGTCGACAGCAAACTTCTGTCTTGTTGAACCCACTTTCGCTTCATCTGCGCGAATAGCTTGCCAGCTCTCATTAGAAGCGACATCAATTTTGTATTCTGGATGTGTTTGGGTTGCCTTATATTCAGTCGAGTAATCACGCAGATCGCAGTCGGTATTGGCTTGGCAACCACACTCTAAACATCTTGCAGCTTCAGCGATTGCGTCGGCATTATCAAAGCCCGTTTCTACTTCTTCAAAGCTTTGCTCTCGCTGCTCTGGTGTTAGCTCTGGCATGATTTTACGTGCCATGCGCTGTATCGACTTGTACTGCTCGGGATCAACGGCTTTGAGCTGCTTCTGTTTTCTCGAGTTAAACGGTTTAGCAGGAATATTTTCCATATCACCATTGAAGAATCGGTCGATCGCTTGCGCAGCAATACGCCCATCTCCTACCGCTTCAACCGCTGTCGCTGGACCACGACGGAAGTCACCGATACTAAATATATTGCCCGTACCTGTGTGCATGGTTTGTGGATCTGCGTCCGCGGTGTTCCAACGAGTTAGTGGGATATCAATCTCTTCATTATCCATGAAGCTTAGGTCTGGCTTTTGCGACACCGCAGCGATAACCGTATCGAACGCTTCGACAAAGAACTCACCCGTTGGTTTCGGGCTTCGACGACCAGAAGCATCAGCAGGACCAAGTGCCATACGTTCTAATCGAATCTCAGATACATGGCCATTTTCATCAGCAATATTCTCAGCCGGATTGGTCAAGAAGTGGAACTTAACACCTTCGTGTTCAGCTTCTTCGATTTCGTAATCTTCGGCGGGCATTTCATCTCGCGTACGACGATAAATCAACGTGGTGTCCGCACCATCACGCACTGCGGTTCGAGCGCAGTCAATCGCCGTATTACCACCGCCAATCACCGCGACTTTTTTGCCCGTAGTGAACTGTTTGGCGGTGACATAATCTTTAAGGTAATCAACACCTAAATAACAACCGCCAAGGTCGCTACCAGGATAATTCATTTCAACGGCTTGTGATGCACCCACTGCTAAGCAGACCGCATCGAAATCACGACTAAGATCTGACAAGGTAAAATCGACACCGAGTTTTTTATCGCACTGTACAACCATTCCGTTACGACACATGAGTTCGATTTCTTGATCAAGAATCGACTTCGGTAGACGATATTCTGGAATACCATAGCGCAGCCAGCCACCAGCTTGGGGCATCGATTCATAAACACTGACGTCATAACCTTCATTAGACAGGTAATAGCCTGCCGTTAAGCCACCAGGGCCACTACCAACAATCGCAATACTCTTGCCTTTGCTTGGTTTTTTCGCTGGCATGTAGCTCTCTTGCGCTGCCAGATCGGCATCGGCTGCGTGTCGCTTGAGTTGGCGAATCGCAATCGAATCATCGACTAAGTTTCGACGGCATTCCGTTTCACAGAAGGCCGGACACACGCGACCAATCGATAACGGCATTGGCAGTGTTTTCTTAATTACTTCAATGGCTTTAGTATGATCATTTTGCGCGATGTGATGAAGGTAAGACTGGATATCTACTCCGGCCGGGCAAGCGGTTTGGCATGGCGCTTCACAGTCAGCATAGTGGTCTGCCATGATTCGATTCAACGCATCTTGTCGATGAGTCGTTAGCTGTTTAGATTGAGTGGTGATGTTCAAGCCATTGACGACCTCAAGCTCACACGAGCGTGTTACGCCCATCCCATCCACTTCAACCACACACAAATCACACGGCACTTTGTCCGCTGTTTTGTTCAAACCACATAACGATGGAATCTCTAAACCACATGTTTTTGCCGCCTCAAGAACGGTTTGCCCTTGTTCGACGATTCGAAATTTCCCATCAATGACGATTTGAATCATAGCTTGTCCTACCTTTACCTTTCGCACACTGCGAGTTATCAATAATTAAAAATAAAGTAATACAATATTATTAATATTATTTAATCTATGTAATTACCATACATTAATTATGGTTTTGTGCGTGTGACCTCAAACAAATTCCATTGATAATAACCATAAGGTATGAGTGGTCTTAACTGTATGTGAAAAACGTTAATTTGAAGATAACGACAATTTGAGGAAGGCTGGTGTAATCAGGGAGATTAGATTTCAGATATTAAAAAGCCCCTACCACTGTATATAAAGTGAATAAGGGCTTTGAATTGATACGATAAATCGGCTTAAAGCTTACTGCTCGGCTTCTTCAATCAGCTCTTGCACTGGCGATGCAGGTTTGTTTTGTGCAAAACCTCGCAGGCCAACAACGTGTACATGTTCGTGATCTTTGAAGACCTTACGTACCAGTTTGTAGGTTGTGCCTTTCTCTGGGCTGATGTTCTCAGGTGCTGCAATCAGAAGCTGCATACCTAGACGGTCACACAGTTCAAACAGCGTAGAGATAGACTTCGCATCCAGACGTGCTGCTTCATCAAGGAACAACAAGCGACATGGAACGATGTCTTTGCTACGAAGTCGACGAGACTCTTCTTCCCAGCTCTGAACAACCATCAATAGGATAGATTGACCAGTACCGATCGCCTCACCGGTAGACAGTGCGCCCGATTCCGCTTGTAGCCAACCATCAGAGCCACGGTTAACTTCAACACTTAACTCTAGGTAGTTACGGTAATCCAGTAGCTCTTCACCTAGAACTTGAGGAGAACGTTGACCCATGTCGATATGTGGGTTCACACGTTGGAACAACTTCGCCATTGCTTCAGAGAAGGTGAAACGAGTCGTCTCGAACAAGTCTTTGTGCTGCTCTTGTTGAGTCGCTAGGCCCGATAGTAAGATTTCATGGCTTTCACGGATCTTAACGTTCAGACGTACGCCTTTAACCTGACCAAAGTAAATGTTCGACAAGCCTTGGTTCAGCATACGAATACGGTTCTGCTCACGCTGAATCGTCTTCTTAATGATGCTTGCTACCGACTCAGAGCTGATCGCTAGGCGGTTTTCACGCTGGGTCAGTTCTTCTGTTAATCGAGCTAGCTCAACTTCCATCTCTTCGATTGCTTCAACCGGATCATCCGTATGAATGATGTCTTGGCGAATACGCTCACGAAGGTGTTGGTAAACCGCAATGTAGAACAGAACCTTACGCTCTGGATGTGCATTATCTTCCGATAGACGCAGCGAATCACGTAGGTCTTCATTGTCAGCCACAGCCAAACGTAGCGCACCCAGTGATTTATCCGACATTGAGCGAAGTTCACCAGCCGTTAGGTAAGCAAGTTCACGCTTGTGTAGACGACGTTCAACGTCATTCTCACGAGCTAGACGAAGTACTGAACACCAACCTGCTTTTGCTGCAACCACAAAGGTACGAAGCTCTGTGTACTCTTTCTGTACTTTCTTAAGACGCTTAGCCAGCGCTTTCATCTCAAGTTCAGTTGAGGTAATCGTGCGCTCGTATTCGCTCTTACGACTGCGAGACGTGTGCAGACGCTCTTGAAGCTCGTCACGACGACGTACAGCGCGTTCTTCAGCGCCTTCATCAGCGTTAACACCGAACTCTTGAAGCTCTTGTTTGAACTCTTGAACAGTCTCTTGCTTCGCTTGATGCGAGCTCTTCAGTGCTGCCAATACTTGGTTGTACTGGTTCATCTGTTCGCGAGCTTGCTTCAAGCCATCGCGGCCTTTCGCTCGAGCTTGTTCTGCTTGAACCAGTTTCGCTTTCAGTTGCTCACTCAATTCACTGCTCTTGTTAAGCAGGTCAACTGAGTCTGCGTAAGCAAAGTAGTGACGACGCTCAATCAGATCAGACAGTGCGAATACTTTGCCTTTTAGCGTTTGTAGCGCGTTGTCCGCCTGGCGGTACTCAGCTTCCAAAGCTTCAAATTGCTCTGGGTCAGCGTCTAGTGCAGAAACGATTTGCTCTAATGACGCAAGCGCTTTGCCATGAGTGTTCAGGTAAGACTTAGCTTCACTCAGACGTTCTAGTTGTACTTCTAGTTCAGTCAAACGCTCAGCTAATGTTTCGTCTTCTAGAATACGAACCATAGGCGCTAACTTATCAAGCGCAGCAATCGCCTGTTTGCTTTGTTGAAGCTGGCTACGTTGCTGTTGCTCTTTCGAATCCAGCTCAGCCAGTGAACGTACTACTTGGTTACGTTTCTCACGAACGACTGCAAGTGCTTGCTCTGGATCTGCGTTAAACGCAACGTGCAGATGTTTCGCTACAAAGCTGTTGAATGCTTGGTATAGACGGTTCAGTTTTTGAGAGTCAAACGCAGCTTTCGCGTGATTCTCAACAACCACATCGCGCTCTTCTCGCAGTTTCTCTAAACGCTGCTCACGAGCCGCACGACCAAACAGTGGGATCTCAGGGAAACGAGAGTAACGCATTTGGCGATCGTTCAGTTGAACACACACCGCGCCTTCTAATTCATCGGCATTGAACGAGCTGTCATCAAACGCGTCAACATCACCTTCAAGGATGTAAAGGTCTTCAGGACAATCATCAAGATCAACCAGTTTCTCTTTGATGCCATCAAGATCCGAAACCACAATCGCATGACGAGCTGGGCCGTACATCGCACTGAAATATGGCGCATCGCCAATTGTGATGTCGTCGTAGATCTCTGAAAGCAGCACGCCACCAAGGGTGTCCGCTAAGCCTTTCAAGCGAGGATCGTTAGAGCCACCTGGTGATGCTAGACGTTCAATTTCTTGCTCAAGTTCAGCTCGGCGAGTTGCCAGTTGATCTTTAGCCACCGCTTGAGACTTTTCATCTTCAAGCACTTGTTGCATTTGCGTCATCACCGCTTGGCTATCTTCTAGCTCAGCTTCGGTTTGATCTCTTAACGATTCAAGCGCATCGTTTGCTGTGATCCAAGCAGGAGCAATGGATTCAAGCTTTTGAATCTCTTGATCGTGGTTTTGCTGAACACGACGTTGCTCACTCTTGGCTTCACGCAGTTCTTCTTGAGCATACTCAAGCGTTTCGATTTGCATGGCATGACGTTCGCGTTCTTCTTCGAAAACCGCTTCGTCAGTCAGTGAAATGTTGTGTTGCTTTTGGTATTCAGTCGCCAGCTCTTTTGCTTGACGCTGCTGCGCCACATCACGAGCCATGTCGCGATGCTGAGCACGCCATTGCTGTTCGTTCTCAACAACGTGTCTTGCGTTACGACCTTTTTCTAGAGCTTGTTTAGCGCTGTGAGACGCTTCTTTACGTTCAACATCACCAACAATGCTCTTAACCAAAGACAGCGCTTTATCGAACTGTGCAGAAGCTGCTGAAGACATGTCTAGCTTGTGCTTAGTAGACAGTAGCTTTTGTGTGCTTGACTCTTCTTGTGCTTTTAACTCAGAAACCAAGGTTAACGCGCTTTCTGCCGTAATAGATTCATCACCTAGTAACTGCTTGGTTTTCTCTAATGCTTGAACCGCTTGCTGGTATTGAAGTGCGCGAGTCTGCTGAACATCCAACGCTTGTTGGTAATCAGCAAGCTGAGTTTTTAGGCTATCCACTTCTTCTTCAGTAATGGTTGCCTGCTCTTCAGCAAGAAGTACTCGCTCTTGAGCTTCCTCAACCACCATCATCTGCTCTTCTAGACGCTCATTAAGCTCTTCTAGATCTTCGCTGTAGCGAGCAATTTTTTCTTGTTGACGAAGTGCAGTTTGAACCAATTGAAGATGATCCGATGCCGCTTGGTAGTCTTGCTCTAGAGACGATTCTTGATCCACCAGCAACTCAAGTTCTTCTTGAACTCGATTCAACAGGTTATTTTGCTCAAGTAAAGTTTCACGCGAACCAAACAGCTCACCACGGAACTTCATGGTTTGATCAAGCTTATTACGACGATCGTTTGCATGGCGCATGTAGTCTGCTGCCACGTAGTTGGTCGATTCAGTGATCAAATGCTTGAACAAGTCACGATCCGACTGAGTTGTCTTGATCGCTTCTAACGTCATGCGGTTCTCACGCAGTGCCGATTCCATATCTTGGAATGCTTTCTTCACACCACCATTTTGCGGCAGAAGGTAATCACGCAGAGAACGTGTAATCGCACTTGAGATACCACCGTAAAGTGATGCCTCAATCAGACGGTAGAACTTAGAACGGTCGCTGCTGTTACGCAGTTTCTTCGGTACCACACCGTATTCGAACATCTGTGAGTGGTAATCCACAATCGAAGAGAACGCTTTAAAATGTGCGCCTTCATATTGTGTAACTGCGGCTTTCACATCATTTAGCTGGCATACACGTGCGTGGCTGTCTGAAACGTTCTGGATAAGCACGTCAGTTGGTTTCACATGGCTAGGAAGGCCTTGGATAACGAACGGCTTGATGTCTACTTTCTTGTCACGACCAGCAACTTGCTGCAGTTTTACTGCAAACAGTAGGCGTTGGTTACGAGAGTTCACCACGTCTAGCGCAGCATAACATGCGCCCGGCTGAAGCTTACCGTAAAGGCCTTTATCACGAGATGACTGTGAGCTACCCGCTTCTGTAGTATTACGGAAATGCAGAAGGCTTTGGTCAGGGATAAGTGCTGTAATGAATGCCGCCATTGTGGTCGACTTACCTGCACCGTTACCGCCAGAAAGCGTTGTAACCAACCCATCAATATCAAAAGTACGCGCGAAGAAGCCGTTCCAGTTGACCATAGTTAATGATTGATACTTACCTCTTTCAATCATGCTTCACCTTCTACTTTTGTTTGTTCGCCATCGTTTGACTCAAGGTCAAAGTCAGCTTGATCGTTAAAAATATCTTGTTGACCGTTTTCATCTACATCTGATGCAGCTTCAGATTTCTCTTCATTCAACAAGCTGCCTTGGTTAGGTTCTTGAGTATGCACCACAGCCTCACCATCACGGATAAGACGCAGTTGAGCTTCTTTCATGTCATCGCCAACACGTACGTCCGCACCAAAACGGAATACCGCTTCGCTGATACGGAACTTGCCCGTTTCGCCAATAGCAATCAACATGCCGATACGGCGCAAGCGACGTAGAGAAGTACGCACTTTTTCAAACAGTTTCTCTTTGTCTAAGTCAGAACCCGACGCACGGTTGGTTGCTAGCTTCATGAGTTTTTTCTCATCCGCTAACGACATCAACTCATCAAACAGCTCTTGGTTAGTGAAGATACCTTCGTGAGCAAGGCGCTCTGGGCTTAGGTATAAGAAACACAATACCTTACCAACAAGCATGTCCAGCTCAGACAAAACACTACGACCGATTAGCGACGTAGAACGCGGACGCAGGTAAAAGAAGCCTTCTGGCGCTTTCACAAGCTCGGTATTGTAACGTTGGTAGAAATGCTGAAGCTCAACTTCAAAATCAGAAAGTAACGCGTGGTTATCTAAGTCTTCTGTTGAAATATGCTTACCTGAACGCAGCATGCTGTCTAGCGCAGGGAACAATGGGTTCGCTATCGCTTTTACCAGTTTCTCTGGCATGTAATCATCAGTACTTGTTAATGACATTTGCTTGTACCTTTGCACCGAAATCGTTGATTGCCTGCCAATCTGGCTGAATCGCCTGATAGTCAGACTCTGAGTAACCTAAGCGCACAGCTTGGTCGACAACAATTCTGGCTAAATCAAAATGGTGTGTGCGAGGGTGTGCAGCGAGGTAATCGCGTAGCACAAGGCCAAGATCAATTGGCGCACCTTGCTGTTTGTGAGCTTTTAACATCTCTGCAATTCGGTCTGAAAGCAGATCATTCACTTGCTCAAATTCTTCGTATTCTACGTCGATTGGAGCTTGACCCATTACTTCGTCATCACGAAGTACCAAGGCTTCATCACGCAAATCGGTGAGCTTCTCAGCATCGGCGTAGGTCAATAACCAAGGCGCATCAAAGTAGTCGGTAACCGACTGACGCAAGCGTTGGCTAAAGGCACGGTTTTTATCCATATCAATCGCGGTACGGATAAACTTGTGAACGTGGCGGTCGTAGCCGATCCACAAATCGATCGCTTGCTGACCCCAACTAGTAATTCGATCGAGCTTCATCTGCAAGCCGAATAGGGTTTCGCCAACGAACTCGAGTTCATCGTCACCGTAAACAATTTCTTGAATATCGAGGATCTGTGTTTGCAGTTCATCACCCGCCGCTTGCAAGGTGTCTTGCAATTCTTTTAGCGTGGACGAGGTTTCTGATAGCAAGGTTTCACAGTTGTTGATCGCTTCTCGCCAATCTTTGTTTAAAAGGTCGGCAATTTGCTGCTTAACGGTTTGCTGCTGCTCATCCATCACACGTTGGTTAAGATCGATCTGATCGAAAATTTCACCAACAGAATACTTGAGCACGCCGTAAACGTTCTTTCTCCAATGTCCTGGAGTTCCGCCCTTCTGCGCTGCTTCAATGGCTTTAGCCATCTCGTCCGCAACCATAGAAAGTTGGATAGACAATTTTAATTTTGAGAACTGACGGTGACGTAAGTAATAATCCGAGATACCAATCGCTAATGGCGACAAACGGTAAATGCTCGCACCATCTGTGATTTCGCTGGTAAAGCGGCTAATCAGCTTCTGTTTAACCAACTCATTGATGGCGTTGTTGGCACGAAACGCAGACGCTTCGCCAGTATCTTCAAACAGTCGAGTGACGATGGTAAATGCATCGTGCAGTTCACCTTCGCCCAACTCTTCATCGAACCTTTCATTGCTTAGTACTGCGATAGCAATCAAAAATGCTAAGCGCTCTGGCGGCAAGTTTAATGAAAAATCATGCTGCTTGACCCAGCCCACCAACTCATCAATTGGCTGCTCTTCGGCAGTTTGAGTCATTTCACTCATTGTGGTTCCTGTTACTGTTCTTCGTCATATCGAACATGTTAGATATGACGCCTATTTCTTTATGACGCGGGCTTCTTACGATTGCATAGCGCATGTTGTGGCTTCTTTTACCACATTCACCGCTGTTATTGCGCAGGTTTTTGAGCCCAAACGTGAATATAACGGCCTAGCGACAGATATGGCTCTTGGCGACATAGCTGTTTTTCTAGTTCCAATACATCTTCAAATTGGTAATCGCCCATGTACTCCATATTACCTATGTAGTCACTGAACGAGCGAATGCCTGATTTACCACAGATTTCTAGACCAGCGTCTTCTATCCATTGATAAACCTCTTCTGGCTTCAAGCCTTTTTGTGGTTGCAGCTTAAACCGTTTTCGATGTGGCATCCCATTCAATACATGAGGAATGTTGCCACAAATCACATTTTTCAGGACTAATCCGTGGTGGTTGTAAAACATTATCGAGGCAACGCCACCCGGTTTAACTTGTTCAAGCAATAAATCAAGCGCCTCTTTCGGGTCAGCCAGCCATTCCATTACGGCATGAAACATCACAACATCGACTTTTTCATCGAGGTGTTCTGACACTTTTTGCACTGGAGAATGGATAAATCGATACTGCTCTAACAAACCCGCTTCGTTGATACTTTCTTCTGCAAGCTTAAGCATCTCAGAAGAGAGGTCGCACAAAGAAACCTGATGTCCAAGCGCGGCGATTTTCTGCGACATCTGTGCAAGACCACCTCCTGCATCAAGCACATGCAGCGGTGACGCTGAATGCTCAAATTTGCTCAAAGCTTGTTCTAAATCTTCCCATACGATGATCTGACGGATCTCTCCTTTGTCAGAGCCGTAAATATTTTTTGCAAATTTGTGGGCAATATCGTCGAAATTACGGTCTTCAGTCACGGCTACTTGAGTTATTATGTCCTATCGTGCCTGCTATTCTGTCACAGGAATTTCAGGAATAAAGAGGCGATGTCTCTTTTTACCACTAAGTGATGTTTTTTCGGACTATTCGGATATGTTTGAGCTGAAAAAAGTAGTGTCTTCACTATTGATGCCACTGCCAGCAATGTTAATTCTCGCTTTTCTGGGCTTAGCCCTAGTGATGTTTACTACCAAAAGGAAGACTGGTTGCCTAATTACCCTTTCAGCCCTCTGTGGTATTTTCCTAATCGCTTTCCAGCCAGCTTCTAGTCAACTTTTAATGCCAATGGAAAGGCAACACACAGCTTTTTTACCTGTCGATGAAACCGTCGATTACGTGATGGTGCTTGGAAGTGGTCATGTCGTAGACGACCAAATACCGCCGACATCAGAGCTTAGCCGCACAGGCCTGATGCGTTTGAGTGAAGGGATTCGTATTCTGCGTCTTTACCCTGGTGCCAAGCTTATCTTGTCAGGCTACGGCGCTGGCACTGAAGTGAGTAACGCAAGAATGATGGCTAAGGTCGCGCTAGCCCTTGGTGTTGCAAAGCCCGAAATCATTCTGCTTGAAACAGCAAAAGACACTTGGGAAGAAGCTCGCCAAGCTGCCGCGTTTGTTAAAAACAAAAAGATGGTGTTGGTGACATCTGCGAGCCACATGACTCGTGCGCTGAATGAGTTCCATGCTGCTGGCATGAAACCATTGCCTGCACCGACCAACTACCTTGCACAAGAAGGTATTGTTGAGCCTTGGGACAAGTACATGCCAAAAGCTCTTTACCTTGAGCAGACTGAGCGTTACTGGCACGAAACCATGGGGTTGGTTTGGCAAAGCCTGCGTGATTGGCTTGATACAAGCAATGACATTGTTGAAGAGCCGCTTATTCCAGAAGCTTCCAGCTTAGTTGAAGATGACGGTGAGGTTTCTTCGGCTCAGCCTCAGTAAACCTATTGAATCTTTAAACTCATACAGAGCAAATTGAGTCGGCAAGTCTTAATTTGTCGGCTCTCTGTTCGTTAACAATGAACGCTAAGCAATAAAAAAGGTTCATCGCGGCTTTCCGGGGAAAGCCGCTTTTATCTTCAAGAAGAAGTAATCTGTATCTCGATACCCATACCCCATTCGCTTGATTAGCTTTATCTTGTTGTTTATCCCTTCTAGTGTGCAGGTGTTTAACGGGTAACTTGCCGATGCAATAATGCCGTGAAGATAAGGCCTCAGTTTTCGTGCGAACTCTTTCAATGGCTTAATTCCACTCTCTTGCACTTGTGCCCACCATACCTCCCAGAGCCCCTTAGCATGTGCTTCTGATTCACAATACCAAAGCTCTTTGAGTTGTGAGCCGAGTATATAAGTGGTCNAAAAAAGGTTCATCGCGGCTTTCCGGGGAAAGCCGCTTTTATCTTCAAGAAGAAGTAATCTGTATCTCGATACCCATACCCCATTCGCTTGATTAGCTTTATCTTGTTGTTTATCCCTTCTAGTGTGCAGGTGTTTAASGGGTAACTTGCCGATGCAATAATGCCGTGAAGATAAGGCCTCAGTTTTCGTGCGAACTCTTTCAATGGCTTAATTCCACTCTCTTGCACTTGTGCCCACCATACCTCCCAGAGCCCCTTAGCATGTGCTTCTGATTCACAATACCAAAGCTCTTTGAGTTGTGAGCCGAGTATATAAGTGGTCATTAAATCCTTATTGATATTCAATATTTCAGTAAGATAGCTATCTTGTCGTGCATTTAAATTACCTCTGTTTTTCAGCAGTACCCAGCGTGAGCGTTTCACCCATTGCCTCGCTTTTTTATCCTGCTTGAGTTTGTTTGCTTGGTCGACTCTGACTCTATCCATCACCTCACGACCGAACTTAGCAACAACGTGGAATAAGTCGTAAACGATTTTTGCGTTCGGGCAGTGCGCTTGAACTTCAAGGTCAAAAGCCGTATTCATGTCCATCGCGACCGCTTCGATATTGTTGCCATACTTGCCTAACTGCTCGAAGAACGGTCGTATGTCCTTGCGGCTACGGCCTAACCCTATCCAAATGACTTGGTGAGTCTTAGCATCAGCGATGAGACTCTATCCATCACCTCACGACCGAACTTAGCAACAACGTGGAATAAGTCGTAAACGATTTTTGCGTTCGGGCAGTGCGCTTGAACTTCAAGGTCAAAAGCCGTATTCATGTCCATCGCGACCGCTTCGATATTGTTGCCATACTTGCCTAACTGCTCGAAGAACGGTCGTATGTCCTTGCGGCTACGGCCTAACCCTATCCAAATGACTTGGTGAGTCTTAGCATCAGCGATGACTGTGGCATATCGRTGCCCTTTAAAGATGGCGAACTCGTCCATGACGAGTTGCCTTAGCCCTTCCCATTTCACTGACGGTACAACTTGGCGAAGTCGACGTTTATCTATCTCTTTAATGGTGTGCCAATGAACGCYCGTTAACTGGGAGATATGCTTAATGGGAAGAAGAGGCAGTAGTTGTTCTATATAGCTTTTTAGGCGCTTCGTTATACGAGCATAAGGCTCCAACCAAGATAGAGACTCTGTTTTTATGCCGCAGTCACGACACTTAATCCTTCGAGTTTGAACGGAAAGTTCGACAGGAACACCGAGCAACATGGCCTCTTTCACATGACGCCATTGATACTCATGGATAGCCTCGGCTTCAAGACCGCAAAAGCATTT
>NZ_JAKEUO010000049.1 GCF_022397915.1 Vibrio sp. Isolate34 | reverse complement strand
CTCTTGAAGTCCTTCAAGACCATTGTCGAGATATGCTTTGACCCATTTATTGACGCTTACTCTGCTAACTTTAAGGTACTTAGCTATTTGAGTGCGACTTTTACCGTCAACAAAATGAGAAACGGATAAATAACGCATTCTAAGCCGAGCATTGGATGTGGAATTAATCAGACTCGGAAAATCATGCTTCATAAGGACTCCTTTTAAGAGTCCATATTAGATCACAAAATTAACGGAATTGGTATTATGAAGTATTTCGACGCCAGAAAGCAAAAAGGCTCTAGCATTTCTGCTAGAGCCTTAAATATGGCAGGGGTGGAGAGATTCGAACTCCCAACACGCGGATTTGGAATCCGCTGCTCTGCCAATTGGAGCTACACCCCTAAAACTTTATCTTACTTCAGATTCGAAAAAACCTCACACTAAGTGAGGTTATCGAATAAGTGGCGGAGTGGACGGGACTCGAACCCGCGACCCCCGGCGTGACAGGCCGGTATTCTAACCAACTGAACTACCACTCCGCAGTGGACTACTTGTCGTCGCTGACAAGTCGTTCATAACACTTTTTGTCTTTACTTTTAAAAAGTGAAAATAAATTTGTAGCCTGGCGATGTCCTACTCTCACATGGGGAAGCCCCACACTACCATCGGCGCTATTGTGTTTCACTTCTGAGTTCGGCATGGAATCAGGTGGGTCCACAATGCTATGGTCGCCAAGCAAATTTTGCTTTTACTTTCAGCTTTTAAAAGCTGAAGGCAAAATAATCTGGAAAGCTGCTTCTCTATTTAATAGAGCTATAAAAGTTTCTCTTCAAACTCATTCAAGGTCTCTCTTTGAGTCCACAAAACCCCTTGGGTGTTGTATGGTTAAGCCTCACGGGCAATTAGTACAGGTTAGCTCAATGCCTCGCAGCACTTACACACCCTGCCTATCAACGTTCTAGTCTTGAACAACCCTTTAGGACGCTTAAAGCGTCAGGGAAAACTCATCTCAGGGCTCGCTTCCCGCTTAGATGCTTTCAGCGGTTATCGATTCC
>NZ_JAKEUO010000048.1 GCF_022397915.1 Vibrio sp. Isolate34 | reverse complement strand
CTGTTAGCAGTGAACACCCAATGACCATTGGCATTAATGGTTAAGTCGCCATGGGTGCCCGAGATCGAATCAGGGGTAAAGGCATTATCTGGGTTATCGACATCGGTGCTGGTTAGGATGCCAGAGGTGGTGATTGCGGAGTCCGTTTCATCGACGGCGACAGTTGCACTGCTGACTTTCGCAGCATCATTAGTACCGTTAATGGTCACTTTAATTGTTGACTGAGTGCCATCGACAGACGTTACCGTAAAGGTCTCTTCGACCTTGTCACCAATATTAAGTTGGTTAAAGGCGCTGTTAGCGGTGAATACCCAATGACCATTAGCATCGATGGTTAAGTCACCATGAGTCCCTGTGATCGAATCTGGCGTAAACGCGTTGTCAGGGTTATCGACATCGGTGCTGGTTAGGGTGCCCGAGGTGGTGACGGCTTTATCCGTTTCATCAACGGCGACAGTTGCACTGCTGACTTTCGCAGCATCATTAGTACCGTTAATGGTCACTTTAATTGTTGACTGAGTGCTATCGACAGAGGTGACCGTAAATGTCTCTTCGACTTTGTCGCCAACGTTCAGTTGGTTGAACGCGCTGTTAGCGGTGAACACCCAATGACCATGGGCATCAATGGTTAAGTCGCCATGGGTGCCCGAGATCGAATCAGGGGTAAAGGCATTATCTGGGTTATCGACATCGGTGCTGGTTAGGGTGCCCGAGGTGGTGACGGCTTTATCCGTTTCATCAACCGCCACAGTCGCGCTGCTGACCGTAGCTGCATCATTGGTGCCGTTGATGGTCACTTTAATTGTTGACTGAGTGCCATCGACAGACGTTACCGTAAAGGTCTCTTCGACTTTGTCGCCAACGTTCAGTTGGTTGAACGCGCTGTTAGCGGTGAACACCCAATGACCATGGGCATCAATGGTTAAGTCGCCATGGGTGCCCGAGATCGAATCAGGGGTAAAGGCATTATCTGGGTTATCGACATCGGTGCTGGTTAGGGTACCAGAGGTGGTGATTGCGGAGTCCGTTTCATCAACAGTCACCGTCGCACTGCTTACACTAGCTGCATCATTAAATATTAAGTTGGTTAAAGGCGCTGTTAGCGGTGAATACCCAATGACCATTAGCATCGATGGTTAAGTCACCATGAGTCCCTGTGATCGAATCTGGCGTAAACGCGTTGTCAGGGTTATCGACATCGGTGCTGGTTAGGGTGCCCGAGGTGGTGACGGCTTTATCCGTTTCATCAACCGCCACAGTCGCGCTGCTGACCGTAGCTGCATCATTGGTGCCGTTGATGGTCACTTTAATGGTGGATGGAGTGCCATCGACAGAGGTGACCGTAAATGTTTCTTCGACTTTATCGCCAACGTTGAGTTGGTTGAATGCGCTGTTGGCGGTGAATACCCAATGACCGTTGGCATCAATGGTCAAATCACCGTTGGTACCGTGCTGAGTTGAAGCAGTAAAGGCATTGTCTGGGTTATCGACATCGGTGCTGGTTAGGGTGCCCGAGGTGGTGATTGCCGTGTCTGTTTCATCGATAGCCTGTTTCATCGATAGCCACAGTCTCACTGCTGATGGTCGCCGCATCGTTGGTGCCATTGATGGTGACCTTAATGGTCGATGGTGTGCCGTCAACTGAAGACACAGTGAAAGTCTCTTCAACCTTGTCACCAATATTAAGTTGGTTAAAGGTGCTGTTAGCAGTGAACGTCCAATGACCATTGGCGTCCATGGTTAGGTTACCGTTTGTGCCTCTGATCGCATCAGGAGTGAAGGCATTATCCGGATTGTCGACATCGGTACTGGTTAACGTGCCTGAAGTGGTAATGGCCGTATCGGTTTCATCTACCGCAACAGTGGCCGTGCTAACCGTCGCTTTATCATTGGTGCCATTAATCGTGACCTTAATGGTCGATGGTGTGCCATCAACAGACGAGCTGTCGCTGGTATCTTCTTCTTGATCGCGGACATTCAATTGACTAAATATGCTGTTGGCGGTGAACACCCCATGACCATGGGCATCAATGGTTAGGTCGCCGTTTGTACCTGTGATCGAATCCGGGGTGAAGGCGTTATCCGGGTTATCAACGTCGGTGCTGGTTAGGGTACCTGAAGTTGTTATTGCTGAGTCAGTTTCACCAACAGACACTGTCGCACTGCTGACGGTCGCCGCATCGTTGGT
>NZ_JAKEUO010000047.1 GCF_022397915.1 Vibrio sp. Isolate34 | reverse complement strand
GTTCGGGTTGTCATGCCAATGGCATTGCCCGGTAGCTAAGTTCGGAATCGATAACCGCTGAAAGCATCTAAGCGGGAAGCGAGCCCTGAGATGAGTTTTCCCTGACGCTTTAAGCGTCCTAAAGGGTTGTTCAAGACTAGAACGTTGATAGGCAGGGTGTGTAAGTGCTGCGAGGCATTGAGCTAACCTGTACTAATTGCCCGTGAGGCTTAACCATACAACACCCAAGGGGTTTTGTGGACTCAAAGACAGACCTTGAATGAGTTTGAAGAGACACTTTTAAAAACAGTTTTCCAGATTATTTTGCCTTCAGCTTTTAAAAGCTGAAAGTAAAAGCAAAATTTGCTTGGCGACCATAGCATTGTGGACCCACCTGATTCCATGCCGAACTCAGAAGTGAAACACAATAGCGCCGATGGTAGTGTGGGGCTTCCCCATGTGAGAGTAGGACATCGCCAGGCTCCAAATTTATTTTCACTTTTTAAAAGTGAAGACAAAAAGTTCGACTTTGTCTACTTAGTAGACAAGTCACCATAGAGTTCTAAGTTTTCTTAGTATTTTATGTTGACTTTAAAAGTAGAAAGCGTATTATACGCGTCCTGCTTAAGTGCTAAGGCACTGAAAGCGTTCTCTTTTTAGAGAATAAGCTCTTTAACAATTTAAACCTATCAATCTGTGTGGGCACTCGTTGATGAATATCAAAACGTTTTATCGTTAGATAAAACAGATTCTTCGGAATCAAAATTGATTTCAATGAACTGAGTGACCAATASGAATAATTACTTTCTTTATAGAGAGGGGGTTATTTGGCACAGTCAATTCATTATCTTTCTGTTGGAAAGATAATAGCTTTAGAATTACATGTTCATTTTCGAATGAATATTAGTTTTGAAGTCAGTATTCGTTGAGTCGGCAAAATCTTAAATTGAAGAGTTTGATCATGGCTCAGATTGAACGCTGGCGGCAGGCCTAACACATGCAAGTCGAGCGGAAACGACACTAACAATCCTTCGGGTGCGTTAATGGGCGTCGAGCGGCGGACGGGTGAGTAATGCCTAGGAAATTGCCTTGATGTGGGGGATAACCATTGGAAACGATGGCTAATACCGCATAATGCCTACGGGCCA
>NZ_JAKEUO010000046.1 GCF_022397915.1 Vibrio sp. Isolate34 | reverse complement strand
TCGTAGATCAGAATGCTACGGTGAATACGTTCCCGGGCCTTGTACACACCGCCCGTCACACCATGGGAGTGGGCTGCAAAAGAAGTGGGTAGTTTAACCTTTCGGGGAGGACGCTCACCACTTTGTGGTTCATGACTGGGGTGAAGTCGTAACAAGGTAGCCCTAGGGGAACCTGGGGCTGGATCACCTCCTTATACGAAGATATTCACGATAAGTGTCCACACAGATTGATTAGGTTTARAAARKMAAAGAGAMGAAGAACTCCCAAGGTTCTTCGAAGTTTGTTTCTACTTTTTAAAGTGGAGATAAATTAGCAGTGTCCCGTTCGTCTAGAGGCCTAGGACACCGCCCTTTCACGGCGGTAACAGGGGTTCGACTCCCCTACGGGATACCATTGGGTCGTTAGCTCAGTTGGTAGAGCAGTTGACTTTTAATCAATTGGTCGCAGGTTCGAATCCTGCACGACCCACCATTTCCTCCCAAGGAAATAAAAATATGGGGCTATAGCTCAGCTGGGAGAGCGCCTGCCTTGCACGCAGGAGGTCTGCGGTTCGATCCCGCATAGCTCCACCATTCCTTCCATAAGAATGGCTTTTATTTTCACTTTTAAAAAGTGAAGACAAAAGGAAACTTTATGGGCGATTAGCTCAGTTGGGAGAGCACCTGCCTTACAAGCAGGGGGTCACTGGTTCGAGCCCGGTATCGCCCACCATCTTTAAGCATTCTCTTCGGAGAGTTTTTAAAAATGGGTTAAAAGTTTAATACTTTGAAACTCTTGCTCTTTAACAATTTGGAAAGCTGACTGATTACTTAATTGGTTTTCACTTTAAAAAGTGAAATCAAACAGCTCAAGGCTGTAATTAAGTTAATCAAATTTAAAAGTTCTCAATGTTTACCTTTTAGGTAAACACAACAAACACATTCAAGTGTCTTGTATTCGATTCAAATTCGTTTGAATCACATTGAGTCCGGCAAACAGTCATTGAGAATTAACCCTTCTTAATGACAACCAAAACCTTGGTTAGTTGCCATACACAAGACCCCTTCGGGTTGTATGGTTAAGTGACTAAGCGTACACGGTGGATGCCTTGGCAGTCAGAGGCGATGAAAGGCGTAATAACTTGCGATAAGCCCAGATTAGGTAGTAATAACCTTTAAGTCTGGGATTCCTGAATGGGGAAACCCACTTACATAAGTAAGTATCCTGTTGTGAATACATAGCAACAGGAGGCAAACCGGGGGAACTGAAACATCTAAGTACCCCGAGGAGAGGAAGAGAAATCAACCGAGATTCCGAA
>NZ_JAKEUO010000045.1 GCF_022397915.1 Vibrio sp. Isolate34 | reverse complement strand
AAGGGCTGCTGGAGGTATCAGAAGTGCGAATGCTGACATGAGTAACGATAAAGGGAGTGAAAAACTCCCTCGCCGGAAGACCAAGGGTTCCTGTCCAACGTTAATCGGGGCAGGGTAAGTCGACTCCTAAGGCGAGGCCGAAAGGCGTAGTCGATGGGAAACGGGTTAATATTCCCGTACTTCTTACAATTGCGATGGGGGGACGGAGAAGGCTAGGTGGGCCTGGCGACGGTTGTCCAGGTTCAAGTATGTAGGCGGAARRWTTAGGTAAATCCGGAYYTTCATAACGCTGAGATACGATGTCGAGCACCTACGGGTGTGAAGTCATTGATGCCATGCTTCCAGGAAAAGCCTCTAAGCTTCAGATTGTAAGGAATCGTACCCCAAACCGACACAGGTGGTCGGGTAGAGAATACCAAGGCGCTTGAGAGAACTCGGGTGAAGGAACTAGGCAAAATGGTACCGTAACTTCGGGAGAAGGTACGCTCTTATCAGTGAAGTCCCTTGCGGATGGAGCAGACGAGAGTCGCAGATACCAGGTGGCTGCAACTGTTTATTAAAAACACAGCACTGTGCAAAATCGTAAGATGACGTATACGGTGTGACGCCTGCCCGGTGCCGGAAGGTTAATTGATGGGGTTAGACTTCGGTCGAAGCTCTTGATCGAAGCCCCGGTAAACGGCGGCCGTAACTATAACGGTCCTAAGGTAGCGAAATTCCTTGTCGGGTAAGTTCCGACCTGCACGAATGGCGTAATGATGGCCACGCTGTCTCCACCCGAGACTCAGTGAAATTGAAATCGCTGTGAAGATGCAGTGTACCCGCGGCTAGACGGAAAGACCCCGTGAACCTTTACTACAGCTTGGCACTGAACATTGAACCTACATGTGTAGGATAGGTGGGAGACTATGAAATTGCGTCGCTAGATGTGATGGAGTCGTCCTTGAAATACCACCCTTGTAGTTTTGATGTTCTAACGTTGGTCCCTGAATCGGGATYACGGACAGTGCCTGGTGGGTAGTTTGACTGGGGCGGTCTCCTCCCAAAGAGTAACGGAGGAGCACGAAGGTGGGCTAAACACGGTTGGACATCGTGTGGTTAGTGCAATGGCATAAGCCCGCTTGACTGCGAGAATGACAATTCGAGCAGGTGCGAAAGCAGGTCATAGTGATCCGGTGGTTCTGAATGGAAGGGCCATCGCTCAACGGATAAAAGGTACTCCGGGGATAACAGNGGTACGCGAGCTGGGTTTAGAACGTCGTGAGACAGTTCGGTCCCTATCTGCCGTGGGCGTTGGAAAATTGAAGGGGGCTGCTCCTAGTACGAGAGGACCGGAGTGGACGAACCTCTGGTGTTCGGGTTGTCATGCCAATGGCATTGCCCGGTAGCTAAGTTCGGAATCGATAACCGCTGAAAGCATCTAAGCGGGAAGCGAGCCCTGAGATGAGTTTTCCCTGACGCTWTAAGCGTCCTAAAGGGTTGTYSWAGACTASRACGTTGATAGGCAGGGTGTGTAAGTGCTGCGAGGCATTGAGCTAACCTGTACTAATTGCCCGTGAGGCTTAACCATACAACACCCAAGGGGTTTTGTGGACTCAAAGAGAGACCTTGAATGAGTTTGAAGAGAAATAACTTTTAAATCAGTTTTCCGAATTATTAATTGCCGCTAACGCGTCAATTAAACAAAATTTGCTTGGCGACCATAGCATTGTGGACCCACCTGATTCCATGCCGAACTCAGAAGTGAAACACAATAGCGCCGATGGTAGTGTGGGGCTTCCCCATGTGAGAGTAGGACATCGCCAGGCTTTAATTTCGACTTTGTCTATTTAATAGACAAGTCACCATAGAGTTCTAAGTTTCTTAGAGTTTTATGTTGACTTTCAAAGTGGAAAGCGTATTATACGCGTCCTGCTTACGTGCTAAAGCACTGAAAGCAAAGCTCTTTAACAATTTAAACCTATCAATCTGTGTGGGCACTCGTTGATGAATATCAAAACGTTATTGGTTCTTTTTCGAAAGAGCGTAATAGCAGTTACTTCGGTAACAAAATTGATTTCAATGAACTGAGTGACCAATACGTTTAACTACTTGTAGTTATTCGGCACAGTCAATTCATTACCATTCTGTTGGAATGGTAATAGCTTTAGAATTACATGTTCATGTTTACATGAATATTAGTTTTGAAGTCAGTATTCGTTGAGTCACAAAATCTTAAATTGAAGAGTTTGATCATGGCTCAGATTGAACGCTGGCGGCAGGCCTAACACATGCAAGTCGAGCGGAAACGACAACATTGAATCTTCGGAGGATTTGTTGGGCGTCGAGCGGCGGACGGGTGAGTAATGCCTAGGAAATTGCCTTGATGTGGGGGATAACCATTGGAAACGATGGCTAATACCGCATAATGCCTACGGGCCAAAGAGGGGGATCTTCGGACCTCTCGCGTCAAGATATGCCTAGGTGGGATTAGCTAGTTGGTGAGGTAATGGCTCACCAAGGCGACGATCCCTAGCTGGTCTGAGAGGATGATCAGCCACACTGGAACTGAGACACGGTCCAGACTNCCTCTCGCGTCAAGATATGCCTAGGTGGGATTAGCTAGTTGGTGAGGTAATGGCTCACCAAGGCGACGATCCCTAGCTGGTCTGAGAGGATGATCAGCCACACTGGAACTGAGACACGGTCCAGACTCCTACGGGAGGCAGCAGTGGGGAATATTGCACAATGGGCGAAAGCCTGATGCAGCCATGCCGCGTGTATGAAGAAGGCCTTCGGGTTGTAAAGTACTTTCAGTTGTGAGGAAGGRGGTGTCGTTAATAGCGGCATCTCTTGACGTTAGCAACAGAAGAAGCACCGGCTAACTCCGTGCCAGCAGCCGCGGTAATACGGAGGGTGCGAGCGTTAATCGGAATTACTGGGCGTAAAGCGCATGCAGGTGGTTCATTAAGTCAGATGTGAAAGCCCGGGGCTCAACCTCGGAACTGCATTTGAAACTGGTGAACTAGAGTGCTGTAGAGGGGGGTAGAATTTCAGGTGTAGCGGTGAAATGCGTAGAGATCTGAAGGAATACCAGTGGCGAAGGCGGCCCCCTGGACAGACACTGACACTCAGATGCGAAAGCGTGGGGAGCAAACAGGATTAGATACCCTGGTAGTCCACGCCGTAAACGATGTCTACTTGGAGGTTGTGGCCTTGAGCCGTGGCTTTCGGAGCTAACGCGTTAAGTAGACCGCCTGGGGAGTACGGTCGCAAGATTAAAACTCAAATGAATTGACGGGGGCCCGCACAAGCGGTGGAGCATGTGGTTTAATTCGATGCAACGCGAAGAACCTTACCTACTCTTGACATGAGCGAATCCCAAAAAGTGCGTCGTAGTCCGGATTGGAGTCTGCAACTCGACTCCATGAAGTCGGAATCGCTAGTAATCGTGAATCAGAATGTCACGGTGAATACGTTCCCGGGCCTTGTACACACCGCCCGTCACACCATGGGAGTGGGCTGCAAAAGAAGTGGGTAGTTTAACCTTTCGGGGAGGACGCTCACCACTTTGTGGTTCATGACTGGGGTGAAGTCGTAACAAGGTAGCCCTAGGGGAACCTGGGGCTGGATCACCTCCTTATACGAAGATATTCACGATGAGTGTCCACACAGATTGATATGTTTAAACAGTTAAGAGTAACCTATGTCCCGTTCGTCTAGAGGCCTAGGACACCGCCCTTTCACGGCGGTAACAGGGGTTCGACTCCCCTACGGGATACCATCTTTAAGTACATTTTTTAAGTGTCTTTAAAAATGGTTCATTTTATTGAATCAAGCTCTTTAACAATTTGGAAAGCTGACTGATTACTTAATTGGTTTTCACTTTAAAAAGTGAAATCAAACAGCTCAAGGCTGTAATTAAGTTAATCAAATTTAAAAGTTCTCAATGTTTATCTGCTCTTATTTAATAAGAACAGTATAAACACAACAAACACATTCAAGTGTCTTGGCTTTTTGTCTTCACTTTTTAAAAGTGGAAATAAAGAGTGATTCAAACTTAGTTTGAATCGAAATTGAGTCCGGCAAACAGTCATTGAGAATTAACCCTTCTTAATGACAACCAAAAACCTTGGTTAGTTGCCATACTAGTTTGTTTTCGCTTTTTAAAGTGAAAGTAAAACAGAGACCCTTTCGGGTTGTATGGTTAAGTGACTAAGCGTACACGGTGGATGCCTTGGCAGTCAGAGGCGATGAAAGGCGTAATAACTTGCGATAAGCCCAGATTAGGTAGTAATAACCTTTAAGTCTGGGATTCCTGAATGGGGAAACCCACTTACATAAGTAAGTATCCTGTTGTGAATACATAGCAACAGGAGGCAAACCGGGGGAACTGAAACATCTAAGTACCCCGAGG
>NZ_JAKEUO010000044.1 GCF_022397915.1 Vibrio sp. Isolate34 | reverse complement strand
TTCTCTTGAAGTCCTTCAAGACCATTGTCGAGATATGCTTTGACCCATTTATTGACGCTTACTCTGCTAACTTTAAGGTACTTAGCTATTTGAGTGCGACTTTTACCGTCAACAAAATGAGAAACGGATAAATAACGCATTCTAAGCCGAGCATTGGATGTGGAATTAATCAGACTCGGAAAATCATGCTTCATAAGGACTCCTTTTAAGAGTCCATATTAGATCACAAAATTAACGGAATTGGTATTAGACCGGGCTGGCGATCCAGCTCCCAACATTGCTTTGTAGAAGCAACAGATGCAAAAAAGCCCCAGCAATTCTGCTGAGGCTTCGTATATGGCAGGGGTGGAGAGATTCGAACTCCCAACACGCGGATTTGGAATCCGCTGCTCTGCCAATTGGAGCTACACCCCTAAAACTTTATCTTACTTTAGATTCGAAAAAACCTCGCACTAGGCGAGGTTATCGAATAAGTGGCGGAGTGGACGGGACTCGAACCCGCGACCCCCGGCGTGACAGGCCGGTATTCTAACCAACTGAACTACCACTCCGCAGTGGTCAACTCACTAAGTGAGCGTCCATATCTCCAGGTCGGTCAACCTAAAGATTTAATTTAAAGCCTGGCGATGTCCTACTCTCACATGGGGAAGCCCCACACTACCATCGGCGCTATTGTGTTTCACTTCTGAGTTCGGCATGGAATCAGGTGGGTCCACANAGTGGCGGAGTGGACGGGACTCGAACCCGCGACCCCCGGCGTGACAGGCCGGTATTCTAACCAACTGAACTACCACTCCGCAGTGGTCAACTCACTAAGTGAGCGTCCATATCTCCAGGTCGGTCAACCTAAAGATTTAATTTAAAGCCTGGCGATGTCCTACTCTCACATGGGGAAGCCCCACACTACCATCGGCGCTATTGTGTTTCACTTCTGAGTTCGGCATGGAATCAGGTGGGTCCACAATGCTATGGTCGCCAAGCAAATTTTGCTTTTACTTTCAGCTTTTAAAAACTGAAGGTAAAATAATCTGGAAAGCTGCTTCTCTATTTAATAGAGCTATAAAAGTTTCTCTTCAAACTCATTCAAGCGTTTGGTATTTCTTTGAGTCCACAAAACCCCTTGGGTGTTGTATGGTTAAGCCTCACGGGCAATTAGTACAGGTTAGCTCAAYGCCTCRCAGCRCTTACACACCCTGCCTATCAACGTTCTAGTCTTGAACAACCCTTTAGGACGCTTATAGCGTCAGGGAAAACTCATCTCAGGGCTCGCTTCCCGCTTAGATGCTTTCAGCGGTTATCGATTCCGAACTTAGCTACCGGGCAATGCCATTGGCATGACAACCCGAACACCAGAGGTTCGTCCACTCCGGTCCTCTCGTACTAGGAGCAGCCCCCTTCAATTTTCCAACGCCCACGG
>NZ_JAKEUO010000043.1 GCF_022397915.1 Vibrio sp. Isolate34 | reverse complement strand
ACCGTCAACAAAATGAGAAACGGATAAATAACGCATTCTAAGCCGAGCATTGGATGTGGAATTAATCAGACTCGGAAAATCATGCTTCATAAGGACTCCTTTTAAGAGTCCATATTAGATCACAAAATTAACGGAATTGGTATTATGTAGAGCGTGGAATCGGTTTTGTGAAGATAAAAGCAGAGTGATCTCGCTCTGCTTTAGAGATTGGTTAAACTTGATAAGTTAATTAACGGAATTGGTATAAGTGCTGGAGTGCCAGGGGTTGCGGACAACGGGCAAACCTTTTGCGGGACTCTTTCGACCGAAGGGGGAACACAATCATTCAAACGTAAAAAAGCCCAAGCAGTTATGCTTGGGCTTAGTATAAGTGGCGGAGTGGACGGGACTCGAACCCGCGACCCCCGGCGTGACAGGCCGGTATTCTAACCAACTGAACTACCACTCCGCAGTGTCTATTCAGCTTAAAGCAATTTGAGCCTGACGATGTCCTACTCTCACATGGGGAAGCCCCACACTACCATCGGCGCTATTGTGTTTCACTTCTGAGTTCGGCATGGAATCAGGTGGGTCCACAATGCTATGGTCGTCAAACAAATTCTATTGTTAACTTGATTAATCAAATCAACTAAATCGTGGTGCTGATACCCAGACTCGAACTGGGGACCTCACCCTTACCAAGGGTGCGCTCTACCGGGCTGAGCTATATCAGCAGTTCAAGAATCATTTAAAAACGATTCTGAAAACTTTTTGTCTTCACTTTTAAAAAGTGAAAATAAATTTGGAGCCTGGCGATGTCCTACTCTCACATGGGGAAGCCCCACACTACCATCGGCGCTATTGTGTTTCACTTCTGAGTTCGGCATGGAATCAGGTGGGTCCACAATGCTATGGTCGCCAAGCAAATTTTGCTTTTACTTTCAGCTTTTAAAAACTGAAGGCAAAATAATCTGGAAAGCTGCTTCTCTATTTAATAGAGCTATAAAAGTTTCTNAACTTTTTGTCTTCACTTTTAAAAAGTGAAAATAAATTTGGAGCCTGGCGATGTCCTACTCTCACATGGGGAAGCCCCACACTACCATCGGCGCTATTGTGTTTCACTTCTGAGTTCGGCATGGAATCAGGTGGGTCCACAATGCTATGGTCGCCAAGCAAATTTTGCTTTTACTTTCAGCTTTTAAAAACTGAAGGCAAAATAATCTGGAAAGCTGCTTCTCTATTTAATAGAGCTATAAAAGTTTCTCTTCAAACTCATTCAAGCGTTTAGTATTTCTTTGAGTCCACAAAACCCCTTGGGTGTTGTATGGTTAAGCCTCACGGGCAATTAGTACAGGTTAGCTCAATGCCTCGCAGCACTTACACACCCTGCCTATCAACGTYSTAGTCTWSRACAACCCTTTAGGACGCTTAAAGCGTCAGGGAAAACTCATCTCAGGGCTCGCTTCCCGCTTAGATGCTTTCAGCGGTTATCGATTCCGAACTTAGCTACCGGGCAATGCCATTGGCATGACAACCCGAACACCAGAGGTTCGTCCACTCCGGTCCTCTCGTACTAGGAGCAGCCCCCTTCAATTTTCCAACGCCCACGGCAGATAGGGACCGAACTGTCTCACGACGTTCTAAACCCAGCTCGCGTACC
>NZ_JAKEUO010000042.1 GCF_022397915.1 Vibrio sp. Isolate34 | reverse complement strand
AGCGAATCCCAAAAAGTGCGTCGTAGTCCGGATTGGAGTCTGCAACTCGACTCCATGAAGTCGGAATCGCTAGTAATCGTAGATCAGAATGCTACGGTGAATACGTTCCCGGGCCTTGTACACACCGCCCGTCACACCATGGGAGTGGGCTGCAAAAGAAGTGGGTAGTTTAACCTTTCGGGGAGGACGCTCACCACTTTGTGGTTCATGACTGGGGTGAAGTCGTAACAAGGTAGCCCTAGGGGAACCTGGGGCTGGATCACCTCCTTATACGAAGATAYTCACGATAAGTGTCCACACAGATTGATTAGGTTTAGAAAGTAAAAGAGAMGAAGAACTCCCAAGGTTCTTCGAAGTTTGTTTCTACTTTTTAAAGTGGAGATAAACTAGCAGTGTCCCGTTCGTCTAGAGGCCTAGGACACCGCCCTTTCACGGCGGTAACAGGGGTTCGACTCCCCTACGGGATACCACTTCCTTCAAGAAGTAAAAAGGGTCGTTAGCTCAGTTGGTAGAGCAGTTGACTTTTAATCAATTGGTCGCAGGTTCGAATCCTGCACGACCCACCATTTCCTCCCAAGGAAATAAAATTTGGGGCGATTAGCTCAGTTGGGAGAGCACCTGCCTTACAAGCAGGGGGTCACTGGTTCGAGCCCGGTATCGCCCACCATTTCCTCCCAAGGAAATAAAAATATGGGGCTATAGCTCAGCTGGGAGAGCGCCTGCCTTGCACGCAGGAGGTCTGCGGTTCGATCCCGCATAGCTCCACCATTCTTTCTCCATGTAAGGATGGCTTTTATTTTCACTTTTTAAAAAGTGAAGGCAAAAGAAACTATCATGGGCGATTAGCTCAGTTGGGAGAGCACCTGCCTTACAAGCAGGGGGTCACTGGTTCGAGCCCGGTATCGCCCACCATATTTAAGCATTCTCCTCGGAGAGTTTTTAAAAATGGTTTTGAAAGTTTAACACTTTGAAACTCTTGCTCTTTAACAATTTGGAAAGCTGACTGATTACTTAATTGGTTTTCACTTTAAAAAGTGAAATCAAACAGCTCAAGGCTGTGATTAAGTTAATCAAATTTAAAAGTTCTCAATGTTTATCTGCTCTTATTTAATAAGAACAGTATAAACACAACAAACACATTCAAGTGTCTTGTATTCGAATCAAACCTGGTTTGATTCACATTGAGTCCGGCAAACAGTCATTGAGAATTAACCCTTCTTAATGACAACCAAAAACCTTGGTTAGTTGCCATACGCGTTTGTTTTCACTCCTGTTTGTCTTCACTTTTTAAAAGTGAAAATAAAAAGGAAAGTGAAAGTAAAACAGAGACCCTTTCGGGTTGTATGGTTAAGTGACTAAGCGTACACGGTGGATGCCTTGGCAGTCAGAGGCGATGAAAGGCGTAATAACTTGCGATAAGCCCAGNTCACATTGAGTCCGGCAAACAGTCATTGAGAATTAACCCTTCTTAATGACAACCAAAAACCTTGGTTAGTTGCCATACGCGTTTGTTTTCACTCCTGTTTGTCTTCACTTTTTAAAAGTGAAAATAAAAAGGAAAGTGAAAGTAAAACAGAGACCCTTTCGGGTTGTATGGTTAAGTGACTAAGCGTACACGGTGGATGCCTTGGCAGTCAGAGGCGATGAAAGGCGTAATAACTTGCGATAAGCCCAGATTAGGTAGTAATAACCTTTRAGTCTGGGATTCCTGAATGGGGAAACCCACTTACATAAGTAAGTATCCTGTTGTGAATACATARCAACAGGAGGCAAACCGGGGGAACTGAAACATCTAAGTACCCCGAGGAAGAGAAATCAACCGAGATTCCGAAAGTAGCGGCGAGCGAAATTGGATTAGCCCTTAAGCTTTTAATGAGACAGATGAAGGCTCTGGAAAGTGCCGCAATAAAGGGTGATAGCCCCGTAATCGACATCTCATCATCAGTGAAAACGAGTAGGGCGGGACACGTGATA
>NZ_JAKEUO010000041.1 GCF_022397915.1 Vibrio sp. Isolate34 | reverse complement strand
GAGCGACATGTGAAAATCAGGAGTTCAGCGACTCCTTTTGACCCTGAATACCAAGAATACTTGGTAAAGCGGAAGTCAAAAAGACAAGCTCGCAACTCGTGGATTGATCCTGCTCTAACTGCTTTATAAGTTGTTGGGTGTCAAACGATGCCTTAGTGGAGGCTTGAGCCGTATGCAGTGAAAGTTGCACGTACGGTTCTTAGGGAGACGGCACTTGGTAACAAGTGTCGTCCACCCGACCAAAATGAGCCAGATAGGGATTGAACTCAGGTTCAAACTCAGGAACTTGTCTTACTTTTTCTCATGCCTAGAGTTCCAACAATGTTGCTAAATGTTCTAATCCACAACAGAGTAACCTTCAATCACACTTACGCACGGATATGTTGTTCAATCACTCATGAATTACTAAATAATAGGGAAATGAAGAGGTTTTTTTGATTGATAACATGCCTTGAATTGGAAGTAATATGTGCTTGCACGGTTTTCAACTAGAAATTAGATTTAACCTGAATTCGGGCATAATTTTCAGTTGGTTAGAAAGTATTCTTGAGATATGCTGAATACGTAAATTTGTGCTGGCACGATATTAAAATGTTATGTTTTAGGTGAATTATGTGGTCAAATATTCAAATGTGGGCTTTGAAAAAAGCATTTGGGAAAGTCGGTCCATCACGGATTCCCATGTCAGGTCCAGAGTGTGAAAAGAATAATTTCTATTCAACTCGGATTAAGCTCGATGGGGTTTCAGCTCTAGTTCGCGAATTGGATATGAATAAAGTCAAAGTACTAAAGTACAATCAAGAAACTGACAAATGTGATACAGAACTAGACATCGATATTGCCAATATCAATGTAAATACCGTTGAAATTACGCACTACTTGCATAACTACTACACAACTTATACAGGTATTAACTCATTTATACTTCATTGCCTTACAAAAAAAGACTACATAAAGGTTAAGTCAAAGCGAATATTGAACAAGGTTTCACAATCCCTATTTAACAGAAAAAAACTACAGCTAAAACCAAGATATGACCTGTTAGACTATCTTGTTGAAAACTATGGCATCAGTCGGAAGGAGTTTAGTTTAACATCACTGGTTTCTGATATGTATTCTTTGCGTTTTTTTAGGCATCCTGACAAAGAAAATTGTCAAAATAAGCTACGTATGTATGTAGATTCATTTGTGGAATCAGGCGAGGTCAGTAAGGTAAAAGGCGGGGGGTACAAAGTAAATGGAAAGGCTATTGTAACAATCGAAAAGTATCAAACAGACGAACGGCGCCATAAAGATAGCGTGATACTACAGTACAGTATGGTAGTTTTAACTTTTATATTGGCACTTCTGGCATCTATTCAGGCTGGATTAATTAAATTGAAACCATTTTTAGATTTGACGCATTAAACATAACAATCAATTTAAGAGCGATTCACAACGTTGGCCGTGGGCGAATCGATAATTTGGAGTATCCAGTAATAAAATGATTAAAATTCTTTTAGATACCAACATTCTACATCAGGAAGGTTTGCAATCATCTCGATTCCAAGTTTTACAGAGGTTGATCAAAAGTAATGCAATTTGCTTAGTTATTCCTGAAATGGTGCTAAAGGAATATAAAAGTAAAAGACAAGACCAAGCTGAAGGTGAATTGAAGAAACTAAACTCAGCGTTAGACAATTTAAATAGAAAATCTATTTTGGATAAAGATAAGTTTGTCGTAAGACAGCTTATAAATTTTGTGTCATCGGCAATAAAAGAAGCAGATCGATTCGTAGATACATGGGTAGAAGAGAATAAGGTTGTGGTGCCATTAATCTCGGATACTTCAATTGATGATATCTTTAAATCTTACTTTTCTGGAACAGGGGCGTTCCGTAATAAAAAGAGAAGACATCCCAGATGCTGTGATTTTAGATGCTATAGACAAGCTGGCGAAAGAAGGTGAGTTGTTTGTTGTTGCCAAAGATGGTGCATTAATTGAAGCAATAAAAGACATCGATAATGTAGTCCTTTTTAAAGACCTCACTGACGTAATCGGAATTCCGCAGCTGAAAGCAACTCTTGATGAACTGAACGCAAGTGAAAGAAAAGTCACATCTATAGTAGAAACTCTTTCAACGTCTTATTCTAGCTATGAGATTTCTCAGTATCTAACGGACAACGATCTAGTAGAAGTCGAAGGCTTTTATGATGAAGACTTTGTCGAGCTACCATATGACCTTAGTAATATTGAGTTAACTGAACATGAAGTGCATGTTCGGAATTTAAAGGAAATTCTTGTCGATTACCCTCGCTACTTGGGTAATGGAAAATTTGCTTATGTGCTGGCTGCTGAATGTGAAGCAGAACTGTCATTTTATTGTGAAAATGATGCATATGAATCGCTCTCATATGAATATCGAAAAGCGCTATCAAAATCTGAAATTGAAGAATCGAGCAAAGTTAGAGTGACAGGTAGCATCGAGGTTGTGTTTAAGGGAGTTGTGGAGTTAAGTGGCATCGAAACCGATATTGAAACAAGCCAGCTCCAAGTGCATTGTATCCGCCCCATGAACCCACGGGGCGATATTACTAATGTTTGAAATTCCAAGGTAGGAGCGCATCGATATCTGGCTCTGCTTTCGCCAGCTCTTTCATGCACTTGACCATGTAGTCGTAGAGGATAAGGCCGTTGGCTTTTGCAGTTTCGACGATACTATAAAGCATCGCACTCGCTTCAGCCCCGTTAGGATTGGTCGAGAAGAGCCAGTTCTTCCTGCCAATGACCAGCGGTTTAATTGCGCGCTC
>NZ_JAKEUO010000040.1 GCF_022397915.1 Vibrio sp. Isolate34 | reverse complement strand
ACCGTCAACAAAATGAGAAACGGATAAATAACGCATTCTAAGCCGAGCATTGGATGTGGAATTAATCAGACTCGGAAAATCATGCTTCATAAGGACTCCTTTTAAGAGTCCATATTAGATCACAAAATTAACGGAATTGGTATTATGTAGAGCGTGGAATCGGTTTTGTGAAGATAAAAGCAGAGTGATCTCGCTCTGCTTTAGAGATTGGTTAAACTTGATAAGTTAATTAACGGAATTGGTATAAGTATCGGAGTGTCTGGTATTCCATCGGACTCGCGCAAGAGAAGAACTCTTTCGACTGAAGGAAATATACAATGATTCAAATGTAAAAAAGCCCTGCTATTTCTAGCAGGGCTTTTCTAATAAGTGGCGGAGTGGACGGGACTCGAACCCGCGACCCCCGGCGTGACAGGCCGGTATTCTAACCAACTGAACTACCACTCCGCAGTGGTCAACTCACTAAGTGAGCGTCCATATCTCCAGGTCGGTCAACCTAAAGATTTAATTTAAAGCCTGGCGATGACCTACTCTCACATGGGGAAGCCCCACACTACCATCGGCGCTATTGTGTTTCACTTCTGAGTTCGGCATGGAATCAGGTGGGTCCACAATGCTATGGTCGCCAAGCAAATTCTTTTCTTACTCTCAGCTTTTAAAAAGCTAAAGGTAAAATAATTCGGAAAGCTGTTTCTTATTCTCTAAAAGCGTCAGGGAAAACTCATCTCAGGGCTCGCTTCCCGCTTAGATGCTTTCAGCGGTTATCGATTCCGAACTTAGCTACCGGGCAATGCCATTGGCATGACAACCCGAACACCAGAGGTTCGTCCACTCCGGTCCTCTCGTACTAGGAGCAGCCCCCTTCAATTTTCCAACGCCCACGGCAGATAGGGACCGAACTGTCTCACGACGTTCTAAACCCAGCTCGCGTACCACTTTAAATGGCGAACAGCCATACCCTTGGGACCGACTTCAGCCCCAGGATGTGATGAGCCGACATCGAGGTGCCAAACACCGCCGTCGATATGAACTCTTGGGCGGTATCAGCCTGTTATCCCCGGAGTACCTTTTATCCGTTGAGCGATGGCCCTTCCATTCAGAACCACCGGATCACTATGACCTGCTTTCGCACCTGCTCGAATTGTCATTCTCGCAGTCAAGCGGGCTTATGCCATTGCACTAACCACACGATGTCCAACCGTGTTTAGCCCACCTTCGTGCTCCTCCGTTACTCTTTGGGAGGAGACCGCCCCAGTCAAACTACCCACCAGGCACTGTCCGTAAYCCCGATTCAGGGRCCAACGTTAGAACATCAAAACTACAAGGGTGGTATTTCAAGGACGACTCCACCACATCTAGCGACGCGGTTTCAWAGTCTCCCACCTATCCTACACATGTAGGTTCAATGTTCAGTGCCAAGCTGTAGTAAAGGTTCACGGGGTCTTTCCGTCTAGCCGCGGGTACACTGCATCTTCACAGCGATTTCAATTTCACTGAGTCTCGGGTGGAGACAGCGTGGCCATCATTACGCCATTCGTGCAGGTCGGAACTTACCCGACAAGGAATTTCGCTACCTTAGGACCGTTATAGTTACGGCCGCCGTTTACCGGGGCTTCGATCAAGAGCTTCGACCGAAGTCTAACCCCATCAATTAACCTTCCGGCACCGGGCAGGCGTCACACCGTATACGTCATCTTACGATTTTGCACAGTGCTGTGTTTTTAATAAACAGTTGCAGCCACCTGGTATCTGCGACTCTCGTCTGCTCCATCCGCAAGGGACTTCACTGATAAGAGCGTACCTTCTCCCGAAGTTACGGTACCATTTTGCCTAGTTCCTTCACCCGAGTTCTCTCAAGCGCCTTGGTATTCTCTACCCGACCACCTGTGTCGGTTTGGGGTACGATTCCTTACAATCTGAAGCTTAGAGGCTTTTCCTGGAAGCATGGCATCAATGACTTCACNTGTGTTTTTAATAAACAGTTGCAGCCACCTGGTATCTGCGACTCTCGTCTGCTCCATCCGCAAGGGACTTCACTGATAAGAGCGTACCTTCTCCCGAAGTTACGGTACCATTTTGCCTAGTTCCTTCACCCGAGTTCTCTCAAGCGCCTTGGTATTCTCTACCCGACCACCTGTGTCGGTTTGGGGTACGATTCCTTACAATCTGAAGCTTAGAGGCTTTTCCTGGAAGCATGGCATCAATGACTTCACTACCGTAGTAGCTCGACATCGTATCTCAGCGTTATGAAAGTCCGGATTTACCTAAACYTTCCGCCTACRTACTTGAACCTGGACAACCGTCGCCAGGCCCACCTAGCCTTCTCCGTCCCCCCATCGCAATTGTAAGAAGTACGGGAATATTAACCCGTTTCCCATCGACTACGCCTTTCGGCCTCGCCTTAGGAGTCGACTTACCCTGCCCCGATTAACGTTGGACAGGAACCCTTGGTCTTCCGGCGAGGGAGTTTTTCACTCCCTTTATCGTTACTCATGTCAGCATTCGCACTTCTGATACCTCTCCGTCCCCCCATCGCAATTGTAAGAAGTACGGGAATATTAACCCGTTTCCCATCGACTACGCCTTTCGGCCTCGCCTTAGGAGTCGACTTACCCTGCCCCGATTAACGTTGGACAGGAACCCTTGGTCTTCCGGCGAGGGAGTTTTTCACTCCCTTTATCGTTACTCATGTCAGCATTCGCACTTCTGATACCTCCAGCAGCCCTTACAGACCACCTTCAACGGCTTACAGAACGCTCCCCTACCCCACRYACCCTAAGGTAYGTAGCCGCAGCTTCGGTGTATAGCTTAGCCCCGTTACATCTTCCGCGCAGGCCGACTCGACCAGTGAGCTATTACGCTTTCTTTAAATGATGGCTGCTTCTAAGCCAACATCCTGGCTGTCTGAGCCTTCCCACATCGTTTCCCACTTAGCTATACTTTGGGACCTTAGCTGGCGGTCTGGGTTGTTTCCCTCTCCACGACGGACGTTAGCACCCGCCGTGTGTCTCCCGGATAGTACTTACTGGTATTNGTAGCCGCAGCTTCGGTGTATAGCTTAGCCCCGTTACATCTTCCGCGCAGGCCGACTCGACCAGTGAGCTATTACGCTTTCTTTAAATGATGGCTGCTTCTAAGCCAACATCCTGGCTGTCTGAGCCTTCCCACATCGTTTCCCACTTAGCTATACTTTGGGACCTTAGCTGGCGGTCTGGGTTGTTTCCCTCTCCACGACGGACGTTAGCACCCGCCGTGTGTCTCCCGGATAGTACTTACTGGTATTCGGAGTTTGCAAAGGGTTGGTAAGTCGGGATGACCCCCTAGCCTTAACAGTGCTCTACCCCCAGTAGTATTCGTCCGAGGCGCTACCTAAATAGCTTTCGGGGAGAACCAGCTATCTCCAGGTTTGATTGGCCTTTCACCCCTAGCCACAAGTCATCCGCTAATTTTTCAACATTAGTCGGTTCGGTCCTCCAGTTGATGTTACTCAACCTTCAACCTGCCCATGGCTAGATCACCTGGTTTCGGGTCTAATCCTAGCAACTGTACGCCCAGTTAAGACTCGGTTTCCCTACGGCTCCCCTAAACGGTTAACCTTGCTACTAAAATTAAGTCGCTGACCCATTATACAAAAGGTACGCAGTCACACCACGAAGGTGCTCCTACTGCTTGTACGTACACGGTTTCAGGTTCTATTTCACTCCCCTCACAGGGGTTCTTTTCGCCTTTCCCTCACGGTACTGGTTCACTATCGGTCAGTCAGTAGTATTTAGCCTTGGAGGATGGTCCCCCCATATTCAGACAGGATATCACGTGTCCCGCCCTACTCGTTTTCACTGATGATGAGATGTCGATTACGGGGCTATCACCCTTTATTGCGGCACTTTCCAGAGCCTTCATCTGTCTCATTAAAAGCTTAAGGGCTAATCCAATTTCGCTCGCCGCTACTTTCGGAATCTCGGTTGATTTCTCTTCCTCGGGGTACTTAGATGTTTCAGTTCCCCCGGTTTGCCTCCTGTTGCTATGTATTCACAACAGGATACTTACTTATGTAAGTGGGTTTCCCCATTCAGGAATCCCAGACTNCTGATGATGAGATGTCGATTACGGGGCTATCACCCTTTATTGCGGCACTTTCCAGAGCCTTCATCTGTCTCATTAAAAGCTTAAGGGCTAATCCAATTTCGCTCGCCGCTACTTTCGGAATCTCGGTTGATTTCTCTTCCTCGGGGTACTTAGATGTTTCAGTTCCCCCGGTTTGCCTCCTGTTGCTATGTATTCACAACAGGATACTTACTTATGTAAGTGGGTTTCCCCATTCAGGAATCCCAGACTCAAAAGGTTATTACTACCTAATCTGGGCTTATCGCAAGTTATTACGCCTTTCATCGCCTCTGACTGCCAAGGCATCCACCGTGTACGCTTAGTCACTTAACCATACAACCCGAAAGGGTCTTGTGTATGGCAACTAACCAAGGTTTTTGGTTGTCATTAAGAAGGGTTAATTCTCAATGACTGTTTGCCGGACTCAATGTGATTCAAACGAATTTGAATCGAATACAAGACACTTGAATGTGTTTGTTGTGTTTATACCGTTCTTATTAAATAAGAGCAGATAAACATTGAGAACTTTTAAATTTGATTAACTTAATCACAGCCTTGAGCTGTTTGATTTCACTTTTAAAAGTGAAAGCCAATTAAGTAATCAGTCAGCTTTCCAAATTGTTAAAGAGCTTGATTCAATAAATGAACCATTTTTAAAGACTCTCTTAAGAGAATACTTAAAGATGGTGGAGCTATGCGGGATCGAACCGCAGACCTCCTGCGTGCAAGGCAGGCGCTCTCCCAGCTGAGCTATAGCCCCATCTAGGTCGATATTGGTGGGTCTGAGTGGACTTGAACCACCGACCTCCCGCTTATCAGGCGAGCGCTCTAACCAGCTGAGCTACAGACCCAATATCGTCTCTTAACTTTTCTAAACCTAATCAATCTGTGTGGACACTTATCGTGAATATCTTCGTATAAGGAGGTGATCCAGCCCCAGGTTCCCCTAGGGCTACCTTGTTACGACTTCACCCCAGTCATGAACCACAAAGTGGTGAGCGTCCTCCCCGAAAGGTTAAACTACCCACTTCTTTTGCAGCCCACTCCCATGGTGTGACGGGCGGTGTGTACAAGGCCCGGGAACGTATTCACCGT